>NZ_JACHXU010000075.1 GCF_014192335.1 Aporhodopirellula rubra | reverse complement strand
CTGTCCGTAAACGTCCTTCATCGTTGGCCTCCGTGGAATCGAGATGCCTCGATTCTACAAGATTGCCGAAGTTATTTCCGAACAAGTCCTTAGCATGGCTCCCTATTACGCGATGCTTCCCGAGGACATCGCTGTTCCTCACAACACCATCTGGGCCACAGTGACGGTTGGATCGCTTTTTACCATCGCGGCTACTGCAATCATGTTCGCAGGGCAACATCCAAACCAGAACTCAGGGCCGCTTGCTCGCTAGCGTCCTCAGCGCCAAACGCAGCAGAACCACACCGTGCACCGGAGCGGCGTCAAGGCGTTTTCCGATAGTTAGTTTGGCTCTCGCCGCCCGGCGACGGCCGACGTTATTCGACTCACTGCTCCGACCAACAACCGTCGTGCTCGATGCCGACCGGACGCCAGGCTTGATCCAATGCTCGATTGCCGACCGACAAACCGCTGGTCGCAACCGAAGTGGAATTCCTTCAGCGGACGCCTGGCGTGGCATGCTGCACCCTGCTCCGCCGGAGAGAAACGTGTGCGGTACCGAAAAGCCGCAACGGTACCGACTGCCTTTTCTTCGGCCACTCAACGCCCCAACCCATAGTCGCCAAATTGCTCCGCCGATTTGTCCCCACAACCTCCAACCACGTCCCCCAAAAAACAGCCACCCCAGGCCCAACGGGCCGACACAACTCCAAACACCCCAAGCCTCAGCCGCCAACCAACCTCCCCCAGAAAACCAGCCACCCCATAGTCGCCAAATTGCTCCGCCAATTTGATCCCCACAGCCTCCAACCACGTCCCCCAAAAACCAGCCACCCCAGGCCCAACGGGCCGACACAACCAATGCCGGTGGCGTCAGCCACCGGATACCCCCACAGAAAACCCTAAGGCCTGAAGGGCCGACACAAAATCCACCCACCCCCGATAGGGGTAGGGAAGTCCGGTTGAGCCGGACTCCCCTCCCTCCGAACCGTGCGTGCGGTTCTCCCGCACACGGCTCTCCAGTCAGTGGGTCC
>NZ_JACHXU010000074.1 GCF_014192335.1 Aporhodopirellula rubra | reverse complement strand
CACTGTCGCGTCATCGCGCTGAGTTCACATTCGGCAACATTCAGCCAACTACCATGCTTTGGAGTGAACACAAACTCGATTCGCTTCACGTAGGCCCGCGCGATCGCAGGTTCAAAGGCTTCATAGAAAGCACCCTTGGTGTGAACATTCAAATTGTCCAGCACCATCGTAACCTTTTCGCAATCGGCATAGCGTGTGTCCAGAAGATGGGCGACTTCACGTGCCCAGTCGGCTTTCGTGCGTTGTGAACGCGCGGTCGCTTGGCGAAACCCCGAGAGAGGCTCTGTGAACATGAAGATGCTGGCTGTTCCATTGCGTTCATATTCGTAGTCGACTCGCTTGGGATGGTCCTTCGTTGCCTCAATCGCAACGCGGGTTTCCTTGAGCAATTGCACAGGCTGCTCGTCCATGCAGATGACCGGATGGGATGAATCGTACGGTTTTTCGTACGTTTCAAGCACTTCTTCCATGCACGCGACAAACTCGGCATCGTTCTCCGGCGGGATCACCCAGTACTCAATCATCCGTTTCGTCATGCGATTTTTTTTAGCGTCTTGCGCACTGTTTCCGGGCAAATCGAGTCGACGACTTCGAGACTGACCAATTGGTCGGCCAGCAATTGTAGCGTCCACTTGCCAAACCCCTTAGGAGGCTTGCCCAGTCGCATCGAAATCAACTTGGCCTCCGCCTTACCATCGAGCTTGGCCGGCGTGGGTGGTTTCGCACGTGGCTTTCCGTTGAGAGCGACTTCAAACCCATCGTTGACGAGACGCCTTCTCAGATTTTCGATCGTTTGCACGCGAGCGTTGAAGGCATCAGCGATTTTCGCGTCGGTCCATGCTGGCCCATCGGCATCCGCCTTGAGCAGCATCTGAGCGCGGCGAACCTTCTGCGATGAACCCTTGAGTGCCTTGATGACGCACCGACAGGCGTCACGTTCCTTGTCCGAAAGCCGGACGATATACTTTTTGATCATGGAAACCTCCGTGTGTTGCACATAGTTTCCACGAAATACCCAAAATCATCCAACCCCAATTCCT
>NZ_JACHXU010000073.1 GCF_014192335.1 Aporhodopirellula rubra | reverse complement strand
TCCGGCGAACGGCACCTCACCTCCACCAGCGGAAAAAAAATGAAGTAAGACAAAACAGAGTCAAAACCCACTTGCCAAACAACGGACTTCATAGTTGTTACACATCACCGAGCCGGGACAGTCGATGTTCCATTTGTAGAACTTCGCAAGCTCGGCTTCGGTGGATGTGATGGTTATTTGCTGCTTCCGCCTAGATTTCGATCTGAGATTCAGCCTCTTGACTCGCGGCAAACTCTGATTGTAAACGTTCGAGCTTTTGATCAACGTTGATTTTTGATGCCCAGTACAAGAATTCCTGTGGCTCCACACCGTGCGTTACGCTGAAAACCGCATCTGTCATTGCAGCGTCGGATGCTACGACGATACTCAACGCCTCACACAACATTTCAACAATTCGCTCGTCAAATTCTGAGAGTTCTCCACCACGAATAGCATCGGATAACAACGCGGACGCAGCCTCGAAGTGTTTGTGAGTATCTTGAAACCAGCCGTCATCTGGATTCGCCCATCGCAGCCATGTTTGCTTCGTGGCTGAATCTAGATTGTTCTTGTAACTTTCAGCACACGACGCCAATCGCTCTTCCGTCGCTATGGCGCAATGAACATGGTAACCAACAGAGGAAGGCACTAGCGCGACGGCGTAAACCGTCTCGTCGTAAGCGTTCACGAACTCATGGATCGCATTGTTTAATGCATCGGCAACCGCATCGACGATGTGTTGCATTGTGTCCTCACGTGCAAATAACGGTGGTCGTCACCGGGCACGGAGAGACGACCTTCCATTTGTGAAAGCATGCAAGCCGTGCTCCGCGTGCACGACATTGTTACCCGCCGCTTTTTGGTTGCAACGGATCGTGTTCTCTAATGCCAATGTATCCGGCGAGGAATCGACCAGCAACATACGACACGAGATAGGCCGCAGCAAAAACGGTGCAAGTCAACCATAGGAAGATGGAAACATAGCAGCACAGTTCAATGCCGAACTTCGTTGTGGGTTGAAGCACAAAGAGGATGGGATAAAGCAATTCGGCGTGATGGGATTGACTTAGGAGCTGTTCGGAAATAACTTCGGGATTTCATGCTGGTAGAACATAGTTGAATTTACCGAGGGTTTCATCACGCTCTGTCGGTTCGTTTT
>NZ_JACHXU010000072.1 GCF_014192335.1 Aporhodopirellula rubra | reverse complement strand
AACAACCTTGCCAGCCCAGTTAGCTTCTGGCAATGAGCGTCAAAAATGATTTTTTGACGCCATCTATAAATTGCGTTTCGGGTTTGAGTTCACGTACTCCGTGCTGCGACGTTTGCAGTTATAGCAGATTGCTACGGGAATTTACCATTCCGAAGCGTCTACGTATTTCCATTGCCGCGCACGGCGCGGCGAATCGCGACCAAGCATGCGCGAATCACTTGTGCTGATTTCGGTGGTACGTGAATGAGGAAATCAACAGCCGACCAAAATGGCATTCTGGATTTGAATGAATCGGTTTCGGTCATTACCTCAGATTCGTCCTGGTCAGTGAATTTTGCTAGCCGTTTGCGAAACGGCTGCGGCGTTGGGACGTTCGGATGCGCAGCCGCACGGCGATTTTGTTGAACAGGTTTGTGTACAGCAGGGCGTCGAGTTGACCTTGCGTTATCGCGTTTGCGTCGCGATTTGGATAACGCGACGCTACCGCCACCGACGAGCGCGCCGAGTCCACCATAAACCGTCGCACTGGTGACGATCAATTCCGGAGTTGCGCCAGGAATCACGAATGCGAAGAGGGATCCTAATGCAGCGCCCGATACCGTGAACACTACGATTAGGGCATCGTCATCCATTGGATTGAGTCAGAGGGAGGCCGGCATTCTATCGATGAACGACCGCGATCACCCAGTCGCGGCAAAAGATTGTCAATTGTCAAACCGCTCGACTCCGCGACTTGGGTGCATCGGTACGCCCGACATGGGCGTGAACTTGTGGGGTGCCGTTTCCTTCGGGAAACCAGTCCCCTGTACGAAAACGGAACTTGAACGAAAGACAGGATACCAAATGTAATCGATCAAGACTAAGTACTAGGCGAAGGCAACTGCGGAAGGGTGACCAACCGTGGGGAGGAAGTCTGCGAAGATGACCGTTAATCCAGCACCAATCTCGTCGCTGGGCGTCTTCTCGCCAAAGCTGTGAGGTGACGAACAGAAACGCCGTCGAGGCAGGCGAATCTTGAGGTGAGTGGCCCGAGGACCACAAAGCCGTTTCCGACAAGACCGTCTGTAGACGACGCACTTGTGCAGCGAAAGTTCACGTCCCTTATTCGGGGAGATCTGCAAGCGTACCCGTGAGTAAGCAACTACGGCTGAAAGGCGGGGCGGCCGGGGTGACCCGGTTCGTGCGAGTAGAAGTCAGCAGAGGTCGTAGTACCGAGCCTGT
>NZ_JACHXU010000071.1 GCF_014192335.1 Aporhodopirellula rubra | reverse complement strand
GGGTGCATGACAGGGTTTGTTAGGTTTCTTTGATTTTGGTGTTGCGACGTCGATGGCGGAAGCCGTCGTTTCTTTGGCCTCGGCGATGCCAGAAGGCGTCTCGGTCGTGTGTTTCGCTCAGGTCGTCCGCCTTGAGTTGCAGCAGCGGTTCGAGTGAACCGTCTCGCCAGAACTTTTCGGTGCCCTTGATTCGCTCATTGATTTGCTTCTGAGCCGATTCCACCGGCGAAGTGGTCACCGGAAGCCCGGCACGCCGATACTCCGCATACTTCATCCGCGAAGCGTTGCCTGTCAGGTAAGTGATCCCCCGACGCAAGTCTTCGGGAACTTCTTCCTGATCGACGGCACGCTCCTTCATCGCGGTGATGACCCGAGCGACCTCACCGCTCCAGGTCCATTGCAGCCACTGCACATACAACTGCCAACCGTCTTCGATCCGGCCGCACGAAGCGATCGCACCACCGTAGACATATGCCAACGCATGCATGATGTCGACGATCGGCGTGTAGTGCGAGAAGTGAGTCGCCCACAACGACCAGTTCACTTTCAAGCCGTCGCCCATGAACGCTTTGACTTTCGATTTATTGAAGCCGCGTCGATACGCTTCGGCGGCAAGGGCCAATCCCAGATGATCGTATCCCTGCCGAGTCGCAACGATCGTTTGCACCAGAGGGTCGCCTCCGCTCCAGCGTTTATGATCTTTTCGAGATGCCTGGCTGCACGGGAGGTTTGAATCTGTCGAAATGGATTGCCTCGGTGATGTCGGGTTGCCCGGTGACGCTTCGCGATCGCTATCACTGGCCGACCCGCTACCGCGGTGGATTTCATTGATTTTTGGGATGATCCACAGTGGGTCGGTGAGGCACTCGGGCACTTCGGGGTGAGGATCCACGTCCGATGGGTTGGATTGATAGGTTTGTAACACGCCGGCCTGAGTCTCTCGCCACCAGCGATGCTTTTTGTCACTCGGCTTCTCCTGTCCCCAGAACGTGTCACGAATCTGAACGCGGCCGCCGTCACCCTGAATCACCGCAGCGCGTCCGTTCCAACCGTTCGCCGGTGCATGATCGCTTTGGCCGTGTTGTTGCTCGGGGATCCCGGCGGCGGTGTAGCGGTCGATCGCTTGCTGTTGTTCGTCAAGTCGTTCGGTGCCGATGCGAATGGCGATCCGCTGACATTGTTTGGCAGAGATCGTCAGTTCGGCGAGATCCCGCAGATTGCGACTTGCCACCGAATAGGATCGGTCTCGCGCCGCAGCGATGG
>NZ_JACHXU010000070.1 GCF_014192335.1 Aporhodopirellula rubra | reverse complement strand
CATCAACAACGGGTTTGATCTCGTCGAGCGAGTCACCAGCGAATTCGGCGAGGCGTTTCTGCATCGTTGCGGGTTGGATGCCACCGCTATTTGGGGCGCCGCCGAGGTAGGCAAGCAATGCATCGTCAACGTTGAAGGTGGCCATCGTGTTTGATTGAGTCGCACAACGGAAGGTTTTTACGACACCGCCCTAAACGAAGCAAACGATGTCAGAACTACCGAAGATGATATCAAGACCAGTCCGCTTTGCCAAAGGTGCAAGGTGTGCCGAAGGTCTCAGCGTAAAAACCATGTTGTGTGCCTAGACGCTGCCCATGACAGAGATTGCATCAACGGATGATTCGTCAGACACGTAGTCGTGGCTGTATACATTTAGGCCGAGGGCGGGAATCTCGAATCCACAATCGAAGTCAACCAGCGGATGCCCAAGCAACTCGCAAATTTCACGAAGTTGGCCAACGGTCGATCCCGTTACGAGGTTGCCATCGAGGTGATGTTTGACGTCGTTGTACTGCACCGGCATGTGCGCCTCGATGTAGTTTGCCGAGCCATCATCGCCGTAATGAACGTCGACGCCGAGAAGCGAGAAATCGTCTGTTCTCTGCGTGGAGTCCGGAGTTTTGAAAAAGCTGGTGATCGGGCATTTGAACAACGCCTGTATCTCCGAGCGAGACATGCCCAAACGAAACGGGCCGACCGAAGTGCCGGGAACTATGTCAAAGGACTCGTTCATGATGTTCGGTTCTGGCACACAACGGAAGGTTTTTACGACACCGCCCAAAACGAAGCGAGCGATGTTTGAACTACGAGGAATTGTACCAATGCCAGCCCGCGTGACCAACCAAGGAAGGTGTGCCGAAGGCCTAGCGTAAAAACCATGTTATGTGACCGGTGCGCTATGATCGGCGTTCCATCTGGGCAGCCTCAGCCTCGATGTTCGCGAGTTCGGATTCGTCAAACGTAACAGCGTCCGTGAATGCTGGCGACGCATCAAGGAGCATGCGAACGGCTTGGGTAGCGTTGCCATGGGATTCTGGTGGTGGCGAAGGGTAGAGCCAACCAAGGAGAGAACGGCGTCGCTCTAGCGCCAATAGGTATGAATCAGGAAGCGTCCCAATAATTGTTGAAAGTTGAAAGATGGTCTCCCGGAGGGCAGAATCTGCCCTCCGCAATTTTCCAATTTTCGTCGGCGGCAACCGACGGGGAGACCATCATGAATGAAGTTAGTCTTTTGCAATCTCTTGGGCAAGTTTCAGCGTCAGAAACCG
>NZ_JACHXU010000069.1 GCF_014192335.1 Aporhodopirellula rubra | reverse complement strand
GTAGGCAAGCAATGCATCGTCAACGTTGAAGGTGGCCATCGTGTTTGATTGAGTCGCACAACGGAAGGTTTTTACGACACCGCCCTAAACGAAGCGAGCGACGCCTGAACTACTGGAAATTGTACCAATGCCAGCGAGCGTTGCCAAACAACGAAGGTGTGCCGAAGGCCTAGCGTAAAAACCATGTTATCCGCCACGGTCACTCGGCGTTAATATCACGCTCGTATGCTAGGAACTCGTCGAATGTGCCGCTCACCTCAACTGCTGGATGGGCAGCATTGACTTCAGTGCGTCCGAGCCAAGTTAGATGAACAACGATGAAGCGATTAGGATGGTTGCGCTGCCGGCACAGGATGTCGTCAGTTCCATCGCGATGCGCGACGACATCAAGCGCCAAGCCGTCAAGCAAGTGGCCTGAAGGAAGTTCACGCGCCAGTTCAGTGGCGAGCAGTGCGGCGCGATCAGAGGGCGTTACAAACCAACCGTCGGGCAATTCGGCGGGAAGATTGTGGAGACTTGGGTTCATGAGTGGCGGATAACGGAAGGTTTTTACGACACCGCCCTAAACGAAGCGAACAATGCCTGAACTACGAGAGATTGTACCAAAGCCAGCGAGCGTTGCCATAGAACGAAGGTGTGCCGAAGGCCTAGCGTAAAAACCATGTTAGGCGTCCCGGTGCGCCGCGAGACATGATTGCAGATAGGATGCGCCACGTTCAGTCACACATAGCGGTTCAGGGCCACCGCCGCCAACGAATTCAAAGAAGCGTCCAAACGGCCAGTCGAGTTTGGTACCCACCAGCAAGTCAATGCCGTGGTCATCACCGCGGTAATCGTGCCAGAAACGCGCAATCAACCGATCACCGTCATAAATGCGGTATGTGTATGGACCAAAGGATTCGCGTCCATCGCTGTCATCTTGTTCGATGCGAAATGCCAAAAGTCTAGGGACGCCTAACATGTTTATAGGCGACACCCTGTCGCAATAAACGCGGGGGTGTCGGGAAAGGGGTGGATTTTGGCTTCTTTGGGGGGGAGGTGCAATCCCGTGGTGTGGTTTTGTTCAGATTTTTTGAACTTTTTCGAGCGTATTTTCTTGATCGGTCGCTGGGAAGCGTTAGCTTCGATAGCCCGCTTGATCGATGAGTGGGGCGAAATCCGGGATCGCGATCGTGGGTGCCCGATCTGATTGGTCCTGATCTGATGGGTCTCGAAGAGATGTCGCAAAAGTAGTTCGAAAAGTGCATGGGGGAGGGTCACGCCATGGATCCGAATGATTTGTTCTCCGAAGCCGCGAGGCTGACCCGAAACAAAATCGCCGCGGCTGTTCACGAACGCGGCCTCGTGCGGAG
>NZ_JACHXU010000068.1 GCF_014192335.1 Aporhodopirellula rubra | reverse complement strand
TTTGCTTCCAAGAAACGAACCGCCGGATGCGGATCCGCATGTCCGGTGGTGTGAGAGGGGTCCCGGGCAACCGGGCCCCTATCTCGATCTTGGTTCCCCGCTTCCGTCGTTCTTGTTAAGGCTTGCGTTCGACCTGAGCACAATGGATGATTGTTGCATGAAAAAGACATGGTTTCAAGTTAGCATCAAAGGCATCCTAGTTGTCGCCCTAGTGATCGCAGCATATCTCGCGGGACGCATGCCATGGGAGCGTGCGGCCAAATCGAGCAATGCCAAAGCATTGGTCTTGGATCGTGAAAACGGTCAAGTTTCGTTGTACGCGGCCGTATGGCGAGAGATCGCGTTGGAGTATCGCGACGACCTACGGGAATCAGGCCTAGAGTGGGACAAGCAGTCAGCAAAGCGATTTGGAGGTGGCGGAAGTTATGTTGGGTCGCGAAATAGTGAGGAAATTCGTCCACGCGCTAAACGCTGGAAGTTCGCGTTATCGAGCGAACCTGGAATCACAACCAAGCAACTAGAGTCATTAAAATCGCATGTCGTTTGCGTTTGGGACGATCCAGCACGCATTGAGCGTTGGGGCATACAGTCAGCCCAGTTTTGCGAAATCAATGAGAATGAACGATTGGAGAGAAGGTTGATAATGGCGGGCGGGGAAGAGTTGTTTGCCTTCTTGCCGGACAGTGTATTCAACGACGAACCAAGGTTCGTGTTGCTAGCGATCCCGAATGAAGTTGAGAACTTGTTAGCGATGCTGGAACACCAGCAATTCAAGAAGGGAAATGTCACCGTTCAAGAAGTTGCTGCAACAACGTTTGGGTTTGTCGCTTCAGGAGAGTCGCTGGAGCCAAACGTCGAAAGCCAGTCGCTGAAATCAGTACGCTGAAATCAGTACGCTGAAACGCATCTTCAGTCGGGTAACGGGAAGCATCTGCGTGGTGGCGGAAACCGGATTTCCACTTGTTGTTGGTCTCCACCGCCACTCCGCAGCATGCATTGGTTATTGCGTGCGGGGCGGGATGGCCGGGCCCGGTCAGATGAAGTGAAATTGTACGGCAGGCCGGATGGCGAAACAACAAAGCTGGAAACGATGCAAAGCCAACCAAGTCGAGAAGATGAGCCGTGATGGAATGATCGAGTGGCGTTGCGAATGCAATGATGGGTGACCGGTGATTGCCGATCAACCGTGAACCCAGCAAGAGAAGCTTGAGAACCAACTCGGGTGCAGGTGCGAATCGTCGCGTTGCAACCAGCATGTTCCGTCAAGCAAATCGCGATCAACCAAAGGACGCGATGCAAGGCATCCATGTGCGAAGCGGTTCAGCACCGTCGAGCAGTCAACCAATTCGTCGCAATAAAGAATCCATGTAAGTCCGAGGTTTGAAGGGTGGGAGTCATTTGTTAACAATGACTGGCGACTCGGACCCGTGATCTGGGCAGCTTGGGGCTGCTTGTCACATTTACTCCACCCAACAAACACAAGGATTCAACTCAATGA
>NZ_JACHXU010000067.1 GCF_014192335.1 Aporhodopirellula rubra | reverse complement strand
CGAGCTCCAGGAGGTGGGGCTTGTTGCCCACTCAAACCCGATCACTTACGTTTTTACTAGAGAGACCATCACGAGTTTCAACAACGAATGGGACACACCCCGAAGCACAGGTATCCCGCATAGCAGGTGCATACGGCCCAAACGAGAAGAAAACAGAATTCCAAAAGGGAAACGTGTATTTTCTGAGCTCGCCCTACTACGAAAAAGCTGGCCGGTTCCCCGAAGCGGGTGGCGGATTGTTCTCGACGTCTCATGACATACTTCAGTACGGACGGATGCTCGCAAATAACGGAGAGCTGAACGGGAGACGGTATCTTTCGCCTGAGTCGATGAACGAGTTACGCAAGAAGCAAACGGGGCAAACGGACGTCAACTACAGCCTGGGATACCATTTGCGAAACGGCCTCTTTGGCCACGACGGCGCCTATGGAACGGATCTGTCAGTCGACCCGAAGTCCGGCATGATCGCAATCTTTATGACGCAATGCACCAGTGGCGCTCAGTGGTCGGCCCGTGACCGATTCTTGGACATCGCTCGGCGAGTGTTCTGAGGAACGGCCATACATTTGCCAACGGAATTTTCCCCGCTTGCTCAAACAGTACGCAACGTAATGCATCACCTGTCTCAACGATATCAGCTCATCCGTTCCATTCTATGCTCGCTTTTTCTTGCGAGCAGCCTTGGAGCTGGAGAATCGTTTAAGATCGAGCAAATGTCGCACAGCGATGTGATCAAGACATTGGTAACCAACTGCGGCGATTGTCACTCTGAAGGCGAATCGTTCTCCGTCGCGAGTCTTCAGCATTCGGATTCGTTGGCAAACGAATACGGTGCCTGGAGTAATGTTCGCGCCCGTTTATCGGATCAATCGATGCCTCCTGCGGACGAGAATACACTCCAATCCGCGGATAGAAAATCACTCATCGATTGGATTCAATCCGAGACGCGTAAAGCCATCTTTTCCCAGGGCGAAAAAGCTGGCCCCGCCAACTTTCGCCGTCTCAATCGCAACGAGTATTCAAACACCATTCGTGATTTGTTGGATATTCACATTAACGCTGGCACATCCCTACCTCAAGATATTGCAGGCGGAGAAGGTTTCAACAATGCTTCAGAAACTTTGATCATATCTCCGATTCATGCGGAGAAGTTCCTTCAAGCAGCAACCGAATCCTTAGAGTATGCCGCTGCCGATGCGAGGTCTCGCAATAGACTACTCACAGTGTCACCAAATGAGTTGATCGGTGAACGAGAGGCGGCTCGCCAAAACTTGCAGCGACTGACAACGCTTGCGTTTCGTCGCCCCGTTGAAGCCGACGAAATCGACGGATTCCTCACGTTGTTCCAGGCGGCACGTGCCGATGGATTGGAGTTTGATGACTCATGTTTTTACGCCATGCGCGGTGTCCTTGTTTCCACAGATTTTCTGTTCTTAAGGACTTGTTCGGAAATAACTTCGGCAATCTTGTAGAATCGAGGCATCTCGATTCCACGGAGGCCAACGATGAAGGACGTTTACGGACAGGA
>NZ_JACHXU010000066.1 GCF_014192335.1 Aporhodopirellula rubra | reverse complement strand
GTAACCGTTCACGGGGCGGTGCAACAAATTTGAGGATCTCTCTGGACACGAGGATCGGTTTTCTGCCCCAATACTTGCATGAGCAAGATACCGCCGGAACTCGAAGCCGAAATGACGCCCGCTGTCAAAGCGATCGTGCTGGCTTTGTTTGACCAAATTGATGAGCTTGAGAAACAAGTCAAAAGCCTTACCAACCAAGTTGAGAAACTGACTCCTCGCAATTCTTCGTTGCCGCCAAGCACCGAGCATCCTCACGCCAAGCCAAAACCTAAACCACGCTCGGGCAAGAAACGAAAACAGGGCGGGCAGAAAGGCCACAAGCGACATCTGCGAGAACTGATCCCCAGCGAACAATGTGCAACCCTCACACCCTGCTATCCCGAAGCTTGCCGTCGCTGCGGTGGGGAACTGCAACCGGATACCTCCGATCCGCAGCGGCATCAGGTCTGGGATTTGCCGCCAATCGAGCCCATCGTCGATGAATACCAACTCTTTCGTGGCCACTGCCCTTGTTGTGGAATCACCACCCGAGCAGAACTGCCCGCCGGGGTGCCGACGGGCCAGTGCGGACCGCGACTGGCAGCATTTACCGGCCTGTTGATGGGGCACTTTCGCCAAAGTAAACGACGCACTTCGATGTTCCTGGGGGATCTGCTGAACATTCCTTGCAGTCCCGCTTGGACAGTGAAAATTCAAAACCTCGTCAGTGAGTCGATCGCCACACCTTACGAACAACTTCGCGGTGAACTGGAGAGGCAATCGCAACTCTTTGTCGATGAATCGCCGACCCAAGAGAAGTCGATGAAGGCTTGGCTGTGGGTGGCCGTCGCACCGATGTTTGCTGTCTTTGGCATCTTCGGCAAACGATCGCGGGAGTCGCTTGTTTCGCTTGTCGGTGACTATTCAGGAATCATCATCAATTGTGACCGAGCCAAGATGTACCTTGATGGTAAACGACTTCAGTGGTGTTGGGCTCATTTGAAACGTGACATTCAAAAGCTAATCGATTCCAGTGACGCTCAAGTCAAGCGTTTGGGGCACGACTTGATGCGAGAGCAACGCCATCTTTTCGAGCAGTGGCGGAGATACAAGTCCGGCGAGATCACTTGGCGAGGCTTTCAGCGTTTAGCTGGGCCGATTCGGGATCAATTCAACAGCTACCTGCTGCGCGGTAGCTGGAGCGGCAATTCGCAACTGATGGGTTTCTGCGACGAAATCCTGCCTCGCAAAGAACACCTTTGGACTTTCTTGAACGTAGAGGGAATCGAGCCAACCAACAACACAGCCGAGCGGACACTTCGTCCAGCAGTGATTTATCGCAAACTGAGCTTCGGGACACAGAGTTCATCGGGTAGTCGTTACCTGGAGAGAATCTTAACAATTTCCGAAACCTGCCGTCTCCAAAACCACAACGCCTACGAATATCTGATTGAAGCGATGCGAGCCAAGTTCTCCGGTGATGCCGCACCATCTCTCCTGCCAAAAATATCTGAGCCAAGCGCCCCTGCTGCCGCCTGATTCATTGAACCGGGCTGTGAACGGTTAC
>NZ_JACHXU010000065.1 GCF_014192335.1 Aporhodopirellula rubra | reverse complement strand
GTATCCTGTCCTTCGTTCAAGTTCCGTTTTCGTACAGGGGACTGGTTTCCCGAAGGAAACGGCACCCCACAAGTTCACGCCCATGTCGGGCGTACACATGCACGGGAGCACGGCTTGCGGGGTTTTTCGCAATGGATAGTCAACTCTCCGTGCCCCGTGATGTCCGACGTTACCCGACTGAAGAACTTGACGCTCGACGTTGATCGAAACGCTCTGAACGCTGCGATTGAACTGCTCGCAGACGCATCTCTCGTCGATGACGAGCTCGAAAAACGCGCCGCATCACTTCACGAGGATGCATTAACGGTTAGGAGGCTGATTGATTGGCCTCCCGAAGCGTTTGGGCTCGTTCTAATCGGGCACAAATGGTCCCTCACTCTACCGCAGACGTTTTTTGCGAATGACGAACGAGGCCGTAGGCGCGAATTTCCATTTATCGCCGAGCCGCTTTTCGCCGCATGCGCAGAAATTGCGACACAGATGATTCACAACGAAAACGACCGTGATCGTTTCACTGCGATTGCCAGTCGCGGTGCGATGCTGGACACTATCCACAACGCAGTGGAATCTGGTTCGCGGATTGACGGATGCGTTCTCTTCGGACCGATGCTGCTCGGAATACCTGCTGAAATCTACCGTTCGAAACCGCCATCTGCGTTCGGATGGCTTCGTGCTTTGTTTCGGGGACGAGTGAGTAACAATGACGTGCACCGAAGGCCCGGTGGATCGGTTAAATGAAATGGAGACGTCACTCCCGGGCCTCGGTGACGTCGGACGTTCGTCGGACTTTACGTGTTGGATTTCCTGCGCATCGTCTCGGCAAAGAGAGGCTCTAATCCCCCAAGCTACATGAAGACAGCGGCAAGGCCGTTGATTTAATAACCATTTGGGATTTCAAGATGAGTTCGACAGGCGTTTCACGTTGGCAGTTCTCTATTCGAGCGATCCTACTAGTGATGGCGGCGCTTGGGGCTTCCTTTTCAGTCGCGCTGATTCAATTTCGCCGCGTTCAGAAACAGAGTTTCGTGAAAAAGTCGGTGCGGCCAATCATTGACAAGCATGTTTCGTCAGTCGGTTACGTCAACGGGAGAATCGTATGGCTGCGAGCGAATGATATCGATCCACACCACCCCAACGAATTCGACCAGTGGATAGTGCCAATCACAATGAACGTGTACATCAATTCCGGGGATTTTGGCCCATACGCTGCGTTCGACAATCACGCGCTACGAAAGTTCGCGACCGAACATCCACACGTTCGCGCCTTGGACCTGCGACATTCGTCCGTCACCGATGCTGGCTTGCGCCATCTGGCCAAACTCAAGCAGCTAGAATGGCTATGGCTCGATGATAGCCAGTCGACAGATTCAGGGTTGTCGTACCTGTATGGCTTGGACGCGTTGCAGACAATTGTACTTGAGCTGAATGCGACGGATATTGAGTTGGTTCGTGTGCTACGAGAAACGCTTGTTGATTGCAGAATCATCGACAACTCCGATCTCGAACATATCACTTCGTCACTTTCCAATTGAATGCCATCGAAAATGAGTCGACGTGAACTCAAACCCGAAACGCAATTTATAGATGGCGTCAAAAAATCATTTTTGACGCTCATTGCCAGAAGCTAACTGGGCTGGCAAGGTTGTTT
>NZ_JACHXU010000064.1 GCF_014192335.1 Aporhodopirellula rubra | reverse complement strand
GCAGCCCCAGGCTGCCCAGATCACGGGTCCGAGTCGCCAGTCATTGTTGACAAATGACTCCCACCCTTCAAACCTCGGACTTACATGGATTCTTTTACTTCCTCCGGTGCGTCCACAATGACTTGCAGGTATTCACAAAATGCGTCTCTAAGCTCGCCATCAGTCTTGCCAGCAGGATCGATTACGCCATTCTCAACCGCGCCCACTAGCAATGCCTCAATCGCTTGATGTCGAAATTGGTTGTCGGTGAGTTTCTTCGCCATTACGAGTTCAAAACGAATGCGTGGAGTTCGGGAGAATTCGGACCTGTAATCAGCTAGACACTTGTTTCCGGACGAGGTTCAACTTGTGTCGGCGAACGGTAGCGTTTTGCGGGCCGGGACGGTTGATGTTCCATTGGCAAAACGCTCGCAAGCCCGGCTCCGTAACAACCCATGGTTCGCCGTTCACCTGTTCTACTGGGCGGAATCGTCGGCAACTGCAATTCCCATGTTCTCAAAAAGGCCTTCTGTGTCAAAGTTTGGTTTCAGCTTGATGTCCCATACACCGTTCCACCCGAAGCGATGCCAATCTCCGTTATCGAAGACAACACAATCAATCTCAATCTTTTTCTGTTCGCGATCCACGACCAAATAGCCCTTCAAGCAATCAACGGTCTTTTCTTCTACCTCACGACCACGGTCGTAATAGATAGGCTTGCTATCTGACAAGCAAAGAACCCGCTTGCCACGTGGGAAACGGAACAGTATTCGAGTGAGCCGAACCGCACCCGAAAAATGCCGATACCCGCCGAAGGCAAGAAGCACATCAACACCACCATCGTGATCACGCAAAGTCGCCTTCATCCCGCTCTGGGACTCCATCTTGAACCGTGATGGGAGGTCCATTTTTTCGGCATCGAGATGCTGGGTGACCTTTGGCTCAGCGGGTTCGTCTGCGATTGCGTCTTGCGCCGCTGCGGGAACTGCTGAAAGGCCGAAGACAAATAGAAGAGTTGCGTATATTTTCATTTCAAAGATTTTCGGCGAACGTCACCAATCACCCGGCGGCGACGAGAGATTGTCCATTGTCAAAACGCCCGACTTCGCCGCTCGGGTGCATTGGATTGTTATCCGCGTTTGTATCCACGCTTGACCCTCTCAACGTATTCACCGATGGTAGCACAGAGTAGACCCGGCTTTCCATCCTCGGTACCCTCAAACTCGCCAACGTGTGGGCTAAAGACATAGACCGGACAAGAGTCGTCTGACGTATCAATCGCAAAAGCCTCGCCACAACCATTATCGCCGATAAAGAAGAATGAATCCGGGCAATGGTCGTCGTATTCCGATTCGTAACAGTTCGCGATTCGTAGAGGCTTGAGGTTGTTGTACAACTCGTAGTTTTCTGGTCCTTGCCCGTGTTCATCTCCGGCGTCAATTAGTGGCTGTGGGTAGTTTAGTAGCGTGTTACGGTAAGCCGCAGGAAGAACAAGCCCAGTTTCGTCTTCGATGCTGGCGATGTCTGATTCAGTCATAATCTGCTGACTCACTTCTGGATCAAGTTTGCCGTGTCGGAAAAAAGCATCATCGCTTGCATGAAGCTCCGATGCGGGGAGGGTGTATAAAAGGTCCTCAGTCGGATAACGCCTGCGGTCACCGGGCCGGCCGGGTTGGTTTTCGACCAGCGTTTCCGGTTGCTTGCCGGCTCCGGTGCACCGCTTGGTTATTCGCCGCATTCAGACCAGAAAAGGCCGATGAAAGGAGATTGCATCGTGTCGAACGCAGTCGCATCTTCCGTCGGGCCTTGAATCGAGCGTGGGTGTGGGGATTTCCGTCTGCAAGCGATGCCGCAATGGTTATACCGAATCAGTGCTGACGATGACGTTGTGGAGCGGGTAAATTACTGAGAGGCAATTTACGACTCAGTCGAATAACTTGTTTCTTACCGGTCGGACCGGGTGAGAATAAGTGATTTGGGGGTGGTTTACTAGGTTCGGTGGTGAGAACAAGTCGGAGGCGGGTGACCTGTTCTCACTGGTTTGGGAAGTTTGGCTTGGCAACGAACTCACTTGTTCTCACTTCCACAGGCTTATTCTCACTTCCTCATGTGCGGACTTCGTCCGCATGGGTGACATGCTTTTCAGCTTCGTGTTGCCCCCTAAGTGTCCTCCCCGCATTATGAGGGATTTTGGCTG
>NZ_JACHXU010000063.1 GCF_014192335.1 Aporhodopirellula rubra | reverse complement strand
CCCCAAGCTGCCCAGATCACGGGTCCGAGTCGCCAGTCATTGTTGACAAATGACTCCCACCCTTCAAACCTCGGACTTACATGGATTCTTTACCCGACTGAAAATCCAAACCATACCCATGCTTGGCATCTTTAAACCGACTTGCCCTGTTGACGCCGAAACAAAAGCGTGGATCGAGCGTCGATTCGATTGGTTGACGCAAGAGTTCGGTTTCCACCACCTCACGTCGCGCGAGACGATGCTTCCGACAGCAGATTTCCTGCCGCTCGAATACGATTGCACCGAGGACGGCATTTACGAGCTTATGAAACGCGTCGCCAATCGAATGGATGTCGACCATTCGCTGCTTGACCTGAACTTCTACGAAGACAACGCGATCGGACTAGATGGTGCTGTCTCGCCTGCATCTGCCGGGCTATACGCCGAGAAGGATGGCCGTTACCAAATTTGGCTTGAAGTAAATTGCCTCGATGACCCTGGAGGCGTAATTGCGACACTTGCGCATGAAATCGGTCATGTCGTTCTCCTTGGACAGAAACGAATCGAACCAGACACCGACGATCAAGAAGAGCTTACCGACCTACTAGTTGTATTTAATGGCCTGGGGGTATTTGCTGCGAACGCGTCTTTGCACGAGACTAACATCCATGGCTCAGGCTATTCTGCTTGGTCTGTTGGCAAACGCGGATACCTCAGCATGCATGCAATCGGCTATGCGCTTGCGTTATACTCATTGGCACGGGGGCTGGCACGCCCTGACTGGTTGAAACACCTGCGTCCAGATGCCAAGGCGTACGTGTCACGTGGCATCCGATATGTCACCAAGGTTCAGGATTGCTCATACCGTCCCGCGATCGAACGCTGCGGGTAACCATGCCGTGCACCGGAGCGGCGTCAACGCGTTTTCTGATGGTTAGTTTTACTCTCGCCGCCCGGTGACGGCGGACGTTATCCCACCGAGGGCTACCGCTCGACCTTCTTTAGTCGCGCTCTGTGTGTTTGGCGAAACGCTCCTCCCGGTGCTCTCGATCCACGCACCCGTTCCATCTAAAACCAGCTGATACGTCTTGGCAGTAGTAGCAATTTTCTTCATGGTAGGTTTTCCAATGCTCCTTGTTGGTGCCGTGTGCGGTAAGGGAGCTATTTGGTTTTTAAGGTACTGTTCGCAATTTCGAGCGGACGACGTAGCGTCCCGTCAATCGCTACGAAAATGTGTTAAGGCTACCATCGCAATTACTGCGATCACCTGGTTCGCACTAGCATTCATTTCACCTGATTTTCGAACCCACGCAGATGGCGGTGTTGGCATGGGGTACAATCTGGTTTACGCCATTGCCTGTGCCGTATTTGTTCCGCTAACAGCAATCTTCTGCACGTCTCTCTTTCTCTTAGCGTCTAAGCTATGGTTCAACTACGGGCATCGCGACTAGGGGATAACAGTGCGATTGTGACGGAGCGGCGTATTTGGCTGTTTGGCAGGTCGTTGAATCGTTCGTCGCCGCACGCACATCGCTACCGTTATCCGAACCAAGAAGTGAAACCCCCGGATTTCGAAACTCCGTGCCCAGATAACCTTCACGTCTCATGTCGCTCAAAGCACTAGCTTTCTTTCAATTCCTTCTTGCAAGCTTTTTCGGACTGGCTACTACTTCCGCGCTCATCATGGGCATTGTAGGAACGGGTTTCTCGCTTGCACTCGTTCTCTTCGGTGTCGCCGGCATTGCATGTGCCATGTGCATGCTGGTTGTATCCGATAGTCTACAACTTCGTCAGAATCACTCGTTTTGCATTGCGATCGCAGCATGTGAATGTTTTATCTTTCCGATGGGGACTGTTCTTGTGTTGTTCACGATCCAGACCTTAAGGGACCCAAAGATCAAACGGCAATTTGGCACAACTATTAGCGCTGCGAATCATGATGGCGGATCACCAGGAACTACACCTTGAAGCTTGAACCCGTGTTTTGCGTGATTTTGTTAGGTTGGTTATCGCCTTCAGATTGCTTTTGTTTCGAGTGGCGCGTGAAGAGAGCAGGCGAGCGGAGCCAGTTTTGGAATGCTCGTAAGCGATTTGTAGAAAGGATGGGCGTACCCGACATATCGCTCGTTAGGTTCACCAACAGGGTCTTACTGGCACTGCAAATCGCAATGCCAGCATGCCACTAATGCCTACATCAAGAGTCGGACAGGACCAAGATCTC
>NZ_JACHXU010000062.1 GCF_014192335.1 Aporhodopirellula rubra | reverse complement strand
TCATCTTCGCAGGCTTCCTCCCCACGGTTGGTCGCCCTTCCGCAGTTGCCTTCGCCTAGTACTTAGTCTTGATCGATTACATTTGGTATCCTGTCTTTCGTTCAAGTTCCGTTTTCGTACAGGGGACTGGTTTCCCGAAGGAAACGGCACCCCACAAGTTCACGCCCATGTCGGGCGTACACATGGACCGGAGGACGCGACAGCGCTGCGACAAGTGGTGACTCGTTCGCGCGTCCCCGGTCATGTCCACCGTTATCCGGTAGCTGGCTCCAACTGAAGCTTACAACTCTTAGACTCTTAACTATTGTGACTGACGCAGATGGAACAGATTGACCTTAACGCCGAGACTAAAAAACTTCGGCAAATGTCGCCTCTGAATAACG
This sequence comes from Aporhodopirellula rubra, assembly GCF_014192335.1. Taxonomy (GTDB): domain Bacteria; phylum Planctomycetota; class Planctomycetia; order Pirellulales; family Pirellulaceae; genus Rhodopirellula; species Rhodopirellula rubra. The sequence goes on along the minus strand of NZ_JACHXU010000062.1, from coordinate 1,846 downwards.
AAGTCTTGAAGGGTATCTTGATGGTCTTCCTCATCGCCACCGCGATGGGAGTAGGGGGCACCGTTCTAACTGAGCCCCAGAATGACGAACCATGGTGGATTCAGTTGGCTATCATGGCGTTGGTACAAGCGGGTTGTTTAGCCACCGCTGCCTACGTCTACCTCCGCATGAGCAAGTTAATCAAACGAGGTAACGTGATCTTCGCAAAGGTTGAATCGACGCATTGGCTACCGAAGAATATTCACAGTATCAATCTCGAATACGAAATAGACGACGCAATTCACACCAAGGCTATCAACGGCCCTGGCTTCTTTGCGCGAGATCTGAAATGTCAACCAGCGTTGCTAGCCGCCGTCGATCCTAAAGACCCTAAATCTCTTACACTTCTCTATAAATTTGCAAGAAGCAAGAAGGAGCGGGAGGCAATCTTTTTCGGCAGTAGCGGACTTCATAGCGACGGATAACCAGCACATCCACCGAAGCCGGGCTTGCGGGGTTTTACGAATGGAACATCGACTGTCCCGGCTCGGTGATGTGTGTCGTTCGCCTATTTACGCCTCGATCAACCTATGAAAATTCCTCGGTACACGATTTCGACGGTGCTTCTGCTTTCCGCTATTGCGGCTTTAGGCATTGCTCTGGTGCAATCGCAAATGCGCACTGCAAGCTTGCAGAAAGAGATCAACTCGCTCACTCCGTTACGGGAACTCGACATTGCAGCCCAGGTTGAGGATGCAACTGCGGAGTCTGGTGTTCCCGCGACCGTGCAGTCGTTGGCATTTGACCCAACTGGCCCAACGTATCTCGTGTCCTATGCCTATCATGCTCCCGACTCTGGTACGCCCCAGACATCAAGCTTTCTTCTAACCTATAAAGGTGATGGAAAGTATGTTGGGCACATGCGTACTGGACCGTACCTAGATGCTGAGCCCGATGAAAACGGGGAGTTCGGCACGGCGATCGTAGTCTGGGATCGAGAAATCACCAATGTGCTTGATCAGCGACCGCATGACTGAGATGCTGGCGAACCATCGCGTGAACCGGAGCACGCGAGTCGGCGTTTACGGAATCGAGAATCTTTCGCGCGTGCCCGGTTACGCGTGTCGTTCGCCGACTGAAGCGTCCTCATGACAACGCTTGAAGCTATCATCCAACGCTTGCGATCGAACGATGCCTCGGACGACGACTGGCTTTACGTTGCTGGTGATTTTGCTGACTTATCTCTATCCACGGACGCGGACCTCGGCTCGCCCTCGTACGATGAGGACACTGACGAAGAATCCCACCCTCCTGAATTCACCAAACGCGGCCTGTGTATTACAATCGATCGCCAGACGGCCGATCAGTGCATCGCTTGGGCGGACCGGTTGGCTGAAGCCCAAGACAACGCTGCCGCCGCTGATATAATTCGGTACTACATTCGATTCGACGCGTGGCCTGAAACGCTTGGCGCACCTGACCCGCCTCCCACCGAAGAGGTCTTTCTCCGAATGGACCGCGAGTTTTGCGACATGCTTGGCGATGAGCGTAAGGACGTTGCTTGCAAACGCGATGGCTGCGATCGAGGTGCCGTGCCGATGAGTGTGCTTTGCCGTCGGCACCACTTCGAAAACGTCAAAGGTCGACCGTATCCCTTCGAAGACTAGCGGCGAACCATGGGTTGCAACGGAGGCCGCGAGTTGACGTTTTTGAAGTGGTGAGTCGTTCGCGCGGCCCCGCTGAACCCTGCCGACTATGAAGTCCGTTGTTTTGCAAGTGGGTTTTGACTCTGTTTTGTCTTACTTCATTTTTTTTCCGCTGGTGGAGGTGAGGTGCCGTTCGCCGGAGGCGTTTTTCGGTCGCTCGC
>NZ_JACHXU010000061.1 GCF_014192335.1 Aporhodopirellula rubra | reverse complement strand
TAGGCGAAGCGTTTTGAACCGCGACGAACGAAGCAACATGAAAGAGAAGGTGACTCAACCGTCGCATCCACGCGAAGTCAAATCCTTATTGGTTATCGGAAATGTTGACGTAGTTTTGTCGAGAAGCGTTGAGGGGGATGGGCATCCGGTCGAGCGTCCCGACAGGTGAGGAAGCGATGTGTATGATATCGATGGAGTGCGTCCAGTGAAATAGTAGCAGCGTAGTCGATGTCGTTCGCATCGCGCCCGGGAGTCTTCCGCACCGTCTCGAAGTTGTGGTCGCGGTGGTGCGGGCGATTGTCAACCAAGACACAGTCGTTCGTCAGGAAGGTTGGCAAGCGTTCGCACGACCGCGACTGGTGTTGGTCGATCGAGAGATTTCGAAAGCCAAACTGCCGGGAATTGACGTCCGCGCGTCTGGGGATGGGTTGAGCGTGGGGATGTTGATTCGTTTCACGATGCCGCGTGTCGCAAGCGGGCAGCAGTTCATCAGCATGAGTCGCGCGGCGTGGATCGCGTCAACAGAGCTGAGTCGGAGATTGTCAGTCCGATAACGTTACGCGTAACCGGGAACGCGCGGGAAAGTCTCGAACGGCCAAACCGCTCAACTCGCGTTCTCCGGTTCACGCGATGGTTACCCGCATTTGTCTCAATGTTCTAACTCGTTGACCGTCGACGCAGGTGGTCTTTTGAGGAAACTGTGCAACCGAGCATAGCAGCAATAAGATGCAAACACAAAAATCGGCATCGCCATCAACGAGATGGCGACCACCGCCACCCAGCCTATCCAGTCATTACGTTGCGTCAGCGGCAACGCTAGACCGGCACCAACGCCAAGTAGTGCGATGGCAACAAGCCAATCTTTGGGAACGATGTAGGGTTCCATTTCAGGGAAACATCAGTCGGGTAACGACCAGCATCACGGGGCGGCGGGAGTTGACGTTGATTTCAAAACCGACTGGCCACCGCCGCTCCCGTGCATGCGATGGTTCGTCGACGATGTCGTGAGCTGCGTGAATTACGCAACACCCGCATCATCAATCGAGCCATAATGTTTGTCAATCTGGGCAACGATCCAATTCTTCGTTGTTGGGACAGCCAATATGCGGCGACTCAAAATGAATTGCAGTTTCTCAATGATTTCAAGTTCGATCGGGGAAGTAGCGGCCACGAGAAGGGCATCAGCGGATTCGGCGACTGGGATGACGCAGTTTTCTCGTGCGACCGATTCCGGGATCAGTTCAAAAATGTAATCTGCGATCTCGATTGAGTCAGGAATCGGATGGCCTTGAAATCGTTCGGTTTTCGTGGACGAGTTCCAAATGGGAAGGAGACCTGTGTCGGCGAACCACAGCAAATGGCCGCAGTGCGGACAGGGCGCATCGAGCGTATTCTGCGATGGGGTAATCGATATCGAGTGTCCACAGATGGGACAGTTGTTCGGCCAACCATCCGGAGTGCGTGATGATATCACCATCGATCAGATACCTGGTGTCGACGAACGACCGGGATCAGCGGGCGGCGGGAGTTGACATTGATCTCACCAAAAACCGCACCACCGCCGCTCCGTTGCATCCCATGGTTCGTCGATCTGCGGTCTCGAGTTGGGGCCAACGAATCGATTCGAGAACGGTTCTCATGGCACGTACACCATTTCGATCTTAATTTGAAATCCATCCTTGGTCTCCGAGACCGTTGCACTTAGGACAAGGTCGCTTCGCCCTTCACCCTTCGTCCACAGATCGATCAGCACCTCCCATTTCTTGCCCATCCAAATGCATGTCGAAGAAGCCCACGTCTTTTCCGGAAGTGCGACGAGAGTTTCGCCATAGTCCTCGACGTACTCTCTAATTTGCTTGGCGGTCTTCGCCGAGACGGGAAGTACACCGTCGACGCCTTCCGTAAGGCGATAATCGTGTTCCACGAAAGCGAGCACTATATCGCGAAATGCAGGACGCCAAGCGGTTGGAACTGGTTGTTGCTCGTCTTCATCCTTGACGGGCAGCACTTCTTTGGTTGACTTGCGTTTGGCCATCTTATGTCTGAGTCTTTCGACGAACTTGTTTCTTACCGGTCGGACCGGGTCAGAATAAGTGATTTAGGGGTGGTTTACTAGTTTCGGCGGTGAGAATAAGTCGGAGGCGGGTGACTTGTTCTCATTGGTTTGGGAAGTTTCCCTTGGGAAGGATCTTACTTGTTCTCACTTCCACAGGCTTATTCTCACCTCCTCATGTGCGGACTTCGTCCGCATGGGTG
>NZ_JACHXU010000060.1 GCF_014192335.1 Aporhodopirellula rubra | reverse complement strand
GTCACCCGCCTCCGACTTATTCTCACCACCGAACCTAGTAAACCACCCCCAAATCACTTATTCTCACCCGGTCCGACCGGTAAGAAACAAGTTATCAGACTTAAATCGGACATGCCTGAATCCATCAACTTCTACTTGGTCGACGACGAGTACGGTGCGTTCTCGAACTTCGCCGCGTATCTAATCGAGCTCGATGGCGCAACATGGCCTACGACTGAACACTACTTCCAGGCACAGAAATTTGTTGGCACGCAACACGCTGACGAGATACGGTTGGTCGACTCGCCGATGACGGCTGCACGAATGGGACGTGATCGAGAGCGCCCACTTCGTCCTGATTGGGAGGACGTGAAGGACGACGTCATGCGTGTCGCGCTGCACGCCAAATTCACCCAACATCCCGATCTGATGGCGCTGCTGCTTGGTACGGGCGATGCTATGATCGTGGAACACACAAAGAACGACAGATACTGGGGAGACGGCGGCGACGGTACCGGGCGCAATATGCTCGGTCGGATGCTTGTCGAACTACGCACACGAATACAGAGCGGCTGATAACAATCGCATGCAACGGAGCCGGCGGTCGGGTCGGTTCGGAAGTCAACGCATCTCGCGCCGGCCCGCTGATGCGTGTCGTTCGTCAGACAGATGGATGCATACTGCGACTGACCTAATACGCCGTACCGAAGAGATGTTTGACCGCATTTCTCTCATTGACGGCGGAATCTCCATTCGTGAGGCCATCGTCATGGACAATTATGGCACCGTGACCGAACGCAAGGAAGCGCGAAGCAAGGACGAACTCACCGATTGGCATTGTCTTGTCGGCACGGACCATCTGAAGCGTCACGTAAATGCGGGCGTACTCTGCTTTATTGACGCACGGGGAATGCGGTTCTATCTTCCTCCGTGCTTTGTCACGATCTTGCCATTGGATACCCCTGGCGATTGTCCCGAGATTTTTCGTGGCGTACTTTTCCATCTTTCGGGATCGGACGAGCAGTTTGCGCTACTGAATCAGCCCCAAACGGTGTTGATCCGCGATATTCTGCTACACTTGGAGCAGAAAACGGACCGGTGGTATCGACGAAATATCGAAGGGGCAATTCGGTCGGTTGCTCGAAGACTGAGCACACAATACTGACGAACCATGCCGTGCACCGGAGTACGGCATCGCGCGTTTACAAGTGGTGACTCAATACGCCGTACCCGGTGACGGCGGACGTTATCAGACTTAAATCGGACATGCCTGAATCCATCAACTTCTACTTGGTCGACGACGAGTACGGTGCGTTCTCGAACTTCGCCGCGTATCTAATCGAGCTCGATGGCGCAACATGGCCTACGACTGAACACTACTTCCAGGCACAGAAATTTGTTGGCACGCAACACGCTGACGAGATACGGTTGGTCGACTCGCCGATGACGGCTGCACGAATGGGACGTGATCGAGAGCGCCCACTTCGTCCTGATTGGGAGGACGTGAAGGACGACGTCATGCGTGTCGCGCTGCACGCCAAATTCACCCAACATCCCGATCTGATGGCGCTGCTGCTTGGTACGGGCGATGCTATGATCGTGGAACACACAAAGAACGACAGATACTGGGGAGACGGCGGCGACGGTACCGGGCGCAATATGCTCGGTCGGATGCTTGTCGAACTACGCACACGAATACAGAGCGGCTGATAACAATCGCATGCAACGGAGCCGGCGGTCGGGTCGGTTCGGAAGTCAACGCATCTCGCGCCGGCCCGCTGATGCGTGTCGTTCGCTAACTGAATAATCTAAACACGCATGACAGATTCACGAATGGTCTACGGACCGAAACGCCTACTCAAGCAACCGCAGCAATATCTGCACATTCCAATTGAGTATCGTGGAACAACGGTCGCTGACGTGTTTGTCGCGTCACAAGAACTGAGTGGTCTGGAGATCGCCTACATCGATGCTGACGAAGACGATGACTCAGAGACTATTGGTGGTGCGGTGATGATCGGAAACGGAAAAGACGGTTACTACAATATTGACTTCGAATTGACACCCGACCACCGACGAGATGGCATGCTTGATTTCGCAGACGAGGATTACGACCTGTCGAAGGGCAGGGCATTTCTTGTCAAAACTGGTTACCAAACTGTTCAATTGTCGGCCCAATCCTTTGACGAAGCATTGAAGCAACTACCCTGAACCCGCCTGTCCGACTGTGTTTGCTTCGCTTGTAAAGTGGGCGAACCATGATCGAGATAGGGGCCCGGTTGCCCGGGACCCCTCTCACACCACCGGACATGCGGATCCGCATCCGGCGGTTCGCTTCTTGGAAGCAAACTTGCT
>NZ_JACHXU010000059.1 GCF_014192335.1 Aporhodopirellula rubra | reverse complement strand
GAGCAAGTTTGCTTCCAAGAAGCGAACCGCCGGATGCGGATCCGCATGTCCGGTGGTGTGAGAGGGGTCCCGGGCAACCGGGCCCCTATCTCGATTCTGGTTCCCCGCAAAATCATTGCACAAACACGAAGTTTAGATCTGCGAACTCACCTGTGTCATCAGCGAGGTCCAACCATCTTAGCCCCCCCTCGCGCAACACGACATAGGCTTCGCTTGAATAAGTACGCTTGCCCCTCGGATAGCGGGTGTCGTACTGCGCTAAGTAAACCCCCGACTCTGCGACAATGGCAAAGCGTGCACAGACGAGCGTGGGAACGTAATTGAGTTCGTATTGTTTGGTCCAGCCGTGCCCCAGATCACATGTTCGGTAGAGAAAATCATCCGGGAACGTTGCTATTCGATCCAGAGTGCTTTGGGTCGGTTCAGGAAATGGACCAGCAATGAGGCTTTCAACCAGTTCACGAGTTATCGTCGTCCCATTTGCTGCCAGTTCGTAAATGTGTGCGCGAAGTTCAATGTCAAAGTGGGCGAAGAAGTCTCCGAAGAAGCGTGAAAACGAATGCGATTGTCGACGCCCTGATTGCGCGTACGCGAAATCGGATTGAAGCCATGCTCGTTGGGATTGTTCGATAAGTACCGCAAGCCGCGGCGTGAGCCGTTGATCTAATGCTGCATCCGTACGCGGATACGGGCGTGGATTCTTTGAATACGTTGAAAAGACAAACTCGCGATCAATCATGACGCCGCGATAAGTTAGTCTGTCGGGGAACGTCACGCGTCACCCGGTACGCGCGAAAGATTTTCAACTTCAAAACCAGCCGACTCGCGTACTCGGGTGCACGCGATTGTTCTGCGCTCTTGTGTCGCTACGATCCGCCACGGCGTTTCCGAACCAACACGCTCATTGGGTCGTCATCCGGTCGTGAATACTCGTTTACGAGCGTTCCCGACTCATCGAATTCTCGGCTCTGCATCATGATACCGTATTCGTTGTCGCGTTCGATATGGATGCGGCCGTTTTCATGCCATTCAATTGTGCGCCCGTGAACCGCACCGTTTACATAAGGCGTCACGCTTCGTTTCGCGCCAGTTCGGTAGTATTCCTCAGCGTCACCGTGTTGCTGTCCATTATGGAAGCGAAAACGACAGCGGAGCTTGCCGTCATCAAATTGCTCTTCAGCGACGCCGGAATAGAGCTTGCCGTCATACTCGTAAGAATGTGCCGCGTTGTAGTACAGGTCGTCGTATGCGACAGACTGTTCGGTTGGCATTTACTCATGTCGCAGAACGGTGGCCGTCAGCGGGCACGGCCAATGTGGTTTCCATTTGTAAACGCCCTATGCCGTGCTCCGTTGCACGGCATGGTTACCCCACGTCATCCGGCACTTGAACACGGAATCCATCGCGAGCAATCGATGGTACAGTGTAGCATCCACCAACACAAGCAATGAGCGCAGCAAGCGCCGATATCGCGCCTAGAACATACGCGGGCATGAGTTCTAGTCCGCACAATTCGTTGCGTGCGTACAAATCATACTGTGTGCCACCAAGTGCGGATGCACCTTGCTCAATCTTTATCTCGGCTGTGTAGTCGCCATTTGCAAACGGATGAAATCCGACCAGCATCGGGTCGTCGCCCCATAGTCGTACGCCCGTAGCATCGAACGGTTTGGCTAGTACCTCGGCACCGGTGAGATCGCGTATTGTCACCGTGCCCTGGAGTCCGGCAAAGTACTCGCCGATGTTCTCGTCGTTTGCATCGGGATCATCGAACGCAACGTAGATCGATTGGCCATGCGCCATGACGCACGTTTGCGTAAATGGCGCGGAATGCATTGATGGAGTCGCTAGATCGACGGTCATCTGCATTGGCGTGGCATCGATCCATTCGTAGAAGTCGGAGTGCCATTTCCATGCCGAAATGCCAAAGTAGACCGAAATGCCGATGGAGGCCAGCAAGAATACGCTGGCGATAATGCGTCCCTTTGCAATGGCGTTGGAAGTACGCACCAAATGAAATCTTTATTTGGGGTAAAGAATCCATGTAAGTCCGAGGTTTGAAGGGTGGGAGTCATTTGTCAACAATGACTGGCGACTCGGACCCGTGATCTGGGCAGCTCGGGGCTGCTTGTCACATTTACTCCACCCAACAAACACAAGGATTCAACTCAATGAAGATTCTCGCACTTGACCTCGGTAAATTCAACTCGGCTGCCTGCCTTTTTGATTCTCAAACCCGAAAGACTCAGTTCCTCACCACGCCGACCACACGCGACTGCTTCAATACGCTTTTCGAAAGCCAGCGTGCTGACCTGGTCGTCATGGAGGCGTGCGGCCCTTCGGGATGGATCAACGATGTGGCCCA
>NZ_JACHXU010000058.1 GCF_014192335.1 Aporhodopirellula rubra | reverse complement strand
GTGAAGCGAATCGAGTTTGTGTTCACTCCAAAGCATGGTAGTTGGCTGAATGTTGCCGAATGTGAACTCAGCGCGATGACGCGACAGTGCCTTTCAGGGCGGCGGATCGGAGAGCTACACGAACTTCAGGAGGAAATCGCCGCTTGGTCCGACTCCATCAACGACAAGCAACGGGGCGTCGACTGGCAATTGCAGATCGGCGAAGCAAGAACCAAACTCGCTCGGCTCTACCCCCAAATTAAGACTGGATGATGCACTAGGGGAATTGTACCAAGGCCATGGCTGGTTGCCAAAGAGCCAAGGTGTGCCGAAGGCCTCAGCGTAAAAGCCATGCTGTCGGACACCACACTTGTGTCAGTTAACCCAAGATTGGCCATTCTCCAGCAGTACTGAGTCCACGAATTCTACGACGTCCTGTTCACTTCCGACATCGTACGATGCCGCAACAGTAAATGCACCGTCGGTCTTAATAGCCTGCGCTGAGCGTGACTCACCAACATAAATCTGGAAACGAGCGTGAATCGAACGAAGGAAACAATCGGCAATTCGGACCAATCGTCGCGTGAGCGTGAATGGCCGTCGGCTCCCCATCGTTCGATCAATAGTTTCTCAAATCGGTCGACGCTAATGCGATCACTAACATCGAAGCCACGATGACGGCGACGTGGGCCACCGGTGTCCATGAATGGAAAATCGTGTTCCATCCGCTTTGCACAAAGGTCAGCTACTTCAATGAAGCCGTTGTTGTATTCTAGAATTGAACTGCAGTGCCGCGGCAGCTCAAACAGCGTTCCAGCGAATCGGGGACAACAGATAAACGAATCGCCCTCAGCGGAAGACGCGAACTCAACAGCATCGGACAGGTCTTCTATGGTTAATTTACACGGGTCCCACCAACCATCGCGTAACCCGGGAATCCAACTTTCCTCACGTAACCGCCCCTGTTCGCGAATGCCGTGACGCACTCCGTCAGGGCTGTGCACTCTGAGCAAGTCGCAGAGTTCGCCACAACCGAGTTGCGTAACGTATTGGGAGTAGCCGACGGGAAGCGTGATGTTGACCGCTTCCAATTCACTGGCAAGGCCCGCAATGGCGTCTTGCGTAACCAAGCCGTCCAACAAAGACACTCGATAAACGTGGTCAAATGCCATACCGCGGTGTCCGACAACGGAAGGTTTTTACGACACCGCCCTAAACGAAGCGAGCGATGTTTGAACTACGAGAATTGTACCAAGGCCTTGGCCCGTTGCCAAAGAGCCAAGGTGTGCCGCAGGCCTAGCGTAAAAACCATGTTGTATGCCCCGGTGCACTACCAAAACAGTATGACATTGGTTGAACGCCCGCTCGGATGATGTTTGGAGCGGCCACATGCCGACATCAACGGAGGTTTTTCACCAAAGTCGATGTCATCCGAGTAGTGGGAATCGCAAGTCGGGCATTGCCAATGTGCATGACAAGTTTCGCCAGCACTTCCGCGTGCCTCTGCGATCACGCAGTCAATCGAGAATTGTGGATCGGAAGAAAACGGTTGCCACCCCAAGGATCGAGCCGAGTCGATCAGCCGGCGAACGAAGCCCGGAGTAATGTCACGAACATCGTACGATGGTGGGTCGGATTCAGGGTGTAGGTACGGATCACGGCAAGGTACGGCAACGGTCAGCCGACAACCGTTGTCGGGTGGCTGAACCACAACGGTAACCATGTCAGTGTCGCCCTGCGAGCGAGCAGATACGGCCCAGCGGAACTCGACGGCATCAATCGTAATCGGGTTGGAGTTGCGTTTTGACAGCGCCATATCGACTAGGGGCATACAACGGAAGGTTTTTACGACACCGCCCTTAACGAAGCGAACGATGTCTGAACTACTAGAGATTGTACCAATGCCAGCCCGCGTGACCAACTAAGGAGGGTGTGCCGCAGGCCTAGCGTAAAAACCATGTTAGGCGACCATGCGCAACGCAACGGCTCGCATCACGTTACTGGCAGTCATCTGGCCCCAAACGGGATCGTCGTCGGGAACGTCTCCAGAAACCACGATTCTGTCAGTCGGCGAGAGCGAAACCACAGAAGTTGCAAAGGCGGTAGCGAGAATCTCGTGTCGCATCGAATTGACACCGATTTCCGGAAAGGCAAGAACGCGGCGGAACGCCTCAGTAGGTGGAGCGAAGCATTTGCATGGGGCGTTAAGCCAGTCGGAATCAGCGGAAATGATCCACCAGTCGTCGAAGCGAAAAGCGCGAGTGTCGGATGCGCCAAGGACGATTGCGTCGTTTGCGATTGCACCTGCAATGACGGCAGCGGTCGGCGTGGCCAGTCCAGTGTACATTTTGGGGTTCGAGCGAACGTGCTCCAGTGCATCGAGTTTCTGGAGGTCATCCGCCGAGTACTGCATTTGGTTTGGTCGCCTAACGGAAGGTTTTTACGACACCGCTTCTCTCCGAAGCCAGAAAGCGTCGCAACACCAAACAGTTTACCAGACAGAAACCACGTTGCCAAAGAGGC
>NZ_JACHXU010000057.1 GCF_014192335.1 Aporhodopirellula rubra | reverse complement strand
GAACTCGCGACCGCGACGAAGGCTCCGCTTCCAAACTCCCATGTCTCAGTTCCAGTGATTTCGAAAAAAATTGCGTTTCGGATTTGAGTTCACGCGATCGACGAACCATGGCGTGCACCGAAGCACGGCATAAGATATTTACAAGTGGAAACCACACTGGCCGTGCTCGGTGACGCCTGTCGTTCCGCAGTCGATCAAAACCTCACGCTCCGTCGTCCGCAGTGATCGGTGCGCTCGATCCAGGTTGGTGACCGGTGCGCTCGAATGATGCTCGCGATCCCGATGCTCGATCCGTGCTCGGATGGGTGTGTTCGACCTCAAGCACGATCACGGAGTTCAACGCCGTTGCCCACCATCGATCCCAAGCTCGGCACATGCTCCCACAATGCTGCTACAATGGAAGCTTCGAAACAGATGTCTCCCCATGCTGACTGCCGGTTCGGATGCGGAACAATTCGGTGCACCGGAGTAAGGGCGTCAGTCTTTTCCCCAATCCCAACTTCACCGAACGCCCTTACCCGGTGACCTTGGACGTTCTGCCAATCAAATCTGTCATGTCCGTGACGTCAAATCCATACGCACCGCCAACGACAGAGCCACAACCAAACCCATCGACGTACCGCCTTCGTCGCGGCCCCGCTCTCTACATTGTGGGGTTTGGACTGCTTGGCGGTTTTGGGGCGATCCCTTTCCTCGCACGCCAAAACCCGATTGGGTTCGCTGTCGTTCTCACCGGCTGCATCATCGGCGGAATTGTCTACCGTTTCCGGTCGCACAATTGGCCACACGATCCCACGATTTTTCATCGGCAACTGAAGTACTCTGCCATCGCAATCGTGATGCCACCTGCCGTCATGTTCATGTTCGCTGGCCCGAATGGACAGGGACCTGCGTTCATGGTGATTGGGCTGATCGTCGGTGTGTCGGTTGCTTGTGGTATACTCATCAGTGGGTCGCGACGACTTAACGCACCGCAGGAAAAGGCAGAACCATGAAATGCACGGGAGAACGGGTGGTCCGTTTTCTCGTCTGCTTGCAAGTCTTTCGCCCGTTCCCCGTGATTTCTACCGTTCGCCGACTCAAATCACGCCCCCAAAACACGACATTCATCATGAAACGAACGAAGAGCGGGTTCAAGCTGATCCCAAAAGACGATTACGTCGACCTGTTTCTGAAGTCAAACCCGTCCGATTGCCGGGGCGACGTTGTTGCACGTCTGGACGACGCGATTGCTGCCCACCGCGATGGCAGGCGATGTAGCTGCGGCAAACCGCTTTGGATTGTTGGTTCCGCAGAAGCTGGCTGCGGGTGCTTTACTTGCATTACCGGCGAATCAACACCGAGCGATGACTACGAAATCGAGCTTAGTGCTTCAAGCTTTGTCCCAAAATGAAGAGGACCGCATGTCTCTCTTGCTCCGCCGTCGTGATGCTGATGGTAGCGTCCACCATTACGCCATCCCATTCGATTCACTAGCGTTGATCGCCATTGTCGGCATCGTGGTGGGATTTTCCCTTCCACTTATTTTCACATTTCGCAATCTCGTTGCACGCCAACCGGACGAAACGGCGCTTGCAATCGCGTCAGGACTTGCGGTTGGTCTGACGATGTTCGTGATTGCAAAATGGTCCGTGATTCGGACAGGAATGCTTGTGTCGTTTGGTCCAATGCGCATGACTCGTTCGATGCGACTCTTGTATGCTGGTGGTTACGTGACCATGGGATGTACCGCTATGCTCGCACTCCTGTTCGTGACATCAACTTGAACTGACAACGTGAACCCGCTTCGAAGCGGCGAACAAACGGATGCACCAAAGTCGCGATTCGCGCGCGTATTGAGAATAGAGGATCGCTAATCGCGACTTGTTGATCCGGGACGTTCCCCAACTAAAGAATACATGGGCGGTTCAAAAGGCAACACGAAGTTTGACGGCATTCGCTGGGACAAACATTTCCAGATGTTTGTCGCGGACCGCAATTTCAACGGTCTAACGGTTTGCTTCACGTTCGACACGAACCAGATACGATCCGACGAATTTGCTGGCAAGTCTTACGCCGACAGCCAATCGCATTTGGATGACGCACAATTCATGGTTCAAGAAATTTCGCGATTTTTTCGCCGCTGATTGTCTTTCGCAATTTAGGACGCTGCTGAGTCAGGAAGAACCGCCGCTAACGATAACTGCAAAACAGATACGTGATTCGCTGACTTGCCCCAGCATGATTACGATTCGTCCGCTTAACGATTCTGATTGCGTTCGTATCGATTTCAGCGGTGGCGGACATGACTGGGGTGGCACCGATAGCCGACTTTCGGACTACCACGTAGAGGCTTCTGCAAAATTGGATGGCGGTTTCGACGATGCAACGATCTTCACGTATTAACGGACAGATGAACGGGGAACCATCCGATGCAACCAAGCGGCGAAGTCGGGCGTTTTGAAGTGGTTAATCTTCCGTCGCCGCCGGCTGATCGTAAACGTTACCCGACAGGGCGGCCGTCTTCGTACCGCAAGAGTTCGCTCTGCATGCCGAACCCATATGAATCTCCGACTGAAGCGTCTTCGCTGCGACACGTATCCGGCCGAGGATTTCTCTACAAAGTGCTGAACGCCTCAACGTTTATTTGCCGCAACCCAATTGGGCGCCAAGCTACCATTATGGTCCTCGCTGTTTTTACGGCATTGCCATACTTCACGCTGCTCCGGATGCGCGACTTCGACGACCTAAGGACTTGTTCGGAAATAACTTCGGCAATCTTGTAGAATCGAGGCATCTCGATTCCACGGAGGCCAACGATGAAGGACGTTTACGGACAGGA
>NZ_JACHXU010000056.1 GCF_014192335.1 Aporhodopirellula rubra | reverse complement strand
TTCACGACGAGGTCAGCAATATCTTCAGCGGTCGGTTGGTTCGGTGCCGATTCCATGGCAAATATCCTTTAAAGAGTCACCCAAAGCCCCTAGCTCCCCCGGCTCTGCGCTCGAGATTGTAAATCACCGGAGATTCTAAGCCGACCCCAATTCAAGCTGCAAACCCGGTCATGCACCCTGAACAACGGCACACTCATCTCGCCATTTACCAAGCTTGGACACCCCGTTACGGTACTTTCGCGGGACTGCGGATCGTCGCGTAAGGCACTTCCGAATCGCACGATTTTCACCCAATGTCCTACTAATGGCAACTTATCTACTCGACTTCGACGGAGTGTTCTTCCGTTACGGCACGATGGAACCCTTGGAAGGCGACATCGAGTACGTTGCAGATTTGAAATCGAATGGGCACCGCGTCATTTTCTTGACAGCACGTCGACGCGGAGAAAATGATCCACCACATCTCACGGTTGAAAAAACCGAGCAAGCTCTCGCCCGCCTGGGGATCGAGTACGACGATATTATCGAAGGTGTGACGAGCCCCCGCGTGCTCGTCAACGACGAAGGCGCCTTAGCGATTGAGCATCCTCGCAACACGCCACTGCGCCGCATCACGTTAGAATCTTTACGACAACGGGCACGTTCAGAGAGGATTGAACGAATCCATCGCGCGCTCGCAGCGGTGTCTTGGGTCGCCTGGAAATACGCGTATAGCAGCGACGCGGACGACTACGTTCAGACGATCGTAATCGCAAAATCACTCGCAGACTGTGGCGGGTTTGATCATGCCGACCTCGTCGCCCGATACCGCCAGCCGACCGACTACAACTTCCACGGCGAAGAACCGCCCCCCAGTGGTATCCATCCAAACTACAAAGGGCAAATGTCGAAACTGCTTGAGAGCGACGCCCCGCTGTACGAAGCGACCGATGGAATTGCCGACGGTGCGGCCATGCGAGTCACGGCGATTGCGGCTTGTTTTTGGAGCTACCACTGTGACAAAGACCACGGAAAGTGAATCACGCACCAACATGAGAAGAGAATGTTCCTGCCTCCTCGTCGATTCTCACCGTTCCAGCGAATCATTCATGGACGCACGCTCAAGCAACGTATCCACGTCCAAGATGCCCTTCACCTCCGCGCGATCGGACAATTCGACAACTTCGTGAAGTCCCACGCTTACCACTGGCGAACGTCCGTCGACATCGACACGTTCCTGTCCATCGCGATCAGCATCCTGGCCGTCCGCCACGGATTGGATTCGATCGACGAAGAAGTATCTCAAGCACTCGCGATGTTTGACGACGACCTCACTACACTGTCCACAAAATTAGCGTGTGGCCCCAATTCGGCGTCTCGACACTCTTCACAACCGGCAGGGGCAAACGGCATAATTTGACTGATCACGAACCCATCATTTGATTTCACCTGGGCCAACCTCGACACCTTCTCGTGTTGACCTACGGCGATGCAAAACGGCTTCGTAGCTTCCGTCCTGTTCCTCGACGTCGGTGCATGAATGAAACCTCGCGTTCAAAACAATCTCCCACTTCCCGAGGGCAGTCGTTACCTCCATCAAATCGCGTCAACGCCATTGGTACCAGTAACGTTAGAGGATGCTAACGTGAAAATTTGGTGCAAGCTGGAGTTCCTCAACCCGAGCGGTTCGACAAAGGATCGCATCGCAAGACACATCATTGAGAAAGCCTGGCGGGCTGGAAAAATCACACGTGGAAGCACCGTCGTGGAAGCCTCAAGCGGTTCAACGAGCATCGCATTCGCCCTCGCGTGCAGCCAGATGGGACTGCGGTTCATTGCCTTCATCCCCGAATCAGCGACCTCCGAACGAGAACTGATCATTCGTGCTTACGGAGGAATCGTCAAAAGAGTCCCTGGCAACATGACCGAAGTACTCCGTGCCGCAAAGGAAGCCAGCGAAGTTGAGGGTTGGTTTTTAGGACAGCAGTTTTCCAACGAAGACAACACCGAAGCACATCGGCTGTTCACCGGCTCCGAAATTCTCTCGCGAATCCCCGGTGGTTGCGTCGACGGTATCGTCAGTGGCGTTGGCACGGGCGGCACACTCCGCGGCCTCTATGAAGCATTCAGCAGCGCAGGTTGCGACGTGAGCGCACACGCCGCGATTCCCTGTGAAGGCAAACTCTTTGGAGCCAATGTCGAATGCTGCAGTCTGAGATTCAGCTCAAACGTGCCAGGTGTCGCTAATGGCATCAGTGACATTTACGCTCAGTGGAATTGCCCTCATCTCACGGAGTGGGAAATTAGCGACGACGAGTGCCTTGAACTGACTCGCCAACTATGGGCGAAGGGCTTCCCGGTCGGACCGAGTTCGGGACTCAACATGGCCGCCGCGATCCGGGTCGCCGAAACGTTAGGAAAGAACTGCGCGGTCGTGACCGTCTTTCCCGATCGGATGGAACGATATTTCTCGCACACAGTCTTCGACGGCCTGCGCCCGTGAACTCGGCGAAACAATAAACTCGGCGCAACAAAGCAGCATCAGAACGTGCCGCTGTCCACGGAAAATGTCGGCAACGGTTTTAGCATCTGACGAGACGTGCCTTGATATCCGATGCTCGTATTGACTCGGCTCACAATCGACCATGACGCGTCTGATTGCGATATCATGTTGGCGTGCCGCTACAGTTCGATTGTCCCCGCCGAGACTCAGCATGCGATCTTTGATTCACCGAATGGTTCACGCCGTCGTCGTTGCGTTGGCTTGTTGCTCATACACTCATGCCGATTGGCCACAATTTTTAGGCGAGCTTCGAAATGGCACGTCCCGCGAAACCGGTTTGCTCGACTCATTCCCGGATGACGGTCCAGAAGTCGTTTGGCGTGTTCCAGGCGGTGTTGGAATGTCGGCAGTGACCGTCGTAAATGATTTCGCGATCACAACGTTCAATGAAGCAGGAAAGCAAGTCCTCGTGGCTTTCGACACTGAATCGGGCGATCGTGTTTGGCAAACCGAACTGGCCAATGAATACGGGGATGTCCCATTCGTTGTTGAAACTCGTGATGGTCTCTCTAGTAAAAACGTAAGTGATCGGGTTTGAGTGGGCAACAAGCCCCACCTCCTGG
>NZ_JACHXU010000055.1 GCF_014192335.1 Aporhodopirellula rubra | reverse complement strand
CCTGTCCGTAAACGTCCTTCATCGTTGGCCTCCGTGGAATCGAGATGCCTCGATTCTACAAGATTGCCGAAGTTATTTCCGAACAAGTCCTTACTTAATTTTCGGAATCACGATTTCGACGGGGCCCAACAATCCAGACGGCAGAAGCGGTGAGGTTGATTCATAAGGATTGTAAGTAGTCCATGTCACCTGCTCGTCAGGTTCGAGCATCCTGTCACCAATCAAACGATTTCGCCATAAGTTTGCGATTTCGATCTCGAGCAGATTACCTTCTGGTTGGACCGCCGACGAAATATCAACTCGCCATGGAGCACACCACAAGACCCCCATGTCATTGCCGTTCAGCCGAACCCGCGCGATGTTATGAACAGTTCCAAGGTCGAGCCAAATAGGATGCTCGTTCGACTGCACGGATGATGGCAAATCAAACGTTTTCCGATAAGTGGCGATTCCTGAATAGTGCTTAATACCTTCGCGTGAATTTTGATTCCACTGCGTTAGTCCATCAAATGTCACGTCCGCTGGTCCGCCCAGACCAACATCGAAATCCACATTCCAGGATCCTTCCAACGAGGCAACCGTTTGATAGGTCACCAAATTTTGCGTGGCAATTGGTTGCAAGGGCACGTCAGCGTCACCGAAGAGAATAAAAAAACTCTGGTGCGGTTCAAATCGAATGGGGATTGTCGTGCGACCAGCTTTCGAGCTGTACTGTGGCAGAGTGTGCGTGCTGCCGTCCAACGGATCCCATCGCTGAGGCTGGCGTCCTTCGATACGGAACACGCACTCGGCATCAACAACCTCTTCATTTCGATTCGACACAAAATACAGATCAAATGAATCCGCATGACGATGCGTGTAACGAATCGGCCCGTTCGACTCAAAGTCGGGTTGCACGCCTTTTTTGGCAAGTAAATCAGAAGTCATCCTGTAATTCGGGTAGAGTTCAGCGAGTGAATCACTCGCTGAAAGATTCAGATGCCATGGAGTCATGTCGACGTTGCCTAATTGTTTAGCATTGACCCAATCGCTGCTGGGAAATTGACGGCTTGACTGCCAATTTTCGTCGGTGGTAATTGATTGTTCACTACCATCGCGATATTGAATATTTAGACACGCAATCAATCCTGCAGGATTCGGATGCTCGCCGGTGTTGATGGCCTTTACCGTGATAACGTTCTTTCCCGGTTTTACCAACGATGAAACTTCATCGCGGTAAATCAGATTAAAATTTTCGCCGCTCAAGACGGGCGACTCATTGATTGACAATTGGAAGTCATTGTCAGCAGTTGCTTCGATCTGAGCCGATTCGATTGGCTGATCGGCGTTTACCGTGAAGACACACTGGAAATAGCGAGTGCAAGGCTCGGCCACCAAGCCTGAATATTCTTCGGGATACCAAATCCACAGGGCGTCTGTGATCGGCCTAGTAAGCGGCTGTTGATACCGTTTGGCGTCAACAACATTCTCCCAAATTACATTTCCCTTTCCAAACTTTCGCTCAACAAGGCCTGAGCCAAAAGGAGGCGTCCCCCAGACTTGCGTGGCAATCGCATGGACTTGCTGATCACAAATGGGAAAATCAACCAAGCTAGGCGATCGTGATGGCGGAGAACCAACGACCGTCGCTCCAGCTTCGACGAGCGAGCTGATTTTCTGCAGCAGCTCTGGTGTCATCGTGTCGCATGCCGGCAGGACAAGCAATTCGTAGGCTGCGCCACCGGGGAAGACAACACGTCCATTTTCAACCGAACCTCGCGAGATCAGCGTGCTCGGAGCGCAACCGTCGAAGTTATACCCGCGACGTTCACGCAATAGCCCCTTGCCTTCCAATGCCGAAGCGGGAGGCTGAAACACATGCGGTGCTCCTTCTGGGATGAGGTAAAGAATATCCGCAACTGTCTGCCCCTGTTGCAGCAGCGATTGACAACGTGCGACGTAGCGATGGTACCCATCCACCATCGGCCACCAAGTTTGGCCACGATCCCAATGGACACCATACGGCCCCATGGTCATCCCGGGCAGACGTTCATTTGTCTTGTGTGCAAAGGTGTGGTAAACGAATCGGTTGATACCATTGCAAAAAGCCCAGTCACCCTGATTTTTCATCGAACCAGGGTGTTGCTCCCACGCCTTCGACGAGCCATCCGTGAACGCCTCTGCCGCAACAACCGGTCGTCCCATCGTATGAGCGACTGATGTCGCTTCGAAACAACTATACGTTGAATCAAAACCTCCTGGACTCCAAAACTCACACATCGGCACATCGGCAATCACTCCGAGTTCGAGATCCGAAGTGGGGTTCATGTCGTATGGCTCGATCGATAGCCCCATTCCGTGATGATGAGCAAACTGCTGAAGGCGTTCGGCATGATTCTCCAGCACTAACTGTTGCACCGTCTGGCGTATATCCCACAAAAAGCGTTCGCTTTTTTCTTCGCTGTCTACGATCAATCCTGTGTAGGCGGGCAGATAAGGAGTTGGATCGTAACCACGTCGTTTTTGAAACTCTTGCGCGAAGGCCGAAGTCCAGTTCTGCGATCCCATTTCCCAGCTGTCGATATGCAGCATCGTCCAACCACACCCTTGCTTTCGTGGGCCTACTTTCTTGAGCAACTTTCCAACGTAGGCATCCAAATGAGCGTCCAATGCCTCTCCGTCGAGCTTGTCGCATTCAAAACCAAAGACAGGGTCGGGCGCAGGCCGAGTGGTTGCACCGGTGTTCCGGCGACCAAACCGCATTACGGTCCAATCCCCATCGGGAACGTTCCACTTCAATACTCCATCGGGCTGCAAATACTCCGTAATGTCGACAATTTGGTTTGATCGAACGACAGCTAGACGAGACCCCAAATCCTCAAACGTCATCGTGGGGAGAAAAGGCTTGACTCCCTGAGCCGACGTAAAAGGTGCTCGATAATAGAGCGCCTTTTCGTCCACATCCGCAATTCGCTTACCACCTTCGGGCGTCTCAAAAGCGAGCACGACGACGTCTTCATAAAATGCGTCACGAAGCCCGACGAGTTCACCAGTCACGGAACCGTTAAGGACTTGTTCGGAAATAACTTCGGCAATCTTGTAGAATCGAGGCATCTCGATTCCACGGAGGCCAACGATGAAGGACGTTTACGGACAGGAC
>NZ_JACHXU010000054.1 GCF_014192335.1 Aporhodopirellula rubra | reverse complement strand
CATCCATGACCATATGCCAGAACTACTCAAGCGTGCCAAGCGTGAATGCAGATCTGAAAACTATCTTTATGCGGCAACGTTTTACGCGACTTGGGTTGAACACTGGATCAACTGGCACGTTCGTTGTCTGGCAATCCGCCACGGACAATTGGCTGACGAACAAATCAGACAAATGATCCGAGATGTGAACATCCGTGGCAAACTCACTTGGATGACATCTGTTCTGGGAGGAAAGCGGATCGCCAAGAAGCACGTCAACGCTATTCAACGAATTTCGGATCAACGCAACGCATTCATACACTACAAGTACCCGGAGTGGCGAATTGATGACTTAGACCTGAGCCCATCCGATCTCAAGAAGGCCGTTGTCGATTTTGACAAGACTGTGTCATACTTGCAGAGCCACGACCGAAGAACTTTGAAGCGTGGAATCAAACTCAAGATCAAGCGATTTGCGCAAGATCGATGAAGCGGCGAACCATGCGATGAACCGAAGTCGCGGAGTCGCTGTTTTTGGCAATGGAAAATCAATCGCCGCGACTCGGTTATCGCGGACGTTACCCACCTAAAACGAAACTCAGCGACGCATGGCAAGTGACATCTCAATTGGCGAACAATATTTATGGGTCGCGAACCGTCGACTCAGTTCGCTGATCGCATTTGCTTTAGAAGTCGCGACGGACGATGCATGCACTGACGAAGAAAAGGGATACGTTGCCAAACTGAAGAAATGGGACGAAACAGAACATTGGCCCGGCTGCGGATTTGATCTCAACGAACGCTTCCCTACTGTCGACGAAAAACAGTTCTGGGCCCGATGCTTCTTCAATGTTGCACGCCGCATCTTTCGTCACGAAATTGGAAATCAACATATTCAATTCTGGCAATGTGGTGCCATTGGCGATGCGTACGTGACTGCGCGGATGCTGACCAGCGCAATCCAAAAAGAAACCGGGACATCGTGGTTCCCAGATACCGAAGACGCTGCAGACGCACAGGAATACTACGATCGACTCAACATTCAAACCTGAATTTGCTGGGTAACAATGGCATGAACGCGGAGCCGCCGGTCCGCTGTTTTCAAATGGAGCATCAACCGCGGCGGCCCGGTTATGCCAGACGTTATGCGTGAGACAGAAGCTCAGCTTCATGCTCGCGATTGGTGCTAACTGCAGATCCAACCGATGCTGGATACCGGCATGATATCGTGCTCCGAAATGCCGCGTGAAACACATGCTCGCGATTGCGTTCGAACCGTGCCGAAACGACGTTCGACACCGCGTCCATGACTCGTCGATGCTGAACCGACTGACACTCAGCCGCTCGTGACCTCACCGACTCTCATCGAAATGAATCGCTTGGCTGACAATCGAACACCTGCTCCACTCGATGCTCGCGATCGCGCACGGCTGCCGCGGAAACGCATAACCATTGCATGCACACGGAGCGGTGGTGGAGACCTACTTCACTTTCCAATCACACTGGTTTCCACCGCCCGGTGATGCCGGTCGTTATGGCTATGAACTGGACTGACGAAGAAATCACTGCCGTGAACTCGACGCTCATTCCAAAGGGCAAGGGACGCCAACGTCCCGTCGACTTACCATCGTCACCGCACGGGATGACGCCTGACGACGCAGCGGACTATCGTGAATTTCCGCTAACGCGCGCATCCGGTGTGGTCATGTCTAACGCCGATTTCGGAAAATCGCGATCACCGGCCAACGACTTTGGTGTCGATCAATTGATCATGTTGACGTGGGTCCAATGCGACCAAGTTGCATTTGACAGGGCACGCGTGTTTCATCGCATCGATGGACGCTTTGACAAATGTTCCTTCCGGAGAATTGGCACTGGGAATTGCTCATTCGTCGGCACTTTTACAGACTGTGATTTTTCTGGAACGTCGTTTCGGAACGCTCACCTTGTTGCGAATTTCATCAGATGCAAATTTCATGACTGCAATATGAAAGTCGCGTCGTGGGGCAGTTCGTTTGAGGATTGCAAATTTGCAGGGGCAACGATCGACCCTTTGTTTGGAGATGTTCGTGATGCTGCTTTATCGGCAGATGCTGTTACTTTTGTTGTGTTGACCGGCAAGGTGCTTGTCGGGGAAACTCGTCACATCAATTAGCCATAACCAAGCGATGAACGCGGAGTGGCCGACAGCGCGTTTACAGATGGAAGATCGACCGCGGCCACCCGGTTATCGCGATCGTTCCCCGACTGAAATTTATGGCCGCATTGAACGTCTCGCTTTCCACTGCGATGCGAACCGGATCGCTCGGTCCATTCGCCGTTGGGACATCACGACACGTGATTGGCCGCACGCTGGGCAGTGCTACCAAAGCGACTCTGGTCGACCGGAAAGACGCTAGCTGCATTTGGGTTTTCGGCACAACAGAATTCCACTTTGCGAATGACATTCTGACTTTAGTTCACTGCGACAGCGACGATTTGTTCGACGGGGGACCGTCAATGAAAATTGATCCATGGAAACTTCGTTTGCACATGCCGCTCGCAGAACTCAAATCTATACTCATTGGTAACGATATTGGGTACACTGGATGCGATGACCCGCACGCGGTGGACTGCACGGTGCGACTCAGTTCCGGATTCACGCTTGGATTCGTCTTGAACGACAGCGCCGGGCTTGGGCCAACCGGGTTACGGTCATGGTCGATCCAAAGTTGCGGGGAACAATCCGATGCACGGGAGCGGCGAAGTCGCGTTTCTTGACAATTGAGAATCTCTCGTCGCCACCCCGTGATCGGTGACGTTCTGCCAAACACATTCTCGCCAAAGCTCAGCAACTGATCGATTTGCAATGCGATGGATTCACTCTAACGTAGCGATGACGCTGTGCTTACTCTGCATTGCTATAATCCATAAACCATCGTTCGCGCAAAACATGACCGCTACATCTTTCTCGGAGTACGCACTCTCGACCGACCTTACACCGGATGAAACGTACACCGTTGAGCTGCTCATTGATCGTGTACGCAGCAATTTCGACGAAACTTACTGGGACGATTGGGGCGAGCGGGGCGATGCTCGTCGAAACCCCAGCTACAAGCCAAGGTTCTCTCGCAAACACGTTGGGCCTGCCGCCAAGGAATTGCATTCGCTTTCCTGGGTCAGCTTTCAGCGTTTGCCTGATGACGAGCGACCGGTTCGAGACCTTACGGCACTGAAATTTCTTCCGAACCTTTCGGGGCTGGTCTTGATCAATAACCAGGTAACGGATTTGTCTCCAATTGCCTCCTGCTCTGAGCTAAGGCGATTCCATCTCAACAAGAATCCAGTTAGAGATATTTCTCCTCTAGCCGAATGCAAAACTATCGAAGAGCTCCATCTCGGAGACTGTCCTATTTCAAATTTCTCGCCTTTGGAAGAACTTCCTTGTTTGCGTGAGCTCTCAATTTCCGCCGATCAAATTGAGGCGTTCACGCAACTTAATCGACTACCGCACTTGAGAAAAATCGAATTCGGACTCGAGACCTTTGAATCATTCGACGGGTTTCCTGAAATGCCTGAGCTTCGAGTGATCCGTGGAGCGGATGTTAACAAACTCGATGGACTGGAACGTTTCCCAAAGCTCCAGAATCTTGTGAATCTGTCAGGGCGATTCGACTCCCTCGCGCCACTACGCGATCTGCACGGACTCACGCACACAAACATTATTAGTTCGCGCATTAAGTCACTTCAGCCACTGGCTGGATTGCCTGCCTTTCGTGATCTTCACATTAGTACCGACGCCCGAAGACTCGATCTTTCACCATTAGAAACGCTTACTTCACTTCACGAGTTGAATGTCAGGTGCAACGGCGAAGAACCGAACGGGCTAGTCAAACTCAAGGCTTCCCTTTCACCCTGGGACGAAGAATTTCGCGCCGCGAAACCTAGGTACGCGCCCTCACTTGATTTGCATGTCGTCGATCTGGAAACATTCGATATTTACGACACGAAGCAACCGTTCAATTCAGGGGGGCCAAACACCAACGAAGGCCTTCTCTCATCTGAATTGGATTGGCTAGACAAGCAACTTGAGATACTACTTGCATCTGACTTCAATGCCGATGACGACTACACGATCCCTTTCAACTGGAATGGCGCACGGTCACGTACGGTTGTTCTCTATAGTGATAAATCCGTGGCGGCGTTCCCAAGACTGGTTCTCGGTATCCAAGACGTCTTGTCGAATGCAAAACAAGACTGGATCATCTATCTTCAAACCGACGACGTCCAGCCAGAGTTCGTTGTCTGGGTTTACCCTGACAAGATCGTTGTCGCACATGAGCACGCAGAAACTGTGCGATCTCTCGTCGATTCACAAGAAGGCAGAACCAAGCGATGAACGCGGAGTGGCCGACAGCGCGTTTTCAAATGGAAGATCAACTGCGGCCACCCGGTTATCGCAA
>NZ_JACHXU010000053.1 GCF_014192335.1 Aporhodopirellula rubra | reverse complement strand
CAAAACGAACCGACAGAGCGTGATGAAACCCTCGGTAAATTCAACTATGTTCTACCAGCATGAAATCCCGAAGTTATTTCCGAACAGCTCCTAAGCCCTCGTTTTGACCCTGTTGTGCACGTCGGCTGCCGACCACTAAAGATCAACTGAAATGAACTCCCTATTAAATCGGATCGCAACAGCACTCGCATTCCTCTCGCTCGTAATAGCGTCCCCCGTTGTTTTGCCCGCTTATGCTGCGGATGACTTGGCAACGGGTTTTCAAAAGCCTCCCGACACATCGAAACCGTGGTGTTATTGGTACTGGATCAGTGACAATATCTCGAAAGACGGTATCACTCGCGATCTAGAAGCGATGTCTCGTGCTGGCATTGGCGGCGCATTGATTGGGAATATCTTTCTAGAAGATGTCGTTGCTGGCGATGTCAAAGTGCTGAGCGAAGCGTGGTGGAAACTCATCGAACACGCTATCCGCGAAGGTGGTCGGACGGGTGTGGATATTGGGATGTTTAATTGCCCCGGCTGGAGCCAATCAGGAGGACCATGGATTGCACCTGAGCAGGCGATGCGATACCTCGTTTCTTCGGAGACTCGGGTCGAAGGCCCCGTGCGGTTTGAACAAAAGCTGACCGCGCCTGTGGATCCATTTCAGGAAGTGGTCGTCATTGCATTTCCAGCACCTAGTGAGGACCGAGACTCGTTAACACTGCATTTATCGGAAATCACGTTTGTTCCCGGAGTGGAGGCGGCGCAAGCGGCCGCGGACGGTCGCGTTGAAACCGCCGTCGAATTCCCCGCGGGTACCGATCTCGCGGTTGAGATAGATCTCAATGAGTCGCTTGTTGCTCGTCATTTGTCTCTCATCCCTAGCGATTCTTCCTGGGCTGCTGATTGCGAACTGCTTGCCGAAGCCACGAAAGGGGAGTTTCGTACGGTCAAGAGTTTTCGGTTTGACCGGTCCAACATGGCCGTTGGCGTCGGTCCAATGCCACGCGGCCGAGTCACGGTTGCGTTCGAACCCGTCAAAGCGAAGCGATTTCGGCTCGTTTTCCGCGGCATCAGCGGCGCCGCGTCGCTTGCCGAAATCGAACTGTCGGGTGCGGCAAAACTGCAATCACATGTCGAGAAACAACTCGGGAAAATGCATCCCACGCCATTGCCACAGTGGGATACTTATCGATGGCCGGCACAAATACCGCTCGATAAATTGGAGCTCGCCGTCTCGCCAACGAACACGATCGACTTGTCCGAAAAGATGGACGCAAATGGCGTGTTGCGTTGGGACGTTCCACCCGGCGATTGGGTTATCATGCGCACGGGCATGACTACCACCGGCACCCAGAATTCGCCTGCTTCGCCAGAAGGCCAGGGACTTGAAGTCGACAAGATGAGTCGCGAAGCCATCGAGCATCATTTCGATTCCTTTATTGGCCAAATTTTGCAGCGAATGCCTGCAGAGGAACGAACGGCGTTTAAGTACGTTGTAGCCGACAGCTATGAACAAGGCTCGCAGAACTGGAGTGATGATTTTGCCAGTAAGTTCCAGACAAAATACGGTTACGACCCTGTTCCTTGGTTGCCAGTGTTAACTGGTCGTGTCGTCGGAAATGTGGACCGCTCCGACCGATTTTTGTGGGACCTTCGCCGACTCGTGGCAGACAGTATCGCAGCAGATTACGTCGGGGGATTACGAGAAAAGTGCCATCAAAACGGCCTAACACTTTGGCTCGAAAACTATGGGCACTGGGGATTTCCTGCTGAATTTCTTCAGTATGGCGGAGCTTCGGATCTGGTCAGTGGAGAGTTTTGGACACAGGGCACTCTCGGGTCGATCGAGTGCCGAGCAGCGTCCTCTGCCGTGAACACCTATGGCAAACCAATGGTTTCTGCTGAGGCGTTTACTTCAAGTCCATCGCAGTTCAAAACCGTTCCGTCGGATTTGAAAGCACGTGGCGATTGGGCATTTTCGGAAGGGATCAATCACTTCGTTCTTCACGTCTATGTCCAACAACCTTGGGAAGACCGAAAGCCAGGCGTGAATGCCTGGTTCGGAACTGAGTTCAACCGGCACAACACGTGGTTCGAAAAAGGAAGTTCCTGGTTCGATTATGTGCGGCGTTGTTGCTATTTGTTACAGCAAGGAAACCGGGTGGCTGATGTTGCGTACTTTATCGGCGAAGACACACCTCAAATGACTGGCGCACGCAATCCCGAACTGCCAGTCGGTTACGACTTTGATTACATCAATGCTGAGGTGATCATTGACAGTCTCTCTGTAAAAGAGGGGCAGTTAGTTTTACCGCATGGAACCAGCTATCGTGTTCTTGTTCTTCCGGACCAAGAAACAATGCGACCGAAAGTGCTTAAGAAGATACACAACTTGATTCAAGCGGGCGCCACCGTGATTGGTCGGCCACCACTGCGTTCTCCCAGCATGGAAAATTACCCGCAATCGGACACAGAACTGCACCAAATCGAGCAGGCGATCTGGGGGACACTCGCAAATGCTAAGGAGTCGGGGACGCACACGGTTGGTGAGGGCCGCGTCATCTGGGGACGTAATCTGAATGATGTTTTTGATGAAATGGAAATCACTCAAGATTTCTTGAGCGAGACATCACTGCGTTATTCACACCGTACCGTTGGTGGACAGGAAATCTATTTCGTCGCCAACCCGGAGTCACAACCTGTTGAAACATTGGCCCGTTTTCGTGTTGGCAATCGAGCGCCGAGTCTATGGTGGCCGACGACCGGTGAAATCGATCGGACGGCCATTTACGAACAGTGGGGCGATGTCGTGTCGCTCCCGCTTCGCTTGCCTGCATACGGAAGCCTATTTGTGGTCTTTGGCGAACATCCCGCTTCCCAGAGAAGGATTGTCTCAGTTTTGCATGATAAGAAAGAGGTTTTTGATGTTCGCAAGACAGTCTCTCCATTTCGAAATCGAACCTCGCAGCAGAAGACGGCGAAGGACTTCACGATTGCAACTTGGGTGAATCCGTCTGTCGATATTTCGTTGGTCGAGGAACAGGATTCCGGTACTTCTGGGCTTGACGCCCACCGCAACGAGATTGTTGTCCCAACGCATGGTCACGAATTAGGTGGTGATTCGCACGCTGGCTGTGGTATTTCGGTTGGCAGAAATGGCGTTTGTGTTTTTGAGCATTCCGCAAACTACCTCCCTGCAACGCTTCGTTACAAAGTCCCAATCAACGATTGGACTCACGTTGCGATCGTCTATCACGACAACCAACCGCATTTGTATCTCAATGGAGAATTTGTTCATGCAGGGTTGAAAAGCCGCTACACCGTTCATCCGGGAAACGCCTCGGTGGTGTTTGACGGAAGCCACGGTTCGGTAGATCCGATTGATGGTGTTTTGAATGCCCAGCAGATTCGAAATTTGATGCAGTCCACGCCATACGGACATTCGCAATCACGTGTCCATGAAATGAAATTGTTGATGGAGGATAATCTGGTCGAAGGATTGTTCTGGGAGAATGGTGAATACTCATTCGTCGAAGCCACCGGCAAAGTGAAAACACCTATTGTCAGTACCGTTCCATCACCAATCCAAATCGATGGACCGTGGAGCGTGACGTTTCGTTCTGCCACCGGTGGTTCAACAAAGCGAGTATTTGACGAGCTTCTTGATTGGACGAAACACACGGACGATGAAGTTCGCTATTTTTCCGGCACGGCGATCTACCAAACGACATTTACGTTAGCGAGCTCAGACATCGAAAGAACGCTGCGTCTTGACCTTGGGAAGGTTGGCGGTTTAGTAACCGCAAGGCTCAATGGGAAGGACTTGGGGACACGATGGATCGATCCGTTGTACTTTGATCTCCGGGCAGTTGCCCGTTCGGACGCTAATGTTTTGGAGATTGAGGTCGTCAATCCGTGGTACAACCGCCTCGTCGGTGACGCGAAATTGTCACCCGATAAACGCAGAACATTTTTGATGCGATCGGTGGTCTCCGGCAATGATCCGCTTCAGTCTGCGGGGTTGTTAGGCCCTGTGCGAATTCACTCGGCTGAAATGCAATCTCTGGAATAGCAGCCAAAGAACGTCGGTGTATCGGCGTCTTCCTCTAAACCGTTGAAACACTTGTTAAAAAATGAATTGCTACCAGCGGAAAAGCTTCTCCATTTACCAATGCGGTAAAATAAGATAGTTCGCATGTTTCGATTCGCTCATCGCATGTTCTGGTATCGTCCTATTCGCTTTCGGTGTTTCCGTTTTTGCTGGCAAATTACTTGATCGCATAGGCGATAATTTTCAATACGCTTAGTTGCAAGCGTACCGGTGAGTTAGGTTTGATCTGCAAGACGTGGCGCCTGGGAGTGACCGCCAACACGTGCGGTCTGGGCTAATCAAATTCGAGAACCTGCTTCTCGAATCGCTAGGTAACGGCGTACAGGGGCGTGATGCGTTGTTGAAGAAAAGTATCTCGCTTGCACAATCCGCGAGGAACAAATCGCCGTCTAAAATTCACAATAATGGACTCGATCGTCAACGCAGCGGCCCGTGCTATCACGTGTCTTCGCAAGAATGCATCTGTTTTCGCATCGATGTGGCAGGCCGTGAAACCGTAGCGTTTCGATGCCGTCGTTGGATGAACGAGACGCTGACGAATCACTGCATTTGATTCGGTCCTGCGTGCCCTGATAACGCGTCGAATCTGGTTTGTCGGATAAAGTCTCGTAGCGAGAGGTCACTGCAGTACCGTCAGGCAATCGACGACATCGAGTACGCGCCAAATCGGAAAAATGAGAGCTTCGCTCGGCGAAGCCAGTCCCGGACTTGGGAGCTGGTTTGAGTGAGTTCACTTAATCATTTTGGTTGTGTTGTGGTGATTCTGCTTCAATGGTCGGAATCCCAGGAAAACGCTGGCATGACAACTCAGATAGTCCGGACTGATAGAATGCTCAGAGTAAAAAGTGAACGATGCAACACATCAGAAAACGCATTCATTTTTTATTCCGTCTTGTATTGGTGAGCAAGTGTCTGGCTCATTCAGTTCGATCCGATTAACGCGAGAACCGTCCGGCCTGAATACGCGTTATTCTTCTTTTGGCCGCGATTCAGACGATCGATCGAAATACTGTTCATCATAAAAGATGAAGCAGTCCTTCGTCTGCTTGGATACGCACGCAAAAGTACCGGGTTTGATTCATTCAATAGTTGTTCGACATCAAAGAGATCGGGCCGCTGGCGATATTCGTCGAGGAATTGGCCGACTACCTCCGACCTAAGGAGCTGTTCGGAAATAACTTCGGGATTTCATGCTGGTAGAACATAGTTGAATTTACCGAGGGTTTCATCACGCTCTGTCGGTTCGTTTT
>NZ_JACHXU010000052.1 GCF_014192335.1 Aporhodopirellula rubra | reverse complement strand
GGTCACCCGCCTCCGACTTATTCTCACCACCGAACCTAGTAAACCACCCCCAAATCACTTATTCTCACCCGGTCCGACCGGTAAGAAACAAGTTATTCGAATCAATTCTCCGTCAGCATTGGAACGCGTTCACGCTCAGAACTCGACTCAACGCTCGTCCATTCTCGATCCTGCGCATCTCTTGCGCACACGCCCTCTCGGCGACCGGTACACTAAGCCCGCTGGTTGAAACCGAAGTGGCGATTCACACGTCACCGAAGTGGCCGAAGGCTGCCGCTTGAGACCGGCAAGGCTCATACCTGAATCCCGACTGACACCCAGCCTCCTGTTGTTTTCCCTGCTGGGCGGGATGCGATTCTCGCCTGTGTTTTCCCTGCGGGGCTTGGCCTTCGCTTGCAACGCCGGCACCGATACAACACGGCCTCATTTTCGACAAAACCGTCGCCTCGACCCAGAGCACTCCGAATAACCATGGCGTGCACACGGAGCGGTGGTGGAGACTCGGTACACTTTCCAATTACATCTCTCGCCACCGCCCGGTGACGCTGACCGTTATCCGTTCAGATCGAACGTTGCATGAACCGCTCGCCTCGAATTGAAAAAAGACTTGCTGCAAAACGCAGTTACCATTCCAAGCCGATCTTTCGACGTTCACGAACGATTGAAGCGGTTTTGGGAACTGCGTGTATTGCGGCACTCATCATTCTCAAAATTGCATCTCAGATAGGTTTGCTTGTTGGGACCGAATCAATTGGCATGGCGATGGTTGCGCTTTGCGGTGCTACTTTGCTGGCGGTGACAATCTGCGTCCTGTTCCTTTGCGTCCTTACCCTGACCGGTCCCATCTACAAACCCCAACTCGATTTCTCCACCGGTGATCTAGAAACCTATGGTCCTATCGACAAGTTAGCCGCATTTGTCATCGCTTCTTTGATCGTGGGCATAGTAGGCTACATCGGATACCGTTACGTTGTGCTTGTCGGTTGATCTGAATACCGAATTGCGGACGGATAACCATGGCATTCACACGGAGCGGGGCTTGCGGCCAAATTTGAAATGGACGACTTTTCTCTCCCCGCCCGGTGATGCCGGCCGTTATGGCTGTAAGAGATCAACGACCAAACGGGTGGTGAGATCCGTTCTAGCATCAACGCCGACTGCAATTGAGAATCGTGAATCTACCGCGAGACAACCGTGAACCTACAGCACTTCATACAGACGATTGCGACACACGATAGTGATTTGACGATTTTCGTTGCGGCCGGCGAGTTAACTGGCTCTTCGGAGATTTCTTTGGTCAATCTCGATGAAAACGACGAGCCTGATGGGATGAGAGAATTGGTTGACGTGTGGCATGCGCTTGAGATACTAAACGGGGTCTCGAATCTCGATCCAACATTAAGAACTCCGGGCGCATCTGAACGGTTGCTCAAGCGATTCATCGAATACATGCACAACGACGCATGACGCCATAACAAAGCGGTGAACCGAAGCCGCCGATGACGTGTCTTTTGAAATCAGAGTTTTTTTGGCGGCGGCTCGGTTACCGCCGACGTTCGCCGACATAGCCAATTGTCATTCGCCGCAACAATACTGAGGTCTCAACGCCGCTGAACATCTTTTTGCACATCGTCTTCGCCTTCGGATGCTTCGTATCTGCAACGAACTTCTACTGGGCATTCCTTCGTTACCCGGTGCACCGAATGCGAGGCGGTACCAAAGACGACTATCGATGGATATCTGCGGCACCGCTTGTCGGTTCATTCCTGATCATGGTAACGCTACCATTCATTGATACACCTTCCTGGATCTGGTGGCTGGGCGTCATTTGTGCCGTGTCCGACACTGGTGGGATTCATTGGTTCCTGGTGGCAATGGCCTGGATGACTCTGACTGGACGACTGCGTTAGAATCACATGTTCAACTTGAAGCCTTCAGTGGGAAGCGGCGAACCATGCGATGATACGGAGCGGCGGTGGTCGCCGTTCACGCAGTGGTTGAGTCTCTCGCCGCCGCCCGCATATCGCTACCGTTCCCCGACGAAGTTCACATGACGGAAAACCCATACT
The DNA here is from genome assembly GCF_014192335.1 of Aporhodopirellula rubra. Lineage (GTDB taxonomy): Bacteria > Planctomycetota > Planctomycetia > Pirellulales > Pirellulaceae > Rhodopirellula > Rhodopirellula rubra. Next base: position 3,380 of record NZ_JACHXU010000052.1, on the reverse strand, counting down.
CGACTCCGTCACTTGACGCACCGTCCGCCATCACGGATTCCTTAGCTGCATCCACGACGTCGCCCTCTCTTGCCTCGATCGCCAAGCCGACTTTTCTGGCATGGGAACGACTGCGAATCATCTTCGTTGGTGTGCTGGGATTGCTAACGCTCATACTCGCCGGACCCAACCTCTTGAACCTGCGCACTCTTGTGCTTGTCGCCGAGGGCGCTATCGTTTCCAACGTCTGCTTTTTTGCTGGACCTATTGTCGAAATCTACGTTCGATGGCTTGGATATGATCGCAATTGGGTGCGATGGTTCCTGTTCGTGGGCGGTACGATGCTGACAGCGATGCTTGCCGTTGTTACGATGTCGACTATGCTTCTACCCGATCAAGACTGACCTCAACGAGCGGGGAACAATCCGATGCACGGGAGCGGCGAAGTCGGGCGAATTTACAGTGGGAAATTTTTCGTCGCCGCCCCGTGATCGGTGACGTTCTGCTGCTTAACGACATGATTACACTCGACGACATCAAATCGAATCCTGCGATCGTAGACGATCTCGACTGGCCGTTCGACTTCTCGCTTGAGCGGGCCGACGACGATACAGATTGGATACATCTCAAGCCAAATCATTCCTTCACCATTGTTGCCGGAGATGGCACTGGTGGCGTCTTTATCGCGTACGGACAAGGTGCTCCCGAATCACTTCCGATACTTTACGCCACTTCAGAGGGACAGGCCGGCAAGGTAGCCTCTAATCTCTCCGAATGGCTGGCATTGTTGATGGCGATACCATATTGGCGTGACCTTCTGAAGTTCTCGGGTAATGGCGACTTGGAAGAGATGCGAAAGACAGTGCCGTTTATGGAATCAGAATACGCAACGGATTTCGACGATGTGCCAGCCGCTCGCGAACGAATCATGAACGAACTACCGGTTCCAGCGGTTGCTGATCCCGTCCAGATCTTACACACGAACGTCCACTCAACCGACTGCACGGTGGTGGCGGACGATGGATGCGCGTACGAGACTCTGTTCAATAGCTTTAAATCCGCGGACAATCCCAACTGGCGTTGAAAAGAGCAGAACCATGGCATGCACACGGAGTCGGGCTTGCAAGGTTTCACGAATAGACACTCAACTTTCCCGACCCGGTGATGCCGGTCGTTATCCCATGAAGCTGACCACCGATACGCAACGCGAAACGTGAAATCGTCTGCTGAAAACGCACGCAAGATCGTCGAACAACTCGGCGGATCGTTGAACGGAACCTCCGTCTACCTTGACGAAGCGTCAGAACGCGTCACTGACACAGATATTGAGACGATTCTGGTCCACCTGAAGAATCTGCCGAAATTCTCGCTTGGTGTTGCTGACTCCGATATCACGGATCAAACACTGCATCGGCTCTCAGCCTATCCGAATCTGGTCGATCTATGCTTGACGGGAACTTCGGTGACTGATGCTGGCGTTCGCAGTCTCTCGGATCTACATAATCTCAAGTCGCTGATCCTAAACGAAACTGCCGTGACCGATGCCGGACTGGCATCTTTGCACGGGCTTCCCAATCTCGCGCGTCTTGGACTTGGGCCGAATGTGACCGACCAATCGGTCGACACTCTTCACTCATTTCCGAACCTACGCTGGTTGATCCTTGAACCCCGCCAACGATGCCAATTCACTGATACGGCGTTCGCTACAATCAAATCCGAGATGCAAAGCGTACACATTCTTCTTGGCGGTTCTGACCCGAATTCTGACAACGAGCTTGTTTGACACCGCAACATTAGACCAAACTGTGGGATAACCATCGCGTGCACGCGGAGGCCCGTTGGTTCGTTTTCTCGAATGGATACTCAACTCACGGGCCCCGGTGACGCGGGTCGTTATCCGAATGAAATCTACACTGCACTGAGATGCTAAAGCTTTATCAATTTCGCCTGTCTACTCTACTGCTCGCTGCTACTTTGGTAGCGATGGCATGCATCATCATGGTTACTCGCTTGGAGGTTGCACGCCTCAAGGCATCACGCACCCTTCCCATCGCCAACGCTTCGCCGATCCCACCCGACGTTGTTGCTGCAAGTGTCGAGCAGCATCTTGCATCGCACCCTTTGCCTACCTCGGTTAACGACGTCCGCTATTCGATAAACGACGATTCGTTCAAGGTGCGTTATCAATGGACCGACCCAACCGATGGTAAGCAATGGTCATCAGATGTTACGCTGAAAGGCGACGGCTACGGAGAGTACACCGGATGCATCACGAACGACAAATTTCTCAATGCGATTCAACTCCAGATCAGCCCCGGTGGCCCCACTACTGGCAATGTCGACCGCATGTGGGTTGGCGCCTCAACTCCATCTTCGCTTACCGACGGCGGATAACCAAAGAATTGCACGGGAGTCGGGCGTCATGCGTTTTGGAGGTTCAATATTTTCTCTACCCGACCCCGTGAATTCCGACGTTATCTGACAGAGGAGTTTGACGTTTGAACAATTGGGCTGCAGCACTAATCGGATTTGGCGGCTTCTTTATCGCTGCCCTCTCTTTGATGCTTTCATACCGAGATCGCCGCGTTTCACACCGCAATCATTTCTACGAACGTCAGATTGATGCCTACACCGAAGTCATCAATTCTCTCGATGGCCTCTACGACCAAGTGCAGAACTACATACACGCTCACAACTTTGTTCTAGATTCGTCATCTCGCACGCAATTGCGGGCCGAAATGGCGCAGGGAACTTTCCAAGAACAATACCGAAACTACTTTGCTACTCGTCGCAAATGGTCGCTGTATCTGCCACAAGATTTTCTTGATTCCCTGAACGACTTCATGAACGTCCTAAATGGAATTTCCGCACCAGATGAAGTTGCAGATCAATACCCAGATGAACTCGTCTATCACAGGGATCCTGCCATGCCGTTGTCTGAAGCGTACCGAGACGTCGTCGCGGTTGCGCGGCATGGACTCGGCGTCGAGGCGCTAAGCAAGGATATGGCTCGAGTGTTTGGAAACCGCTCCCCCGATCGTATACTTGACACAAAGCTGGTTGCCGAACGAGAAAAAGGCAGCTAACCAAGATCGAGATAGGGGCCCGGTTGCCCGGGACCCCTCTCACACCACCGGACATGCGGATCCGCATCCGGCGGTTCGTTTCTTGGAAGCAAACTTGCTCCAGATCTTCTCAAGGCTCGCTAGTCCCTGTTGGTTGAGGTAGTCGATCGAGATGGCAACGTGCATTGCCGCGCTCGAGGACATCACCCACACTCCTCTTCCACTGCATCCGTGCGAGATCGCTTCTTCCGGACGCACTCCTAGCTTCAACAGCATTCGCACTCGAGTGCGGATTCGGTACCACTGTTTCCAGTAACAAGCGCGGATGCGCCGACG
>NZ_JACHXU010000051.1 GCF_014192335.1 Aporhodopirellula rubra | reverse complement strand
AACGCCTCGCCATTCAGCCCCGGGCATCTTGAACAGAGGACTTGAGCTTCGGCTAGGCGAAGCGTTTTGAACCGCGACGAACGAAGCAACATGAAGGAGAAGGTGACTCAACCGTCGCATCCACGCGAAGTCAAATCCTTATTGGTTATCCGGTATGGTGTACTAGGGTCAGAAATCCAGTGCGTTCATTTCTCGATAGATCAATTCACGCCGACGGATTTCATAGTTGAAGTTGACGAACTGAAGTGTAGCTGATTGAGGATATGTGTTGCATAGTGCAGCGCATGAAGTTGATGCGATTGCTTTAGCGATTGCTGGTGCCGAGACACCTTTGGCGAGGTTGCCGTCTAATGCTGTAGCTACTTCCTCACGCAGTTTCTTTAGATCGGATTTGCGTTTCAATGCAAACCCGATATTGAGGATGCACTGCAATTGACGTCCAAACGAGTCGAATGCATCAAGTATGCCATTGTTCTGTGTGATAAAAGCTTCCAGCTTCTTGGTGTCAGCCTTGTTCAATGGCTTTACGAACGCAGCATGTGCTGCCTCCATCTCAAATGCACGCTTCCACTTGTTGTTAACGATTCGTTTGACGATGTACAACGGCCCGTCGTAAAGCTCCTTTGGTTCGTCAGGCGAAGTTCGCATCTCGTAGTGTGCTGGCACTTCGGAGAGAACGCGCCAAACGCCAGCAGAGTACGATCGCACCCAATCGTTCTTTTTTATGGCCATCGTCTCTGTTCAGTCGGATAACGGCGGACATCACGGGGGACGGAGAGTTGGTCTTCCATTCGTGCAATCGCGCAAGCCGTCCTCCCGTACATGTCATGGTTCGCCGCTATTTCGGGCGTTCGTCAAATGACCCACCGTCGGAGTAAAGTCCATCCAGGAAAATCTTGAAAGTTTCCGAGTGAAGCTCAGGTTCACCGGTGTCCCACGTGAACGAGTATACGCGACCTGCGTGGTCGCCATAAAGCCCGACACCTAGTTTGACGCCATCGTAGATTTCCGCGATCTCTAAAAACCAGTCGGGCAGATCCGGATCGCGTTCTTCCCAAATTGCGGATAAGTCGCTGTAGTCTCCCCGTCCGACGTCCCATAGCGAAAACAAGATGTACGTTGCTTGATTCTCAGGATTGCAGTCACCTTTCCAAACAGGAAAAGGACCATCCATCAAAAACTCGCGATAGTCCACCGGCAATTGGTGACCGATTCTCCGCTCGAATTTCTCGATCAGTTCGGTACGTGAGGTCATGGCATCCAATTCTCGGCGAACGTCCGGGTTCACCGGGTCGGGTGTGTTGATCAACCACTTGGAAACGCCCGCAAGCCCGACTCCGTGTGCAACCCATGGTTCGTCGTACTATAGCGAAGGAGTCAGTGTTGCGTCGGCAATGGCGTTCCAGCGTCGTCCTCACTACTATACATGAAGAATGGCTTGGGGGCGGCGGGATCAAGTTGATCTGTTGCTCGCAAATAGGGTGTGAATGGCTGGTCAGTGAGCAAGCGATAGTAGCCATCATATGACAGCATTATGTACGAAAATTGACGCTCCCGCTCGAATGATCTGTCGGCGTCGAGTTCGACGATGTATGTCGCCGGCAGTCCGGTCGGAGAAATGACAAAACGCTCAACGTTCCCGTTCGCAAGTGTGATTTCGAGTGGGCAGGTAGTTGGCGGATAAGAGTAAAACGCCTTCGGCGTTCTCGATGTGCCGAGCCAATCTTGAATTCGACTAAGAACCTCGCGATCAGAAATAGTGACGAATTCACGGTCAACGTGCGGCTTGAAGCGAACCGACGAGATGTTGGCATCCCGCACATCCGCGATCGCGTGATTAAAGCGAAACAGAAGAAACCGATCAAAGATGGCCGGGCTAAGAACGATGAGTGCAACGATAGCGCCGAGAGTTGCGATCCATTGTCTAGACCGTTTGGTCATGGTGTATCCAATTGCTCGACGAACGTCGCCCGTCACCGGGCCGGGAGAGAAAAGTCTACCACTGCCGAAAAGCCCGCAAGCCCGGCTCCGGTGCACGGGATGGTTCCCCGCTTTTGCATCTATTTACGGTTTGATGCCCCAGATCCGCCCAGCATCGTAGCAGGATCCGCCGCCGTGATCCTGATTTCGACGCCGCCCATCAGTACGTCCGTTGAATCGAGAACGCGTTCCATCAGGTCAAACGTGTCAATCCGCTTCTTCATGTCTCCGTGCGAAACGCGTTGTGGTGCAAATCGCTTCCAAGTGAAAGCACATACAACAAACCGATACCCTGTCCCTGCGGAATACGTGAGTGCGGACTGAGTGTTCGGGCACCACAAGTACTGCTTGTCGGTGAAGAGGCCAGAATCAATTGCGTTTGCCAGAGCCGCCCACGCCTGCGGTGGCATTTTCCAATCTTGTGGTGGATCGCCCCCAATTTTGGGCGACCCAAAGAACTGATGATTGCAGTTGCACGGTAAGCGTTCGGCAGAACTATTTGCGGGCTAGTTTCCGGCGGCGTGCTCGGCGTTCTTTGGTCTTGGCGGCTCGGGCCAGGGATTCAGCCTCGCGATAGCTGCGGACTTTCTCTGGATGAGCCATCGCCCAGGTGTCCGGAAGCAATTCGTCAAGGTCCGAATCGCCGCCGGCAAGACGCCTCAGCACGTCATTGATATACGCCCACATGTCCAAGTTGTGTCGGTGGGCACGGGCGGTCAACGTGTACAGCCGCGCCGCCACTTCACCGCCCGCCTCGCTGCCCAAGAACAACCAGTTTTTGCGACCGATCGTCAGACGACGAAGATCACGCTCGGTGTCGTTGTTGTGGATCGGCAAGCCGCCATCCTCGGTAAACACGCTCAGTGGCTGCCACTGGTTCAGGGCGTAGCGAATCGCTTTGCCGATCGAGCTTCTGGGCAGGACGCGGTAATCGCCCGCCTGTTCATCCAGCCATAACTTGAATCGACCCAACAACGGCACCGATCGCTCGCGACGAATCGCCAAACGGTCCTCGTCAGTCAATTCCGCGCAGGCGTCTTCGATATCGAAAAGCTCTCGATAAAACGATAACGCATATGCCGACCTTTTCGGATCATTTGATTTGGCCGCCTCAAACTTCCGACGCACGTGCGCATGACAACAACTCGCCACGATGCGATCCCTCGCGCCCAGGTACACGCCATCGCTGACGCCATAAGCATCCACACACACGTAGCCTTCAAAGTCCGATAAGAACTTTGCCGGACCGTCGCGATCGGGCGTACCATGTTTTCGAGAAGTTTGAAAATCAAAAACGTTATACGGTGCATCCGGTCGCCCACGCGCAAGCCACATTCGCGCCGTACGCATCTTCCCGGGAAGCGAAGCGTCTTGCAGACGCACCGGCGTATCGTCCATGCCGATGATAGGACTGGCGATCAAGCGATCTCTCATCCGCGTGCACAGCGGCTCGATCAGATCGGCCGCCGCGGCCAGCAGGTCGACCTGCGTGCTGCGAGGGATCGTGACACCGGCACGTGCGAAGACATCTTCCATCCGGTACAGCGGCAAGTGATCGCAGAATTTTCCCAGGATGGTTTGAACCGTCACACCAAAGCCGTAGCGTGAACCAGAAAGCAGCGAAGCGGCGCCCGCGTCACTGCTCGGCGGCGGAGCGACCGTGACGGTTTCTTTGCACTTGCCACAAGCTCGCTTGGGATAGTGCAGTTCATGCACGATCATCTTGCCAGGGACGAACTCCAACCGCTCGCGAATGTCGGTATCGATGACGGGCATTTCTTCGCCACAGCACGGGCAGGCTCGCTCAGCCTCGGGAACGTCGATCGTTTGAACTTCACGAGGAAGATGCTCGGGGAAACGATCTGATTTGCTTCGCTTGCGGCGGCGGTAGGTGATCTCTTCCTCGAGATCATCGCCAGCTTCCCCGTTATCCGGCGCAGCGTATTGTGCTTGGTCAAAGAGAGTCAACTGCGAATCATCGCCGGTGTGTCGCTCGCTTCGCTGGCCGTAAATGTATCGCTTGAGTTGTTCGACGTCTTGGCGAAGCGATTGACATTCAGAGGATAGGGACGAGATGACTTCGTCTTTTTGACGAAGCAGCGTGTGGCACGCTTCGATGCTGTCCGGTAGTGCGGCGTCGCTTGACATGCCTCCGTTTTTGCGAAATCACAAAAAAGACGCAAGCCACCGAAGCCACTTGCGTTTTGATTTTTCGAAAGAATTTGCAATCGCGTTCTTCAGGCTGCGGCGAAACGCTTGCGTCGTTTGGCAGACGCGATATCGATGCCCGACAGTAGCATCGACAATTTCACATGATCAATTTCCAGCGAAGTGCCTTCTCGCTGCAACGGACTGAGCTCAAACGTTCCACTCTCCAGACGCTTGTACCAAATTGCCAGTCCATCACGATCCCAAGCGAGTACCTTGACGCAATCACGACGCCGATTGAAAAACAGGAACAGGTGACCTGAGAGCAATTCGACATCGAAGTGCTCGGCAACGATCCCGGAGAGTCCATTGAAACTCTTTCGCATGTCTGTCGGCTCGGTGAAGACGAAGATTCGCGCGGTTGAGGCGACGGAAATCACGACGGGCGAGCCTGGGAAGTCACCGCGATCGTTGCGGCAATGACTTTTCGGATCACTGCTTCGTCGAGTTGGACGTTGAGCTTGAGGGTCGCTCCGCCGGGCAGCACCAGATCAAGTTCATCGGTGTGCTGCAAATTGAGATTGACCGGGACGAAAGCGGGCGTCGCCCCAGTCGCCGCTGCGGCAAGCTTCTTTTTCCACTGATAGAAATTTGGGACCGAAACGTTCTCTGCCTGGCAAAACGCTTTGACGGTTAGTGAGCTAGCTTGATAGCGACTGAATCGCTCAGCCCAAACCTGACGACGAGACGGCAACATGTTGACCTCCTGGGTTCAAGAAAAACCGCCAACCTACCGCCGCCCATTTTCATCCTCCCGCCGAACGCTTACGTTGCACGGACCATCATCGGCAGTGCAATCAGCGCCGCGAAAGGCAATCGCAATGCAAAAAAGTGCGAGAGTCCGAACAAACGTCATCGTGTTGCTTTGGTCGGGGAACGCCTTCGGTCACCGGGCCGGCGGGGTTGGTTTTCGACCAGCGTTTCCGGTTGCCTGCCGGCTCCGGTGCACAGCTTGGTTATTCGTTCGGGTCTAGACCAGAAAAGGCCGATGGCAGGAGATTGAATCGCGCCCAACGCAGTCGCATCTTCCGTCGGGCCTTGATCGAGCGTGGGTGTGGGGATTTCCGTCTGCGAGCGATGCCGCAATGGCTATACCGAAGCAGTGCTGACGATGACATTGTGGAGCAGGCAAATTACTGAGAAGCAATTTACGATTTAGTCGAATAACGTCGGCGATATGCGGGCGGCGGCGAGAGACCAACCACTTCATCAACCATGACTCCGCCGCTCCGTATCATCGCATGGTTCGCCGTTATACGTAGTCGAAGTAGCGAATCCACCACGAGTCGATTCCGGTCACGCCCAGATTTGATCCAGTGTAATCTGCGTCGAGGTATTGGTACGGGATGTACGTGTATTCGAATCGATCAGCGAGTTCTAGTATCGTAGACAGTATTTCATCGGGCACGCCTTCGTCGTCGTTGATTGTGATAAATGACCCGAAGTTGCTAAATCGAAGTGAGTGATATCGCACTAGCCCAACGGGGAAGATCAATTGGCTATGAAAGCTCGCGTCTTGGATGCACGCTCCGGTTTCAATCATTGGGCTGATGTTTAGAGCAGCGAAGAAAGCAGTAGCAAATTGCAGGAAACGCTCTTGCTCTGATTCGTAGTCAAAGCCGAGCGGATACTCCCAGCGTTCCGGATCGTCGTTAATCTTGAGGAGTTCCACGAAGTTCAGGGCATGCTCCTTTCAGTCGGCGAACGCTTGAAATCACGGGGTTGCGGCCAAAAATCTGACCATCAGGAAACGCGCGACCCGCAACTCCCGTGCATTTCTTTGTTCGTCGAGTATTTCATCTAGTTGATGTCCCATTTGATGCCACAATTTCCGCAACGTGCTTCAGTGACCTTCATTTTTCTTGAAAGGCCCGTAGCCAGCAACGACAAGCCGCCAGTTAGGATCGCACCTGTTGCTTTGCCGCCGCTAATTCCCCTCTTTTTTAGAACCGTTTTAGTTCTTACTTCACCCGTGGTCTGACAATGTGGACAAACGATTCGTCGGTTCTTGAATCCGTAAAAGAAATATCCCAGCATATTCGATAGCCCTTTGTGCGATCTGGCTCGATAGTACTCGATGAATCTTAGTTTATTACGGTAATATTCTCAACATGCGTATTTAAAGCACTACGAATCTGGTCAACGACCTCTTTGGGCGTATTGGGCTTGAAGCGAAGATACATACTCCCATGTTTCCCAATAAAAGGAAGTTGTTGCGTTTCCGGATAGCATTCGAGTGCCCATACGGACGAATCGTTGGGTGCCGGGAGTTCCTTCAGGATGTATCTGTAATCAGCCGTATGCGTGCTATTCGTTGCCATTGGATTCTCTCAAGTTGTAGTTTTTCCGATTCGACGAACGGCGGCCGTCAGCGGGCACGGCCATTGTGGTGTCTATCGACCAATCGCGTCATGCCGTGCTCCGTTGCACGGCGTGGTTCAAGTAAGCCGCTAGCGCGGCGGTTTTGTATTGGTGGTGGAATGGACGCGTGACGGATTGTTGGAAGCAACCTTTCAGGAGGAGCTGTTC
>NZ_JACHXU010000050.1 GCF_014192335.1 Aporhodopirellula rubra | reverse complement strand
CAGCCGAGTTGAATTTGCCGAGGTCAAGTGCGAGAATCTTCATTGAGTTGAATCCTTGTGTTTGTTGGGTGGAGTAAATGTGACAAGCAGCCCCAGGCTGCCCAGATCACGGGTCCGAGTCGCCAGTCATTGTTGACAAATGACTCCCACCCTTCAAACCTCGGACTTACATGGATTCTTTATCCGACTGAAATCACTTCATGTACACCGTCGACGATCGTGACGTAGTAGTTCCCTTGGAGGACGTACCGCAATCCGATGTGGGTGCTCCATTGCCAACCATCGTGGCTGACGATTATCGCCTGGTGCTGGAGTATCTCGTTTCAGAACCCGATCCGAATTGGGACGGAACCTACGTCAATGTCGTTGGGACGGATACTGATGGGACTGTTGCCTTAATTCGCTTCCATCGTCCGTATGCACACATGATGGGTGCTCCAAACGAAGAAGCTATCGGCGGGCATCCGCTCGCTGATCGTGGCCTTGAGGCGTTCGCCGCCTTTGAGATCAAGCAGTCTTCATGGATACGTCAACTTGAAACGATGAATTCTGTGCATCCGTACCATAATCGTGAGCGTTTCCTTCAATCAAAACGTCATTTTGCATTCGTATTCCATGACTCGACATTCGAATGCGTTGCGCACGGTTTTGACGTGACGATTCTCAAATCGTCGATACTGGATTCACTTGATACTGTTATTAAAATGTTCCGAGCTGATCCGAAGTAGCACGATAACCGTCGGATAACAAAGCGTTGGACGCGGAGCCGCCGATCGCGTCGTTTCTGAAGTCAATGTTGGTTGGCGGCGGCCCGGTCAACGCAATCGTTATCGCATAAGCAGAGCCGAACTTGCCCGATCCTGAGAGCTTATTGCGGTCACGTGTCGAACAGCTTGAGGCACAGTTGCTTCGCCAAGAACATAGACTGATTCCGCTCGTCAAGAACTTCCTCGACCGCAAGCAGAAATACCCAAACCGATGTGACGCCCGTCGCAAAGCAACCACGCGAGCTTTATTGTTCAACCTACTGCTGTCTCCGCAAACCATGGCCTTGGGTGGCGGCATGCTGGCTTTTGTGTCGGTACTTATTCTTGCATACCAAAGCCACTTGATGCAGCAAACCGTATACCCGACACCGCGATACACTGCCATTATTCGCCCCTTGGTTTCCTCGAACGCGTATGACACAACCGAGATAGCGTTTCCAGATCTGGCTATAGAAAAACGCGATTTTGAGTTTGCGTTCACCGCAAACGGTGCTGGTCCGCTACTGATTGATACGGTCAACTTGAAGATTGAATATGTAACTGAGGATTACGTGCCAATTCGAACTGACTACTTTGAATCGCGTTCATCCGGCGTTCTTCCCGTAGTCGGGAAGTCTTCGATTGAAACGTGTAAAGTGACGTTTAAGCGATTTGGTCACGCCGAGACAAATGCTGAGACCAGCCCGCCAGGACCAATCAGGCCCGTATTCACTTTTGCCGTCGGCGGCGTCGACAGCGATGGTAAACTTTGGAGCACGGACATTAGATCCGTCGGAGTGATTATCGACGATGGTAGGGCCAATGGACCTGCTTCAGATCTTTACCTTACCGGAAGCGGCGAATCATTGAACGGAGTTCTGCAACCGCGTTCCGTTGCTCAAACTCCGGAGGTGCGATAACCATGGCATTCACACGGAGCGGGGCTTGCGGCCGAATTTGAAATGGACAACTTTGCTCACCCCGCCCGGTGATGCCGGACGTTCATCGATAGAGGCACACTCACTACATGCAATTCTCGTTGAGAACCGGACTGATCGTTGTCGCCTTCTTTAGCATTGGAATTGCGTGGATGGTTGACCGCGTCCGAATCGCTGGTGAACGCGATAGCATCCAGCGTAAACTCGAGATCGAAATACAACGCGGGCTTATTGCAGCCGAGTCTTGGGAGAAACGTCGCCAGGAAGTTTCAAGTATCGCCAACGGAAAATCGCCGCCCGACATACCCCTGCTGTTGTTCGCTCTCAGTGACCCGGACCGAATAGTTAGTCAGACGGCACTTAGCGCCCTGACGGAACTTCGGTTCACACGTGCTGAATTGCAAACGGCATTTTCAAGTGCGGACGCAGAAGCTGAAATGCAATTTTGGATCGCTGCTGTCAAAGGGGCACAAAAACACAACGAAAGACGAAACGACTTTCTCGTTGAACGGGAGTCATCGCAACCCGCTTTTGGCACCAGACTGGACGATCCCTTTGGTCCTGATCCGTTCTCCGATGCAGACACTGACACCAACGAACAAAACGATGAACCATGACATGCACGGGAGCACGGCTTGCCGCGTTTTTCGCAATGGAGAGTCAACCTTCCGTGCCCCGTGATGTCCGACGTTCGCGTTCAATTCGAAAACACATGGATGGATATGACGAAATGAAAAGCAAACGTTACTCGATATCCGCTTTATTCTTGTTCGTAACTTGTGCAGGCATTGCTCTTGCTCCAGTAAACCGCAATACCGCTTCTGGAATCTGGTATACCATCAATCCCCAGAATGCACCAAGCGGTGGACGTTTCAATTCGGGGACGCAATGGCACAACATACCCTATGATTATGGAGATACATGGTTCTCACGATACCGACAGTTAAATGTGTGGCTCTGTCCACCTGCTCGGCTAGCCATTACTCCGCCAATCATCATCGATGAGGAAGAGGAAGAATACGGCGTAGCGAACGACTTTGATACGCCTTCGCCGCGACTCGCACCTAATGCGGACTAGCGTCGAAAACTGCACGCGAACCAAGCAATGCACGCTGAGCCGCCGAGCGTGTCAAACTTACACAACACGGACACCACGGCGGCCAGGTGATTGCCATCGTTCGTCGTACCTATTCCGCTGCTGCTACCTTTGATTCGGCTTTCTGCTCCATCTCTTTCAGTGTTTCGATCAGCGATCGCATGATTCGCTTTCCACCGAATATCGCACCGAATAACGCCCCGCAGCCAACAGACAGAATCCCTAGTCCGAATGCTTGCGGAACACTCAAGAAAATCAACCCTACCCCAAAACCGATGCATCCAATTGCCGATCCGAACGCCACGCAAATAAGCAAAAATACACCGACTACACTCTCCATTTTGTTTTCCACAGCACACCTCTGAAGCGACGAACCTAGACATGCACCGAAGTTGCCGAGCATGTCAACCTTGCTAAATAACTCACCACCGGCAACTCGGTGATGTCCGGCGTTACCCGACTGAAGATCACATGGCCTCAACGCTTGAACAACGTCTCGGCCAAATCAACTGGAATGACTTTGATTCCGCGAAGGGCTTCGATTCCAACGAGATTCCTCCCCTGCTCGTGAAGCTCGATTCACCAGATGCCAACGCTGCGCTTGAAGCGGCCCAGCAACTTTGGAACGTTGTTTCCCATCAGGCGAACGTTGGTTCAAACTCGGTGCCGACGCTGCCCTTTTTGATTGAACTGCTTCCATCGGTCTCGACTGAAATCCAGTCCGAGATTCTTGACATTATCTACAACTTTGCGTGTCATGCTCGCATGTGTGCGGACCGCGCGGAATCACTCTCGCTTACTGGTTGGCATCGCGACCTGGCAACGCGGCTGATTACAGATCGTTCCGTTTTGGACTCGTTTGGGCAGGCAGACGATCAGGATTTGATAGAATGGTCTGTGATGATCGGCGAGGAGCTCGACGTCGTTGCCGACCGAATTCAAGACGGCGGGTAACAATCGCGTGCACCGGAGTACGCGAGCCGGGCGGTTTTTCAATTGATAATCTTTCGCGCGTACCCGGTGACGCGTGGCGTTACCCGACTGACTCATGTTGAACGCTAGTGACCTGGACCGAATTGCGATTGACGAGTACGTACTCGAGATCGTTCCCGAAACCGTTGCACGGAATCACACGGTCCTTCCGCTCTCTTGGGATGAAACGACCATCCATCTCATAATCCCCTACGACACTCTCGGCCGTACCGAGGAACTGCTGACGACTTTGCGTTTCATTCTTGATCGCAAACTAACCTATGACGTTGCTGAACGTTCAATGCTTGAAACTACGGTTGACCTTCACTACTCAGCCTTCGGCTCTGTGATACAAAATTGCCCTCGAGCGATCCTGTTCCGCTGCAACAAGCGATGGGTTGACCTGGACCGAACAGGCGATTCACAACTGCGTCATTGTGGAAAATGCGACACGAACGTCCGCCTATGCAAGACCGGAGACGAACTCGATGCCGCAGTTGCTCGTGGTGAATGCGTGGCGTACTTCGATCGCTCAAAGGCATTTCTTGGCATGATATGCGACGAATGAAGGTTGCACTCGAATCTCGGGTAACCAAGCCATGCAACGGAGCACGGCTTGCACGGTTCCTGGCAATGGACAATCAACCGTCCGTGCCCGCTGATGGCCAACGTTACCCGATCGAAGTCTCACCCCATATTGCCGGAACCGGATGTCCGACTCACACCAAGACAAACTTCGAAAACAACTTGAGCGTATGCCGGTTTCTGAACCGCCTGCACCTTGGTCTGTGATCGGTGGTTCTGCTGTGGGTGGCCTCACCGAGATCGGTTTTGTTCCTGGGACCGATGACTTGCTCGTGCTTTCGAGCCAAGGACGGGGTTTGTTCGACACGCTTTCGGGGGCAAAGATTGCCCGCGATTCAAACGATGCGTTCGACAACCCGGATACTTCCTGGCTTACTGCCCCTGCCATCGGTCCTCACGACGGCGCGACTGTTCCGCTTGCTGGTCTGGTTGGCGGTGGACTGCCACGCCAGACCCACGATGGTTGGATGCTCGAGGTGATTCAACTACCTTGGCCTAAACATGTGCTATTTCTTTCGTCAAGCTATTCTCCACCGTACGACGACTCTGGCAACTCATGGAAAATTTGCGATGATGGGGCGTGTGAGTACCGCGCCACTGGTTTCTCGCCTTCCGGACGTGCTTTCGTGTTCGCATCGTCTTGTGAACTTGTGATCTACGGCCGCAAAGACGGGTAACCATGCCGTGCACCGGAGCGGCGTCAGCGCGTTTTCTGATGGTTAGTTTTAC
Source organism: Aporhodopirellula rubra (assembly GCF_014192335.1). GTDB lineage: Bacteria > Planctomycetota > Planctomycetia > Pirellulales > Pirellulaceae > Rhodopirellula > Rhodopirellula rubra. Next base: position 2,218 of record NZ_JACHXU010000050.1, on the reverse strand, counting down.
TCTCGCCGCCCGGTGACGGCGGTCGTTCCCCGACAGAGATGATTCGTTAACTTGAGTTCCAGCTACAACTCGCTGATCGACCACGACGTTTCTCCCACCGATGCAGAATCAATCGGCAACGCGATCGTCGAACTGTTGGTTTCGGAGCGGTTCTTATTGGCGACGCCCAATGAGCAATGCGTTCTCAATGGCTTGGGCTATCCGCCGGGTCCACGCATACGCGAGATCTTCGCGAACCACGAATCATGTGTTCCGTTTTGGGAGCCAAACGCGATCAACGGTGTGAAGGTCCACGCAGAGCGATACGTTAACTTTTTCGCGTTTCCACAACTTCAATTTGCTGGTTGCCCGCAATGCCGCCACCGTTTTCCTGATGGCGACGGAGTAATTGACCAACTCTACGACAGTGTTGCTACATTTGTGAACGACGACAGGATCGACATAATCTCATGTCCGCAATGTAACCATTCATCCCCATCAAACGCTTGGCGAACGGAACCAGATATCGGCATCGCGTACTTGGGGATTGAATTCTGGAATTGGGTTCCGTTTTCGTCTCCGCTGTGGACCACTTCGATTCCTGATCTGATTCATGACCATCTCGGCCGCACGATGGCCGTGAGCTGGGGCAAACTGTAGAATGCGGGGAACAATGACATGCACGGGAGCACGGCTTGCGGCGTTCTTCGCAATGGATAGTCAACTCTCCGTGCCCCGTGATGTCCAACGTTCTGCCTAATAGATGAGACTTCACTCACTACCGATCGACGAACTCATTGCGCGCGGGGTCACTCCGTCGTTTGCGCGAATCCTGGGCGACCCTGAGAGCTATCATCCCGATCTCAGTATCCACATCGGCACTACCAACTGGGACTATTTCGTTCCGACCGACGCCACTGACATCGTGCCGCTCTGGGATTCAAATGCAGACTCGTTCGTCCGCTGGACACGCGCCGGGAACACAGAATACGTTTGGCTCTTCCACGACGACCCGAAGTGGATTCTCATTGCACATTCCGAACAAGGAATTATGGCGAAACTATGGCAAGACTGGTCCGAATTCCAAGAATCGGACGATGAATGCAGACGGTTTGCTGACGCGATCGGCTTTCGATCTTGCGATGAGGGATTGGTAATGATCGAACGCGATTCCGATACAATCAGTGCTTGGCGTTTATCGCTAACAGATTGAAGCAAGGCAGCAGAACAAAGATCGAGATAGGGGCCCGGTTGCCCGGGACCCCTCTCACACCACCGGACATGCGGATCCGCATCCGGCGGTTCGCTTCTTGGAAGCAAACTTGCTCCAGATCTTCTCAAGGCTCGCTAGTCCCTGTTGGTTGAGGTAGTCGATCGAGATGGCAGCGTGCATTGCCGCGCTCGAGGACATCACCCACACTCCTCTTCCACTGCATCCGTGCGAGATGGCTTCTTCCGGACGCACTCCTAGCTTCAACAGCATTCGCACTCGCGTGCGGACTCGGTACCACTGTTTCCAGTAACAAGCGCGGATGCGCCGACGAACCCATTTATCGAGATACTTCAACTGCGTCTTGCGTAGCCCGTAATGAAAGTAGCCAAGCCATCCCTGAAAGTACCGTCGTAGTTCTACGAAGCGTGAGGACATCGACCGGCCTCCGGTGCGGCGTGTTATCTCCTTCACGCGGTCCTTGAACTTGCGAAGGTTCTTCGCACTCACTTCGAATCGTCCGCCGAATCCGCGAAAGCAATAGCCGAGATACTCGGCATCCTCCGTGCGGCAAACGCTGCTCTTGTCGTGGTTGACCACGAGCTTGAGCTTTCCAGTGAGATAACGTTCCACTGAACGAAAGACTCGTGTTGCTGACTGCTCAGTTTTGGAGAATACCAAGAAGTCGTCTGCATATCGAACAAAGCGGTGGCCTCGGTGTTCCATTTCCTTGTCGAAGTCATCTAACAGAATATTCGCAAGTAATGGCGAGAGCGGACCGCCTTGCATGGTGCCTTCGTTCGATGGGTGCAAGTCGGTATCGACCATCACCCCAGCCCGTAGGTAGTTCCCGATCAGACGCAACAATCGCTTGTCGCGAATCTTGCGAGCAACACGATTCATCAGCACATCGTGCTGAACGGTATCGAAGAATTTCGCAAGATCCATATCGACACACCAGCGGTAGCCGGATCGGATATGCTGCTGAACGAGATGGATCGCTTCGTGGGCTGAGCGATAAGGCCGAAA
>NZ_JACHXU010000049.1 GCF_014192335.1 Aporhodopirellula rubra | reverse complement strand
CATCCCTCGCCGCAAACAGGAAAGTCGCGGAATCACGGGTGCCAGGCGAGGGCTTGAGAACGCGATAGGCTCGCATTCGTTGCTTACAACACGATATCGTTGCCGTGGCCGCAAGATTGTGGCCGAACCTCCGCGGTCAGTACGTTTTTCTCGTCCAACCGCGGAGCGTTCGCTCACATTGCTCAGGCAGGGCATCTTCAGACTGGCTGAGCGACGCCTCTGAGCGCCAGTTTAAAGTGAGTGGATGGCACCGCCGCATTAGGTGCCTACAGCACGACTGCGTGGGTGGGTGGCACCACTGGTACTACTTGAGAACGCACTACATCTCGATCTCATAACCTTCGCGATAGGGTCGCGCGAGAAAGTGATTTGCTTGTTCGTCGCCAACGATCTGCTCGTTGATATTGTCCCACTTCAATGCCCGACCAAACCGAGCCGAGATACCTGCTAGGTGACACACATTAAGCATCTCCATGTGTGATTCGACATCCGAGATCGGAGTCTCTCTCTGGCGAACGCAATGGAGGAAGTTGCCCCAGTGAGCCGTTCGACTACCAGCCCTTTCCATTGGTAGGCCACGGTAGACCTTCGCGAGCGCGTCTTCAGGCAATGGGTTGTGCTGAAGGTCTTCAACAGGTTTGCCAACAAGTTTTGAGCGATTAACAAAGATGCGTCCTTTGTCGCCCGTAATTAGCACACCGTTGTCGGTATCATTGCGGATAATCATCTCCGCACCGGACGGGTAGGATACGGTGAAATGAAAGTTGGTTGCCGTGTTGTAGCGATCCGTTTCGACGGGAAAGCCCTCTTTGAACTCGACGGGATGACTAGCCGTTCCGCCGATCAAATTCGGCCCTTCGGATTGCCCGTTCAGCTTAAGCGCCCAGTTGCAAATATCTACATGATGGGCCCCCCAGTCCGTCAATTTGCCACCACTGTATTCGTACCACCAGCGAAATTCATAGTGACAGTTCGACAAGCCGTTATTACTGCCCTCCGAATGACGATAGGCAACCTTGGGGGCTGGCCCTAGCCAACGATCCCAGTTCAATCCATCAGGAACTTGCCTGACCGGAATGGCAGGACTTGCAGGCGCCGAACCGATTGCGGCTTGAACTTGCTTGATACGACCAAGCCTCCCTTCGCTGACGATCGCGAGCGCCTTGACAAACGTGTCAAACTGACTCCTTTGCATCGTCCCTACCTGAACAACTGCCCCTGTTTCCCTCTGCACCTTTCGAATGAGTTTTCCCTCATCAATCGTCAACGTCAGCGGTTTTTCGCAGTAGACATCCTTTCCCGCTAACATCGCTTCGACAAGCGGTTTGGTGTGCCAATGATCAGGCGTGGCAACATGAATCACGTCAATATCTTCACGCGAGATTACCTCTCGATAATCTTCGGTCAAAGCGGCTTTCCCACCCGCGAACCTGCCATTGAATTCTTCGCGGCGACTCTTGTCGACATCGGCTATCGCTACGATGTCAAGCCACTGCTTCGACGCATCCATGTTCTCCCGAGCGATTCCGCCTGACCCTATCACGCCCACATTCATGCGGTCATTCTTCGACTTGATCTCGTGAGAAAGCGATCGTTCGTTCGAAAAGTGGTAAGGCACGCTAGCCGCAGCACTCGCGACCGCCGCCTTTAGAAAAACACGTCGATCAGATCTTTTTGGGGTGAACATAGAAGTGTAACGCTTCTCTCAAGAGGATTAACAATGGGGTGTGCAACAACAAGGCGTCGCATCAACAGTGACTGCCGGCGAGATCCAAACCAACGCGGATGCTTGACTAACTAACGTTTCTCAACCGCAATGAACCGAGCCCTGAGAACTCGCGTCTCGGGCCATAGAAATTGCGATCAAGTCATTCAGAAAACAGAGAGATCATTCGAAACTCCAAGCAAATCCCGCTGCCGCAAAGGATCAGCGAAGAAGAAGCACAATCGATTACGCTCGTGATTAATCTGCTACAAGAACATCCATGTAAACGGACTCACCGATGCAAGGCATATAGCCCCGTTCGCACTCAGGTTACGGAAGAAGATTGTCGAGTCCCTACGTACTGAATCGCGATCCTCGCTTCCCGCTCGGCAAGTGCAACTGAGCAGCAAACGCCTGACCCAAGAACCGAACCTGAACACCAAAACTCGGCACCTGCCCGACTCGGTTGGACGCCTGTGCAGCATCGCTCAACGATAACACAATAAGACGAAGACACCGTTGGGAAGTCTGGCGAGAATCCACCCGAAAAAACAACCGATACTGAGGGTCGTGGTCAAGCAATTCCCGAGTCATATCCCTGACGCGAGGCCTTCAGCTTACGCCCAAAAAACCTCAGTGAGATAACAACCTGCTGTTTCCTATTTCGATCAAAGCAGCTATCGGTTCTACACTTTTCAACCAGGCGTTAGAGAACGCAACGAACAGAAGTCGCAAACCGCACGATGAAGTGCATCTGCGACCTTTCGACGCGAGACCTCACTGGAAGACAAATGCTCGCATTGCCCAACACGACTTGTCCCCAACGAAAACATGCACGAATCGAGTTAAAGGTGAACTCGATTGAACGTCTCGCTCCACGGCAAAAGGGCCATCACAGGACGGAGAGCGCACACAACCTCAGGTTCCGAGTGATGCCTCACAGCCATGCAATCCGCATCGCCAGCAGCAACCCGCCACAAATTTCCTCCAGCTTTTACACGTAACCTCAACGAACCGCGAGCTATTAGCAGAACGAACCAAGCAACTTCACTCGGTTCCCCCACAGAACCTAGCGTCATCATCGCAATTCGCTGTGATTAGAGGCAGACCGGAGCCCCCGATCTCAAGCTAAGTTCCTTTGGGAATTTTTGTTTATTGTTTTCTGGAGATGTTGAAAGTGGAAAAGCGTTTAAGAAGAGGGTTCACGCTGGTTGAACTCCTTGTTGTGATTGCGATTATTGGAGTTTTGGTAGGGCTATTGCTGCCTGCTGTCCAGGCTGCACGAGAGGCGGCTCGCCGCATGAGTTGCAGTAACAACATGAAGCAACTAGGCCTAGCAGTTCATAACTACCACAGTGCGTATGACCAGCTCCCCATGCAGCTGGGAGGCACCTATCGCGAGGATGACTCAAGCACATTTGACTTGGCGAATAACCAAAAGCTGAATGATTTTCAGCTTAGTTATCTAGTCGGGTTGCTGCCGTTTTTCGAGCAGCAATCAGTTTGGGAGCAGGTTAGTGCTCCATTGGGTGTCGATGTCGACAACAACTTGATCACCCCGGCATACGCTCCGATGGGCCCACGCCCTGACGAGACGGCCTACTTGCCTTGGGTTACTGAGTTGCCTGCGTTGCGTTGCCCGAGCGATCCTGGGACCGGCCTCCCGGCCCAAGGACGCACCAACTACGCGGCCTGCATAGGCGAAGGATTGGACTGGCTAGATCACGGCTTGTACCGACAGGGTGCGGGCTTTGAGACAAGTGTTGACCAGGCTAGGGACGTGCGGGCGAGTGGCCGAGGCGTGTTCATTCCTCGCCAAAAGATGGCTTTTCGCGATGTGCTTGACGGCTTGGCCAATACTGTCATGCTCGGCGAGATCATTACTGACCTGGGGGACAGGGACGTTCGCTCAAGCCCCGCGATTCATGGCGGCGGTGGACGCTCCGGCCAGGTGACGCACCGTCCGTCAGTATGCCGCGAAGATCCTTCGTTGTTCAACGAAAGAAAGCCAGGTTTTTGGGCAGGCACCGTGGATATTGCCGGAGACGAGCGAAAGCGAGGCTACCGATGGTCCGACGGGCGAGCTTTGTACACCAGCTTTACCACCATCCTTTCACCAAATCGCGAGCTCTGCTTTGGCCACGGCGATGACTCCGTCGGAACGCTCACCGCAAGCAGTCGTCACCCTGGGGGCGCGCACGTTGTGATGGGCGATGGAGCCGTGAAATTCATCACTGATTCAATTGACGCAGGTGATAGCACCATCGGGACTGTCAAGCGGCATGAAGGAGGTGTTAGGGCTCCCGGTTCAATTAGTCCATACGGGCTTTGGGGAGCACTAGGGACACGCGCCAGCAAAGAGGTCATTTCAACCGAGTTGTAACAGGCCGACTTGAGGCGGAAAGGCAAGGGAGGCTCGCTAGCTTCCCTTGCCGCTGCTTCGCGCTGTTGCGGAGCAACCCGCGAGCATTTCTGCGTAATCGGCATCGCTTTTGGATGTGCTTTGTTAAGTCAAGATTTGGTCTTGCCATTTTTATACTACCTGAGGTTTTTGATGAATATTTCGATTTCGAATTTGAGCGCAGTTCTCCTTCTCACGTTCGCGTTCACTGGCTGTTCTAAGTCGCAGCCTTCAGTTGTTAAGGGACCAGAGAAATCTGAGGCTGAGGTGCTTGCCCAACGGCAGCAAGAGGAGGCTCAACGGATGGAAGAAGTGAAGGCCAGAATGTCTGAAGGACGCGACGGACGGTCCAATTGAGGTTTTCAATGCTGATTAAGCTCAACTGAAGCCGGGGCCGCTGGCAGCGTAGTGGTCGCGGCTTGTTGACCTTGGAGCCCGCGTTAAGGTAATTGCTAGTGTTTCCGCGTGACTGGTTATTGATATTTGCCATCGTGATTCTGGCGGCTGGATGCGGTGCACACAATGTCGATGGTGTATTGAAAGAACCAGGGAAGCGACAGCGCCCCACAAACGACGGGTTGGACGCACTGGACGCAATCGCTCGACTGGTAAAGCTGGATGATATCGAAACAGCGCACCACGAAATCAAACAATATCTGTTGCGAAAGCCCAATGACTCGCGAGCGTTAGCGATTGCGGCAAACATTGCGTACGCCAAAACACTGGTTGACGAGGCAGTTGAGCTACTTGATGCGGCGGCGGTAGCATCGCCTGCAGACGACCGCATCTACAGGGCAAGTGCAGCAATTTTGCTCGCAAAATCGGAGCGATGGCTAGAGTCAACAAGCCGTTTCGAAGCACTTGTAATAGAGTATCCCGACTTCAATGAAGCACGTCATTCATTGACAGAAATCCTGAACGCTCGCGGCTTTCGCTTCGATGCAAATGAGCACGTTAGAGAACTATGCCGTCGTGGCGTAGCGACTGAGAGCGAACTGCGAGGACTCATTTTCCCAAGTCGTGCATTTGCCAATTTCAGAGAAAAACCTCGCTTTGATGACCCAGACGCGGTAAGTCGAGCTGGGGTAATGAGTGTGGCACGCGCTCTTTTCAGCGAAGGCGACATGCGTGACTCGCTCGAGGTATTACAACGCAGTAATCTATTCCAAGCGAATAACCCTTGCGTGGTCGCATTCTACGGTCAAGTGCTGTTGGAATCGCAGCAATTTGATGAATTTGAGACTTGGGTGCAGCAGGTGCCACCGGGATGCCAGCGATACCCTTCGTACTGGATGGCCCTTGGAGGATGGGCGTTGTACAAGCAGAAGCACCGAGTAGCCGTGCGAATGTATTCTGAGGCTATCTTACGGGAACCCGGTGACTCGGCAGCAAACTTTCGAATGGCCCAGTCCCTTCGGGCTCTCGGAAAAGCCACGGAAAGCTCAAAGTTCGCTGAGCGAGCAAAGTCCATCCAGATAATGGAGCAACTAACACGGGAAGCTCTTTCTTCGCCCGAATCTTTCAGGGTCGCTATTCCCAAGCTAGCCAACCGACTAGCAGAGGCTGGTCGCCCACTGGAAAGCCTCGGGTGGTATGGCTCGCTACTGGATCGAAGCAACGCTCCCTCCCACGCGAAAGAATTGCTCGCTCAAAAATACTTACAAACAAACCATTTCGGGCATTCGAACTTCCAGGATTCAAGGCTTTGCGGATTGGAGTTAGCGGATTACCCACTAGATCATTCATGGCTTGGAAACACCGAAAAGACTAGCGAAACGAAACAACTGCCTGCTAAGCAAGTTGACCAGAATGCGCTATCACCCGGCTTCGTAAACGTTGCGCCAGATGTTGATTTAGTGTTCCAATACAAAAACGCGAGTTCAGCAGTTGAAAAAGACTTCCTGATCTTTCAATCACATGGCGCCTGCGTGGCGTGCCTGGACTACAACCTCGACGGTTTGGTTGACATCTACTTCGGTCAAGGTGCCAGCGATCCACCCTATGGTCTGAGTGCTCTTCCGAACGAGCTTTTTCGCAACAACGGAACGAGGTTCAGTAGCGTTACAGACGCAGCTCATTGCGACGATCGCCGCTACTCTCTCGGAGTGACTGTAGGAGACTGGAACCAAGATGGTTTCCCCGATCTCGTGATTGGCAATATCCAGCAAAACGAGCTGCTAATAAACCAGGGAGATGGAACGTTTTGTTCCCAGCCTGGTGGTGAAACTTGGTCCACTGCCACCTACACGACTGGACTGGCAATGGGAGATATCAACAATGACAATCTCCCGGACATTGTTGAAGTCAACTACCTGGACGACCCCAGCATCTATGATGCGATTGAATTCAGTTCAAATGGTAAACCACTTAAGCTCCCCGGGCCACTTCAATTCCGCCCAGCCTACGACCGCTTATTCATTTCAAAGGGAGATGGCGCAATGGAGGGTTCGGCTCTAGGGGGAAAAACGGCGTCACGATCGACTGGACTGGGTGTTGTCTTGGCGAACTTCGATAAAGCCTCCCCCAATGAGGCATTCATCGCGAACGACATGATGGCAAACCAATTCTGGGCATACTCGGAAGAAAAGAATGACGTTTCCTGGAATGACATCGCGACGACGAGCGGTCTTGCCTACGGCCCAGGGGGTATGCCGTTGGCATGTATGGGGATAGCAGTTGCCGACTTTGACAACAACGGACGTCAGGATTTACACATCACGAATTTCGCGGGGCAATGGTCCAATCACTTCTCTCAATTAGAAGATGGCATATTCGTTGATCAAGCTTTACCGATGGGTCTGGATGTTGATTCACTCGAAATGCTCGGGTTTGGAGCGCAAGCCATCGATTACGACAACGATTCGAATGTTGATCTTATAGTCGGAAACGGCCACATCGATGATTTCTCCGACGAAGGAATGCTGTTTGAAATGCCTACCCAAATCTTCGCGAATCGAAATGGCAGATTTGAGCAAATGCAAGTTGCGGGTGATCCAGAATACTGGACCAGCCGCCATCTCTCACGAGCACTAGCCAAGTGTGATTGGAACAACGATGGCCAAATGGACGTAGTTGTGACTGACTTGAAGCAACATGCTTCGCTACTCGAGAACCAAACAAAGAGCCCGTATCATTGCCTGCAACTCGCGTTGGTGGGAACAACAGCAGAGCGAGATGCAATTGGCGCGACTGTCGAAATTAGCTTTGGGGGAGCAAAGACTACCGCAACAGTCACGTCGGGGGACGGATACATGTGCAAGAATCAGTCGATCTTGTCGTTCGGATTAGGGGACAGCGACCACGCAGATCAAGTGACGATTTATTGGCCAGATGGACAGGAGCAAATTTTACCCGAATTGAAGGGAGACCGGTGCTGGATCATTGTTCAGAACGAGCCTTCCCCATTCGAAAGCAAACTCTTTCTTTCAAAGGGGCGTTAGCTCGGTGGCCCGACTGCTGTCAGCCTTTGGCAATAATGCTACCGAAATCTATCGGGAACATGCCATTCGTCACCTTCGAGACTCGCGCAAGCAACTCACGCTTGAACAAGGCAATGCCGTTCGAGATGAACTCGGCAATGGCCCTCGCGTTTGAAATCAGATCGAGATCGTGGCATCAGGATCAGCCGCAAAAGGTTTCCCAAAACACTCGGCGAAACCAGTTTCCTGAATTTCCTTCGTAACCTTTTGACCGGTGTCGCTTTTTCTTATCGTAACTCCGCACGAAAGCGAACTGTCATCGAGGAAACCGGATTAGCCGTCGCCGACGAAATCCCGGTCCGTCCGATATTAACGAATCCCCATTTCGTCCGAAGGAAAGCCATATCAAGCACACCGATTGCCTGCGGACGGCAGCGCAATGCGACTACGAAAAGTGCGAAATCGCCGGATTGCTCAACTCAGAAGACATGACATGGCATCGCGGATTCGGACCAACGGACAAATGCAATTCAGCGTCTGACGCGTCACCGAAGTTAACGTTGCGTGATAGCCGCATTGGCGCGCAGGGACCTCCACCCAAACGGACCAAATTGAGATGAGCTGTGATAAACAGCGGATTCATTAGCAGATTTCATTCGCAACTAGATATTATCAGCCTAAAGCGAAGTGCGGAGACTATTCCTGCCCAAGGCCACCGAGAAAACCGCAGAGCAAAGAATGATACAGTGTGTCGCTATTGACAGCCAAAGAAGTCGCCGGCGAATCGGCGTTTGCTGCTTTCGCGTGACATCCCCGAAATAGCTGAACCTGATCTCGTTGCAGCTTTCAGCGAGTTGATTCATTGCGACATGCGGCTGATCAAGGAAACATTTACATCATCAAAACATTCGCAACATCCAATGCAAATGCACCGTCCATTTCTGAATCACCACAGCTACATAGGCTTACTGCTCCTCTTTCTGAGCATGGCATTCGTTAGCCCGATACCCGCGTTAAGTCAAACGATTCATCCAACCGCTAACGAGGACGTTGCCCTAGCAATGCAGCCGTACCTTGAGAGCTACCAATTGGCCGGTGTCGTCGCAATTATCGCCGATCGAAATGGCAAACTGAGATACAAGAACGAGATCGGCTTTGCGAATGTTGAAGATAGAATTCCGATTTCAGACGAGAATGTGTTTTGGATTGCGTCCATGACAAAAATGTTTGCGGGCGCTTCGATTCTAATGCTCGTTGACGAGGGCAAACTGAGCCTAGACGATCCAGCAACGAAATACATTCCGCAACTACGCAATTGGATGGTTGTCGAGGAACGCGACGCCGAACACGTTTTACTCAGACCACCTGTGCGACCGGTTACGATTCGACATTTACTGAGCCACACAAGCGGCCTCTCAGGGCAATCTGAACTTCAGTTGGTGACTGGCAATGATACTTCGTCGCTCAAGGCTCGATCGATCAGTTCTGTCACCGGCCCCTTACAGTGGCATCCGGGCGATAAATATCAATACGGAAATCAAGGAATGAATATCGCTGCTCGTATCGTCGAGGTCGTCAGTAAGATCACGTATGACGAATTCCTGCAAAGACGCATATTCGAACCACTTGGCATGAATGAAACGACTTTTTGGCCTACCGAAGCACGGAAGCGTCCCAATAATTGTTGAAAGTTGAAAGATGGTCTCCCGGAGGGCAGAATCTGCCCTCCGCAACTTTCCAATTTTCGTCGGCGGCAACCG
>NZ_JACHXU010000048.1 GCF_014192335.1 Aporhodopirellula rubra | reverse complement strand
TCCGGTGATGCCGCACCATCTCTCCTGCCAAAAATATCTGAGCCAAGCGCCCCTGCTGCCGCCTGATTCATTGAACCGGGCTGTGAACGGTTACCGTCAGGGGCCCAACAAGCGGCTCAATCAACATGGTATTGATGAGGTCGTTTTTCGTCAGTTGCTATGCATGCGACTGATGTTCGCGAACTCGACGATCCGCGAGCACGTCCAAGTGAGCGGACCTTAATGAAGTCAGAAGTCGATGCACGCGATCGGTTGATTCATGCCGACGTGATTCATGCCGACACGGACTCCCGCTGCTACTCCTCGTTTCCCTCGCTGAGCACGACACCGGAGGCAATGAACGAGATGCCCTGTTGTCCTCGAGTGTCGATCATGACCGTTTCCACGATCGGCTGGTTAACTTCCGTACCCGCCTTCCACTCGACGATGAAACTCGCACCGCTGCCGCCCGTTTTGTCGTTACGTTCGATGACAAATTCAGTTGCCGCTAAGGGGGCGAGTTTGAGTGGCTTTTTCAACATCGATCGTAGTTCTTTTCCGCCGGTGTCAAAATAACGCACCGAGGTGACGACGATCTCATGTTCAACGTCCGTGTTCCGGATGTTCAACGTCACCGTCAGGAAATAGGGCTCACCTTCTTGATGGTAGACATGCGAATACGCAGGCACATACAGTCGCTGGCCCTCGACGGGGTGCCACGGCATGACATCGATTTCCATCCGTGCGTCATCCCGGACGCTAGGCTCCTGAGGTGGTATGCCGGCTTCAAAGGAGCGAAACCGGAACTCGATAAACAGCACCAACAGGACGATCGGCACGATGACGAACAGGAAAAACACCAATTTAAATTGGCGATAGATCATCTCAGTCTTTTCTTCCGAAATCCGATTCGACATGAGCGGTTGACTGTGTTGGGAGGGATCGATCATTCAGGAGCCGACGACATGTTTACGCATTTCTCAATTCAGGCAAGGCCCATGGCGTCCAATTCGCTTCGGCAGGCCGAAAGAGTTCGTGTTTCCTTTAGTGAAGCCCTGTTTTGAGATCCAAGACGAAGTAGCAAATCGTGGTGATGAGGACGACGCCGATCAAGTTCAACGCGAACCCGGTTCGTGCCATCTCCCGCACCGTGATTCGCTCGGATCCAAATATGATCGCGTTAGGAGGCGTGGCCACAGGTAGCATGAACGCACAGCTAGCCGACAGCGCCGCGGGAATCATCAAGACCGCCGCATCGTATCCGGCCCCGGCCGAGGCGGCACCCAAGATCGGCATGAGCAGCGTGGTCGTGGCCGTGTTGGATGTAAATTCGGTCAGGAACGTCACCGTCAAACAAACGATCGCCATCAACAGCGCCGGATGCAGGTCCTTAAGAAGTGTCAGTTGCAGCCCGATGCGCTCGGACAGCCCTGACAGTTCCGCGGCTCGCGCGATCGCAAGTCCCCCGCCGAACAGGATCAAAATGCCCCAGGGGATATCGCGAGCCGTCTCCCAGTCGAGCAATGTCTCCGAGCGTCCCTTCTCATCGACCTCACCACTGGGGATCAAGAACATCAACACGACGGCCCCAAGCCCCACCGTTGCGTCGTGAGTCATCGGCACATTGAGCCACGTCGACCAACCACCGGCGGGACCAGTTCGGGTGATCCAAAGCACCGCGGTGGTCGCAATGATGGCGAGGACGCGGCGCTGCGCGGACGTCCAAGGTCCCATGCTCTGCAATTGCAACTCCGCCGCGCCTCCAAGACCTCTCGTCAGCCAGTAGCCCGTCACCAATAACATGGCCACCGTGATCGGCACGCCGATTTTCAGCCACGAGAGGAAATCGACCGTTTGCGACGTTTGCAGTTCATAGATCGACACGAACACACCGTTGGGCGGCGTTCCGATAATCGTCGCCATCCCACCAATACTCGATCCGTATGCGACCGCCAACAATAGCGGCGCGACTAGCCGTTTGTCGGTCTGTTCCTGCAACAACGCGATCGCGACGGGCAACATGATCAACGCGGTTGCGGTATTGGAAATCCACATGCTGCAGAACGCCGGGGCGAGCATGAACCCCAACACGATGCGTCGCTGAGAACTCGTGCCGAGAATTCGCATCATCCCGTGAGAGACTCGCAGGTGCGTCGCCGATTTCTCCGCCGCTCGCGAAATCATGAAACCCGCTAGAAACAACAGTACAAATTTGTCCCCGTAAGCGCCGGCCAATTGCGTGTGATCGAGAACGCCGGTAAATGGAAACACGACAAACGGGACGAGCGACGTTACCGGAATCGGAACCGCTTCGGTGCACCACCATACGCCACAAAGGCAAATCACTGCGGCTGTCATTGCGGCTTCATGAGAGAGCGCAAACGAGAACAGGCACAGGCAATAAGCGAAAGCCGCGAGGGTCAAACCGATCGTAAGGGCGATCGCGCGGAAGTCGGAAAACAATGCGTCGCTCCAGTCGAAAGCGGGCGAATCGGCGTCGAGAAACGCCGATTCTACCCATTCCCGCTACCCGCGTGGTGAACCTCCTCACCTCAGACCAATGAGGAAAAAAGCCACTCGTGCGTTTAGGGATCGCACGCACGCATATTCGGAATGTTTCGCCGCAACACGCGTGCCGCTTTACAAGTTTAGCGCAGCGGTTTGAACCAACGGAAATTGATCGGACTGCCGTTGCTGATGTGGCTGCTGCCGAAAACCGATGTGGGAACGCGGTGGCAAATCTCGGGAAGTTCGTTGTTTTCGCGGCTGCCGATCCGATATGCGTAACGCCCTAGATAATCTCTTTGATCGGATCACCGTCGTGGGCGATCGTGAACGGACGGCCGCTCGGGGAATAGAACTCCTTGCGGATCGGCAGGTCCAACACGGTACCGATTGTCGCGTTGAAGTCCTCGACGCTGACCGGATCCATGTCTGCATAAAAAGCGTCGTCGTCGGTTTCGCCATAGACCTGACCGGCCTGGATGCCGCCTCCTGCCAAGACGCACGAGTAGGCCGCCGGGTGGTGATCGCGACCGGCACGTTCGTTCATTTTGGGTTTGCGTCCAAATTCGGTTCCCACGACCACGAGTGTGTCTTCGAGCAATCCTCGCTGCTCGAGATCTTCGAGCAACGCACTGAGTGCTTGGTCCAACGCGGCGCCCCGCTCGGTCATGTTTTGAACCAAGTCACTATGGTGGTCCCAACTGCCGTAGCCGACTTCGACGAAACGTACACCGTGTTCGATCAGGCGACGTGCGAGGAGACATCCACGGCCGAGTTTCGAGTTTCCGTATTTCTCGCGAACCTGTTCGGATTCCGCCATCACATCAAACGCAGCGAGATCCTTACTGCGTAGAAGACCGATCGCGTCGCGGTAGAGTTCATCGTATCCGGACACTTCACGGTTTCCCGATGTACGAGAGCGGAACGAGCGATCAAACGTGCCCGCCAATTTCATCCGACGGTCAAACAGTGAGTTGGTCATGTAGTCCGGAGACTTTGTGTTTTCGAGTCCCTTGTTGGGATCGCCGACCGGTACGGGAGCGTATGCGGTACCGAGGTAGCCCGGCCCCTGTCCGCCACCGACCTGCACACTCGCGGGCAACGATTGGTGCATGCGTCCGTGAACCTTGTGCATCCACGATCCCCATCCCGGGTGCACCGTCGATGCGATTTCGCGATAATTCGTCCTCATCAAATATTGCCCCGGTCCATGAGCGCCTGTTGATGAGTTCATGGACCGAATCACGGCGAGCTTGTCGGCGGAGGCAGCGAGTTTGGGGAGGTGTTCGCTGAATTGCACACCGGGAATCTTCGTTTGGATCACCCCAGTTGGCCCCTGCATTTTGCTGTCCGGTTTCGGATCAAACGTATCCAGTTGGCTCATCGCCCCCTGCATGAACAAGTAGATCATCCGCTTGTTGCTCTTGCTCGAACCACTCGCCGAGGCCGCCGACGCGACGCTCTCGAGCCCGCCCAACAGGCTCACACCGAGACACGACTTCGCGATCGATTGGACGAACGCGCGTCGAGAGAGATCTTCGTTGTTTGAAAATTGCATTGGTGAGTTCCCTGGATGGTCGATTGAGACCTGCGTGTCGGCGAATGAAAGGTGGTCGGATCGGCAAACGCAGATCGACTATTGGATAAACAAGAACTCGCGCGTGTTCAGCAACGCCCAAATCACGTTGCCATAACCGGCCGCTTTCGACTCTCGAATTTCGCTGCTCGCAACGGACATCTCGTCCGACGTCGGCATGCGTCCGAGAATACTGAGGAAGATGATGCGGACACGATTGGTAATCCCCGCCGCCTGATCGACTTCCGTGTAAATTACCGAACCAGCTTCCAACATCATGTGCGTGATCGGGCCGTTGAACAACGCGAGCAATTGCGGAACCGTGCCTTCGGTCGAACCCTCCGAAATGATCTCGCGATCGCTCTGTCCGAACTGACGAAGGAAGTGTGCCGCCGGGAGTGGTTGTTGCAAC
The DNA here is from genome assembly GCF_014192335.1 of Aporhodopirellula rubra. Classification (GTDB taxonomy): domain Bacteria; phylum Planctomycetota; class Planctomycetia; order Pirellulales; family Pirellulaceae; genus Rhodopirellula; species Rhodopirellula rubra. The sequence goes on along the minus strand of NZ_JACHXU010000048.1, from coordinate 8,739 downwards.
TCGGACGCGCGACGAAGCGTTACGTTTTGGTATCGCTGCGTTCGCTCCTCTTGGTTCATCGCCGTTTGTGCCTCAGGCACTTTCTTCAGCACGGCCAAAATCTCGTCCTTGCTCGCATCGCCATCCAGATCCAAGGCCGCGATGTATTCCGAATCGTCCGGCCGTAGAAACGCCTCAGGCGACTTAATACTCAGCTTCAACAACGAGTCCCAGACTTGCTCCGCCGTCATCCGACGCAGTACCGGGCCGGGGAAATAGTACGGCTCGGCGGGATCATATCCGGCGTAGGTCACCTGTCGTTGATACGTCCGTGTATGAAAGATGATTCGCATGAATTCTTTCAAGTTGAAATCCAGACGAATCATCTCCGAGACCAAGAAATCCATCAACTCGGGATTCGACGGTTCGGTGTCGTCGGTGATCTCGTCCACCGGATCGATCACGCCGACGCCCATGGCACGTTTCCACATGCGGTTAGCGATCGTCAGTGCAAACCGAGGATTGTCTTTTGATGTCAGCCACAACGCGAACGCTTCCCGACGCGACTGTCCCGGTTCGAGTTTGGGCGTTTCGCCGAAAATCACTTTCGCTTTCGCGACTTCGCCCGGTTCCGCGTTGCTGTAGACATAGTCGAACGGATACTTCAGCTTCGCGTTGGGGACTTCAAAAACTTGGTGCCGGTTGGCGGCAACGAATTGCCGCAGACGCTGACCTTCTCTCGGATCGAGGCTCTCTCGGAGGGAGTTAACGAGTTTGTTGTCGGGGACGTTATCCGCTTTCGGTGGTGTGCCCGTTCAAACGCCGCGAGTTCATAAAACTCTTGCTGCGTCCAACGGTCAAACGGGTGATCGTGACACTGTGCGCAACCAATCTGTGTCCCCAAGAAATTTCGAACCGTGTTGTTGAGGTTGTCCAGCGGCATGCCTCGATCACGGAGCTTGTAACCGACCGCGGGATTTTCCCACGTTTTGCCTTCGGCGGTCAACATTTCGTAAACCATCTGATCGAACGCAACGTTGTCCTGAAAACACTCCTTCAACCAATCACCGTAGGGACGCAGGTACAGACGGTTCGATCCGGTATCGTTGAGCCGCAGGATGCTCGCCCAATAATTAAACAGATGGCTGGCGTAGCCCGGCTGGTTCAAAAGATGGTCTATCAGCAACGATCGCTTCTCGGGCATCTTGGATGCTAGAAACGTCCACGCCCGGCGTCCACGCGGGACACGGCCCGTGATGTCGAGATACGCGCGACGCATGAACTGCTCGTGCGATGACATCGGATTCGGTTCGATGCCTCGCCGAGCCAAATCGGCTTCGATGATCTCGTCAATCCGAGCCGCGGATCGGAGCACCTGTGACTTCGTACTCGGATCGACCGGAGCGATGTCGATCTCCACGACCGGCGTCTCCCGCTCGTTCGTCTTCGCGATCTGATTGTTCTTGGCACGTGCCTCGGCCCGCGCCGCCTCACGAGCCTTGCGTTCGTTCTCTCGCTTGATCGCCTGTTGTCGCTTGGTCAACCGCGGACCCGCCGCATCGACGTCCGCACAAACTGAAAATGCCAGCAAGCTTAGGAAAAGCCAAACCACGAACCGCTTCATAGATCGTTCGCCTACTCAAATGAGATAAATTGTCGCACCCGGATTCAATCGAAGCCCGCCTCATCGACAACGCACAAGGGGCGACCGCGAACCCGCAGAATCCGCAATAAAGTTAACAATAGTACCTTAAAGTACCCGCAACGCATTTTTACGACAAATTGTCGCAGATGCGAAAACTGAGCGTCGCCAGGTTCCAGTTGCCCGGCAAAATCGAGCCCGCATAGCCCACCCCGGTAGCGGACGTCGCCGAGACCCGCGGGGAGATCACGAGTGTGTACGTCGTGGTGAAGCGTTATTGATCGGTGCTGGATTTCGTCCGATTGGCGGCGTCAATCGTGGAACTGGCCAGTGGTCTGTGACAGTTTAATTTTAGGGTTGGCCGTATTAGGGTTGGCCGTAGTAGACGAGGCAACGAGTCCTTTGCATCCGTCGCATCAATCGGACTCGTTGTCTCGTCCACTACCAAAAAACCTTGTTGTCACAGACCAGTCGTCGCACCGCGACAACATTGGTCGCTGGCCCGCTTTCGGGAGCAACTAGACATCCATCAAACAACGCACGCCAACGAAGTCTAAGCGAGTCCGGCGCCCGCACCTCAGTCGCTCATTGTGCAAACGGGGCCCTAAAGCCCAGCGTCTTTCATCAGCATCTGCAGGTCCGCCCAAGCGGCTTTCTTGGCGTCCGGATTTCGCAGCAAGTACGCCGGGTGATAGATCACCAGCACTTTGCTGTCGTGATACTCATGGAATTTCTGACGCAGACGACCGATCGATAGTTTCGTCTGCAGCAACGCCTGAGAGCTGACCGCACCCAGGCAAATGATGTATTCCGGTCTCAGCGTTTGCAGTTGCGTCTCGAAAAATCCGCGGCAATTCGCGACTTCGCCCGGTTCGGGGTTTCGGTTGCCCGGCGGGCGGCATTTGACCGTATTCATCAGGTAAACGTCTTCCCGCTTCAGATGAATCGCCTCGATCATCTTGGTCAGCAATTGGCCGGCTTTGCCAACAAACGGACGCCCCGATTTATCTTCGTCCGCACCCGGGGCTTCGCCAAAGAACACAAACCGTGGTGCCGGACTTCCTTCGCCGAACACCGTTTGCGTCCGGCAACTCGCCAACGCTTTGCATTGGGTGCACCCCGCAACGGTTTGTGCGAGCGAGTCCAGCGCCGCGACCCGGTCAGCGATCGGCAGAGATTCACCCGCGTAGGGATTCGATCCGCCTGACACCGCGACCACGGACGGACGCGCCGGAGCCGCGGGGGCAACTGTCGCAGCAGTGTTCGGCACTGCCGGTACGGCCACGTTGGCGGCATTCACCACCGATCCATCGATCGGCGCCGTGTTCGCTGCCGCCTCATTCGCCGGGGCCACATTCGTCGGGGCCGCGTGTGATGGAGAATCCGCGGTCGTAGTTTCCTCCGCGACCGAGAACGCCTCGTTCCAATCCGCGACTCCCGCGTCACTGGGTTGCGGCACGAACCGAATCCCGCTGCGTTGGAGATGCCCGAGCAACTCGCCCGTGGCCTCGATAATCTCGTCTGCGGAGCGGAATCCGCCCTCGTTGGCGGGGGGAACGGTGGAGTTGGGGCTGGATTGGCTCAAATTGCTGATCAAAACCGAGTTTTCGTCACGTTCACGCCGCCATGGCATTCTGAAACTGCGACACAGAGTCTAACATGACGCATTGCCAAGTGTCGACTCAACCGATCACGCCATCCGGCCAGATCCGTGTTTCAAAATGGTAAGTGAGCCGCAACTGGTTCGAGGGCACACGTCCTGCGTCCCCGGAAGGCCGTGATAAAGAGGCCGATCGCCTCTGTTCGCTACTCCCGATTGCAACGCCTCGTAAGTTCCCGCAGCCAACGCAAACCGCCGCAGCCAAGCAAATACAGCCGCTGCCAAACGAATACGCTCGCAGCCAACCACCGACGGCTCACGCAGAACACAATCCAAGAATCCGATTGCCCTGACTGGGCATCCCTCGCTCTTTCCGAATCACTCGCTCCTCAACCCCGCCCCCCATGCCCGTTCCTCAAGTTGCCATCGTCGGCCGACCAAATGTCGGCAAAAGCAGTCTCTTTAACTGGTTGGCTCGACGCCGACTGGCGATCGTGGACAACTACGAGGGGGTGACTCGTGACCGCATGACGACCCTCATCGAGGCCGACGATCGGTACTTCGAGTTGGTCGACACCGGCGGAATGGGCGTCGTCGACGCCGACGATCTGACCTCCGACGTCAAACGCCAAATCGAAATGGCGATCAACACCGCCGACGTGATCCTGCTGGTCGTCGACATTCAAACCGGCGTGATGCCGTTGGACACCGAGGTCGTCGAACGACTGCGCGGCGTCGAACGGCCCGTGATTTTAGTCGTCAACAAAGCCGACCAAGATCACCAAGAAATTCACGCGGAGGAATTCCGATCGCTCGGACGTGGAATGCTGATCCCGGTCAGTACGATGCAAAACCGCGGACGCGATGACCTGATGCAAGCGATTGTCGATCGCCTTCCCGCCGACGACGAAACCATCGCCCCCGAATCGGCGATGAAAATTACCATCGTCGGACGCCGAAACGTCGGCAAAAGCACGTTCGTTAACACGCTTGCCGAATCCGACCGGATGATCGTCAGCGAAGTCGCCGGGACGACCCGCGACAGTGTCGACGTCAATTTCGAAGTCGACGGACAAACCTTCACCGCGATCGACACGCCCGGTCTGCGGAAACGCAAAAGCGTGCGGACCGACCTGGAATGGTACTCGTCCCACCGCGCCGCCCGCAGCGTTCGACGTGCCGACGTCGTGCTGATGTTCTTCGACGCCACGCAAAAGACCAGCAAAGTCGACAAGCAACTCGTCGGCTACGTGATGGAACATCACAAACCGGTCATCTTCGTGGTCAACAAATGGGATCTGTACTCCGGTCAGGTTCCGACCGAGCAATGGGTCAAATACCTGCGTCACCAATTCACGACGCTCTCGTATGCTCCCATCGCATTCATCACCGGCCAATCCGGCAAGAACGTCAAGACGCTGCTCAACCACGCCGCGATGCTGCACAAACAGGCTCAGTCGCGGGTCTCGACAGGTGAACTCAACCGTGTCGTGCGCGCCGCGATGGACGTGCATCCGCCGCCGATGTACCAAAACCGACGCCCCAAAATCTTCTACGCGACCCAGGTTTCGACCGAACCGCCGACGATCGTTTTGATGTGCACCGACCCGAACGCGTTCGGCCACGATTACCAACGCTACATCCTCGGCTGGTTCCGCGATCACCTCCCGTTCGGCGAAGTACCGATCAAGCTGTACTTCCAGAAACGATCGCGAGCGGAAGCAGAAAAACAGGACGGCCGCTCAAAATCGCGTTAACAACTTCGAATTATCATAGCGACGGGGCACACGAACGCCCTGCCATTCCGATGACCCGCTTCTTATGCGAGCGGAACCGGGCGAGCGATCCGTTGAGCCGCGAGTCCGCGACGCACGCATGGCGTTTTCATTCCCGTCGCCTTCCGTTTCGAGTCACCTTGCGACTCCGCACGACACCTCGGTCGACGCGAACCGATCTTGACCCAACTTGCCTAAATAGGCTATCTCGCAACGCGTTGAGATCGCGTACCCTCTTCCCAATCGGTCCACTCCCGTCGTCAATAGGCATGACGTGATATGCCCCGCGGACGTGGATGTTCGTTCTCGGAATCCTTTCCACGTCTTTTTCGGTCGATCTGATCGGCCTCTTATCTGATGCCAGGGACGGCAACATGAAACCAATACGAGCACTCGTCTCTCTCACGGTCTTTGGAATCATTGGTTTCCTGACCATCTCCTCCACGTCGGGCGCAAACACCGAGTCGTTACCGCCAACGACGCAGCGTCTGCAAGACAAAAGCGATGTCGTTGCCGCGGAGCTTCGAATCGCGATGCTCCAGGAAGAGCAATCCAAGACGGAAACACGACCCGACGAGGAATCCGATTCACCTCCCCCATCGCCGCCATCTGAAACGAATGAATCCAACGTCGATCTGCTCAAACAAATCGACGTCGTCATTGCGCAACAGAAAACCGCCAACTCGACGCTCCAAGATCTCCAGTCAAAGAAGCTCGAGCTTGAGGCACGGTTAAACCGGATCGACCTCGAAGGCGTTGACGAAGGTCCGCCGTACACGATCTTGCTGCTCGACGAGATCAACGATGCGTTGTCCGCCGCGAAGGGAAAGAGTGAGGCGTTGGACGCCACGGTTGCGGCAGCCCGCGCGGGAGTCGAGCGAGCAAAGAGCCGCGTCGACGATGCGGAAAAATCACGACGACAATGGCGCGAATCCGGTGGCACGGACATTGCCCCGGATGCCAAGACGTTCGACCTCGAAGTACAGCTCGCCAGTGAATCGCTCGTACTCAGTCGACAGCAACTCGCGATCGAGCAAGCCTCTCAGGAAGTCTACCGTCTCGGTACCCAGATCGATGAGAAACGCTTAGCCATCGTTCGGCCAAAAGTCATCTTTTCCAAACAATCACTCGACGCCAAGATCGCCGAACTTAACGTCAAAGAGAAAGACCTCAAACGTCGCCTCGCGTTGATCGCCTCCGAATTGGAATATGCGAAACAACGTCGTTTCACCGCGCGTCAGGAACTCGACGGCACCGTTGCCCCACCGCAGGACCTCGTCGAGCGTGTCGAAGCGTTGACGGTGATCGAGCGGACGGTGCAGGTCGAGCAAACGATCGTCAACCAACGCTTGCAGCGACTGCCGATGATCCGAACGTCCTGGCAACGGCGATATTCCGTCGTGTCCGGGAACGCCAAACGCGAGGACGAGAGAGAATGGCTCGACGAGACGAACGAGCAATTGCAGGAACTCGCCCGCGAGAAACAAATCAAACTACTTAAACTACTCGAGACACGTGAAACGCAAAGCTCCGTCGCCGCCCGCCTCGACGCTCTCGGCCCCGATGACACGGCCGTTCGCAGGTGGCTCGATTCGAGTTTTCAATCGCTGTCCAAACAGGTTGAGTTCTACAACAGCGGAATGCTGAGTCTCGACAGCGCCACGCGAACCCTCAATCGATTGCGTTTCGATATCGAAGGCGTGCAGGCACGCAGCATCCGCGAATGGATCGGCGACGGCTGGGCGTCACTCAGTCGCATCTGGAACTACGAACTGACCAATATCGATGACACGTCGATCACGGTCGGAAAAATTGCCAGTAGTTTGCTGTTCCTTCTGTTTGGCTACTTCGCCGCACGGCTGATCAGTAGCCTGCTGGGCAGTCGTTTGCCTCGCGTTGGAGTTGCCGAAGCAGGAGCGGCGGCAATCGAGTCGCTCGCGTTCTACTCGCTGATGACGCTTTTCGGACTCGCCGCCTTGCGTTACGCCAACGTGCCGTTAACCGTTTTCACTTTCCTCGGCGGTGCGATCGCGATCGGCGTCGGTTTCGGAAGCCAAAACATCCTCAACAATTTCATCAGTGGATTGATCTTGCTCGCCGAGCGACCGATTCGTGCCGGCGATCTCATCATGGTTGACGAAACCTACGGCAACGTCAAAGCGATCGGAGCCCGCAGTACGACAATACGAACGGGCGAAAACCTCGACATTATCATCCCGAACAGTAAGTTCCTTGAGAACAACGTGATCAACCTCACGCGCCGCGACGATCGCCTGCGAACGTCAATCGCCATCGGCGTCGCCTACGGATCACCACTCGAAGAAGTCATCCGCTTGCTCGAGTTAGCCGCCGCGCAGTGCGACGAGGTCAACGATCGCCCCAAACCGTTTGTATGGTTCAATGACTTTGGTGACAACGCACTCGCGTTTCAGTTGCACTTTTGGATCAACGCCCGAACCGTGTCCCAAATGCGCAAGGTCGAAACCGAAGTGCGATTAACAATCGATCGACTCTTTAGAGAAAACAACATCGTCATCGCCTTCCCCCAACGCGACCTCCACCTCCACTCAACCACCCCAATCGATTTCCGCCTAGTCGAAGACCAAAGAAAACCAGCCTAACCGCCCCGTCAATTCAAAGCCCAAACAAAACCACCAACCACCAACCACCACCCCAAAAAACAACCACCCCATAGTCGCCAAATTGCTCCGCCAATTTGATCCCCACAGCCTCCAACCACGTCCCCCCAAAAAACAACCACCCCAGGCCCAACGGGCCGACACAAAATCCCCCCACCCCCGTAGCTGACCGAGGCCCTCGGTCAGCCACCCACACCCATCAAGCCCCCGGCAGGCTCAGCCCAGCGCAACCTAACCTCTGCCCACCCCACAAAATAAACCAGCACCTCACCCCCAACCACATACCACCCCAAAACCAAAGATCAAGATTAAGATCAAGAACTAAACCCCAACCAACCGCCCCCAATACCAGCCACCCCCAGGCCCAACCAGCCACCCCATAGTCGCCAAATTGCTCCGCCAATTTGTCCCCACAACCTCCACCAAGAAACAACCACCCCCAGGCCCAACGGGCCGACACAACCAATGCCGGTGGCGTCAGCCACCGGATATTTCCAACAGAAAAATCCCCAAGGCCCAACGGGCCGACACAAAATCCACCCACCCCCGTAGCTGACCGAGGCCCTCGGTCAGCCACCCACACCCATCAAGCCCCCGGCAGGCTCAGCCCAGCGCAACCTAACTTCTGCCCACCCCACAAAATAAACCAGCACCTCACCCCCAACCACACACCACCCCAAAACCTAAGATCAAGATTAAGAGAAAGATTAAGACCAAGAATCAAACCCCAACTAACCCCCAGCAAGAGAACCACTCACTCACCAACCCCAGTGAGAAAAAGGTGTGCGGTACCGAAAAGCCGCAGCGGTACCGGCCACCTTTTCGTCGGCACCTTATCTCTTCGGACAAAGAAATCGCCCTAGCAACCTCGCCCCCGGCCGGCCGCGTTTGGTTGGCGGCATCGTTTGACAGTACTGTTTGGCGATTCGGTGTCCAGCATCGCCGGGCATTCACTCCGGATCACACAAAGATGACGTGCAACCCTGCCAGCTCACCTATCGGTTGAAAACAAACACGGTGCCGTCACGAAGCCGAAGCCCGCCTAACTGCTTCCTCTTCCCGCTCACGAACCAACCGATCCAGCGGACTAACCACCTTCGTCTC
>NZ_JACHXU010000047.1 GCF_014192335.1 Aporhodopirellula rubra | reverse complement strand
CGGTTGCACCCGACGAAAATTGGAAAATTGCGAAGGGCAGATTCTGCCCTCCGGGAGACCATCTTTCAACTTTCAACAATTATTGGGACGCTTCCCATCACTCGGGTCGGTATCGGACATCGGTCATTTCCATTTCGTAAAGTGATTAACTACAGGCCGTCGCCTGCAATCCGTAACGCAGGCGGGAAGGCTTCGTGAACCAACACAGTCGGTTCATGCCGCTAAGGCAAACAAGGCCTCCACCCGCGGCGACGATTATACTCGCAGCGGGAGTGTTTCGCGTCCACCACACTGGTCGCAGGCGGCGTTTTCGATCTCAAACTGTTGATGGCATCTCGGACAATACTCCATCGACGCGTCGTCGTCGGGTGCCGGTGCTGCCAACAATTCTTCAAACGGGATCTTCGAATCGCTCAAGAGCTTCGTGATTAAATCCCAATCACTCGCACGGCTGTCCATCACGATCGCGTTGATGTCTTCGTTGGTTGTCGTTCCCGGGGGCGCTGCCGATTCTGTGTTCGGCATCTCGGGCGCGATCGGGTGTTCGATATCTCGCATCGTCCGCTCGGCAACGGATCGGAATTGTTCGCTCGAATCGATTGCCGCCGATACCGCGAGCGGGTGATAGAGATCCGTCGCCAACAGTTCGCGACTCAGATAATCGATCGATCGCAGCGGTACCGCCGGAGACAGCAACGAGCAAGCGACCAGTTTGAATCGACCCGTTCGGTCCTCACGAAACAGACGCCGGTGGGCACTGAAGATGAACGCGGCCACGCCCCACCAGAGCAAGAATAGCATTACCAAATAGGCCACCGTTGTCGGTGCGTCGCGAGAGACCGGGAGGATGCCGTAATACAACAGCGCCCCGATCGGTCCGATCCAAATTAACAGCATCGACGCGAGCGGCCGGATCCATCGGGTTTGCTTCGACAGATCTTCTACGCGATCGCGGATCTCTTGAACGTCATACATCGCCTCGCGAAAACGCTCGATCTTTTCAGCACGTTCGTTTTCCGGCATCCGTGCTAGCGACGAGAGTTGCTCTGCGAAACGTCTCGCGATCGCCGCGTTGTTCATGTGGCAGACCGTACGCCCGCCGGCGATCACGTCTCGCTCGTTCGACCGACAGTCAGCTAGTTCCGGCCATCGAAAAGAGTCGCCCGAGCGGTGTGGCCGTTCGTTGTTGATCGGCGACATTGGGACGAACGCCACGACGCCTTCGCCGGTGATCGATACCGGCATTTCGTGACATAGCAACGTCATGTCCGTGGGAGCCAATCCGCCGAGCATCAGTTGCCCGCGATCGTTCCCGGTCAATCGCATTGCTGGCTTTCGGTTTCGAAACGATCCGCGTCGGGACGCAAATACCGACACTCCCGGACGAACCCACACGAGGCTTTCCAGGAAATACAAAACGATCAAAACGACGAAAATCCATTCGACGTCGGACAGGCTGCTCATGAGGGTGCGACCTAGCGGGCCGTTTCACTGTCGCCGCCACCGAACAGCTTTTTCAGGAACGATCCGATCGCGCCGAAGAATACCAGCACGCCGAGAATGATAGCTTTGCCCCCTTTTGCGAGCAGCAGTCCTAGCTTGGCGAGCAGGCCCGTTTTCGACGCTGCTACCAACGCACCGCCGCCGACCAATCCGGCCAACCCGTAGGCCGCGACCTTGTCGCCTTGTTTCCACTCCGCGTATTTGTTGCCTGATGTGAATTGGTAATCGGCGAGCAATTGGTTCACGACGGGAACGACGGAAGCGTAGGTTTCGGGATCGCCGACCAACGTCGCTTCCATCACGCCACGACGACCGAGCATGCGGATGTCGTAGTTGATCGAACTGCCGCTGGGGAAATCCAATTTCAGGGCCCAAGTCAGGTTGTTCGTTTCTGAGTTGTAAAACGGGCGCTCTTGCCAACTCATCGACGTCATTTCTTCCATCCCCATCGCACGTCGCTGTTCGTTGCCCGCGGGGATGCCCGATTGGAAGTCCGACATGATGCCGTCGGCGTCGAGGTTATCGCGATCCGAGTCGTCGACGTAACCGATGTCACTGAACTGAAACACGAGCGTCCAATCTTCGTCTTCCGCGTCCGGGATCAACGCACCGAGCATGTTCGGGTTTCGCGGGTTCCCGTACAGTTCCAATAGATCTTGAGCGCCCTTGGCTCCCGTGAACGAGTAGCCTTCGGGGATTTTGATTTCCGCGATATCGCCAATCTTGCCGGTCGCAGGTCCTTCCTGCCATTCGATCGCAGCGTAGCGTTCCATCAACGCGAGTTGCTCGGCCGAGAATTCAAACGCTGCTTCTTCTCCGCCGTCCTGAGAAACTCCGGCATCGTCTTGAGCAACGCACTGCGTGCCAACGCCGCCCGCCAAGGCAACGCCAAAGACGATCGCCGCGCCGATTCGCGTGACGAAGTTCGATTGCGACAAGCGGGTGCCTGAAGTGCCGCTACCGCAGCCTGGAAAAGAGAAACGTGACATGAAGTCTGCCTTTGCAAAGACGGCGTGGGTTCGTGATCGAAGAACGAAACCACCATGATCATCGCCCTTGTAGCCGAACAGTAGCCGAAATGGGGGGCTGTGTAAAGATTTTGAATCGGCGACGGTCGAGGTCGCTAACGCCCTGGCAAAACACGGGTTCGAACGCGATCGCGAGAGTCGGCGCGGTATTTGCATTCAAATCTCCGTGCCGCCGCTTCACGCTCGACACACGGCCGATCCGACTCATCCCATTGCGATCAAACTCATGAACTTCCTTAAGAAAACCTTCAGCGAGTTTTCAAAAAATAATTGCAGCACGCTCGCCGCAGCATTGGCCTATTACACCGCGTTCGCGCTCCCACCACTTTTATATTTGCTGCTAACGGTTCTCACGTTTGGGATGTCTGTGATGTACGACGACGATCAAGCGGAATCGCGAGCGGAGAAGGTGCTGACCAGCCAAGCGGCACAGATGATTGGCAACGAAGCCGCGACGGAACAGATCGCAACGATCCTCAAAAACCATGAACAGTCCAGCGGCAAGTGGTGGAAGACGTTGGTCAGTTTCGCGGGCATCCTCGTCGGGGCGACCGGAGTCGTCGGAGCACTGCAAGGTGCATTGAATCAAGTCTGGGAAGTGCAACCGGATCCGGAATCGAAAGCGTGGAAGAACTTCGTTATCAAACGGCTGCTTTCGTTCGCAATGATTCTGGGCCTCGGCTTTCTGTTGCTGGTGTCTCTCGTCGTCTCGTCCGTGTTGGCTGCGATCGGCAGCGAGTTGGGCCACCTGATCGGAATGTCGGAGACTTTTGCGTCAGCCATCAATTTCACGGTTCAGGGAATTGTCGTCATGGTGGTCTTCGCGGCCATCTTCAAATTCATGCCCGACGCGGAAGTGCGATGGCGAGACGTGTTCGTCGGTGCTTTCATCACCACGGTTTTGTTTTTGTTAGGCCGTTGGGCGTTGGAGTGGTATTTCTCCTACAGCGAACCAGGGGCACAGCTCGGGGCTGCCGCGGCGTCGTTGGCCGTGCTGCTGGTGTGGGTTTACTACACCGCCATGATCGTCCTGTTGGGGGCCGAAGCGACGCAGGTCTACGCGATCCAGTATGGTAACGGGATCCAGCCACAATCCGGCGCGGTCCGCGTGGTCAAAGAAATCCGGCGCGGTGCCGTTGCGACAACGTAGGTGTACCGGCTCAAGGCTCGCGGGAGTGTCCACGTGCAATCAACGGACAATGCCGCTCGCCTGGACTCTTGGCGAGTTTCGCTGCGTTGACATTTTGTTGTGTTGGTGTGCTCGGCTACTGACGCCGACCTGTTCTGTTTCTCGAATCGATTTGACGTTTTATGAACGCTCTCCTGATCACGCTGTGGGCGAAGGTACGCACCAGCTATTGGTTTGTTCCTTCGTTGATGGCAATCAGTGCGATCGTTCTCTCGTTCGTGACGACCTCGCTCGACTACCGACTCGGCGCGGCATGGATGGACGGGACGTCGTGGCTCTACGGCAACCAACCCGACGGAGCCCGGGCAGTGTTGTCGACCGTCGCGGGGTCCATGATCACGGTCGCCGGTGTGACGTTCTCGATGACGATTCTGTCGATCTCGCACACGACATCACAGGTCGGTCCGAGGTTGCTCAATAATTTCATGGGCGATAAAGCGAACCAGTTCACGTTGGGCGTCTTTATCTCGACCTTCTTGTATTGCCTAATGGTCTTGCGGACCGTGCGTAATGCGGAGACCGCGCCACCCGGCGAAACCGGCACCGTCGGCGAGAACGTGGAGCTACTGGGAGCGTTCGTTCCACACATAGCGGTGATGGTCGGCGTGCTGATGGCCATCGTCAGCGTCGGTGTGTTGATCTTTTTCATTCACCACATTCCCGAAACCATTCACGTATCGAATATCATTGCGGGAGTCGGGCGACGTTTGAACGCTCAAATCGACAGCCAGTTTCCTGCACGCGTTGGTGACCCGCGAGACACCGAGGTCGAACACGGTTCGCAATCAACGTTGCCGCCGTTGTTTGACGAGTCCGCGGCGAAGGTCCAATCCGACGGAACCGGGTATCTGGAGTACATCGACGGGGACGGTCTCCTCGACGTTGCCACTCGCCACGATCTCGTTTTGCATGTCCAGCCGAGTCCCGGTGACTTTGTTACCCTTTCGGATGTGTTGCTGCTCGCATCGCCCCGCGACCGTATCGACGACAAGATATCTTCGGAGCTATCGGCGATGTTCGTATATGGTACCCAGCGAACGGCGACTCAGGATTTGCGTTTTCAAGTCAACCAATTGGTCGAGGTTGCTATGCGAGCGTTGTCGCCTGGCGTGAACGATCCGTTCACTGCGATCAGTTGCATGGACTGGTTGCAATCAGCCCTGGAAACGTTGGCCAGTCGTGAATTGCCCGCCGCCCATCGCTATGACGATGATCAACGGTTGCGAGTCATCGCAGAGCCCGTCACGTTTCGTGCCTTCGCATCGCTCGTCTTCGACCAGCTTCGCCCCTATGTCGCGGCGGATCGAAACGCGTCACTCAGGATGATGGAGGTGATCGGCAACCTCGCCGCTCAAGTCACGTCTGCTCGCGACCGCAGGCTGCTCGCACGCCACGCCTGTGCTCTTCGCCGTGAGTGCCGTCGTGCGATCACCGACACTCGTACCCTCGCACTGATTTCACGTCGGTATCGAGATGTCCTCAAGGTTCTGACCGACGCTGACATCCGTTCCCGAGCCCGCCAGACCGGCAATTGGGCGACGCGTTGAAGTAGAGTGCTCTCTGCGTCTCCCACGGTTGACTCACCCGATCAAGTTTTCGCCTTGCTCGAGTTCCCCTTCGGCCGCGTGGCTTTGAATCTCTTCGTCCTTGTTCTCCAGTCCACCCTCGGCAGCCGACGAATTCGCTTTATCCGGCTCGTGATTGGGGGTTCGGCTTTCGCTTTGTGTTGGTGCTGCCTCGGATGGCTGTTTAGGGGGCGCGTCCAGCATCGCGACGGGGACACCTTGCGGGAACACGACCTCACGCGACTCGTCCGGCATGCTGATGTTCGCTTCGGCGAGAGCCGTTTTCGCTTGTCTCATCAATGCACTCGAAACGCTCGCTGCATCGAACTTGCCCGAGTCCAACCAAAAACGCGTGACCAAGTTAACGGTCGCCGCCCCCAGCGAATCGACGAGAACCATCGGCGCGGGATCGTCGAGCACGGCCTCATGCCGTTTCAAAACTTCGTAGATTTGGTCCTGTGCCTGCGTGACTGAATCGTCGTAGCCGATGCCGACAATGAATTCTCTTCGGATGCGTGGTGAGGATGAATAGTTTGTCACGATCGCTTTATAGACCGTGTTGTTGGGGATCTGAATATGATTGCCGTCCACGGTCAGCAGCAACGTTCCTCGCGTCGTCACGCGGCGGACGAATCCCTTGTAGCCCTCCAGTTCGATCAGGTCTCCGACGCTAAAAGGACGATTGAGGCTAATCAAAATGCTCGACAGATAGTTCTCCGCGATATCACGAAACGCGAAACCGAGTGCGAGGCCGACCAATCCGGTACCGCCGAGCACCGTCACCGCGAGGCGACTGAGTCCCGACACCTTAAGTGCGATGTAGACGCCGATCAACATCACAAGGACTGCGACCGTGCTCGCGATGACCTGTTGCAGCAGTTGGCTGTCCACACGGCGGGCGGTGATCCGTCGAGCCAACATCGCGGAGATGCGTGCGACTGCGTAAGCCAGCACGATCACCAACGTGCCGATCGCCAATAGCGGAATCAATTGAACGAAATCGGCACCGAGCGTTTGCAGTTGGCCGACCGCGGGCGTGATGTCCCAGATGGAGTGTTTGGCGACTTCGATTTGATTGACGACCGCGACCACATCTGAAGTCTTCTGTGCGACACGTTCGGCCCACTCACGATGAGGTGCCGAGTCAGCGACGCCGCTCAAGAAAACGACGCCTTCGTCCGTCGACACGTCAACTCCTTCAAACCAATTCGTCGCCTCAAAGATGCTTTGCAAACGCGTGGAGATGTCTTCGTCGATCGCCGTCGGTTCGACCTCGACTTTATCTGGTGTTTCGATTGGCTTTTCATCCGAATCGAGAATCGCCGATGGATCCCCCGTGTCCTGAGCAAACGCCGTCACGCTCGATCCAACCGCAATGCAAAACGCCATCAGCGAGCACGCCAGCACGATCGAGACGCCTCGCACACGGTTTGCGGCCCCATTCATCGACCTCCACTCGCGGATGGAGGAACGAGTGCGTCGAATTAGGACGACGGATGGCGACGGAGCGAGGGGTTTCGTGTTCATACCACCGTGGTTAATGCAAACGCCGTTCCAAATATAGAACGAGGGTGTCGACAGTTCCGTAGCCCAACGCGAAGACGCGGGCGTCGTACCGGTGTAGGTCGCGTCGGCTGTGACGGTGTGTTTGGGAATCCGGAACTTTGCACGATGGATGCGTGGCGTCTACGATGATTCTGTGCCGAACGCGTGACATGCACAGTAACCACTCACATTGGCCGTCGATCAGAGATCTGTTTGAGATGGGATTAGGCGAAGCGTATCTTGTTGTGTTCGTTGGCATCGCGAAGTCAGCGTTGCTCGTGTGAATAGGCCGCCCTTCATTGTCCGAACTGAATCGGAGAGGGATATCCGAGCGAACCGGCGAGGCTTTTGAACGAATGCTCACAGATGCGATCAAATCGCGACAGGAGAGTTGGCCGGTTCCCGAGCATCGAAACGGGAGATGCATGCCCGCCGCCGTCCTTTCAATTCCCGAGCGGTCGGCGGTCTACCCAATCGCTAATCACGCAAGCCCCAAACTAACCGAGCCCAATCTCCTCAGGCTCCAGTTCGGCCGCTAATGCTTTCGAGCAGGGCTTTTGTGTTTCGACGGTTCGCTCGTCTCTACACACTTCGAACCGTCGCGGTTTACGGTGTCAGCGGCACGTGGATTGTGAAACGCGAAATCGGGTAAACTAATGCCCTGTCTATTCTCGGTCGGGGTACTTCGATGCGCGGCACATCTGTTGGATTCCTGTTGATTGGCCTGTTGTTGATTGCGGGAACGTTCGCCTTACTTCGTGCGAAGAGCAAGCGAGCGGAGGCGGTCAGTAAAGCGTCTCCATCGCCCAAACAACTGACTCCTGCTCTGTCAGCTACGGACGCGACAGCAGACTCGGATGCGATCGATTCGGCATCAACCGAAGAAAGCAGTTCGCTCGCGAGACCCGGCAAATTGCCAGAGGGAATCGTTGGCACGGCGACGTGTGCTGAATGTCACCCGGCACAGTTTGACTCGTATCGAGAAACCGACCACAGTCGCTCGCTCGTCGCATGGTCACCCGATGCAGGTGTTCCCTTAGAAGGTTTCACTCACGCAAAAAGCCGTACCGTTTACACCGCGTTCGAAGACGCGGGACAACTGTACCACCGTGAAGAGCTCGAGATTCCCACCGGATCGACGGATGCCGAGCACGCTTTGTTCCCGACCGGAATGTTGCCGGTGAAATACGTCATGGGCAGCGGTGCGTTTGCCCACGCGTATCTACTCGAAGATGGCGAATACTTTTTGCAGTCACCGATGACGTGGTACGTCAAACCGCAACGCTACGAGATCGCCCCAGGCTACGACGAAACGCACCACCCCGGATTGACCCGTGTTATTTCAACACGCTGTCTTTACTGTCACGCCGGTAGCCTGTCGGCACCGACGGGCAACGAACAGCATGTGACAATTTATGAAGAGGCAATCAGTTGCGAACGATGCCACGGTCCCGGCGAACAGCACACGCAACTTTATCAAACCGCCGATGCCTCTGACGAAAACGCTTCGGACGAAATTACCGGTTCGCTGATTGTTCACCCCGGGAATCTCAGCCGTGATCTTGCCGACGCGATCTGTGCTCAGTGCCACTTGCAGGGAGACGTTGTCGTCGAGCAAGCCGGCAAATCAGATTGGGACTATTGCCCCGGCGAGCCGCTCGATTCGACAATGACCTCGTACAAGAGCGACGACGAAGAAGTGTCCAAAGAGACGTTTGTTGGCCACTTTGATCAGATCTGGCAAAGCAAGTGCTACACGCAATCCGAAACGCTGAAGTGCATTTCCTGCCATGACCCTCATCACAAACCGACAAATGAAAACATCGATGCAGTCGAACGCCAATACTGCATTCAGTGTCATCAACACACCGAGTGCGGGTTGCCTCTCCAGGAGCGGATCGAACAGGAAAACGATCGCTGCGTTTCCTGTCATATGCCACCAATCGCTAGCGAGGTCGCTCACGCCGCAACCACCCATCACACGATCGGGATTCATCGACGCGGCAAAGACAGCGTCGACGTTGATCAAAACGCTTCTGTCTCCGCCAATGAGGACGCCGTAAATAATGACGCGATGTCGACGGTCTTGCGACGAATGCGAAGCCCTATCGAAGAGGTGTCTGCGGACGAGCACAAGACGCGGAACGACCTTCTCGCCCGAGCGATGCAGCTCATCAAAATCGACATTCGCGAACCCGGCGAGAGCTCGTCCAGCAGTTCGCTTCCTTCAACTCCTCTGCGAGATCTGATTGCATACGCGAAGCAGAATCCATCAGATATGGATGTGTTGGTCCACATCGCGGCGCTGGCGAGATGGGAAGCCGAATGGCTCTCGGTGAATCCATCGGAGAATTCGGAACAGGCGTCCGTGCAGCGATGGCGTGTTGCGGGCCCGTATGCTGAAAGGGTCCTCCGAAGCGAATCACGACCCAACGAGACTCGTAGGAAGGCTCTCGACGTTCTCTTCGATGTTCACTACGCAGCCGAGCGTTACGCGGACGCCGTTCACGTCGGCCGCGAGCTTGTCGCGGCGACGCGTTCTGAAATCTACCAATACAATTTGGGGTTAGCGTTCGGAAAGCTCCGGCGGTTCCCCGAAGCCGAAAACGCGTTCAAAGAATCAATCCGAATCGACGGACGATACCTAATGCCTTATCGATCACTAATCAAGCTCTACCAAGCCGTCGATCCCGATCTCGCGAATCAAGTCCGTCGCAGCGCAACCGCAATCCAAGCAAATCTCGAATCAAAATAAACGGCTCCCCACCAACAAAAACAAACAACCCGCCGCAAACCCCAACCGCCCCCGTAGCTGATCGAAGCCCTCGGTCAGCCACATCCCAAACCGCCCCCCTGTTCCACAACACACATCACCCCCGTAGCTGACCGAGGCCCTTCGGTCAGTCTCCCCTCCAACCCGTCCAAAGTCCCTCACCCCGCTACAACTAACTCCCACCACCCCACACAACAAACCAACACCCCACTCCCAACCTCCCGCCAAAGCAGCCACCCCCCAGGCCCAAAGGGCCGACACAACCATTGTCGGTGGCGTAAGCCACCGGTCACCCCCACAAAAAACTCCCCAAGGCCTGAAGGGCCGATACAAAACCAGCTTCACCGTAGCTGACCGAGGCCCTTCGGTCAGTCTCCCCCCAACCCGGCCTGAGGGCCTCAGCCCGCTACAACAAACTCCCACCACCCCACACAACAAACCAACGTCCACCCCAACCTCCCGCAAAACCAGCCACCCCAGGCCCAGCGGGCCGACACAACCATTGCCGGTGGCGTAAGCCACCTGTCCCCCCCACAAAAAAACTCCCCAAGGCCTGAAGGGCCGACACAAAAACCTGCCTCCCCGTAGCTGACCGAGGCCCTCGGTCAGTCTCTCCCCCAACCCGTCCTAAGTCCCTCAGCCCACCACGACCAAAACCACCCCCAGTACCTCCACCGCCAGAAACACGACCGAATTCCACAACACGCATCACCACGTAGCTGACCGAGGCCCTCGGTCAGTCTCTCCCCCAAACCCGTCCTAAGTCCCTCAGCCCACCACGACCAAAACCACCCCTTATCTCCGCGCCACCGAGCCCAAAATCACGATATTTCAAAACGTTTCAACCCATCGATCATTCGCAATCACATCACACCCGCAATCAGCAAGAACCGAACTCGCTCCGTCCGCGAAAGACACCGAGATCAAGCGAATGAGTGATCCACCCAGTCAACTCTACCAAAGGACCTGCGACGCATCCAAAGAATCGCCGCTCGTCAATACCAGCACCGCAATCGGAGCCACGATAAGGGTATGCCGCCCAAGGGCGTGCAATCCTACAAGCACGATTGCAACGATGCTCCAATCGCAAACGACAAAGGCGATACGCATGTTTTCGGTCGCTAGTCTTGGAGTTGCTTTTGCTGCCGGGACTCGCGAAGGAGCGTTTGATTATCCGTTTTCAGCGGAAGCGTTGGCGTGATTGTCTGCAGACAAATCTCGCGCAAGCGGCGAATGCGGAAAATCGGCAGGGACGAGCATCAGCGTCCGAGTAAATGGTCCACAAATGCATTCGCGAAACCAAGCAAGGCGACGACCAATAAGGTCTGAATCGGGTATCTCGCAATAAACGGGCCGGAGCAAATCAACGCCACGAAGCCAGCAACTGCGAACGATCGCACATGTTTCGCGACCCCTGGAATGCGTTGCGTTGCAACGTCCGGTGTCGGATTGTCGGGTTCGGGGCGAACAAAGGTGTCCGGGGGCGAACAAAGGTGTCCGGTACAATACTGTTCGGCACGAAAGTTGCGATTTGAATTTTAACGACTTTTGGCACGGCGATTGCGCAAGCATTCAAATTTGGCGGATGTTCCGCCAGTTTGACACGCAGCGGATGAGTCAGTGCCGAACCGACCCCCTAAACAACGAAGCCCAACGACCGAGAGCCTCGGCAGCGATAGGGATGCGTCCACGGAAGACTCGCCTGATATTCGCGCCGCGGAACTGCAGGGCCTGAAGTTCTTCAAGAAGATCCGGCCACTGTTGGATTCCCTGCACGAGATCGGTACTGCACGCGACAAATCCTGCAATCGTGATTTGCACATGGACCAGTACGGCGTGCTAGTTCTTATGTGGATGTTCAATCCGATCCTGACATCTCTTCGTGGACTACAGCAAGCCAGCACACTCAAAGATGTCCAGAAGAAGTTCGGCGTCGGGCGAGCTTCGCTGGGATCGCTCTCCGAGTCGGTGAGCATCTTTGACCCCGAGCCGCTCAAGAAGATCGCCGCGGAGCTTGCTACCGAAGTGCCCTCGGCCGACCCATCGAAGTTTGATGTGATCGGACATCAACTCACCGCCGTCGATGGCAGCGTCTTCAAGACGGCCGTGCGTGTGGCATCTTTGGCTTGGCTGCCTGATAAGGCAGGCGGAACGACCAAAGGTAGGTCGGTTGATGGATACCGCATGCACACTCATTTCGAGATCCTTCGCGGAATCCCCGAGCGAATCGATGCCACGCCAGCCAAGCCCAAGGGGAAAGATGACGAAAAGGCAGTCCTGGCTTCCGTCTTGCAACCAGATCGCTGCTATGTGATTGATCGTGGGTATGCCAAGTTTGAATTGTTCAACCAAATCAACGCCGCCCGAAGCAGCTACATTTGCCGAGCCCGCGACAACAGCACGCCGAAGATCCTTTGTGAGCGAGACCTAACCGCAGCAGATCGCGACGCCGGTGTCCGCATCGACCGAGAAGTCGTTTTGGGAGCTCACACCAGCAACCGCAAAACGGTCGCAAGCGATCATCCGGTTCGTTACATCGAAATCGAAGTCCCGCCGCATGTCCGCACTGGCAGCAAAGGCTCTCACTGCGATGGTCGACTGCGATTGGTCACGAACTTAATGGACGTTCCGGCGGAACTGATTGCCGAAGCCTACCGGCTTCGCTGGCTCATCGAACTGTTCTTCCGAATGATCAAACAGCTTCTGGTCTGTCGGCATCTACTGAGCACCAAGCCGGCAGGCGTCGAGATTCAAATGTACTTAGCCATCATCGCTTGCCTGCTGATCCTGATCTACACCGGGGGTCAACCGAACAAACGGACCTACGAGATGATCTGCTTTTATTTACTCGGCTGGGCGAGCTTGGAGGAACTGGAAGCTCATATCGAAAAGTTGAAACCGAAGGCTCTGTAGGAGCAATGCGCACCGACCGAAGTGAAGCCACTTGGGCGGTTCCCTGCTGCGCGGTCGACTCGTGTTCGCGTTGCCAAACCCTTCGTCGCATTTGCGGCGTCGCACTACCTCCCACGCAAAAGCCGCCCAAACCGCATCAGTGCATAAGGTGAGCCGAACAGTATTGTGTCCGGTACCGATTTGCGGTATTGGAGGTTCATTTTCTGGCTGATTTCTTCTTTGGGCGTCCGCGGGGACGCATGGTTGACTCCAAGTGGAATCTTCTGGCTGTGTGTTCCACCCATGTTTCATTCCCAAAGGGGGCTCCCCGTTTGACGCTCCAGTCTAGCTGGTCTCGCTCTGGTTCACTGAAATCCGTCGCGACGAGTTGAACCCAATTGGGTGTCCGACGGATCGGCCACGAAGAGATTCGCTGCGAGAAAGCTTTCGTTTTCTGCTGCCAGTGATGCAAACTGCCAAATATCCAGTCTTCGGGGCGGTTGCACAGTTCCGCGGCGTAAGCGTTTCGCTCGACGTACCGTGCTACGGTGAGGAAGTGCTCGTCACTTTGGACGGGGAAAGATTTGAACCTACCCTGGTACACATGCCCCATTCCGGTCGTCTTGTAGTGGGCGTGGTATCGCTGAGTGTGAGTCAGTCCGACGTAATGACCGAAGCGACCCATTTCACCGTCCTCGCCAGGGCGAACCAAAAGGTGATAGTGATTTGGCATCAGGCAGTACGCGAAAAGTTCTATCTTGAATCGCTCCAAAGCCTCATCAAGTATTTTCTCAAACGCTTCGTAGTCCGCATCCTTCTCAAAAATAGTGGCACGAAGGTTCGCGCGGTTGAGCATGTGATAGCAATGCCCAGCGGCATCAGCACGTTTGGGGCGTCCCATTTAACGCATTCCAGCAGGCGGAGAAAGTGGTTTTCAGCCCTACGTTAAGCGAAAACAGCGAGCCGATCAACGCAAACGGTACCGGACGGCTGGTATGTCCCTTTTCCACCTGCACGTAGATTAGTGTTTTGAACGACTGCAGCCGCGTCCGTGCCTTCAGTGTTGTCACTCATTCGAAGCGACGTTCGTTGGTTCGATGTATTCGATCTTATTGCTGCCGGCCTTAGAGATGTCGATGCTCTTGAAGAGCTCGAGCGATTTGTCGTCCTTCGATTCCTTATAAAGATGAGCTTTGTTGGATTCATAGTCTACGATGCAAATGGTGAGCCCCATCATCTTTATGTCGTAATGCCCGCCGCTCTCGGACGCGTGTTTTTGGCTTTGACCTGGCGCAAACGCAGACATTCCGACTGCGAGCATGGCAACGGAAAGAATTAGAAAAGCGTATTTTGACATAGTGTTTCTTTCACGAATTTAGTTGTGGTGTCAAAGCAAAGGCACCAAATTGAGTGGCGGCTACGATAGCTTGCTCGGATAACGTCGATGTTCACCAAGTCGCGTGAGTGAACGTTGCTTCAATTTGCATGCACCAACGCGACTTTGGTGCAACATTTTGTTCAAGTAAGCCGCTAGCGCGGCGGTTTTGTATTGGTGGTGGAATGGACGCGTGACGGATTGTTGGAAGCAACCTTTCAGGAGGAGCTGTTCG
>NZ_JACHXU010000046.1 GCF_014192335.1 Aporhodopirellula rubra | reverse complement strand
AGGTACGGCTTAATTGTGTTCTTCTTGTAGTTGCGGATCAACAATTCCCGCCGCACCAAGGCGATGAACTCGGAACACGACGGCCGTTGGCTCCGCAAATCCACGACCGCCATCTCACTGCGGAAATCACGCGTGTCGATGATCTGGTCGCGTGGTGCTTCGCGACCGATCGCCGCCCGGTACGCGGTCTCGTCTCGGTAACGATGCACCGGATCGGCCACTCGCTCACGAGTCTCAGTGACGCCATCCTCCTCGGCTCGATCAACCCGATCACCCCCACGTTCACCGGCTCCTCGAGTTCCTGAAACTCGAGTTCCTGAAACTCGAGTTCCTGAAACTCGCCCGACTGAGTCACGCCCGCCTGCCTCTCTCCCCGTAGGCCCCGAATCCCCATGAGGCGTATGCGATCCGTCGCCGCTGCCCCGCGAGCCCGGTTCGCGATTTTCATCCCGCCTGAGCGTCTTCGCCCTCGGAAACACCTTTTGCGTTTCCGATCGCTCCCTCCGCGTCGGTGGAGTTGGCGGGTCCTTCTTGAGACTCCGCACGAGGCCGCGTTCGTGAACAGCCGCGGCGATTTTGTTTCGGGTCAGCCTCGCGGCTTCGGAGAACAAATCATTCGGATCCATGGCGTGGCCCTCCCCCATGCACTTTTCGAACTACTTTTGCGACATCTCTTCGAGACCCATCAGATCAGGACCAATCAGATCGGACACCCACGATCCCGAACCCGGATTTCGCCCCACTCATCGATCAAGCGGGCTATCGAAGCTAACGCTTCCCAGCGAGCGATCAAGAAAATACGCTCGAAAAAGTCCAAGAAAGATGAACAAACCCACACCACGGGATTGCACCTCCCCCCCAAAGAAGCCAAAATTCACCCCTTTCCCGACACCCCCGCGTTTATTGCGACAGGGTGTCGCCTATAAACATGTTAGGCGACTCAATCAAACATGACGTGGACGCCTTTTGACTCTGGTTCGTCGATCGGCACGGTTGTCTCCGAGGGCATCGTCGTTGCTGACTTCGAGCACGAACTCGGCGCTCGCATCACGATCGAGCGTGACGGCGTGATCGCGCCGTTTGCGATTACCTGCGGCATCTACGGCTGGTTCGTCCACACTCGCTTCTTCTCGACACACGATGAGGCCGATGCTGAATGCGCCGCGATGCAATCCGCAATGGATGCAATCATCCAGACAATCCCGCTAACATCTGATCCCGAATGTGATGCAAAGATGGCTGCCGTTTCGCAGGCAATCTCTGACTTCGTTGACACTTATCCGTAGTCCAACGTCGCCTAACATGGTTTTTACGCTAGGCCTACGGCACACCTTCGTCCTTTGGCAACGGTCGCTGGCTTTGGTACAATTTCCGTAGTTCAGGCATCGTTCGCTTCGTTTAGGGCGGTGTCGTAAAAACCTTCCGTTGTGCGACTCAGCGTTTTGGATGACAACCCATACCAATCCCCGACAGACGGGAGCCCTTCCGATGCCCCGCCTCCAAGCAAGGCCCTCGCAACGTGGGCGATCTGGTTGTCTGTGATCTTCGGTATATCGCCTGTCGGTGGCGATATATTGTTCTCTGTCTCGCGCGCCCAGAATCCATTCATTTACATCGGGCTTGCGCTGCTTTTTCTTACATTGATGGCCACTCCACTCGTGTTTCTGTTCCTTCGCGGGGGCACTCGTGCATTTGCCGCGACCCCAATTCGCATCACGATCAGCTGCCTGATTATCGCTTTCTTTGTTTTCGTCCACGGCAGCATGTTGGTAGAACGTTTCTAGCCCAATCCGTCGCACAACATGGTTTTTACGCAAGGCCGCGGCTTCGTTGTTGGAGCGTCGTTTGGTTTGCCTAAATCACTCGCTTCGGTGACGCGTTTTGGTTTGCCGCGCCGCGGACACCGCCTCTTTGGCAACGTGATTTCTTTTTGGTAAACTATTTAGTGTTGCGACGCTTTTTGACTTCGGAGAGAAGCGGTGTCGTAAAAACCTTCCGTTATGTGACCTAGCGCACTGCCATGGATGACTCAACGCCGCCAATCGCTTGGGACACCACTTGGCAATCTGCAGTCGATCATTTCGGCAACCTCAACTCTGATTCCATGCGGGCGATGACCCAGCTGGTTGCAACCGTTTCTAAGCTTCCCGAGGTGCGCGGGTTGTTCGCGATTCCGTCGATGACGACTTTGCGGATTTCACCCTATTCCTGCTATCCAGACTGGTTTGACGGTCGGTTCATCACTGTCGATGCCAATGGCGCTGATGCCGTCACCATTCGTGTCGCGACCAATGGCCACGATTCCAAACCACAACGGGTTGACTGCCCATTCGCTGATGCCGCCGCCATGATCGCACGCCTTTGTCACGACAAAATGTAGGGTTCCGGTCACATAACATGGTTTTTACGCTAGGCCTGCGGCACACCTTCGCTCTTTGGCAACGCTCGCTGGCTTTGGTACAATCTCTCGTAGTTCATGCATCGCTCGCTTCGTTCAGGGCGGTGTCGTAAAAACCTTCCGTTGTACGCCGCAGGTGATCTCTAATGCTCGACATTTCTGAGGCGAGTCCCTACGCGGTATCCGTTCAGTTCGCCCACGACATTTTGGAATGCCTCTCCTACTACGATCTCGATGAGCTGCAAAAACTCATCGACGAAAACGACTCCGGAGTGCCTATTGGACAATCTTTCCCGCAGCCTGATGGATTCCAATACTGCCCACCCGCCGAATTCAACAACTGGACCGTACATTTTGTCGCCATTTCCGATACCGGCTTCTCCTGCGAATTCGAGATGCCATTTGCCGGTTCCGAATTTCGCCCCATGATGGCACGCTTTACGATGCGTCGCCACGGAGACGTCTTGCGCGTGCACTTTGATGCTGTTGTCCCCTCGTAGTTCAGCGGCGTACAACATGGTTTTTACGCTAGGCCTTCGGCACACCTTCCAACTTTGTCAACGCGGGCTGGTCTTGGTACAATCTCTTGTAGTTCAGACATCGCTCGCTTCGTTCAGGGCGGTGTCGTAAAAACCTTCCGTTGGCCGACCCAGAGTTACCCGATGTCCGTGACAATCTCGATTGCGCCGACTTCCGACGACACTTGGATCATCCGCAACGCGGTATATCGCTGGTTGGTCAATCGCGTCGCCGACGCGCATCCCGACCGGCCCGATGTTGTCGAGCAACTCACCATTAGCGGCTACAACGGCGGCATCTCGTTGGAACGCCACCTCGAAGAGTCGCCGGAACTGTCCCTGCGAATCGCGGATTCTCTTCGCACTACAATTGACCATATCCGCTCCAATGCCGTGCCGCTCACTGACGATGCGGGACGACCGTGGCCCGAACTTCAGCAGCAGGTTTACGATTCGCTAGGTGAATTGCGAGATATCCTGTCGCGTTTCCCGATGGAAACTCAACCGTAGCGTAGTGTCGGCCAACATGGTTTTTACGCTAGGCCTTCGGCACACCTTCGCTCTTTGGCAACGGGCGTTGGCTTTGGTACAATTTCTCGCAGTTCGGGCATCGTTCGCTTCGTTCAGGGCGGTGTCGTAAAAACCTTCCGTTGTCGGTCAGATGATGATTTCAGACTCTGTCCAATCCTGCTTTCCCGACGGTGTTCGGTTACCCAACGCGATTCGGTGTATTTGCGATTTCCTTGATGCCAACGGTTATCCAATCTCTGGGTGCTTCGAGGTCAACACGCGTGGCGACGATGCCGCTTCGTGGTTCCCGAGCGACACAGGCATGCAACGGCAGATCGCAGTCTTTGGCAACGGTTCAACAGGGTCGACCTACGCACTGTGGTTGACCCACAGCCCAAATCCAGACGACGCGCCGGTTGTGCTGCTCGGTTCGGAGGGCGACTTCAAGGTACTCGCCGAATCTCCAACCCAATTTTGCCAACTTCTCGGATGTGGCTACGACGAGCTGGAGTGGGATGACCTTTCAACAACTCCAACGGGCCGCGATGCAACTGCACCGTTCCGTAAATGGATTGCGGACAAACTCGGCCTTGATTGTCCCTCAACTGGTGATGCCATCGCTCAACATGCCGCCGATCGTTTTCCGGGGTTCGCTGATTGGGTCACCACTTGGCAGGATGGCAACCTCTAGACCGACAACATGGTTTTTACGCTGGGGCCTTCGGCACACCTACGATGTTTGGCAACGCTCGCTGGCGTTGGTACAATTTTCGTAGTTCAGGCATTGCTCGCTTCGTTCAGGGCGGTGTCGTAAAAACCTTCCGTTGTCGGACAGAGACCTATTGTGGCCACCGAGTATCACGACGTTATCACCTTGTTGGAAAGTGAAGCATTGGCCGACGTTGAAACTGCAATCGCGGCAGGCATTCAAATGGCTATCTGTCGTGACCATCTCAACACTACAGCTAACTACACGCAGGCCGAAATCTCACTTTCTGGCCTCACGATTGATCAGATATCGTCGATTCTCCGCAGTGACCAGAGTTCTTTGATCGACTTCGGTGTTCGGTTTCTTCGTGACGAAGAAGCAACGGAAGAAGTCCAAGAGTATCCCGCAGGAGAAGAACCGGATCCCGACGACGTGGATGAAACGGTTACGGAACACGGGCTCGGAGTGGGATTCGGGATTACGTATGCAATCTATTGGCATTTTCTAACGAATCACACTGCCAAAGACTTCACCGAATTTCTAAAGAAGCGCCGCATCCCGGGCGCTCGTAAGTTCGCAACCGATTTGCGTCGCATATACGCTGACCTAAAACCATAGCTTGGGACTGTCCAACAACATGGTTTTTACGCTAGGCCTTCGGCACACCTTCCCGCTTTGGCAACGCGGGCTGGCATTTGTACAATCTTTCGTAGTTCAGGCATCGCTCGCTTCGTTTAGGGCGGTGTCGTAAAAACCTTCCGTTGCACGACAGGCTTTCCCGTGGGGCACACAGCACCAATCCAATGCCCGACCTGCTCGGCGATTCAAAACGTTGAACTGAAGGACGCTGGTATCGACGACGATGCGGCAACCGTCAGCTACGTCTTTAACTGCGATTGCGGGTTCTCTCATGTTTTCGATAATTCGCCAATGGAGGACGTCATCCCATTTATCGCGAACATGCCTGAGTCACAGCTTGTCGCGGACGCGTCCAGCAAGTCCGCGAAACCCTACATCTGGCCGCCGGACGTAAGAGCGACAATCGACAAGCAACGTCGTCCACTTCCGGGATCGGAAGCAAAACGTAATCTGCGTTCTGCGGCACTTGATTTGCCGAAGCCACACGACGATCAATGGTGGTTGGTATACGACCTCAGTCCGCCAGTTGTATTCGACCCAAACTCTAACGATTACGCGATCGTCGATGACGACGGCAGCGTTCGCGTTGTTGGCGACATTGTGGCGTTGGTTTCCGAGATTCAAGCTCAATCGTAGGGCTCTGTCGTGCAACATGGTTTTTACGCTAGGCCTTCGGCACACCTTCCTTGGTTGGTCACGCGGGCTCGCACTGGTACAATCTCTCGTAGTTCAAGCATCGCTCGCTTCGATTAGGGCGGTGTCGTAAAAACCTTCCGTTACACGACCTAGTCGATTGGTGAATCACGCCGATGAAACTCTACATCACCCGTGACAGTGTTGCCGCCGGTGATGACGTTGATGCCCCGCACGCTCGCAACTCGTCGGTTACCGATGACGCTGACGTTTCCCAAATTGTCGCTGCGTGTCTTGCCGCTTCCCCACTTCCGGCGATCGCCGGTGGGGATGCATCGTGGGCGCTGTCGTCCGGTGTTCCGCTCGCTGTCATCGCGCAACAGTGGGCGTCGCCAAAACTTGTCTCTCAGTTCCCACTCAATCCAAATCGCCTTGACCTAACCGACGGCACCTTGCGATTGCATTTCACATATTTCGCACAACAATCTCCAGATGACGTATTTATTGTGCTTGAACGACTTCGGCTACACGCACAATAATGGTGCCGGTCGTGTAACATGGTTTTTACGCAAGGGCCTTCGGCACACCTACCAACTTTGCCGACGCGGGCTGGCCTTGGTACAATTTCTCGTAGTTCAGACATCGCTCGCTTCGTTTAGGGCGGTGTCGTAAAAACCTTCCGTTGGGCGGCACAGATGCAGCTAACCGTTCGCAAGATGATGCAAACGTCCGGCCCCGGCTATGTCGTCAAATACACAGCTGACTTTGACGCCGTTCCGTCGACCGACGCTGTAACTGCTTCTGTCGCCAACTGGATGCCCGACGATGCTGACCCGGCCTTGGTCGAAATGGCCCGTGAGTTCATCGCTGATGCCTTCACGCAAGTCCTTAACCCGCGCGGCCTCTCCGCCACGGTTGTGATCCGCGACCTCGTGATTCATGATGTTGACTTTTCAGAATACGCGTTCAAACGCTTCACGATTGCTGGGCTCGAGGCGCTGCTTGCGGAATCCAGCGCGTAGTGCCGCCCAACATGGTTTTTACGCTAGGCCTTCGGCACACCTTCCTTGGTTGGTCACGCGGGCTGCCCTTGGTACAATCTTCTCTAGTTCAGACGTCGTTCGCTTCGTTCAGGGCGGTGTCGTAAAAACCTTCCGTTGGCCGACCTAGACCATGACATTGGTTGCCAAATTCGTTGACCCCGACATCTTCACTGTGGCTGGCGTTTTCTCCGCCGCCGAGTGTTGCGAGCTGATCGACCGCGCCGAATCTATCGGGTTTGACGCCGCATCGGTGCGCACTCACTCTGGCCCCAAGATGATGACCAACATTCGCAACAACGATCGCGTCAATCTCGACGACCCCGAACTCGCCTCGGTAATGTGGTCTCGTATTTCGCACGTCTTACCCTCAATCGACGACCAGCACGCCGTCGGCGTCGACTCCCGCCTGCGTTTCTACCGATACGAACCCGGTCAGGAATTCAAACGGCACAAGGATGGTTCCGTGACCAACGACGATGGCCACCTCAGCAAACTGTCGTATCTGGTTTACCTCAATGGCGACTTTGACGGTGGCTCAACCACGTTTCGCGACTACGATGGCAAGGGTGAATCCCGACGCAAAATCGAACATGTAATTACACCGATTGCTGGCTCCGCATTGCTCTTTCACCACCAACGCTGGCACGAAGGTTCTGCGCTCGTCTCGGGTCGAAAATATGTTCTTCGATCCGACGTTTTCTACAGCGCGTAGGTCGGCCAACATGGTTTTTACGCTAGGCCTTCGGCACACCTTCCTTGGTTGGTCACGCGGGCTGGCCTTGGTACAATCTCCGTAGTTCAAGCATCGCTCGCTTCGTTTAGGGCGGTGTCGTAAAAACCTTCCGTTATGTGCCGCAGCTCAATGAAATGGATCGCGATTATCCTGATGTGCGTCGCGACCTGTGTGTTGTATGGCATCATCCACGACCAGATCACCGCTCGAATCTGTATTGAATACTTCACCATTGGCCACCCTCCGGTTTTCCCAACCGACGACCCAACGTTGCTCGGACTCGGATGGGGTGTTATCGCGACTTGGTGGGTTGGCGTCCTCCTCGGTGTCCCCCTTGCGGCTGCATGCCGTTTGGGACGCTGGCCCAAACGTGAACCGCGAACACTGTTGCGACTACTTATTCGCTTGACCGCTATCTCGTTCGCAATTGCCGTGCTCGCGGGCCTTGTCGGATGGGTTGCCGCCTCAAATGGCTGGGTTTTTCTTGTTGGCTCAATCGCCGATCGCGTTCCGACTGATCGACACGTTCCATTTCTGATTGACCTTTGGGCGCATAGTGCCAGCTATCTGGTCGGGTTTGTCGGCGGTATTGTCGTTATTGTCATGGTTTTGCTCGGCAGGCAACGCGAACACCTGCGAAGCGGCACATAACATGGTTTTTACGCTAGGCCTTCGGCACACCTTCCTTGGTTGGTCACGCGGGCTGGCATTGGTACAATCTCTCGCAGTTCAAACATCGCTCGCTTCGTTTAGGGCGGTGTCGTAAAAACCTTCCGTTGTGCGGCCTAAATCGAACGCAACTTATGGCTTTTCTGGTCTGTCCAACATGCGGCGCGGAGTACCACGCCCTGATCAGCGATCCAGAGACTTGGTACGCCGAACGATATCCTGATGTCGCCGTTGGCTCGGTTGTTCCCGGGCTGTGCTTTGACTGCTTCCCCGACCTCACAATTGGCGATACTGTCGACATCCGCAATCACGGCGAACCACTCGATGGCCAAACAGGCGCCATCCAACAGATTGTCGTTGACCCTGCTGGTTGCGGGGCGATCTACTTCGTTCGCCTTCCGAATGGTCGTGATCGTGCGTTGGCTCGGTGCAATTTGCGAAAACACCGCGAGGCTCCAAATGATGCCCCGCCCGCGTCTCCCAAGACTGGCTACTTCTAGCGGCTTGCCGGCCGCACAACATGGTTTTTACGCTAGGCCTTCGGCACACCTTCGCTGTTTGGCAACGCTCGCTGGCCTTGGTACAATTCCTCGTAGTTCAGGCATCGTCCGCTTCGTTCATGGCGGTGTCGTAAAAACCTTCCGTTGTCCGCCGCAGATCACTCATGGCCTTACCGGAGCACTTGATTCCTGTCGTCACACGCATTGAGGCGTTGGTTGTTTCCGCTCCACCTTCACCTTGGCGTCTCACTGTGCAATCCGGGATTGGCGGGCTAACCGACGTCGGATTCGGCCCCGACACCGATTTGCTGCTCGTCGTCTCCTCGCAAGGCCGTGGCGTCTTTGACTGCACAACCGGTGAACGCGTTGCCCGCGATGGTGACGTTGAAACAGACTTCCATGATGCGTCGCGTATGCTCGCCGATGGAGTCGGCCCACTAGACGGCATCTCGGTTCCTATGGCTGGCCTCAATGGCGGTGGCCTGTCCGGCGGCACTTCGGACGGCTGGACTGTCGATGACTTTACACTCGAATGGCCGCACCACACATTGCTTCTCAATGGCCCGTTTTCATGGCCATACGACATCAATGGCCAACTGTGGAAACTGGGCGCCGAATCGGAGTTGCGAGCTTTTGGTTTTTCCACCACCGGGCTTTCGTTGGTCATCGCCACAAGCAGTGATGTGATCGCATGGTCTCGCCCCAGCGCGTAGCGGCGGACAACATGGTTTTTACGCTAGGCCTTCGGCACACCTTCCCACTTTGGCAACGCGGGCTGGTATTGGTACAAATTCACGTAGTTCAGGCATCGTTCGCTTCGTTTAGGGCGGTGTCGTAAAATCCTTCCGTTGTCGGGACGAGGCTAATGGCGATGGACGCCGAACATGACGCACTTTACGCCGACGTCGAACGGTTGCTCAACGCTGAATCTAACAGCGACGATGATGACGCCAAGCGTGATCTCGTGGACACCGCAATCTCCAAGGCCGCCGCTTTGGTGCAGCAGTCACCCAACAACGCGGACTTTCACCATCTTCACGGCCTCGCTTGGTACCACCACCCAGACAAAACCAACGCTCGGCTCACCAACATCCGTTCCGCATTGCAGCGTGCTCTGTCGATCGAACCCCAACACCATTTCGCTAACCAATACATTGGCTACATCAACTTCGACGTCGGCGATTACGCCACTGCAAAACCCCACTTCGACGCGACCGATCACGTGTTCTTTGAGTCCATTGACCAGAAATGGAGATCGCTCAAGGCGATCGAATTGGCATTCGTTTGCCAACTGCGTCTCAACCAACCGGTCGATACGGATGCTCTCAATCAATTCTTTGCGTCGTATTTGGCTGAGGAACGCGAAACAATCCCCAATACCGTTGTCCCGCTGGAATTGCGGCGTTGCGCTGAATGGCTTTTCGACCAAAACGGTAATACGAATGCTGAGCCTCTACATTCAATCGTAAACTTCCTTCACGCCTGTGGTGATCTTGCGCGGTCGGATCACTCTGGACTCAGAGCGACTCGGTAGTTCATCGCCCGACAACATGGTTTTTACGCTGAGGCCCTCCGGGCACACCTTGGCTCTTTGGCAACGGGCCATGGCCTTGGTACAATCTCTCGTAGTTCAGATATCGTTCGCTTCGTTCAGGGCGGTGTCGTAAAAACCTTCCGTTGTACGGTCGAGAATGACAGAACACGTCACGATGTTTTCCGACGATGCACTCGCTGTCCTCGACGCGATGCCGCACGATGCATCCGCAACATTCGCGTACCACCACTTCGCTGGCGGGTTCTACTGGTCGGACGAATTCCCCGATACCACATCGCCCGACTGGAACGTTGTTTCACACGATGACGTTTATCGATACCTCATTCGTATTCGACGCTGCATCACGTTTGACGACGCCGACCTTACTTCGCTTCCACTATGGCGGCAGGTCGTCCATTTTGCACCAAATTGGCCCGGCCTTCGCGCTGATCGTCGTGAGGGCGCGATCGTCAAACGCCTACGGGCTGCTGAGCGTCTTGCCGAGAAATGCTTGGACGAGTTGGATGCTGAACTGTCTGGTCGCGATGGAGACCTTTGATCCAGCGCCGCCGGACAACATGGTTTTTACGCTAGGCCTTCGGCACACCTTCCTTGGTTGGTCACGCGGTCTGGCGTTGGTACAATCTCTCGTAGTTCATGCATCGCTCGCTTCGTTCAGGGCGGTGTCGTAAAAACCTTCCGTTGTCGGTCACAGCGAAATGGCAGATCACACCGCTATCTTGGCCCGACTTCACGCGATTTCCACTGCGATCCCTGATTATTCTCGGCCCGCGTTTTCTGCGCCTTCGACACCGTCGCAACTTGATGCCTTCGCCGAGGTTATTGGCCATGCCGTGCCATCCGACGTTCACTCTTTTCTTGCCATGCATGATTCCGTTTCGGCACCAGATATTCACAACGGGTACTTTATCGGCGATACATCGGCTCTGACGCGATCCATACAACGTGGCGACTTCCCAACCGCCATTGGCTCGACTTCCGTTTTTTCGATTGGCTCCGATGGTGGCGGCAATGCGTTTCTCACACAATCTGACGACAACGGTCCAGTTTGGAAATGGCGAAACGATATCGGAGACTATCTGCAACTGTCAGACACGTTCATTGGGTTCCTTGGTCGCGTTGCCGACGACTTTGATGCGTATTCGCGGGGCGACGAGCGATGGCAGTTCATGTGACCGACAACATGGTTTTTACGCTAGGCCTTCGGCACACCGCTGTCGTTTGTTCAAATCTCCATCTGCTGTTAGAATCTTCCTTGGTTCAGACTTGAATGGCATCGCAACGGCGGTGTCGTAAAAACCTTCCGCTGTACGCACCTAGCGAGTCTTGATGGCAGACAATCGCAAACCCTTGATGCTTCCTCCCGCTGCCGAAACCGATGACAACGCCATCGAAATGCTTCGTGCATGGATCGCGGAGGGCGGCATACACTGCGTACTGAATGCTGGACACTGGCACAATGGCTCCGACATTGATGAACGCCACGCTTGGGGGATCATGCTGGCCGATATCGCCAACCACATTTCCAACGCAATGGAGGACGTCGCCGGATTCGATCGACGCGAATCACTCAAAATGGTTGCGGAATCATTCAACACTGAAATCACCAATCGCACTTCGGAACATCGCGGCGAATGGCCAACTGATGGGTGACCGCAACGGTATCGTCCGGTGCGTACAACATGGTTTTTACGCTAGGCCTTTGGCACACCTTCCTTGGTTGGTTACGCGGGCTGGCATTGGTACAATCTCTCGTAGTTCAGACATCACTCGCTTCGTTTAGGGCGGTGTCGTAAAATCCTTCCGTTGTGCGGCAACAATCAAACGTGATGGAACCTAAGAACCTTCGGGAAGGGCTTGTTTGTCGGATTGTCCATCTCGATACTCCAGCGTCGAACTCGCTGAGCACTGCGCAAAATACGCATTTTCGTCTCAACGGCGGCGTGATGCTGAATCCGGTGGCTGCTATCGCGGTTTGGGATCGAATGCTCGCCCTCCCGCATGGGGACCAAATGCGATGCCATACTCCTCGATATGCAATCTGCCTTAACTTCGACGATGGTCGGTTTTACAACGCCGCGATTTGCTGGGACTGCAACAATATCTCGGTTTCCACAAGCGGCGAATATTCTTGGCGTACATTTGATGCCAAATCCGAGGCTGCCCAGTCACTTCTCGCATACATACGTGATCTCGTACCTGACGACGACACCGAAACGTAGTTCAGTTGCCGCACAACATGGTTTTTACGCTAGGCCTTCGGCACACCTTCCTTGGTTGGTCAGGCGGGCTGGCCTTGGTACAATCTCTCGTAGTTCAAACATCGTTCGCTTCGTTTAGGGCGGTGTCGTAAAAACCTTCCGTTATGTGACCGAGGTGCTCGTTGGATCGTAAACGCGTAATCTACATTGACGTCGATGACACGCTGATCCGCACTGTTGGCACCACACAGATTCCGATGCCGGCCAGCGCGGATTACGTTCGGCGGATGCACGCCGCTGGTCACACGCTCTACTGCTGGTCTCGCGGCGGTGGCGACTACTCACGCGATGTTGCTACTTCCCTTGGTATCGCTGACTGCTTCGTCGGCTTCCTGCCCAAACCTGACATCTGCCTCGATGATCGTGGCGACCAACTACTTGACTATTGTGACGTGATCCTGCCCAGCAACGCGTCAAATCACTGATCGCGGCCAATGCTCGCCCCATGCTCGCGGTCACATAACATGGTTTTTACGCTAGGCCTTCGGCACACCTTCCTTGGATGGTCACGCGGGCAGGCATTGGTACAATCTTTCGTAGTTCAAACATCGTTCGCTTCGTTAAGGGCGGTGTCGTAAAAACCTTCCGTTAGCGGACAGAGATCATTTGCTATTGAGACCGCAATGAGTGAATCCGTCTTCAAGTTCTATCCGCTAGAACCGACTCGCGGCTTTCTCCCCGGCGAATCCGATGCGATTATCTCCGCGCTCCGTGATGCCAACGGTTCTTCGATTGCTGCTGACACAATCCAACTCCACTACCACGCTGGCATTCAATTCGTCGATTGCGGCTCGGCCCTCGAACGCATCAGGTGTCCGCTGTGTGGTGACTCAATCCCAAACGACCAATGGCAATCCGCGATGGACGCCGACTTCCACACGTCCACTGGATTCGCTCTCACAACTGCCGTTCCATGTTCCTGCGGTCGCGATATTCCTCTACACGGCCTCCGCTATGATGCACACTGCGGGTTTTCGCGTTCGTGGGTCTCTGTCGTGGTGCATTCACACTTTTGGCTGGGTTGGTTATTACAATACCCTTGGATTGGCCACGTAGAGGCTCAGGTTTGACGCGTTACTCCGCTTCACTGTCCGCTAACATTGTTTTTACGCTGAGGCCCTTCGGCACACCTTGGCTCTTTGGCAACGGGCCTTGGCCTTGGTACAATTCTCGTAGCTCAGGCATCGCTCGCTTCGTTCAGGGCGGTGTCGTAAAAACCTTCCGTTGTCCGACTCAGCGAAATCCAGACATGCCACTTAACGACATCCTGAACTGTGCGGAATCTGACCTTTGGACCATCCTTGACGCTGAGGACGCGTACCAAACGGACGGCTGGTTCATGGCCAAACGTATTGGCATGATCGAACTCTGCCAACTTGGCGAAATGCTTGGCGTTGCATCGTACGACGAGCTGACATCGGGCTCCAATCTGATCGGCGACCCCCGCGATGAGGGCCCTTGGCCGCAGACCATCCCCACCGCACTGATTGACCGTCTTCGCACTGTGACGGACGCCGACATTTCCGCCGTTGTTCCCAAATGGGCAGGCATCGAGGAATTTCGCGGCGGTGCAACCACGGAATCGTTGGCTGAATACCTGCAGACGTTCCGAACCTATCTAGCGGATCGGTCGGGCGAATTCTTCATGGTCAACGCACTCTAGCATCGACGTCGGACAACATGGTTTTTACGCTAGGCCTACGGCACACCTTCGTCCTTTGGCAACGTTCGCTGGCCTTGGTACAATTTTCGTAGTTCAGGCATCGTGCGCTTCGTTCAGGGCGGTGTCGTAAGAACCTACCGTTATGTGCCGCTAGTTTCCTCAGATGTCACGAGAATTTCATATTGGTGGCAACGCCTTCGCTATTGCGGAATTTTCCACTGCAGCTAGTTGGCACTTGAACCTTCTTGCACGCACCGAAGGTTTCCCAAACGTTGCGTCAGTTATTGGAACCATCGACGTTCACTATCCATGCCTTACTTCGCGCGACGGACAACCGCCCGTTTTTCGCGCAACTGTCGTTCTCGACGCCGAATCTCTAGACCCTACCGACACTAAACCGACACGCGACCAGATTGATGTTGCGTTGCGACGTGAATTTGAGATCTCTGATAACGCCGACTGGAGTTTGGGACACTACGAATGTGCCGAAGGACACGAGGACGAATTCGATAGTGGTGCGTATCACTGATTTGCCGCGGCACATAACATGGTTTTTACGCAAGGGCCGCTCTCACTTGGAAAACCCCTCGGCCATGAAAGTTCATTGCTTCGTTGACGTTTTTCTCCGATTGAGACAGCGGCACACCCTCGCTTTTGCTCAAGCCGCGATCACTTGGTACAATCCTTTGTGATTCGACATCTTTGGGTTCCGCTTGGGACGGGTGTCGTAAAAACCTTCCGTTATGTGACCTACCGATTTGGACTACTTCCGATTCAAAACGTCATTGCCGGACGACGCCCTTTGGGATGGTGACGACAACATCCGTCCCGCGGGCCTCAACGTCGCACATGCTATCGTGTCCTCGCTGCCCGAACGCGGAATGACGTTTGGCTCGCTCTACCAACGATCACACTATGGCTGGGAATTCGACATCTGCACTCTCGGCTCTCCCTCCCATTCCGTCTGCCAATGCGTGCTTCAACCGCACTTTGATTCATGGGTATGTCCCATTTGTTGCTGAAACTCGTGATGGTCTCTCTAGTAAAAACGTAAGTGATCGGGTTTGAGTGGGCAACAAGCCCCACCTCCTGGAGCTCGCCGTAGGCGAGCTCC
>NZ_JACHXU010000045.1 GCF_014192335.1 Aporhodopirellula rubra | reverse complement strand
TGTCCTGTCCGTAAACGTCCTTCATCGTTGGCCTCCGTGGAATCGAGATGCCTCGATTCTACAAGATTGCCGAAGTTATTTCCGAACAAGTCCTTTGTGGTTTCTGAAGGGGGAGTGCTACGCGGATTCGTCAGCGAGGAAAGGTTTGGCGCAAAAAAAGAGCCCGCATTTAGGGCTCTTTTTGAGTGGGCGATACAGGCTCCGAATATGCTCCCGAAACGCCGTGTTTTAGTGCGTTCGCGGAGCTAGGCGAAGCAGAATGCGAAGCACTTTCGAGCGATGCTGCTCTACGCGAGTTGGTGCGGCTCTGGTCCACTCTGAGCAAGGAAACGAAGGACATCATTTCTGCGATCATCAAAAGTCGATCTTCGTGATGGGGCGTTCGGTCGGTTAGAATATAGTTTCACCCAACTGTCCCAGGTAAAATCATGCCCGACGAAATTTCAATCCAAGAAGCTCAAGGCAACCTCAAAGACTTGATCGCTGGTTTGGCTCCTGGTGCGGAGCTGGTCATCACCGATCACGAGCGGCCCGTAGCCAAACTGGTCGCCGAAGTCGCGAAGCCGTCCGATAAGTCAGCGAAACGCCAAGGCGGTCAATTGAAGGGTCAAATCGCGATCGCTGCCGACTTCGACGAATTGCCCAGCGACATCGCTGAGGCATTCGGAGCGGGCGACCAGTGAGACTTCTGCTCGACACTCATGTCGTGCTTTGGTGGCTCGACGATCCCAACCTGCTTTCGGCTGATGCACGGGACGCGATCGCGGAACCGGCGAATC
Source organism: Aporhodopirellula rubra (assembly GCF_014192335.1). Lineage (GTDB taxonomy): Bacteria > Planctomycetota > Planctomycetia > Pirellulales > Pirellulaceae > Rhodopirellula > Rhodopirellula rubra. Next base: position 14,683 of record NZ_JACHXU010000045.1, on the reverse strand, counting down.
AAGTCTTTGTCAGTGCGGTTGTCGCCTGGGAAATCGCGATCAAGCGTAGTCTTGGAAAGCTAAACGCACCGGCAGACATCGCGTCAGCGATTGTGGATGCCGGTTTCGACGAATTGCCTGTGACGTCCGATCATGCGTGGGCCGTCGAATCGTTGCCGAATCATCATCGCGATCCATTCGACCGAATGTTGATCGCCCAAGCAATTCGTGAGAATTGCACGTTGGTGTCACGAGACGCCGCGATCCCCGCGTACTCGATACCGCTGATCGTCGCGTAAGCGACCGATCAGTGTCTGACCTCGACGGCGTAGTGCATGTTACCGAAGCGAAAAATGTAACCACGCCGTCGGAACCTCGGTTGATGTTCCAATTTGCATCGGGGAAACGCTTGACCGAAGCGAACGACGTTTGAATCTCCAGTTTGCCATCGGCGGCAGGATGCCGCCGCACACCGGGCACGATGCCCGCACGCACTGCGACGGGAGCGAAGCGACCGTCTGAGCCTCGCCGTCGAGCGACAGCGAGAAGGCGAGGCGAACCCACGCGGGATTCGCCGAAGGCACGGCGAGCATGGATGATCGCCGTGGAATGGGCGGTCGGGGCACGGATGCAGCCGGAACGCAGGCCATGGATGGCCGGAGTGCAGGCCGAGCGGAGCGAGCCGACCGCCCTTGCCCGAGGGCATCGGTATCGGCAGGGAAGCGACCGACCGAAGTGATTGAAGTTTGCCTACCGAAAGATTCTCCAACGCGTTTGCAGTTTGCACCACGAACAATGGGAGCGATGCCGATACCGACGGCGACATTTGCAGCGGATCGCCACTGAATCGAAGCGATTGCAGTTTGAACCCCGATGCAGTCTCCAACACATGCGGAGTCGCCGCCGAGAGCATAGGGCATGGATGCCCGTGGGATATTGGCGAAGCCACGGATGGCGCAGCCCCGCCCTGAAAGTCGTGCGCACGTTGCGCTACGCCGCCAGCCTACCGAAGCGTTTGACGTTTGAATCTCGCTTGCGTACAGCCTGGAGTCGGCGGCAAGGATGCCGCCGAAACATGGGCCTGGATGGCCCGAGCGCAGCGGATGGTGGTCATCGCGTAGCTGTAGCGGATGTCGTCGCCGAAGTGAGGAACGAACGCAGGCGGCGGCAGTAGCGAAGGCGAAGTGATGACGTCCATCCGCGATAGCGGGAAATAAACAAACGCAGGCGGAGACGTTCTGATGTTGTCGGCGCAGTGAGGAACGAACGGAGGCGGCGACATCAGTACGTCGTAGCCGTAGTTCCGACTTGGTAGAGAACGGCTGACGCTCCGAAACGCTTTCCATCGGCTACCGCTTTGCCTTTCGTTGCCGTGTCGCTGTCGGCTTTCGTGGTCGCTTCGGAGATCGTCGCCGCGACGGCGGTTTGTTCGCTGGGCAACCATCGTTGTCGGAACTACGCAGCTTGCGTAACGCTCGATAGATAAAGAACAACCACGGAAATACGATTGCCGCCCCACCACCCGCGAAGCCAAGCCACTTGCCGATCAGCCACCACGTGAAGCGGTCTTTAGCTTCGTCGATGCGGTCGCGGATTTGTCCTCGTTCCCATCGACGCTTGTTCGTCCACGGATTGAAGTCGTCCGACGGCTCGGAGTCATCGGGTTCAGCATCATCGTCACCGAATCCCCAGCGATTCAGGAACGCACGCAAGCGGTCGCCGCGAAGTAGGCCGGATCGCTGCTCTTGTAGCTTGCGATCGACGAACACCATGAATGTCGGTGTTGATTCGACTCGGTAGCCTTTCTCGTTGACGTATTCGATGTCGAACGTCTGGTAACGAACGTCGTCGGGAATCGCTTGCTTTTGCAACTCGCACGGGCGGCAACCTTCGCTTGTAACGAGAACGAGCATCGTTGACGATTGCCAGAGCGGAATCGCGTCATCAGGCAGCGCCGTTTCGACTTCCGCGACTTCGCCGTGAACGAATGAGCGAACGGCGGCGGCGTTCATTGCGAGTCCGTGACCGTCGCCAGTTCTCCATGCGACGAGGCCGATCACGCGAGAGCCGTCGTCGTTGAACAGTGGCGAACCACTGCGACCGGGCAACGCTTCCGGCTTGTAATAGATCAAGCCTCGCGTCTGACGAACGATGTGTCCGCGTTGCAGGCTGACGGCTGCGCCTCCTTGCGCTCCGCACGTCAGCACGGTCGGGGAATCATCCTTGAAGCCAACCTCTGCAAGCGGCACAACGGGCATCGGCCCAGGGAAAGCTGATCGCGGAAGTTCGACAATCGCCAAATCAATCGAAGTGGTGCGGGCGATGTGCGAACGAACGACGCGACCGGCAATCGGCCTGGACCGATAACCCGAATGCTCGAACTCAAGACTCACTCGGTTGCCAACGCGACCGACGACGTGTGCGTTTGTCAGAACGTGGTAGTTGTCCTCGTCGGCATCGAAGATGACTCCACTGCCTCGGGCGTTGCCTGCGAAGACGCGACACGACGCACGCAACACGCGATCTGTCGAATCTTCGTTGGCGTGGATTGCAGTGCCGAGAGAAACAACGGCAAGCAGAGTGAGAGAAATGCGACACATCAAAAAACCTCCATGCGAGTCAACTGAACGTCCTAACTGACATTCAGGATTGCATGAAGGTTTGTTGTTTCAAGTGCCTCGAATCAGCCTGCAAATCGGTGCAGTGGAGGCGAGTGGATTGGCGTTGAGAGGAGCGGAGCGGCGTTGCAGAAAGTTTTTTCGCTTTCTTTTGAAAACGGTTCTACTCGTTTGCGTTGATTGCGTTTTTTACTTCTTCAACATTCCGTTCGGGTCGATGACAAATTTCTTCGACGAACCGGCGCTGAACTGAGCGTACGCGTCCGGTCCTTTTTCAATCGGCACGACTTCGGTATTCATCACTGAGGGAAGGTCGATACGATTCCAAAGGATTGCTTGCATCAATTCACGGCTGTAGTTGCGAACCGGGGCCATGCCTGTGGTCAAGGTTAAAGACTTGGTCCACGCCGCACCCAGTGCAAGGTCGAGCGTCCCGTTCTTGGCACGAGGATGCGAACTGCCGGGATCACCGCCCACATAGATTCCCGGAATGCCGATGCTTCCGCCCGCTCGAACCACGTCAAACATTGAATTCAATGCGGCCTCGGGGCGTTCTTCATCGCTATGCTCACCAAGCCCATGAGCTTCGTAGCCAACGGCGTCCACACCGCAATCGACCTCTGGCACACCAAGGATGGCGTCGATTTGATCGGCCAATGGCGTCGTACTGGAAAGATCGGCGGTTTCGTAGCCGGCCTTCTCCATGACAGCTAGTCTTTCTTTGTTCTGGTCGCCGATGATGACGCAAGCAGCACCAAGCAGCCGAGCGCCAGCAGCCGCACAACGTCCTACCGGTCCAGCACCAGCCACGTAAACGGTCGAACCCGGTTTGACGTTTGCACTAACACACCCGTGGTATCCTGTTGGTAGAATGTCCGACAAGAATGCAAGTTCCAACATCCGGTCCATGGCCTGATCGCGGTCGGGGAATTTGAGCAAAGCAAAATCCGCGTAAGGCACGAGGCAGAACTGCGCCTGCCCTCCTTGCCAGCCGCCGAGATCAAATCCGTAGGCTCCGATTGGGCCATTCTCGTTGACAGTTTCGCAAATCTCTGGATGTTGAGTCGTGCAGTTTCGGCACTTACCACAACAGACATTGAACGGAACGGAAACGATATCCCCGACTTCCATCATCTCGACATCGCGACCGATCTCGACGACTTCGCCAGTGATTTCGTGACCGAGCACCGTGCCTTTGGGGACATCAAAACGACCGTGATAGATGTGCTGGTCGCTGCCGCAGATGTTGGTCGCGATCACCTTTAAGATTACCGCGTGTTCCAGCGTCTTGCCGCGAAACTCCCGCTTCGGCACCGGCAAATCGACGACTTCCAATTCTCGTGTGCCTGAATAAGTAACGCTTAGGTTCGTGGACATCTCATGCTCTCCTGTTTTGTTGAATGCTTGACACCGTGAGCCAACGAAGACCCGCGCCAACAGAAAGAGAGTTTTAGCGGGCGTCACGCCCATTTGCAAGCGAAATTGCCGCGTCAAATGAGACTGGTCTGAAAAACCGCAAGCGGCTGCGACTTGTGCCAGCGTGAGGTCTAACCCGACGTCACGAATCAACATTACCGCCTTTTCGACTCGCAAACGCATCAGAAAGTGATTTGCCGTTTCCCCGGTGGCAGCTTTGAAGAGCCGCGAGAAATGGAACCGGCTATATCCAACCACTTCCGCGAGGTCTTCCAGCGGAATCTTCTCTTCTAAATGGTCTCGCATGTGTTGTTCAACGAGCTGAACGAGATCATCAGTCAGCGTTGCATGAACAGGCAGCTCAGATATCGGTTGCTCCGCAAGCATCATCAACCGCGCCAGCAATGCGCAATACAAACTGTCGGAATAAAGTAACCCGGCGGGTGAGGTATCGTTACCGTCCTTCCACAACTCAAGAACGAGTCTTTCGATAGGATCATCTCGCCAAAGTTTGCTATGCAGAATGCCAAAGTCGTCAGGTGCTTTGATGCCCGCGATCTCAAACCGCTCCTGCAAATCGCGAAAATCTATGGAGACATTCAGCGACTCGTAGGGTCCACCTCCCGTTTTAGCCGTCGAAATTCCATGCGGCAGAAGTGCCAAGCTTCCGACTGTCGGGCGTCCCTGAATCTTGCCGAAGCCAAAGTCGTACTGATGAGTCGGCAGAGCAATCTCTTGAGCGACAATCAACACCAGCGTCAAATCTGGCGTGGACGGACAGTCAATCGCTTCGTGCTGCCTCGTATGAACCATCCGCACGCATCCATCGGCTGCACTACGACGATCAATCACCTGTTTCGTAGCCGCGCACCACTCCGTGAAGCCCGTTGGCTGATCGCCCTCAGTGTTAAGAACAGTTTTTTGAATCATTGCGTTTTTCCGATTCTGTGGCTTCTGTGAAACAGCGTCTCCGACGCACACTGAAGAGTTTCTATTCACGTCAACCTGTCTCTTCGATCAAGACGCCTTAGGCAGGAGCGTTGAATCAATGTACCAGAATCGACGACATCCTGTCGCAGATGCATGGGTATGTTATTTCCCAGCGATGCCTTAGCCTGCAAATATCAATAGAAAGTCATCTTGCTCGACGAATTCGGTTTTGAGTGAAGATGGAAGGCAGTGCAAAGCACTGACTTTGCAAATATCCACGTGAATTTGGCCACCGTGACCAAACGTGTCAAACACGTCCATCAAAATCCAAGATTGCCGCAAAAGTTTTTTCTGTTGCACTGAGAAGTCAGGGGATGTCAGCAGTGGAGCCGAGTGGCAAGCGGAACGATTGACGATCGGTTTTCTGTTGTCCCATTGCTGGACAAGAGCCTTCGTGTCGGTAGCATCCTGTTTGTCGTGACGACTGATCGACTGAAAAGTTGCTCAGTGGAATCAGGATGATTTGCTCGGAAGCAATCACGGCTATTTGTGGCAATGACGCCACAAAGAAAACAAGCCCGATGAGCTGTAACTCACCGGGCTTGCTGTTGGACGAAGCCGACTGAAAGGCGAACCTGACAATCAAACTGCCGCCCTACGCTAATGGTAAGTTTGACACGTTAGGTCATTGCGTCAATCGCATCAAATGCGAGAAACGCAACCTTTCATGCTTGGCACGTTCGTTTTGATCGTTCCGTTTTCCGCATGAGAGGGAGTTTTCTCGTGGCTTTTACCGTCCCGTCGTCCAATGGCGACAACCTCATCTGTCTCAGTCGAGACGATGCCTCAAAACGCTTAGGCATCAGCTCTCGGACACTTTACGAACGGACTGCACCACGCGGTCCCATCTTCGCAGTTCGCTTTGGTCGTCGGGTTCTGTACCCGGTCGCCGAAATCGACCGCTACATCGCCGAGCAAATCGCTTCGCAATCCGACGAGAAGAACGGAGGTGCGAAATGAGCGAGCAACGCTACTCAATCTCGTTGCCGTCGGTCGAAGAACTCAAAGCCCTCGCGGCTGGCCGTTGGTTCGACATTCTGATTGCCGCCGGCATCGACGCCGACAAGTTGGATGGACGCGGCCACGCCTGCCCGAAGTGCGGCGGACGCGATCGCTTCGCCGCGTTCCCAAACATCAACGGACGCGGAGCGGTTCACTGTCGCCACTGTTTCACTCGCGGTTGTGATCCGTCGCCCGGCGATGGCATCGCTTCACTGCAATGGATTCTCGGGCTGGACTTTCGAGCAACGCTCGGATGGCTGGCCGATTGGCTTGGAATCAAGCAGGAGTCGAAGTCGCGGATTGAATTGGTCGCACGCCGCACAGTGACGAGCGAACGACTCGTCAGTTCCGAGCCACCGGAACCAGTGTTCGACTTCGATGATCTGGCAAGGCAATTCTTTTGCGAAATGAGCCGCGAACGTCGTGAATCATTGGCAAAAAGACTGTCTGTCGAATCGCGAACACTTGTTCGTTTGCGAGTCGGCTACAGCGAGCAGGGCCAAGCAACCACTTGGCCGATGGTCGATAGTGGCGGACGCTGCATCGGCATCCGTATGCGAGGCCATGACGGTAACAAGTGGAGTTTCAGTGGTGGACGCGGCGGGCTGTTCGTTCCTGACGGAATCGCGACCAGCATCGACCGGCTGTTCATCTGCGAAGGTCCAACCGACGCCGCCGCATTGTTGTCGATTGGCCTTCCCGCGATCGGTCGCCCGAGTTGTCAGGGTGCGATGCCCGCAACGGTGAACTTCGTTCGCCGCATCGGTTGTCACGATGTCGCGATCGTTGCCGATCACGACGAAGCTGGTCAGAACGGAGCAACGCGATTAGCTCGCTTGCTTGTGACGGTCGCGAACACCGTTCGCATCATCACGCCTGGCAGTCCCGGCGACGACGCACGGAAGTTTATCGCCGAAGGCGGCAACGCTTTCGACTTCGATGCGATGTTGGCAGACGCCGACGCGCTGATGCTCGCGATCCGTCGCAGCGTCCCAACCCCCAAACGGAACGCCGAAAGGAATTAGGAAAAGATCATGGATGAACAAACAACACCAATCGAACCGCTATCGCTCGCGATCGAGCGAAGCGGTCGCGGCGACACTGTAACAGTCATCGCGAGACTCGCCGACGAAGAACTGCATCGCGATAAACTCGATTTGAACCGAGCCGACGCACGAAGCAAGTTTGCCAGAGCGATCAACAAACTCGTTCCACGGTTCACCGCAATCGAAGTCGATTCGCAGCTATTGAAACTGCTTGCCGATCTCGAACGCAACCGTGAACGAGAGAACGCCGACGAGCCGAACGAAGAACACGGCGAAGAACTCGATGCGATGGAAATGACGCGGCCCGAACTCATCATCCGCCGCGACTATTCGGCGATGGTTGTCCCACGCTTGATGAGAACGCGAAACGGACCCGATGGCATTTGGACGCTCTACGCAAAATACAAAGCAAAGCGATCGGCCAGCGAACTGGAACCGTCGATCATCGTTGGTGAACAGGTTTTGCACGTTTCCCCGATGCCGTATCCGCCCACGGTTTCGGACGCATCGGAATTGTGCCGCTGGTCGCAAGCGTCACGCGAAGCGTGGACGAGCGGCAAGGTCGCTCCGACCACCGACGACGCAATCACCGCTGTCATGGAACGGCTCGACCGCTTCATCGAATTGCCAACCGATCCGGCGGACGGCGAAGCGGGTTCGATCGGTCACGCCGCAACGCTTAGCCTTTGGGTGTTGTTGTCGTACTGTTATCCGGTCTTTCCCGCCGTTCCGTATTTGTATCTGGCCGGTCCCGCCGGATCAGGCAAAACGCGAACGATGGATTTGATCGGTCGTATGGTCTTTCGACCTATGTTCTCGTCGAACACGACCGCCGCGAACGTCTTTAGGTCGCTGCACGCACGCGGCGGAACGCTGCTGCTCGATGAAGCCGAACGACTCAAGGATGATCGTTCACCCGATGTCGGGGAAATCACTTCAATCTTGCTTTCGGGTTATCGTCGCGGCGGTCGTGCGAATCGCTTGGAACCGTCCGGCGATACGTTCCGATCGGTTTCGTTCGATGTCTTTGCACCGAAGCTACTCGCTTGTATCCGTGGTCTGCCACCGGCGTTGTCGTCGCGTTGCATCACGGTGCGACTGTCGAGAGCATCGAACGGCAGCCCGCGAGCAGGTCGGTCACTCGATGAATCGCCAGCCGATGACCAAGCGGTTCGCGACTTGTTGCATTGTTGGATGCTCGAACACGCCGCCACGCTGATCGACACGCCGCCGCCAGCATCCACGCTTGCCAATCGTGACGCCGAACGCTGGGAACCATTGTTTCGGATCGCCTCGCTTTCGTCTGATCCGTCACTACTCGATTTCGTCATCGGCCACGCCGCACGGCAAATCGAAACGGATCACGAAGACTCAACGCCCGAAGCCGACCCGGCATTGTTGGCGGCGCTGCATCAACTGGTTGCGACGACGCCACGAATCACACCGGGCGACGTTTTGGAAACTGCCAAGGACATCGACCCTGACGCTTTCGAGGATGGTTGGAACGCTCGCCGCGTTTCGGTGGTTCTCCGCCGCTACGGTTTGCGGACTTCACGTTCGCACGGCAAACGCTTGTATCGCATGAACGCATCAGACGTTGCCGCTGTCGCCAAGCGATACGGCTACGAAATCGAAGAAGCCGAAAATGGGGTGCCGCAAACCACAGTGCCTCAAACCAAAGGAGGCTTCTAAATGGTCACAACCAACAGCACCGACATACCCAAATTTTGCGACCTTTGCGCCCATTGCGGCACCCGCATGGGTAACACCTCCGCTCCCTGCAACTGCACTCCATCACCGCACGGTGATCGGGTGCCGGGGGTGCCGCAAAGGGCGCAAATCCAGGGTGTACCGACACTCTTTCAGAGATTCACAAATCGGGACTTCGATCGGGAGCCTTTATCGGCACTCGAAGAAGAAGAAGAACCGAACGGCGAAGCCAACGATGGCCCTTGGATCATCAACGCCGAAGCATCGGCACTGCTCGATGAACTGGAAGAAGTGGACTTCGATGACGTTCCGGTTTGTTCGTGCGGTCGCTACTGCGACGGGCAAACACTCGATGACGCTTGGCACTGTTCGCACTGCGATCCCAACGCAGAAGAACGACGAAGGCGAACGCAACGACTCTTAGCCGCCGCGAATCGCATCCGACGAGAAAACGGTCTCTCAGAATCAAACGTCACGCACGCCGACCCGCAACCGTGACTCAAACCTCACAACTTGAACCGAAAGCCACTCGCGACCGCTCCGGCTGCCAGTGGAAAATTTGACTTCAAAAATCAATCTCTACAATCGAAACAACTCTCAAAGGAATCAATCATGGCCTCAATCGTCAATCGCCCCAATCGTCATCGCTGGGTCCAGTTCGTTGACACCAACGGCAAACGTCAAACACTTCGGCTCGGCAAAGTCACCAAGAAGAACGCCGAAGAAGTTGCCCGCCGCATTGAAATTCTAATGTCCGCCAAAATCTCCGGCGACTCGATCGACGGCAGCACGTCGGCGTGGATTCGATCACTCGAAGGAAAGATTCGCGATCGCTTGGCAAAGCTCGGCTTGGTTGAGCCGCGAGCGAAGCGAAAGTTACTGGGCGAATTTCTCGACACCTACATCGAAGAACGCACCGACGTATCCCAAGGGACGCTCGACACCTACATCAAGGCTCGCAAGAACTTGATTGACCATTTCGGACGCGAACACCGCCTGGAAACGATCACGAAGGCGGACGCGACGAAGTGGCGCGTGTATCTCAAGACCGAGAGCAACGCCCGCGACAAAGACCGAAAGTGGATCGCCGACAGCACCGCCCGGCGTCGAACTGGCAAAGCAAAACAATTCTTCAACGCGGCAGTCGAGCAAGGATTGATCGACGCTAACCCGTTCAAGCATTTGCCAAGCACCGTTCACGCGAACGAGAAACGGCAACACTTCGTCGATCGCGGCATTATCGACGATTGTATCAAAGCCGCTCCCGACGCCGAGTGGCGAGCGATTATCGCGATGGCTCGGTATGGCGGTTTCCGAATGCCCAGCGAATGCACGACTCTGAAATGGTCAAACATCGACTTCGCCGCCGGGCGAATGACGATTCACGCACCAAAAACCAAGCGGCATCGCAGCGGCGGACGCCGCATGTGCCCGTTGTTCCCCGAACTGCGACCGTATCTGGAAGATTTGTACGAACTCGCCCAGCCGGGCGACGAGTTTGTCATTCCCTGGGTCAAACGAGCATCGAACCTGCGAACGCGGTTTGAAGCGATCATCGAACTAACAGGCCACGAACAATGGCCCAAACTGTTCCAGAATCTTCGTGCATCGCGAGAAACGGAACTGCTGGGCATCTACCCGGCCAAAGACGTTTCAAGCTGGCTCGGCAACAGCGTTCCCGTCGCGATGAAGCATTACGCGATGGCACGCAAGGAAATCTTCGAGGCGGCAGCGTTGAAACCGACCGGAACGATGCCCGAAGGAGCATCACCGCCCGCCAAAAAAAGCGAAGCAGAAACCGAAGCAGATGCGAAGCAAAACCCGAAGCAGCAGGCAACCGCAGCGAGTGGAGCCGACGAGCAAGAACAAAAGAAAAGCCCGCGAAACGCAGGCTCATTGCAAGAAAACGCCGCTAGGCTCCACTCGGAGCCAAGCGGTATGATGGGCGATACAGAACTCGAATCTGTGACCTCCACGATGTCAACGAAGCACTCGCCTCGGGCGTCGTTGGACGACCGAGGTTCGTGAGTGCGATCCGATTCAGGCAAGCAGAACGCTGGTTAGAATTCGCTTTCGATCACTTCCTTGGACGCCTTCGTTCCGAGTTTGCCCCACAAGCCGTAGGGGCTTTGAGAGCCCGCGGGCAGACCCGCGTTGCTTGCGTGGATCATTGCAACCATCGGATTCGTTTGAGTCCCCGCCTCGATCGAGTCGGTTATGAACTTCACCGCTCCGTCGCCCATCAACACATGACAACCGCCTTGATGCCGGCTGCTAGGTGGCATCAGGCCATAGCGTTTGTCCGCAGTCACCGTGGCAACCAGGGTGTCGGAGTTGTGGTCGTAGGCACCTTCGTTGGTGACACAGGTAGCCGAGTTCGGTGGGCTGATCGTCATCATGCCGGTATAGACCGGATTACCGTCCGCCCATCGCATTCCACGGCCGATGCTGGCGGCGTTGATTAGCGTCACGCCCGTCGCCGCCCAGAATTGCGGACGCGAGGCGTCGACAAACGTTGGTCCTCCACACACCGAAGGGTCCAATGCGAACGTCGCCACCGCGCCACTGACGCGAGGGTTGGTCCGGATGTCACGATCGCCGAGGTCGGTTGTGATTTCGCCCATGATGATCGTGTTGGCTAATCCATCGAGGATGTCCCGGAACATCGCCCGTTGGCGTGGGACGAACGCGCCGCGGCAGTTTGCGCGAGCCATCTGGCCGGCGTTAGCGTCTTTCTTATAGAGCGTCCGAGTGGTCGGTCCCTCCGTCGATGACAGAATGCTGTCGCCCAGGCACACCGCGTAGTTGGTGCGCCCGGCCGCTGGCAATCCTTCGCCGGGATCACTTGGGCAACGCAAGAACGCAAGTTCCTCGTTCCAAGGGCCGTAGCTCGTGTCGGCGGTGTTTCCGCCTTGCACTGCCCCGTCCGGTGTCGGTCCCATCGCGGGATACAGTGTTCCCGTGGAACCGTCTTTGTTCGGCGCGTTGGGGTTACTGATTTGCTCCCAGGCCGATTGGGCTTCGACGAAGGGCAACAGCCCGACCAGGGCACTGAGTTCTTCGCAGTTACCGTTGACGTTGGTTAGGTCCCATGACGCGACGGCGGACATTCCGGTGCCGGACTTTTGAGTCGGCAGTTGGTTGTACGCCGAGTGATAATTGTGGATGCCGAGGCCGATCTGTTTGAAATTGTTACTGCAACTCATTCGTCGGGCCGCTTCCCGAGCCGCTTGGACCGCGGGTAACAAAAGGCCGACTAAGACTCCGATGATTGCGATCACGACCAGCAATTCGACAAGGGTGAAGCCCCTTTGAACACGCGATAGTTTCATCACTGTTTCTTTCTGAAGTAGAAGAAGGAAAAGAATGCCCGCTCGAAAGTGAGCGTGGGCGGTTGGTGACGGATAAACACCGAGCCGTGGTAAACCGCTCTGCCGCTCTTACAATTTTCTTAAAAAAACTAAGGCCTCCTTCGCTGAAGCCTTAAGGCGTCCTCGGCAACGCAGTGTTCATTTCGTGACTGCGGCGGTAAGTGCCAATGCTTAAGGGCGGAGCGAAAACTCAAGGGCTGAAACTTTGATTGTTAACACGCCAAATCGCCCTGCGTTTCGTCCAGCAAGACGGCGAGCGAGCAAGTCGTGTGTCTTTCTACGCAACCCTCGTTCCACGCTCGCGCATCAAGCTCATCAGAGACTGGCAAACTGTTCACCGATGCGATAGTAAGAAATTCTAATAATAAGAATGAGGTCGTCGAAGTGCATGGCTGGCCATCAATGGAGTCAGAATGGACGTTTGATTACAACGAGTCGGATCATTCTCTTCTTCTTCATGCCCTGCATGTTGATAGCGACGTGCTTGACGAAGCCGGTTTGGCTGATGAGAGGAGGTCAAGGCGAGTGGCGACGGAATGTCTTCGATCTGATTGGCGAGTGGTCCGGTGCCACTGCAGCCAGCGAGACAGAACTCGCTGTGGGGTTAGACGTGGTGTTGGATCATGCCGAGAATCTTTGCCGCTTCTGCAGTTCGGCTGGTTTTCGTGCCAAGCCGCAAATCGGTGCTGGGTGGATACGAAAAAACGCTGCGGTCGCTTTCGCGTGCCGCAGCGTTTTGTATGTCCAAATCAGGCGAGCAATTCTCGCTTTAGAATTCTTCGTCGATCACTTCCTTCGACGCTTTCGTGCCGAGTTTACCCCACAGGCCGTACTGGCTTTGCGAGCCGGCTGTGAGGCCGTTCGCTGTCGTGTGGATCCGTGCGACCGTGCTTAGGTTTTGGGAGCCAGCCTCGATCGAATCGGTGATGAACTTAACCGCACCGTCGCCCATCAGGACGTGGCAACCGCCTTGGTGACGGCTGCCGGGAGGTACCAAGCTGTAGTTCTGGTCGAGGGTGTCAGCAGCGACCAATGTAGCCGAGCCGTCATACATCCCTTCGCTGCCTGCACATGCGGGGGTGTTGGGAGGGCTGATCGTCATCATGCCCGTGTAGACAGGGTTGCCGTCGGCCCAGCGGAATCCGCGACCGATGCTGTTCGCGTTGATGAGCGTTGCGGTCGTTGCCCAAAACTGAGGGCGGCCTGCATCGACGTAGGTGGCTTCGCCACAAATCGATGGATTCAATGCCAGTTCGAGCGATGTCATTCCATAACGCGGGTTCGTGCGGGTGTCACGGTCACCGAGGTCGGTTGCAATCTCCCCCATAATGATCGTGTTTGCGAGACCGTCGAGGATGTCGCGGAACTTCGCTTTTTGACGCGGCACGAATGCGCCACGGCAGTTCGCACGTGCCATTTGTCCTGCGTTGGAATTCTTCTTGTTGAGCGTCGACGTCGTTGGTCCGTCGGTCGACGAGATCGGGCTGTCACCCAAACAAACGGCATAGTTAGTGCGACCAGCAGCGGGCAAGCCCGTACCGGGGTCACTCGGGCAACGCAAGAATGGCAGCTCTTCATTCCATGGGCCGTAGTTTCCGTTTGCGGTTCCGTTGTCAGGTGTTGGTCCCATCGCTGGCCATACGCCTGTTGATCCGTCCTTATTAGGTGCATTTGGGTTGCTGATTTGCTCCCAAAGAGCTTGTGCTTCGATGAAAGGCATCAGGCCAACCAAGGCACTTAACTCTTCACAGTTTCCTGTGGTGTTTGAGAGGTCCCATGTTGCGACCGGATACATGCCCGTACCGCTCTTCTGTGTAGGGAACTGGTTGTATGCAGCGTGGTAGTTATGAACTCCAAGACCTAGTTGTTTGAAGTTGTTGCTGCAGCTCATGCGGCGAGCTGCTTCGCGGGCGGCTTGGACAGCGGGTAGTAGCAGCCCTACCAAAACGCCGATGATCGCAATCACGACCAAGAGTTCGACCAAGGTAAAACCAAATCGAGTTTGTGATTTCTTCATATGGACTCTTTCAATGCAACAGAGAGACATGCGGACCGGAAAAGCAAACCGGGACAGGAACTAATAAACAAGAAGGTTTGCATATTGTCTTCCCTGAAACTTGTATTTTTTTCGAAAACGGTTCTCCGGAATGCCCGCTGCCTCCCCAGTCGGGGAAGACCTTATGCGCAGGTGTTTATAAATCTGCTTTATGTAACTAACACGCTTTTAAGCACGAGAACAGGAGTTATTCGGCGTAATGATGAAGTGACGGCATATAGGTCACTTCACCGAGTTCTGCGAGCTTTGATGTCAAAGTATCTAGCATAGTCTTGAACCGTTCCCAAGCATTTGCTGGCATCAGTTGGTACTTGAGTTTTTTCCACAATCGTTCGATCGCGTTGAGTTCTGGGCTGTAGGGAGGAATGTTGTAGACTAGCAAGCCCCGCTCGGCCCAACGTTCCACCGACGCCCTGAAGGTCCTGCTGGTGTGGCAGGACGCGTTGTCCAAGATTACCACGGTCGTTTGGTCGATGGTCTCGCAAAAATCGTTGA
>NZ_JACHXU010000044.1 GCF_014192335.1 Aporhodopirellula rubra | reverse complement strand
AGACCATCTGGCGAGGACTGCGGCGAATGGAAGCCTACCGCGAAGCCTACACCGTCTTCGGAACTAGCTAATAAGATGTGGGCTATAAAGAGGGTGCCAACCCCCGGACAACAAACTCAACGACGCAATCAGGCCCGGAGGGCCGATACAACCTTTACCGATACGCTTCGAGAACCGCCCTCGTGTCGGCCCTTCAGGCTTCTCGGTTTGGCTCGATACACCTACCGGGCTTAACAGCCCCGGCAAAAACTCTGCCGGCCCTCCAGGCCTCATGCCGGTCACGCATCGCAGGTTTGTTCGCATCAACTTCCATCAGTAATCCAGTTCGCATCCCCTGAGATCACCGCGTGAGTTACAGCCAGCCTTTGCGGATGAACCCCGACACATCCCTTCATACTTCACGGCCGTTGAGCACATGAAACATCAGGCACGGAGTGCCGACACAATCACTGCCGGGGGTGCCAACCCCCGGCAACAAACTCAACGACGCAGCCAGGCCCGGAGGGCCGACACAACCTTTACCGATACGCTTCGAGAACTGTCCTTGTGTCAGTCCTTCAGGTCTCTCGGTTTGGCTCGATACACCGACCGGGCTTAACAGCCCCTGGAACAACTCTGCCGGCCCTCCGGGCCTCATACCGATCACGCATCGCGGATTTGTTTGCATCGACCACTGTCAGAAATCCCGCACGCACTGAAGTCAAACGCCAGTCGGGGCAATCATCTCCGATGCAGTTGGAAACCAGTACGATTCGATCCAATCATCACCGATCGGCGCGATGCGATCAACAGTCCAGCCCGCGTCACGCATCGAGTACATCATCGAATCCGCAGCGGGTGCATTCGTAGAATGAATCAATACCGGCGAAACGGGCGTTTGGGTCGTGAGATACGCCGAAACATCTCGACCGTCTCCGGGATCAGGATCCGAAGGCGAATCAGCGAACAGGTCGTGGTCGAGACAAACCAGACAGGGAATTTCGCCCAGTGTAACGTAGGCAGCGATGAATTCGGGAGCCGTTCGGTAAACTTCAAGACGTGCATTGGGGTGGCACGACTTAACAATGGCCGTGAATCGTCGAATCCGATCCAAGTCGTCTTCAAGCATCAACAGATATCGCATGCTCTCCGCCTGCCAATCGAATTACGAAGAATTTCCGTTGAACAACAATCAACCGATTCCTCCATCGATCGATCCATTTCAACGTGAGAATTTCGTCTGACTATTTGCCGTCCGAATTCACTGTGAGGTCAGCGATAAACTCGCGGATCAGGTGAGCTGGTACCATCTTAGACAATTTCGCCCCCGACGAATCGCGAACGACCCCGATGTACATTCCAACGACGGTAATCGCGTCCAGGGGGTCGGAAAGAAGAAACGCTGGCCCACCGCTCGTCCCCTCCGCTAACGCCGGGTCGCAAAGAACAATAGGCTCTTGCCCCCAACGATTATCAGCCAGAGTATCTCTCGACGAAACATGTCCGACAACGGCAATCGGCGAAACTCCATCTCGCACCCCAAGCCCGAGCGGAAATCCAATCGTCACGATCGCGGTGGTTCGAGGTGGCGTGTCCGTACAAAGCGACTCCATCGGAATTGCAAGCGCAGCCAGTTGCGAAAGATAAGCTTTGTTCTCCTCACGCAATTGCAGCTCCGCCACCGCAAGATCGGACGTTGGATCTCGCTTCCACGGATTGGCTGATGGAGGCACCAATATCTTTAAGGCGACCCACTGCGATTCGCCTTTCGCGTCGCGATATCGCAGACGACTGTCGCCATTCGTGTCAGCAGATGCGTGGCCAGCAGTGACAAGGTAGAGCCGAGGCCCCGCACTAATGAAAAATGCGGAACACAGCTTCCCCACCTTGGGTTGCCCGGCAAGCCGCGACTCAATGCACGCGACTCGGTCCAATCGGTCCACCGGATCACCGCCGTCGGCATGACTTTGCGTCACCGATACCAGAACGCACAACAGGAAAGACAGGTGGAACTTCATACGATGGCTTTCAATCGAATAATGCTACGACTCATGGTGCATTGAGGCGGCGAGAGACCGCTCTCCACCGCACACAACCGCACCGCCAACGATTATAGGCAGTCCCCCATCCAATGAAACTCACCTGAAACGACTGCAATTTCTGGCACAGCAAGTAATCAAGTCACGCATTTTCAGACGCATCGAATAGACGTAGACGCAAAAAGAGTCGAATCGGATACCCCCCACAAGCAAGCGGCCCCGCACGAAATGCAAAAACGACGATGCGGCCGACACACCGTTTCACAGCCCCATCATTCTCCCCATTTTCGCAATCAGCCCGATGGGGTTGATGGTTACGTCGATCACGAAATCGACACTCCGCGCCCATGAGATTCCGCAAGCGAAATCGCGAACCGTATTCGGATAATGTATTCCCGAATCGATCGGGCGCCGCGAACACGATGCCTGCGAATCCGATCGCTGCGGCGGATCGGACACCAACGGTCAATGAACTCGTCAGGCCAAATCTCCGACGCAATATCACGAGACTGCCCCCACACGGAATCGCATTCAAGCTTGAAGCATTCGAATTCGTGCGGGTAGACGAATAAATCGGCACTGCGTAACACTGGGAAAAATCGATACGCTCGACGTCGCATCGCATGGGAGCCCCAAAGCCGTGAGCGGTAGTTCTCGAATCCTACAGCCGAACGTCCGTCTAGCTCATCGCTTTGCACATACGCATACATGCCCTTCTCGGGATCAAACAAACTGAGGCTGAGTGTCATGGGGCGGTCATCGCTTTATCGTATCTGCCTTCGAGATCCCCAAGGTAAAACAATGCAACCGAGACTGCACAATGCCGACAACAACTTCCATGGAAAAAGGTGCACGTCTCCGCTTCATCGTCCTGCCTATGCCTTTTTCATTTTACCGGCCGCGTGACCGGGCTTTTCTCCGCGGACAAGCATGTCCATAAATTTCGCAAATCGTCGCTGCCTTGTTTCGGGCTTTTTCGCACTTCCCAGTCCGTGGGCGATGACATAGCGATTCGATTTGTTCAGCGTTTCATAGAACTGTTTCGCTTCCGGCTTGCGATCCAGAGCAGCCAGAAAATCCTCTGGCACTTTCATCTCGCTCGCCGCGTAAGCGTTCTCCCACCGGCCGTCCGCTTTGGCCTCTCGGACATGTGCGAGTCCCGACTCTGTCATCCGGCCCTCGTTTATCAAACGCTCCGCATGCTCCCTGTTCCTTTTTGACCAGTTACTTCGCGTTTTTCTTGGACTGATCCGCTGGAGATAGGCTTGGTCATCGATCGACTTCTTGACACCATCAATCCATCCCCAGCACAACGCCTCAATCACAACATCGTCCCAACTCACGCTCGGAACACCGGTCCCCTTCTTGAATATCTTGATCCACAACTCACTTTCGGTGGAATGATTCCCATCGAGCCATCGACCGAGATCTTTCGGCGATGCAAAGGTCATGATTCTGGTGGGATCGGGTTGAGGCATGAACCTAGATTTACTCTGGCATCGCGATCGCGACAACCGGGTGGCCGACCAAACTTTCATTGACAAACGTAGCGACGGCAACCTCGCGTTCATCGCGTGGCGATCAGCCTTCCAAAGGAGCGTCCGCTGCCGGTGGACCGTAGGGATTGCTCGGATCGACAGCACGGCCTCCGCTGCATCGTCGCGGCTTTTCGCCATACTGCTTCTGCTTGATTTAGCCTTCGACGCACGTGTTCATTTTTCGCGACGCAATTTGCGTCGTTCGCAGATTGCGAGGTACCGTTCGAGACGGCCAAACTCGTGGTTCATCGCCAAAATAAGTTCCGGGATCAGCATTGGGTCCACGCGATCGGGATTGAACCCTGGCCACGCCGGACAGACGTCACGCAGTCGATTCCACAACGGCTCGAACTCAGGAACATTCTCTCCTTGCATTCGCATCGTACGGAACCCAAGAAGCGAGACCATAAACATCTTGATTGAGACAGGGTGTCCATCGTCGACGAACTCGGGCATCTCATCCGACCAGTAGAAGCCCCCTGCCTGTAGATGAAAAGAGCGAGTCGCGTTCGGATCATACTTGAGCGGCCTGAAATACTGACCGAAATGCGTTACGTCCTCAGGCGTGCAATTCATCATTTTCCATCCAGATACCGGCATACGTCACTGGCAGGCAATGAAAATCCATCTGCTGCAAGTAACTCCACCTCACGGCTTCTACGTACCGGAATGGTCACCTATTTGAAAACCGATTTTTAGAATTCGCAAACGAGTGAGCAGCGTTCACCGGCAGCATGATCAATGCAACGAGTAAACCAGCGTTCAGAAAGTAGCACTGCGTCGCCACGAGATCGGACAGTGCATTACCAGCACCAATGCAGCCATCAAAAAAGTCGAGCGGGATCGGTCCATCCAAACCAACAAACATCGGCGAATGCGGAAGCGTGAGCAAAAATGCCGCGACGACAGAAAGCGACACTGCGATACGCCACGGTAAGCGTGGAACATTGCCCCATGCAGCCCTTGAGACAGATAGAGCCGGCATCAAAGCAAGGAACGGCAGAACCAAGAAGGGTCCGGCCACCAACAAGACAATGAAGACGGTGCGAAACTGAAGCGATCGAATCACGGCGTCTTACTATCATTGCGTCACGGAATCTGTTTGGAACCACGCCAACATAACCACCACCGTGACACAGATCCACGGTGTCTAAATCGCCAGCCGAAAAACTCGTGCGACACCACCGCTCCGTCACAAAACAAACGTCCCACGTCAGGGCAAATTTCAAGTACCGCTATCGCTTCAAACGCCCCAACTCTCCAAGCAATTTCACCGCCCAAACGCAACGACAACTCGAACAAAGCCCCCCAGCCTCAACGTCCCAAACTCGGCTCGCAGCCGCTCCAGAATTTCGATGCACGGCAAATAAACATCCCATCTCGCGGTTCGAAGCGGGTAGGCAGCAGTCTCCCAACGCACTATTCGTTTTTGGCGTTGGCCGGAGACGCTAACAAGTCGGTCTGGCACACGTTTTGACCTGTCCGTTCTTGTTCGGCGATTTGGAGCGATATCCCGAAGGGATGGAAGAAATTAGCCGGGGGTTGCTGCGCAGCGGCGCACCCCCGGGAACGAAAAAACGAACCACCGACCCTAAAAGGGTCGCAGACTCGATCACCTTTTCAGGGTTAACACGTTGTCGATCAATCAGTTTCCGGTGATGTTCGCATCGTTCAAACCAGCGGCAAATTTCAGACAATCCCGTCTGGACAAAAGCGACGCAAACACATTGTCAGTCAACACCAAGAGTGTGGCGGACGAGCATTAGCCACAGTTCCCACCTGCACTCGGGGCCAACGCCCAAAACGGCTCATGAGGTCGCACTCGATCATTCCCGCTTGCCCGCCCAAATCAACTCGCCTGGCCGTGGTGTTCGCGTGCACCGCATGCCTCTCTTTCTCAGTGCAGCATCTCAAACTTAATTTTCACTTCCGCCGAGATAGCAATCTGACCAGGCGTATTGAGCTGCGAGGACTCTGCGTTGACGTCGCCGTGCTGCACAATGAACGTGTACTCTGAGCCCCTATTTGGAATAACGCTTTTTGCAACCGGCCGCGGCGCGTCACCCACACCGGCAGTTGCAAAAAAGTCCGCAGCAGCTTCGTTGTATTCAATGTGCTCTTCAATTTGCAAAGCTGTCCCTAATTTCATGCCTGCCAGCTCCGTGAGGTGCTCAGCCTTTTCTCTGGCATTCGCTACCGCCAACCGTCGCGCCTCAAACTGATGTTTTCTCTGACTGCTGACGCGAAATTGCATGCGTGAGACATGCGTGATCCCCGCGTCGAAAGCATCGGACAGAAGCGGTTCGATTTTGTCAAATTCCGTGAGCCGAACCAATATGGATCTCGAATAATCGTATGCGACAGGCGTTTCCTGTCGTTCGCCATACTCCCCGAAATACGGGGAAACGTCGAGGTCATCGAGCTTGATGCTGGCCCTTGGGATTTGATGGTCGCTCAGCAGCTTCAAAAGCGAGTGCGAGACCGCGTCGTTTTTTCGCTTTGCCTCCAAGAGCTTCTTCTCACGCGTACGAACATCAAGTTCCAGCACCACTTCGTCAGGCGTCACGTGTACTTCACCGGCCGCAGTGACAGTGATGAATCGCTGTTCTTCAGCGAACAGGGATAAACAATTGAAGAAGCAAAGTAGGAAGATTGGCAATCGCATTGATGATCCAAGTGTGTGGCGTACTGAATTCGCAGATCCGTCGTGACACGTAGGCGGCGAGAAACCAACCACTGCAGAAACGGCGACCACCGCCCCTCTGTCACCCCTCATCCTTTACGCGATGCGGGGCATCTCGTGCGTTGGTTACGTTGCCTAAACAACTCGCTTCACATGCTAAGCTCGTGAGCACTGACGCTGACGAGCACGCCACAGAGGCCCCAAAGATCACAGCAAACAGCCCGGCGAAGACCTCTGTGCTCTCGGTGATCTCGGTGGCTTAGAACAAGCACCATACAGCAAACACTTCACGTGACACTTCTACCAGCATAGACGATAGCGCCATGCAGGCGACAGCGATTCACTTGCCAGTAGCAAGAAACAGCGACCACAACGCTCGGTTAAACCCCGGTTCACGCCTCGTCGCCCATCTCGAGCGACGGAAGCATCCCTAAAATAACTGACTTCACAAACGAATGCTCGCTAGGCCTCACGCTGACGGGCACGCCACAGACGACACCGAGATCACAGAGAACAGCCCGGCGAAGACCTCCGTGCTCTCGGTGATCTCGGTGGCAAAAAACACGCCTCATACAGCAAACGCATTACGTGACACTTCTACCAGCATAGACGATAGCGTCATGCAGGCGACAGCGATTGACTTGCCAGTAGCAAGAAACAGCGACCACAACGCTCGGTTAAAACCCCGGTTCACGCCTCGTCGCCCATCTCCAGCGACGGCAGCGTCCCTAAAACGAATGACTCTACAGACAAATTCGCTAGCCCTCACGCTGACGAGCACGCCACAGAGGACACCGAAATCACAGAGAACAGCCCGATGAAGACCTCTGTGCTCTCGATGATCTCGGTGGCAAAAAACACGCCTCATACAGCAAACGCATCACGTGAGATTTCGCACAATCTGAACAGCAACACTTCACAGGCGATGGTGCTCGACTTGCTAACACACGCCGCGCCCCTCTCCGTCACTTTCCGTCGTACGATTTGATCACGATCGGGTCCGTTAATGCAATCGAAGGTCGAATGACGAGACGCCAGTCGTTCCGCTTCGCATACGCCAAAAGACTGCGTCCACCATACCGAGCGAGCATTCCGAAGCTAGTCTTCGCCTGCCTTGTCACGACGGCATCAAGAATAAGAGGTTCGCATTTGCCATCAACTTCAACGAAAATGTCAACGCGGTCTCCGACTGAAATCGAAGCCGTGTCAGCCGCCGGAGTGCAAACGACTGCCTCGCAACCATGAGGGATGAAGTGCGGTCGCGAAGAATCAAATGCCACTCGGCGGGAATCTGAAAATGAGTATGCGAACCCATACCATCCCCCCACAAACGCCCCCCAACCAAACAAGCGGCAAAAATGCAATCGCGAATTGACTGACTCACTTTAGCCATTAAAACCCTCTCTCGGATTGCAACATCACGCTTTTGGGGTCATCAAGCAAACGACGGACAGTTTGCATACGCTGCCTGTGTTCAATTCGGTCAACCGAATTATTTAGTCGTGCGGAATAGACTTCTCGATCACGCGACAGTTCGGCGGCAACGACAGACGCTCGCTGTTTCGCAGAAGCCTCGTACGCTCTGTGCATACCGACCACTTTCGATTCGTGCGTCTTCCAACCGGAGTAGAACGCCCCTAAACAGAGCGGAAGCGTAAGCAAAAGTCTCAGACCAAACTTCGGTTTTCGCATCAAATAATCCTCTCTCATCCATCAAAAACTGCCGTCGCATACCGGGCACAAGGAAACAACGCTCCGATCCAAAAGCTCACGTGGCAGTGCCCCCTCGTGAACAGCTCCCTCGTGAACAGCATGGTCAATCGCAACGCTAAGCAGGTAGGCTACAGTCTGCCTATGTACTAGCTATTTTTGGCGTTGGCCTGGGACGACCAAAATTCGGTCTGCACACGTTTTGACCTGTCCGTTCTTGTTCGGCGATTTGGAGCGATATCCCGAAGGGATGGAAGAAATTAGCCGGGGGTTGCTGCGCAGCGGCGCACCCCCGGGAACGAAAAAACGAACCACCGACCCTAAAAGGGTCGCTGACTCGATGCCCCTTCCAGGGTCAACATGTTGTCGATCAATCAGCTTCCGGTGGTGTCCTCTTCGCTCAAACCAGCGGCAAATTTCAGACAATCCCGTCTGGACAAAAGCGACGCAAACACATTGTCAGTCAACACCAAGAGTTTGGCAGACGAGCATTAGCCACCGTTCCCACGTATAGTCCGGGCTAAAGCCCTCAATGGCTCTGCACATTATTTGTTTCTGACCAAGCCTACCAAAAACGCCCCTGCGAAAACGGCCAATGGCAGGAAGTACACGTAAGCGACCACGATCTGATCGCGTCCGAACAGCGCGTATGCAAGGCACGTCGGCAAAAACAAGCAGAATGCGATGGTGAAACTAGATCGCGATGCAGTCGCCCGCAGAGCAAGAACACCAACCGCCATGGTCGCCAATGCACACAACAAAACATTCAGCCCGAGCTTGTCTGTCGAAGACTCCTGAATTGTCAACCGATCGTCTTGAGAGAAGTCGTAGCGAATGTAATCCACCGGAAAGCCACCAACCGCTGGCGCCAGCTTGGGCTCTGCACCCGCGGGAAGCAGCTCCGCGAGCTCTTGCTCCATTGCTTGAACGTCATAGTAATGTGGGATATTGGACCAATACGCCCAGCCTGCCCACAGCACGACCAACAATGCAGCAACGACGAGACGAAAACGTTTGGACAAATTCATCAAACACGAGTTTCCATAAGCAGGAGGCGGCACCACAACACCGAAACGACCGGGGCTCCGTTTCCATAAACCTGCAGACTCGGTCCGGATGATCGACTTCGCTATCCGTATCAATCACTACAGTCCGAAGCCGCGGGTGAAGCCCCAGGCCCAACACCGACGTCCACACTTGGGGCACCGCCGGAAAGAATAGGCAACCCACTCCAATAGCTCAAGCAATGTATTCAAGGCGAGCGTCCCAAAAATCGTAGCCGCAATCACAACGACAGCGGACAACGGAACAACCAGCAACACCCACCATCCCATGTCGACCGCGACGGAAGCGTTTGTCCCCAAAGATTCGCCTGCCAGGGTTCGGAGATAGCGTATAGCAGGAATCAGCATGCCAATGACGAGCCCCATCTGAGCGAACAGGAGCATCCCGCAGCTAGCGGTCGGCAACACCCCGCGAGCTTCTTCGTGCGTGCAGTTGCGACATCGGTAAAGCATAAATAGTGGACTCCTATCGTTTTCACGCCTGATAACGCTCAACACCACCGGAACGACGGGGACTCCTCTCAACGAACAATTTTTGCTTCGCTCGTTCTCCGGTCCAATGTCTGGTTGCCCTGCCGTGCCGTGCCCATTCAACGCAACCAGCACAGCCTTGAAACGGCCGATTTGCTCGAAAACCTATTTTGCGGGAGGCCTCCGCAATTCGTCTTGGATCCCTACATCCGCACCACCCACGAGCAAAATCACCACGGCCTGGACACATACATTGAGACAAACGCCCAAAGCCGTGTTTGCCCGTGGCCATCCATCGCATTGACATCGGCGTCAGCTTTACGCAGCAACCAAACCATCGATTCGTTGTCCATCTCGAATGCAACATGCAAAGGCGAACGCCCCTTTCCGATCTAGGGCCTCGGATCGCGAACGTTCACGTCGCATCCTGCTTCAATCGCAAATCGTGGCAGCGGCGTCGCCACGTGCGTGTGCAGCAAACAGCGGCGTTGGTGGGGTTAGAGTTTCAGACATTCACTCTGGTCGGATCGAGTCAAGAAACACCAGATGCCATGGCTCGCCACCAGTGCGATGCCGATCCAAAGGAATCACTGGAGTGAAGAGCACACCAACTTCGGTGCACGGCACTGCACCTGTCGAAACCATTTCAAACGAAAACGAGCCCGTTCCATATGACCGGACTCACTCGGATTCAGTGCCCATCACCTAGCGACTTCCGCGACAACTCCTTAGCAGCAGCTCATTTTACGAAAGGCACGAACGCAGGCCACGATTCCGGCAGTTACGACATAACAGCACCGAGCAGCAATCGCTAGCGAGCGATCAATTCAGTCCAGCGTGGCCTTGCTTTGCATGAATTTCACGAATGCATGCGAAAGCGTACGGCATTTGATCGGGCCATCGTTCTGCCACGTATCGATAAAGTTCAATAGAGGCGTCCCAGTCACCTTGCGAGTCAAGCCGAACCGCCGTTTCGAGAGCATCGGCCGGGTCGGTGTAATCATCCAACGTTTTGATAACGGGCTCAATTGGTGGCCGCAACGCGAGCCATCCAATCAACGCGAGCGGCCCAAGCCAACCGAATGCGAGCCCCACAAATAGAGCACTCGTATTCCGCCTTCGAGCATCCAGGACGATCCAGTAAATGCAATAAAAAAAATGCGGACGCAAACAAGAAAAAAGTGAGGTATCGCAATCGAAAACTTTCTTAGGAGTAAAGGAACTCCGCGACTCACATTAAGGAGCACGCGCTACTCTGCGACAAGCGTTTGAGCAGGTAGCCAGCAATGATTGCATCGAACTTCATGAACCGCTTGGGCGTTTGCCCTTATATTAACTGAAAACCGTGGCCGACGCTCGGTCGCCAAAATTTGACATTGACTGACAATGCTCGGGAGCAGCTTCCGTTCCGAAGAGATTCCCGGAGATTAGCCAGTGATTTGAGCGAAGCGAACACCACCGAAAACGGATTGATCGACAACATGTCTCCCCAGAAAGGGTCATCAAATCTACGTCCCTTTCAGAGTCGGTGGTTCGTGTTTTTCGTCCCCGGAGGAGTGCAAAGCTGCGTAGCCCCCCCGACTAATCGCTTCCATCCCTCCGGATCGCGCTCCAAATCGCGGAACAAAATCAGACTGGTGAGAACTCGTGTCAGACCAACGTTTTAGTGTCCAGGCCGGCGTCAAAACCGCTAATACGCTGAAAGACTCCAGCCTACCTGCTTAGTTGCCCGGGATGCGGTAACGTCGCGTCAGTCCCAGCCTCCATCCCCAACGATGTCGTCACACCAATCACCGGATCTCTGCCACACTCGATAATTATCCAACGATGTCTTGAACGTTATCAGCTTGGTCAGCGAGAGGCCCTTCCTTCGGGCTAGTTACATTGGCACCACTAGTAATGGCAACGGGAATCGATGGCATTCCTTCACCCTGTTCTGCTTCTGTCGGACTTGAGCCCGCATCTTCAGGATCCGAGAAGTCGCCCGGTTTGAACGGATTGCGTCCAGGCTTGTAAATCGATTGCACCATTGATTCCAAAAGAATCGCCACCGCAACGAATCCTCCCGCTGCGAACGCCGCAAACGCGAAACCAAAAAATCGTCGTCCGCTACGTGAATCATAAGCGGAAATAGGATTTTGCATCGCCGCGTAGACGACCGAAGAAAAAAACAAAACGATCGACATTGCCAGCAAAACTTTTCCCTTGAGACTAAAGTTCCCGATGTCGGTAACTCGCTGCAGCTGCTCCTGTGTCTCATTCATTCAGAATTGCCCCGCGAAGGTTTGTACCAAGTCTAAAAATATTCTCGGAAATGCACCGCCCCTCCTAGCCAACGGGAGTCAGGTGAGTCGGCTGCGGCAACGACGAGGTTGCGCCATATCGCATCGCCTTGCAAGTAGGCCTCTTCCAGATCCAGAACGCAAAGGAATTGGCAGATCGTCCGGTGGCTCACCCGGAGGCCCGAATTGGTCTCGTCCAGCCATCCGCTGATCCGTTGCGGTACTCGGTTCGCCTTGAGCTTTTCGGTGACGACTGAGTGCAGTCGAGGTTCCTCCTACGTCGAAGCCACCGTCGGTTGGCTCTATCGACGCTGAGCGAGCTGAAGGGGAATGTAGCCGTGATTGGGAGATCGATTTCGAGCGAGTTCTCTGAAGATCGTTGAAACGCCTACAGCCGAGTGCCTCGGCAATCGCTTTCTGCGTTTCTCCGTGAATGCGCATCTCGCTGATGGGCGAAAAAAAGGTGGCCGGTACCGTTGCAGCTATTCGGTACCGGACACCTTTTCCTCACGCGTCAAACCCGAAACCCGAGTCTGACCCCACGCGAAGAGTTTGTTCTGATTCGAAACAATCACCGCTCACCCGAAGCTCTATTGCGCCGTCGCCAAAACACCCAGCACAGTAAGACAGCCACAATATTGACACCTAAGAACAATATCCGACGCGACGTTCCCGCCACTTTGGGTACGTTATCGATTTTCAAAAAGCGACGAATTTTTTCGTGCTGTTCGGGCGTAAAGTCGATAAAGCTGACTTCATTCAGGGCCGTTTCAGCGGCATACTCATCCACCGTGGATCTATCCGCTCGAACCCCCAAGTGCCGTACAGCGGATTCAGCAGGGCCGCCATAAAGAGTGCCCGATGGCCCATCGAAACTCCACAATCCGTGATAGTCATTCGGCAGTGACTCGACAGTGTCAACATTAATGCGAAAGTACAGCGAACGGGAGGGAGGGGCAGAGGCGTTCGGGCCGTAAATCGAAGCTCGAGTTGCTATCAGCCGTCCACCAAAAACTTGAAGGCTCTCGACTTCTGTGTCGTCCAACCTCTCCTTTATTTGATTCACAATTAATTCATTGCTACCTGTCACACTCGTTGTATCCAAGATTCTTGCAGAAGGCTCTAGCGAAACTAGTTGCTCGAACCTGATAGTGCCGGCCGTAGGGGCCTTTGCGTTCCGATACGTTACGCGAACCCGCTTGCATTTGTGGCCAAGAAACTCGTCGTCACCCAGCACATCAAGCTTGAGGTTTTCCATCACGAGGTCGACTTGCCCGAATGCACCAGTCTCGTCGACCGTAAATCCATCAGGACCTCCGACCATAAGCCGATTGATAGCGGACAAGCCACGAGGCAAATCGGTAATATTCGTGACGTACATATTACTGCATCGGTAGTTAGCCGGCTTAGTTTCTGAGATGTATCCCCTTCGGAATTGCCCTAACAGTCCATTCTTAACGACCATGCAATAGTCAAACAATTCTTTTTCGTCTAGATGTGGCTCACCTGGGTTCGGCACTAAATACCCGATACATATCGGCCTCAACTCCGTTGCCGATTCCGCAGTACCATAAATCGCCCTGAACCGCTTCTCTCCTTTACTGCTCCCACCTTGGAATTCTTCGATAGTTCCGTCTACCACGATTCCCTCATAGTCTTGCCATGTCGTTACCAAGCGTCGCAAAATGGCACGACTATCCTCTTGTCCCTCGGCGATAGATGGCGCCAAACTCAATAAAGGGATGGCAATCAGGAGGCTTAATGGGCGGAAAAATTTAAACATATTGAATGAGGGTAATCGCAGAAATGGAGCGTCAGGCAAAGAAAGAACAGGCCCAGGGACAGGTCTCAGTCATCCGCCCGTACGATGACCGGCGTGCAAACGCCGTCGAGGCCGAAGAAAAGGTGGCCGGTACCTTTGCAGCTTTTCGGTACCGGACACCTTTTCCTCATTTTAGGGGAGTCGGTCTGCGAGGCCTGGAAGGCTACAGTCCGCGACCCAGAAAGCAGGGGCTGCGAGCTTGGGTCGATCAGGAAACCGGCTGCAGATCTTAAGAATTGTGTTCCAGGATTCATCTGGCTTACCAAGGAGGTAGTGCGTTTGCGCATGAATGTTGGTCGGCGATGACGTATCAAACCAATGATGATGAGAAAATGCTTCCAAGCTATCAATAACCGCGAGATTCGCAGCGAGTTTCTGGACAGCGATAGCTAGCTCATCGTCGACACTATAGTCTTCTTCGGCCGAAACGCACCAACGATGCGGTGCGTCATCGTCCAAATTTTCTAGCCGACAACGGAATCCACGTTGATCGCAATCATAGTCATGGGCATCATCCTTGATTTCCAGACCAGTGAGTGCACAAATTTCGTCAAATGCCAGACCAACGTTAATGTAGAACAGCTTCTCAAAAGCTGTTGAATCAGAACTCGACTGCAAGTTGACCACCTGGACAACGGTTCCGTTGCGCCGACGGTAGGTCACGGACTTCTTCTTAAAGCCGTAAGGCTTCATGACAGGAGTCACCGCACGCTTGACTATGTCGTCAAATTTTGATTGGGCGGGCGATTTTGCCATGGCTACATCGAGTAACGATTAGGTTGTCCGCAATTTTGGGGCGTGTGTAAGAAACGAAATCGTGATAGCCTGCTAGCGTCGAAACAAGCGGGAAACCAAGGGGAAAAAAAGGTGGGGAAAAAAAGGTGGCCGGTACCGTTGTAGCTATTCGGTACCGGACACCTTTTCTAATCCATCTTCGTGTCCACTGCTGGGCGGAACACCGGGGAAGACGGTCCAAGCTCTTGAATGCTACCATCGCCAAACCTATGAAGAAATAGGTTACCAAATCCAAGCGGTATCTGTGTAGGTGATGAGTCTGCCCAATCGTGCGAACGCCAAATATGCCAATGCGTGCCTGGCTGGGAAGGTGAGGAAAAGTAGTAGTCACCCCATGCTGTCTTAGCAAAAGGGATAGCATCTTGGCTGGAACTACTAGGGATAATTGCGGTTTCATCAAATGAGTCGCAAAATGAAAGCCATTCGGCCAATACCTGTTTACGCAAATAGGGCGTCTGCTCCGTAATCGCTTCCGGAGTCAGCACGTCGATGTCGTCCAGGCTACCGTAACCGAATTCTTTCACAAATAGAGCATAATCTTGTGGAAGTTCTCCACAGGATCGCTTGATCTCATCAATTTCAGCGTCCGTTGCAATGCGACTATGCTGTGAAACGCGATAGATCAAATCCCAATCGAGTCGGTTCAACGTGTGATCTTCAATAGCCGACCTCGTGTTTGGTGCCAATTGCTCTTGGTTGCGATTGCATCCCATACTGATCAGCATCGTGAAGGATAGAAGCAATAGTGTTTGAGGATTGGGGTGCAGCATTCTTCAAGCGACCATCAGCCGGAACCGAAAATCTGGAGTTAGCGAAATCATCGAAACGTAGAATTGCCGAACGTGCCGAAAAAAAGGTGGCCGGTACCGTTGTAGCTATTCGGTACCGGACACCTTTTCCTCATCCTTGGTTATTCGCCACGTTCAGACTAGAAAAGGCCGATGGCAGGAGATTGAATCGTGTCGAACGCAGTCGCATTTCCCGTCGGGCCTGAAATCGAAGCTGGGTGTGGGGATTTCAGTCCGCGAGCGATACCGCAATGGCTATATCGAAGCAGTGCTGACGATGACATTGTGGAGCAGGTAAATTACTGAGAAGCAATTTACGACTCAGTCGAATAACGTCCGGCGTCACCGGGCGGGGAGAGTAAAGTTGTCCATTTCAAAACCGGCTGCAAGCCCCGCTCCGTGTGCACGCCATGGTTCAAGTAAGCCGCTAGCGCGGCGGTTTTGTATTGGTGGTGGAATGGACGCGTGACGGATTGTTGGAAGCAACCTTTCAGGAGGAGCTGTT
>NZ_JACHXU010000043.1 GCF_014192335.1 Aporhodopirellula rubra | reverse complement strand
GTCCTGTCCGTAAACGTCCTTCATCGTTGGCCTCCGTGGAATCGAGATGCCTCGATTCTACAAGATTGCCGAAGTTATTTCCGAACAAGTCCTTACTGAGTCTGTTTCAATCATGGCGGAATATTAGGTCATGATTTACGCAAAAACTCACCGACTCATGCATCGTGAAAGCAATCGGAAGTGGCGTGTCTGTTCACTGATGAGCATCCCTGCTGCATCGGCACGAAGCGACAATCGGCGTGGCGCGATGGCGGTCTTGTTGGTGCTGTTATTGCCGGCGATGTTGGCAATTGCCGCGTATTGCATCAACATCGTCTATATGGAATTGGCTCGTACCGAATTGCAGATATCGACTGATGTGGCAACGCGTGCTGCCGGACGCGTGTTGGCCGTGACCGGAGACCAAAAGCTCGCGATTTCAGCCGCTGATCGGTTTCTCCAGGCCAATCCCTACATGAACCAATCGATTTCGATTGGTGGGGCAGATATTGTGTTTGGGAAGTCTTCTAGGAATGCTGAAAACGAACGTTATTTGTTTTCGGA
Organism: Aporhodopirellula rubra; assembly: GCF_014192335.1. GTDB lineage: Bacteria > Planctomycetota > Planctomycetia > Pirellulales > Pirellulaceae > Rhodopirellula > Rhodopirellula rubra. The sequence continues at coordinate 17,040 of NZ_JACHXU010000043.1, read as the reverse complement.
AGCTAAGAACGCCAACGCTGTAAGCATGCGAGCGTTTGGCGATCAAGACGTTCCGATGTTGTTTCCAACCCTCGGAGTGCCCGTTCAGTTTCGTCCGATTAAGCGAGCCATTGCGACTCAGGTTGAACTCGATGTGGCGATCGTTTTGGATCGATCGGGATCGATGGCGTACGGACATGATGAGGTCGCAAGTCGAAATCCTCCCGCATCGGCGCCTGCCGGATGGAAGATGGGTGATCCCGTTCCGCCTAACGCACGATGGCTCGACACCGTCGCCGCGGTGAACGGTTTTCTCGACATCATGGAGTCGTCCAGCCATGATGAAAAAGTGTCGCTTAGTACGTACAGCGACAAATCGAGCACGGATGTGAAACTGTCGAGCGATTATTCGGAAATTCGAAACGCGATGCATTCGCATTCCTTGCGATTCAAGGGCGGGGCTACCAACATTGGTGCCGGGATTCTTGAAGGCGGGAAGGCACTGGGCGATAAAAAGCTGGCTCGCCCATGGGCGTCGCGAGTCCTCATCGTTTTGAGTGATGGAATTCACAATACCGGTACGTTACCTGTCCCTGCGGCTCAGCAAGTCGCGTACGAAAAAGTAATGATTTATACGGTCACATTCTCTGATGAGGCCAACGTTGCCGAAATGGAGACGGTCGCCTCGAAAGGAGGCGGTCAGCACTACCACGCCAAAGATGCCGCACAGCTAGCGGATGCGTTCAAGCAGATCGCCAAGAGCCTTCCTACGCTGATCACGTTTTAGTCATGAAGAAAACTGCACTCAGGCCACGTGGCTCACGAAAACGATCGCGACAGGGAGCCGCGTTGGTCGAGTTTGCGATTGTGCTGCCTGTCATGATGTTGTTCTTCACCGCAATGATTGAAATCTCGCGGATTTTGATGCTGCAACATACCGCAGACACTGCTGCTTACGAGGCGGCGAGGTCGGCAATGGTTCCCGGTGCCACGGTATCGGAGGCGGAGTTGGAAGCTCAGATTTTGCTCGATGCAGCAGGACTTGTCGCGACCCAGGTGACCGTCTCTCCTTCCGTCATTACGGAGGAGACGGCGTTCATCACTGTGCGTGTGGAAGTTCCGGTCGAGGAGAATTGCTGGATCACGCCTGACCAGTTTACGAATTCTGCTGTTGTCAGCGAGGTGACCTTACTGACCGAACGCTCACCAATCGTGCGGCTGACGGGCATTCCGGAACTCAAGGCCAAAAAGTCGAAGCTCAAAGGCGAGAAAACGGAGCTTTAGAGCGAGTGGAGGATGGTTCTCGCGAGTTGAATTTTGGTTTGATGTTAAAAGCCGAGGGCTCGGGCACGTCTCGAAGGCAGTGCCCGATTGCCATCTCGGGTGTCATCGTTCACGCTTTATCTCTCATGTTTTGACGGGTTCTGTGTTCTGAGGGGCTTCGCGTTTTCAAAGCCCGTGTTTTCAATGAATAGGGTGCAACGGTTTTGGGGGCGTTGGCATGCGTTATCTGAAGTTGGTTGCCGTGGTTGGTTTGCTGATCGTGATCTGGTTGGTCGCGCTGCCATGGGTTGCGCGGCGGGCGACGACTCGGCAATACATTGAGCGACTGGATGCGCGGGGCATTGATCCATCGGCGATGTACTACACCGAATTGCCACCGGATCTCTTCGCCGATGCGGAATCTCACCTTGGAAGGCCGACGGCGGGCGAGGAGGCTCGCGACGCAATCGACGGTGAGTCGCCTCAGTAGTGAAGCGGGGGGAGGGTCGTGATTCGTCCCGAGAGTTCACGACAATTCCATCGCTGGTGCGAATAGTGTCTCGGTGAAGCTAGCGGCGAATCGCGGCCAGCGATTCGCGCGATCGTTCCCGTCTGCTCAGACGCCTTCGCGAAGGCGGTCGAAATATTGGCGAGTTTGTTCGCGTTCGTCGCGAGGCAGGACTTGGTCTTCGAGCGGGTCGCCCTCTTCGCTGATCGAGGATTCGATGACGTTCCGGATCGCTTCACGGGTGAGTCCTTTCCGGTTGGGGCCGTCGGCGAAACCGGCGATCACGGCGCGGCCACGTTTTACATCCCCGCGAACTTGGGTGTCGTAGGAGTTCGTATCGGTTTCTTCTTCTGGACGATCACCTTTGCCGTTACCTTCCCCCATGCCGAAACCGGGGCGACCTTCGTTGCCAAAGCCGCTGCCCATGCATTGTTGGCAACCTTCGCCGTTGCAGCTGTTGCAATTCATTTGGTCTTTGGATTGCGATAGATCGTTGAGGGCGTCCTGGAGGTCTTCGAGTTCCTCCATCGCGGCTTGCATTTCACCGAGTTGCTCGCTCATTTCCTGCATCGCATCGGCTGCGGCTTTGGAGTCGCCTTGTTGCATCGCTTCGGCGGCGTTCTGCATGGCCTTGGCCATTTGTTGCATCTGCTGCATTTGGGCGTCGGCGGCTTCCGCGTCGTTTAATTTTTGTTGCATCTTGGCCGCGTCTTCAGTGCGGCCTTCCCGTTTGGCTTGTTCGATTTGTTCGCGGAGTTGCTCTTTTTTCTGTTCGTGTTGTTTGACGGCGTCCTTCATTTGTTCGGCGAGTTTTTTGGTTTGCTCGGCGAGCTTCTTCACTTCTTTCTCGCCCATCTTTCCGTCTTTGACCTTTTGAGCGAGCTTGCGGATTTCTTCCGCAGCGTTCGCGAAGTCGCCTTTTTGGATCTGGTCAGCGATCTTTTCGGCAGGGCCTCCGTCGAGTCCTTTCATTTGGGAAAGGGTTCGGCGGAGTTGGTCGGGCGAGCCGATGCGGTCCTTGCGTTCTTGAATTTGGTCTTTGATTTCGTTGAGTTGGATCAACGCGTCTTTCCGGTTGAGCGAATCGCTCTTGGTGATGTTTTCGAGTTGTCGTTCCATGTTCTGAAACAATTCCTGAGCCTCTTTGAGTCCTTTGGCTTCGGAGGCTCGGCGTTGTTCGGCGATGCGTTTCTTTAGCTCGGCAGCGACGGCTTTGACTTGGCGGACTTCGGCCGAATCAACGTTCGACGCGATCGCGTCACCGTTGATCGAGGCTGGTTCGACCACCATGATCATGGCGGCAAGAATCGGAATAATGGATAGTGGCAGCCAAGCGGCGCGACCGGCGCGGAGTGGGAACTTTTCGGCGATGTTCAGCGAGCTGGCTCGTGAGGAGGCATCATCGACGAGGGCGTCAGCGAAACGCGAGGAAGCCGCGGAGGTGCCTGTCGGCGTGTTCGATGTGGTGACTGCAAGCGAGCTGCTGAGTCGTTCACGCAGTCCGAAACGGTTGTCGATTTCCGCTGCGACGTCGGCTCGCGATGGGGCGTGCCACCATGCGTCGACGGCGGCGGCGATCAGTGCCAGTGTCAGTGAACCGATCGTCCAAGCGGCAATCCACTGGGCCGGTTGGACGTTCGTGCCTGACTCGTTTTGCGAAATGCCAAACGCGGAGGTGAGGGTTGCTAATGGGACGACGGCCATCGCGGCAACGGCGATCGTGCTGATCAGCAAGGCTGCAAACATCGTGATCGCAAGCGTCTTGCCGAATCGCCCAAGGACCAGACGCCGGCGAGCCGAGTCAACTTTGGCGAGGATGGTGTCGGTGGAGGGCAAAGACATGTCGGTGATCCGTTGGCACAAACGAAGTCGAGCGGCAATGTGGTCCGCTCACACTCAGATTGTAACGGGTTCGCAACCCAGCAAACTCGGCTTCAGGACAGAAATTTTGCCAGATTTCGGGGCCGCGGAGTAACGCACGACTGGCCGCGAGGGGCCAGCGATACCGAGGGAGGCGTTGTGCCTGCACGCAAACGAGCCTCTCGGAGGCTCGTGTTAGCTGCGGTATTGCGGTGGCGTCCGTTCGGAGATACGGACCGACATGAGCGGCACGCGGGCGTTTGTGGCATGCCCGCGGCGAGATCTAGTTGCTGACGCGTTCGACGTATTCGCCGGTTTGCGTGTTGATCTTGATGACGTTGCCTTCTTTGATGAATCCGGGGACGAGGAATTCGGCTCCGGTTTCCATCTTGGCGGGTTTCGTCACGTTGGTTGCGGTGTCGCCCTTGGTTCCAGGAGCGGTTTCGACAACTTCGAGCTGCACGTGCTGTGGGGCTTCGACGATGATCGCGTTCCCGTTGTACAGCGTCATGCTGCATTCCATGCCGTCTTTGATGTATTTCCAGATGTCGCCGGCGACGTCCGAGGTGACTTCGTATTGTTCGAACGTGGTACCGTCCATGAACACGTAATCTTCGCCCTGGCGGTACAGGAATTGGACGTCGGTCGTTTCGACGTCGGCCGATTCGAGGGAATCGCCACCTTTGTAAGTCCGGTCGAGGGTGGTGCCGCGGATCAGGTTTTTCATTTTGCACTTGTAAAGTGCATTGCCTTTGCCGGGTTTGACGAACATCATTTCGGTCATCAAATACGGCTCGCCGTCGATTTGGATTTTGAGGCCTTTGCGAAAATCGCTAGTGTTGTACGTTGCCACGGCGGGCGTCACTCCCAAACGGAAAAGAAAATCTGTGAATCAGGACCATCGCCATCTCTGCAGCGACTCAGCGTCCACGGTGAATCGGAAGGCCGAAAGTTTAACGACCGACGGCACAATTGTCCTGCCCCTTTCCGACAAAGATTTTTCGACCCGGGAATCAAGTCCCGCGATGCAAAAGACGCCCCCCGACGAGTCACGGATCAGATCGGTTGAGGCGCCCATGCAGGTCGGTTTTGCCGAGGAAATCGGTGTCGATACGGAAAGCAGTGAGTGTGGCACCGGAGCGACGGGATCGATGGGCTGCGAGAAAGCCGACCGTCCCGAAGACGACCGCTGGATCGAATCGATGCGAAACGCGGTTCGATCGGCGGGGGAGCTGCGTCGTTTGTTGCGAATCGATGATCGGTCCAGCGAGACGGCAGGGCGGGATTCGGATTACGGATTTCCGGTGTTCGTTCCACGCGAATTCGCCGCGCGGATGCAAATTGGCGATTCGAAGGATCCGCTGTTGCGGCAGGTGTTGCCGGTCGACAGCGAGGGGGTGGAGGTTGCCGGATTCGGCGCCGATCCGGTGGGCGATTTGCAAGCGAATGTGGCGCCGGGCGTGCTGCACAAGTATTCGGGTCGGGCGTTGGTGGTCACCACGGGGGCCTGCGGAATCCATTGTCGTTACTGTTTTCGACGGACGTTCCCGTACAACGAAGCTGGTTCTCGCCGAGACGCGTACGAACCCACGATCGAGTACCTTCGCCAACGAAGTGATGTCGAAGAGGTGATTCTCAGCGGCGGCGATCCTTTGACGATGATGGACGCAGCGATTGATTCGTTGTTAAAGAAGATTGAGTCGGTCGGGCATGTGCGTCGGTTGCGGATTCATTCGCGGATGCCGATCGTGATTCCGTCTCGGGTCAACGCGTTCCTGATTGAGCGGTTGCGGCGGTCTCGATTAACGGCGTGGATGGTGGTCCACTGCAACCATGCCGCGGAAATTGACGAGGAAACGGCGGAGGCGATGGCGAGAATGGTCGATGCGGGGATTCCGGTTTTGAATCAATCGGTTTTGCTGCGGGGCGTCAACGATGACGCGGAGACTCTTGAGGCGTTGTCGCGGGCATTGATGGAGTGCCGCGTGATGCCGTATTACCTCCATCAGCTCGATCGAGTTTCCGGGGCGTCGCACTTTGAAGTGGCGGCGGATCGTGGTCGTGAGTTGATCGAACAGTTAGAATCTCGGCTGCCCGGGTTTGCGGTGCCTCGTTATGTGGCCGAGATCGCGGGCGAGAAATCAAAGACTCGTTTGTGATGCCATTGATGCCCGGCACAGCGATCGTGCGGTTGCGGGTATGATATGTTCGCTATGTCGAAACTGTCCACGACGTTCGAACCGATGGTGGAGTCTCGTTTGTTTTGGAGATGGCGTTTGGCGTGACGTCGTTGTTTCCCGTTTCGTCCATCGGCGGCTAATCAGGCAATCACTCATTTGAATTTTGACGCACTCTTATCGCGGTTGCCGACACGTTGGAACCTTCCTGCGGGATTCGGATTTAAAAACAATCCGGTGCTGCAGCGTGAACTGTTGGTGAATTTGCGAACCAACCGCGCGTTCATCTTGCTCGCGGTATATCAGGTGCTGCTCGCGGCGGTCACGTTGATCGCGTGGCCGAGTGATGAGCGTTTGGATTTAACTCAAAGTCCACCATCGGCACGGCGGCTCGTCGATCTGTTCTTTTTGGGGCAGTACGTGATCGCATCGTTGATCGCGCCGAGTTTTGCCGCGGGGACGATTTCGGGTGAGAAGGAACGGCAAACGTATGAGATGTTATTGGCCAGTCCGCTGCGGCCGGGCGCGATCGTGCTCGGAAAGTTGGTCGCGGCGCTGACTCATCTCGCGTTGTTGATTGTCGCTTCGTTGCCGATCATCGTGTTGTTCTTGCCGCTCGGTGGTGTGAGCGTTTACGAAGTCGCGGCGGCGTATCTCGGGCTGTTCGTCTCGGTGATTTTGTTTGGCGCGATCGGCGTGTTTTGCAGCAGTTACTTTTCTCGCACGAGCAACTCGTTGGTCGTCAGTTATCTGGTGATCTTGCCGTTGGTGATTGGTGGTGTGTTGTTGTGGCAATCGCTCGCGGCGGATGGGTTGTTGCGTTTGAAGGTGATTGTGTTTGTCGTTCCGGCATTCGCAATCTCAGCAGTGATCTTGATGGCCGCGGCGACCGCGAGTCGGCTGTTGTATCCGCCTGATGTCGGCAGTGAGGGCAAGGAGATCATCGACCTCGAACAGGAAGCGGCGGAGGCGGTCGGTTTGGTGATCCAGCCCGATCAGTTTCCTGATCGATTGTTCGCGCCGCCGCGACGTGAGTCGTTGATGGAGGACGGTGCGAACCCCGTTTACGACAAGGAAATCCACGGCGAGATCTTTAGCCAGGGAACGTTGATGCTGCGTCTGGTGATCCAGATCAGCATTCTGTTGGCGATTCCCTTGATGGGCGTTTTACTGTTTTGGCAGACGCCTCACGCACCGTGGTTTGCGGTCTACGTGATCGTTTTTAACTTGTTGGTTGGCCCTGTTTTTTTAGCGGGCACCTTCACGAGTGAACGCGAGCGTCAGACGTTGGATTTGTTGCTGACGACGACGCTGTCGCCGTGGAAAATCTTTTGGGGCAAATTCGTTGTTGGGTTTCGCGTCGCGTTCGTGCTGACGAGTTTCCTGGTGTGGCCGATGTTGCTCGGGCTGGTTTTGAATCCCGATTTTTACACGAATTGGGTTTTGGTGATCGGTTTGTTTGCGGTGCCGATTGTGGTGTCAGTCGTCAATGCGTTTGTCGCGATCACCGCGTCGTTGTACCAGACTCGAACGTCGATGGCGTTGATGACGACGTACGTCGTGTTGATTGTACTGTATGTGCTCCCACCGGGGATGAGCACATTGGCATCGACACTCAATCTATCATCTCAGACGCAGCGGTGGGTTGACGTGCTCGGCGTGACGAGTCCTTTTCGCGCGTTGTTCGCTTTGCCGATGGATCAGCATTTGTTGCGAGTCGATGAATCGTCGCTCGCGTATGCCGGTCAACCGATGTTAGTGGTCGGATATTTCGTTTGCAGTGTCGCGTTCACCATGATTGCAATGTTTTTAATCTCAATCAAAATGAAACGGCTCGGCGGCCACTTGGAATGAATCTCACGCTCAATCATGCAGACGACTCTTTCAGCGTGTAAGCTTGTCGTCGACGCGCGTGTGCGGTGCAAATTGTGTGCGGCGTTGTATCGCTATGATGACAAAGACGTGTTGGCTGAGTTTGCTAGCATTCTGAGTTAGGCGGTTCAAAGTAGACGAACTTTTTGATGGCCGGTTGTTTCGGCGTTGACAAACACAGGGTGGTGAAACTAGCTTTCATGTCAGCCCGCTTTGACCTTCATGGCATGCAAAATTTGTCTGCCAGATTGCTTCGCTCCTCTTCGACAAGGACTTCCAATGAGTGGTTCGTTTTCACGCCGTTGGACGTCGAGACCGGTTTCGGAAGCTTCGGAACTCGAACAGCATTCGGGTGATGATCCCGAAGGTGACTCGCGAAGCGATGAGAATGAAACCCCCACCCAACGATCGTCCGTTCCACGGCTTTCAAACGTCAAGCGACGTCGCAGTGTGCAGATGCTCACTCCGTTGCACTATCAACACGGTTATCAGTACCCGCTGATCGTGTGGTTGCATTCGGCCGGATGCAACGAGCGGCAGATCGAACAAGTGTTGCCTCACGTTAGCACTCGCAACTACGTCGGATTAGGCGTCCGTGCGACGATCGCGACCGATGTCCGTGGCTGTGGTTTTGATTGGCCAAGCGGACGTGACGCGGCTGCGAAGGCATCGGAAGTGGTTCTCGACGCGATCGACCAAGCGATGGAAGAGTATTCGATTCATCCCGAACGAATTGTATTGGCGGGGTACGGCACGGGAGCGACGTTGGCGTGCAAAGTCGGATTGTTGCAGAGCGATCGGATCGCCGGTGTGGTCCGGATGGGTGGTCGTTTCCCAGATGCTTCGGGTGTGTTTAAGAATTTTAAACGATTGCGTGAGCGACGCATGCCAATGTTATGGCAGCAGGCCATCAACGGCGTCGATGACGACCCTCAAATGCTGCAACGGGACATCACGGCGGCGCAGTGCATTCGCGCCCAGGTGGAGATTCGTCAGTACCGCGGCGATGAAGTTATGAATACTGTGGCGTTGAAGGACATCGACCGCTGGTGTTTTGATAAGATCATCGCTCCGAAACCGACCGAGGCATGTGTCGGCGAAGCCAGTTTGGATGGCTCCGAGTTCACGATGGTGGATTTTTCGGCGAATTGATCCTCCTGAGTGAATCGCAACATGAATCTATCGACGAACGAGCAAACGGATGTGGTCCCCGAATCGGATACTGCTAAAACGGGACCCAAGGTATTGTTGGTCGATGACGATGCGGAAATCGTCGAAACGGTAAGCTACGCTCTGGAGTCCGCGGGGTACGAAGTCATCGTCGCTCGCGATGGCAATCAGGGGCTCGCTCTCGCTGAACGTGAAAACCCGAAGTTGATGATTTTGGACATGATGATGCCCAAACGCAGCGGCTTTCTGGTGTTGGAAAAACTGCGCCGCGAACTCGACCTGCCGCTGCCGGTGATCATGATCACGGGAAACGAAGGCAGTCGGCATCAGGCGTACGCGGAATTGCTAGGCGTCAGCGAATACATTCGCAAGCCGTTCTCGATGGACCGTCTGCTCGACGCGGTGGCACGGTTACTCGCTGAGTCGACTGAAAAGAGCGGCGACGAGTAGTTTCGCGGCGGCGATCTCGATGTGCGAACGTTTAACGCACGTGAACGGCTGCTTGAAATGATTTGATGCGTTTGCCGTTGCCACACGGAGGGCTATGTTGCGGCCAATAATCGTGTGAGCGTTTGTCTGTATCGGCAGTCTGTTCGTGAGGCTTCGCCGCGTTTTAGAAGCCACCGGGTGAGGTGAATTCGCGGTAGTCGTCGAATTCGCTGTGGGATTCGGCGGCGCGGTTGGAAAATCGCGTGAAGTCGCCTTCCCATGTCAGCTCGACATCGCCGACGGGACCGTTCCGTTGTTTCGCGATGATGATTTCCGCCTGGCCGGCGAACTGTGCCTTTTCGTCACCGCGGTGGTAGTACTCCTCACGGTGGACGAACATCACAACGTCGGCATCCTGCTCGATAGCACCCGATTCACGCAGGTGGCTGAGTTTCGGACGGTGGTCTTTGCCTTCTTCGGCTTGCCGGTTCAACTGTGACAGACACAGCAGCGGGACTTCGAGTTCCCGGGCCATCCCCTTAAGGCGCCGTGCGATCTTCGACACCTGTTCCTGTCGGGGGTCACGGGAGTTATCCGGTTCGATCAGTTGCAGGTAATCGATCACGATCATGCCGAGTGCGTCCTGGCGACGTTTGATTCGACGAGCCGCAGCGGCGATCTCGCTCACCGTTCGGCTGGGTGAATCGTCAACGAACAGTGGTGCCTGGCTGATGTCGTTCGCTTTGCTGACGAGACGGTCGCGGTCGTCGGACGAGATCGTCCCGTTTCGCAATCGGTGACCGTTGACGCGAGCCATTGAGCAGAGCAATCGGTCGGCGAGCTCGATGGCGGACATTTCCAAGCTGACGAAGAGGACCGGTTCGCGTTGGACGCACGCGACGTGCTCGGCCATGTTCATCGCGAGAGCCGTTTTACCCATTGAAGGACGAGCGGCGAGAATGATCAGTTCGCCGGAGTGCAAACCGCCGGTCATTTGATCGAAATCGGTAAGTCCCGTCTCGGCACCGCCATCAACATAATCGTCTCGCATCCGGGCTTCCATGCGGTCCATGGCTTGGTGCAAGACGTCACTGATCGCGTTCACGGCGCTGGAACTGCGGCCGTCCATGATTGCGAAGACTTTCTGTTCGGCCTGGGCGCACAGTTCTTTCGCGGTGCTCGATTGTTCGTAGGCTTCGCGAAGGATCTCGGTGCTCGATTCGATCAGGCGCCGAAAGACCGCTTTTTCGGTCACGATCTCCGCGTAATAGACCGCGTGGGCCGCGTTCGCGACGCTGCCCGAAAGTCGAGCGAGGTAGGCGGCGCCGCCGACCTTTTCGAATTCACCCGACGTGCGCATGCGAGAGACCAGCAGCGTGATGTCGATTTTCTCGCCGGTGTCGTACATGTCACGCAGGTGACCATAGATGATGCGGTTGGCGTCATCGTAGAAGTCGTCGGCGCGGAGCGACGCGATTTCGTCACAGATGTCGGGCATCAGCAGGATGCTGCCGATCACGCCCATTTCGGCTTCGAGTTCGTAGGGCTGCTGCCGCTGTAGGATTTCGCTCGCCGAGACTTCTTTCTTTTTCTTGTCGCGAAATCCCGAGCCCTTTGGGTTTTGGTCTTTGATCATCCGTGCGATAGCTGTGTTGAAGGAAAGCGTACAAGAGAGGTGAGCGTTCGGAACTAGGTTCGATCGTCAGGATCGAGGCCGGGGCACGCAAGTCGGGCCGTGGCGGCGAGCAATCGATGGCAAGAATGCCGTTTCGGACGGCTCGGCGAAAGGTACCTTTCTGAGCACTTTTATTCTACGCCCGCAGCCGTGCTTCGACACGGGCAATTGCGTCAGCGGCGGCCATTGCAGCGTCGCCGCCGCCGATCGTTTTGCCGCTGGCGAGCCATTCTTCCACCTTTTGTTGGGCCGCGATGGCCCCCGTGTGGCTGCGGCGACCGAAGTGTTTCGCGATTTCGGTGAACGCGCTGCCGGTGTGTTGGCGGGCGAGATACATCGCAAGGGTTCGCGGTTCACTGACGCGTCGCGTTTGAGCTTTGCCGCGGAGTCCATCGCCCTCGAGTCCGAACGCCTCGCAAACGGCACGCTCGATTGATCGCAGCGAAGGTGCCGAGCGGGTGTTTCGCATCAGGTCGCCGCCGAATTGACGGATCTCGTCGATCGTGGGTTCGCGGCGGAACATCCGCTGCAGCATGCCGATCAGGTTGGCGACACCCGTGACGGCTCGCGCGTCGCCGCCGACCGCTTCGCTGACTTCGGCTAGCAGCGACGGATCGCAGTCCAGCACGCAGCGTGTCTTCACCAGGCGTGTGAGCAGGTTCAGACGAGTCGCGGGGTCGAGAGCCAGTAGCGGGCAGACCAAACCGGACGCCATCCGACCTGCGACTTCGCCGGTCAGGCCGCGGATATCGGCGGGAGGCAGGTTCGCGGTGAAGACTAACGGTTTCCCCGCCGCCGAGAGTGTCTCGAGCGTGTAGAGGGCTTCGCGGAGCGTTGCGGTTTTGGACGCGAGGAAATGAACGTCGTCGATCAGCAATGCGTCAACTTCGCGGTATTTGCGTCGGAAACTAACGAGGCCGGTGGAGTTAACCGAACCGACAAAATCGTTGGTGAACTGTTCGGCGGTCAGGACAATGACGCGCCGCATCCTTCGTCGACGACGAAACTCTTCCGCGATAGCGGCGAGGAGATGCGATTTGCCGGTTCCGGTCGGACCATGCAAAAACAGTGGCGTGGCGATCTCAGGCGTCGACATCGCCATTGTGGCGGCAGAGAACGCGAAATCGTTGCACGGGCCGGAGATAAAGCTGTCGAGGGTCCGGCCGCTCGTGGGCAACGATTCTGGGATCGGAAGATGATCGGTGTTGCCCGATTCACGCCGCGAACCGCCTCGCGATCGAGACGTCGGTGCACGGTCTTCGTCGTCATCGTCTTCCTCGTCGAGTTCATCGCTGCGACGAGTGAGTTTGGAATCGGAGAGCAGGTTGGAAAGTTTGCCCGCGCCGCCGTGCTTTTTGCCGCGTCCGCGTTTGTCGGCGGTGCGTGATGTTTTTTTCGATGACGCACGTCCGTCGGATTCGTCTGCGGTTGCGCCGGCTTTCGCATTTCGCCCGCGTTGTTTCTTGCTCGCAGACGTGTCGTCGTCGATCAACGATGGTTGCTCGGTGGCTTGGTCAATTTCCAAGCGAAAGCGTGCGCGATCGCCGAGTGCCATGACCGATGCGGCGCGGAGTTCCGTGGTGAAGTTCTTTGTAATCCGGTCGGCCGCAAACGGGCCGCTGACTAGCAGCACGATGACTTCGGCGTCGTCGTCCTCAGACTGCTCAACGTCGAATCGGATTCCGTGCGTGAACCACAGTCGGAACCGGTCGGCTCCTATGCGTTGTCGCAAGGCATCAGCGAATCGCTCGATGGCCTCCTGCGTCTCGATGCTGCCTTGCGTCGACGACATACCGGTAGCGACAACTCCCTCTTGGATGAAAATGGCGGTAAAGGCGATGAACGTACGCCTTCACAAAATCGAATAGATTCCGGCGAGCTTCTCGCTGTTGAAGACAGCGTAGAAAAACGCGTTTCTAAAAGCAAAAAACGTGGTTTAAAAAGTCGACCGGATTCGAAGGTCTCTCTCGCTTCCGCCAGTTGGGCCTCCTGCGATGAGTGAGGCAGATTCTAGGTTTGCTAGCAAACAAGTCAAACGGTCTCGCTCAAGTTTTCGCGTCTGCCAGCCGACTAGTCTCGTGCCGGTGGCTAGGCATCGCAAATAACGGCATGATCCAATTCGGTCTCTAACACGTCCACTCCATATGAGTCGGCAAACCGACTTTCCTAACTAGTGGAAAATCTGTCGATAACCTGATCTGCATCAAAAATTCACGATCCTGATCGGTCGGTAAAGTCTTGTCTGCAGAGTAGTTGCATCAACGTGTGGACGCCAGATTGAAAATCCATCGCTAAAAACCGACATCGGCGACCCAGCCTGCTAAGCGAAATTCAGCGCCCGAAACACGGAGATGAAGGGCGGTCATTACGTCGCAGCGGAAGATGGGTAAGATGCGTGGACTGGTGTAATCCTAGAGACCATTCGGGGGCGTCTCAGGAGCGAATTTTGAGTGCCGCGTTCGGGGGTAGCCTTGTCCCGCTGCCATGAATGAGTGACCGGCCCGATCGCGCGCGATGTTTTCGAGGTAGGCGGGATAACTCGAGGGGAGGCCGCGTCGCCTCGTTAATCGATCGTCTTTGCCTCGTCCGCCGACTTAGCGGAATGCGAAAGGGTGACACGTTGTTGGATGGGGGCCGACATCTTTCGGTTTGCGATTCCCGGGGGAGAGATGAACAGGTGTTCGCGTGGAGCGAGATCGTCAGTGCGTGCTGTTTTTCAGTTCCTCGACGGCAGCTGGATTCAGACGAATTCGGAGGGCATGATTCGGGATCGCAGAATTACTGCAAACGAAAAAAAACGCCCGCACCGGAATTCACCGATACGGGCGGTTTTCAATTTGCCTCGCAGATTCTTCGTTGATCAAATCGCAAACGGTTCCGCACGCGACCATTTCTGTGTTTTGACAAAGAGTTGGGTCGCGGGCAGTGACGCGTAGACGATCGTTTCGCCGTCTCGGATCACCTGCCCGGTAAAGTGTTCCGATTCGGCGGTCTCGATGGTCACGTCAACGCGAGCCTTTTTGTCCGCCACCTCTTCTTCGCGAACCAGGGTGAGTGGTTCATCGAGGAGGACGCGAACGGTCGATCGGGCTCGTTCGTCTTCCTGGCGTGCGATTTCAGCGATCAGGGATTCGAGTTCGTCGAGCGATTCGATTTGCAGCGGCAATTGCACTCGCGGTGAACGGTCCGGGGACCGATCTCCACCGGCCTTTGACGCCTCGATCGCGAGCGACCCGTAGCATTCACGAATCAGGCTCGGCCAAATGCTTTGCCAGTACGCGAACGATGGTGCTCGTTCGACTCCCACGACGCGGTCATCGATCAGGATGATTGCTCCGATTTGATTCGGCACGCTTTCAAACTCAGCGACAAACTCATCGAGTTCCTTCTTGAATGCTTTCAGGAAGTATTCGAGGTGACCTTTTCCGGCGACGCCCATGCTTTCGTTGAATGTCGAGATATCATCCCACAGTTTGCGGAAGTCCTTCGTTGCTCGCTTTTCGATTGCCTTTTCGCGAAGCGCGTGAGGAAGGATCAACATTCGGTACGCACCCTTTGCGATCAAACCGCCCTGGGCCGCTTGAATACACATCGCGGTGTCGTATCGACGATCGCCGGCAGCCGCGACCACGCCGGCGTGAGCCATCGCATGGTCTTGTGCGTGCTGCTTGACGACGTAGCCGGCATGGCAGGGAACGATCATGGTCGAGGCACTCGAGTTGCGGAAACCGAGCGTTCCGTAACTGGTCGTGTAGACCGCCGCGTCGCACTGCATCGGTGACACAAATCGGTCGTCGGACAGGTCGACGTTTTCGTCGCCGAGGACCAACGGGATGACCTGCATGTAACCGACGCTCTGCAGCCGACCGGCTTCGCAGCCCCGGAGGACTTCGCGAAGTTCGATTTGGCTGCGGGCGTTCTTCTTACGCTTTCGAAATACCATCGTTCACCTCCAACACGGGACGAAGATCCCGTTGGTTTCGAGCAGCGGTCAATGACAACTGCCGTAATTTCGTCATACCGAACAAAGCGGCCACGCCACGATCGACGTCAGCCTCCATCAATGCCTTTAACAATCCCAGACCGATTGACTCAGGGTTGTTCACCGGCATCGCCACGAGGGTGTCGCTCAATTTGCGAACGCCTCGCGACTCAGCCGCGAATACCGGAGTGAATTGGTGGATCGGTGTCTTCACACCCATCCGACGTACCGCCGCGACGACATCGGCAAAACGTCCCGCGGGCGCGTTTTCGTATCCGTCGGTCAGCACGAAGACTGTATCAGGTTCCTCTTTCAATAGTCGAACCAGGCCACCGGCCAGCGACGTGTCGCCGGAAGGTTGAACCAGTTCGCAAACACCCATCGTCGTTCCATCGCTGGTCAGCACCGAAGACTCTTCAGCCGTCGCTACTAACATGTCGCGTAGAGCGAGTGCGGTCGCGATCGGTCGACGGGCCTGGGTGTCGTGGCCGACCATTGATAGCGACGAGTCAATCAACACACCGACTCGGTCGAATCGAACGGGCAATTGAGCCGCAGCGCGTTTTGCCTTCTCAATCAGGGCATGACGGATTGCGTCCGTCATTCCCATTTCGAATGCGTAGACATACAGTCGAACCGCGTCGTAGCGAGCCGGATCGAATTTCACGTCGACGCCCGCTGCGGAAGCTTTTCGCTGAACCGCGATCTTTTGACCACTGGTCAATTGCGACTTTGTCAACGCGAGCACATCGGCGCTCGATCGTTCCCGGTGGAATCGGCTGCGCAGACCTTCCATCGTTTCGGTCGGGAGGACCGATCCGCGGGCAAAGTCTGATTTCGCGTCTCGATACGCAGCCAGTCGTTCCAACGTCACGGTGTTCTCGTCACCCAAGATGAATCGAACACATTGCTCGACACGTTCATGGGTGGCGGCGACGCCGACGGTGGTTTGCGACTGGATCACGCGATCCGTTCGGGCAATCAGTCGTGTCAGATTCTTGCGCACGATTTGCGATTCGGATTCGGTGCGATCGCCAGCAGGTTTCGCCAACACGCAGCGTAGGATGCTCGCCACTCGGCGACCCCATGCGTGCGTGAACGCGACCCGCAATTTGGTGCGATACTTCACCGCCCAAAATTCCAATGAGTCTGCGTTAAGCAAAGTGTCGAGGATCAATCGTCGCGTGCGAGCGTTGTTGATCCGCTCGCGACGCAGCGTACCGAATAGCTTTAGCATTCGTTGCGTTGGCAATTCCTGCACCAACCGTTGAACCACAATCGATCGCGTTTGGGCCGACAACAGTCCGCCCACGGTGTTCGTTTGCAGCAATCGACGCACGCCGATTTGTCGGCTGTAGTCGGTAACGCCTGGCATTAACAATGCAGCCGCATACACGTCGCAATCGACTTCCATCAGATCAAGATGCGCAGCTTCAACGGCAGCGGTCTGTTCTTCGCGTGAGTTGTAAAACGTACCGCGTCCGGTCGCGATGGCGGCGGAGTCCAAGAACGATGCGAACGCCAACGGGATCAGCTCTCGCTTTGACTCCGTCAATCCGAACGTGACCATGTCGTTGGTGGTTGCGGTTGTGATCAGATCGTGCATGAACATCTCCTGTGGATGTTGAACGTGTCGGGTAACGACACGTTGGTCGAAAGAAAGCTGGGAGAGGGAATTGGTCAAGGTCTTTCGGAGAAAGCTTCTCTAGCTTCCGCGGTCTCAATCCACGTTCTTGAATTGACGAATAAGTTCCCAGCGATCACGCCCCCGAGGGGACATGGAAGAGATTCGAGAGAAGGTGCCGGTCATGTTTGAAGCACGGGATTCGAACCCGTTACAGTCAGATTAAGAATCTGATGCTCTAACCGAATGAGCTAGCTGGAATGACGTGCGAGTTCTCGAATCAAAAACGCGGATGGGATTCGAACCCATCAGCGAGAACGTTGGGCGTTCGTCGCTGAACCGTTTTGCATACCGCGTTTGTTGTGATGTTTGTGTGAGTGTCTGTCTGCAGGCTGGCAGCCTGCGTTAGTGCGCCTGCAAAGGCGATTGAATAGTCAGGTGCAAGTCCTGATCGGGGAGATCGTTACCGCCTCGTAGCTGATGGTAACTGCGTTTTCAACA
>NZ_JACHXU010000042.1 GCF_014192335.1 Aporhodopirellula rubra | reverse complement strand
GTCCTGTCCGTAAACGTCCTTCATCGTTGGCCTCCGTGGAATCGAGATGCCTCGATTCTACAAGATTGCCGAAGTTATTTCCGAACAAGTCCTAAGAGACCTCACTCGTAAAACACCGGTAGCTGCATCAAGGTGGAGACCGCTATTTTGTAGCCGAACAAAACTTCGCCGTGGTTCAGTCAATTTGTATGCTTGCTGATGTTGACGTTTGAAATCACCAGCTTGCCAATTACATCGGTGGGAAATGGATACTCGGATGCCCCGGTGCAATGACAAATAGCAACAAGCCCACCATCGGAACGGATGCGAGTATTGGGAGCAAAACCACGGCGGGAAAGAAGTACCAACGCATCGGTTTGCGATCTTTGTCAGTTGAGAATAAATGAGCAGGAAGAAACACCAGTAGCCCATAAATCAAAATCCACTGGGGAAGCAGAAGCGGATTCGGGCCTGCGAAAAGTGCTTCGTTGACAAAGCCGGTTAACCCATAGCAAACAAAAACTGCAAAGGGTGAGATAGCGTATTTGCGAAGTAGCCAACCGAGCAAAGCAAACTGAGGCAAGAATACAACGACGCTGTGGTAAAATACCACATCGAGATAATTGGCCGACGCCGTAATGTAGACCTCGCCGATTTCCGCTCCGAACAGCGGGGCACAGTTCGTCATGGCGGTTGTGATTGCTTCTTCGATTAACGCAAGCGCAGTGACGGAGGTAAAGAATATCGTAAGTCTTTTACCACCCAATCGCTGGCCAATCTCTCTCACGTGGTCGCGAAGATAAAGTGAAATGATTCCGAATACGCCGATCCAAAGCAAGTTCACTCCCCACAACATCTTGGCCATCGTCCCAAGCTTTTCGTTCTCAATTCCACCAAGCGTCAGGAAGGTTGCCAGCAAGAATTGCCAGACGAGCAGGAAGATGACAAATGACAGTTTCATCAGTATGTGGTTCTCTGAGCAGACGACAGTGCGGTTTTTTCTTGATTCGTGTGGGGGGGCGTTCTGTGTCATTTTCACCTTGGCAAAATCTTCGTCAGAACGCGAGTGCGAATCAACTAGGATCACGAAGCGTGGCACGAGGTGTCAGGAACTTGACGCCATCATTTCGCTCTTGCCAATGGTTGACTCGCAAGAAATGCGTCGGATAGAAGCCTGCCTCCCGCTGAATTAAAGTGCTCATTTCAAAACAAACCGGAACGAAGGAGACGACCAATGAGCTTCACCAACAAGGAGTGGCCTCTTGCATTGCGACTGGCCCTGTTTGCGAATGCGTTGTTTTTTCTGGCTGACACTCAGCCTACGTGGGCTATTGATCAACTGACTTACATGGATTTTGTTGCGAGACTAACCGATCTGGAGCGTCTCGCGAACCCGATTGTTCCTGGCGAAAAGACGTTCGCTTCTACCAGTTACGATCGGGGGATGTTGCATGACCCACAAACAAATATATATCGAAACTGGGGTGCTAACGACGACGGTGGAGGCTGCATTCGACGTGAAGGCAATGCACAAGTGATGGTGGACCTGAAAGGGCCTGGAGTACTGTGGCGGATCTGGTCGGCAAGGGCCGACAACGGGCACGTGAAAATTTTTCTTGATGACAAGGAGACACCCGTTGCAGATAAACCTTTCGCAGCCTATTTCGACGATCTTGAGAATACGTTTCCTGGTTTGGCCAAGACTCTTTCGCGGGGCCGCAACGAGTTCGTCCCGATTTCGTTTGCCAAATCATGCAAGGTCGTCGTAGAAGAAGGCTGGGGTAGGTACTTTCACTGCACCCACACGCTGTTTCCAGAAGGAACTCAAGTTCAGCCATTCCCGGGCTTTACACCGGAGGTAATTGCCAACCTCAAACGTGCGAGCGATACATGGGACAATCGTGGAGCAAGTCCGTACGGTGTCGATACCACGCTCGCCAGGGAAAAGAGAACCCTTACTATTCAGTCAGGGCAGTCCGAGAGCCTGTCACTACGAGGTGCCGGAGCAATTCGAACGCTGAGGGTAACTCCTCTGGAGTTGCCTCAAAGCAAAATTGCCCAGGAAGACATTTTGCGAGAATTAACGATCTCGATGTTCTGGGACGGCGAAACGTCGCCGAGCGTCTGGGCTCCCCTCGGCGACTTCTTCGCAACGTCACCAGGGATGAACCCGTTCAAAACACTGACAATGGGGTGCGTCGAAAATGCGTTTTATTCGCATTGGTACATGCCTTTTGCGTCGGATGCTCAAATAATGTTCACCAACGATGGGGAAGAACCTCGGCAACTGGAGGTGGAGTTAGAGACCGTTGAACTTGAGCAATCGACGGCAGCACGGTTGCTCCGTTTCGGCGCAGTGTGGCATTCCGATGACTTTGCCGGCTTGGCCGAGAATCGTTTCATGCGCAGAGGCGGCGACCGATGGCCGGATTGGCCGTTGCTCGTGATGGAAGGGAAAGGGCGATACGTCGGCATGGCTGAGCATATCTGGAAGTTCGGCGGTTGGTGGGGAGAAGGGGATGAAAAATTCTTCGTCGATGGTGAGAAGTTTCCTTCGACCGTCGGCACCGGCAGCGAAGACTATATCGGGTATGCCTGGGCCGCAGATCCTCCGTTTAACACCTTCGATAGTGCACTGGCGGCCGTTTCACGTATGAGACCCGACGCGAACGAGGACACAAGCGTTTGCCGTTTTCATGTCTGCGATGACGTGCCGTTTCTGAGCAGCTTCCAAGGGTTTATCGAAGTTATGCCAAACAGTGATTGCCGCCCCTGTGTCTACGACGCCTGCGTCTACTGGTATGCGGACCGGGGCATGAAGCGACCGTACCCAATCGTGCCGCTTGCTGAGCGACGGCACCCGCGACCTTCAGCCGAGCAGATTGACGTGGTGCCTTTGACGATGCAGATACCCAAGCCACCAGCAGATGCGATCGAAGGCGAGCAATTGGCCGTAATCGGTGTTGATTCAGGAAAAACCTGGGTCCAAAACATGTCCACCTACCGCGATGGATTATGGACCGGTGATGCACAGCTGATTTGGACGGAGGGTAACCAGGGGGACTCGATTGAAATCGAGTTCTCCGTTCTAGCGGACGGCGATTATGAATTGCTGGCTGTCTTCACTAAGGCCGTCGATTATGGGATTTTCAAGTTTGCTATCGATGACAAACCGCTCGGCTCGGTAGTCGACCTGCACGCGACCACCGTAACGACTACTGGAGAAATTTCTTTAGGAACGATGCGGCTCGCGAAAGGATTGCATCGTTTCAAAGTGACTTCTGTCGGTCGCAATGAGAATACGAAAGGGGGCCATGGATCTGGAGACTACCTATTCGGACTGGATTACCTACGGCTTTCCAAATAACACCCGTTTTGACCTAGCCGGAAGCGAGCTCCAAAGACGAAGTGAAAAGTGAGAAATTCGCGGGAGAGCGGCCTTATTATGAGCCGAACTCATCCAACCGCCCGCCACCGAATTTGCGGCTTCAGGTAACGCAGAAATCAGCGGGACAATGGCTCGCATAAGCCTCTCCCCATCAGTATACGTCACACCAGCCCAGTATTCGCCCACGCCGCGAGCCGCAGGAATGCACGCAGACGCACGCCCAAATAGTAGACTCGCGAGCGGCGAGCGCATGCGCGACGACATCGTGGTTTGGGGCGTCGTCAACGAGGTTGGGTGTTCATGGCATTTGCCGAAAGACTTGCTGACTCTCGCTACGGCAGCGTGATCAAGAAATTCAGGTGAAGATCCTGCGCGCTCTCGGTGTCGTTCATTCATCGGGGCGAAGCGTGTTCGCTGAAAATTCGCCAAAGCTACACAGAAACGACCGCGATTCGTTTACGGGTTGTTCATATACGGCCGCTATATTCCGCCCGAACTTCCTTCTCCCCCGAGTTAGAACGAATCAGGAATAAACACTGTGGCAAAACGATCACTGACCCGTTGCCGTTCCCGGCGTCATCAACAACGTAGGCGATGCGGCTTGCAAGGCTTGGAATCTCGTCGCATGCTCGCATCGGATTTCTCCTTGCAACTCCTACACGCCAGCGATCTCGAAGGTGGCGTTGATGCCATCTCGGACGCACCCCACTTCGCCGCGATCGTTGAATCGCTCGAAGCCCAAGCGGATGCGGACGGACGTGGTTCGCTACTGGTGTCTGCTGGTGATAACTTCATCGGAGGTCCGTTTTTCAGTGCATCGGGTGACGCCAGTTTGCGGACGCCTTTGCAGGACTCTTACCAAACACTGTTTAACGACCCAGCTCTTACCAACATTCGTGAAGACGGTGGGCGAGTCGACATCTCGATTATGAATGTGCTCGGTTTCGATGCGTCGGCACTCGGTAACCACGAGTTTGACTTTGGCAGCGACACTCTCGGCGGTTTGATTGGTACCGACATTCGCGGTGCTGGTCTTGGCGACGTGCGATGGTTGGGAGCACAATTCCCGTACCTGAGCGCTAATCTCGATTTCTCCGGTGATCCGAGTTTGTCGGGTCTGTTCACGTCGGACGTGCTGGCGACGACGGAGTATCAAGCGGACTTGAATGATTTACCGGCCACCGCGTCGCACGCCAAAATCGCTCCAGCGACTATCGCGAACGTTAATGGTGAATCGGTCGCGATCGTCGGTGCCACGACGCAGTTGCTTAGCCAGATTTCATCACCCGGCGGGACCGTTTCTAACGCGGGAACCGGCAACGACATGCAAGCGTTGGCTGACGTACTGAACCCGATTATCGCCGATATCGCGGATGGTGAAGACGACATCGCCGGCAACGCTGATGACGTCAATAAAATTATTGTGGTCAGCCACCTGCAACAAATCTCTCTCGAAGAACAACTCGCCGGATTGCTGCACGGCGTCGACGTGATTGTCGCTGGTGGATCGGACACGTTGCTCGCCGACTCGCAGGACACGCTGCGGGCGGGGGATGTTGCTGAAGGAACCTACCCGCTGCAAACCAGCAATGCGGATAGCGATCCAACTTTGATCGTCAGCACCGATGGTGAATACAGCTATGTCGGCCGGTTAGTGATCGACTTCGACGAAAACGGTGTCGTGTTGCCCGCCATGTTGGATTCGAGCGTGAGCGGCGTGTTTGCCACCGACGAAGCCGGCACGCTCGCCGTCACTGGTGCGGTAGACATCGCAACTGCCATCGCGGGCAGCACTAAAGCGACCGAAGTCAATAAACTCGTCCAAGCCGTTCGTGGTGTGGTCACGGCGAAAGACGGCGAGATCTTTGGTGCGACGGATGTCTTCATCGAAGGACGACGAGCCGAGATTCGTACTCAGGAAACCAACCTGGGTGACCTGACCGCGGATGCGAACCTGATGGTCGCGCGGCAGTTGGACAGTACCGTCGCTGTCTCGATTAAAAATGGTGGCGGTATCCGCGCCGCGATCGGGGCGATCGACGGTTTAACCGGCGAAAAACTTCCCACCGCAGCCAACCCTGACGCGGGTAAAGAAGCAGGCGAGATCTCGCAGTTGGACGTCGAGAACGCACTGCGGTTTGATAACGGTCTGACCGTGATGACCGTCACGGCGTTGGAACTGAAACAATTGATCGAGCACGGTGTCGCGGGAACCGATGCCGCGGGAAACGCGACTCCCGGGCAATTCCCCCAAATCGGCGGTGCTCGGTTTAGTTTCGATCCCACACGTCCCGAACAAATTCTCGATAGCGACGCGAACGTTGTGCAACCTGGCGAACGTGTGCGCAGTTTCGTGTTAGTCGACGACTCCGGTGAAACGATTGACGTGCTGGTCCAAGACGGCCAATTGATCGGTAATCCGAATCGCGAAATCCGGATTGTGACGCTCGACTTCCTAGCCGGAATTTTCTCCGGCGGATCGCCCATCGGCGGCGACGGCTATCCGTTTCCCGCCTTTGGAGACGACATGGTTCACTTGGCCGATGCGGGGCTGTCCGATGGAGCCTCCACGGTGTTCACCACCGGTCGCGAACAAGATGCGTTGGCGGAATACCTGCTCGCCAATCACAATCCCGATGGGGGCACGAGCCCGTATCGCGACAGCGAAACCTCGCCTTTGCAAGATCAACGCATTCAGAACCTGGTGCTCACGCGGGACACGATTCTGACGCCGTCGTCCGTCGACAGTTTCAAAATTTCGGTCGCGGGAACCTATTCCACAGGCGTGTTTGACGGTTCGGCGGCAGAGATCGTGGCTCATGATCCCCAGTCGCAACGTGTCTTCTTCACCAACGCTGACGCAAATGAAATCGGCGTGTTGGACATCGCCGATCCGTCCGCACCCACACCGCTCTCGCCGATCACATTTCCTAGTGGCACGGGCGGCGTGAATAGCGTCGCGATCTCGGGAGGCATTGTGGCCGTTGCCGTCGCCGCACCGATCCACACCAATCCTGGTGGCGTGTTGTTCTATGACACCAATGGTGGTTTCCTTGGAAGCGTCGCCGTCGGCGCACTGCCTGACTCGCTGACCTTTTCACCCGATGGCAATACCGTTGTCGTCGCGGGCGAAGGTGAACCTGACGATTTGGAAGATCCGAACCCCACGATCGATCCGATGGGCACGATCAGCGTGATCGATCTCAACCGATTACGCGGCGAAGGTTTCATCACCGCCTTCGACGTGACGACGCTCGACTTCACCGCGTTCGATGGACAGGAAGACGTCCTGCGTGCGGCGGGCGTGCGAATTTTTCCGGGCCGATCCGCCTCGCGTGATTTGGAACCTGAATACGCCACCGTTTCGCCCGACGGAACGCGAGCCTTCGTGACGCTTCAAGAAGCCAACTCGGTCGCGGTCGTCGATCTGACGGTTCCCGAAATCATTGAGATCCAACCACTCGGGGTGAAAGATCACTCGCTGCCCGGCAACGGGCTCGATCCGAGCGACCGCGACGACGCGATTGCGATCGCTCCCGTTCCGGTCTTTGGTCTGTACATGCCTGATGCGATCACCGCATTTGAAATCGGCGGGCAAACGTATTACGCCACCGCTAACGAAGGCGACTCGCGTGACTTTGACGAAGATCGCATCAAAGACATTGACCTCGATGACACCGTCTTTCCCAACGAAGCCGAGCTACAAGAAAACGAGTCGCTAGGCCGATTGACGATCTCCAACATTGACGGCGACATTGATGGTGATGGCGATTTCGATCAGTTATTCGCCTACGGCAGTCGTTCGTTCACGATTTGGGACTCGTCCGGAAACGTCGTTTTCGATTCTGGCGACCAGTTCGAGCAGCTTACCGCGCAGTTGGTGCCCGACCTATTCAATAACGCCAATGACGAAAACGAATTCGACTCTCGCAGCGATGCCAAAGGACCCGAGCCGGAAGCCATCACGACCGGCATGATCGGCGATCGGCTTTATGCGTTTATCGGATTGGAGCGAACTGGCGGCGTGTTTGTTTACGACATTTCGTCGCCCGCCGAAGCCACGTTCGTGCAGTACATCAACAATCGTGACGCAGACGCTGAGGATATTGAAGAGGCTGGCGATCTCGGTGTTGAAGATTTGAAATTTGTTTCCGCCGCCGACAGCCCCAACGGTCAACCGTTGTTGATTTCGGCCAATGAAGTCAGCGGCACGGTGACCATTTTCCAACTCGGGCAATCCGTCTTGGATGTCGAACTGCGAGCCGTTGCAACGCCGTCCGCTCCGGGATCCTCTGCCCTGCCCGACGCGATCTCCTCGAGTCCCATCGGCGGCACCTACTACGTCGAAGCTTGGGTGCAAGATTTCGACAATCAGTTCTCAGGACTCGCGGGCGGTCAAATTGACATCCGCTACAACACTGACGTAGTCGATGCGGTTGACGTTTCAAATGACGACTATGACCTGTTGCCATCGGGATCGATCGATGACGCGGCGGGGCTGATCGATGACTTGGGTGGCGGCACGTTGCAGACCGGCCAAGGTCTCGCGCCGAACTGGGTTCGTTTTGGTTACTTTAAAGTTGTCGCCACCGCAGGCGGTACTGCGACGTACACCTTGGAACAAGGCTCGCTTCCGTTCGCGCGGTTTGGCGGGGGGAACTTGGATCCCGGTTCGGTCGATCTGACCGATGTCGAATCCGTCCAGCACGTTCAGACCGCGATGTTGGACTTGGCTGTCGTTCGCCAAGACAGCGTTCTGGATGCTGAAGGACGCGTTGGTGAACTTCCCGCCTCCGTTGGATACGTTCATGAGTGGGAATCCTTCACGACCGAGGTCTACTTGACGCCCGAATCCAACACGCAGGCCGTCAACGCAGTCACGTTTGATCTTGCCTACAACACGACGCTCACCAGTGCATGGGTCTTCGAACCAGCCGCCGGATTCAGTTCGGTCGGCACCACCGCTGTCGATGACATCAGTGGATCGGTCAGCGACATTTCGCTCGTCGCCGCGTCACCGATTATGGCGGGTGGGCCGATCTTGTTGGGGCGCGTTCGGTTCACACCGGGGCCAAATGACGATGCTCCCGTCGACGAAGCCACCAACCATATCGGACCATACGATCTCGGGCTTTCGATCGAAAACGCGACCGTGACTTCGGGCAGCATTGTTGGCAGCGTGGGAGTCGGACAATCTCCTGAAACCGGGATGTGGGCGGTTCCTTACGACGCCAACGACAGCGACCAAGTTGACTTCGCTGATTTCTCGATCTTTGCAGCCGCGTTCGGATCGGTTGTGTCAGGGCCCAGCGATCTGGCCGCCTGGGCCGATTTCGATGGATCGGGCATGGTCGATTTCGACGATCTCGATTTGTTCGACGCCAACCACGGATTGACCGCCGCCGACGGATCGCAGTTGCAATTCAGCAGAGTCTATCCAACCCCCGAACTCGCGACTGCGACCCCGAGTATCGCTCCGGCTTCGCTGGAGCTTCAAAAGACTTTGGCGAGCTTAGGGCCGTTCAGTAACCAGCGAACATCGACCGACGTCAACAACGACGGCTACACCACCGCGCTGGATGCCCTCTTGGTGATCAACGCGTTGAACGAGCCAACGGAATTGATTTCACGGGCGTTCTTGGACGTCAACGAAGATGGTCACACCACTGCGGTTGATGCCCTTCGCGTGATCAACGAGATTAACGGCGAGGCGATTCCCGAAGCGATGCCTCTGGTCGCAAACGAACTGAGTAAGGACGCGACAGCGAGAGAGGCAACCGCCGATGCGATTGACGAAACGTTTGCGCAAGTCGAACAGGAAACGCGAAAGCGACTCAATCTCGATCCCGGTCAGGCAATCGATTTTGCGGCTCTCGCACAGGTCGATGTGGATACCGATGAAGACCGCGAGTCACTCGAAGAACTACTCGAATCGCTATCGTTAGATCAGGGGAATCTCCGCTTGCTCTCTTAGAAAACAGCTCCGATACGAGTGCACAACGCCAGCCTAGCACGTCTTGGCTGGCGTTGTTTCATTCGTGAGCCCTTTTCCGTGCTCAGGGACATTCTGAGCCAGACGTGTTTTTGAACCACGAAGGACTTTAAACGCAGCGAAAGCTGTGCATGTGCCGTCTCCCCGGCAGAACCTCGCCTGCTTTCTCGTGTGTTTCGTGTGTTTCGTGGTTCTTTCTCCGCAACTCTTTAGGGTTGAAGTGGAGGTGGTGGGCGGTTTGTGTGATGGCGGTGTCGGTTGTGGGTAGAATGAAGATGTCTTGAAAGCGTCTTGTCCCCATCCGCGCCGAAGGTGATCTCGTGTCTCTGCAATCCCAATGCCCGCTGCTTGTGTCCAACCCCAATCCTCGTCGGTCGTGTTTCGGGCCGTTGCTTGTTTGTCTTTTGTTCGTTGGAGGCACGGGTGTCGGTGCGATCGCAGTGCAGGAGATCGCAGCGCAGGAATCTGACGAACGGTCAAACGAACGAGCGGCCGCGGTTGTTTCGCCGGGTGAAATTACGGACGTGACTCTGTTTCGTGATTCTGCCTTGGTGACTCGCTCGATCTCGTTGGCGAGTGATCAGCCGCTCGCCGAGGGGCCGCACGAGGTGCTGGTTACCGGGTTGCCGGAACAGTTGATGGTGGCCAGTGTTTTTGCAGAAGGCAATGATTCCATTTCGATTCGCGCGGTGCGTGTGGTTCAGGAACCGATTCGTGAGTCCGCTCGCGAGGAAGTGCAAGAACTCGATGAGCAACTCGCCGGAGTCGGCATCGAATTAGGGCGACTTCAGCAGGCACGGTCGGTGACGACGACCAATTTGCAAACGCTCGATCAGATGATCGGGTTCAGCCGTCAGGCTGCGTCTGCGGATCTCAACAACGGTGTTCTCGATGCCGAGACGCTCACCCAATTGATGACTTACTCGATGCGTCAACGCGAGGAGTTGAATGATCGACTCTTGGATATTGAGAACGAAACCAGCGAACTGAACGAACGTCGTAATCAGCTCGTTCGCGAACGATCGCAGCTAACCAGCGGCAGTCAGCACACTCGGTATGAGGCTCGCGTGTTCGTCGATGTCGGGGCTGAGGGAAGGCGGTCCAACGATGATGTCGAAGATGGGGACGCGGGGTCGGACTCCGGTTCCATCCGGTTGAGCTATTCCGTCGGCGGTTGTGGTTGGTCGCCGCAGTATACGATGAGCGGCGCGGTCGATTCGGATCAGATCACCATGAGATACGGGGCCGTCATCGGTCAGCTCAGCGGCGAGTCATGGGATCGCGTTCGGTTGACTCTTTCGACGACCTCACCGCTCGCTTCAGCATCAGGGCCGAGTTTGGCTCCGCTGCGAGTGCGGGCAGCGGTAGGTGGCAGTCAGTCTCGCTCCGGTCTCGATGATCTGTTTGGAAACGCTCAGGCGGAACTGGGAGGAATGGAGATGGAAAATATGCAGCAATCATCGGTTCCTCAGCGGGCGATGCCGAGTCAGATGATGGGGAGTGGTTCGATGTACGGCGAGAATATGTCGCCGTTGCAGAGCAAGATGAAGTCGTTGCGTATCAGGCAGCAGAGTGTGGAGCAATCTCGCGGGAAGGGAGGGAAGGCCGAACAGGAGTCCGCACGCGATCTGCAACTCAACCGCCTCGCCGACGAAATGCAGAACCTCGAGTTCATGGCGTCGGCACGCAAAGCACGTGGGCTCGCCTCGGATGCCACCGATGAGGTCGCTACGCAGACCTACGTGATCGAGGGACTCGTCAGCCTGGAATCGCGTCGAGAACAACAGCTCGTCGAAATCGTCGAGCAGAGACTCACCGGAGACCTGTACCATGTCGCGATCCCGTTGTTGAGCAGTTTCGCCTATCGTGAGGTGGAGTTGGTCAATGAGATGCCGTTCGGTTTGCTCAGTGGGCCGGCATCCATTTATCTCGATGATCGTTTTGTGGGGACGATGACGGTTCCGACGACCGCGAGCGGTCAGCGTTTGGTGATCGGTTTCGGTGCCGACGGGCAGGTTCGGACTCGACGAGAATTGGTCAATAAGAGCGACGCGGTTCAAGGCGGGAACCGCAAACTCGGATTCGAATACCGATTGGTGCTCAATAATTTCAAGGACCGCGAAGTGCGCGTTCGGTTGCTCGATCGGATTCCTCTGAGCGGTCAGGCGGAGCAAATTCGCGTTGAACTCGGTGACGTTTCCACGCCGATCAGCAGCGACGGACTGTTCGAACGGGTTCAGAAACCGTACGGATTGTTGCGATGGGACTTAACGCTTGGCGCGACGACGCATGGCAGCGATGCCACCGACGTGAAGTACGGTTATTCCGTCGAATTCGACCGCAGTCGTGTGTTGTCGGTCGAGCCAACGACGGAGCAGGAAATCGGCGAACTCGATCTGCCCGGCATGATGGGGGGCGGAATGGGTGGTATGGGAGGTAATTGATGCCGGTGGCATGTCGGCAAACGCCCCCTCAGTGATGCCTCTCGATTAGGATACGATGGAAATTCTTGATGCTTCGCATGGCTACGTTTTCGCAAAAGGTTGAGTTTACATGTCGTCGCCCGTGGTGGATGTCACTCTATGGCAAGGCCAACAGGAGTGCTGGATCGGCGAATCGGGATTGCCGCTGGAGATCGGGCGGCAATCGCGTGACGAAGAAAATGCGATCCTCCGAAAGGTGCAAGATCTCGGAAACCAGTATCGGATCGCGATCGCGCCGATCACGTCGTTGGGATTGCCGCGTCATGCGTTAAGTGTTTCGATCAACGATGAGGGTAAGCTCGAACTGAGGAATCTGCACGCGAGATCGACGTTTCAGATCGCGTCGGATCCTGTGCCGGTGATGCCAAAGGCGACCGTGCAGCACGATCGTGAGTTCACGATTCTGTTGCCTGAGAATTTGATCGTGAAGGTGGTGCTGTGCACGAGTTTGTCGGAGAAGAAGTCCGACGTCGGCAGTGATTATGAGTCGCAGGGTTCGGCTTCGTTCCGAACAATCTCGCCGGATTCCAAACGGCCGGCATCGCCGAACCCGGATCTCTTCCGGGCCGACTTCACGATGCCAATGAATCCGGGCGCGAGCTTCATTCGCACCTTCACCGAGGATTCAAATCCGAACCGTGGGCATGCCGCGGTCGACTTGGTTCGCCAGGCTCTCGCGGTGGTTAAGAAATCTGCGGGCAGTGACGAATTTTTTGATACCGCGGTGCAAAGTGTTGCGGGCATGATCGAGCTCGACCGCGCATACGTGTTAATGCGTGAAGACGAATCGAAGTGGTGGGTGCGTGCCCATTTCGATCATCGTGATCAAGAAACCGGCGAGGGAACCCATCTCGGCGGAGGCGAAACCGCATCAGCAGGTGCAAATCCGCTGAGTGGCCAACGATCCAGCAACGATGAAACGGTCGAAAACGCGGAATCAGTAACGGACGGCTCGGAAACACCGCCAGCGACTTCCAAGAAGCGGAACACGCGTCTCGATGTGCCGTTGCCTTCGGGCAGTCGGTTGCTGTTGCAGCGAGTTCTGCAAAAACGGGAGACAGTGATGTATGAACCGGAGAGCTACAAGCACACGATCGGTTCATCGATCATGTTGCTCGACCGAGCGGTCGCGTCACCCATTTTTGATGAACATGGCGTCGTGATCGGTGCACTGTATGGCGACCGGAGTTACGGTACTAATCACCCGGATACGCCGATCGGTGATCTCGAAGCGACGTTGCTTGAGGTGATGGCCGGTGCGGTTTCGGCAGGAATCGGACGGCAGCGACAGGAGGCGATTCAAGCCTCGATGACGCAGTTTTTCTCACCGGCAATCACTCAGCGTTTGCAACAAAACGAAGATCTGCTGACCGGGCGTGATGCGGAGGTGTCGGTGCTGTTCTGTGACATTCGCGGCTTCAGTGCGATCACCGAGCGGGTCGGTCCTGAGAAGACAATCGAGTGGATCAACGATGTGCTGACGCAGTTGAGCCTGTGTGTCACCCGCACCGATGGTGTGTTGGTGGATTACGTCGGAGACGAACTGATGGCGATGTGGGGGGCACCCGCGGAGCAGCCGGACCACGCTCGTCGTGCGTGCAACGCGGCGTGCCAGATGTTAAAGCAGATTGAGCCTTTGCGCGAGCGTTGGAAAGAAATCACGCCCGAGCGATTCGGTGTCGGCATCGGTATTAACACCGGTTTAGCGCGAGTCGGAAATACGGGGTCGTTGGTGA
The DNA here is from genome assembly GCF_014192335.1 of Aporhodopirellula rubra. GTDB lineage: Bacteria > Planctomycetota > Planctomycetia > Pirellulales > Pirellulaceae > Rhodopirellula > Rhodopirellula rubra. The sequence continues at coordinate 6,634 of NZ_JACHXU010000042.1, read as the reverse complement.
AGTTCAAGTACGGCCCGCTCGGCAACACGGTCAATTTGGCCAGTCGCGTGCAAGGGATCACCAAGAAGTTTGGGGTATCAGCGTTAATCACGCGAGCAACCCGCGACGCGTTGGCACGAACGGCGGCGAATCACGCCGAGGCAATCGGGAGCGATGCGGCCACCGAATGCGACGAGGCGATGCAAACTCGACGATTGGCAAACGTGCGTCCGCTCGGTGTCAAAGAGATCGTTGAACTCTATGAGTTGCAAACTGGAAACGAGCCGACCTGGAGGTCGATGGCAGACCGATACGAATCCGCGTTGCGGTCGTTCCATCACTCGGACTTAACGTCCGCCGCACGCGAATTGGCGTCGCTCGTGCACGAGCATCCCGGGGACACGCCGAGCGTTGTGTTGCTCGGACGTGTTGTTGATGCGATCACGAACCAAACCAAAAAGATCAATCCGGTGATGGAGATGCAATCGAAGTGAGCGGGCACGTTGCAGGCGTTGTGCCAACCCCGCACTGAAACCGCGAACCGCCCGTGGCCGGTGCGGTTATGAACGTGACGGTGCGGATATGAGCGTCGTCTCACTTCAACGGCAGTTTCGCGGAACTCGTTACGAGTTGCGGCAGATCTGGCTGTCTGTCGAATATCTTGGCGACAAGCCCAGGCCTCGTATCTCGACTGCGTCATTCGCGTGGATACGCACGACAAAATGCCCGCGTGATTTGACCACGCGGGTGTCGGATTTCGCGACGCTTGCTAGCGTTGCACGCGAGCGGAGCCGCCTTTGGCGAAGGCTTCCACTTCGGGCAACGTGGCGCGGCTGACGTCGCCGGTGAACGTTGTGAGCAACGCACCGTGAGCCCAGCCGATCTTCAGAGCCTCTTCCGGGGCACGGCCGTCGAGCAGGCTGTAGATCAGGCCCGATGCGAAACCGTCACCGCCGCCGATGCGGTCGATCACATCGAGTTCTGCCGTTGGCGCGACATACTCTTTACCTTCGTGCCACAACACGGCACTCCATGAATGGCGATTGGTCGAGTGGACCTCACGCAGGGTCGTGGCAACGGCTTTGACATTCGGGAACTTCTCGACCGCGTCGCCGATCATCTTGAAGAAGTTGGCTGGGTCTAGTTTTCCGCTGGTCTTTTCTTCGACATCGGGGCCTTTGATACCACAGCCCTTTTGCAGGTCTTCTTCGTTTCCGATCAGCACGTCAACGTTTTGAACGATCTTGGCCATCATCTCTTGGCCTTTGGAAAGGCCACCGATGGTGTCCCAGAGTTTCGCGCGGTAGTTCAGGTCGAACGACCGGATCGCGCCGTGGCGACCAGCGGCTTCCATCATTTCGACAACGACTTGTGAGGTCGTCTCGGACAACGCGGCGAAGATCCCACCGCTGTGTACCCATCGGACTCCACCGGCGAAAATCTTGTCCCAGTCGAAGTCACCAGGTTTCAGCATCGCACCGGCCTCGTTGGCGCGGTTGTAGAACACCACGGGTGGGCGAACGCCTTGGCCGCGGTCACTGTACACGGTTGCCATGTTGGGGCCGCGGACGCCGTCATGTTTGAAGTCCTTGTAGAAAGGACGCACGCCCATGGCGCGAACTTGACGTTGGATCAATTCACCGATGCCATTGTCGACCATCGCGGTCGCCACGCCGGTTGACAGCCCAAAGCACGATGCCAAGTTTGCGGCACAGTTGTACTCGCCGCCCGACACGTGGACGTCAAAGTTGGTCGCGGTGCGGAAAGGGGTCACACCAGGATCGAGGCGGTGGACCAATGCACCCAAGGCGAGGAAATCGAGATCGGCACCGGAGGCAGGGATTTTCATGCGACGGACTTCAGTGTTGAGAGTAGAGAAGTGTGTTGATAGACGGTTTGTGATGTGTCGCTCTGATCGCTCACGGACACTTTGGGGGGCAAAGCCAATGCTTCGAGTGAGGCGTTGAAGAGCAAATGGCCTGTCGGAACTCCTGGTGAGTTCCGACGGCGGAAGCTTTGTGAATGATTAGATCGTGACCGAGGCGAATCCGCCGTCGACGGCGATGTTTTGCCCGGTGACGAACGACGACGCGTTGCGACTGGCTAACCAAATCACGGCACCGGCGAGTTCTTCCGGTTTGCCGAAGCGGGCCATCGGGGTGTGACCGATGATCTGTCCACCGCGTTCGGTGTACGTGCCGTCTTCGTTGAAGAGTAGTTTGCGGTTCTGTTCGGCCGGAAAGAAGCCGGGGCTGATCGCGTTGACGCGGACACCGGTGGTGGCCCATTCACGAGCGAGCCAGAGCGTGAAATTGATCACGGCAGCTTTCGCCGCGGAGTAAGCGACCACGCGTGAGAGAGGGATGATTCCCGACATCGATGCGATATTGATGATGCTGCCGACACCTGATTTGATCATGGCGGGCGCGAACACTTGGCTGGGCAGCAACGCACCGCCGACCAGGTTCAGATCGAATACCGATTGCCATGCTTCGGTCGGCAAGCCACAGATGTCTCCGCCGGGAGGAATGGTTGCATCGGGATGGTTGCCGCCTGCAGCGTTGACCAAAACGGTCGGCGTGCCCGCCCACTGCGTGACGGCGTCATTGGCTGCCTCAAGCGATTCTTTTTTCAACCCGTCGGCCGCAAAGAACTTCGCATCGCCGCCGGCGCTGATGATTTTTTCAGCTCGCGCGTTGCCGCGTTCGGCATTGCGGCCGAGGACCGCAATCTTGGCTCCCGCACTGCCAAGAGCCTCGGCCATGTGGCCGCCGAGTTCGCCTGTGCCACCGATCACAACGGCAACATCATTACTAAGATCAAAAAGGTTGTTCGTATTCATAGCCGAACAATCTAGCTACACGTTTCCCCGGAAACCAGACGACGAGACGTGCATTTTTGCGAAACGCGGTAGCGAAATCCGAGAGCGACGTTCGGTCTTAAATGGCGTCCTATTCCATAGATTGTCGTCTTGTGCTGATGCGTCATCTCGGTGACTCGCGATTGCCGTTATCTCGCAGGAAATAGGCGTTTCGAGGTGAACGGTCTTGTGACCATTTGCCAGTGCCCCGCACGGCGTTTCGATGACGAGGCGTGGACGGGACCATGTGAATTGGAGATCGCACGCGTCGGTCGAATGTATTGGGCAAACGGATTGGTTAGACACGCCGACCGGTGAAGACGTAATAGGGCGCTCGGAGAAACGGCAGATAGGGAACCTTTCCGAAGTTCTCGCTCAGGTGCAGGGTCTCGAAGTTTCGTCGCAGCATCGCGAGGTGGTCGCCGTTGAGGAATACATTGTCAGCGGCAAACCAATGTTGCCAGAACGCACGGCGGAGTCCTCCGTGTTGCTTCATTGGGGCATTGGCGTGCTTGCGTGAAACGTAGAAATCGGTGACCCCAATTTGACCGCCTGGACGGAGCAGATTGATCGCAGCCTCGATGGCCGCGAACCAGTCCGGGATCATGGTCAGTGAGTAGGAAAACGTGACCAAATCGGCGGGGCGTTGGATCGCTCGGAAAGTGGTCGCGTCGGCAAGGTGCGTCTTCACTACCGGGCCGTTCGCAATTCGGCGATGTTCTGCGAGTTTCAGCAGCGAAGGCGAAAGGTCGACGAGGTGCACTTCCGATAACCCGCATGCTCGATCGCCGGCGAGCGTCAGGTTCTCACCCGTGCCGCAGCCGAGGTCCACCCAAACGTCGCCCTCATTGAATTCGAGTTTCTCGATGAGAGGTCGGCGGCCGTGCAGCAATCGAGAGCGAAAGCCGTCGTAGTCCCCCGCCTGTTTTCCATAGAAGCTTTCGAGTCGGTCCTGGTGTGTCGAGCCGGTCGTGCGATGTAGCAGAAGTTGCCGAAGGACACGGAAATCACTTGCCCAGGCACTCATGCCGCCATACCTTTGACGTCCGCGATATAGAAACTGCCGTAGGTGTTCACGCGGTCGCAGTCATGGAGTTGTCTCGCCAAATCACGATGGTAGGACAGCAAATCACCCAAGCGACAACGTTGGCCGTCGTACCAAACCTTGAGCGGGTCGATGAAGTCGACTTCGAGCGCCGCGCTCCTCCACAGGACACGTGAATGCGTCGCCGCGCGATCGAGAATCGCCTGCCATTCGCTCGCCAAGTGTTCCGGAAATCGGTCGTACAACCAATCCATGTGGTCAAGCAAAACAAACCGAGAGATCGGACCATGATGATTGGTGAGGAATGTCTCGATCGTTGACGTGTGGACCGAGATGCGGTTTGCGAGCCCACCTTTCAAGCGATCGAAGTTGCCCGCCCTCAAGTATTCAGGACAGCATTCTTCGGTGTATTCACCCGTCAGGTAAACCCGCCAAAAGTAGTTGTGCTTCAGCGGTGTGTTTTGAAACACCGACGCGATGCGATCCTGGATGAATCCCGCGATCCCACCAGGATAGCCGCGGTCGATTTGGTTCCGCTGACTCCGCGGGACGCCGAGCATGGCCATCGTCGTATCACGCCGCAGTGCCCACCGCAGCGGCCGTGTCCACAGCAGGCGATCGACGTTTCGCCGGGCGTAGATTTCTCGTTGATGTTCGACGCTCGATGCGTCCAGTAATTCGTCGATCGCGGCCCGCAGATCGGGGGAACGTTTGACGTAACTGTTGATCAGCCATGCAAACAAACCCGACGTGCCGCGGAAGTAGAAACTGCGTCGTCGGTGGCTGCCGTCAAAGAAATTGCTGCGCAGGTCCCAGACTTGTTTTGCCTGAGGGCTGAGTTGATCGCGGACGTTGTCGCGGTACAGTGATTCCCACCGCGAGTGGCAGCCTTTGCCGAACAGTTGGAAAAAGTCGTCGTGGTCGAGCGTATTGATCGCCGCAATTTTCAGTTCGAGCAATGCGTTCTGAAGCGGATTGACGTCGATCGCGTGTACTTCGCGAGGGCTTTCGAGCGCGTAGTCGAGTGCGTTGCATCCCGCCGACGTGATTAACGCGACGCTGTCGTCGGGGCCTAGCTCCAAAGCTCGGCGATCAATTTCTGGATCTTCCCAACAAGTGTTGTAAACCAGATTCTGACGGTGGACCGCAGTAAAGCAACGATTAGCAAGCCACTGAAACGCCATTGAGTCATTCACTTTTGTAGAGGGCAAGGCACCAAGAGGGTGTCGGTCGGCTTGGTCATCAGATCGCCGGTTAACGACGTCCGGTTTGTATCAAAGCGATGTTTAGATTTGATGATTGTGAGCCATTGCTTGCGTAAAGATTTTTGGCAGGTTGTTGTCCGAGATTGCGTTTGCGAATAACGATTTGCGGGCTCTGGCCAAGGTGAGTGATTGATTGGCAAGTGGCGTCGCGTCAGATGCGTTTGATCCCTCAGCCATGGTCGGCACCGCTTTTGGCATGTCGCGAATGATTGCCTCGGTGCCGCAAAACCTCCCAGACGTGGCGAGCCGTTGGGGTAAACTCTGTTCCCGCACGAGTAGTGAGATACCCGAAAGGTGGTATTCGCGGCGACCCAGGCGATCGCACTGTGGCATCGAAATGCCCGAGGTCTGATCGCGAGACGCGTATCGAAATGTGACTGCCCTGCACCACGCTGCCCTGCCCCGTTTCGGCCAACCCGGCCCGTTTTTTGCCCCGCCCTGCCCTGCCCCACCACCCTGCCCTGCCCCACTCCAGCTACCTCGCCCCACTCCAGCCACCCTGCCCATCCAACGGCCCCGTGGTTCCTGCCCCCCGATCCCTCACCCCATTCTTCCCGCCTGTTGCCGATCGTCAAAACGATGAATAGACATGTCTTTCACTTGCTCTGCTCGCTAAGCATTCTCACCGCTGCCTTCAATGCGGGAGCGCCCGCTTTGGCTGACGAGTCGCCGACGCCTCGCTACGACGGCAGTTGGGAGTCCTTGCAAAAGATGCCTGTCCCCGCGTGGTTTGACGATGGCAAGATTGGGATCTTTATTCACTGGGGGCCATACAGCGTCATCGGCTACAAGAAAGGCGGCGCTGGTTATGCTGAGCACACTCCCAAACGGTTGTATGATGAGTCTGATCACTACTACCCCTACATGAAGGAACGCTGGGGCGCGACTCCCCCGGAGTTCGGATACAAGGACATCATTCCTGAATTCCAGGCAGAGAATTGGGAGCCCGATCAGTGGGCGGAATTGTTTGCGGAAGTCGGCGCGAAGTACGTCGTTCTGACCGCAGAGCATCACGACGGTTGGGCCAATTGGGACTCTGATTTGACGCCGTGGAACGCCGTCGACATGGGACCCAAACGGGATCTCGTCGGTGACCTCGGCAAGGCCGTACGTAAACGGGGAATGAAGTACGCTCCGTCGTATCATCGCGAGCGACACACGGGTTTCTTCGCTCTGGAAAAGTATGTCGTCGACAGTGAACCGCATTCCGATATTGCCGAAGAAATCAAGCGTGTCCCCGAAGCGGCCTTGCTATACGGCCCGTTTGACCACGACAAGGCGTTCACGGATGACTATGTCGCTCGGTGGAAAGAAATCCAGGATAAATACCATCCCGATTTTCTATGGGTGGACGATATTCCGATCTTCACCCGTGACGGCAACAAGGCATGTAACCGTTCACGGGGCGGTGCAACAAATTTGAGGATCTCTCTGGACACGAGGATCGGTTTTCTGCCCCAATACTTGCATGAGCAAGATACCGCC
>NZ_JACHXU010000041.1 GCF_014192335.1 Aporhodopirellula rubra | reverse complement strand
TCCAGGAGGTGGGGCTTGTTGCCCACTCAAACCCGATCACTTACGTTTTTACTAGAGAGACCATCACGAGTTTCAACAACGAATGGGACATCCCCTGTGCTGCTCGCCGTGGATCCAACGAGATTGTTCGCGGACGAACTTTCCGGGATTGCAGTCCGCCCGATCGAGGATGCAAAACGTGCCGGAACAGCGCCAGCCCTCCCGAATGGAGCAAATCGGCATTGTCAAAACACGCCGCGAGCCCACCCGCGACTGCGGCAATAAGCAGGCACGCGAGGTCCGGCCAACAGAAACGACGCTAAGCCGCTAACCTGTTTTCCCGAGAATCTGTTTTCCTTCCCACCTACCCACTTTGCGTGCAGTCAAGCCTCGCAAACGCTGCCGGATCCGCATCTATTCGTTGCTACCCTCCGAATCACGCCTTTGCGAGGCGTGGACGCCGAGCAACACGAGCGTGGGATCACCATTCGCCTGGTAAGTCGCCCATAGCAAATAGGGAAACCCAAACATGCCACCCAGGAAGATATTAAGAAACGCAAAAGCGTAGCCCTTGGTCGTGAGCCCTTCACGCCATGCGATCCATACCGCGGTGAGAATCAAGTAAACCAGGAAGTCGGTATCGAACTGTGAACGCCAATTCAACGCAACCAAATCGTTCAGCGCGACCGCTAGCCAATTGATCCCCTGCGATGCTGTTGCCAACAGCGTCACTGCGTAAATCAGGACAGTCGACGCGACTAGGAAAACTCGAAGCACTTTCATCTCTAAACAACTCCAGCAACGTCTGATTGAAGGTTGCAACGGCATCACGCGAATCGATGCAATCGAACCTATGACAACAGGAAACAGCACCAAGGCCAACGCCTTTCTGGGGAGAAACGCAAGTTGTTTCGAGGTCCAGCAAGAAAACCTGTTTTACAACCAGTTAGAGCATTCCCAATATTGCCGTAGCCACCGACACCAGACGGTCGACAAACTTACGTCATCACTTGAAAAGCTCGATTCGAACACCGCCGTGCCATCCAACTCGATACGTATGCAAGTCGATTGGGGCCCACGAGTACGACTTTCACGCCGATTCGCGAAATTAGCGGGCAAACCATGACTCACCCTATGCGCACCTGCGAATCCTAACCAAGGTCTAACCCGCGTAATCTGTGCCAGTGCTTTTCAGAAAATTGCTACTGGCGAACGCCAGCCAGACGCAACATGTTAGGTGGCACTGCCTTGTCAGCCGAGTTGGAACCTGCGTGGAGTTGCATCACCCTCGCCGTCAGGGACAACGTAAGCCTGGCACGGTTTGCTCAGCGAAACGGTCATCCCTGCAGATAACCGAATGAAGATGAAGTCGCCATCGGGCGCCGCAAAAGGCATGTCGTCCGGGCCGCGAATAATGTCACCGATGGTGTCGTCCGCTTCGATTAATGCGGCAGGAAGTGCGATCGTCGCAGTGTCGAGGGCGGTAAGCGGTTGATCGGCGGGCCAAGGAAAAATGTCTCCCGGAGGCTGGCTCGCGATCACTGCTTGGGGCGAGCAAAATACCCGTCGAAGAAAATCAAACACTCGTGTCCCCTCTCGAAAGATACCTGCTGCACCGCCCTTTTGAGATCGCGCGATGCCTGAACAATGCAACATTGTATCCAGCGTCGACACAGCTTGCCAAAGAGCAATGGCACGCCGAACGGATTCGCGCAGAAAACAGGTTGTACGTCGTCAGCCTTGCGAGCGAACGATCCAACAGGAGTCGTGCTGCCGCATTCCGATATGGGGATAATACTCTCGTGCAGCTGGTGCGGACAAAAGTATGAGCGTTGTATTCAGCCCTGCTGCCGAATGGGTCTCGAAGATGAGGCGTTTCCCAATTCCGCAGCGTTGTGCGGAAGCGTCAACCGCCAAGTCCGAAAGGTAGGTGCAATAGTGGAAGTCGGTAATAGCGCGTGAGACACCGATGAGCAGCCCTTTCGTATCGCGCGCGGTCACGATGACATCTGCATGACGCAGCATGCCCTCAATTCGCTCAATGTCATCAGCGGGCCTGCGTTCAGCAAGCGTGGAACGCCTAAGAACATCAATAAAATGCGACGCAGGCAAATCTGGTTCGATGCCAAAAACGGTTTCCAACAGATCGCCTCAGCCGCACAATGGAAGGTACTTACGACACCGCGCTGAACGTAGCAAACGCTGCCTGAACAACATGTAAAGTGTATCAAAGCGAACGCCCGTTGCCAAAGAGCGAAGGTGTGCCGAAGGCTAGCGAAAAAACATGTTATGCGACGAACTATTCAAGGTCAGGAAAGGCATCACGTCCGATCAGCAAGCGGATTGTCCGCCCGCGTCCCGGTTCACGTGAGATAAACCCGCGATCACATAGAGTTACGACCATGTTGTGAACGGTAGGCGGTGTCGTGCCAAAGTACCGCTGCATGTCCGATTCGGCAGGTGGTTGCCCATTCAGTTTCGTGTAGTAATAGATGAAAGCAAGGTATTGCCCCTGCTTGGCTGTCGGCTTGTTTGAGGCGTCCATCTGATTTGATTGAGTCGCCCAACGGAAGGATTTGACGACACCGCCCTAAACGAAGCGAGCGATGCATGAACTACGAGAGATTGTACCAAGGCCAGCCCGCCTGACCAACCAAGGAAGGTGTGCCGAAGGCCTAGCGTAAAAGCCATGTTGTCGGGCATTGAAGTGTGAGGGCGGTGTCCATCTCAAGACGGCCGCAAGTCAGTCTGATCCATGGATCAGCGTTCGTGCTTGGTATGTGATCGTAGAGCCTGACGCGAATTGGAGTTCGGGTAACGCCAGCATGCGCTCGGAAAGTTGTTTTACGCGGTCATCAGAGAAGCCGCGATGATAGCGGAACTCGATGCGGCCGGGTTTGACCATTGCGGCAAGAGCGTTGCCGCGCGAATCATCGGCGTATTTGATGCCGGGTTGGGTGGCGTCGCGATGTTCAATCGTGTGCGGAAACAGCACGACGCCAGTGTCGTTAGCCAGCAGTTTGAAAAGGTAGCCATCGCTTTCGAGCAACGGAGCGATGGAGTCGAATCCGTAAACGATCATGGAGCCCGCCTATGCCCGGCAACGGAAGGTTTTTACGACACCGCCCTAAACGAAGCGAACGATGCTTGAACTACGAAAGATTGTACCAATGCCAGCCCGCGTGACCAACTAACGAAGGTGTGCCGAAGGCCTAGCGAAAAAAACATGTTGTACGCCGGTGCGTTACGGATCGTGTTCGCCACCATCAACGTCATAAGCCTCGCGTTCAAATGGATTGTCGCGGTAAAATTGACGTCCGGTCATCCACATGAAGGCCGACGAAATGAAGTACGCGGGAAGCATGAACGGCCCCCAGCGTTCGTATTGTGCAACGTGAACGGCCTCATGTTTGCGAGAGATTTCGAGTGACGCATCAGTTTGCCCAAGAATCGTGTGGCCCAGAGTCAATGCTAGAGTGAATTGGCCGTGGGGCAAACGGTGGACAAACCACTTGGTACCGCCATCGTAGAATTCGATCGCACGGCCCCGGATGCGGACTCGACCTCCGAAGCACAGCCCAACGCCACCGATCAGAAGGCCGAGGAGCGTGTACGGCGATGCCCACAGTACGCGAAGGATGAAGAGCAAGTTTGCGATCAGTGATACCTGAGGCGTACAACGGAGGAGTTTTACGACACCGCCCTGAACGAAGCGAACGACGTCTGAATGCCGGAAATCGTACCAAGGCCAGCCCGCGTCGCCAAACAGGGAAGGTGTGCCGAAGGCTAGCGTAAAAACCATGTTATCTGACCGTTGGTTCGCCATTAAAGTCTCGCCCCTCAGCATCGAGGACCTGATAAGTCGTCTGACTACCGTGCCACCAGTTTGTTTGAGTGAATGTTCCGCCGCAGGTCGGGTGAAGGAACGATTCAAGCGCCTGTTCGATATCGGGTGCGAGTAACAACAGGTCGGTCGATTCGCAATCTAGGCAACGTGGTGGTGATTGTCGTTCGGAACGCCACCGCACAGACGCACGCCATTTGCCTAGGCGTTCGGCAAGATAAGATTCTGGCGATTGCTGAAACGCTTCTGCGTTTTTGAGCTCGTGCTAGGATAGTCCGTTAGATTCAAGATCGGCGAGAACATCCTGCAAGCGTTCCAGTTCCGGAAGACGCTCGGCGCAACGCAATGCGTCGCAACGGATACACCATGCCGGTTGTGATGAACGCGGAATGTCAATGCCATCGGGTAAACGGTAGTAACCGATTCCGGCTGAGATGTAGGTTGCGGTTTGGCTGCATCGGTCGCAAGTGTATTCGTGGCCAAACATTAGCTGAGGTGACACAACGGAAGGTTTTTACGACACCGCCCTAAACGAAGCGGACGATGCCTGAACTACGTGAATTGTACCAACGCCAGCCCGCGTTGACAAAGTTGGAAGGTGTGCCAAAGGCCTAGCGTAAAAACCATGTTGGCCGACCATCAATCAACGGGAAGACAGAACGCTTCGAGAATGTCACAGATGAAGTTGAGGTAGCCTTTCGATGCATCTGACACGAAACCAACGATTTCACCGCCGACGTTCGGTGAGATGGCGGTGATTGCAGTACAAACGCCAATGATCGCGAAAAACGCCATTGCGTTGCATACCCACCAAACGCCGCCGCAAAAGAGGAAGAGGCAAACCAGAACAGCGATGGGGAATGAGAAGACAAACCCAATGATGCCCGCAAGCAGATGTTCGATCAAGCGGCGCAACAGGCCGCGATTCGGTTGCGGCTTAGCGTTATCGGCGTCGGTCTCATTCACGGTAGGTCGGCCAACGGAAGGTTTTTACGACACCGCCCTAAACGAAGCGAACGATGCTTGAACTACGAAAGATTGTACCAATGCCAGCCCGCGTGACCAACTAACGAAGGTGTGCCGAAGGCCTAGCGAAAAAAACATGTTGTACGCCAACTGGGACTAGTTTACGCCGAATCCACCGACAGTAGTCACGATATGCCGATCTCCAAAACCCGCAATCATCGGTTTCCCGTCCGCAATCGCTTTTTGTACGTCTGGAAGTTGAAGGGACGCTTGGTGAGCGTCCTCCGATTCCCAAATCTCGGTTATCCAGATGCAATTGGCGTCTTCGTTGTCTGCGGATATCGCGTAGAGTTTGCAACCGGGCATATCCTGAGTGCCATTGAGAAGAATCTCGATAAGCTTCTCGCGATCACCTTCAGTCGCGTTCATTTTTCCAATGATACCGTACATACTTGTTTTCTTTGGTGTTTTTGCGGCATGGCTGGAGTTTTGGGCAGGGATATCACGCGGAATTCCAGCAGTTTCGGACGAAGCATCCCGGCACCCTGCCATGAGCAGCGGACTCATCATACTTCCATAGACAAAGGTTCGACGATTCATTGGGTTGTTGGCAGATAACGGAAGGTTTTTACGACACCGCCCTAAACGAAGCGAACGATGCCTAAACTACGCGAATTGTAGCAAAGCGAGTGATCGTTGCCAAAGGACGAAGGTGTGCCGTAGGACTAGCGTAAAAACCATGTTGTGTGCCACGGGTCACCACGAAACGGCATCCACTATAGTATCGGCCAGACATTCACGATCTGGTGCATCACCCACGAATGTTGAGCGATAAAGCGATCCACGACCAAAAGAATTGTCAGCGAACACGCAGTTTGTGAACGTGCAATTGGTAAGGTGTGCGGATTTAAGATTGCAGCCGGTGAAATCACAGTTTGTGAATACGGATTGATCAGCCGCGGCGTTGGTGAGATCGCAGAACGAGAAATCAACGTCTATGAACGGGCCGCCAAGGTTGGCGTCACGCAAGTTGGAGTTAGCGAACGAACAATGGGTGAATTGGGAGTGAAGGTTGGTATTGAATTTGGTCTGGCGGAAAAGGCAGTCGTCGAAGGTTGTATAACCGCCGAATTGGCCAAAACTCTCGAAAGTGGCGGCGTCAAAGCAAACACGCGATACAGCGAAGTAGTTCAGTTGGGCGACGAGGGATATCCCACGGAGGTCAACGTACGACTTGCCGTCGATGTCGAGCGAGTTAGCCAGAGGTGTAGCATCGAGTTCAACCCGTTGACTTGGGCGTTTGAACGCCCATTTGCACAACGTTGAACGTATGGTGTCGAGTGTAGCGTCTTCCCAACGGTCGCGAAGATCACGCAATTCGGTTCGCGACAGTTTCATACGCTAGTGGCACACAACGGAAAGTTTTTACGACACGGCCACTCCATTAGTGGGCGGCTTGAACTACGGAAAGTCTACCACCCCAGCGAGGCTTGAACAGCGAGCGGGCGGTGTGCCGAAGGCCTAGCGTAAAAACCATGTTGTCGGGCGATGCGCTACGGTTGATACTCCACCAGCGTGTGATTCTCCCCGGCCAGCTCTTCGGTGATAATCCCGGAGATAACGTCCCAATCACCACCGGCTAGCCCAGCACCAATCAACGGGTAGCCAATGCGTTTGCCCGCGAAATCCGATTTGACAGCAGCAAAGACCGAACGGATTGCATCGTAGTCGGCCTTGATGCCGCGGCCGCGCCAGTTGAATTGCGTATACGCGTTCACGATCGTGAGTTCGTGGCCATCGCAATCTACCGTCGCGGAAGAGTAAGTGCCGAGTTTGTCGCGGGAGCCTTTTTCGGTGGCGAGGTCGGCATCGTAAGCGGCGGGGAATCGCTGTTTGATGGATTTTGCGATGCCAGCACCCATCGTGTTCTGGCAGTTGCAGCCGTGGATGATGACATCGAAGTCACCAGCGATTGCGAGCGCGAGGAGGTCACCACGAACGGCTTGCATTGGTTTGATCTCGTCCCGACAACGGAAGGTTTTTGCGACACCGCCCTGAACGAAGCGAACGATGCCTGAACTACGGAAATTGTACCAAGTCCATGCCACGTTGCCAAAGAGCCAAGGTGTGCCGAAGGCCTAGCGTAAAAACCATGTTACGCGACCGTCAGCCCCGCGAGATTAAGCCAACATCAGCGAGAACGCCAAAGGCCGCATCGACATCGGCGTCATTGAGGTCGGGAAGCGCGAGGACGTCCGCAGCCATGAGAACGTAAGCATCGGGCAAGGGTTTGTGCCGCAGTAAGTATGCGAGGCGTTCGTCATACGTGAGCGAACCGATCCAGCCCCAGAAGTCGCAAAGGTAGCCTTCACCAGCACCCATCCGCCAGCCGAGTTCGCCAGCGGGCAAATCGGGGAAACGTAGCCAAGGCGGTTGCATGTCGCGATGTGTCACGATTGACTAGCCATACGGTAGGTCGCGTAACCGAAGGTTTTTATGACACCCGTCCACAACGAAGCGAACGATGTAGGTGTTACGAACATCTTAGCAAAGGATCGCGGCTTGAACAAAGAGCGAGGGTGTGCCGCTGTCTCCATCGGAGAAGAATTTCACCGAAGCAATCGGCGCTTGTCGTCGCAAAATGCTCAAATTAAGAGCGGCCTCAGCGTAAAAACCATGTTGGTCGCCACTACGCATCGGAGTTAGCGCTGACGTAACGACGAAAGTAGTCATGAAACACAGAGAAAATCGCGCCAACCGATTCGATCTCAGAAGCAAATTCCGCATAGACGCGTTGAACCTGTTGTGATTCCAATTCAGAGCCGTAGTTTGCATCTTCAATGTCGTTCAGCATGCAAAAGAAAAACTCGCAGTCGATATGACCACCGCCAGAGGCGTCGATAAATCGACCAGCTGCGTCGAGAAACGTCGCCCACGATAATGCGCCCATTCGATGTTGTAGAAAAAGACAGGCCACACGTTCGTCGTCAGTGTTCCCGAGTTGCTCGAACGGTTCGGAGTGGACGAAGCGGTTGATTTCGGCAACTGCGTCAGGGTAGTACTTTATGGTTGCTATTTGCAGCACCCATTGGGGCACACTGGGAAGGGATGCAATAAGGTCGTCAGCCCACAGGTAGTAGTGTTTGTACCAGATCAGTCGCGAGTCGATCATTGTTGAGATGAGAAACGCGAAACGTTTGTCGGCTACGTTCGACGCGAAAGGAGTCATTGGTTTGTGGCCACCAACGGAGGGTTTTAAGACACTGCCCTAAACGAAGCGAACGATGCATGAACTACGAGAATTGTACCAATGCTATCGCCCGTTGCCAAATAGCCAAGGTGTGTCGAAGGCCTAGCGTAAAAACCATGTTATCCGCCGACAGAACTGGAGTCCCGCTCTCCAGCACGCAGCAGCTGGCGAGTTTCCATTAGCAACTTGCCGAGCATGTTCTGCCCACCACCATGTTTACCGCAGCCCCAGAAGTAGTCGGTTGGGGCGTTCTCAACGAGCTCCTCGTCGCCCGTTGCCAACAGAGCGTCACGTAAGTCTGAATGAGTGGTGAATTTGGCCGTCAGTGCGTTGCGCATGACGTCAACCTTGACGTCCTCCCAGTCTGGTCGAACAGGCAGCTTGCGTGTTTGCCCAAGATTCTTGGCTTCTTTTGGGGTTCGCGAAACACGAATACGTTCTTCGTGATCGGAGCCAGCAAACTTTTGTGCTTGGAAATAGTGTTCCACCGTGGGCCAGTAGCAGTCGTCGAGCGTGAAACCGTGTGCCGAAAAGTTGCACAGGAATCCGTACTCATCGGAGGGGACGTAAAATGAAATCATGGGTCAAGCTCGGAAGAAGTTGGGTGCAAGCAAGACACGAAATCAGGAGGGAAGTTCGGCGGATAACGGAAGGTTTTTACGACACCGCTTCTCTCCGAAGCCAACAAGCGTCGCAACACAAGACAGTTTACCAAAGGAAAGCCACGTTGCCAAAGAGGCGGTGTCCGCAGCGTGGCAAACCAAATTGCGTCACCGAAGGATCGACATGGCAAACCGAATGACGCTCCAACGACGAAGCCGCGGTCTTGCGTAAGAACCATGTTGTGCGACCGGACTACTTTCAGTCTGCGTAGTGCTCCCAATAAACTATCGCCTGAGTCCTCGGATCGACCTTGATGGTGTAGTCATCGCTGCCGACCGCAATGCGGCCGCCGACCAACGGGATGTCACACCATTCAGTGAGGCCAGAGCGACGTGAGCGCAGACGTCGTGACCATTCGTCGCCACGAGCGTTAAGTCCGATTTGCAGATCGAGGAATTCAAGGTAGGTGACGTCGAATGAAGACGTTTCGATTCCCGTGGCCGATGTCGCGGAATCACGGACGCATTCAGGCAGCGCGGCACAATCGCGGACGGCGTTGATGAATGTATCGCGTTGGTTCACGGAAGGTCGCATAACGGAAGGTTTTTATGACACCGCCCTAAACGAAGCGAACGATGCCTGAACTACGAGAAATTGTATCAAGGACAGCCCGTGTTGCCAAATAAGGAAGGTGTGCCGAAGGCCTCAGCGTAAAAACCATGTTAGCCGCCGCGGACCATTAAAGGTTTAGGTGAACACCAATTGGTGCGGGATTGTCAGTGTGGCGCCATCGTTGTCGCGTGGGCATCGTTCCATCATCTCGAAGAATTCATCGCTTCGGTCACAGGGAGCCGGCATATAAACGAAATGATACGATTCGGTTTGTTTTTTGAGCCGAATTGCGACCATAAAGAATTGCACACCATTAACGTTTCCCGGAACGATGAAGTACGGGTCACTGTAGGGGACTGCGCCGTTTCGAAATGCGCCAATGAACGACCCCAATCGAGGGGTTTCTTGGTTCATGTCGCAGATGCGGCGTCGCAATACCTGGACGATTTCCGTGCAAGCGTATTCGTAGCCGAAACACTTGTACAAGGACAAGTAGGCGCAGCGAAGCAAGCCAGTCTGAAAACGGTTCTTGATGTATCCGTAATTGATCGTCAGATTCAATTCACCAAAACGACCAGCTTCTGCGTCAGCCTGCATCGCCGCGACCTCAGCGGGGTTTGAAGCCTCACCAACAATGTTGATGTTTTTGAATCCGTCGCCCCATTCGATGTTAGCTGTTACCCGCTTGCCGAGCACTTCCAGTATTACGGGCAGTGTTCCTTGACCGTTGAAACCGTCCTTTGTCTTCTGGAATTGCGACAGGTGTGAATCATAGAGGCTTCCGTGCGTGTTGTTGCAGGTTGTGCAGGTAAGGACAATACGGTTGCCACCAACGGAACCCGGGATAATGTGTTCAACCGAGAGTGTGTCGAAGCTCGCCGGCTCCCAACAAAGTGGGCAAGTGAGCGATCCTTCGGGATGAGACATCCCGGCAACTGCCGCGCTTTTGCGGTAATGATCGAACAGTTGTTGCTTATTTCGGTTGGCCATATTGGTGTCCCATAGGATTTTTTTTGAAGGACACGATAGTTGGGATCAGGTTCGACTAGCGGCTGCTAACGGAAGGTTTTTACGACACCGCCCTGAACGAAGCGAACGATGCCTGAACTACGGAAATTGTACCAAGGCCAGCGGTCGTGGCCAAATGGCGGAGGTGTGCCGAAGGCCCCAGCGTAAAAACCATGTTATGTGACCGGTGAACTACCAGACGACGATGCCACCATCATTCGCCAGACCGCACGGCCACGAACCAACGTTGTAAAGGCGGACAATTTCGCACCACCGATCCGGGTTGCCAGTCGTGATCTCGCGTGCAGCCATGCGAACGGCAAAGTGGACGGCCCCCGTGGCAGCATTGGTGTAGTTATGCGGACCGTCAACCAGTTCGGGAACCGCATCGGGTACAGGTCGCAATGAAACCATCGCGAGTTTCACGGCGGCGAGTTCGATGGCAGTATCCACAGGTTCGAGCGGAGGGACGTGGAGCGGGTCAGATTGGTCGCGGGACGCTGGTAGCCATTGCCATGCGTCATTGGAGTTGGTGAGCATGCAACCGTCCGGTGCAGCACCAAGACGTGTGAACCAAGTGGCAGATCCGATCAAACTGTGAAGGTCGTCAATCGTCAATGCAAATCCGGTAGGTCACATAACGGAAGGTTTTTACGACACCGCCCTGAACGAAGCGAGCGAGTCTGAACTACGAGAGATTGTACCAATGCCAGCCCGCGTGACCAACCAAGAAAGGTCTGCCGAAGGCCTAGCGTAAAAACCATGTTAGGCGACCCGTCGCGTTCCATTAGAAGCGAGTGTAGCTCCATGTCGCACCAAGCGATTCGAGATGCGTACGGATTTCGGCTTGTGTAGCGTCCGGAACGTTGAGGTAGACCATCACGTAAGTGTCAGGGACAGAATCCGGCGTCCCAAGAGAGTAGGCGGCAGATTCGTCACGGCGACGACAGACAAGTGTATGAAACCCTGCGATGCGGTGAACCAGCATTCGCTCGTCAGTGTGTTCAGTGGAGAACCCAATGGTTGCGAGTGCGGCATCGAGATCGGGGACAGACGCCATCGGCACACTGAGTTGGTGGAAGGGCTCCATCGAGGGTCGCCTAACGGAAGGTTTTTACGACACCGCCCTAAACGAAGCGAACGATGCCTGAACTACGAAGGATTGTACCAAGGCCAGCGATCGTTGCCAAAGAGCGAAGGTGTGCCGCAGGCCACAGCGTAAAAACCATGTTGGCCGGTGCTGAACTACGGTTGAGTTTCCATCGCGAACGACTCGCAAGCGACGTCCAGTCGGCCGCCGCAAGCGTTGAAATTCAGGCGGTAGTGCTCGCATTTTGCGTCAGCGATATCGGGCGGCCAGCGGGAATCGCGGACAACGCACGTGCCATCATACGGTTCGCCGTCAAAGTAATCGTCGGGATCGTCCGTCCACTCAAAGCGAGTGACATCGCGAAAGACGACATGAATGGATTGTTCACGCCAATCGAGGAACGTGAGGGTGAGGTTGCCGCCAGCGTAAGAGAAAGACGGATGGTCTGCATCAGCGGTGGAGAATCCGAGGTCGATGGTTTCAGCGGTCGGCATTGGAAAGACCTGCGTCGGCCAACGGAAGGCTTTTACGACACCGCCCTAAACGAAGCGAACGATGCCTGAACTACGGAAATTGTACCAAGGCCAGCCCGTGTGGCCAAACGCGGAAGGTGTGCCCGAAGGGACTCAGCGTAAAAACCATGTTGTCGGGCACGGGCCATTAGTGCCAGTCATGCCCGCACCAAAGGCATTGTTGCGCACGGTCGGTTTTTAGGATGCAATTGCATTCAGGGCAACGCGGCACTTCGATTTCGGATTTGTGTTGGAGCCAAATTCGATCAAACACCCGATTGTAGAATGCGGTTTCACCGTCAGCGAGGGCGACAACCACCAATGGATCATCCATCGACAACGCACCATCGACCGCTGCAAGTTCATTCTCCCAGTGTTCACGTCTTCCGGGCATTTTGATGCCAAGGCGCGCCTTGGTGCGAACGGCATTGGCTTGGATGGCGTCGAAGACGGCCTGTTCGTCTAAAGTGCGGAAGCGGGTTGCGCCGCTGACAAATGGGCGGGCCTCGACGGTCTCGTTGTAAACGGTTTGAACCATCGGAAAACTAGTGCCCGACAACGGAAGGTTTTTACGACACCCGTCCCAAGCGGAACCGAAAGATGTCGAATCACCAAGAATTGTACCAAGTGAACGCACGTTGAGCAAAAAGCGAGGGTGTGCCCGAAGGGCCTCAGCGTAAAAACCATGTTGTGCGACCGTCACGGCTTGACGGCGAAGCAACCCCATCCATCTGCCGTTCCATCAAGCGGGTGAGCCATGTCGACCAGACGATTTTCAAGGTCGGTGATGGCAGAATGGTCGGGAATCATGTGTTGAACGACAGTGACCTGCCACAATTGGCGTTCGTCATACCAAAATAATTCAAGCCGCCATTGCGTTTCGGTCAGAATCTCGATGAAGCCAACCGCTTGCGATCGCGTTGGGAAAATGAAGTGATAGTTGATCTCGCGTGGTTCGGTGAGCAGATCACCACGTTCGATGAGACTGCGAAGAACGTTGCCGTTCTCATCGTTGGGGAAATCGTGGCTCATGGTAGGTCGCCCAACGGAAGGTTTTTACGACACCGCCCTGAACGAAGCGAACGATGCCTGAACTACGGGAAATTGTACCAAGGCCATGGCCCGTTGCCAAAGAGCCAAGGTGTGCCGAAGGCCTAGCGTAAAAACCATGTTAGCCGCCGCTAGCGCTGCGTTTGGCTGCGCGACCTACAAAGATCGAAAGGACGAATGGAACCACTGTCATTAGAGCAAGAATTGAAAAGAACAGAACTGTTATGATCGCAGGGCCAACATTCGGAAACGTGCCAACCAACACGATCGTCAACAGAAAGAACGAAACCATGAAAACTGGATGGAGACAAATGTTAGTAATCGCGTTCAGATTCCAATATGCGCGAATCAAGGGATGGGCGTTGTCAGCGTAATCGGGAGCGCGGATCGGGCTGTTTGCGCCAGGCATGAGCGTCAAGTATTCGGGGGTATCAAAGCAAGGAAACCAACGAACGTCAGAGATTCGGGGAGAGCTACGTATGACCGCGTCAACGGCAAGCAAAACGGTTCGGTACGTGGCATCGGGGACAGTTTCGCGACCAAAGAAATTGCGTTTGGCACAAGGCTGGATGTACCAACGATTATTCGTGTCGTCCAGAACCTCAGCGCCGACCATCAACTCCACGGTGGAACCATCGACATCGCAGTCGAGGTAGTGGGAGAAGTCGACGCCCTCGTTTTTGAGTACGGCAACACCATGTTTGGGCAGCCCATCTGCAAGTATCGCGGCGAGTTCGTCTCCCGATGGCTCTTCGATTGACTCTGGCCGTCGGAGATCACCGCACAAATCGACGTAATAGTGCAGTTCTTCATTCATCTGCGGCGGCTAACGGAAGGTTTTTACGACACCGCCCTAAACGAAGCGAGCGATGCCTGAACTACGGAAGATTGTACCAAGGCCAGCCCGCGTCGCAAAACAGGGAAGGTGTGCCGAAGGCCCAGCGTAAAAACCATGTTAACGGTCGCGGTGAAGCGAGTTTGCGGTTTCCACCCCAAACAGCTTGCAAGGTTAGCGCATCAGTCCGCGAAGGCCAAGAAAACCACGGGTTCGCCGCCTGATTCGACGTCGCGCCAGTTAGAAAATGCCGAGCATTCGACCACGGCAGCGTAGATGTCAGGGCAACGCGAGCGAAACGATTTGGCGCTGTCGAGCTGCAATACGAACGGCGCGTCGCGATCAGATACGCAATCGATCCACGCATCCATGTTGCGACCGTAGTAGCTGGGGAAGTCCAGCACGCGAGCAAACGTGTCATGGAACGAATCCCAGTCGGTGATGCCATTGGTGTCGATATTGACGACGGGAATGCTCAATAGACTAGCGACCGCTAACGGAAGGTTTTTACGACACCGCCCTAAACGAAGCGAACGATGTCCGAACTACAAGGAATTATACCAAGGCTTTGGCCCGTTGCCATAGAGCCAAGGTGTGCCGAAGGCCTAGCGTAAAAACCATGTTGTGCGGCGTTAGTCGTTAGTGCAGATTGTGATTTCGAGACCGCGTTCCCCGCACGCAAGCAAAAAGTTTGGCGGCAAATCGAGGTCAAACTGGTCGCAGTCAATCCAACCACCGACAAAAACGTCGCATTCGAGGCCTGCGGCACGGATATCGTCAAAGACGGGAATCGGTTGACGAGAAAGCCAGTCACCAGCAGCAACGAGTCGTTCACGTAACGCGATCACAAATGCCTCACTGGGCTCCTCCGCGTCTGTGAATTCGCCGATTTCAATCGCGACCATCACCGCAAGTGCGGCCATCCATTCGGATTTGGATTTCGTGGCGTCAACGATGGGGTCGTCGCCCGCAATAGTAAGGCGTCCTATGAATGCGTCGTGTGATACGCGTGAACCTTGAGGGTGCGATGCGCGAAGATTCACAGAGAGATTGTGGACAGCCATCAGAGAAAATCTCGTCCGCACAACGGAAGGTTTTTACGACACCGCCCTGAACGAAGCGAGTGATGCCTGAACTACGAGAGATTGTACCAATGCCAGCCCGTGTGACCAACCAAGGAAGGTGCGCCGAAGGCCTAGCGTAAAAACCATGTTGTGCGAATCGGAACCTGCCAAAACGCTAACCCTCAGGTATCGCTTTCCGTGGCCAATCGTGGGCGACGGAATAGGCTTGAGCGTCGTAGAATGATTCAAACCGCGGGTAAGCGTTATCCAGTAGAAACTGCCGTAATGCGTACATCAGGACAGAATCGTCGTTCATGGAAATCGTGAATCCCATGTACGCGTTCCACCACATGGCGGTGTAGTCGTCGCCACCATCACGAACGAGGACGGGAAAGTTGCCCTCGTTTGCACCTAGCAGTTCGGCGACGTTCACGCCCTCGTATTGTGCGGCAAACTTCTTGATGCTCTTTAGCGGTAGCTCTTGGTGAGCGTACGAGATGAAGTCGTCAGCCATCAGGTCTCGCTAGATTCGCACAACGGGAGGTTTTTACGACACCGCCCTGAACGAAGCGAACGATGTCTGAACTAAGAGAGATTGTATCAATGCCAGCGCCCGTTGCCAAACAACGAAGGTGTGCCGCAGGCCTAGCGTAAAAACCATGTTAGGCGACCGGTGTATTACTCTTCGCGCCATTCATGACCTATGAATTCACAGTCACAGGCCATCAATTGGAAGTTACATTTAGGACATTGCTCGTAGTCACAATCGAAGCTATGAAGCTTGCCATGAATGGTAGAGCAGTGGCGACACGGGCCATTGCGAGATTCGGTTGGCGTCCGAAACGTCTCTGAGCCGTATGGGATGCGCACGTAACTACCATCAGCGTCGCGGACCACCGTGTCGCTCTGTTCCGCGATTAGAGCTTCCGCCCAGTCTCGCGTCATCATTTGGCCAAACAGTGGAACCAAGTCGTCGTCGCTCATTTACGGTAGGTCGCCTAACGGAAGGTTTTTACGACACCGCCCTGAACGAAGCGAACGATGCCTGAACTACGACAGATTGTACCAGTGCCATGGCCCGTTGCCAAAGAGCCAAGGTGTGCCGAAGGCCTAGCGTAAAAACAATGTTAGACGCCGTTGCGTTGGTGACGAATTTCGCCCCGGAGAAAATATGTTGTGTTTCCCGTGTCAAGCTGAACACGATAAACGGAATGGCCAGCGTCGGTTCGGGAGCAGGCGACAATGGCCCCGGACGACCCAATTGGAATGGTGTTTTGATCTGAGCGTTGGATAATCGAGTTTACAACGGTGACAGCATCACCAACCGTAAGTTGCGCAGTGCAGAATGAGCATTCACGAAGCGCAATCCCGGTTTCCATTAGTTCGGGGTGGCGGTCTTCAAATCCGGCGGGGTCACCGGTGTTGACGTGAGTGCGTCCTCCGCAAGTTGGGCAAACCGTCCACGGCATGATTAATCTGAGGCGTCTAACGGAAGGTTTTTACGACACCTCCCTAAACGAAGCGAGCGATGTCTGAACTACCGGACATTGTACCAAGGCCATGGCCCGTTGCCAAAGAGCCAAGGTGTGCCCGAAGGGCCTCGGCGTAAAAACTATGTTGTACGCCGTTGCCCCGCTAATAGGCGCCGCCATTTGGCGTGCGACCTTCGTCATCAGGGCATTTGCCAGTCACAAGACGATTTTCAGGGCTGCACAATTCGTGCATGCTCCAAGCGTCGATGGTGTCACCGGCGAAACAGTGTTCAGCAAGATACTCGTTGAAATCGTCCATGTCGTCGAAAACATGCCGCGAAGGTGCGGACGAACCGCGGTAGTACCAGTGTTCGACGATAACGCTGCCAACCTTTTCCAGCACGGTTTCAATGGCGGCAAGAGTTTCAGGTGCATCAATCCGCGTGCCACCGGCGGTCCAGTTATCGTCCTCGCTGAAGAATCGGATTCGCAATGGATTTACCTGAGGCGTACAACGGAAGGTTTTTACGACACCGCCCTAAACGAAGCGAGCGATGCCTGAACTACGAAAATTGTACCAAGGCCAGCCCGCGTGACCAACCAAGGAAGGTGTGCCGAAGGCCCAGCGTAAAAACCATGTTGTGCGGCGGTCAAACTGGGGTAAAGCGATGGACAACCAGTCCGATTTCAGTGTTCGGTTCGTACAGCGATGAACCGATAACATATCGACCGGATTTAATTAGAAATCGGCAACTATGTTGGGGCTCGAAGTCGCAGCCTGCGAATGCGGAATCAAAGACGTTGAGGTGATCTGAATCGACGTGGAACGGCAATTCGGCATCGACAGCGATATCATCAGGAAGGCGTTGCAGTGCGGCGACTACGGCATCGGGGGAATCGGCGTAAATCCACTCAAACACGATAGGCGTTCCACAACCTAGCAGCACGCCGCCGGATTTGTTCTCGCCGAACACGATGGCAGTAGATTGCCCAATCGGGAGGTGCGCGACGTAGCCGGTCGTAGAACAGGCGCGACCATAGTCGTGAGAGGTGTCAAGCGGATCGCGACCGTCGTCGGGGCAACCGTGCCATTCCGCGAGCAAAGCGTCTGGCATTGCGATGAACCGTCCGCCGTAGGTCGAAATCCAGTGAACATCGGGATTAGGCATAGCGAAAGTCCGCACAACGGAAGGTTTTTACGACACCGACCTAAACGAAGCGGACGAGGTCTGAACTACGGAAGATTGTACCAACGCCAGCGATCGCTGCCAAACATTGAAGGTGTGCCGAAGGCCTAGCGTAAAAACCATGTTGTGCGGCAACTGAACTACGATTCAGGCTCGACCTCAGGTACGAGTTCTCGGATGTACGCGAGCAGAGATTGAGCCGCGTCCGATTGCCCATCAAATGTTTGCCAAGAATATTCGCCGCTGGAGGAGATGGATATGTTGTTGCATTCCCAGCAGATTGCAGCGGTGAAGTAGCGGTTTTCGTCAAAATTCAAATGGACGGCATAGCGCGGGGTATGGCAGCGCATTTGGTCACCGTGCGGAAGCGCGACAATGCGGTCCCAGAGAGCCAGCGCAGCAACCGGATTAAGGACAACGCCACCGTCAAGGCGAAAATGCATGTCGCGCGCGGTACTCAGCGTGTTCGACGCAGGCGTGTCGACGTACGCCATTCGGCATACGATTCCCTCACGTAGTTCTTTAGCGTCCATTGGTTCGAGTTGTTGCCGCACAACGGAAGGTTTTTACGACACCGCCCTAAACGAAGCGAACGATGTATGAACTACGGAAAATTGTACCAGTGCCAGCCGACGTGACCAACCAAGGAAGGTGTGCCGAAGGCCTAGCGTAAAAACCATGTTGTGCGCCACTACGCGCGACCCAGTTCGTGTCGACAGGCGTAGCAATGCGCACGATATTCCGGGCATAACGAATCGCATTTTGGGCAACGTCGATTGGTGACATTCGCCCCGCGCGAGTTTGCGTATTGCCGCATGTCGTCGAATAACCGGCCATCGGGTGAATGCATCAGGTCATTGTAGGCGTCGTAGAAGTCGTTGATGAGGTCGTCAGGACAATCCGCGAACCATTGCGTCCACATCGCGGCGTCTGTGCCGTGGGATTCACCGGTGAAATCTTCCAAGAAGTTGACGGCCTCCTCCGGGGTGAACGCATTGCGGGGATCAGGGAACGCGCCATCCATGTCGTCGAAGTCACCCCGGACGATGCCGAGTGCAATTTCGTGTGGGCGTAACTGCATGGAAAGACTGCGGCGTACAACGGAAGGTTTTTACGACACCGCCCTGAACGAAGCGAACGATGCCTGAACTACGGAAATTGTACCAAGGTCATGGCCCGTTGCCAAAGAGCCAAGGTGTGCCGAAGGCCTAGCGTAAAAACCATGTTGTGCGGCCGTGCAGTGTCAGTAGATCAACCATCGTAAGAGTAGTCGATCAGTTCAGGCGAGCGCTGTTGAATCGTAGTGCCGCTGGGGGCGTTGCCAGCGCGCAAGACGCGGCGAATGATCGGCAGAGCAGTCTCGATGTCGGCAATTTCCAGTTCGATATTGCATTCAGCGATGGTACCATCACGGACCAACGAGCCACCGCCGACGACGTCCCCAACGTTTGCGGCCTCAAGCTCGTCGACCAGCGGCAGGTCAAAACGGTCGCCACGATCGAGTGGTTGAATCGCTTCGGGAATCGTGATCCATACGGAACGCATTTCGGTGAGGCCGCACAACGGAAGGTTTTTACGACACCGCCCTGAACGAAGCGAACGATGCCTGAACTACCAGAAATTGTACCAATGTCAGCCCGCGTGGCCAAACGCGGAAGGTGTGCCCGAAGGGCCTAAGCGTAAAAACCATGTTGTGCGACCGGGCCATCAGAGGTCCGGTGGAATACGGACAGATAATGCGGGTTCATTACAGCAATGATGCTGCCGTCATCAGAGAATGACGCCTGAACCCATTCGTTCGCGTCGCCCTCGAAATCCAATCTCTGGCGGTCCCTATCGTTTGCGATGTACGTGTCAACGATGACATCACCAGTAAGCGAGTCATAGTCGATGTGATCGCGGCAATAATAACGCAGGAAATGGTTGAATTCTGGGCCGAAAACTCGAAAACGGTCCGAGACCTGAGGTTGTTGCAGATCAACGAAACCGTCGACGAGCAAGCCAGACAACGCAGGCAGCGCGTCCGAGTCAGAAGATGACCAGACGCAAGCGGAAGTGGCGATGTCCCAAACAGCGTAGTCGTCGTCAATCGACGCGATGAAGAGAAGCGAGCCAGCGTTGTTTAGTCCGGCGTGCCAAAAGCGACCGTAGCAATCCGCGGCGTTATACGTGGAGATGCGTTGCCAGCTGTTCATGTAGGTCGCACAACGGAAGGTTTTTACGACACCGCCCTGAACGAAGCGAACGATGCCTGAACTACGGAAATTGTACCAAGGTCATGGCCCGTTGCCAAAGAGCCAAGGTGTGCCGAAGGCCTAGCGTAAAAACCATGTTGTCCGACGTCGATGCTAGAGTGCGTTGACCATGAAGAATTCGCCCGACCGATCCGCTAGATAGGTTCGGAACGTCTGCAGGTATTCAGCCAACGATTCCGTGGTTGCACCGCCGCGAAATTCCTCGATGCCTGCCCATTTGGGAACAACGGCGGAAATGTCGGCGTCCGTCACAGTGCGAAGACGGTCAATCAGTGCGGTGGGGATGGTCTGCGGCCAAGGGCCCTCATCGCGGGGTTCGCCGATCAGATTGAAGCCCGATGTCAGCTCGTCGTACGATGCAACGCCAAGCATTTCGCCAAGTTGGCAGAGTTCGATCATGCCAATACGTTTGGCCATGAACCAGCCGTCCGTTTGGTACGCGTCCTCAGCGTCAAGGATGGTCCAAAGGTCAGATTCCGCACAGTTCAGGATGTCGTTAAGTGGCATGTCTGGATTTCGCTGAGTCGGACAACGGAAGGTTTTTACGACACCGCCCTAAACGAAGCGGACGATGCCTGAACAACGAGAGATTTTACCAGCAGAGGGAGGCTTGAACAAACGGCAGCGGTGTGCCGAAGGCCTAGCGTAAAAACCATGTTAGCGGACGCTGAACTGCAAGTTCGGTATCAATCAGGTTTGATCGGCAGGTCAGCACCGACAGGTACAGAATCTCGGTCGATCTCGACAACAGCAGAGGCGAAACCAAATTCGTCCAAACGCGATTGAAGCCATTGCATCTCAGTTTTTGTTCCAACGTAAACGATGCCCGGAATACGGTTTTTCATCGCGGGAACGTCGGCAAAATCTGTGTTGAGATCACAGTGGAGAATTTTGCAGGCGGAAATGCGTTCGGAGCCAGTCAAATCAACCTGAAGAGCCCATAAACCGTGGGCAGCAATGAGCAGGTCGCGAATTTCGGGTGGGGGAAAACCGCTGTCGTCGGCCTCGATCGTGCAACCGCACGCTGAGCAGTGGAGCGATTCTGACCAAACAAGTGCGCCCGGCGCAAAAGATTGACCGATGCCACGCGAGCAGTCGGCGGAGCAGTCAGGGCATGTTGTGGGAATGGTGGCCATCACCGATTGCCTGCGTCCGCTAACGGAAGGTTTTTACGACACCGCCCTGAACGAAGCGGACGATGCTTAAACTACGAAAGATTGTACCAAGGCCAGCCCGCGTCGCCAAACAGGGAAGGTGTGCCCGAAGGGCCTCAGCGTAAAAACCATGTTGGCAGACACGCGAACTAGAGGCTGCGAAAAAACTTGATTGATTTCGTACGACGTTCCATTTGTGCCAACCCCTCGGCAGTTGCGCCGTTTGCCCATGGGAGCTTGCATTTTCGATTGAGGTTTGCACCACGATCGACAAGCATTTGAAGCGCGTCGACGTTACTTTCGCGTGCTGCGATCATAAGCGGAGTGAGCGAACACCCGCGTGGACCGTTTATGGGGGAGCCGGCATCGAGAAGAGCCTCGATTAGCTCGGCCGTGCCTCGTCGGAGGGCACAGCTAAGGGCGTTGATGTCGCCTTGAGGAAGGCAGTATTTGACACTAGCGCCGGAGTCCAGCAGTAGCATCGCGACTCGACTGCCATTGTTGCCGCCGTTATGGCATGCCGTCATCAACGGCGTGTAGCCGTTCTTGTCGTGCGAGTCGATTGTGGCGTTAGCCGCAACTAGAATCTCGGCGGCCTTGTGACGCCCGAGTCGGGCAGCGACATGAAGGGCGGTTTGTCCGTCTGGGCCAAGTCCGTCGACGTCGACCCCATCGTCGATGATCTTTTTGATCGCAGCGTTCTTGGCGTTTGCGACGCCATACTGAAGCGCGTCAACTCTGGACCGCGCAGATATGCCGTGGAATTTTGCCATAAGTCAAAGCTGTGTCTGCCAACGGAAGGTTTTTACGACACCGCTTCTCTCCGAAGCCAGAAAGCGTCGCAACACCAAACAGTTTACCAGACAGAAACCACGTTGCCAAAGAGGC
>NZ_JACHXU010000040.1 GCF_014192335.1 Aporhodopirellula rubra | reverse complement strand
GCATTGGCAATTTTAAACGAAATAGCCAACCTGCAGATAGACATCTTATGCGCTGACACCAAACCAGTCGTCAATGACTGTGCCATTCGTGGGTGGCACCGGACAAAAAGCTCTCGGAAGAAGCTGGGATGGGAACAGGCCAGCACGCTCTGAATACGATAAACTCTATCGACTGAGTTTTTCGTTTTCTTGGGGTTTTCAGCGATGTCGTTCTTTGTTCAGTGTGGTCAATGCGGCAAGTCATTTGAAATGGCAGCCTCGAGGCTTGGTGATCCGATTGCTTGTCCCACCTGTGGGCACAACGGTCAAGCAGCAAACGAAGTGATCGAGGAGGAGGCGATCGACGTTGGAGAAGCCGATGTGGTGGAATCGGACGACGCCGACGATGCGGTTGCGGCAATCATCGTGCAGCCGCATGTTGTCGCCAGCGATCCAAAAAGAGCCCAGCCTGCGGTGTCGATCACTCCCGTGCTCGCTTTGTGCGCAGGGGCGGGCGCCGCGTTGTTGTTCGTCGCAATCGCTGGACTGGGTTGGTGGGCGTTCTCTCGGGAGGCTTTACCCTCTGACGAAGAAGTGGTGGCGGAAGTTGGCGTGCTGGAGTCCACCGAAATGCCTTGGGATGTTGCCGATGCCAACCGACATCGACGCCACAACAAGCAGCCCATCGAGATGCCGTCAATAACAAGCGAACCAACGGGAAGTTCGAACGCAAGTCCGTCCCAAACCTTCCCACGAGAATCAACCGTGGCCGAAGTCCGAGCCCGCATCGTGGAGACGAAGGAGTCGTCCAAGCCATCGGCCCCTGCACGGGATCAAGCAACGGAACGGGATCCAGCGCAAGTGGTCGAAGCGATCAAGTCCGCCACCGTCTTCATCGAGGTCACGACTTCGAAGGGCGTTCAATCAGGATCCGGTTTCTTGTTCCAGCGTGACAGCCACTGGGGCACGATTGTCACCAATGCACATGTGATCGATCCGGAAGAGGGGAAGCTTGAGAAGATCACGTGCGTTTTCTTTAGCGGGACAAGCCGCGAGTTTGAAGTCGCCGCCAAGGTCGCCTGCAAAGAGGAAAACACGGACTTGGCGTTCCTAAGGGCGTATGACGAAAAGATTCCTGCGCCTATCAGTCCGGCGAAAGATGTCCAAGTCTACGAGACATCCACGGTGTTGGCCGCCGGGTTTCCGTTTGGGGATGCGTTGAAGACCAATCGCCGGAACCCTTCGATCACGATCACCAAGGGAACAGTGTCGAGCCTGCGTTTTGATGACTACGACACGGTTTCGATGCTGCAGATTGACGGTGGGATCAACCCCGGCAACTCGGGTGGACCGGTCGTCTCGGAAGATGGCCGGCTGGTCGGTGTTGCAGTCGCAAAGGTCCGAGGCACAAGCATCGGTTTTGCCATTCCAGCGCAGATCCTTCAACAAACGGCCTTGGGACGTGTCACGAGAGTATCCGTTGAGAAGACCAGTCACGAGCGAGGGCAGCATCAGTTTCGTATTCGATTCGTCGATCCCAATCACCTTGTCAAATCTGGGGAGTTGATCGTCTTCCGTGATTCCGACCAAACCGTTGAGTTTCCTGAGAGCGATGGTTCGTGGCGTCCCGCAGCGGAAAGGTTGCTGGTGTCGGAACCTTTCCGTGTGGAGTCCTCCGGACGCGATGGCGAATCGAATGCCCTGGCCGATCTCGAAATCCCTTTTGAAGGCAATCTCATATTCCAAGTCCGCATCAACCGGCGAGGCGGTGGAGAGCATTGGTCTCAGCCCGCAGAGCTTCCCATCTCCCTCCAACTCGGTGTGGCAACAAAAGTTCCGCTCGATGGCTCAACGGTCGATTCGGAAGTGGTTGACCCGAGGAGCAGCCAACCCACGATCGCTATCTTGCCAGCCATGATGAGCGACTTTGCGATCAATCCGTCCACCGGTGACATTGCCTGTTTGGATCCGTCCCAGGATCAAGTTCACTTGATTCGTATGGATGCATTGAAATCCGCTGACTACAGTTCGTCACCGAAAGTAAAGATCGCCAAACATCCCGTGTCGGTCGTCTACAAACGGTATCAAGAGCATGACTATTTCGTGGTCGCCTGTTCGGAAGCGTCCGAACTCTGCCTACTGACCGCTGATTCACTAGAGTCGGTCGGACGAATTCGCGTTGACGGGAATCACGTTTCACGCGTGATGGCATCGACCAATCCAGAGGATCCATTTGTCTACTACAGCGATGAATCCGATGACAAGCCGCGGGTCGGAGCGGTCGATTTGAGACGGATGATCGATTGCGGCAAAGTGTTGGACGATTCCAGCGACTGCACGATCTCGACGGATGGTCGATTCGCTTACCGACGCTCTTCTTCCTCGTCCCAGGGAGCCGAGTCACTTCGCATGATCAGTGGTTTTTCCGCGCTGACCCCCAGTTTTGTGCCGCTCTTCACCGATCGTCACGCAACAGGTGAGTGTGTGCCCGGTCCCTTTGGTCAAATCACCGCGTTAGGCACGCAGATTCGCTCGGTCAGTCTGGATCAACCTGTCGCGACGATGGACTTTACGCCCCTTTGCTTTTTTCGCTCTCGTCCGGTCATCGTCGGACTGATCGCGAGCCAGCTTCAGTCGCAACGAAGGCTGCGTTTGCGGGCAGCATCGCTCAACACGTACTTGTCGGCGACGTCCACCGTTGAGATCCCACCGGCGGTGGTTCGCATGCTGACCGTGCCCCGTCGAATCTCACGGCAGCAGACAGAACGGCCGCACGCACAAACAGGACACGTGCTCGTTGATGCGAGGGTCTTCGCGGACGACGTCAATCAACGTGTGGTCTATGCATCGCGTGACAAGATTGCCTTGATTCCACTCGCTGGATTTGAGTTGCGTGATGACGAGCCGCTGATGAATCTGGAGTCAACCTCAGCCGAGTTCCCGGTTGGTGAAGACAAGCAAGCGGAATTGCGAGCGACCGACCCGAAAGTATCGATCGAGGTCGGCGACTTGCCACCCGGAATGAAACAAATCGTCAGCGGACTGAGTTGGCGTCCCAAGGGGGAGGACGTCGGAACGACGAAGATTCCGATCACACTCAAATTTGATGAAATCGAACGGATCGTTGATTTCCGGCTGGAGGTCAGTCAGCCATCTGTGCAAACATCGATCGATGTGGCGGACTTTCTTGTCGATCCGGACCTTGCATTCTACGTGTGCTGGTCGGGACGAGCGGGCGACACCGGACGTCTCACGCAGTACGCGGGCAAGGAAGGCGAAAACGGCAGCACGCTCAGCGTGATTCGATTGCACCAAGTATCCGAAGCGATCACCAAAGAGTTGTCGTTCTTCATCAAGCAGGTCGTGTTGCTCGGCGACCTCCTTGCCGTCTTGCCGGTCAATGAAGACCAACAGATCCATCTTCTCGATTTGCAAACACTTGAGCAACGAAAGCTAATTTTGTCGGCCTACCCTGTCCAGAACATGGAGATCAAAGGCGATGAATTGTTGCTGCATGGTGACAAGAGCGTCGCGGTTTACTCGGTGAAGTCGCTGAAGCGTCTGCGTGAGCAGGAAGAAGGAGCAGCATCATCCCGTTCGCGAGATCCTTTGCCGCAGGTGTTGGTAGATGGTGTGCTTGCCGATGGCGTGCTGTGTGGCCGGAACGATTCCCAGCCGAGACTGATCGTCGCGCCGGGGACGGTGGCCACGCTGCCCGGCTCTCAGGCGAATTTGATGGATGGTCGTTTTCTTCGCCAACGTTTTCCATCACACGACTCCTCGGCCTACCGAGGTGGCTCGCATTCGAGCAGCGCTATCGTGGCGGGGCCCATCGCAATTCCAGAGGCGCGTCTGCGAGTCTCGCTTGAGAATCGCATCCATGTCGTCTCCGATCCCAAAGTGGGGCTGTCGCAAACAGAGCAGCGTTTGACACTGCTTGTCGGGAGGTTGGACGGATCGGTGGTGGCAGGAGTGCCGATCGTTCGAGAATCGACAACCGCCGGAGTGCGAAATCGGCCGGCGATGCACGTGGCAGGCGGCAGTGCGTTTGTCAGCTGTGGATCGAGAATCTATCGCTGGAACCCATCCTCGCTCGAACTTGATACAACGGACGAGGCATCGACGGGCACTGATCCTTCGCCTGTTGAATTGCACTTCGTGCCAACACAGTCGGGCTTCCTGGTGTCCAATCCCTCGACATCGTTGAGTCATTCAGTGGCTGGTGGCAGTCCGCCCTACAATCTGTTTTTGATGACGCGATCGCGCGGCGTGACGATGAACGACAAGACAGGTGAAGTGACACTTTCGCGGGATGGCCTGCTTGAGGCAGCGGCGGAGGTTCTGACATCGGTCATGAAAAGGGGGACGACGCAGGACGTTGCCCTGGAACTAAAGAACCGGTCGTTGGAGTGGGGCGAAGCTTTCAAACGATTCACAGGACACAAACTGAACGGTTTTCCAATCGCCGTGCCGATCCATCTGAAGGTTAGCGATCGCGACAGCAGGGTCGCTGAACTCCAGTACTTCGTCTTTCTTGATATTCCACTTTATGACGCCGTCGCAACCCTCCAATCAGGTCAGTAGTCCTATGAATCGAATCTTTGAAACCTCCAGCTCGGCAATCACGCTGTTGGTTTGTGTGCTGGTATTGCTTTCTCTTGGGGCGATGTCGATGCCTGGGGCGCGAGAGCTCGCCAGTGCAGATCGGTGCCGCAGCAACATGCAACAGATCGGACTCGCCGTGCATAACTATCACTCAGCCTACAATGCAATGCCCATGGGTGTTGGTGGCACCACGGGTGAGATGCGTTTCCCTCGCAAGCTGAGCCGTGAGCGGGACTCCAACCGTGGCCGCTTGTCCGGCTTTGCGGCGTTGTTGCCGTTCCTGGAGCAACGGGCGGCCTGGTCGAAATTGGCCAAAGTCGGCCCCGATGGTTTCCCAGCGATGGGGCCAGTCCCGTCCTACGATCCCTCGGAGTACACGTTGTGGTCCGTTCAATTTGACGGGTTCCTGTGCCCATCCGATCCTGCCGTCAAGAAGGACTTTGGAATGCGCAGCTACATGATGAACTATGGGGATGCGGTCGATTCAGTTGGTCGGCTCTTTGACGATTCAGCGGAAGACCGAGTGTTGCGTCTTGACGTGGGACGAGGCGTCTTCGTCCCGCACACTTTGATCAAGTTTCGCGACATTCTGGACGGACTGTCCAACACGGCGATGATCAGTGAAACGATCATCGGTGTCGGCACAAAGAATTCGGGAGCCATGGTTGTTCGAGGTGTTGACGATTTGATCGCATCACCAGGCAATGCCCTGAAAACCGCGACATCCGCTCACAAGCCGTATCGATCGGGACAAACCATTTGGTCGGTTGGGAAGGGATCACGTTGGCCCGAGGGAAGCTTCCTGACAAATGCCTTTACAACGGTGCTGCCGCCAAACGGCCCTTCGGCAACCTTGCTTCAGGATCCCGAAAGTGGTTGCCTGTCAGCATCGTCCTATCATCTCGATGGCGTTAATGTCCTGATGGCCAGTGGAGCGGTGCGTTTTGTTTCCAATGCCATCGACATCGGCGACTCCAACGCACGATCGATCTCGCCATTGTTCGACAACGTGGGCCAGGAAAGCCCTTACGGTGTTTGGGGAGCCATGGGAACGCGAGCCAGCAAAGAAATCATCCCATCGGAACGGGAAGCTCGTTTTCAAACCTACTCGAATGAATGATTCGTGGTATCGATATCAACCAGATAGGCATGAAACAAAACAGCCTTTTCCCTGGCCGCGTTCTCCGCGGTCACGTACGCATAAACGGGAACAGGAGTTTTACGCGGCGCACGCCCTGTCAAGTTGCGATACGAGTCGGTGACCTGCTTGCGATAAGCCACCAACGCATCAACCACTCTCTTTTCCAGCTGGTCCGGTGACAGGTTTCGGTTGCGAGAATACGAATCATCGATCCCGGCGATCTTGCGTGCCGCATTGATCAACGGCTCGACCGACTCAAACGCGATCTCAAAAGAACCGTCGGTTGATTCGGCTTCAAATAGCACTTTTGCGTTGCTGTCTGAGAAGAACGTGCCTCCACTTCTGTGTGTGTATCCACTCATCAGTCGCAAGCGATACTTGACGGCATCGGGCGCGGAGTACTGGACGTCGGTTGGTTGCGAAGGGTTGAGCAGGAAGGTTGACTGAACCGGTTGAAAGTTGAATCCAATCTCAGGCAGATCCCACAGTGAATAGGGGATCATTCGAATTTTGCCCCCCACAATGGCGGCCGAGTGTTCCGGTCCGTGCGCGACGAACAGGGGAGCCTGTCCCCTTGCGTTAGGGTTTTCAGCTTGCGAGGAAGGCACGATGACCTTGCGTTCCTTCTGGTTGTATTCAAAAGACATTTCGCCGATGACGGAGGCGTTGTCCCGTTGGACAGACAACCGGCAAGGGTGAGTCGGGATCGGCAATCCTTTGACCCTGGAGATTGTATCGTGGAGCGTCAGCAGCACAGGACCCGATGATTCGATCCGCGCGGCTTTCTCAAATCCCGCGATATGGCCGTGTTTGTTTGGATCGGGGCCCACGCCAAAGGCGATCGGCATCGCCAACAATTTCGCCTCCCGCATTGCCTTGTCCCAATGGACGCCTTCCCACATCCAGCCGTCACCAAAATCTTCCGCCAACCAAGTCGATGTCACCGGCAATTCAGATTGAATCGGCTGGAGGGACGGAAGTTTAAAACGCTCGCCGTTCGCATAGGCGGTAGTGGCAACGTACTTGTCGGCAACGACTACCAATCGGAGTGCTTGAGTCTGCAGGGGAACCTGCTTGACCGGTTTTAACGTTTGGTGGTCAAAGCGGACCAGCCGCGGTGGATCCGAAATCGTTGCACAAATTCCGCTGGGACTGATCCCCGCAAAGTCGATCTCCACCGGCACCTCCTCGTGCCGCAGCACCTTTCCCTGACGCCAATCGTAGACGCCGACCATGTACTTGATACCCGGCGACGGCTTGCTGCTCTTCTTGTTGTACCTCCAAACGACATCCATTTCAGAATCATTTCCCCAGATCACTGCCAAGTCCGAATCTCGTTGGAACGAAATCCCATTGACATAAAAGGGCAACGCTTCCGTTTCGCTGGACCCACCCAGCGTGACGTCCACACCAAAGTAGGTGTCTTTGACGAGGCTGCCCGATCGCGCGCGGATTCCTAACGACAACTTGCCGATCTGTTGAGCACTGGGGGTCCAGGTCAGAGTGCCTTCCTTGATCGCGATCGAACTGTCCTTCGCGCTGACGAACTGAGTGCCATTTCGAAAGTCGAACTGCGACAACTTATTCCGAAGCGGCGGTTTTGGCTTCGGCCTAGGGGGAGCTCCTGAGGTGAACGCGTTGCGCCTTCCTCGTGCGATTGCCACCGTATCCGTGACCCCGACTTTCACGTTCGAAACCTTGGTGATCGGGATGATGTCCGACGGATCGTCGCTCTGCGCCAAGCAGACCGCGGCACGAAACCGGCTCACTCCGCAGTATCGGTAAATCCGTCCGGCCCCGTCGGTGTTCGGTTGAAGTGTAGACCGAATGGCGTCACTGATCGGGGTGAACGTGACCGTCATGTCATTGTTCGCCGTGACGGTTGCAACGGCAACCACCTTTCGATCAGGGTTGCTTTCATCATCGGTTCGATTCACTTTCCCATCGTCGTTCAAGTCGCGGAAGACGGTTTCGTGCAGGGTGGTTTTACGTGTCCACTGACCGTCGGGTGTTTGCAGCAAGACGAAGATGTCGATGTCCCCCGTCAATGTGACGTCATCGGGAATAGAGTAAGTTGCAAAGGGAGAAAATGTCAGCGAATCACGATAGGAAACTTGATAGTCGAAGGGAGCCTCCTTCTCTTCCTCCACGTAGTACGGGGATTCATCAATCAGCTCAAACGTCACGTCGGCTCCCGACGGAGTTTGCAACGGAACCGAAATCTCTTGACCGACGACGACCTGGTCGGGAATGGCGGCAGTCACCGTCAACCAAGGTTCCTGAGGCACGTCTTGAAGCAGATCACGCCAAACATAGAGAGAACCATTGGTCGTCACGATCGCCAG
Source organism: Aporhodopirellula rubra (assembly GCF_014192335.1). GTDB lineage: Bacteria > Planctomycetota > Planctomycetia > Pirellulales > Pirellulaceae > Rhodopirellula > Rhodopirellula rubra. The sequence goes on along the minus strand of NZ_JACHXU010000040.1, from coordinate 19,848 downwards.
TTTTCGCGTTTCATCGAGGAACCCCCAAAGAACTCCCTTAAAGAGGTCCTGTGTGAAATCCACCGCGGCAAGCTCTTCGTAATTATTTGCCGAAACGATCTTCAGCCGGCCCTTGGGATCGATCGGCTGCTGGTTATGCAGCATCTCGACACCCATCAGAATTGCATTCTGCTCTCCACTGGCAAGCAATAGCACGCCCGTGTTGTCGGTGACAAACAGGTCACGGCTGCACAACGTAAAAGACGATAAAGTTTGGACACCAAACGGTCCCGGGGTCGAGCGGAATCCAAAGCGACTTTCCAACTTGTGAAGCGCCGTCAGTCTTCCTTCCGTGCCATCACCGGGCAGTTTCTCGTAGTGGTAGGACGCGTCTTTACCAAACAGAGTCGACCCGTCAGCCGAAACAGCCACGAGGCCATCAGGAGTCGTCGTCTCATTCCCACGTTGCGCTGGTTCCGTTTTACTGTCGATTTCCATGGTGGACACATTCAAACGTCCAATCACGTTGTCCTTGTATGGACTGCCGTTTCGCTCGTACGACTGGACCGCTGCAAAGTACAGAAACGGATCGTTCGGATCGCGGCTGGAACCAAGACTTTGAACATCGATGATTTCTGGGCCACCGGTCAAAATCTGCCCAGCCGGCTGCAGGGTGTCGACATCGTAAAGCCAAACTTCGGCCTGACGTTCGCACGCTACCGCAAACAGTCTTTTTCCCTGCCATGGTTTGATGGTGACGGCCGTTGGCAAATGAGGGGTTTCGAAAATTGCAACCGGTTCGGTCGGTCCGTCCATCAGCTTGTCCATCTCGTAGACAACAACCGCGCCACGTTTGCCGTTGGCACTGTCCAGGGTGAGCGCAATCCGCCCGGTTAACGTGTCATACACAACCGACCGTGTCTTGGTCGGAAGCGAACGGTTTCCGCCGGAGCCTTCCAAGAGATAAGGATTCGCGTCCAGCTTGATTTCCTCCAGGATGGGTTGTGTTGTCATGTTGGGACGTCCCGCTGATTCGTCTTGCGGTCCACCTTCCAACTTCTCGACCATCGTGCTTTTGACTTCGTCCTCGTGCAGCGTTTCCCGATTTGAGTTCGACGCCGGTGACATTTCCGCCCGCACTTCCGGTCCAGGTTGTGCAGCACCTGGGTGCGGTTCCGACGCAGCGGATGCATCGTTGACGGTCTGCTTCGCCACGACATTCTTCGAGGCGCCCTCCTTGGAACCAAGACCGAACAGCAGGAAGCCTTCGCCAGCCAACAACACCAAGCCAGTCGCAATACCGGCAGCCAATGCGATCCAGGGGACGCGCAGCGCCGGATCACCAGCGGCGGTCGATGGCTTCTGCCCAGTGGACCTGGTTTTGATTGGTATGGCGGCCGCGGCCGGCGTTTGACCCGGGAACGATGAGTGGGCATCCATCATGCCACCTGCTGCGGACACTCCCGTTGCGAAATTGGCTGGCGCCGTGTGACCCGTCGCGAATGGATCTGCATCCATCCCAGGCAGGTTGTCGAAAGCCTTTCCCAGATCGAAATCTTGTCCCGTATCCAGCGCCGGAGCCTCATCGAATCCGGGCGCGTCATCGAAGGTGGGAATGTCTGCAAACCAATCCGCGTTGCCTTGTTGCTCGGCCGAATGGGGTGACAAGGGATCCGTGTCGAGCGGGCCGGCGAACAGTGGATCGGTCGGACTCGACGCGTCAGTCGTTGGGCGCGTTTTTTTGGATCGCGTTTGGGAAGCGGGCGTCTTGGAGGCAGGGGCGGGCTTTGCCGCGGCAGGTGCTGCGGTGGAAGAAGCCTTCGCAACGGTGAAGGTTTCATGGCACTTCGGGCAGCGAACTTTCTTGCCCATCAGCTCGGACTTGAGCTTGAGTTGATGGCCGGTGGGACATTTTACAACAATTCTCGACGATTCGGTCTGAGCCGGACGCTTCTTCGCCGTTTGCGCTGCAGGCTTAGGGGACGCTGGCTTAGGGGACGCTTGAGTGGAGGTGGGTGCGCCGCCGACTTTCATCAATGTTTGACAAGTCGGGCACCGAACCTTCTTTCCTCGAGCACTTTCCTTGACGTTTAGGACGTGTCCCTGTGGGCAAGTGATACGCAATGCCATTCGACCGAATTCCCCTACGCCCCAAAGAAGTGCTGAATGTCTTTTAAGTGCTCACCATGAAAACACCCCTCTGCCCGTCATCCGTCCGGTGGAGCAAACGCCGATGATGACTAAGGGGGGAACGGCGCAAGCGTTTTTCACGCCACACCTTGCAAGCGTGTACACCCGCAAAACCGTCCATGATAATGGCAGACCGTTCGTCTGTGTGGTTTGGACGGACGCCACCCGCCTTGGCTGGGTTGTGAAACGCTTTCTGGGAGACTGCGAGAACTCGCGAAGGCAGTGTGAACCGCAAAACCGAATCTTGACTAACCGACGCGATCAGTCGTCCATCGTGAGCTCGCTGGCGTTAAAGTGGTGAAGGACGACTTCAGTGTCGTCCTTCAATGTGACAAAATAGCGGCCTTCGACTGAAAAGAGAAGCGGTCGGCCCAGTTTTGGCACAGCGTTGGCATCTCGGTCAGAAAAGTGTTTGTCGAATCGGATCGTCGCCAACGCAGAGGGACGATCGAACGATCTCAATGTCCAAGTGTTTGCCTCGTCATGGGATCGCTGCGTCAGATACATCGGTCCCGTCAGAGCTGGAACACACCTTGCAATGCCTTCCATGCCCGTACTTTGATCCTTGGCTAACTGGAGCGTGAAGACTCCCGTGTCGGTAAACAAACGGCTCCCCGATTCGTTAGGCCGGATGTTTTTCGGCGCATCCGGCCAAGTCAACCATTCCGCGTGTAACGGGTCGATCAATACAATGCCCCTGTAATGTGGAGTGCTGGTTGATGACCTCGCCACAAATACGGTCCCATCAGTTGACGCTTGCAACTGAAAGTCAGTGGCCGGTGAATCGTCTTCGATCGCCAATCGCTGGACTTCCATCGACGGCAATTCAATCGTTGCCCATTGCACGGGCTCCTTCGCATGAGGGCTATCGGCAAAACAAACGGCCAATCGTCGATTGTTACCGGATCCCATCGCGATGTTCTTGACATGTCCCGTGAGGGGCCACGCTGTTTCTCGATATCGCTCGCCCGTTCTCAGGTCCCATGATTGGAACAAGCCAGAATCCGGAGCCACGACATGCAAGTGAGTGGTCCCGGCCGCAAGTTCCACGACCTCTTCCCCCAACGGGATGGTGAATGAAACGAAGCGTCGGACGAGGTCGACAACGACGACTTCGCGTCGATCCCGAAGGCTTGCAATTAGAAAACGTCCTCGTCCGCCGACACAGGCTTTCTCGACGGGGGCTTCAAGCTCGATCGTCGACGTTTTCAACTCAATGACCGGCAACTCGGACGGTTCTTGGCAAAACGCTATTCCGCAACAGAAGATGGCAATCAGACTGGCCGCTGGAGTCGTCTGGAATGCCGCTCGAATTCTAGCGCAAGACGAAAAGATCGAAAGCATGGTTTTCCTCCTTCCCATATTCATTCGTGGCAACGATCACCACGCGGTGATTGTGTTCTGTCAGATCGGTCGGCACATTCCAAGTCAGCTTCCCATCTTCGTGCAGTTCCATGCCGTCCGGCTTGACAGGAATCCGATAGCTAATTTTGCCCTTGGTGAGTGACTCCAGTTGATAAGACCACGAGCTGCCACGACGAATCCAAACCGAGGGGGACGAGACGATGATCGGTTGCAGCGTTGGAAGACGTTTCAGCGCTGCCTGAACATCCCAATGGCGCAGCACAAACTCGATCGTCTGTGAATCGAATCGAACAAGCCGGTTGACCGACGGGACGATCCAAAGCTGTTCGTCTCTCAGATTCACATGTTGTAGATGCTTCTGCGGTTCGGCCAACGGCAAGTTGTTCAAGGTGGCGAGCGGTTCGGAAAAATGACGATGGAAGAACTCGGCGTTGAGTCGGTAACCGTGCTTGGGACGGAAGCTGGACCCAACCTGATACTGCTCTGCACGAAAACGGCAAAAGAAAGGTCCAGAGACTGTTGGAAAGAGCACTCCACTGGACGCTTTGAATGGTTGCGGTCGCCAATAGCGATCAAATGCATCGAAGTCGGAGTAGATTTGCTGGCCATCGGCGGACACCCTGGCGAATTGGGAACCAGACTGCCGGTGAATGTATGCCGAGTATTGGGCGTCCGAAGGCACAACCGAAACGCATTCGTTGAACCTCGCCGCCAGTAGCGTGGAGCCGTTCTCTGAAATCGCTCTCACCGTATCAGGCGGCGGTCGAAAATGGGGGCGTTGATTCAGATAACGAATGGGCAGCATCGCAAGCGACTCGAGTGTTTGACTGTCGAATCGGTGAATTGCATGTGCCCCCCTCGCTTCCACCAGCAAAGGGCCATCCGACGACGCGCCCAGCAACATCAATCTCGCTTCGCCCGCAAAAGGAACCTTCACTTGATGTGAAATGGTCAGGTCACTGAGCCGCCAGCGAGTGAGAGACTGCTCGATCGGATCATGAACCACCACGCAATCCAAGCCAGCAGCAAAATGAGTACCGGTGTGAGGTGCCGGCAACTGCGCCATCACCTCTCCCGTTCGAGTGCAAAGAATTGAAATTTTGCCTGGCTGACGAAACAACAAGGCGCGACCCTCGGCGGCAGGTCGAATCAAGCTTGGTTTGGTTCCGACCCGCAGCTTGATCGGCTCTTCCATCGGTTCGCCGTTCCCTGTTTCAGTTAGCCAGTCTTTGGATGGGGAATCGACCAGCCATTTGGCGCCCGTCCCCCGGCGGTCATACCGCGCCCCATCCTGAACATCACCCGAACGCCCTCGCAATGAACGAACGGTGATCACCAAAGGATGAACCATTTGGTTTTTACCCTGAGACGCCCGAAGATTGACATCGATGGCCATGTCCTTGCCAAGTTCGGGCGGCAACCAACGTAGAACCCCGTTCTGATCGACGGTCAGTCCATCTGGACCGCCAAGGATCTCAAACTTTGTTTCACTGTTTTGTCCAACCAGTTGAAGTTGGTGGGCAAACGCTTGCTCGGCATTCGCGATCAAGCTTGACGGTGGTCTCAGCGCCAACCGCCTCGGGTCATTCGACGGTAACACGTCATCGGGACTCATGCGATGCACAACGATCCGTCCGACCCGATCATTCACCGTGACGATCACTCCGGTCTGCGAGAGCAGGTGAACTCGTTGCGTTACCGGCAGGTGCCCCGCACCAGTCTCCAACGCAACCCCCGGCACCTTGCCGAGCGGTTCGAGTTCTCCCGTCGCGAAGTAGAGCATTTCCAGATCGGAACCATCCTCGACCGGACGCAGGCTGAGATAAAAGGGGCCGTCGTGATCATGGATCGTGATTTGATTCTCGATCCCACGGGTCCGAGCCTGATCAATCACTTCGGGAAGCGTCTTGGTATCGCTTTGGTTCAGTGGAACGCCCCAACCAAATAAAGTGCGTCCCAGACGCCCCGGCTGCATCGGGTTCGTCCAGTCGATCTCCGTGCAAAATCGTCCGACAACACGGTTCGGTTCAACGCGTAGCAGGAACCCCGTTGGTCCAACGTAATAAGTGGTCCCATCGTCGGAAGCAGTCACGAATCCGGGACGCCCTTCGTCGGGTGCGTGGAAGACACGGCCAAGCAGCTCAATCTCTTCATCCATTGGTATCAACGTCTGCAGGTTCAACAGACGAATTTCTTCGAGCGGCCACTGACACGGTTCGGGGACCAACAGAAGTGGACCATCGGATGCAGCACCGATCGCTGCCTGCCCAACCTGCATTTCGACATTCAGTGTCGTTTCTGAAAGTTTCCTGGCTTCCGGCAACGACCACCGTTGGATCTGTTTCGTCGCGGGATCAATGACCACCAGAATGCTTTTCCCCGCTGCGATGACCGGCTTGCCGGATGACAGTGGCACGTGGGAAACGATCTTGCCGGGAAGGATGTCAAAAATTGCGAGACGGTTCTCCAGTCGCAGAATCAAAAAACGACCGCCGCCGCCCACCTCCACTTGCAGGATGCGTCCTATTTCATCTACTCGCGTTTGCGACGATTCGCGTTGAACAGGAGACGCCACTGGATCCTGTGCGATGCAAAGACTGCACAAAAAACAGATCACCAACCATGGAAGCGACGTCACACAGATCGGTCGCATCCCTTCACGTTTCAAATGCGAAAGCATGGATTGGAAGTTCCAATGCCTTTGGACGCAACGAATAGAAAAACACATCACGATAACTCTCAATGCAAAAGCTGATTACGGTTCAACGCGTCCGACCCCCGGCCGGATCGGCAGGCATGTTCTTCCTCATCGTTGTCTGCGGGACGTCGATTAAGTACACGTGCGCAAGCACGTCGGTCGCCAGGCCAGGTCCGGTCGCAGATACCACTGCGGTGACGGCAATCGGGACGCCGGACGGGTTTCGTGAAGTAATTTTTTGATAGGCCACTTTCGCGTATTTGAGATAGGTCTGCAAACGCGTCTTCGCATCGTTTGAACCGCCTCGCACGGTAGGCATCTTTGTCCACGCTTCGGCCGCAATCTCGTTGATGTGTGACATGTCGATCGTGAACTTCCCGTCCGAAGACTCCAAGGTGACGTTCGCACCGCCTTGGAAGGCGATCAGTTCGAGCTTGAACGATGTCGCACCGGGGGCGTCATAGTTTACCGTCGGCGTTCGCCCTTTCAGTACCATCGTCGATTGAACCGGAGCGATGTGAAACGGACGAGGCATCATCGCAACCAACGGTTGGGCGTCCACCACAAAGACCTGGCCGGCGAAGACGACATACAGGTTGTCCTTCGTGAAGGCAATGTCTTGCATTCGGCTATCGGAGCTCACTGTATTTGGTCGGGGCATCAGCAGAAGACGGTGCTGTTCCACCTTGTCATCAATCGATCGAAACACCAGATCACAACTGTCTCTGCTGACTTCCACCGTGATATCGGCGGGCAAGTAAAAGGAGTCGTAAGACGTTTTGTCTCGCCATCCTTGGCGGCTCACATTGACCGTCGTTGGTAAGTCGTAGACGAAGCCTTTATAGATTTGCTGCGTTATTTTGGCGCCGCCGTGCCTCGTCGTCAGTCCACTTCCCAGTGAGGCAAATGGGCCAGATCGGTAAATCAATTGGGGCGTTTTCATTTCGGTGCCCCAGAGGACTCCGTCATAGGTCCATCCATCGGCGACGCGGCGGCCACTCAGTTTGTCGGTGTTCAGTCGGTTGGAATTCTGCGGCCCCAGGGGCTTCAAATCAGGAACGGTGTAGTAAGCCCATCGATCCGAGTCACTCAGTCCAACGACTTTGTCACCGATTGAAACCAATCTTCCTTTCCCAACGTCGGTTTCGCCAGCCAAGGTCAAATTTGGCAAACGCAGACGCGCAACCGTTTGACTGTCGCGATCCTTGGGTCGGCAAACGAGAAGTTCGTTCTGGCAAAATTCCAATTGCGAAAGGGAGCCAGCGATGGACTTGCTGACTTTCAGCTCCTTGGATCTCAAATCGAAGACAGCGATTTCGGCGGTCTGCGCCCGAGTACGAAGCTCCTGATCCACGGTTTTCTCGGCTCGCTGATGACCACGAATTGCGATCATGGTCGCGTCGCTGGAAACGGTCACGCCGTCCGCGAAGAAATCGATCGGCAGCGTTTGGGTAGTGCGACGATCAACTTGGATGTTCCAGCTGGTGAGGTGACTGGCATTTCCCTTCTTGATTTTTGCGACAAACGTTTGCTTACCACTCTGCCCAGCTTGGGGCGTCCAACGAAAACGGTTTCCCTCGATGGTTGCCCCCTTGGTGTCGACGAGCTCGACCGTCACGTCCTCCGTGCCCAAGGGAACGTCAAACTCAATCGCATCACCGATCGTACCGCTTGCAAACGGAATGTTGTCCAACAGCAACCTTGGTTCGGGTGGCAGATCAAACGCGGCATAGGGGATGCTCAACAAATCGGGCCCCGCGATCAGCAAACGTTCTCGTTGATCGTCGGCAATCAGCTGGCAACGAAAGACATCGCTCCATCGAGTGAAGGCATTGCTGCTACCTCGACGGCTGCGAATCCTTCTCAGGTGGGTCTCAATTCCACTGGGAGTTCGATGATGGTCCGCGATCCCGTCCAGCGGGATCCATGAATTTGGCAATGCGAATCGTTTGATCGTTTTCCCGTCGTTCAAAGAGGCGAGGATGAGTTCCGTTTTCTCAATCCCGAACATCCAAGAGTTGTCAACGGAGACAGCTTCGGGGGCCGTTTCGAATTCACCGAGTTGAATAGCAAAATCGGAGGAATAGATTTCGTTTCGAAGCGCGACGAAGCGTCCCAACGGATCGACTAGCGGCGTGGGGGCCGAGTGATCGTACTTGGTCACACCGTGCTCGACGTGAGACCAACCGCGTTGATCTGCCATCTGGACTGAAATCGGCCCGCGCCAATTGCGAACGACCCAAGTCCCATCGTACGTCGCGTGTCCCGGTCCAGTACAGATAGGCCAAGTCTGCGCGATTTCCATCGTGTCCACATTAATCTGATAGCTGTTACCTCGAGCGGCGAAGGCAAACGCGAAGTCCACATGAGGGTCCTTGGGGCAAGTCACATTGGGTCCCTGTTCATCGGGCAATGAGATTTTCTTTTGAAGTTCTAGTGTCGTGGCATCGATGAAGGCGATGCCAGCTGGGTTTTGGTAAGAAACAAGAAACTTTCCGCCATTTGGACGTGGTTTGTAATCCACCCCGGTGACGTCACCCGATAACGTGACCAATTGGACAGACTCTTCAGAACCTCCCTGTTCCATCGCGTCGTTGGTGACGAACCCGATTTCGCGTTTCCAGGGTCCTACGATTGCCAACGTGCCAGATTCGGTCGCATAGGAGTAACGTGGCACGTATTTGTCGTCCACATAAGTTCGCCGGTCTTCATCGGTGAACTCGCGTTGCGGAAGGGAACACTTGAAGAACGGTGCGAACGGCTCGCCAGCCAGAGGGTTGTCGATCGCTTCGGTCTTCCCCGCGGGTCGTGATTCGGCGGCTGCGAGCTGCTGATCGGGGGCCAACTTCGACTCCGAACGGACGCCCTCGTTCGGTGCGGCGGGCATCGGCTTGTCTTCCACACTGACGCTCGACGACTCAGTTTCTGAGGCGACCGCAGCGACGTCGATGACCGTTTGCGGATCGGCCGGGGTCTCAGCCACACGCTGTGGTTCCGATCGACTCAACGCAATCCCAATCAGGATCAGGCTGCCAACTCCAAAGACCAAACCGGCCGCGCCTGAAAAGACAAAATACGGATTGGTAATAAACGAGCGGATGGACGGTTGCAGGCGATGGGGCATGAGCAAGGATGCACTGGCAGGAGGAATCGGCGGAGTGAGCGAATGAATGGTTTTCAAGTCACATCGAGTCATACGTTTGCAGCGTTTGATGCGCGATGAGTTGAATGGCGTTCTTGTTTGCCAGAGCGGACTAAAATATCGATTCAGAAGCCTTGGCGTATGACGTCGGTGATGAACACGGGCTTAGGTTCCGGTTTCAACGTTGAACGACGACGTGTATCCGTCTTCTGTCCCGGAATCGGCCCCATCTTTCGGACGCCTAAATCATAGGTGAACAAGGACGCCAAACCGCTGGAACGTTCGTCGTCTGGTTGGATCATCTCGTAAGGGAGCTTGTCTTCGGTGAGCCGGATGTCGCTTGGCTTGGTCCACTCCGACGCTAGTTCCGGTTGCTTTATGATACCAATGACATGGCTACGGAATTGGTTGTGGCCAATCGATGAGTTTCGAATAAGCCGACCGGGTGGAAACAAGGTTTGCTCACCTGACAAAATTTCAAGCGGCGTGAGTCCTTGCACAGCGGCATCGGGATCCGTGCCGTACTCGACCGGCATGCAGGGGATCAGCTGACGATTGTGTTCACTGTCCCAGGGTTCGTTCAAGCGAAACAACGAGAACAATTCCGTATACCCGATCGAAGGCAACAACAAGACTCGCCAACTGAGCAGTGGGGTTCCGTCGGGACCGTCGAGCGAGTTGGGAAGCAGGAATCCGTTTCTCCAACGGAACTCTTTGATCTTTGCGGCGATCTCCGCTTGGTCTCGGGTCCGTTGTCCTGCGTTACGTGTTTTTGCTGAAATTTGATACAGCTGCCGAAGTGAATCAGGGTCGAACTGGTACGGGAAGTAGTCCTGGCCACCCTCTTCTGTTTGAATCGCAATCCGACTTCGGGTGACGTTGGTGACCGTGCCGGTGACCGATTCTCGATTTGCCAACCCCAGTTCGATGGGCGTTCGTTGGTGAAGGGATCTCCCTGATTTTGGCAGCCGATGGACCAAGGCGCGGTGCTTGAGAGACAATTCGCCCAGTCCATCATCCAGTTGAAATCGTCGCAAATGCTCGAAGTAGTCTTTTCGTAAGTCGCCCGTGGACGGAGAGATTTCAACCGCATTCAACGATGCAAAATCGGCGACAATTGGTGTCGGGCGACCCGACGCGGCACGTGGATCAATTGGCACGCCGCTGTCTTCCGCTTGATCGCGAATCTGCAACCGAGACGTGTCGCCGATGGAAGCCAACATGCTTTTCACCGGGACTTCGAGAGCAAACATGTGCTGAAACAAAATTCGTTTCCCTTGACTATCGCTGATGCTGATGTTGAGCGAAACGGACACGGGGAATTCCTTGAACGTCACCTTCGAATATCGGCTACAAGTCTTCGACGCCAATTCGCGATAGCTCTTGATGGCATCCGCCAAATCGCGTCCGTGAACTTCAGGGATACTCAGCATTCCCTGGACCCGACGTGCATTTGTATGTCCGTGTTGCGTGATTGCCTGGGTCAACGCGGCACCGTCCAGCATTCCAATCCCCGTTCGCTCATCCAGCTGAAAAGCGGTCTGCCTGTGGATGTCTTTGATCTCTGACTTGATATGGTATGGCGCTGTTCCCCCGGAAATCTCGAATTCAAACTTGGTCTCCCGTTGTCCCGAAACAACCATCGGAAGGCCTTTGCCGACAATCTTCAGCGAGTTCTTTTCCAACGGCAGCTGCTCGGGTGCTCCCGGTTTGGGAAGCAAACCCGATTGATACGGATGCACAAGAACCAAGGCGCCCCCTTTTCGAATTGAAATGCATTCGCCAGCAGCACTGAGGACAGAATCACCTCCTCCGTTACCGTGGATCAACGTGGGGCTGCCTTTTCCCAGCGAGATCCCTTTGGCCGTTCGATTCAGACTGATTGTCGTTCCACCAAACACCGTTTTTCCGCTGACGAAAGAATCGAATTGAAGCGGGCTGTCGTGGACGCGTCTGCCACGGACGTCAATCAGGTTGGGGAACTGAAGCAGACGGTGAAATTGACCGTCCTCGCCATACAACGCTGGGCCGAATCGAATGTCGCCTTCCGCGGTGTGGGTCCAGGCCGGGTGTCCTGGGTCGTCGATCGGCTCAACGGTTTCCGTGACGGAAAGGTCGTTCCGATCGAAGTACGTCAACGTCGCTTCATTCCGAATTACGAGCTTATCGTCTAACAATCGCAGGTCGTCATAAACGAACGCTGGCGTGCGTCTCCCACGAAGGTGTTGATTGTGCAATCCGTAGTAATGTCTTGATTTTTGCTGAAGCGTCGTTGCGTCAAAGACGTGCAATTCATAGGTGTCCATCAGCAGGTAGATTTCGGAGCGATCGAAACAACCGTGTCGAACGGTACCCGCGATGGGTTCCGGGTTGATGCGAAACTCGAGCGAATTGGTATCGATGATCGCAAATCGATGCTGGTCGTCGACTGGGTGAGCCGACACGGCCAAGGCCTGCGAACCGTCTTCGGACAAAAAGCTACGGGAGACTGAAAAGGGTAGGTCAACACCGAGCTGACTGACAACAACGGCGACTTTTTGGTCTGAAAGATCCGCTCCAGCTTTGCAACGGAAAACGAAGTTCTGAGGGCCGATTTGATCGTACGACGGGGTCCAACTCAATTGATTGCCGTTGAGAACCGCACCATCCGGCGCGTCCTGCAAAGAGACCTCGACACCCGGAGCGGCGTGAACCGTTGCTTCGACCGTTGCACCGGGTTGGACAACGGGCGGCATGCCGACCTGAACCCCCAACAGGGTTTCCGCTGGGATGTTGAGCTTGTTCAACGGGATGCTCGCCAGGGTATCCGCGGTGACCAGGAGGAAACGATTGTTTTTGGCGTCCACGTAACCAAGTGTTTGATGCTGCGCACGGTTCCAATTCGCGTTCAGTCCCTTGCTTGGAATCGGCATTGCCTTTCTGGTTTCATGACTCACACGATGAACCAGCGACAGTCCTTCTTCGGTTGAAAAGATGGTCCAAGGTGAATCGGGAACATAGGCCAAGAGATTCCCGGAAAGTCGGACGTCCCGGCTGGCATTGCTGCGAACCGCGGCCTCTCCATCCCACTTCATGAACTTGTCCCGCATGAACCAGTACTGGTCCGTAGGATCCATTGGCAAATGCGAGACCTTTCGTGCATGTCCCAAGTAGTTTTGGCTGTTGCCCAATGTGGCTGGGAAGGCAAAGGCTGGGGATTGTCCGAAGATCATCCGTCCCGATGGACTCACGCCCATCGTCATTCCAGTGGACGCGTCAGTGATGGGTCTTTCTTCGGTGTAGGGACGGAGCAACACTTCCGAGGCAGCGGTGAAGAACCGTTCGTCACGTGGACTCTCCGAACTGTACAAGCCCGGCCGGCTGACCAAGATGGGATTGGCGATCTGGTTCGGTTTATCGAACAACTTTCCAGTCTGCGCGTCGTAAATCCAGACTTCCTGGCCGTCACTTGCCAGCAGCAACGTGCGATCTTTCCAAGGCTTGAACACCAGGTACTTGGCACCGTCATCGAACTTGGATTCCAAACGTGAAATCGCAGTTTCATCCCCCTCAAAGAAGCCCTTGCGATAGATGGCCATTTGCTGTTTCTCATCGACCAACGCGACATCCCCCGTTCGTTGATCAAACGCGACAATGGGGACGGAATTCGCATTGGTTCCAAACTTGATTGAGTGCAGAGTTTCCACCATGTCGATTTCACTCGGGGCTTTCGCTTCGACCACGTCCTGTGCCGGCGGTTGCGCGTTCGCAACGTCCATGTGTTGCTGTTCCTCGGGCATGGAAACCGGCAGCGGAACCGGTTCAAATTCGGTTGGCGTTGGCGCCAACGACTCTTGCGTTTGCCGTTCTTGTGCTTCCGTGACGTCATCCGAGACAAATGCATTCGGCGCCGAAATCGCTTGGGCGAGCTGATTTGAATGATCACCGCGTCCCATCAAAAGCATTCCCAGGACCAAAAGTCCAAGAATCAAAGAGGCAGCGGACGCAATCCCAGTTGCGAGGATGGGCGACGTCAGCCAGTTCTCATCGGACTCAACCTTGGCAGGATTCCCAGCGTTCGCGGGTTGTGGCGAGCGGTGGCCGGTAGGCAACGCAGCAAGGTGCCCCGGCGAAGGCTGCACGGCAGCACCAGGGGCGGGGAAGGCAGCCATGTTATGCGCCGTAGGAAACGTCGCGTCGGCTGAGAATTCCGGCAATGATTCAAACGGATTGTCAGCGGTGGGTGAATCTTCGACCAGATCATCGAGCGACAGGTCGAGAACTTCTTCCACGATGGGAATCGGCACGGCGATGATCTCGCCGCATTTGGGGCACTTGACCCTCTTGCCTGCAATCTCGTCTCGAGCAACCAAGCGATGTCCGTTGCTACATTGAATGGCGATACTCATCGTTGGCCTCGTCGTTCACGTTCTTGTTGCGATTTTCGTTGCAGTTCTTTGAACGCTTGGTGATCGCGTTCCAATGCCTCGACGATTTCCTCTTTTGGAATTTCGTACAGCACATCATGGAAAAATCCGGTCGTCCTTAAGTCCTCGCTCTGTGCATCGACAAGTACCTGCATTGGAAGTGCGACTCCGCTCGGCTCGCGACCGACGACCTGCTTGTATAACACTTGATTGGCCTCGATCGCCGTTTGCAAGAACTTTCGTCGCTCTTCCACCGGCTGCCTGCGGTCGGTGACGCCTCTGACGAATTGATCCGTCATCGCGACCACATCTGGGGCCAGTCTCAGCGTAAACGCCCCGTCATCGGAACGCAGAGCGAGCGGGGGTTGGTTGTCCTTGATGCGAAGCGAGTATCGCCGAGCACCATTCGCTTTGTACTTCAGAGTGATTGCTTGCCCGGGTGTGACAACGAACTCCGTTTGTGTCGGTTCAACGTGAAAGGGCGCCTCCGGCGGTGGAAATTCCTCTCGGTCAATCAAATAGAGTCGACCGTCGTAGGCCACACGGATGATGTCGGCGGTCGCCGAGACGAAGACCTGCGTCGATTGCGGAGCGTTGTACCCCACCTGTTTTGGCAATTGTTTGATGACCAGCTTCGACGCGACTTCACCGCTGAACGTTGACGAGGTCAGGATGACCTCGTTGTTTTCCACCTTGCCTTTGAGAATTTCGGGGGCCCAAGGGTGTGCTCCTTGGCGAATCGCATTCTCCAATCGCGTGAAGTTGGAAACACGACTCGGAAAGGGATACCAGAACCCAACGCCCGGGCCTTGTTTCTCTAGAGCACTGGGCATCCCCGTTCGCGTGTACGCTGGCCAAATCAGCAGACGCGGTTTTTCGCTGATTGGATCGTAAAGAATGCCATTGCGAATAGGCCCAAACCCGGTGTCACCGAACGGAGTTTTTCGAGACCCCCAACGCCAATGCGGGTTCCTCCATCCCACTCCGTCTTGCGGAGACGGTTGCTGCAATTCGTTTTCGATTTGCTGCTTGTTGTTTTCAAAGTCGTCCAACAGTGATTCTAGTTTCTGCCACTGCGCCAAGGTTCGGTTTTGGACGACGAATGACTGAGCGCCCGGTTGCTTTGGAGTGGGCGTCAATGTGGTCCGGTCAAAGATTTCAAAACCCGGACTAACGCGGTACACATAGCGATCCCCCACGAGAAAATTCGCATGCTCAACCGTTTGTCTGGACGCGAGAATCTTTTTCGTTTCCAGGTCGACCGAGGCAACCGTTGATTCCCAATTGCGTTGTGCGTTCAGTCGGTTTCCCGTGATCAACGCGGGGCCGCCGTTCGAAGAATCGAGTACCGACAAGACTTGAAACGACAAATCCAAGCCAGACCTTTCGACGCGGATCATGAACTCGGAAACCGCACTTTCTTCACCTGCCGTGTGTCGGATCGCAATCTCGTGCTCTCCCAATTGGTCGATGGTTGGTGTCCAGTCGATCGCATTGGATTGCAATGTCAGCCCCTTCGGTGCTTTCTCGAGTTTCAACGTATGAAGCGTTGACCGCCCGTTGATGGATGCGGAAAGTCGTTCGCCGACGCTTGCGATGGGAACGTTGGCCGTCAATGACAGGTCCCGGATCGCCTTGATTCCCATTTCTGCCAAAGGAAACGCGGCGATTCGGTCAACGGAAGCCAGGACAAACGTTTTCTTCACCGGGTCCGCAACGACAAAAGTCTTCCGAGGTTCATAGCTTCTTCGGCTCTTTGAATCGAGTTTCCATTCGTTCGGCAAATCTATGTCAAAGAGAGTGTGCATGTCGTTTCGTGTTCCTACGCGAAAGGTCTGGCCGATCGTTCCCGCTAGCAACGTCGTCCCCGCCATGCTCGACAAGACATGGAACTCCATCATTCCAATCTGATCAGAAAGTTTCTGCGTCCGAAAAAGGGTTCGCCCCATCACAACCATGTCATCGACCAAGGCAGGGGTCTGATTAGCCAGAGGTGTGTCATCGATCGAGTCCGCATGGATCGGAGACGTCTCGGTCTGATGCGGAAAGGGACCAAAGTTCATCGGCGACCGCTCCAGCGTGAACAGGCAGTGCCCATCCGGAGAAACATCCCACACCAAACCATGAGAAGTCCGCGTGACTGCCATGGATTCGATGTCGAATTCCAACGCGTTGGAGGTTCCACGAACGAACCCACGTCGAGAATCAAACTTGAATTCAAATTTCTCGGGGTTCTTGCCGATCACAATCATCGGATTGGTGGCATCCAAATGGTCCCACAAACGCTGGGGCGAAAATGAATTGAGCTGGACGCGACGTACTACCTCGAGCGATTCGCTATCAATCAGGACAAGACGTGCTGGAGAGACCGTCGCAACGACGTACAACGTCTGGTACTGCCACTTTTTCAATGCCACTGCCACCGGGGTGCCATCGACGTTGATCGCCTGAAGTGGCGGGGACTCCTGTCCGATCTGACTCATTCCCATGACTGACAAGGAATTCTCTTGGGGACCGATCAGAAGGATGCGCTGGTGCGAGGGATCGACCGTGATGCCTGTGATCGGTTTCTCCAAAACGGAGAACGGGAACTTCCCATTCAAGTTGTGATCATCTGGTTTTGTTTCGACGGGAGGAACAGCGTCATTTGGCTGAGGTTCGAGGGAAGCTTTGGAAAACGTTTCGACTGAATCGGACGACGCCTCTGCTATTTCGACGACGGTGTCCGCACGTGTGTCTCCCGCAATCCGATCCATTGGACTTGCACTGGAAGCCGCGACGGGGCGTTCACTCGTCCAATACAACACAGCACTGGTCATCCACACGACGAGCGACAATCCACTCGTACATGCGATCGCAACGATTGCTTTTTTTTGCTTGGTCATGGTTGCTTGGTCATTGTTGCTTGCTCATGGAACGGATGTCGATGCCGATGACTGACCGCGCAGAATTCGTTGGCGAATTGGATGAACAGGTTATACACAATCCACAGTGAGCACAACGTTCAGTCCATCGTGTTAGCTAACGCTACCAAATTGCCGAGGCCGATTTGAGTTGATCTTTCGAAGCTTCATGGTCCAACGTACTCCAGCGTGTCTGTCTTTCGTCGATATTCAACCAAGCTAAGAAGAAACAGCAGAGATACAGACGGGAGTAACAATGGACTTCGATCAGATTCAGGCTTGCCCAAAGACGCACGCAGTTCAGCAGTCGTACACAAACGTTTGTTCTTGATCTGCTTGAGCAATGCTCCTGCAACCGGAAGCACCGTTAGCTGCGGATCCGAATGTTTGTTAGGCCGAAGCATACTAGCTCGTTGTCATTCCAAGTAGTTGTGCGAGAAAGTTCGCGTTCCAGCCAGCCATTCTCTGACGGATCGCGATGCTCTCCTTGTCGTTAACTTGTTTTAGCAGGCTGATCGCGAAGCGTTTGGGCAATGAAGTCTTCCGGCACCGTCATTGGTAGTAGCCAAGTTCGTCCTTGCGTCCGTGTCCCCCTAAAACGCTCGGTGAAATTGCAAGCCGTAACATCATTGAAATCATTCTCCATATGGCCGACGATGTACTGGATCACCGCATCGTGAAGTTTTCCTGGGTTACCCTTCAGGGCGAGGACGTAATCGCCTTTGGCGTCGACGATCTTCGCGGCGATGTTCCTTTTGCAACCGGCGGCATCAATCGAGACCATGGAATCTGCGATCTCGATTTGGTCTAATAGCTCGGATATCGCGGTGATATCATACGACTTTTCACCTGTGGTGAGTTGGCCCAAGCTGACAGCACGCTGGACCGCCCAGGCACTGACAAGAAACAGCGTTCCAAGATCAGCAGCCTTGTCGTGGCTACGGCGAAGCGTCTTGCCAACAATGGCAATGATATCCAGCTCATCCTTGTTGCGGTTGCCAGAGAGACGAGTGATCCAACGCTCGAGTAAACTTGAAACACTGCCGGCTTGATTGTCATCACCACACGACCGATTGTGTCGTGCGATGGAATTCCATTGGGGAGTTGAAGGCGGTCGGTCAGCGAATCCTCATTGCTCTTGGCGCAAACGCCGTTGCCTTGGGGCCTTTCGTACCTGCCATGACTGCCATGATGCTGATAACGATCACATCTCCAAGACGCTGTCGCTGAAGGATATGCGACCGCAGATCAGGCAGCTCGGCAAAGTCTTGCAGGATGCTTTCAACATCAAACTCGGATTTCTTCCTGTTGGCCACCGCGGTCGCTCCAATCATGATTTCAACGACACAACGTCGACGAAACCAAAATGGCGTAAATCACTCGACCGCGCTGGCCCAAACCACCTAAAGTGCGCGTCGGCCCCGCGCTGCGATACGGCGCCCAGAGGACTAGCCATCATGTCAGACAGTACTGCGAACTCGAACCGTCGAGCGTTCAGTTTTTGCGGGCGGGCGTTGAGTCACTCGGCCTCTCGGCACGCGCCCACGATAAAATTTTGCGAGTGGCACGCACCATTGCGGATTTCCCCGGCAGCCACGCGATCAGCGAGGAAGATCTCGCCGAAGCCATCAGCTGCCGAAACCTTGACGCGGATTTGCGGGTTTAGAAACACGGCAATCAACGGGTGGGTGGCACCGGAGGAATTAGGGGGCCACTGGTTCGGACGTTGGCAGTTTCTGATGAAAAGTGTAGAACGGTGGTCCCTCCTCACGAACCAGCCCCCCGCCCCTTCCCCCGCCTCGCTCGCCATCCTCATGACATTTTGCACCCAGGTTGATCGCCAATCGTTTTTCGCTTCCTCGCTGCTTTTCTTTCTGGTGATTACCAGCGGCGTTGATCGTCCCCAAAAATCGTTGCGGGCGGATGACGAGATCGGCAAGCCTCCGTTTGCTAGTTGGGGCGAGGAAAGTCTGACGCTTATTCGAGAGCGATTTTGGCTGCCGGAGAAAAAGCTCTACTCCGAGTTTGCGCAACTCCCGGATGGCAGGAGTTGGCAGGGCAGTCATCCGTCGTTCATGTGGGGCGTCGGAGTGCAACTCAGTGCACTCAACGCAGCGGCCTCAGTTGCCCCAGAGCAATATCTTTCTCAAGCAGAGGATTATGCCGATGCGATCAACGTCTATTGGTTGAAATCAAATGGCCTCGAGGGATATGACGTTCAACCGGGGCCGAAGGACTCAGACCGGTATTATGACGACAATGCGTGGTTGGTGCTCGCGTTGATCGAGTTATATGAAATTAGCAAGGAGCAGCGACACCTTGAGAAAGCGATCGCGACGTTTCGATTTGTCATGAGCGGTGCGGATGAAAAACTCGGTGGTGGCTTGTATTGGCGAGAGAAAGAGCTGACTTCGAAAAACACCTGCACGAATGCGCCAGCGATTGTGTCCGCTTTGCGGCTATATCAAGTCACTGGCGAAATGTCGTATTTAGACACCGCTCGAGTGCTCTACGAATGGACGTGCGAGCACTTGCAAGACAAGGACGGTCTTTTTTGGGACAGCATTCAGCTCGACGGTCGAGTCGATCGACGCAAGTTTTCATACAACACGGCTCTTATGATTCGCGCCAATGTCTTATTGCATGAGGTGACGGGCAAGGAGCGTTATCACGTGGAGGCGAGACGGATCGCGGCGGCGGCGAAAGATAACTGGATTGCAGATGATGGCGCGGTGCGAGATAGCGGTCGTTTTGCGCATTTGCTGTTGGAGTCCCTCTTGGAGCTCACACAGCAAAATACGGATGAACCATCTGTTGATATTCAGTGGACCTCGGTGGTGAAACGCAGCCTGATTTACCTGCATCGCGAAGTTCGCAACCAGGAAGGCTGGTACGGCCATCGTTGGGAGGAACCGCAACGGCGGTCGCGATGGCGGATCGCATTGATTGATCAGGCGAGTGCCGCGAGAGTCTATTGGCTTGCCGCTAAACACCTGGTTGACTGATGATCAAGACAGTTAATGCAAAGGCATTTTCGAAATGACCGCAGGCGTTGAGCAGGTGCCAGACGCGAATGGCACTGTCATTGACGACTGGTTTGGTGTCAGCGCATAAGATGTCTATCTGCAGGTTGGCTATTTCGTTTAAAATTGCCAATGCAGGGCG
>NZ_JACHXU010000039.1 GCF_014192335.1 Aporhodopirellula rubra | reverse complement strand
GACGAGGTCAGCAATATCTTCAGCGGTCGGTTGGTTCGGTGCCGATTCCATGGCAAATATCCTTTAAAGAGTCACCCAAAGCCCCTAGCTTCCCCGGCTGTACGCTCGAGATTGTAAATCACCGGAGATTCTAAGCCGACCCCAATTCAAGCTGCAAACCCGGTCATGCACCCTTCCGGACGCGTGAAACACGATTGATATGGAGCTGGTAGGAGCAAATCGTGTATGGAACAGTCCGCAGTCCGTCCGTCGGACTCGATAAAGGCCATCCTTTCGCTCGTCCCCAACACCAGGCTCGTGGTCAATGACGACCCACTTCAATCGTTCGTCTCGTCATCGCGATCCTCGTGCTGGCTCCTTTTTTTCGCACGGCCGCATCTCGTTGGTCTGGATTTGTGGGATTCTTGCTCTCTTTGCGGCAGCGAATCACGGAGCCGCTCAGCAAATCATTTATTCCAATTCGAATACGACGACTTATCCCAATCATTCGGTGGGAACTCCGTATTCGGTTAACCAGTATCCTACGAATTCTTACCCAACGCGATCGCAGGCAACCTATCCGTCAGGCGTCACACATCCGGATGGCACTTCCTCCGCGGGCGTTTCGTATCCCGCGGGGACTTCATCGCCGACGGGGATAACGTACTCCGCAGGTGCCACGTATCCCACGGGCACGACGTCGTCCCCGACCAATGCCTCGCCTGCGAACACGTCGCGGTCGACGAACAAGGCTTACTCACCGAACGACGCGTATTCATCCGAGTCGCGGTCGGACGCACCACGGAACCAACGGCGATCATCTGGGTTGGTCACTCCGCCGTCCCTGGTGACACCGCCAGCTCTCGTTCAATCGACGACTCTCGTTAACTCCTCGTCGATATCCAGCCGTCCTGATTTGGTGCCTCGGTCTGCTCGGTACTCCGGATCGACGTTTTACAACGAACAGGATAACCGTCCGCGAGTTGCCGTTAGCACCCCGTCGCCGTACCGGATCAATGGAATCGAATCGGCACTTCAGGTCGCCGAACGTTTTAGGCGTCTCGGAGAAAACGACGTCGATCCGGTTGCCCGGGTC
The DNA here is from genome assembly GCF_014192335.1 of Aporhodopirellula rubra. Classification (GTDB taxonomy): domain Bacteria; phylum Planctomycetota; class Planctomycetia; order Pirellulales; family Pirellulaceae; genus Rhodopirellula; species Rhodopirellula rubra. The sequence continues at coordinate 27,434 of NZ_JACHXU010000039.1, read as the reverse complement.
GCTATCGACAACGCATCTTACGTCGAGCAATGGATCGAATTGGCCGAGTTGCATGCGGATCTATCCGATCGGGTCTACGATGCGACTTCCAAACTCAGCAAGACGACCAGTGATCTCGACGACATCACCGCGAAACTGAACCACTATGGTTTGACGCCAACGATCGGCATGCTGCTTCGCAGTCGACGGGAACAACTCGATCAGTGGCAAGTCGATGACTCGTCGAATCTTTTTGCCAGCCAAGAGCTTGCTCGGTCGAGAGCACAGCAACTCGAGATTGAGATGGTTCGTCATGATGGATCAAACGCGGTCGCTCAAGCGAGAGAACTGCTCGACAACGCGGGAATTGCCTCGACAGCCCCCGCCTACTCAGAGATGAATTCACAGCTTCAGATGCTCCTTCGGGAGCGAAACGAGTGGCTCACCACGTTGCGGCAGAGCTATCAAGATTATCAGCAAAAGCTCGGCGAGCTTGATTCAACGACAACCGCCGCCGCCAGCCTCGTGACGCGTTATCGAACTCTGATCGATCGTCACATTACATGGATCCGCAGTGGCAGTCCTCTCGCGGTGAGCGACGTTAAACGTTTGGGGCAGGGCATGTCGGCCTTGTTCGACTCGTCGCGTAGTGCCGCGTTTGGTTATTCGATTCAACGAAAATGGTCATCCAGCCCGGTCGAAGGTATCGGTCTGATCGCGTCGATCATTCTGATCGCGTTCCTTCGATGGCGTGCCAAAATCGCGGTCATCGCGGTTGGGGAACGCAGACGTATGAAGGACGCGACACCGGATGCTCGCAAGGTCGTTGCCAGTGTGCTGACCGTTGTAGTTGCGTTTGCCTTTCCAGGTATTCTGTTTTTGATCGCCCGCTGGCTCAGTAACGGTTACGTCTCCGAATCCACCTTGAACGCGTCGAGTGGTATCTACGCCGCGAGTTTAGTGGCGTTGATGGTGGAACTGCCGCGTCAATTATTACGTGGTTCAGGATTCGTTGAAAAACATGTCGACGTCGAATTGCCTCGGCGAGAGCGAGCATCGACGTACCTGAAAGTGATCGGATTGGGGTTGGTCTTGGCCGCCTATGTCGTGACGCTCGTTGGCGAGATGGATCACGGTGCGTGGCGTGATTCGACGGCCCGTTTCGGATTCCTGTTGGCGATGGCATTGGTGGCGTGGACGGCTCATCTGTCGCTCCGTCCGGCTGGTGGCTTTCTCGAGCCGTTGATCGCGAAGTTCGGTGGCAGCGTGATCCACCGAATTCGGTTCGTTATCTATTTCGCGGGTATCGGTTTTCCGTTGGCCATGATCGTGCTGTCAACGCTCGGGTACTCGTTCACCGCGTATGAGTTGATTCAAAAAGCCATCTTCACGATGTCCAGTCTGTTGGTCGCCGCAACGTTGTGGCCGGCGGCAAAAATCTTGTCGTCACAGGCGTGGGCGATGCTAACGGGGGCAACACCGGCGAAAGCAGAACGCGACCGTTACGGCGAGTTGCCCGACACAGCCGGTTCCTCCGTGAGCGGTGTGCTGGGCGAGCATTACCTCGAACTCAAACACCACCTCGCGTTCTTATGTCAGTGTGCCTTGGTGTTTGGGGCGATCGTTGGAATCGGTTGGTTGTGGATCGACATCTTCCCGAACGTGCGAATGGGCAACCCGGTTGTTTGGAACGTGCAAGACACGGTTACCCAATCGACGACCGACGCGAGCGGTCAAACGATCACCAGCAGTGTTGTCGAAACCACTCCGGTCACCGTCGTCCACCTGTTGCTCGCGGCGGTGACTTTGTTCGTCGCGTTCCAACTGGCAAAGCTATTGCCTGCGTTGTTTGACGCGTTGGTGTTGCAGCGGGTGTCCTTCGACGAAGCGATGGAGCACTTTTCGCTCGTGCTGGGCCGGTTCCTGCTGTTCGGCATCGGTTGTTTTATCGCTTGTAAATGGATCGGAATCCGATGGCAAACGATTCAGTGGTTGGCCGTCGGCCTCACCATCGGGCTCGGTTTTGGGTTGCAGGACATGGTGCGAAACCTGTTCGGTGGGCTGATCGTGCTGTTTGAGAAACCAGCACGGTTGGGCGATTTCATTACGGTCGGAAACGTTCGTGGCCGCGTCGCGGCACAGCGTCTTCGAACCACGGTCTTATCGGACGACGATGGGCGTGAGGTCATTATTCCAAACCAGAACTTTGTCGGATCCGAGGTCGTGAACTGGCGTGGTGCCGGTCGGCTCAGTGTGATTCCTCTTGAGGTCGCCGTGAGCCGCGATGAGCGACCCGCTGATATCTGTCGCACACTGACTGAGTTGGTGATTGAACAGGACGAGGTGCTGCTCACGCCGACGCCTCAGGCCACTCTCGTGTGCGTGGGTAAGCGATCGCAACGGATCGAAGTCCGGGCCTGGATCGAAGAAGGACAGAATGCGGAGAACTACCGCGACTCACTACTTCGGATTGTTCGTCGCTATCTCTCCGAACGTGACCTGCTCGCCAAAACGCAGCCGACGCAACCACCGATGCTCGATCAGTTCGACACACTAACCGATGATTCGCGTCGCAGTCGCGGTAAGCGGAATCGAGTCGCTTAGTTCAACCCCTCGGTGAATCGAAAAAGAGGCCCGCGCGTTCCGCAGGGCGAACGCCCGTGAACCAAAGATGAGCGGAGCAACCGAGTTTGATCTAAAGCAGCGGTGCGGCATCCGGAAGAACGAATCGGATCGCGCGAGGGCAAATGCGAAACACGAACTCGTGCGATCGCACCGGTTCTCCGTCGAGGTTGACTTGAAAAGGATTGTCAAACTCCACTTTCAATTCAGGGAGCTGCACGTACGAGACGTGTTGATTGTCTTTGCTGTCGAGCGTCAGGATTTCGGACAGCACTTTGCCAAACGATTGAATGTCGACGTCATGGATGATCATGAAGTCGAGCAGGCCATCGTTTAACAAAGCGTTCGGGGCGACTCGTTGCCCGCCGCCGCATTGGCGCCCATTGGCGGCCGTCATCACCAAAACATCACCAGAGCGTGACGTGCCATCGGGCAGCGTGACGCGTCCATGGTGCGGTGAAGCCTTTGCGGCAGTGACGATTCCCATCAACGAATATGCCGCACCACCAATCGCTTTCTTAAGTTCCGGTGGTGTGTTCGTCGTCACTTCGGCGCCAAAACCACCGCTCGCAACGTTCACGAAATAGCGATCGTTTGCCCGGCCGACATCGATTGAGACTGGTGTTCCCGTTGCCGCCATAGTAAGTGCCGCTAAAGGGTCTCCGATGGGAATCGAGCAGCCCGCAGCAAAGTCGTTCGCCGTGCCGTATGGCAACACCGCAACGGCGGTCTGATGAGGGTGGTCAACGGACAGGATCCCCCCGACGACTTCATTGACGGTGCCATCGCCACCGCCCGCGATCACGACGTCAACGTCTTCGCGGGTTGCTTCGGCGGCGTATCGGGCTGCATCGCCGCTTTCCCAGGTGACACGAACCTCGATGACATGGCCGGCGCCGCGTTGTTGTGCGACTGCGGCACGTAACTGAGGATCGCCTGCCGATTTGCCGTTGATGATCAGCCGCATCCTTTTATCGTCCGCCATTCAACTGCTCGCTGTTTGTTATTTCGAGAGTTTCGGCTCGAGTAGCCACCATTGGCCAACTTCGACCCACTATTGACCAGCTTCGTGAATTCCCACGTTGGGTCACCCTGGAACACAACGCGAGAATTCTTGTGCCCACGCAGCTTCGCGGTCGCAGGTCAATGCCCGGAGTTCGAATCGGCGTCTGCTGAACAGGCGGATCGCAGTTGGTCTTGGACAACATAACACAATATCGACCGCCAGCGTGAACCTGCATCAGGGATATGCACGGTCTCGTGGACCAGCGAAACGCTCTACGTTCGCCGCGTTCTGAAGACGATGAGATACGGATCAATGCCGAATCGGAACGACTGAACTCCACGATTTCCCGAGGCGGAGTTCGTCGAATGCGGCAATGGCGGTCGCGTCAGACCAAAGCCGGACTTGGTCAACCACGCCATCGTGGGCGAATGGTAGTCCGACCGCGTCCCAGTCTGTTGGTTCACATGCCGCGGGCGGAGCCGACTCGGAGTATGCCTTTGCGAAAATGTGATCGGGTTCATCATCACGCAACACGATTTTGACCACGATCAGATAGGTCTGATCAGGCTTGAGCGTTTTGCCGCCAGAGTGTTCGGTTCCGCTGAATAACGTGAGGTTTTCTCGCATGTCGATTGACACGCCGAATCGCTTCACGTCGAACCCTGATCTCAATGCGATACCCGCCCCGCATCGGTCATCACGGGGAGATTGGATCACGCGTTTTCGCATGACAAAGCTGAAGTAGACGTCCTGGTCGACACTAAGATCAATCGGCTCTATGAACGAACGCGCGGACACCGACGCCAGTGACACGACCGTGTATCGGGGCGAGCTGGGCTGTAACCATGCCGGCTCGATGAGATAGCCTCCTTGGCGTATGACTCCGTTTGGTGGGCTCTCTGGAAGCGAATGCTTGAACCACGGCTCCGCCCATCCATAGCCACCTTCATCTTTTCGCATCACGCCTAGTGGGTATTCAAACGACTCGTGCAAGATAGGTTGTTCGTGATTTTCTCGGCTGTTGATTCGCGTTGTAAATTCTTTTAGGTCATTCATATGAGCATCGGTGTCGTCGAGCAGCGTGCCGTGATTGTCGGAGGCCGATTTGAAACGAACCGATTTGCCTTCCGCAATCATCGATCGACCAAAATGAGGCGCACGATCGATCGGCAACCAAGTCACGGCTCCCTGCAATACCGTCACGTCACTTTGGCCGTCGGGTTCGACCGATACCGCGAACTCCGTTCCAATGTCAACGACGCTAGTGGTCGGTGTTCGTAGCGTGAATCCGAGCGCTTGGTCGTAGGCTTTTGCAAAGACGGTTCCCTCGTGGACGGTGAGCGATCGATCCACGCCGATCTGGACAAGGACGGGGCGTTCGCGGGCATCGAGGATGACAACCGCGCCGTAGACGGTATTGAGACGAGCGACGCCCCGTCGCAGTCGAACGCGGCCGAAGCTAAGCACGTCGCCGACCTCGACTTCATCGTCCCACTGAGCATCCTCCTGGAAGGTCACCGTCATGACGTTTTCGACATCTTGGAATGACCAATCGGATATCGAAAGGATCGGTTGGGTGCTGAGGCTGGCTAACTGCACGGACGCTTGGTTATTGTTGTACAGCAGCGTCGAGTACACCACCGAAATACCAATGATGGTCGCCGCGAGCATGAGGACCCACGGACCTAGAAATGATGAATCGTCAGAGGACGATACCTGCTTTCTCGATGGCGTGACGATCGGATGTGAACTGGAGGGTGATGCGTTTTCAAATTGAATGGCGGTGTTGCGAACCTGAAACTCTTCCTGCAGCATCGAGTCGAATTGCAGAGATCGCACCACAACGTATCGGAGTTCCTCGTTGTGACGAAGCAGATCATTGAGTTCTTCGGTCTCGTCAACAGTTGCATCGCCACATTGTGAAAGCTGGAGCAGTTCCTCGACCCTCCGGCACTGTTCGGCAGACTTCATAATTGGGGCTCAACAGAATTGGTGAGGTTGTGATCGCGAAACTAATTAGGTTCAGTGGTTGCAAGCCGATTATCGATGCATTTTTTGAGCGACTTGCGAGTTCTCAACATTAAGCTTTTGATGGCGTCGATCGTTTTGTTGGTCGTCTCTGCAATCTGTTGCAGCGACAAGTTGTCTGCGTACCGCATCCCGAAGACGTGGCGTGTCTCGTCGTCAAGTGATTCCAAACACCGGTGAAGTGCCTGTTGCCGATCCGGCCATAACTCCATGTCCGTGTCCGCGATTTCGCATAGCATGTCGACCACATCGGTATGGAAGACGACACGTTCTCGCTCGCGATTTCGATCTCGCAAATAACCGAGCACCTCATATCGGGCGACACCAAACGCCCAAGGTAAAAACGGTGAGCCTTCTCGGTACTCGCCCGCCTTCTTCCATAGAGTGAGGTTTGTTTTCTGTAGCACGTCTTGCGCGTCGTCTCGGTTACCAAGCGCTGAAAAGACAAACCCTTTGAGTTGGCTTTGGTGCATGGTGAGGAGACTGACAAACTGTTCACTGACTTCATCGGGTATCGGCATCACGCCCTCAAACTGACCGCTTCTAACGCTGCGAATCATCGCTGGACCATGATCTATAGGGCAAGCGACAGTTTGTTGGCGACAATAGCTATTGCCACCAACATGGAAAAAGTGTCGGTATTCTAAGAGAAAAATTTAGAGGTTGGGCATCATAACTTTGTTTTTGAATTTTTGGCGTTTTTATTCGACACGCAACGATGGGTAGTGGAGAGTACCATTGAGAGCCGCTAAAGGCCGTGACGTTGAACTTCGGTTGAGAGCCGAGTGAGGCTTATGCCTTGATGTCTATGGACTTGGTCGCCTCCGCCTACATCACTTTTCATCTTTCTTAAGGACGCGATTTAATGCAAAAGACTTCTTCGACCCGCTCGGGTTTCACTCTTGTCGAATTGCTGGTGGTGATCGCCATCATCGGTGTTTTGGTCGGGCTGTTGTTACCCGCCGTTCAGGCCGCTCGTGAAGCAGCACGTCGGATGAGCTGCAGTAACAACTTCAAACAAATCGGTCTCGGGCTACACAACTATCACAGCGCGTACAATCAACTTCCGCTGCATGGTGCTGGAACCGAAGACGGATCGTTGACCGGTGGCGGTGCCAGTTGGTGGGCCAACACGACCCGAGCAAACCAAAACCAATTGTCAGCGTTGGTTGGCCTCACCCCATTCATCGAACAGCAAGCGATTTGGGAAGTGATCAGTAATCCGAACGACTACAACAAAGACGGAACGGTTGATTACCCCGCGATGGGACCGAGCATGCAAAATTGGTTGGACTATCAACCCTACAGCACCGAGATCCCAACCTTCCGTTGCCCGAGCGATCCAGGGAAAGGGCTTCCAGCCGCAGGCCGAACAAACTACGCATCCTGTGGTGGCGACGCAGGGCGTTGGCTTCTGTACGGTGGCCGCAAAGATGCCCCTTGGCAGCCTCTGAACACGGCGCAAGCGGAAGAACATCGTGCCGGTGACCGTGGTGTGTTCTCTTGCTACACCAAAATGCGTTTTCGTGACATCCTTGATGGCTTGTCAAACACCATTGCGATGGGCGAAATTGCAACCGACCTCGGCGATCGTGACAAGCGAACGATCTCGCTGGACGGAAGCTGGAACTACCCTGGTCCTCGCGACAACCCGTCACTGTGTAGCGAAGGTACGAACGTCGACGCTCAACGTCCTCAATTCTGGGCTTCCGGCGTAACCGTCGACAGCTCGTCAAACGGTCGTGGCTATCAATGGGCAAACCGCCTGCCACTGCACACCATGATGACGACGATTCTGCCACCGAACAAAGAGCTTTGCGGTTACGATCGCGGAGTCGACTTGGTTGTTCTGCCACCATCGAGCCGCCACCAAGGCGGTGTTCACGTCCTGATGGGCGACGGTGCTGTGAAGTTCATCACCGACTCAATTGAAGCTGGTAACTCAACCGCTCCGATGGTCCATCGCTGGGGCAATGCTGCCAACAACAATCAACCTGGTGCTCAAAGCCCCTACGGTTTGTGGGGGGCGCTCGGCAGCCGTGCAGCGAAGGAAACCATTGACGAGGAATTCTAGGTCCTCCTCAGTCTGATCTACGTCACCTGATCTACGTCACCTGATCTACGTCACGAGGCTTCGAGCGACAGGGCCCGAAGCCTCGTGTCATTTCAACTGTCCTATTCCGATTAACCGAAAGTTCGCAATGACTCGATTTGTATTTTTCTCGGCTCTCTCATTGGCCTTCTTCCTCAGTGTTGGTTGTGCCGACAAAGGTGCCTCCAGTTCCCTCGACGGTGCCAGCGAGCAAGAGATCGCGGACATGAGAGCAACGATTGAAGAAGAGCAACGCAGGATGGCAAACGACATGGCCGGTGGTGATCGCGACATCAACAATCTTCCGAAAGAATAACCCGCCAAACGGGTTGTCTCAGGTGCGTCGGCAACTCACACGTTCCCCGTAGCCGGGTATAGGAATCGCATCAGTGATTGCAGCAATCCCCGGCTGTGCGAGATGCCGACCCGCCTGCACCTTTCATTAGGAAGGGTGAGGACATTGGCGAAGGTGAAAAGATATCGTTCCGGTTCTATGTTCATCCCCAGTTGATCACGCGAAAGACGTTGCCCAACTGCGAAACCGCGAGGCGTTTTGCTTGATCGTATGCTCAGTGAACGCCGCCCCGCTGACCAGCAGCATCCGTTATGAAACGCTATCATCGCAGGCGTTTGTCGAAACTGATCTTCCAAACTGCACGGCGCCGGTACTTGGGCTGGAGTATCTTGGCATGCGACTTCGGTCCATTCTCGCAACGTTCCTGCTACTAATCCCCACCGGTTGTGGGGACACCTCGCGCAGTCTGACTTCGGGGGCGCCTTCCGATGTCACCGAGGCTTACAAATCATCAAAGACTCAGGAATCGACCCCAGACGCCACTGTTGTTTCGGCATTTTTCCAAGCCACCGCGGCGAAAGACTGGGACCGAGCATCTGAGTTGTCGAAGGCCGTGTTGATCGAACGGCCCGATGATAGCGAAGCTCTATTCGCGGTCGCCGAGGTCGCCTTTCATAACGGCGACGCGTCTCTTGCGATCGAGCTGGTGAAGCGGGCGTGTTCGATCGAGTCGTACAGTGACGATCAGCACATTCGCCAGTGCGTCCTGGCGATGCTCGATCAGGGCCTTCTTTACGACGCCATTGAAGTTCTTGAAACGGTTGTCACGATACGTCCGGACCACCATGTGTTTCGCCGGCAACTCATCGATTTCTACGCCATGGCGGAACGTCCTGAGAAAGCCTCGCCTCACCGTCGCGTCCTTGTACAGCAACGCAAGTTCGATCTGCTTTTGTTGATGGACCAAGTCGCTGCACGACCGAGAGAGTTGGAAGAGGACACGATCGAAGTTCTTCTCAAACGCAATCCCGCCGACCTGCGTCCTCTCCTGGCGAAAGCGAAACGCAAATACGACCAACGGAGAGATGCCGCAGCGACACGGATGCTGTCGAGGATAATCGAACATAATCCAACTTTCGCTCCAGCTTACGCTCTAGCGATCGGCACAATCGCGCGTTCAGGAAATCTGGAGAGTGTCGTGACGTTTGCGAAACAAACACCATCGGACGTCAACGGGTACGCGATGTACTGGGCCGCGTTGGGCGATTGGGCGGTCAATCAATCGATGTTCGCGCATGCCGCTCGATGCTATTGGCAGGGAACACGCCGGGACGCGAATCACACCGAATGTTGGATGAAGCTGAAGACCAGTCTGCAACAGATATCCGATGGAGAGGATCTCACGCTTTCGAAAATGATCCCAATCGTCGAGAAGCGAGCGACTCTGCTTAACTCTTTGGATCAAAAGGCGAGAGAATTCTCCTCCGCTGAAGTGAAATCGCAAAAGCAAGCTCTCGCGATCGCGCAAACACTACACCGACTCGGGCGTGACTGGGAATGCGAAGCCTGGGCCGCGATCGCGCTGACGTTATCGAAGGACAAAGTTCGATCCACGGCTGGTTTTCGTAATTCAGTTGCCGCGTCTCTTCGCCGAAAAACGCCGTGGCAGTCCACCGAAGGGCACCCCGAGTTGGAGCTGGATTTGCGAGATTTCCCCGCTCTCGATATCACTCGCACCGTTGACCAGCCATCTAGTTTGAAATCGTTGACACGTGCCAACAGCTCCAGTGGATCGGCTATCACAAAGACCGGACTAAAGTTAAACAACGAAGCCCACACACGAGGTCTGAATTTCTATGGATACACCAGTAAGGAGATCGACCAACCCGGCTTCATGTTACATCACACGCTCGGATGCGGTGGAGGCACGCTCGATTACGACCTAGACGGATGGAGCGATGTTTACTTCGCCGCAGCCGGTGGTACACCCAAACTCACAGACTCCGAAGGCAATTCACTATTTCGAAACGTGGGCGGAACATTTACCGAAACGACAGGTCCATCGGGTGTCGATGACCGTGGTTTCGGGCAAGGCATTGCGATAGGCGATTGCAATGAGGATGGTTTTCCGGACATCCTTGTACTGAACTTTGGCTCCAACGTTCTGTATGTCAATCAAGGAGATGGAACGTTTTCGGATCAATCGAGTCGCTGGCTCGGTAAACAGAATGGCGACTCATGGTCATCAAGTGGAGCGATCGCGGATTTGAATGGCGACAGTTTGGCCGACATCGTTGCGCTGCGTTACTGCACCGGCGACGACTTGACCACACACAAGTGCTTTACCAAACGAATCAACGCCGCTCCATCGTGTTCCCCGATGCTCTTCCCCGCCGAAAACGACCTCTTTGCGGTAGGTCGGCCCGAAGGAGGGTTCGAGTCACTGGACTCCGACGTAGCATTGCAACCCGAAATTCCGGGGCGCGGTTTGGGCCTGGTCGTTGGAGCACTGGACGATATCGAAGGAGTCGACATCTTTGTGACCAATGACATAACCAACAATCATTATTGGTCAAAGCCGCAGCGAGCTGACTCAGATCAGATTCTGCATGAACTCGCAATGACGCGTGGACTCGCGGGCGACGCACTTGCCGCGGCACAAGGGTCGATGGGCATCGCTATCGGCGACTTCGATCAGGATGGCCTCTTCGACCTCTTCGTCACGAATTTCGCAGACGAATCCAATGTCCTCCATCGCCATCGTGGAGATTTGTTTTGGGTCGATGACACGAATCGCTTTGATCTTTCCTCCACGTCATTTAGGCTGGTCGCCTTCGGCACCCAAATGATTGACCTGGATAACGACGGGCAACTAGAAATTGTTGTTTCCAACGGACATGTTCAAATCCTTTCGCCATCGGGAACGCGAGCCGACTATGCCCAACCGTTCCAGGTGTACAAATTAAACCAGCAGGGGAAATGCCAGTCCATTGGCTCGATGATGGAGAGCGAATACATCCAATCCGATCATGTTGGACGAGCATTGTGGACCATCGATGCCGACCGAAATGGGAAACCTGACGTGTTGGTGACCCACCAAACCGAACCGGTCGCTCTGCTTATCAATAAATCGAGCGATCAACACGATTGGGTTGAGATCCAACTGGTCGGGACAGCGTCTTCTCGTGATGCAATCGGCGCGGTCGTTCAATTGCAGTACCGCGATCGCACGTGGAAACAGCCACTCGTTTCGGGAAACGGGTTTCAATGCAGCAATGAACGCCTCCTGCATTTCGGATTGGGCGACATGCCCGCATCGGACTGCGTGGTGACAGTGACTTGGCCCAATGGTGACGTCGAGCGGTTCCGCTTGCCAGATATCAACCGGCGTTGGATTTTGATTCAACGATCGGCAAACGCGTTCGAATTGAACTAATCGCTCGCGTACGTGAATGGCAAACGATGAAGTACCCGTTCACCGGAGCTCGTTCCGCCAGAATTCAATCCCTCGAAATTCGGAGAAATGGACTACATCGTTTTAGAATTCGCGTTGGGCACCCATAGGGAACGAATCCCTTGAGGGACAAGCCTGCTTCGTCGAAATAGACTACGTTCAATCCAGGTTCTTCGAGCAGTTCGGCAAGTTCTGCTTGAGCGAGTCGAAACGCTCGTTCGTCCCGTTTTTGCTGAAGGCTGCGGCGAAACCGTTTCCAGCTGAGATTGAACCGTTTGGCGTATCGCGACAGGGACTTGCGGCTGATCGATTTACTCGTTTTCTCTTTCAGCTTCGCAATCACCATTGCCGGGTGCGAGGGATACTCTCGGAGAAGATCCTCGAGGATCCGCTGCTCCTATTCGACGAGTTTTCGCGGCCCGCCCGGTCTGTCGTTATCGAAAAGGGCGTCGACTCCTCCCTGGTTAAAACGCGAGATCCAGCTGGCCGCGGTGTCGCGATCAACACTGAAGATGTCCAGCCATCCTCGCCACGCTGCCTTGGTACCCATCAGCGGAAAGAGTCCGAAGAGGATAAAGCTACCCACCAGCGGTGGTCCGACGAGTATCGCGGCAATCGATAGCCCGATCGCCAAAGAGGGATTGCCGGTGAAGTCGAAAACGGGGGCCAGCAACATTACGACGTTGGCAACCACGGCGATGGCAACAAACGCGATGATCCCGTGTAGGTAAATCCGCGCCCACGTACTCAGAGAGTGCTTACTCCCAATACGGTCCTCTTCATCAGGCGAGATAACTTCCACGATTCAACTCCCGACCGCGTACGAAACCAGCATCCTATCACGTGCAATGGATTCAGCAATCAAGATCCCGCCGGACTCTTCGACTCAGGCAGCGAGGCAGAGAAGCGATGCACTTTCACGTCGGCTCACGGGCTGGCTTTCCATTCGTGCTCGTTCGGAACAGCAGATCGTCGGTTGGAGTTCTTTTCCATCTCTGCCGCAATCTTCTTTTCTTTGCGGCGGGCCTGATCTCCGCGACCCGCTGGAAACAAATTTCGAGGATGCGGGCTCTCGCCCGTAGCATTAACGTAAAGCTCCTGTTCTCGCCTCGCACCATCGAAGGCGGAGCTGAACGGTCGCTGGCTCAATCGCGTCGAGGCAGGCTATTTCGGAGCGGGGGCCAGAGCAAATGACCGGAATCTGAGCAACGCTCCAAACACGGCGTTTATTGACCGGCAGAGAATGGCCGATGGAGAGGCACAACCTGCGAATTGCCTTGGACGGCCAATTCCGCAGATCGTGAAGAGTACAGCGGAGGCAACGGTTTTCGTTAGTTGTCTAGCATTCGGCATGTAATGCCGAATACCCTTTGTTTTAGTCCGATGGTTGCTGTCGTAAGTGGGTCAACTATACGCACTGCACGGAGGCGTTCAAATCCAGAGTATGGTTCCCTGGTAGACAGTCTGGTGCATCGAACCCATGGAATTGTCCACGAAAACGAAAATTTTGCGATTGGACGGCGACCGGTTTGTGGCAACTTGCAAAGTTTCGAGGTTCGTTGCCTTCCCTCGCTTCCAAACGAGCATCCCGAGGTAATGTGTTGCCTCGGGTGCTGGTTAGGGCGACCATGCGGCCCGGTCTTTCGGTGCGATTGGTGAATCGTTTACTTTTTGGCCACTTTGTAGGCGTCGCGGAGGTCGCGCACTTTGTCGTGGCCGGCTTTGACTTTCGCGTACTGGGCTTTGAGCACGTCGTTGATCGCGCTGCCGGCGGTTTCTTTAAGAACATCTTCGTAGGCGGCTTTGATGTGGTCCTCGCCGCGTTCGGCCTCAATCAAGATGACATATGGGTCACCGCCGTTGATCTTGGACCGGATATTGATCCAGATTCGGTGTGTTTTTGCGGCGACGCTGCCGTCGTCTTCCGCCTCTTCACCGTTGAACTGAACAAGCGTCTGCAGTTCACTCGCCATGGCAGAACGCTCATCGCCGATCTGCTTGAAAAGTGTTTTCAACTTCGCGTCGGCGATCTCTTCGGCCGATTCGTGGAAGCCGTTGTACGAGTCAATGTTGGCTCGAATCAACTTCTGTACTTTGTTGAGCGTTTCGTCGGACAAATTTGATTTCGTTTCGAGTGCCATGAATTCAGTCTCCGTTGAAGGGTTGATTCGCTCGTGGACGTCCACGTTCGATTGACTGAACCGACAAGCAAAGGCCATGCCAGTTGCGGAGCCTCACGCGGCACAGCAGTTGCCTCTCTGCTTTCATCGCTCGTCACCCACAAACACTCACCTGGAAAATAACGAATGGCAACCACTCTGATCACAGGCGCTTCATCGGGAATTGGGGCGGAACTGGCTCGATTGTTCGCCGCGGGTGGTGAAAACCTCATTTTGGTGGCTCGCAGCGAAGAAAAGCTTCGTGAGCTTGCGAGTACTCTGGAGGCCAAGCATGGTGTCCGAGCAACCGTGATGGTCGCTGATCTAGCAAAACACGATGCATCCGAACAACTGGTGCAGCGACTTCGTGACGAAAAATTGTTGGTCGATCATTTGGTCAATAATGCGGGCTTCGGTGCGTTGGGAGATTTCGCGTCGCTACCGGTTGAGCGCCAAGCGGACATGTTGCAGGTGAATGTGGTCACGCTCACGATGCTGACGCGATTGCTACTGCCTGAGATGATCTTGCGACAACGTGGTGGAATTCTCAATGTCGGGTCGATCGCGGCCTTTCAAGCTGGTCCGCATATGGCGGTTTATTACGCAACAAAGGCCTATGTGTTGTCGTTCACAGAAGCGTTACGTGAGGAGCTGATTGGCACACCGCTGCATGTCACTTTGCTGGCCCCGGGACCGACGTCGACCGGGTTTGGCGAAGACTCGGGCATGGAAGACCTGGCCTTGTTTGCGTCTGGCGCGATGCCTGTCGCGGAAGTCGCCAAGGCAGGTTTCGAGGGCTACCTCAAGAATCAGGACATTGTGATTCCCGGTTGGAAAAACCGACTGATGGTAACCTCCGCATCGTTTCTCCCCCGCATTGCGACTCGAAAGCTGGTTGGACGTCTGCAACGACCGTCCGATAGCAAAACGCCATGAAAGAATAGCTTGCGCCGACGCCCAAGGGACTGCAGTACGGTCTAGAGCCACTGGCGGTGTCGATCGTCATTGTCGTGCTAGTCGCCAACGGTTGGATCTCTTACGCGAATTCGCAGTGGTTGCGGAAGCATGATCGGTGGGTGTCGCACACGCTGGAGGTGCTCGTTCACATGGAGTCATTTCAAGGATCGTTGATTGATGCGGAGACGGGCGGGAGAGGCTTTCTGTTGACAGGTGACGAGTCGTTTCTAGAACCGTACGAGTCCGGCACCGCATCAGTCCCTGTTGAATCAGAAACGTCGATCGCCTGACCGACGACAGTTCATCGCAACAGTTGCTTCTGCAAAACCTGAGAGCGGCCGGCGACGCGATGTTTGCTCAATTAGCGACAAGGTCGCTGAGCAAAGGGAGCGAACGCTCGACCAGCAGGAACTCTTGGTGGCTGCTGCCGGGGGCAAGAGGCTGATGGATCAATTGCGTGAATTGGTTTGGCAATTCAGTGACGAGCAACGCAAACTTTTGCGGACCCGGGAAAACGAAGCGGCAGATCTGAAAAGAAATTCTGTAACGACTCGGATATCTCAATGCCCGGCATGAATGGGTATGAACTGGCGAAGGAGATTCGTGCAACGCCAGCCTTCAAGGACCTGTTCTCGGCAGCGATGACCGGCTTTGGTCAGCCAGCAGATCGCGAAAAAGCGATTCAGGCGGGCTTCGACGATCACGTCGTCAAGCCAGCTGACTTTCCCGTGATCGAAGGCTTGCTACGCGGACGCAGTCGGTGAGGCGTCCGATGCAAATCCGATGAAGCTCGCATTCTCTCCGCACCGGTTTGGACGCTTTGGTACACGGATTGCGTCTCGTTCAAATTTACAAACGAGCCGCTCGGACCCGCGTTCGACCGGCCCGTGTTGATCGAAAACCTTCCAAGGAGGACTCAAATGTCTCAAGCGACCCATTCCGTACAAGAACCAGCAGCGACCAATTGGACAAGTGAATCGTGGGGCCGTGTTTGCCAAGCGATTCAGACGCGTTGGCCACACATCAGCGAAGACGAATTGAAAGATTTGCCTTGCGACGTTGATTCTGTGATTGGCTTTTTGAAAGAGTTCACCGAAACTTCGCTTGAAGAAATCAAGTCGGTAGTTTTGGAGTTTGCTCCCGAGGGCAGTTTTACTCAGCGTTTTACTGCGCTCACCGAAAATGTGACGGAGCCGATTCATTCGGTCTACGAACGCATTCAGTACGAAACCGACGAGCATCCCGTTGCAACTTCGGGAGTTGTCTTCGTTGCCGGGCTGGCGCTGGGAATTCTCGGGACCGTGGCCTACTTCCGATCACGGCCAGAGCCATCCTATGCTGGAATCCAGCGTTATCTGCCAGATCGCTGGACACGCTGAGGCTGTGTGACCTATTCATTTTTAGGAAGTGCTGATGTTCTGGCTCGCTGGTTGGATTGCGTTCGGCTTGGTCGTCGGATTAGTTGCTCGAGCAGTTATTCCGGGCGAGCAGCCGATGGGGTGTTTGGCTACGACGATCCTCGGAATTGCCGGTTCGTTCATCGGCGGTTCAATCGGGTATTTTCTGGTCGGCGGAACCTTGGTTCAGTCGAGCGGTTGGATCGGCAGCATCATCGGAGCAGTGATCTTATTGGCGATTCGACTGCGTCGTGATCGTTCAACAACT
The DNA here is from genome assembly GCF_014192335.1 of Aporhodopirellula rubra. GTDB lineage: Bacteria > Planctomycetota > Planctomycetia > Pirellulales > Pirellulaceae > Rhodopirellula > Rhodopirellula rubra. The sequence goes on along the minus strand of NZ_JACHXU010000039.1, from coordinate 11,177 downwards.
TAAGGGTGTATCGATGAGCGACACGACAATTCCAATGGTCGATTTGGATGTAACAAACTGCCCACCGGCTGTCGAACTCGACATGGCGGGCGGCTCGGACATCGGGCAGCGGCGGTCGCAAAACCAAGACCACTTTATGATCGCGGAATTGCAACGCCAGCTATCCGTCATCGCGACCGACGTTCCACTGGACAGTTGTTGTGAGCTATACGGATCGGAACCAGGACATCTGTTGGTCGTCGCCGATGGGATGGGTGGTCACTCGGACGGGGAACTGGCAAGCAGTATGGCGGTTCAGGTCTGCGCGCGCTACGTACTTGACATGATGCACTGGTTCCTAAAGTTGTCATCGAAGAATGGGGATGAATTCCTTGACGAACTCTCGTACAGCCTAAGCTCAGCACAGGAGGCGTTGTGGGAACAATCCGGCTCCGATGAGGGGCGAATGGGAACGACGGTAACACTTGCCTACATTCTGTGGCCGCGAATGTATGTGATCCACGCTGGCGACAGTCGGTGCTACGTTTTACGCGATCAAAAGCTACAGCAAATCACCAAGGATCACACGATCGCCCAGCGGATGGTCGATGAGGAAGTATTGACCCAAAAGCAAGCCGATGATTCGCCATTCAGTCATGTGCTGTGGAATTGCGTCGGCGGGGGAGATCATCCTGTCCGTCCAGAGGTCGTGCGTTTCACTTTGCGGTCAGGCGACCGAATCCTTCTTTGCAGTGATGGCTTGCATGGGATGCTTGACCAAGCCGCTATCCATTCGATCATGGGTGACGGCAACGAGTCAAAGACCACCGTCGACCATTTGATCCGCCATGCTAACAATGCAGGTGGTCGCGACAACATCACGGCGGTGGTCGCTACGTGCCGTGAGGTGCAGTAGCACGATCAGAGTGCGATCGCACTTGCGTCCTGAGTATTCCAATAGCGTTTCTTAATTCGCCTCTAGCGCGGCTCAGGCGACTGCGAACGGTTCCGACCGTGATCTCTAGAACTTTGGCAATTTCTTCGTAGGCGAGATCGTGGAATTCGCGGAGAACCAAAATTGCCCGGTGGTCATCCGACAAACCATCCAATGCCGCATGAATAAGTTCAATTTCCTCATCTCGTAACATCTTGTCGCCACAACTGCCCTCCCTTGTATCGACGACCTCAGTGCCATCGCGGTGGCGTGACTCATCGAGTGAGACCCGGGGACGATGCTTTCGTTTTTGTGAATTAGCCGCGTTGAAAGCGATTCGATAAAGCCATGTCGAAAATTTACTCTCGTGGTTAAAGGTTTCAAGTCGCGAGAACGCTCGGACGAACGCCTCTTGGACCGATTCTTCCGCATCGGCGTGACTACCTAAGTAACGGTGCATGGACGCAAACAGTTGGTCCTGGTTGCATTGCACTAGCCGTTTGAAGGCCGAGTGGCTGCCTTCGCGAGCGGCATCGAGTAGCCGGTCATCGTCGCAATCAAATTCGCACGGATCATCTTTGCCGCCATTGTTCATCGTTTTTGCTGGTCCGCAGTCAGGCTTCGGGCGTCGCGTCCACAACGAAAGTTAGCCGTAACACGAGGCGGCCGATCATCCGCCGGTCCCTCGACGACGAGCGATTGAACATAGGCGTAACGCGCGGTGACGCTGTCAGAAGGCTGTCTACGATAGATCGCTTCAAGTACGATCACCCGCTGCTGCTTGCGTTCACGGCGGAACCAAGCGAGAAGGCTTCGCAGACGGGCCGGGCGGTTTGATCGTTCCGCGAGAACCGTCTGGACGGTGATCCACTTTGTTGGTGGATTCTCAAGCAACTGTCGATGTCCGTCGGCGGGTCCGCCGTAAAATTCGATTATGGTTTGTCGCGCCATTTTGAGGATCCTGGTGTGTTGGTGGGAGGCGGTCGCTAACCTGACATTTAGCATTTGCCGTGCCGCTAGAGCCATCGTTTAGCAGAGCGATGACTGACTGTTGATCGACCGCATTGATCGCTGTTCTTCCAATGGCCGCACAATTGGGAAAACGGTCTGTGAAGACGATCGTCAATAATTGCCTTCCTGACCGTTAAATTTGGTTCCGGCGAGTCCTTTGGCACGCAAGTCGCTTTGCTAGTCCTCATCAAATTGCGACGCGGTGTTCGCCTCGCAAGAGCGTCGTTTTAATAGGAGATTATCATGTTGAGTTGGGCCCTAACGTTTTTGATAATTGCGTTGATCGCGGGAGTTTTGGGTTTTGGTGTGATCGCTGGCACTGCCGCGACAATTGCAAAGATTTGCTTCGTCGTGTTTCTCGTGTTGTTCGTAATTGGATTGGTCATGGGGCGACGCGGTCCGGTCGCGTAGGGCGACCCGGCATCGCTTACTTGGATGGAATCGACGGTAGAATCGAGGGCAGCGTGACAAGTCACAGTCATGCTGCCCTTTTTTGATTGGAAACAGAGTGAACGAGTCGAAAACTGGAAACTTGCGGCGAATCTTAAGACGAGAAACGGCGGCGTCTCATACGCGGCTTGACCATGTCATGGCGGTATACCCGCCCTTCGCTTCGTTGGCCAACTACGAGCGGTATTTGATCGGGATGCGTAAGATTTGTGGCTACGCCGCAGTGAGCACTAATTGGGTGGAGCAACGACTTCAACTTCCGGGCCTGGGTTCCGACCTCTGTCGCCTAATCGAAGAAGATTTGGCCACGATTGAACCAAAGTACAAACGAGAGCAAGTAGGCGTGCAATTGCCAGCCGAGGCGTTGAGCGAAGGCTGGCATTGGGGGCGAGCGTACGTGATTGAAGGTTCGGCAATGGGGGCGACCTTTCTTCTGAAACAGGCCGAAGACGATCTGCCGACCGAAATTGGTAGATCTTTCCTCCAGCAGTCGGCCGCCCACGCGAAAAATCGTTGGCCGGTCTTCGTGGAAGCGATCGCGTCGACGACCGCCGATGTGGTTGATGCGGTTGCAGGAGCACGTGATGTTTTCGATTATGCATACAACGTTTTCGCCAGCGAGGCCAATTGAGTGGTCAATGAAGATGAACGTATCGCATTCCAAAATTGCGAATCCGAGCCGGTACACATTCCCGGTCGGTTGCAGACGTTTTCCGCTCTGATCGGTTTCAACGCGAAGACACTCGTGGTGGATTATTGCTCCGAAAACTTGACTTCCATGACGTCCATTTCTATCGACCAGTTGCTCGGTCAGCAGGTCGACCGAGTGCTTGTCGACCGCGATCTGCTTCACGAGATCAGGGGAGCGATGGGCGTCCCGTCGATCGGCCAGCAACGTGAGCATCTGGGTCGCTTCGATCTTGGTGACAACTCGTTCCGGTGCGATCTATCCATCCACCTCTCGGGCGACACAGCGGTTTTGGAGATCGAGAAGGCGGAGACCGAAGTTGCTGTCGAACGCGGAGGAGTTCAGCAAATCCGCGGGATGCTTTCTGGGTTGCGATCAGGCCTGGGTGTCGAGAACCTGATGCGATCGGGCGTTGAAATGGTTCGCCAGGTCACGGGGTTTGATCGCGTTATGGCGTATCAGTTCCTGCCAAGCTTTGATGGCGAGGTCGTGGCCGAGGCCGCCTGCCCCGGCATGACTCCGTATCTGGGTCTGCGATACCCTGCGTCGGATATTCCCAGGCAGGTTCGTGACTTGATGCTGAGAATGCCGTATCGCATGATCGCGGATGTGCGTGATCCTCATACGAAGCTGCTTGGTCGTGAAGAACGCCCCCTAGATCTTACGCTCTGTCACGGACGGGGCGTCTCTCCTATCCATGTAGAGTACTTGCAGAACATGGGTGTCACGGCAACAGTCAACCTTTCCCTGATCGTCCGAGGGCAATTGTGGGGATTGTTTTCCTTGCACCATGATCGACCTCGAAAGCTGAACATGGAGCTTCGAGGCGTTTGCGAGCTGTTTGCCCAATTGTTCTCAGTGCAGTTGCAACAAGAGATTGAAAAAGAAATTCTTTCCCATCGCCGACGTGCCGACTCGACACGAGAGACCCTCCGTCGCGTAGATCAACCGATTGAAGTTGTTTTCGAGCGTTTGTGGAAGGATCTCGCCAACATTGTTGACGCGGATGGAATCGTCATCCGACGCGGAGATGCCGTTCATCCGTTCGGTGACACTGCTTGCGATGAGTTCGTGCGGTCGCTGTCTGATCTTTCCAGCGATGACGTCTATGCCATCGACACGTTTAATTCGACGATTTTGACGCAAGGCGATGGGCAGAGTCAGTCCGCCGGAGTGCTGTTGGTGCAAATTGGAAGTGGGAGTGATGCAAAGCATGAATCGCAAATCATGTTTTTTCGCAACGAAATCGTGCATGATGTGCGGTGGGGCGGTGAACCGGAAAAGCGGATTGACTTTGGTCCTAACGGGCCGCGGCTGCATCCCCGTGCGTCGTTCGATGAGTACATTCAAACGGTGAAGGGCAAATGCCGACCTTGGACTCGGGCGAATGTTTCCGCGGCAATGGAGTTGCGGGGAATCATTCAAGAGGTCTTGCTCCGCGACACGGACGCCGTTCGACAAGATCGCGATCGACAGGCGAAGCACCAGGACCTGCTGATCGCGGAACTGAATCATCGAGTCAAAAACATTCTGGCACTGGTTCGCAGCATTGCTAGACAGACAAAAGATTCGTCCGCGTCTTTGGAGAACTATGCAGAGGCCTTTGAAAAACGTATCGCCGCACTGGCAACAGCTCATGACCTGATCGGCGGCAGTGGCTTGCAATGGGCTCGCCTCAGAGAGATGGTTCAAACCGAACTCGAACCACATCGAGGCCGGGACCATAGCGTTTCCGTCAGTGGGCCCGCGATCGGATTGCGAGGCGACATTGCTCCAATCATGGCCTTGGTTCTTCACGAGTTGGCGACAAACTCGGTGAAGCATGGCGCGCTATCGCATCCGGCAGGCGCACTAGATGTTTCCTGGAAACACGATGCTGGCGGGGTGTCCATGGTCTGGCGAGAGTCCAATTCACCGGTCAGACCGGCAGCAAAACGTCGTGGTTTTGGTATGGCGCTTGTCGAGCGGGCGATCCCGTACGAATGCAATGGCGAGTCCGAATTGACGTTCCACGGCGACGGTATCGAAGTGCAAATGTGGCTGCCATCGGAATCAACGTTGCTCCTGAATGATTCCCCAAAATCACACGTCCAGAAAGTCGATATTGAGTCAGTTGGGGTCCGACCCTTGATACTGGATCAGGTATTGGTTGTGGAGGACAATATGGTGTTGGCCATGGAATTGGAACGGTTAGTCACTTCCATGGGCTGCCAAAAAGTGCAATCGGTTCCCGACGCATCACGTGGCGAGCAGGCAATGGCGAAAAGCCATTTGACGCTCGCCATCCTGGACATCAATTTGCGAACCGGGACCAGTTTTGAACTTGCGAAGTCTCTTATCCGTCAAGATATTCCCGTGATCCTGGCCAGCGGCTATGATTCCAGCTTTCAAGTTCCACCTGAGTTGGGCCACCTGCCCCGAATGACGAAGCCAATTAACCACGGCGATTTGGCGAAAATCATTGAATCGTTGCAGAACAAATGACTAAATCCATTCTTCTACTAGAAGACGACGTCCGCGTTGCCGAGCACTGGAAGCGGTTGCTTGAGGAGGCCGGCTATCGCGTTTATCACGAGACCGACGCTGATGCTGCGATCAAGTTGGTTGACGAGGAGTCCATTAACCTGGTCATTACCGACATCCTCATCCGTGAGAACGAAACGAAGTTCAAGCCCAGGGGCGGGCTCTCGCTGCTAGCGCACGTCAGCATCAACGTTCGACCTCGTCCAAAGACGATCGCGGTCACCGGGGCATCGCCATCGTTAAACATCGAAGGTCATGTCCATATTTTCAACGCGGCACGCACGCTAAACAAACCGATCTCCGACGCAATTCTGTTAGCCGAAGTCGCGGCCGAACTGGGTAACGACTAATTGCTCGACAATTCATTCATAAGCTGTCCAAGCACCGCTACATCAACCGGCTTGACCAAGTGCCCAGAGAAGCCGGCCTCTTGCGTGCGCCGGATGTCCTGCGGTTGCCCGTGACCGGTTAACGCGATGAGCTTCGTATCTTTTAGAATCCCGGGCGACTCCTTCTTCAAGAGATTGGCGACCTCAAGTCCGCTCATCCCAGGCATGGAAATGTCGATCAACGCGAAGTCTGGGTGAACATCGCGTATTTTCTCAAGCCCGTCGTTCCCATCGACGGCGACCGTGACATCATGTCCATCCAGTTCTAGCAATTGCTCCATCGTTGACCGAGCGTCCTTGTCGTCCTCTACCAGGACAATCTTGAACGGCTTGATCGCCTCCGTGCTGGGCGCTTCCTCAGGCGCATGAGCAAGCTTGACGCCCGCAGGTACGGCGACCATTGGGAACGTGAGCGTGAACGTTGACCCCTTACCGACACCGTCGCTGCTGGCCTTCAGCGTTCCGTCATGCTTATCGACCAGCATTTTGACTAGCGCAAGGCCAACGCCGAGGCCACCCTGGGTTTCTTCCGTCTCGCGACCCCGAGTGAACATATTAAAGATCGTTTCTAGGTTATCCTCGCTGATTCCTTGGCCGTTGTCTTTCACCTGCAACGCGACGCGTCCGGCGTCCACGGACAGTCGAACCTCAATCTGGCCGCCGACTTGTGTGTAACGCCGAGCATTGGCCAACAAGTTTTCAACGACCTGCAATAGTCGCACGCGATCACCGACCACCGGAAACCGATCCGCGTCAAGCTCCAAGCGGACGTGTTGCTGTTTTTGATCAAAACTGCCTTGCAACGATCGAATGGATTCCTCCGCGACCTCTTTCAGATCCATCAACTCCCGCTGCAGCACAATCTTGTTTTGCGCAATTCGTGATGTGTCGAGAAGATCCTCCACCAAACGAGACATGTGATCGGTTTGGCGATCCAGCAAATCAGTCAATTCGTCGCGTTTAATTTCGGCGTCGTTCGTCCGACGCAGAAGGGAGACCGCGTTTTTGACCGCGCCGAGTGGATTACGAAGCTCGTGAGATAGCACGGCGAGAAACTGGTCCCGTTGAGAAATGGCTTCTTCAAGCAGCTTTTGTGCTCGAACCTGTTCCCGCGCGTCCTGGATCACGGCGATGCAATAAGGCTTGTCGTCGCCAGGTTCCTGTTGAATTGAGACGGTCAGGTCAATCGGTACATCGCGTCCAAATTTATCGACGTAGCGTTTCCGAAGCGTGTAACTCGACAGTTCGCCCGCCTTCAATTGCTCGAATTGCTCTAAATCGCTGTCCAAATCCGCTGGGTGTGTGATCGACTGGAAATTGATCGCCAGCAGTTCTTCCCGAGAGTATCCAACTAGGTCGCACAGCCGTTGGTTAACACGCAACCAAGTCCCATCGAAATCGACATGAGCAATTCCCACCGCAGCGTTCTCGAATGTGCCTCGGAATCGAGCTTCACGAGTTTCCAATTCTGTGCGAGCCTGTTCGAGACGCCGCAAGCTGACAAGCGTCAGCACGGTACCCGACAAATCGCGTGTCGAATCGTATGGCATCAGTCGCAGCAGAAATCGTTCGCCGCTTTTGCCCATGACCTCCCGTTCGAGCGGTTTCTGATTGGCGAATGTTGTCGCGATTAAGTCGTAAAGTTCGTCATCGTTGAGAGGGTTGCGAAAATTGTCGAGCCGTCGACCAATATCGTCGTGTGTAAGGTCGAATATCTCGGCCGCCTGCGGGGTCATCCGCCGGATACGAGATTCGTCATCCAAAAAGAGCGTCGCGACGTTAGCCGAGCGGAATAGGTTCTCCATGTCCTCCGTCACTTCGGTCAATTCTTCGATCTTGGACTGATGCTCCGCGTTGACCGTATAAAGTTCTTCGTTGACGCTGTGCAGTTCCTCGTTAGTGCTCTGCAGTTCTTCGTTGCTGGCAACCATTTCCTCGTTGGTCGCCTGCAACTCTTCGTTACTAGTTTCCAGCTCTTGAATCGTGGATTGAAGGCTCTCCTTCGTGTGCCTGAGTTCCTCTTCCAAGGTTGCTTGAGCGGAAAGATCGACGGCTTCCCCACTGTCCAAGACGCCTCGAATCGGTTTCTCAGATTCTTCGATCACGCTAACGCTGAAACCATGCTCCTGCTTACCCGCTAAGTCGACTCGGCGAATGACAACGCCGACCAGTCGAAAGTCCTGCTTAGCATCGCCGCTGGCCTGTGGATCGTCTGACCCGCCTGCGTCGCCCGGTGCGTTGCCTTCCAGTTCGGACAACGGGACTGCGATTTTCCCGACCACGACGGGCTTGGAGACTTCCTTCTGTCGCTCGCATCGCTGCAAGCCAACCAAGACGCTCGTCTTTAACTTCGGTAACAACAGCTCCGGCAGCGTAGCACCGAATCGCCCTTCCTGCCGGCGCAAAAACTTCGCGGAACCGGGTGTTGAATACAACAACGTAAAGTCTGAATTGGTGACGAACGTGGGTGGCAAGTAATCATCGGCAAGTCCTTCGATGGCCGACAAAATCATACGGTCGGTGTAGACCGTCGCCGATCCGCTGCGTCCGACGGGCTCGCTCCGCGGGACGCTCAGCCGAGCTGGGGCTCGCAAACTTGCCGTGCCCAATTTTGACGCACTGACCTTTTTGTACATCCGCCAGCGTCGGTTGATGGTCTCGTAGTCACCTTCAATTTCGCCCGGTGTCTCGCTCGGCCCCAAAAACAATACACCCCCAATCCTCAAACCAAAATGCATCAATGACAACGCTCGCCGTTGGCCCTCGTCGCCGAAATAGATCAGCGTGTTACGACAAATGGCAAGGTCAATGTTGGTGAACGAGGCGTCGTTGAGAAGATTCTGGGGAGCGAACACGATCATCTTGCGAAGTGATTGATTGACTCGGTAGCTCGATCCCACTTTCTGAAAATGTTTTTCTAAAAGTTCTGGGGAGATGCCATCGACCTCCTTGATGGTGTAGGTTCCCGACGCAGCCTTATCAAGACTTAAACGATGCGCGTCGGTTGCAAAAATCTTGACGTCGACAACCTGCCCCTTCGCCTCCATCGTTTCCGCAATTGTCATCGCCAGCGAGTAGGCTTCTTCGCCCGTTGCACACCCTGGCGTCCAAACTCGCATCGTTTGACCGCGACTCTCCTCGATCAGTCGCGGCAAGACCTTATTCGCTAAAACATCAAACGCTTCAGTGTCGCGAAAGAAACGTGTGACGCCAATCAACAGGTCACGGTACAACTGATTCAGTTCGTTGGCGTCGGTTTCCAACAGTTCGATGTACTCTTCGATCGACGCGAAGTGCAGCAACCGCCAGCGACGCTCGATGCGTCTGACGATCATATTGGGTTTGTATTGAGAGAAGTTGATCTGATACTCGTCACGTAGCAACTCGATGACGCGACCTAAACCCACTGCGGGAACGCGGGCGATCAAATCACCAGTGTCCGCATAGTTACCGGTGTCTATCCGATCAGAGAACGACGTGATGAATCGCCCCAGCCAAGTTGCGATTTGGTCCATGTTGCCCGCGAAGTCCGCAACCCCGGATTCCATTGCCGACCGAGGCATGCCGTCGAAACGCGCGGTCTCCGGATCTTCGACCAAGACCATCCCTCCGGCTTCACAGACATCACGAATTCCCCGTGATCCGTCGCTGCCACTTCCGCTACAGACGACTGCGGCACATGCCGGCCCACGACTAATTGCCATGGAAGTAAAGAAGCGATCAATGGGTTGGTTCAAACCCTGTCGCACTTCGCGATCTTTCAGAACCAGTATTTCGCCCTGTATCTCCAAATCGACCTTCGGCGGTATCAGGTAAACCGTACTCGGTTTGACGCTCATGCCGTCTTCGATTCGGCGAACTGTCATCTTGGTCCGCCGAGCCAAGATTTCATCCATCATGCTCTTAAAGTCCGGCGAAAGGTGTTGGACGATGACAAACGCAGCGTTGGAGTCAGGCGGGATCTCGTCGAATAGCTGCTCGAGCGATTCCAAACCGCCTGCGGACGCCCCGATCCCGATCACCGGAAATCCAAATTTGACCTTGGACTGCAAGAAACTCAACCCAGCGTCTGCGATAAGATCCAATTGAGGGTCGCGTGTGTCGGGTATCTGTACCGGTTTGTTGTCAGGGTTGTCGGATGACATTCGGTAAATATTCTCGGGAAACAGTCAAAGGAGGCAAAGACTTGGCAACTCCCATGCGTGTTGCGTGCCAATACGTTTACGAAAGTGTCTTGTGGGCAGGTCGATGTCTGCTCAACCTTGGCAAGACTAGCAATTTCTTCTGATTTCGCACTTCAGGGTCGGCATCTATTCGTGGGAATTCACCCCAAATTGAAATGCAACCCAAACTCAACGCCACGCGCCGAGGAGGCTGACATTCTATCACGGCATCATGCCTCACATCCTACCCGGCGCGACGGGCAGTGTGATCAAACAGCGACGCAACCGTAAATGGCCTCGACGATGGCGTCGACTTGGACTGGTTTCTGGAACCATCCGGTCACACCGTTGTCGCTGATGGACAACCCAGTCTCTTCAATGGGCTGCCCCGTCACCGCGAACACTGGAACACTGCGGTGAGCGCTGCATTGTCGAATCCGTTTGACCGTTTCCGGGCCATCCAAGTTCGGCATGTTCATATCCATCAACACAACATCGGGAAGCGTCGGCTTGGTCAGCGCGTAGAGGGCCTTCAAGCCGTCCGTCGCCTCCTCAACCTCAAGTCCGCATTGTTTCAGGTAGCTAGCCATCAAAGTGCGTTCGTTCGCGTCGTCATCGACTAGCAGAACGCGGCGGGCTTTCGGGTTGTCAATCGTAAACGTTGCCTTTGCTTCAGCCAGCGAGAATTTACCAGCTGGCTTCTTTTGCTGCTGGGTCAGATCCTGGTCAATGGCACCAAGTTCCGCCATCCCCTCTGACATATTGACCAAGCCTTTCTCGGTACGGCCGGCAGCGAAGTACTTCCCTGCCAACTGCAATTTCAACATGGCACGATTGACCTGGTTGCGGAGGTCGTGAACGCGGGTGTCGGCTGCTGACTTTGCCTGGAAACAGGCAAGCTCGGCGTCATCCTGCAGCTCATGCCGAATGACGCGGATGTCTTTCGGGGGTAACCGTTCACGGGGCGGTGCAACAAATTTGAGGATCTCTCTGGACACGAGGATCGGTTTTCTGCCCCAATACTTGCATGAGCAAGATAC
>NZ_JACHXU010000038.1 GCF_014192335.1 Aporhodopirellula rubra | reverse complement strand
AAAACGAACCGACAGAGCGTGATGAAACCCTCGGTAAATTCAACTATGTTCTACCAGCATGAAATCCCGAAGTTATTTCCGAACAGCTCCTAAGGGTTTTCCCTTGATAGAACCACGCCCCCACGATCGCATTACTCTCAGCGCTCATACTAACGGTCGTCGTTATCGTTTCACCGAATTGCGCGTCTTTGGGGTCTGCCGGAGAGCAACTGAATTGATACCCCTCAATTTTTCGTCCCATCAAGAAGACATCACATTGGTCTTGGAGCATTCCCGCATCGACACCTGGAACAATCGCTAGCCGCGCACATTCATAGGCGGCCAGTTTCAAAGATTGCCGCAGATAAATCATTCGGCACGTTTCTAATGTCCCGAGTGAAACCGCAAGCAGTACGGGCAGGCAAACCACAAATTCAATCAGCGCAGCCCCACGTCTCGATTTGGTGCGTCGATGAGATGTCATGTTTCATGCCCGTTGTAAATATCGGAAAACGCTATCAGTAGAACTCTGGCGTAAGCTTTCAGACAATGAACGCTAGGTCACTAAAACGTGATTAATGTTCCGAAAAACACTTGCGTTAGCACTGGAGTCCTCATCGGCGAATCAAACATGCCGAATATCGCAGGTGTAAGGTTTTCCACCTTTGCGGCAAGTGAGCGATCAACAAGGTCCCCCCTCCCTGCAAAACCGAAATCGCCCGATGGAAGTAGCGATCGTGAACTCAACGACCTTCCCAGCCTCATCGGACACCTAGAAACTCGGCTCCTGTCCGCTTGAGTGATCCCACGCACGCATCACTGAATCGAAATGGTGAAACGTCTCCCAAAGGAACCGATGACGGAAGAATCGTTGCAACCAAAATCTTCGGAACATCTTCATCTTGCGCCCCCCTCCGCATTCATTTCGTTGCTGATTTTTGTCGTTGATTCGATGCCCGAATCATTCGCGACATAGTCTTGGAGTACTACTGTCCACTAAACAATCCATGCCACGGGGGCACACGAACTTAATTGTAGGGCAGATTGTTCGCATACTTATCAGACTATAAACACCATGGCCACGATTGACGTCACACTGAACCATCACCACGAAAACGCGGAAAAGCCTCAAGACTCATTTTCGGAACGTCTCGAAGACAGAATAGAGCGTCTCGAACAGGCGCTTCGACAGTGTCAGGCAACGCAAGCTGACTCGAACAAACTCAATCTATTGGTCTTTAGCGGGTACCGAGACCGCTTACTCGCATCATTCGTCATGGCCACCGGTGCGGCAGCCTGCGGAATGGAAGTGACGATGTTTTTCACTTTTTGGGGAACCGCCGCACTTCGTAAAGGCGGCCCACAGCTCGGCAAAAAATCCCTGGTCGAACGCGCATTCGGAATGATGCTTCCGAACTCGTTCAAACGTACAAAGCTCTCACAAATGGACATGGGCGGCATGGGACGATTGCTGATGGACAAGGAGATGAAGAAAAAGAACATCGCCAACCTCGACGATTTGATCGCAACCGCAGCCGAACTCGGAGTATCGATCCGAGTTTGTGAAATGTCAATGAACTTGATGGGAATCCGCCCCGAAGAGTTGATCGACTATCCCGGGCTAGAGTTCTGTGGAGTCGCAAGTTTTGTTGACGACTGCTCGTCCGCCAACACAACGCTTTCGGTCTAGGACGCTTCTCCTCATGCCGGACAACAACTCCACCGCACTCGATCTCGCGTCAACGAATACACCAAATTCATCGGTTGGCACGCCACGATCCGAACCGTCCCTCCAAGTCTCCGTCTGCGAAGACATGGTGGACGCATCCATTCTTTCGATCGATCATTTACTATCGCTCGCAAAGGCCGATGATTTAGCATCTCGGCCCTCGGCATGCATCAAATTGGTTGAGTCGATGGCCAGCTCAATGGCTCTGCTTAAAGCGGAAGTTCAACAGCGAGATGAACAACTCGAAAAGCTGACGCAAAAATCGGAAAGAATGGCTCGAGCGCAGGCCGACGCGATTGTGCACTCCGTCGAAATCATCGACGAACTGGAGATAACCAAGCGTAGCCTCGACATCGCAAGGACCGCGGCCGAGAACGCAGCACAAGACACAAAGCGACTCGCCGACACGATTTTCGAGCGAACGAACGACGCCGTCATGGTTTTTGAGAACGAAACCTGCGTTGATTGCAATGACAATACGGTCAAACTGTTCGCATGTGCTCGCGAAGAAATCGTAGGCGGGTGGCCCGATGCATTTCGGCACGCAAAACTCGAAGACGGAAATTCGGCAGATCCTAGTCTTCGATATTTATACCAAAGTGTTGACGATCGGAATTCCAAGCACGCTGAAGTACGGATGTGCGACGAAAACGGAAATCAATTTTGGTCTGAAATCAGATTCAGTTCCTTCTCCATGAGAGGAGGCGGTCACGTCCTCGTGGTTGTGCGAGACATCACAGCTCGCAAACAATTTGAAACGGAATTGTGTCGACACCGCGACTTCCTCAACAACGTCATCAGTGCCGTCCCTGATCAATTGAGTGTCCGTTCGTCCGATCATCGACTCGTCTTGGCTAACGACGCATTCTGCGAAGCTCATTCACTCACTCGGTCCGATGCAGTCGGACGCAAAATGCACGACCTCGGATTGGAATCCTATGCATTCCCCTCCGAAAACCTGCGGCATCCGATGGCTCCCGCGCATTCGAATGACGCGATTGAAGAATCCTTCGTTGCCGCAGACGGATCCAATCGTATCGCGTCGATCAAACACTCAACGTTCTCCGATGCCACCTCGGGAGAGTCCTATCTCATTGCGACATCGCGGGACATTACCGAAGACCGCCGACGAGAAGACCGCCTGCGGGTCCTAGCGAGCGTATTCAACAGCGCGTCCGAAGGTGTTGCGATTCTGTCCAGCGATGGACTCATTCGGGAAGCCAATCCGGCCTTCGTATCCATGGCGAGCAATGCGCTCGGCGTGCCGACATTGGAAGCGACCGGTCTGCTCGACGTACGGTTTTGCGATGCAATGCAGATCGATGCCGACCTGTTTGAGTCGACACTCAGTGACCTCAACTCGGGGACTCCTTGGTCCGGTAAGGCCACAGTGAAATCCGATACCAGCCGCGGGCAAGCTGTTTGGATTTCCCTCAGCCCTTCTCATTTCCGTGACACGAGCAGTGATGAAATCATTGCCTTAGTATCCGACATCACGGAACTCGAGAACAGCCAGATCGAACTCCATCGACGAGCGATGCACGACAGCTTGACGACCCTACCGAACCGAGTCTATTTCCGCGAGGAGCTTTCGCGACTAGTTAGGCTCGATCAATCACCGCACGACGGTCTTTCTGTTTGCTTCCTAGACTTAGATGATTTCAAATTAGCCAATGACTCGCTGGGGCATGCCAGTGGCGATCAGCTACTGTGTTTGGTCGGAGAGCGAATCCAAAAAAACATGGGCGATAAAACATTCGTAGCCCGGTTTGGTGGCGATGAATTCGCGCTAATCATGCAAGACAAACACCTGGCACGCGAGCAACAAGATCGCTTGCTAGACCAACTGATTCGTTCCTTCCGAGAGCCCTTTCGCCTTGACGGAGACGAAGCTCGCATCGGACTCAGCATTGGTGTGGCAAGATGCCCTGCGGACTCATCCGACGCAGATGTTCTCATGCGTAACGCCGATATCGCGATGTACGCCGCCAAAAACGCCGGGAAAAACTTAGTCCTCGAATTCACACACGAGATGCAGAATGGCGTCGACCTCCGCCATCAAGTTCAGTCAAAACTAAGAAGAGCGTTGAGCAATGGTGAAATTGACGTCTACTATCAACCAAAGATCAATGCTAGCACTCATGAACTGGTCGGATGTGAAGCACTCGCGAGATGGAAGACGAGCGATGGGCACTACATTTCGCCCGCCGAGTTCGTCCCGATCGCGGAACAAACCGGACTCGTCACGGGATTGGGTGATCTAGTTTTCGAACTCGCCGCGGAGCGAGCTGTACAATGGCATGAAGCCGGAATAATTCCGAAAATTGCCGTCAATGTCTCGCCGCATCATCTCAGACACCCACGTTTTTTGATGACGCTCGAATCAACACTTCGAAGTAGTGGTGCGAAGGCAGAGTGGTTTGAGCTGGAGATTACTGAAAACGCAATGATGGAAAATGTCGACCATGCAATCGATATGATTCGACACCTGGGGGAGATGGGATTCACGGTCGCCATTGATGACTTTGGCACTGGGTACTCTTCCTTAAGTTACCTCAAGAGCTTTCCCATTGACACGTTGAAAATCGACCTTTCCTTCATCCGAGATATATCAACCGACCCTCAGTCCGAAGCGATTGTACGGTCGATCGTTTCCCTCGGTGCTGGTTTGGGTCTTGATGTAGTTGCCGAAGGAGTCGAGTCCGTCGACCAACTTGAGATACTCGAATCCATGGGCTGCCCCATCGTTCAGGGCTACCTCATCAGTCGCCCTCTGCCCGAGAACAAATATCTCGCGTGGGTCGCCGATTGGAAACGCCAAAAACAGACACTCGGTGCGACTGCCAGTCTATGCTGTCAATGACAACTTTTGACATCGAATGATCAGTGGCGTTTGAGACGATACAACGGCCGTGTTTGCCGATGGCCGTGTCTATTTAAAATGAGATCGTAGTACCTCCGATAGCAAGATCTAACACGGTCGCAAATCCACCAATTTGGATCCCCGGAAGCGTTTTCGTTGGATACGTATCACTAGGCTTACCTGCGCTGCACGTTCGACTGCAGACGGAACAGAGAATGATTCTCCCGCCCTCCTGCAGATAGTTTTCAATCAGCTCCTCCAACGGTGGAAATCCCTGGACGGCGATTCCTAACGCACTTCCTTCGTACCCCCAAACCGCGCCGTCACTGGTCAGAAAAATCACCGTAGGCTTCGCAATGGCCAACGAAGAAACTCCGCACGAGAACGCCATGGTTGCGTTCTTACCGTTGTCCGCCTTTCCTGCCGTAAGAATGATCACCACATTCCCGTTTGACTCGCTCATACCTTGTTCAATCCTGTACTCAAAACAACACTCAGTGTGAAAAGCGGATTTGCAAACTACCTCGTCACTTGGGCGGGCCGAGTGAGATGACGGCTTTCTGTACTTCGCCGTCTGACTCGTAGCTCGTTATCTGGTGTCCCATGCGTCGTGCCCACGCTTCAACATCAGGCTTGAACGCCATGTCAGTAGCGGTTACCTCGATTTGATCACCCTCCGAGAGGGTTCGTGCGGCTTTCGTCAGTTCAACGATCGGCATCGGACAGTTCATGCCCTGGCAATTGAGGGAATGCACCTTCATTCTGAATCTCCTCACTCTTGGGTAGTTCGTGCGCCGAACAGATTGGAATCCTTCTCATCGCGATATCGCATCCATCGGACAAAGGGAATCCACAGAACAGTCGGAATCGACAAATTGAGACGGTAACATCGATTATGCACAAAAATCGCTTTAACGACTCGATTTCATGCCGCTCAAAAGGTAAATCGCTGGCAAGCGTCTGGCGTTGACATCCCCGAGTTCACGATCCCCCCACTTCATGCCGGGCGACTCGAGACGTCACGTTCAGCACACCTTCTGGACAAAACCGTATCCTCAACGGGCCTGAAAAGCGAACAGAGATCGGCGCCCGTACGATCGTATCGCCCGCCCGCAGCGTGACCTCTGAGCCCGCCAGCAAATCACACGAGGTTCCGCTTCCAATCCCTTTCCAGGGAAACTCACTAGCGGAGAAGA
This sequence comes from Aporhodopirellula rubra, assembly GCF_014192335.1. Lineage (GTDB taxonomy): Bacteria > Planctomycetota > Planctomycetia > Pirellulales > Pirellulaceae > Rhodopirellula > Rhodopirellula rubra. The sequence continues at coordinate 36,415 of NZ_JACHXU010000038.1, read as the reverse complement.
GGCGGTCCTTCTGCGACAAAATAAACGCGTATGGGTGCCGCATTACTCAATAGACCATGCTATCGTCGCCAAATCTCAGATGCTATGCTTTTGGCCTTCTCCAAATCCATAGGGGGCCGGCGTTCCAGCCTGACCGACGCTTCGATCAGGTTTCAAATGAAAAGCGTCGTTTAGCCCGATCAGCGGAAATTCCACACATCACAGGTTTTTGATAGGGCCGCGATGACAACCAACGAAGCGACACCAGACTACCGCAAGCCATTCATCACGATCACGATGCTGTTTTTCCTTTGGGGATTCATCACGGTCATGAATGACGTGCTGATCCCCTATCTGAAGGACAGTTTCGACCTCAGCTATTTCCAAGCCGGCCTCGTTCAGTTTGCCTTCTTCGGGGCGTTCTTCTTTGTCTCGCTGGTCTATTACTTCGTCTCGCTATCGAGTGGCGACCCCATCAACCGGATCGGCTACAAGTTCAGTATCATCGTGGCGCTGCTGATCTGCGGACTAGGATGCGCCATGTTCTATCCGGCGGCTGAATTCCAGGCCTATCCGTTCTTCCTCGGCGCGTTATTCCTACTCGCCACAGGCGTGACACTTCTACAAATTGCTGCAAACCCCTACGCGGCCATCTTGGGAAAGCCTGAAACCGCATCGAGCCGTTTGAACCTAGCACAAGGTGTCAATTCGCTCGGCACAACGATCGCACCGATCGCCGGCGGGTTGTTGCTCTACAAAGTGTTTGCGACCGACGGTGAAGTCACAATCGACTCGATCAAAATCCCGTACCTGATCTACGGTTCCCTTTTTGTTCTCTTGGCAGTCATCGTTTGGCGAAGCCACCTGCCGAGTTTTACCAAAGACGACGAAGGCTCCAGCAGCAGTCTCGGCGCGCTGCAATTTCCTCACCTGCGTTTCGGGATGATTGCGATCTTCATGTACGTCGGAGGTGAAGTCGCCATCGGCAGCTACCTGATCAACTTCATGAAGCACGAAGACATCATGGGTCTTCCCGAGTCAACCGCGAGTATTTATCTCGCATACTACTGGGGCGGCGCGATGATCGGTCGCCTCTGCGGTGCAATTTCCCTGAGCGACATCGCGAGCCAATCCAAGAAATACGGGGCGATGATCGCAACCGCGGTAGTCGTGTTTTTCGTTGTCTACTTCGTTACCGCGATCCGGTTAGATGACGGAGTGTTCACGATGGCCTTCATGACACCGAGCCAAGTCGCGCCGTTCTTCCTGTTGATCGCCCTCAATTTTCTTGCTTTCGTGTTCGGACAAGGCAACGCCGCTCGCGCGTTGTGGGTGTTCTCGCTTTCCATGATCGTTCTACTCAGCATCGCGGCCTTCACCGGCGGATCGCTCGCGTTTTGGGCCGCTCTCGGTACCGGACTTTTCAACTCGATCATGTGGTCCAATATCTTTACATTGGCCATCAAGGATCTGCGGCAACATACGTCACAGGGATCGTCGCTGTTGGTCATGATGATCGTCGGTGGAGCAATCGTGCCGCTGATCATGGGCGCCGCCGCTGACCGAATCGGCATTCAACTCGCGTTTGCAGTTCCAATCGTTAACTACGTCTATATCGCGTTTTATGGTCTGATCGGCCATCGCCATGTCGCCGTCGCCGATGATCAACCGGAGCTGGCCGCATGAACGACGATCGAATCGTTTTAACCCTCGATGCCGGCGGAACGAACTTCGTTTTCTCTGCAATCGACGGCGGCGGCGAAGTCGTCGAACCGGTTCGCTTGCCCGCCGAAACCAAAGATCTGACGAGAAGTTTGACGACGATCGTCGACGGATTCACACAGGTCACGCAAGCTTCGCCTCGGCCCCCCGTCGCGATCAGCTTTGCTTTTCCAGGCCCCGCAGACTATCCACGCGGGATCATCGATAACGTAGGCAACCTGCCGGCGTTCGCCGGTGGTGTCGCATTGGGCCCCTATCTCGAGGAACAGTTCCGCCTGCCGACGTATATCAACAACGACGGCGACCTCTTCGCCTATGGCGAAGCGATCCGCGGCCTACTACCTGCGGTCAACGAGATGCTCGAGAAAGCAGACAGTCCCAAACGATACCGGACTCTATTCGCCGTGACCCTCGGCACGGGACTCGGTGGCGGGCTGGTACATAACGGTGAACTGTTCATCGGGGACAATTCAAACGCGGCCGAAGTTTGGCTGCTCCGAAATCGGCTCCACCCGGAGTGCTTTGCCGAAGAAGGAGCCTGCATTCGTGCCGTACGCGGCAGCTACGCACGCATCACGGGCACTTCGCTCTCCGACGCACCGACGCCCCAAGAAATCGCATCAATCGCCGAAGGCCAATCGCCCGGCGACAAATCTGCCGCGATCACATCGTTCACCGAAATGGCACAAGTCGTCGGTGACGCACTGGCCAACGCCATGACTTTGCTCGACGGACTCGTCGTGATCGGGGGCGGAATCGCCAACGCCCATCACATCTTCATGCAACCGCTCATTGATGAGATGCAGGGACGTATCCGAACGTACGACGGACGCGAGATGGCCCGAATCGTTCAAAAAGTCTTTAACCTCGAATGCGAAGAACAGACTAAATCATTCGTGGCCGGGGCGAACAAAACGATCACGGTCCCCGGCAGCAATCGCCCGCTCTCTTACGACCCGATGAAACGCATCGGTATCGGAGTCAGCCGGTTGGGCACCAGCACCGCGGTCTCGGTCGGCGCCCACGCCTTCGCACTCAATGCGATCGATTCCCAATAGAGCTTCCGTTCCGACTAAACTGCGGAAAAGCAAGCCGTTGCGCAGTCGACACCCGCGTCGCTGCCGAGCGAATGGGTTCGCTCCTCTGCACCTCCGGCGCCGACTCGACGCACACACGAACAACGCGGCCGCAATCTGCGAGTAAAACAACACCACGATAGAGAGACGCCCCGAATGGCATTCAAGACTCACACGCTGATCATCGCAACATTATTAGGCTGTCTGATCCCGGGCGGCCTCTTCGCCCAAGCACCTGTCGATTGGGTGGATCCGTTGATCGACACGCACGAATCGCGTTGGTTCTATTTCAACTCCGCCTCACGCCCATTCGGCCTAGTCAACCTCAGCCCGGATACCCAAACCAAAGGATCATGGAAATCGGGCTACCTCTACGGTGACCAATCGATTCGATGCTTCAGCCACATTCATGCATGGCAACTCTCTGGCATTCCCGTCATGCCCATCGTCGGTGAAATGACTGGGCACCAAGGAATGGACGTCTATCAGTCGGAGTTTTCCCACGACGATGAAACTGTCGAAGCGGGTTATCACAAAGTCGTGTTGAAAAAATATGGCGTTACCGCCGAACTGACTTCAACCGTCCGAACCGGATTCCACCGCTACACCTATCCGACCACCTCCGACGCGTACGTCCTTTTCGACGTCGGCGCCATGTTAGGACACGGACCGACCGTCGAAGCCGAAGTCAGCAAAATCAATGAACGCGAAATCGCGGGCATGAGTCTGATGAAAGGGACGTCACGTCGCAAAAAAGACACACCCATCTTCTTCGTGGCGAGGTTCAGCGAACCGATCACCTCGTTCGGCGGATGGCAAAACGAGAAAATCGAAGACGTCACGGACTCCATTGCAGGCGAGGAGATCGGAGCGTTTGTTCGATTCGACACCAACGCCGACACGCCACTCTTGATGAAAGTCAGCATCAGCTACACGTCGGTCGATGGCGCACGGAAAAACCTAGACGCGGAGCTTCCTCACTGGGACTTTGACAAGGTAGTCAGTGAATCCAAAGACGACTGGAACTCACGCCTATCGCGAGTCGAAGTCGAAGGCGGTACGGACGCGCAGAAGACAAAACTCTACACCGATCTTTGGCGATCGATGCTCGGACGACGGATCGTCAGCGACGCCGACGGCGCGTACTGCGACATGACGACCGACGAGCGTCGAGTGCTCAACGTCCCTACCGACGCCGAAGGCAAACCCGCGTTCAACATGCACAACTTTGACGCTTGGTGGGGCAGCCATTGGAGCCTCGATATTCTCTGGCCGTTGGTTTGCCCTGACGTATATAGCGACATCTGCAACACCTCGATTCAGATGTACCAAAACGGAGGCCTAATTCCTCGCGGCCCCTCCGGAGGCAACTACACCTTCGTCATGATCGGCGACTCTGCTGCGCCCGCGATCACATCCGCCTACGCCAAGGGCATCCGCGATTTCGATGTGGAACTCGCCCTCGAAGGACTGGTCAAAAACACCGGCCCCACCGGTGGTCGCTACTACGGCGGATACGCAAAACAACCAACACCTGCGGCTTATAAAGAATATGAATCCAAAGGCTACATTTCGTGGGGTAATTCTCTTTCGGGTGGACACGGCAAAGCCGTCACCAGCCTCACGCTCTACAACGCCTACCACGACTGGTGCATCGCCCAAATGGCGAAAGACCTCGGCCAAGAAGACATCTACCATAAGTTCATCAAAGGCTCGCAAAACTATCGCCACGTGATCTGGCCCGAAAAGCAGTCCGCTTGGGTACGAGAAGCCGACGGCAGTTGGATGAAGAATTTCAAACCGCGAGAAATGCGTTTCGAACAGGACGGATTCTGCGAAACCAGTGCTGCGGTCACCACGTTCTACGTTCCCCACGATCCGATGGGACTCGCCGAGTTACTCGGTGGCCCCGACGCTGCCGCTAAGAAACTCAACGACCAATTCGAAGCCTCCGTCGAGGAACGCTTCCACCTGCGTGGCCGCAGCCATGGCAACGCCTTCGTTGATTATGCCAACCAAGACGGGACAGGCATGGCGCACTACTTCAACCGCATCGGATTCCCGTGGCTGAGCCAAAAATGGGTGCGTGCCGTCCAAAGTGCCACCTTCAGCGGAACGGATCCTTACAGCGGATACAATGGCGACGAAGACCAAGGGCAAATGGGAGCGCTGAGCGCATTACTCGCACTCGGCCTATTCCAGTTTGATGGTGGTTCAGGCATCGATCCAAAATATGACCTCACCGCCCCGATCTTCGACAAGGTGACCCTCAAACTCAGCCCTGACTACTACGGAGGAAACACGGTCACGATCGTGACTCAAAACCAGTCCGCCGAGAACGTCTACATCCAATCTGCGACCTGGAATGGAGAGCCGCACAACACGTGCTGGCTCTCTCACCACGACTTGATCCAGGGCGGTGTGCTCGAACTCAATCTCGGCAGCGAACCCAACAAGTCCTGGGGAAAATAGCTGCACTGCAGGGCTGTTTCGAACCGAAACCGAGTTCGAAGAAACCTCTAGGAAACCGAAACACGCTGACGAGCGTGATAGCATTTCATAGACGACGCACCCGAAACGCAGCCACGTCGTCCTGAACGTAACGCTCCGTCCTGCGACGGAGGCTACGTCTCTTTTCAAATCGCTCTAAACCGACGCGACTTCGCGATCACTAATTCTTGATCTTCGCCTGCTTCTTCAATCGGTTCAGTTTCGACGGGCCACCCTCGTTGATTTCCATCACGAAGCGAGCGAGATCCAAAAACTCTTCTCGGGTTTGCAATGTGTTTGCCAATCCGATCGGCATCGTCGAAGTCGTTGACTTGATCACGTCTTCAACGTCGTCCATCGGAATCACCCGCGGCTTGCCTTGGTCAGCCGAAATACTCAGGGTGATGTTGTCATCCGTTTCTTCAACCAGGAACCCCGACAGGATTGCCCCGTCGACCGTTATCACGTTCACCGTTTGATAACCGGCGAGAATCTTTTCAGATGGTTTCAAAATGGATTCGACCAAGTGTTCGTCTGTGATGTCTTTGCGAGCCGTCGTCAAATTTGGCCCGAGTTGATACCCCTCACCAACATCATGACATGTCGCACACCCGGTCTTCTCCCAATAGAAGAGCTTGGCACCACGCAGCACATCGCCATGCTCGCGAATACCACGTACCAAATCCGCAATCGGCTCGGCAAGTAATTCCTTCTCGAGTTCGCTAGCGGCGATATCTTCCTCGATTAGCTCCGGCCGACTGCCTTCCTCGAAGGGATGCATTTCCAACAACTCTTCAGGACTGTAGAAGCGTTGCCGATCTTCCGTCGCCGCACGAATACGTTTGACGTCTTCGAGCGATACTTCGTCTGCGTCATTGCCCCAACTGTTGCGTACATACGTCAGCACACTTGCAATCTCCGCGTCCGAAAACATGTTACCGATCGCCGTCATCGGCGGCACACCTTGATTGGGCTCGAAGACTTTGCCGCGAACGCGGATCTTGCCCCAAATTCCGTGCAACGTCAGCTTAATCAGTCGCTCTGGGTCTCCGTTCACCCATTCGCTACCCGCGAGTGGCGGATAGATCCGAACGATCCCCTCGCCATTGTCGCGGTGACACGCATAACACGACCCCTCTTCAAAGAAGACTTGTTGGCCGAGGGCATACTTTCGTGCAAAGTCTTTGTCCTTGAATTTCTTTGACTTCGTTCGGTAATCCTTCGGCTTCATCGCCCCTTCTAATTTCCCGGCGAGCAACTGATCGTACTCCACCAACAAATCATCGGGTTGGAACGACTTCTCCTTCACCAGCTGCTCAACATCGGACTTCATCAGCAACATTGCGGCGTTGAGCGCATTGCGGATCCAGCGGTCCGTTTTGTAGGACGCCACCGTCAACAAAACCTCCGCGCCCGGTTTTCCGCTCAGCCATGATCCGGCGGAAAGAGCCTCCAATCGAACACGAGGATGCTCATCCTTGGCTGCCGTTAACAGATACGTTTCCGGATGATCCAACAGGTGTAGACAGTGTCGAACCACACGAACCGCGGCCGATCGCACGCGATGATCTTGTGCCTGCAAACATTGATCGATCAACGCAGTGGACGGTTCCTGTTGTCCCCATGTCGCCCACAAGGATTCCAAAACCAAACGTTCGTCGCTCGCGTTTTCATTCGCAAAAGCCATCGCGGCATCGAGCACCGCCTGTTTATCGCGACCTCGTAATTCCCGGTGCGATCGCTTGCGTGCGTTCACTTCCGGCAATTTCATATTCTCGAACAGCTGGCCGATTTCAGCCCCCGCGATCGTGGGCGGATCGACGAGGGGACGGTCGGTCGCCGTAATTTGGTAGATTCGCCCGTACTCCGAATTACGCATCGGATCACGTGCACTGTGCTGCATGTGTCCGATCAACGTGTTGTGCCAGTCGATGAAATACAAACTCCCGTCCGGGGCGATCTCCAGATCGCATGGGCGGAAGTTTCCGTCCGATGATTGGATCAGATCCTGGCGAAACTTGCCTTTGATTTCGACACCGTCTTCGATCGTCTTGTATTGCTTGATCCCAAGGAACCCGATCGTGTTGGCGTACAAGTAATCGCCCTGAACTTCGTCCGGAAAGTGACTGCTGTAGAGGAACTCGGATCCCGAGGTGGGACGAGCGTGGTGTTCGTAATTGAACTTCGAAACCTTGGGAATTTCCGCTGAATGCGGCATCTTGATCGAATAGCCCAACATCCAATACTGCGCACCGCCGGACGCGTCGTTCACGAACGTCTGTCCGTATTCATCATGAGCGACGCCCCAAGGATTCGACACGTCCGATTGCATGACACGTTCTACCTTCCACGAACTCGGATCAAATCGCCAGATCCCGCCGTCCGTCATCCGCTGCGGTCCCCAAGGCGTTTCCACCTGCGAGTGCAAGAAACGACCTTCACACATGTAGATTCCACTACCATGATCGGAATCAAATGCCGAAATCGCATGGTGCGTGTCGTGCGGATCAAAACCATCGAGCAAGTACTCCATTTTGTCCGCGTGGTCGTCACCATCGGTGTCTTTCAACAGAACCAAGAACGGTTCCTGCGAGAGATAAACGCCTTCGGGAGCCAACTCGAATCCGATCGGCATGTGCAACCCATCGGCAAACACGATCTCCTTGTCCGCGCGGCCATCCCCGTCGGTATCCTCGTAAATCAAAATCATGTCATTCGGTTTCGAGTCTCCCGGTTTGTAGTGCGGGTAACTCGGCAGCGTTGAAACCCACAACCGACCCCGATTGTCAAACCGCATCTGTGCGGGGTTACCTAGATTCGGAAAGTCCTGCTCCGACGCGAACAACGAAACGTCGTAACCTTCCGGCAACGTGAACGTTTCCATCGCTTCTTTTTCGGCGTTCAAGAAATCCGGCGTACCGTTCTTTTCGCTTAGCCGAAAGTTGGTTTCCACCGACGACAAAGGACGCGTGATCGAGTCGTCGACCTCGAGCGTCGACGACTTCCCTTGAGCGATCGCCCAAACGTTCCGGTCACGCAGAACCGTCATTTGACGAATCTTCTCAATTTCTTCGGGGTAGTTGAAATTACCGTAGGGAGCCCATCGCCGTCCGTACGCGTGGACACCATTGAGCATTCGATAGTCGTTTCTCCAAAACCACGCTTTGTCTTGCACGGCTCGATACAACAATGAACCGGACTGGCCGGTCTCAGAATCCGCACCGAACAATTGGCTCATCAGGACCGGGGCGAGCTTTCGATAGCCCGCGTCGGACAGATGCACACCGTTGATTGTCAGCGATTGATCCGCCCCCTCGAACCACTGCATTGTCGGCGTGAAGAGGTCAACGAAGCCAACTTGTTTCTCTTTCGCGACTTCACCCACGGCATCCGCATAGGCTTTCAAAATCGCATTCCGCTGGCCGGCGTCGGGCAGGTTAAATTGCCGGAGTTGCTGCATCGCGATGGGAGTCGCCAACACGAGACGTGGCGACTGAGCGGCGTTTCGCTCATACGACCGCGACAGCGTATGATCGACGAAGGCACGTAGTTCGTTCTTGAAATTCTCGATGCCCTCCATGCCGTCAAAGGACTCGTTGAATCCGAAAAACGCCACGATCGTGCTTGCTTTGACAATCGTCAGCCACTCGTCCGGTTTCGGATAATGCCCTTCACCAAGGTGAGCTTGAATCTCAGGGTGAAACTTGTCTCCCCCCGGAAACGCCCAAGGATCTTTGTTACCAGCCTCCGGACGGTAAGCCGGCGTGTGTCCCGGAAATCCCATGTTGCGGAACGTCAACTCGAGATCGGGGTACTGCTGATAAAGTGCCGTTTCAAAGTGGTTGAACAACTCCATTCGCGACGCCAACGTGTTCCCCAAAAACACGAGCGACTCGCCTTTGCGAGGTTTCAGCGGCAGCGTCGTTGGAGAAGCCTTACCATCAACGGGAACCGGTTGCAAATACTCAGGCCGCACCCGTTTCTGTTGCTGGATTTCCGCGTCGGTGACGGTGGTGATCACATCGGGGACAACGCCGTCATCCAAATCGCCGCCCTCGGCAACGGCACAAGAAACGGAGACGGCCAAACTAACCGACACCAAAGAGAAACGGGCAAGACACCAAAAACTGCTGTATAGAGAAACTAGTTTCATATGCTTTTCGTACTGGACCTTGCCGACCGTGATTGGTAGCAGACAAGGCGTATAGAGGTGGGAAGGGAAGGTGGGACGCGAATGGAGCCTCATTGTAGTTAAGAAGCCCACCCCCGTGACCATCACATTGTGTCCGTTTCGCCTCCGTTGGCAACACGCGTCGACTCGGAAGCTGCGCCAGTTCAACAAGAAGCGACAATAATCAGACAAGATGATGTTTACCAAACACCGATCCGACGTGATCCGAGACGAAGCAAGCATGATTGCACTCGCGTGAAAAACGCAGCCTCGAATCAACATGTCGACGCGCAACCGACGCCCATCGACCAACGACATGCCGGTCCACCGCTAACGTATCGTCGCCAGAAAACCTTCCGCGTTCGCGATGTGCTGATTCCGCTTATCCTCATCCATTTTCTTAGCCATGCTGCACATCATTGCCCATCGTGAATTCTTCGACAGCTCGTCGGCGTGATTCCAAATCCATCGCCAGTACAACCCGTCCCATACCTCGCACCAAGGCCCACGCGGATAGTGACTCATTTTACGAATGTACGATGATCCCGAAAAATACGGTTTGGTCGTAATCACGCCACCAGCCGCATCTTGGCTCATTCCGTAAACGTTCGTCACCATCACCCAGTCATAGCTATCGATGAACATCTCCATGAACCAAAGATAAACGTCGTCGGGATCGATTTCGCAAAGAAACATGAATCCGCCCAAAACCATCAACCGCTCGATATGGTGACAGTAGCCGGTTTTCAGAATGCGACGAATCGTATCGTCAATCGGATCGATTCCTGTCGACCCGTCGTAGAAACAATCCGGCATCGCGCGGCGATGACGCCAGTGGTTCGTCGTTCGCATCGACACACCGAGATCTTCGTAAGTGGCCCGCATGAATTCCCGCCATCCCACGATCTGCCGCACGAAGCCCTCGAGTGAATTGACAGGTACGTCATTCTTCTCGGCGAACCGTATCGTCGCATCGATCACTTCGGAGGGTGTCAACAACCCGACATTGAGAGCGGGCGTCAAGACACTGTGCCACAACCAAGACTCGCCTTCCACTATCGCATCTTCATACGCACCGAAATTTGCAAAACGCTTCGCCAAAAAGTGCTCTAACCACTCGCGTGCGGACTCATGCGACGTCGGATAGTAAAGCTCGCCTAATTGACCGGGGTTTTCGGGATACGCCTGCTTAACGTACTCACGTGCGTTGGTGTCAAACTCGTCTCGAGCTAATGCCAGGTTTTCAGGAATCGTGCTGAGTAGCTTCTTCGGCACCTTCTTACGGTTCTCTTCATCGAAACTCCACTGACCACCAACCGGTTCACCGTCTTCCATCAAGAGATCGAGTCGTTGCCGTTGCCACTTGTAGAAGTCGGCCATGTACCACCGCTTCTTCCCGTCTCGATATTCCTGATTCTCTTCGGTCGTGTTGAGAAACCCCGGGTTAGGCAGGAAACGACAATGCACTCCATGCTTGTCGCAAGCGGCCAACAATCGTTTCTCGACGAGAAAGTCGGTCGGTTGCACCACACACAGCTCCTCGCCTTTCCCAAACGATCCCTTGATAAACTGAAGCAAGTCCGCCGTCGTTTGGTACGTATCAGGACGGTGCTCGATATACTGAGTCTCAAAACCTCGCGATCGCAAGCTTGACTCGTATCGCTTCATCGTTGCACGGTGCAGCCACAATTTTTGCTTATGAAATTGAGCAGGATGGTGCTGGTCCCCGAAGAACAACGAATGCTCAAACAGCACAATTCGTTGTGGCCCCAGCTCGACACCGGGATGCACGTCGAAGAGCTGGTTAGGAAGGATCAACAATTGCACGACGCGGAGGCCTCTCGTCTCGCAGACTTTTATAAATAGGTGGATTCAGTCAGACCGAATTGTACCCGTCGAGCAAGTCGCCTCCCGACCACCCGTTTTTCGCGTCAACGAATCTCGCGAGTTTACTTTCTCGATTGCATTTGAAGAGACAACGTCGCGCGTCTGGCACTCGACGCATCTGCAACGCACTTCGCGTTCTGTCCTCTTGCAACGCCCGTTTTTTGACCAAAAGGTCCAAACAGGCTAGAATAGTAAAATTCGCATAACGAGAATTGCACGCTAGGAAACGCAATGCCCTGGGAAAAGTCTTTTGACGAATCCGATGTAGTTGAAAAAACGATGCAAGTGTTCTGGAAAAAGGGATACGCCGCAACATCCATCTCCGACATCCTCGACGTCACCGGCATCAAACGCGGCAGTCTCTACAACGCGTTCGACGGCAAAGACGATTTGTTCATGCGTGGACTACTGAAGTATGACGCGGAACAACGACGGTCCATGATGCGAGAACTGGAGTCTGTCGACGATCCTCGGGAAGCGATCTCGATGTTCTTCGATTTCATCGTTCGACGTTCGAACTCGGATTCCGATCAGAAGGGCTGCTTCTTGGTCAACACGTCGCTGGAGTTTTCGCAGCACAGTGAAGCGGTCCAGAAAGTCGTCACCGATGCATTCAAAGAAATCTCTGCCTTCTTCGAGAAGCAAATCAAGCGAGGCCAGGAAGGCGGCAGCATCCCCGATACGATCTCACCTCGTGAGACCGCCAAGGCTCTCGTGGCCTCGCTCGTCGGCATCCGAGTCATGGGCAGAGGCACATTTGGCAAAGCCGCTCTCCAACAAATCGCCGACCAAGCCAAACGGCTGATCGCGTGACAGATTGATTTGAGAGCTGAAATAGCGAGAGCGATCGTGGCGGGCACAACGAGAAGATCGTCACGATCGTTGGACCGGTTATTGCCCTGTCCCTATCGGTCAACTCGCAATTCGCTGACACTTTGTCCACGTTTCCTGGGTGGTTTCACCGCTCTCCTCTAGAAACTCGTCACCCCGGTTTGATAAGTTCCGATCGGCGCACGTGGAACCGCGTTGGAGACCACGCCGACCGTCACGCACCCTCGGGACAATGCGAGCGATGAACGACTATCAAGATCAACCGGGCGGTGGATTCAGTAGTGTTGGGGGATACGACGACATCGCCGGATCTCAAGCCGAAGAACAGCGGCGAATGCAGGAAGACGAGCTGAATCGTCAAAGAATGGAACAAGCGGCGAACGACGCCGCTGCGGCCGCCGCACAAGCCGAGACAGAAAATTTACCTCGGCAACCAAGTTCAAACGCGGGCAGCAACAACAATCACCACAGCAGCTCACGTCAATCAACGACTCGCACGCAGAAACGGAAACCTGCTTCAGCGAAGAGTCCGCCTCCAGCCACGGCGAGCGAGATCAATACCGGATTCGCGATCCTCGGATTCGTCTTGGCTGGAATCTGGGGAATGGGACTGCTCGAAGGTGACGGCCGCTGGTTCAGCGGCTTAGTCGTCGGACTGATCGGAGCACACGTCGCGGGCTATTACCACAAGGTATTGATCGCGGCAGGATTGGTTGGTGGGTGTTGGTGGATTTTGTATCACTATGACGCGTCGAGTTCGATGCACGCTACCTCAACAGACGCGGTAGCAGCGACCACTTCCCACGAGACAATTTCCAAACCTTCAATCCCTATCGCTTCGACTATCAAAACACCGGTCGAGGCATTTGCCGAGACGACCGTCGCACAAACTTCAGAACAAGAAGTCGCTGCACGCTTTCCCTATCCGCCGAAGCCCAGCCTGTTGCTAAGGCCGCACCAGAACTTCACGACCGATCCAACGCGGATGCGTGAGTTTCAGGACATGATGTTTGACTACGAATCCAAGACGGGAAAATCCTTTCTTACCGATCATCGGTCAATGAAGCCAGTTTCCCTCGTTCGGTATGACTACGTCTCTCGATACGGTGACGGCGAACTGCTGGAAGGGCAGCTGCCCATTCCGGAGCTCTCTGCCATTGAAGGCGTGTGGGATTACAGCGGTCCCCAATTGTGGGAATTGGACTTGAAAGCAACGGTCGATCAACACTTTCTCTTTCGAACCAAGTCCCCCGACGGACGCGTCCGAGAGGGCGTCTTTCGGACCTATTCCGGCGACGGCCTTTGTTACCACCCCATGTCGAGACCGTTTTCAAAGGACGGCCGACAACACGAAAATTTCCAAACACCCGTCCAAGGCGGAGAGGTCTGGAGAGAATTCGTTCGGTCGGTATATACAGCCAAAACGGACGCCGAACTCCTCTCGCTCGACCCCATCAATCTCGCGATCGCACAGACCCACCGAAACATTGCCAAACAAAAAGCAATCCACGAAGCACAACTGCAACTGATCGACCGCCAACGAGCAGCAACTCTCCCGCTCGTACAAGCGGCCTGGCGCATGCATTCAACACAAACAAAACGATAGCCTCACGACAAACGGAAGCCCCTCCGCGAAAAACCAAAATCGCACAAAGCCACACACTCCCCCACTACAAAACCAACGAACGAAAGTGGCCGAGAATGCTCCGGCGACGGTGCCATTTATTTGTGTTCACGTCTAATTCTTAGTGACCGCGCCCCTTCCAGGCGAAAAAGCTGCCTGATGAGATGCGGGTGATTTAGCGCAAACATGCCAGTCACGCTTTGCCCCAATTGCTGAGTGGCGATTATGGTCGCAGGCCGCCTGCTAGACTGGCTGCGAGGCGCACGGTTCGACTGCGGCGCCGTTGAGCATGTGGGGCCTCCCGCGTGATGCCCCGACGCATCCGAGCCAATCGCTTCGTTGCATTCGACGACATAACTCGACATCGATGGAAAGCCATTTGTCCTCTCATCCCTCCCCGCTTCGAATCACTCGTATCGTGCTGGCACTCGCCGTGCTGATCGGGATCGGGTTCTCGATTCGATACAATCTCGAGCTATCTCGGCTTCGCGAAACGCACGCCGAACTTCGAGAACAGATTGGACTTCTCGACGTTGCGGATCCGAAAAAGGTTGCGATTGCCCACGTACCGCTTCCGGACGACGCGATCCCTCCCGGTGTCGAACACGCACATGTATGGCGGTACCGAATTCACATCCCCGCCAACTACGGACCGTCTTACAAAATTCAACGCGGACTCATCAAAGCAGACTCGCCACAAGGACGCGGAGGCTCGGGCAGCTCTTGGTCCAGCCCCCAAAAAAACAGCGAAGAAGCATTAGCCTCGATGGCGTTAATTAAGAGTGACGGCAGATGGATTTTTTGCCGAAGCACCGGAGGCGGTTCGAGCACGTCGAGCATGCCTAACGATTTCGATTTTGATAGCCTCGATGATCTCGTCATCGAGACGGCAATCTCACCTGACGACAAAACACGCATGTTTGAGACCGATGAAGCGATCTGTCTCATTCGCCTGCGAGAAAAAACTCTCGCGAAAAAGCGCAACGGCAAGAACGAAGAAGGACTCTATCGCGGCTTCTCTGTTTACCTCTACAGCGCCAAACACCGAGACGCGTTCGAGGCGTGGTCCGAAGGCGAGACAACGTCAATGCAAGGGACACCGATGAATGGAACGCCATTGCAAGGAGCAACGCCATGAAAGATGCCGAGCCCTCACATACGCCTTTGGACTCACTGGGTCCGACTGATGCTTCACCGAGTGGTCACTCGCCGGCCGAGACACCTCCGATCGTGACGACCACTTCACCACGCCGACGAAAACGCAAACGCGTACGATTCGGATTGCTCGAGTTGCTATTGCTAACCGCTCTCGTTGCCGCGTGGTTGCCGGTCATTCTAGCGCAGCGGAAAATCCCCGTGTTCGAATCCGAAATCGAAACGATGCGTTTGGCGTCAACCCAGCTTATCGTCGTCGATGATCGGAAACTGAATGCGAGAACCATGCCGAGCATCTGGAGCAACATCAACAGTTGGAAATACTACTTACCCGCCAACGCAGACCACGAGTTGCGATTGGCGACAGAGCACATTAATTCAGTTAGCTCACCGTCGGATTATCTCGCCGCGGCGTTACCCGCAGGAGAGCACTCAATCCACTTCAAGTGCACCAACGACGCCGACGGGTATCACTCCGTCGTGTACGTCGATGACGAGATTGTCTTGGAAAAACACCACCCCAAATCATGGATCGACTCGCAGGGCAGTTCGAGCACCGGTGACTTTTCGGGTCAATCGACGGCCTATCCGTTGGATGTGCCGCTCAAGCTCAAGATCCAGCGTTTTTCAGCGAAACATCCGCTCAAAAAATATCAATCGATGGACGTACCGGACGAGTACGACAGCAAGGGCAACTATCTTTGGATCTCGCCGACCGCAACGGTGCCCGAACCCAGCCCCGTCTTTTATCTCTCAGGCAACAAATACTCACACGATGGAGTCGGCCATCGCCAAGGCACAAAAGTTTTCAGGTCCCAACAAACCGGATTCATCGGACTGATCGGCATCCTGCCGTCGATCGAGGCAACGCGGGGTGACGACCGACAATTCTATCCGTATTGCCCGCTCGGCATTACGGTGCATCCCGTCCTCAACAGCCAACAAGACGCTGACGCTCGCGAAGAAAACGGCACATCGCTGGGTGTCCCTCTTTCACTGCGAGATTCGTTGACGCCACCCGAGCGACATGACGAGAGCTACGCACGCGAACCAATTACAAAGGCATCCATCAAAGAAGACGGCAAGTCGATGCGAATCTTCGCGCACTACAAACCGTTCAAAACGGGAGCGAAACCGATCGTCGAAATTTTCTTTGACGCCGCGCATCCCAACCGCGTCGGGTTCCTTCCTCATGCCGCGCCGGGAAGTGCGCCCATGAAAGCTTGCCAATTCATGACACGATTTGATGCCCGGTATCTATGGCGGGAAATCGAATTGTCCACCGATGAAACGCAGGAAGGACCGAGCGAACACGGGCGTCAACCGCTCGCCTCGCTCTACCCGAACACCGACTTCACCGAACCAGACTATCCGACCGTCGCGGACATCGCCCCGTTCGCGTGGCGAAACATCGCGATCTCGAAATTGCCGATCTCCAATTCGCTTGTTGCAACGATGCAGAACACGAACGTCCAGACGCGTCAACTAAACCTGACGACGAACGTCGCCAATGCTACCGAATTGAACTATCCCCCGGGCTTGCCTGACAACTGGCGTTACGAAGGAATTCCCAATCGACAAACCTGGTTATTGCCGACGGCGGGTTCTGAAAACGAGCCAGAGATCACGATCGAATTGAGAGGAGGCTCCGTCTTTCCGACCGCGCAATTGCCGGTGCCCGGTGGGCCAGTGATTCAGAACGTTCGCATCACAGTCCCGATGCCCGCGCAAGCCCCAGTGTGGCTCGAGATTGCGGCCGACCCAATCGCTGCGTCGCAATAGCGATCGCGTGAGTCTCAAAACGGGCGACTGCCACCTGGAGGCTCCGTCGGGACGAACCCGAGCGAAGCCGCGAACACAGTTTTTTCTACCGCAGGATGCCTATTGAGCCACTGCCGGTTCGGGGACATAGGTCGCCGGTGGATCGGCGGTAGTGGCCGAGTGGCCGAGACGGAAGTCTTCTGGTTTCAGGCCGCGTTCTTGAAAGTACGCACTGTTGAGAAAACCGAAGAACGAAGGCTGATAAGGATCCATAAAACCGACGTCGGCCTTCTCCGGAACGTCTTCACCGGTCAGATACAGACACGCATTTACGATCATGCGACGCAGATCTTCGTTGCGAAAGTCAACCGCTCCGCCTGCTGTCGTTGTGAACGCTTGACCGGTTTCCCCCGACTCAACCGAGTACGGCTTCACCCAAGCGTACGGCATCATCGGGTCATTGCGACCATCCGTTACCGGTGGCGAGGCGGGATCAAGAAGTTGCAGAACCTGACCACGCAGCAATACGGTTGCCTCGTCTTCGTCGAGATGCACGACACCGTAAACATCACTCGGCGTGTAAACGTCTTTGACGCCGTTAAGGATCGGGTGTTCCGCATTTTCACGAACGATCAAACCGCGAGCGCCTTCAACCTTATGCTTGCCATGGTGGCTGTGCCAGTTCTCGCCGAGCACGTTAATCCCGAAATTCTTCCATTCGATACCGCCATATTTGCCACCTTTGAACGCGTGCGTCGCCGTGCGATACGCTACCAACGGTTTACCCGCTTTCAAGTAATCGAGAAACGGTTTCATCTGCTCATCAGGAAGCATTCGAAATCGTGTCGTCAGGACGCACAGGTCCGCGTCCGCGAGCGTGTCCATACCAGGAATATTACTGGGTTCGTACGGGTTGATCACTCCGGTCTCGCGATCAATCGCAAACAGCACCGTACACTTGAACCCGAATCGTTGACTGAGAATCTTAGCGAACATCGGACACGACTCTTCCGAACGATATTCTTCGTCGCCGGAGATCAACACAATATGTTTTCCGTTGGCGGTGCCTTCAGCCGGTTCGATCACGAGCCGATCGTCAGCGGACGCGTTTACGAGAATCGCGAAACTCAAGGACGCGGCGAGACATCCCAACAACACGTGACGGAAAGTTTGGCGCGAGCGTTTCCAGATAGTTTGCAGATGGTTTGATTTCATGTTGCTCTGTGGTAGGGAATTGGGGAGAGGGCAAACGTTGTAAAGCAAGTGATTCAGCGCGAGTCCCGGGCGTCGTTCACACCGGGGGCATCTCGCGTGCGAATGACAATGTAATCAAATCAGGCGCACCAGTGTTTCCAACGAAACGGCGACGACGGCCTCTGCCGCAGGAAACCGGCATACCTGCGACCGCGTTGTACGCCATCCCGCCCCACGTCCGTGTTCAACTGCACACCGTTTCCGCAGTCAATGATTTTACAATCACAGGTTTCGCAGTCTGCACCGCGCGTGCAAAACATCGGCGCGTGTGACGAATGTGGACAAGGTCGCTGCCCATTTAATAACGCAAATCGCCCAAATGTTCGCTTCGCATCCTAAGTGCGCACTGTTTTGAAACGGCTACGCGTCGTTAGGGCAACTCGACGAGCTGTCGGCGGGCGTCGATTTGATCGTCCATCAATCCGGCTTCACGTAGTCTTTTCATAACAGCGGCTTCTGCCGAGGCGACCGCGTTGGGTGTGCGAGCGACACGCACGACGATACCGCTCGGTTCGCCTTCAACCGTTCCGGCGAAAGCGATAATTTGCTCGATACTCATTGCCTCGCGTTCCGACTCGCCCGCCTCGGTTTGAACCAAATACTGATTGCCGTCGATCAAGATATCCACGACTGAAGGAAGCACCGGGATGACGGGCGTGAGTTCCAATTCCGACGCCGCCTCTCGCATCGCCGCATCACTATCCAAACCGCTTTCTTCAATAGCAATATCTTCGGCCAACGATTCGTCGTCTGGATCGGCGTCACTGGACGTCTCGCTCGGACGCGACACGCTCGGTGCGATTGAAACCTGGCCCTCCGGATCGCTGCCGGTGCCGTCACGAAACCCGAGACCGAAATTCAGATACTGGCTCGCGATTAATAACGCGATTCCGCCACCGATGACGACCGGAACTCGTTTACGCATGATTAGCCTGTCTTAGATGAGGGTGAACGATGGGATGTCAATTAGGATCAGGCGACGGACCGAGGACGGTGTATTCGAACCGCGTTTCGGGTGTGTCCGCTCGAAGACGTTCGAGCGTGTGCGGCAGTGCATCGACGAGCGGCTGATAGACCCCCGCGACACTTTGAGGTGAATACGATATTAACAGAATCACCAAACCTTTGGGCTGCGGCAATTGCTTGTACGCGGCGAACAATCGGTCGGCGACCTCGTCAGTACGCTGCGACTGGGACCGCGATTCCAGCCGGAACGTTTCGCGACGTTCCCCCGCCATGATCACGATGCTGCCGTTGTCGGTGGCGTGGACGGTCCAAATTTCGGCGCGCTTGAGCAACTCGGCGTGGCCGATCAAAAACCGCACCACTTCATCCGGATCGGCTTGCCCGAGTCGACTGGCCCGTGCGATCGCACTGGAAACGGGATCGTTTGAAACGACCTCGCCTGAGACAGGGTCAACCATTGTTTCTTCAGAGACATCCGCACCGCGAAACGACTCCGCCCCCGCGATTTCCTTTTCGTCGAGCGAGAACCATTGCTTCAATTGGCTCATCGCGAGATTCATTTCAGCTAGCCGCATGTCGGTCTGGCTGACCGCTTCGTCACGAGCCGCCCGGGCTTGGTCTCGCTGCTGTTCGAGCTGGCGTCGTTGAGACTGCAACGCTTCGCGGATCCCGGTCAACTCGCTACGTTCGCGTGCGATCTGATACGTCAGTTTTTCACGCTCGGCCTCCAAAGACGCAGTCTGATGCTGCGACGCTTCACGCACATCGAGAAACTGAGCGAAGACGATGATCAACAACAAATCCATCAACGGCGTCAATTGAAAGCGCGTGCGGCGAGACCACCACGTCTTGGCAAGCCGGACGTCGCCCGACGACTGGTTCGGCGTTGGATGCGGTGTCGGTGTATGAGCGGCGCCGTCGTTCACGCGGAAGCATCCGTGGGTTGGTCGCTCGACGTGTTAGGATTCGACGGATCCGATGATTTGATTTCGTTGGCAGTCGGTTCGTCACCTCGCTGTTCGTTATCGGACGGTCCGTTGCCGGACTGCTCGTTGATCGACAACTCGCGTTTCACCTTGGACGCCATCTCACGGACGCCCAATCGGTTTTCCGACAACCTCGCGAACCCCGGTTCCACCACACTGCCGATCAGCATCAGCACGATCGCGGCGGACAATCCAGCGAACGTGCTCCAGATCGCGTCGCCGAAACGCGTCACGATGATATTCACGGACGCCTGATCATCGGCAGCGAGTGCGGAACCGATCGCGAGGATCGTGCCTAATACCCCTGCGAGCGGATAAGCCTCAATCATCGTGCGGGCGACGTTCCACGCGGTTTCAAACCGGAGCGAGTGCAGGTAATCACGACGCTCGTCAATGATGCGAATGCGATCGGCCAATCGTACGCGATCGGGACTGTTGTATGGCTGCGCCATCACGTCACCAATGTCTGCCAAGAACGCGTCGATCTGATCCGACAAATGGACATGGAAATCCATGCGACTGCGATGCGGCAACCCGGCCGTGAATCGCTCGAGCGTTTGGGCGATCCGTTTGCGATCCGATTTCGCCCATAGTGTCAGGACGACGAAGGCGAGCACATGGACCGCCGCGGCGGCCAAAATGGCGAGCGTCGAATAAGAGGAAATGAGTTCCAACATATAGTTCGGGGCGGCCCCGTGGTCGTATGAAAGGTAGACGGCGAGAGTGCCACTTCCGGCCGAGTCGTTGACGTGGCATCATCTGGGCAATCGTCTCCGCAAAAGACGTTGTCTTAACGAGATTCCCTATCGAGACGGCCCGAACATTCCTGGCACAATTTTGCACGCGTGTTCCCGATTCTCGACCAACATCCCCCTGACCGCAAGAGAGATCGCGAATGAGCCTGCTGCGTTATAACCCGGCGGGTGCGTTGGCGACGAACCTAGGCGATAATTCACGCGGCGTCACCGCCGAGCAGTTTGACGCTCAAATCGAGCCTTTGAAAGACCGCCGAGAGGCTTTGCTAAATCATTCCGGCACCGGCGTGCGACCGGAGTTCAATCGCCCCGAACGACTGTTGATCGAGTACGAAGCGCTGCGTGAGAAGTCTGAATTGGGTCGAGTATTTCGTGTCGCTAACCGATTGCATGATCACCTCGATGCGGTCGGCGTGATCGGTGCCCCCTCAGCGTTGATCGGCCCCGCCGCGCTGATGCAAGCGTGTTGCGAACCGTATCACAACGAATTACCTCGAGCAGCCCGAGGCAGCAAGCCACGCACCTACTTCAGCACCAGTGGTATCGACAACGATGCTGTCGAAGGTCTGCTGCGACGATTGAACCAAGACAACGTGTTGAGCGAATCGGACACGCCCGGCCCCAAAGATCGGTACGCGGTCATCGCCGTCGACGCTCTCGGTAACGATCCCGAAGTGTCGGCTACCACGGCGATGGGCTTACGTTTGTTCGCAAACCAGCTCGCCGAGTCTCTCGGGGATCAACACGCGAGATGGGCTCCGAAACTGATCACGCCCGTTGCTAACGACACCGGACCGGTGCGTGAACTCGCCGAAGAGATCGGATGCTCCGAAATCTTCCCGTCTCGCGAGATCATGGGTGGCCCCTTTGGAATCTATTCCGCGGCGACACTATTGCCCGCCGCGTTTCTCGGACTGGATTGCATTCAGTTCCTGCTCGGCGCTGCGGCGATGAACGACCACTTCGTTCAATCCGCCGCAGACGAAAACATAGTTATTCAGTCCGTCGCGATTCAGAACTCGCTAGCATGCGACCGAGCAATCCGCGACCACATGTTGGTGCACTGGAATCCCGCAATCGCGGGTCTCGGCAAGTGGCATCAATCGTGGAAGCGGCACTCGACGGGAACTCGCACGTCGACCGAATTACAGTCAGGTTCCGCGTGGACCAACAACCTAACCTGCGATATTGCGATCACTCAACTGATCGTCGAGACCGTGCGGACCGATCAAATCGAAATCGAGAACGGGCATCCCAAAGAGCGATCGCTGCCCGACGAAACTTCCTGCGACGACGCAAAAGTCGAAAAGAGGCGAAAAAGGAAGAAGAACGCCGCTCCCGCGATACCGGTCATTCCGGATCGAATGCAGGCCGCGATCGAAAGATCTCGGGAATCTCTACGCCAGGGCGGGTATCCCACAACAGAATTGATCCTACCGAGCCTAGAAACTCATACCATCGGACAATTGCTCCAATTTTGGTGGCTCAGTTCGGCGTTAGCGGCGACCTGAAACACTGGCGTTGGGGTCGCCGGTGTGCATAATACAGCGGTCCCGTTTCCCACCTCCGCGCATTTCCTTCCTGCGAGACAATTCGATGAAACGTCTGAACCGACGCGATTTTTCAACATCTGCTGCGACGCTTTCCGCCGGGCTTGCCCTGGGCGTTCATTCCAGTGCATCGGCGGCTACGTCCGGCCAACCCAGCGAGCCACTCGGCGTTGCCGTTTGCGGTGTCAACAGCCGGGGAATGTCACACGTCGGCGGTTTCCATAACGACCCGCGAACGGTGATTCGTGTGCTGGTCGACGTGGACTCGAAAGTGGGTGAAAAACAGGCCGATAAAGTCGAAGAGATGCAAGGCTCGCGTCCCCGCGTAGTTCGCGATGTCCGTGAAATTTTGGACGCGGACGATATCCAAATCGTTACATGCGCGACTCCGAATCACTGGCATGCGATGATCGGCGTCTGGGCGATGCAGGCGGGCAAAGACGTCTATATCGAAAAACCGATTAGCCATAACGTTCACGAAGGCCGAGCCCTGGTCGCCGCCGCGAAGAAATACGGGCGGATGTTCCAAACCGGCACCCAGTGTCGCAGTAGCCTCGCGTGCATCGACGCGATGAAATTCATCGCCGATGGTGGCATCGGTGAGGTCAATTTGGCTCGCGGGTTGTGCTACAAACGCCGCAAATCGATCGGACCGATCGGTGATTACTCCATCCCAGACAGCATCGACTTCAATTTGTGGAGCGGCCCGGCCAGCTATACGGACCCGAAAGTCACCCGCCAAAAATTCCACTACGACTGGCATTGGCAGCGTCACTACGGTAACGGTGACTCCGGAAACCAGGGGCCTCACCAAACCGATGTCGCCCGATGGGGACTCGGCCTCGATCGCCACCCAAACTCGATTCTCACCTACGCGGGACGTTTAGGATATCAAGCGGAGCGAAAAGATCCGAACTATGTCGACGCCGGTGACACAGCAAACACCCAAGTCAGCATTTACGACTATGGCGACAAGACGATCGTTTTCGAAACCCGCGGCTTGGGCGTCAACGATTCAGCCGACAAGGAATTGAACGAATTGTTCGGCTCAACCCGAGGCAACAAAATCGGGGTGGTGTTCTACGGTACCGAGGGATATGTCATCCAGGGTCCGAGCTACGAGACATGCCGTGCATTTGATTTGAACAAGAAGGAAATCCGATCCTTCACACATAATTCAAGAGAGAACGGCACCCTCAATAATCTCCACATGAGCAATTTCATCGATGCTGTCGTTGACCGCGACGCGTCGATCTTGACGGCCGACGCCCGCTGCGGACACTTATCCGCCTCGATTGCCCACCACGGAAACACGTCCTATTATCTGGGCCAAGAGAACCGGGCGACGCCGGATGAAATTTCCGCTGCGGTTGAGAAGTTTGCGTCACGTGATGACGATGCCGCCACTCTCAAACGAACACTTCAACACCTACGTGACAACGGAGTTAATCCCGACGTAGACATGCTGTCACTCGGCCCGCAACTCACGTTTGATCCCCAAACCGAACGATACCTCGGCAACGACGAAGCCAACACGATGCTGACCCGTCAGTACCGCGAAGGATTCGGAGTTCCTTCCGCAGAAGATATCTAATGACCGCTGACGCCGAAACGATTCGCTACCGAGCCGCCACTGGAGACACTCCGGCGGCGGTCGACCTGCTCGACCAAACGCGAATCCCGGCGGAGCTGGAACGATTGGTTTGCGAAAGCCTACCGGAACTACACGACGCGATCGTGCGGCTCGTCGTGCGAGGTGCACCCGCGATCGGCATCGCCGCCGCGTATGGCGTGACGCTTGCGCCAGTCGATTCGTCGGCGAGTCCTGAGAACGTTCGCCGGTGTTATTACGACGCGATCGAATACCTCGCAACCAGCCGCCCGACGGCCGTCAACCTGTTTTGGGCGCTGGACCGGATGCGTGGCCTCGTTGAGGCGTCGACTGATGAAACGATCGGCGATCTGCCGCGACGACTCATCGACGAAGCGACTGCGATTCATAATGAGGATCGCAGCATGTGTCGTGCGATGGGCAAACATGGCGCCACGCTGCTCGGCGATTGCCAAACCGTGCTGACACACTGCAATGCCGGAGGGCTCGCGACGGCAGAATACGGCACGGCGCTTTCACCGATTTACTATTTGCACGAAAAGGGTCACACGCTCAACGTCTTCGCTGACGAAACGCGACCGTTGATGCAGGGTTCACGCCTGACCGCGTGGGAGCTTTCCCAGGCGGGCGTCCCCGTGACCGTTTGCACCGACTCGATGGCGGGCAGCCTGATGCAACGAGGACTCATCGACGCCGTGATCGTCGGCTCCGACCGGATTGCAGAAAACGGCGACGTCGCCAACAAGATCGGAACCTACCCGCTGGCGGTTTTGGCGAGATATCACGACGTGCCGTTTTACGTCGTCGCACCCACCAACACGTTTGACCTCGAACTTGAGTCGGGCGACCTCATCCCAATCGAGCAGCGCAGCGAAGACGAGATGCGATACACGCTCGGAGCCGATTCGAACGTCCATACAAAAGGCCGGATGGCGGTTCCCCGCGAGGCCTCTGTGATTAACCCGGCGTTCGATGTCACCCCCGCGGAACTCGTTACGGCGATCGTGACCGAACAAGGCGTGATCAAACAGCCCACCCGGGAAAAGGTGCAACAACACTTCGCGGCGATTCAAACGCCAGCGTCTTAGCCAGTGGCCTTGCGGTCAACACGCCGAGCACGCACACTCAAACCGTAACGATATTTTCTCGAGCGAGCACTCTTCGCTCGATGCCAGCAAGTTCTCGCATTGAGAGGATCTTCCCCCGATGAACGATCTTCTCGTCACCCAAGCATTCGCGTGGCTCGTGACAACGCTAATCGCGATGATGGCGATCGCGAGCGCAGTGGTAAAACTGCTGAACTTGCCCGCGATGAACGCGAAGTGGAATCAACAACTCGGGATGCCCGATTCGCTACGGAACGGGGCCGCGGCACTGGAAATTTCCGCCTCGGTGTTGTTCGTCCTTCCGGCGACCGCCATGATCGGTGCTGTCATGCTGACCGCGTATCTCGGCGGCGCAATCGCGTTGCACTTGCGTATCAGAGCGTTCCCGTTCGCAGCTTACGCGTCGGTGATGATCGGCCTGATTTGGGGCGCCGTTTCACTTCGCTGACGCACTCCAATGACCGCGACGCAAGTTGCGTAAACCCCGCGTTTTCGACGCCGCAACCACGCTCGCACACGCGGCAACGGTCGCGACACTGAACGTCCCTATCGGACGATCTCGATCAGTTCGATGGCCGGCTGATCGTTGCACCGAATCAGTGCCGTACGTCCATAGACGGTTTCGCCGGGATCGGTTTTCAGGAGTGACGCCAACGCAACGCCGGGCGTGACTTTCCACAACTGATAACGTTCGACGGATCGCAACACGTTGTGCTTAATCAGAACGCGGCCGAGCGGAATCTCTCCGCTGGCGATCTCCAACCACACTTCTCGTCCCAACGTCGACGGATCCAAACGAACCAGTCCGTACTGGACGACTTTACCCGTGTTATGCGTCACGAGTGTGATCTCTCGTGAATACGTGACCGTTCGTTCCGCGATCGCCAACCGAGCGTCCGTTTTCAACAGCGGATCGTTCTGCCAAACCGATTCGCCGTCATCCAAAACGCTACGACTCCGGTGCACCACCACATCAACTTCGTCTTTGTGAAACGCTTCCACCGTCACCGTCATGTGGCTGTGATGATCGAGCAACTGGCCATAGATGGGCGGGCACTCGGTCACCTCATCAAACGTCGCCAACGTCGACGTCGACGCGTAAAACTCCGCAAGCAAGGAAGCGATGTTGACTTGATGGCGACCGCTTTGAGGCTCAGCCGCCGAGATGGTTTTATCGGACATGATGACTTGCGGGCTGGTGGGAGATCCGGAGCCGGCTCAACGCCACGCCTGTGCGTATGGCGTTTCGTCAAACTCAGGATCGATGAGGCGGGATTTGCGTCAAAGGGAAAGGATGTCTCGGTCGTCGATTCGCTAGGCAACCGGCGCCGCGATCGACAATTGGATCGTGTTCGGCGTCGGCATTTCGGGGCGTTCGAGGACCGTGTCGACAAGGAAGTAGAACAACCGGCGAAGGGGTTCGGACTCCAATTCATCGGCAACCTGTTCCGCCCGAGCCTGGTGCTTGTCGACCAACTGCAACGACATGTCGAACACACCCGCCTTGCGATACAGACGTCCGGCGATCGACAACCGTTCGCTGGCGGGAATCGCACAGTCGTCCGACGCGATCTGCAATAATGTTTCCTGATCCTCTGTATCGAGATGCTGCAACGCGAGCGCCCACAGCAACGTCGGCCGTCCCGCGATCACATCGGCCCCGGCACTCAGTTTATTCGAGTCGTCACCGATCCAGTCGTTGAGGTCGTTGATGATCTGGAACGCGACACCGAGATTGCGAGAGAACTTACGAATCGGCTCGACGAGTTGCTCAGCGTCGCCCGCCATTCGCACGCCGCTGTACAATGCCGCCTCGAACGCCGGGGACGTCTTCAACGCGTAAATCTTCAGAGCATCAATCGGTTGCAGACGTCGATCTTTCGCATCCCGCCACAGCAACTCCGCCCCTTGCCCTTCGGACAACCGAACGTGAGCGGCGGCGAGTGAATCGAGCAGGTCCACTCGCGTCGATGCGTCAACCTCGTCGCCAACCATTCCGCGACTGAGCAAGCGATAACCGAGTCCGATCAGATAGTCGCCGACGTTGATCGCCGAAGCGACACCAAACCGATGATGAACCGCCGGCTGGCCATAACGGTAGGCGTCGTTGTCCTCAATGTCGTCGTGAACAAGACTCGCCTTGTGGAACGTTTCGATACTGAGCGCAGCACGTCGGACGGCGTCGGGGATCGCCGCGGTCATCGCTTCGCCGTCGCCACACGTCGCGTCGCCACCAGTCATCGCGTCGTAGGCGGCCAAGGTGATAAAAGGGCGCGAGTGCTTGCCACCACGGGCGAGAAAGTCGTACGCGATCGCTTCCGTGGCCGCGATCGGGTCAACGCCTTCGAGATGCTCCGGACGGATTGCATCATCCACATGCTCGGCAACCTCACCGTTGAGACGCTCGACCGCGCCTTCAACACCGCCTTCGACCGATAACGATGTGCGGCGTGACGCGGCGATCAAAGGCGACTCGGGATCCGGCAATCCGATTCCACGCATCGGAGGTGCGAGACGATGGAGGCTTTCACGCCCGAACAGCCCACCGGCTGCTCGCATCAAGTGCACGTAACTGCGGGTTTGCGTTGCGGCGGGAACGTAAGGCGTTCGGATCATCTCCTCAACCCACGACTCGTCGACTTTTGTGTTTCGGCAATCGCTCGACAACAGCGGCACGGCCATGCAAGGGATTCCCGCAAGAAGCACCTTATCAATCGCCTTTTCCAGCACGTTCAAACACGCCACGCCGACGACGGCATCGACGTAACCGCCAACAATGATTTTCAAAACAACAGGCGATCCTTCCGCGACAAGAACGCGATAGCCCATTTCTTCGGCGACGCTGCGGAAATCCGCAATGCTACACGCACCACATTGCTTACAGTTCATCCCGAACTGGTCGTAGTCCGCCGGGCAACCTTCGGCGTGCTTGAGGCAATGTGGCAAAAGGAACAGGCGTCGTTCAGGCGGAACGGCTGAAAGCTGATTTCGCCAAAACGCGCTGCTGATGTTGACCATCGTCCAACCGAGCAAACCCTCGGGCAGATCCGCCTCTTCGAGCATTCGCCGTGCGACTTGCTCCATCTCATCTTTGGTCAACGGATTGTCATGATCGAGCCGATCGGCGACCTCACGACAACGGTCCCGCAAACTCTCTCGCATCGCGAGCGTTTCCGGCACGTCTTTGAGATGACTGGTGTTGCGGCGGTTGTTTCGGGTCGCGCGATTGCGATTCGATTCAGTACGCGTCGGGGGGAGTCCGGTCGACAAAATGTTTACCTAGGGAGAGTCGTCTCGGGTCGGGAAATGGTGTCATCCAAACCGGCAACGCGGCCCAGGGCGGCCGTCGTGAAGATCAATGGATAGAGGCGTTCGTGGTACCACAGCTTGGCGAAATAGAATCCGATCGGCCACGCCACGTCGAGTTGCCCGGCACAAGCGGCACGAATCAGCCACTGCGAGCCGGACAGTATAGCGTCTTGGGTACGGAGAGTCAGGGAAGGCCCCCCGGGAACAAGATCGCAAATTCCAGCAAATTCGGTGGTGTTCAAACGCTCCCACAAACTCGCGAGCGCCTCGACCGCGAGAGCCGTTTCCTCCACCGAACTGACAACGGAATCGTCCACCGCCGATTCGCCAGACGATCCCTCAACGCGAGATTCGATCGACGAAAGCGTGGCTGTCTCGGACGTGAATTCACCTGACGTGTCCGATACTTGCAAGGTCATACCGTTTTCAACACCGCTCGAAACCGTTTGTCTCGCGGGCATCGGCAGCAAAGCTGAGTTTGCGTTTGTTTTCGCCGCATTTCCTGCCGCCCAAAACCGGGTCACCGACTCGCCACCGCCCCAACCACCGTCGTGGTTCTGGGTTTTCAGCAGGTATTGCACACCTTTGACGACCGCGTTTTTATCGAACCGCGGGTGAATGTCCACCAACACCTTGGCGGTGCCGTAGATCGGGTTGTCTTCTTCTTTACGATCCTGATTACCGAACCACAACGGAACCCACGATCCGTCCGAACGTTGTGACTTCCGCAGAAACGTCAGCCCCTGTGTGATCGCGGCATCGCTTTTTGGACAATCGGGCAACTGTTTCAGAGCCCGGATGGCGTGAGCGGTCAGATCAGTGCTGCTGCGGTCAAACGGCAGCTTCCCCCAACCACGACAAAACGTTGGCCAACCTCCGTCGCGATTCTGCAGCCCGAGCAGCCATTCTTTTCCGTCGAGAACCGCACCGTCGATTCGCTCGCGTTGCTGAACAGTAACATGCTCACGCAGATTCGATAGCGCCACCATCGCTCCCGGAGTGTCGTCGGCGTCGGGGACCGCGCCTGATAAATCCGTCCACCCCCAGCCGCCCGGGTCGGCTCCCGTGAAGGGATGCCGCCGAGTGTGCTGACACGACAAAATCCAATCCACCATCGGCTCGCTGGCCCACTCCCGCTGATCCGCGGGATCATTCGTCATTGCCGCGACCGACAGTGACGTCACCCACGTCGCGAGGTTGGTGTCGATCGGCCAACTTCCTTCCGGTGTGATCGATTCTTCGAGAAACTGTAAGCCGCTCTCAATCACACGGCGTCTGCGTTCGTCCGCCACACTGCGTGCTTTCGGTGACGCGCCCAGTTCGAGCGAGTGTGTTGCCGTCGCATCCACCAAAGACATCACGACGAACGCCGTCAACGGTGTGGCCTCGAGATACCCACCACTGTCAGGCTGCATCCTCTCGAGCACCGCGAGCGTCGGATTGATCGATGCCCGTCGCACCCACGACCAAGGCGGCAAACATCCCGACCGAAGAAACTTCGCCTGCCCGATTGCGACGAGCGCTGGCACCGCATAGCTGACCACGGGCATGCCGAGATATCGATACATCGACTGAGGAAACACCGCGGCTTCAAACGGCAACGCAGAGACCTCCGACCACGGCACCAACCCCGCAATCGCAAGGTTGTTCAAAATAGGAACAACAAACGTTTTGTCTTTCCCATAACGCTTGCGCAATGCGGAAATCCCTCCGGCGGCCTCGAGATATCGCTGCAACCGAAGAAGACGTTCACAGACAACTTCCTCGGACGACTCGGACGGCTCCGAAGATTGGCGAGTACCAATCGGCTGCGCCGAATCAGCCAACAAAACCGTGTTGACTTGCGGCGTCCAAAACGCGTCAACACGTCGAGCCAACGTCTCCGCCGCCAACACCAGATAGCTGGTCGCGATGTTGGAATGGCTTCGATTGGTATCACCAAATCCCCCGTCGTCATTCTGCTGTTCCTTGAGCCACTCGGCCCCACGGCGAATCAGATCGAGATAACGTTCGCGCCGATCGCCACTGGGCATCTGCTCGCACGCGATGGACAACGCACTGATCGCGGTCGCGGTACTTAACGCCGACGCCGACAACTCACCCGTCCAATGGGCATCCTCACCACGATCAGCCAACAATCGGCTGCGCAGTTGATCGAGCGTCCTGCGGAGCTGATCGGAGAAATCGGCGGCTTGGGGCACGTTGTCTACGGGCACTTTGTCGTCGGGTTGGAGTTGGGCGTTGGGGGGGGGATTTGTCGGCGGGCAGGATCGACGTTGGCCGATTGGTTCGTCGTGCGGCTGGGGTTCGGGCCTACTGCAAATCGGTTGGTGAGGGAGGGCATGCGAAAAACATCGCCTGGCTGGACTCGAAAGGAGACCACGCGACAAGGGTCCCTCGCAAGATGTCTAATCGTACCCGATTCCCGCACGCTGCTGATCGCTTTCTGATCCGATTTTGAGAGCGACTGGCTCGCGTCATCACTCAAACGCTCCGCCCGAACGCGAACCTCGGCCTCCTCATCGACGTCAGTGTGTTTTTACTTACGTAATCGATTCGACCATCATCGCTAAATATCCGAAACGAAGTAAACGTCCGGCACGAGATCGCCCCGCAAAAAAGCGTTGGGGTGGGATTAACCACAGTTCATCCCTCAACAGCGGGGCATTTTTTTGTTTCTCCGTAACTCCTGCCCGGTTGTTTTTTTACGTTGATCAACGATAGTCGAGAATATTGTTCCCCCCATCCGCAATTCCTCGCAGACAACGCGATGACCGAAAAGACTCAATCTCCGGCTACTGACGACCTCCGAATCCGCGAGATGAAGCCGCTAATGCCGCCGCGAGAACTGATGGGGGAGATCCCAGCGACACCCGAGGTCGCCGAAACCGTCGCCGCCGCCCGCGCTGGCATCAAACGCGTTCTCGATGAAGAAGACGACCGGCTCGTTGTGGTCGTCGGCCCGTGCTCGATCCATGACCCGGAAGCGGCGATCGAATACGCGACACTGCTCGCCGCCGAGCAGCAGAAACACGCGGACAATCTATTGATCGTGATGCGGGTCTATTTCGAAAAACCTCGCACCACCGTCGGCTGGAAAGGTTTGATCAACGACCCCGGCCTCGACGACAGTTTCGAAATCAATCGCGGACTGCGAACCGCCCGGGGCCTGCTCCGTGACATCAACGCCATGGGACTGCCAACGGGAACCGAATTCCTGGATCTGATCAGCCCGCAGTACATCGCCGATCTCGTCGGTTGGGGGGCCATCGGTGCCCGCACGACCGAGAGCCAGGGCCACCGCGAATTGTCATCCGGCCTGTCATGCCCAGTTGGTTTCAAGAACGGAACCAGCGGCAACGTGCAAATCGCGGTCGACGCAATTTGCTCCGCTCAACGTTCACACCATTTCCTTTCGGTCACCAAGGAAGGCACTTCGGCGATCTTCGCAACGACGGGTAATAGCGATTGCCATGTTATCTTGCGTGGTGGAGCTCACACGAACTACGACGCCGCCAGCATCGATTCAGCGTCCGAACTGCTCACCAAAGCGAACCTGCCGTCGCGGATCATGATCGACACCAGCCACGCGAACAGTCGCAAGAAACACACGCGACAACGCTACGTTTGTCGTGACATCTGCAGCCAAGTCAGCGAAGGGGATTCGCGGATCATGGGCGTGATGGTCGAGAGCAATCTCGTCGAAGGTAACCAGAGCCTCGGCAAAGGTGACTTGGTCCGCGGCAAGAGTGTCACGGACGCTTGCATCGGCTGGGACGAAACCGTCCTGATCCTGCAAGACCTCAGCGACGCGGTCGTCGCGCGACGCAACGCATAGCACGCCTCTCTCATCATCGATGCAGGCCAAATCGAGAACTTGGGCGCACCGAAACGCCCACCCGCGACTCGTAGCCAAACTCGCTCGCGGTGACAATGAGGCAAATTGACGCGAACGAATGCAGCAAACGAGCCGAATCCCGCTCCACACGTAAAACGCGGGTAATTACGGGCCGCAATAGGCAGTCGCGTGACTCCGTGGACGGAACGGACGCAGGCACAACCGCCTTGGAATATTTGAGCCAATGCGTCACGATACTCGCTCGACGGCTCAAACGCCCGAGCCTCGCGCATTCCGTTCCTGTGGAGCATCCGGAGAGATCCCTTGAGTATCGCACTGACGTGGCTATCCCACGCAACCTGGTTAATCGAAGTCGACTCCTACCGAATCATTCTCGATCCGTTTTTGAGCGACAACCCAGCCGCTGAAACTACGGTCGACGCACTCGAATCAATCTCCCACGTTCTCGTTTCACACGGACACTTCGATCACATCGCGGATGCCGAAGCGATTGCTCGACGCAACCAATGTCCGATCGTCGCGAACTTTGAAATCGCACAGTGGTTTTCGGGCAAAGGGTTCGGCAAAGACGACTTGCCCGAGCCGATTGCGATGAACACCGGCGGCCAGATCCAACTCCCGTTCGGCAACCTAAAAATGGTGCCAGCGCTTCATTCGAGCAGCTTGCCCGACGGCAGCTACGGCGGAAACCCTGTCGGCTTTGTCTTATCGGCTGGAAAACAGAGCGTTTACTTCGCGTGCGACACGGCTTACTTCAGCGACATGCGATACTACGCGCACGGCGTCGACGTCGCGATCCTTCCCATCGGCGACTTGTACACGATGGGCTTCGACGATTCGATCCAAGCCATCCGGGCGATCGAACCTCGCGTCACCCTGCCCGCTCATTATGGCACGTGGCCACCGATCGAACAAAACCCGAATTCATGGGCTCGAAAAGTCCGCGAACACACGCCAACCAAACCCGTTGTGCTGGGCATCGGCGAGCGTTACGAAGTCTAACGTCTTACCAATCGATGCCGCAGAAGATCGACCGGAAAGGCACCGACAAAGCGAATAATCAATCGCGGCCGACTCCGTTTGCGGTAACTCGGCGAACGGCGACCCAATCAACGGCAATTCGCGAGACCGCATTTCGAACGACTCGTTGCGCAAACGAGGCGATGCGTGAGCGAGGCGAGGTGCCGCCATCGGTGATTTCCACCGCGACGTTGCTTTGAATTACTGAGGCCGTTTCGAGTTGTTCGCGACGCGTGCTTCGCGGTGAAGACGTGAAGCCTGTTAATGAAGTGAAGGTGCCGCCACACTGCGGCATGTGTTGTATTCCTGTTTCCATTCCTCCTGCCGCACACACTCCTTTGCCATCCCCCTCCCCATTGCAATTTCGCCCCGCTCTCGCCGCGATGAAACCATACGCCCCGGGTGAGCAACCGCCGCCGGGCAAATTCATCAAACTCAACACGAACGAAAACCCGTTCCCTCCACCTCCCGCGGTTGTGGCAGCCATTACCGCGGCGGCGTCGGGACCGCTTAACCGCTACCCCGACCCGATGGCGACCAGTTTCCGCCGTGCCGCCGCCGACGCACTCGGGCTGCCTGGCCCCGAATGGGTGCTCGCGGGAAACGGCAGCGACGAAATTCTGACGATCCTCGTCCGTGGATTTGTCGGCGAAGGCCAATCGCTTCGATTGCCTTACCCGAGCTACATCCTCTACCGCACCCTGGCGGACATCCAAGGTGCCTCGTGGGAACAAGTCCCGTTTGCCGATGACTGGCAATTGCCCGCGGCGTTCGGAGAATCTCGTGAGGACCTGCGTCTCGTTCTGCTGCCCAATCCGAACAGCCCCAGCGGCACGATCGTTCCGCCGGCCCAGATCAAAGAGATCGCCGACTCGCTCGATTGCCCGTTGGTTGTCGATGAAGCGTATGTGGATTTCGCTAATGAAAACTGCCTCGACTTGGTAACGCAAAACGAACGCGTGATGGTGACGCGAACGCTGAGCAAATCCTACGGGCTCGCGGGTTTGCGATTCGGATTCCTTGTTGCCCAACCGCACATCGTCGCAGAATTGACCAAGATCAAAGACAGCTACAACTGCGATATGATTTCTATCGCCGCGGCCACCGCCGCGATGCACAGCCAAGACTGGTTGGCGGAGAAAGTCGCCGCACTGAACGTCACCCGCCAACGCATGGCCATCGAACTCGGCGAAATGGGTTTCGAAACCGTTCCCTCGCACGCCAACTTCGTCTGGTGCACACACCCGAGCGGCCAACACAAAGCGATTTATGAATACCTAAAAGCAAACCAAATCCTGGTTCGCTACATGGAATTCCCTGAATGGGGCGACGGCCTAAGAATCAGCGTCGGCACCGACGAACAAATCGACGCATGCCTCCTCATGATCCGCCGCTTCCTCAACCAAAACAGCTAAACAAAGACACCCCAGAAGCCAAGCGGCCGAACGCTCCGCGGTCGGTGGAGAGGTAATTCTGCCACTCTGGGTTCGGTGGTTTCTCGGTGCTGTTGGCGACTGGTGCTAGAACCAACCACCGAGACGATGTGAATCATTCGATGTGATTGGCTTCTGGCATTTCTGACCACCTCCAATTGGTGCCACGCATCAACCTACCACCATTACGTCCTCACCTCCAATTGGTGCCACGCATCAAACTACCGAGAGTCCGACTGCCGCAGCGTCTCCATCGAAAAGCGGCATGCCTTCACCCGACCGCATACCGCGTTTCCAGGGCCAAAACTACGCTGAGGGCGCAGACAGGTAGACCAGTTTCGGGTATCCACCAACACCTCCAAATGCTGCCACGCACCAAACTACCGAGAGTCCGACTGCCGCAGCGTCTCCATCGAAAAGGCGGCACGCCTTCACCTGACCGCATACCGCGTTTTCAGGGCCAAAACTACTCCGAGGGCGCAGACCGGTGGAGCAGTTTCGGGCATCCACCAAAGGAAGCTAAATAGCGTGATACAGGCTAAACAAAGCAGACGGATGCAGCGGCTTGACCTTGATGGTGATGCTTACCGCAACGCTTTGCATCCTGACGCATCGACTCTGGCGAGCCAACACAGATGGACTTTCCAAAATACCTTTGCCACTGCCAAACCAAGTCTCGCCACATAGACGCGTCAATCCCAAGATCAGTCAACGAACTCGCAAGCGAATCTGGGACCTTAGCAGCAATTCCCTCAATGCCCTGCTTTGCTGTCCACCGCAACAACCTCAAATAGTCGCGAATCGATACATGCAGAAACCCCTTGTCGCTCGCTCGCAGCCCGTCCCGATTCACCTCCGCCTCGCTGGATAACTTGCCCGGCGATAGCGTCAGTGGCGCCAACCACGCATCGCGGCGGATCCGCTTGCCAGTCGGACTACGCTTCTTCTCCTTCTGCATCTTCTGAAGCTCTTCGATCGGCGTTTCGCGAATCTGCTTAGCCGCCTCCGCCGTCGGGACCGGCTTCAGGTCAAATGCAGCTGAATCGATCCGCTTTCCCTGGCTCGCCTGAATCCGATCGAATGCTGATGTATGCGGAGCCTTCTCGGGATCCGACGTCATCGCAGCCCGCACAGGGTTCAGATCAACGTACATGCTACAGGCGAGCAACCCAGCCTCGTCCACGATCCGTTGGGCCTTGAATCGCCCCTCCCAGAACCGACCAGTACACTCGTCTTGCTTGTTCGCCAATCGAGAGATCGGCTCCGCGAGCGAACGCATGAACCACGAAATATCCGACATTCGCAGGCGAATCTCAGCGATTCGCTCGGCATTTCCAGCCAAGGCTTTCACCTCATGCTCGGTCGGTTCGGCTAAGTGCTCTTCCATTCTCCGGCCCGGGAATACTCGCAGCCATCGAATGGCAACCTCAGAGTTACTCCAGCTCGCCACCACATCAGGCCGATTGCGAAGGATCACGTGTAAGTGGTTGCTCATGATGGCGTACGAGAGCACATCGATCCCAAAGACCGATGCGAGTGCCTCCATCCGGCGTCGGATCCACTCTTTTCGAAACGAATAGTCTTTGCCCGTCTGTGCGTCGACCCCCGCAAGATACGCCCTCCGCACGCACCTCTGCATCGCATGCACAATACAGATTTCACCACTATCAAACTGCTCTTTTCGCTTCGGTCTTGGCATCAGAAGTCTCCACGGTGAACAAACCAAACAACAACACCATATCACTCAACAACCCCCAGTCAACCATTTGGTGGGTGGCACGAATGGCACAGTCATTGACATATCTACTTTGTTTCAAACAAGTTGTCTCCAGCAGCGAGTCTTGCTCGTAGGACCTCGCGGGGTTGCAT
>NZ_JACHXU010000037.1 GCF_014192335.1 Aporhodopirellula rubra | reverse complement strand
CGGTTGCACCCGACGAAAATTGGAAAATTGCGAAGGGCAGATTCTGCCCTCCGGGAGA
Source organism: Aporhodopirellula rubra (assembly GCF_014192335.1). Lineage (GTDB taxonomy): Bacteria > Planctomycetota > Planctomycetia > Pirellulales > Pirellulaceae > Rhodopirellula > Rhodopirellula rubra. The sequence continues at coordinate 63,428 of NZ_JACHXU010000037.1, read as the reverse complement.
CCATCTTTCAACTTTCAACAATTATTGGGACGCTTCCTGGTCTCGCCCTCTTCCGTTTCGTCGACCAAACCACCGTCGTCGATCATTTCCTCCGTTGAGTCATCCTCGGTTTCGTCTGTGTCGTCGGCTTCGTCTAATGGCTCATCGATCACATCGGTGTCGTCTAGGTCATCACTATCTTCAACATCGTCCGTTGTTTCGTCTGTTGACGGTTCCATGTCTTCGACTTCATCGACCGGTGTGTCGACTTGGTCCTCGTCGATGTCGAGCGTGTCGTCGAAAACGGCCGGGACCTCAATGCGCTCTGACACGGCACTCGCCGCCTTGTCGCTTCCGCTGTTGAGCGCGTTGATTACAGTGAGTGCGTCAAGCGCCGTGATCGAACCGTCCCCGTTGGTGTCACACAATCCGGCGATCTCGACGTCCTCGCCTCCCGTAGTCCCGAGGTTCAGCTGATTGATGATCATCAACGCATCCACGGCCGTGGTCGTGTTGTCGCCGTTGACGTCCGTTGGATTCACATAGTTGTGCTCAGGCGTTGCAGATTCCAGACGCCCACCCCACCGACGCCAATTGCCACCGCGCCGCCATCTTCTTCGTGGAAACGGGTCGTCCTCTTCATCGGGAAGATCATCGTCCGTGTCGTCGTCTCCCGGTGTTTCATCCGTCGGAGTCTCCGTCGTCGGTGTTTCCTCGGTCGGTGTTTCCTCAGTTGGTGCTTCGTTTGTTGGCGTGTCTTCCGTCGGTGTTTCATCGATGGGCGTGTCGTCGACGGGCGAGTCATCGACAACGCTTACCTCGGCCGCGGCGTAGACTTCTTGCACGGCGGCAGCGTCGACCGCGGACAGGCTCGTAAAGAACTGGTTGGGCGAGACAAACGGCGCCAGCACGCTGTCCAACGAATCGGCGTGATCGAGACCGAGTGAGTGCCCAATTTCATGCACGGCAACATACACGAGGTCAAACGCTTGGCTGGCGAGCGAGTTACCGACCTCCCACGCATCGGCCAGATCGAACTCAATGTCCCCGGCGATACGCGCGGGGTTCACGTCATCGGGAAAGTACGCTTGAGCGAGCGTTCCGCCGACACCATCGATGTTCGTAAATGAAATGTCGATCGAATCACGCAAGCCGCTTTGGTCGGTCGGTGTGAACGTGATGTCCGCGGCGCTGGACCAAGCCGCCAACGCCGTTTCGATTGCGGCGTTGGTTTCTTCTTGGGTCAACGAATCGGGCGAATTCGCGATGTAATACGTCAACTCGGCACTGCCTTGACCTGGGCCGTCCCACCCCAAGCTCGCGGCGAGCACTCGACGAGCCTCGAGCGGTTGGACCATGAGCCTGCGTTTGGCGCGTTGATGACGTTTCATCGAATATCTCCGTAACTTGAAATCATTGGGCGAAAGAATCGGCTTCCCGATAGGGGCGATTTTCAATCGCCTATGTCACTCCACGAAGAGATTTTTCGCTGAACAATTCCAAAGACGCGTTCCACGGTTTCCCAATCGTCTCCCGTTCACCATCTCCAGCGCGCCAAACGTCGCGAGATCACACGCACCCATCGTCCAGAACGCTTTCTCAAGAAGACGATGACGACGTCAACTGATGCCGGAGTTGTGACCGGGCTCGATGAAGCCGACTGCGAACGGTGCCGACTTTGATCCGCAACGTTTTCGAAATCGCTCGATATCCCTGTTGTTCGTAATCCCTCAACATCAAGATTCGACGCTGCCCTTCCTCGAGTCTCATCAACGCCCGGCGGACCCGCTGACGATCCTCACGCAATTCGGCGACCGCGTCGGGCTGACTCGACTCGGGCTGACACATCTGAGGCAACTGAGGGTCCATCCAGTCGGCAGGGGAAAAGTTTTTACTCGCGTTGAAATACCGACGGCGCGAGTTCATCGCGATCCGCAGCAACCAGAAATAGAAGTTGCTGTCGACGCGCAATTGATGCAAATTCTGATACGCCTTGATCCACGCGTCTTGCACAATGTCGTCCGCGGTCATGCGGCACGCCACGTGGCAACGGATCGCGTTGACCAGTTTGCAGTGATAGCGGCGAACGAGTTCCTCGAACGCGGACTCGATCCCCATTCGTGCGTCGCCCACAAGCTGGACATCCGAAACGGGAGCGAACGATGGTCTCGTGTCGTTACTGATCATGGTGGAGTCTCTTCATCGTGATGCGGAAGCCGTCATCGGTTTTCGGTGGTGTCTTGATCGCTCGTTGGCGAATTCTCTCGTGTCTCATCTTTTCTCGCATCTCATCTCAACGCCTTCGGTTCTCATACCTCGTCGAGTTCCTCGCCCGCAGCGATTTCCTGCGGCGAGTAGATCGGCATGTGCCGGTAGTACACCTCGAGGCAATACAACGAAAAACAGGTCGTGTAGAGCCGCCCGGCGTAGATTCCCCACGCGTCGCCGTGCGGCGCCCAACTGCCACGTTCAACGCCGACGAGATCCTGCGACGCGGGCAACTCAACTTTCAGTGTGTCATTCCACTGCGTCCACAACGGCCCTCCAAAGTGATGCAGGGCCTGGGTCGCGTAGTACCAGTAGTACACGTCTCGTTCACGCGGATTGATCGGATGGTTCTGTTTCAAGGACGCGAGCCCATTTCGCATGCCGGGCATGTTGCGATGCCATCCGAGATACTGACGGCACAACAACGCTTCGGCCGTCATCGACGGCGAGGCTGCTTCACCGATCCGGTAGGAATAGCCGACGGTGTAATAATCGCTGGCCCCCTTTTCCTGGACAGAGTTGAGATAGCCGTCAACGCGAGGAAAGACATATCGATCCACATCGAGCCCCGCCGCTTCACCACTTTTCAATCCCACCAAGAACCATCCCGTCACGGAGGTATCGGAATCGAAACGCGGGCGATATCGCCAACCGCCTTCGGGAGATTGTGCGGCGCAGGCAAAGTCACACGCGGATTGTGCGTAGGGACGAATCCAGGAATCTCCCGTCATTGCGTATAACTCACACAGCGCGATCATCGCTTGGGCCTGCGAATACATCTTTTCGTGATCACCCGACCGCGCGGCCATGAATCCTTGTCGGTCCTGCTGCTTAACCAACCAACGAACGGCCTTCCACAACACTTTCCTGTATTGCCCGCCGCGATGCGTGCTGCCGGCGCCCATGAACGCCAACATCGCCATCGCAGTCGCCGACACTTGGTTTTCGTTGCGTGCCCCGTGAGCATACGGGCCCGAAAGACTCCAACTGCCGTCCTTCAATTGATTGCGGCGCAACCACTCCAGTCCCAATGCCACCGCATCCTCGGTCGCCTGAGTACCACCGGACGCCTTCAGCAATTTTTGCTTCATCGCGCCGCTGCGTCCGGCAAACATGTTTTGTGGCTCGCTCGCCTTTTCCGTTGATGGCATGTTCGCTGCGGGTGCAAACGTCTCGAGCGTCGGAGTTAGCGATGCCAAGTTGACCGGCGTTTCGACTTCGAATATTTCAGCATCCAGGTCAGTATCAACAGGCGTGTCCGCTTCCGCGACCTCGTCAAACTCGACCGGATCGAGCGAAAACTCCGCCAATTCGGTGGTGACGTCGTCATCACCCTGTTCGATCGTCAACACAATTCGCCCCACCGCGCCCGACGAAGTCGTGATCAATGCCAACACGAGCAACACGACCACATGGAAAACCAGGCTGACCATCCATTCCGGTGCGTTGACGATCCGAGAATGGACGTGCGCCAATCCGCGGATTAGGAATGCCGATAGCTGCTGCCATGTCGATTCGGTACGTTCGTCAGGTTCATGAACCTCGCGATCCGAACGAACCTCGGTTCGGGTCGATGGGTGAACGACCGGCCCGCGGGTGACAGGAACCGGCGGAACCTTCACCGGCCGAACGATGCCGCCCGCGACGCGCCCCGGTACGGCATTCACTCGCTCACGAGCAACCGGCGGCGCGAGCACACCGGAGGCTTCCGTTCGCACAACCACTGACGTCTCCGGCGCAGTCCCAGGCACCTGCGTGCACGATTCCTCTGCTCGCAGTTCTTCCGCGCGCAGTTCCTCCGCGCGGCGCCCCTGGGTGCGAGGTGGCGATGGCGGAGGAACCGCAACGGGCGGCGGGGTCGTGGCATGCATTATGATCTGCCGGTTTTGAAAACTGCCGAGACGGATGGTCGCCGTGGGCTCAGTCGCGTGGGCGATCGAGCGACACGGAAACCAGGAAAACCGATGGGCAAACAAGCCTTACGTAGAGAACCTCGATCACTCGGCTGAGGTCGCGTCCGAAATCACGTCCGAAGTAGAGGTCGAGATCGAAGTCGACGTGAGCATGTAGTCGCTCGCCGATTGACCTTGGCCACGCAACCGCGCCGCAATCCGTTCCGCTCTCGCAGCCCGTTTGGCTTCGGCGTTGGCCAGTCGCGTTTCGTAGAGCTCCGCGTTGCGTTGTTGCAACGTCAATCGTTGCCGCTGCGCGTTCTGATATGCCAACGCATACGCTTGGCTCTGTGCCTGCAGCGCCCGCTGTTGATACTGCATCGCCAACGAACTCGCCGAAGACTGGATCAAAGGATTAGACGCATAGCCCAAATTCGAATTCAACGTCGACGGGCTTCCCGACGGCATTCTGCCACCACCTCCGCCGCCACCGCTGCACTGAGCCAACGCGACCTCACCGCTTAACATGGCGACCGACACCACCCCCATCACCACGACCACGCGTTTCCATTTGTGGAACATTTTCCACCTCCGTACTTGGCAAAGAAAAGAGACAAGAGACGAATCCTCAAATGGGTTTGAGGATTCGTCTTACCATTTGAAAGGACGATTTCCGCGAACGAACGTCACAGTCGTCCCTCAAATTATGGATCTAAATCTCCAATTCGAAATCGAGCCCACGAATCCGTGCGTCACCGCTGGAGACCAAAACGTCCAACGTTTCACCGGTATACGGCACGTGAATCTGGTAGTCGCCCGTTTCGGGGAACGACCGGAATCGATAGTTCCCGCGACTGTCCGTGACGGTGACGTCGATCACTTCCCCGTCTTCATTGAGCAGTTCGACCGTCACGTCCTCGACGCCCGCTCGCTGGCTCCCGCGAGAATCATTCCGATCGCCTCGACCGTTTGAACGTGCCGATTGGCTCGCGACGATCGCGGTTACCTGCCCACGAACTTCCGCCTGCAGGAAGAACACATTTTCTTGCAACCCTTCAATGTCGGTGTTGCGTTCAATCACATCCGCCAACGAGGTCCGATTCAGCATCGCGAGCTCGGATCCCGAGAACACGTTTTCATAGTAGAAGCGATCGCCATCGCGAGTCCGCTCAAACTGGTCGGCAATGATCGTGCTGGTGAGTTCCCCGACGGAGGCGCCGCGAAGGTGATCCTCCGCCATCAACCCGACCCACAAATCAATGTTGTTCACGTCGCCATACAACTCAGCGAGTTTGTCTTGCAAGGCGACATCGCTGGTGATTTCGTCAAACGATTCAACCGCGTCGAGACCATATGCCTCTCGCGTTGAGTTGTAATCGTTTAAACCATGATCACGCCCCCGCTGGATATTTAATGCCACGAGATCAAATCCACCCGCACCGGGAGGCCCGAATAGGAAGTTTCGAAGGCCATCGACGACTTCAAGATCGACCTCTTGAGCGAGCGATGACGCATCGTATTTCAAAACCGAATCGATCCCCGTTTCCTCCAACAGCGTTGGGTTAAAGAACGCGTCTTTCAATTCAATTTCATCACGAACGGCGCGCCCCTCGTTGTCGAAGAACTCAATGTCGTCGTTCAACGTGCTATGGCCGAACCGGAACGCACCGCTGGAGAACTCATTCGCGATGCTTGGGTCGACCGAGGAATCGTAACCTTCGTAATCATCGATCGCCCGGTTCCCCAACAACGCCGGTAAGAACTCGTTGTAGGTGATCGCTTGGATTTGCGCGATCACGATCGCCCGCGCCCGCTGATAGATCTCTTCGTCCGTCGCGTTCGGATCATCGGCGGCGATCTCTTCGGCCAATCGATTGTGTTCGCGCACGAACAATATTTGAACCGCAGCAAGGGCAATGTTCTCGCTGGCCCGGATATCACCGGCGATCACTTGCCCGAACTCATCGAGCGGCAACAACCCGTCGTCTGTCATCGCCAAACGTCCGCCGACGAAAGTCCGAAGCTGGTCGGCCGTCGCCTGATCACTGCCGTAGACCTGCGACCCGTCAATATATGACGTGATCAACGTAATCTGCTGGGCCGGGTTGTCCTCCGACGTTCCCGTCCCCTCCGCAATCGTGGACCGCGTCAACGGGATTTCAACATCGCCACTCCCTGTGGGATCGAAAAGGGGATCGCCTTCGGGCACGGCAATGTTAAACGAATCATTTCCTTCGGCTTGTTCATTCAAACTCAGATCGTGATCGATGAACTGGCCCCAAACATACAAAAACGCGGTCAACCCACGTTCGTTTTTAACCTCTTCCCCTACAACATCCGAGAGCGCGTTGCTGATCTCACGCGTGCTCGGTCGATCATCACCCGCAGGCGATGAAATCCCATCGCCATAGTCCGCATCGGCCACTCGCAACAACGGTTGCCCGGCCGATCCGAGCAACGGGTCGTCGAGATTGTTACCCGTTCCGTCGACCGATCGCACTTCCAATGGCAGTTCAGGAAGGTCGGAGGAATCGTTATCACGCGCACGCTGAGAATCGTTCTGGTCGAACTGATTGTTGCCACGGTTGAGCCGATTGATGACACGGAGTGCATCGAGCGAACTGCGTTTGCCATCGTTGTTGACGTCCGTGAACATGTCGCCATCGCCGCTGTCCCGCCGGTTGATCGCATTGATAATCATCAACGCATCGACCGCAGAAACCTCGCCGTCATCATTGACGTCTTCGGCGTCGAAACTGTTGTGCCGAAACCCGTCAAAGTCCGCTGCTAACAATCGTCTGACTTCGAGAGTCTCGGCGCGGAGTCGACGTCGCTTGTTTCCGCGGGGGCTGGGTCGCTTTCCCGACGAAGGCCTTCGTGCAGAAAATCGATTGAGAAGATCACGTAACGGATCGGAGAATGGTCGCATCGCAGACGCCCTCGTGCATTAGAAGAGAAGTGTGAGGAGAGACGACTCCGCGCAAGACGGAACCGCTCCTTCGTAAGGACGTATCCGAAAAAAAACGTCACTCACGGGGCGCAGATTTTTCTCCCACCGCGATTTTCATCACGGGCATCCTCACTTTGGGCATATCCGTGCAAGACGTGCGAATATGGAATCGGCAGGATTTGCATCGCGAAATGGGGCTCTCTCGCGAGGCCCCGTCTCGCCGCTTTGCATCGATCCGTTACCGACCGTTTCCTTGACGACCTTTCCCGCGTTCACCAAACCCTTGGGGTCCGCCGCCGGGTGGTCCACCGCGCTGACCGCCGGGTCCTTGCTGCAGCTTTTGTTGTTGTTCATCGGTCAGGATTGCTGCCAACCGAGCGTCCACTTCAGCTTGCAATTCCGCGAGCGCCGCTTGCTGCGCACTGGTCAGGCCCAGCTCCTCTGCCACGAACGGCGGGATGATTTGACCAATCGGCGGAGGGCCCCCTTCGGCACCGCCACGCATCATTCCGTTAGGCGGTCCGCCCTGTCCACCATTAGGCGGTCCACCGGCGCCGTTGCGTTCCCCACCGCGGCCGCGATTACCACCACCGGCAAACTGTTCCACCATGGTTGTCAATTCGGCTCGAGTCACAATGCCGTCTTGGTTCGTGTCTGCACGATTTAACATCGTTTTCATCCGCGTGTCGGTCACTTCATTGGGCGTCAATTGCCCGTCACCGTTGGCATCCATCGCCATCATTCGGTCCACCGGCGAACCGCCACCGTCAAATCCACGCCCTCCCCCCTGACCACGTCCACCGGGAGGTTGAGCGTAGGCATAACCGGTCGTTGCGAAGACAGCCAAACCACAGAGAAGTTTCGAGAACGTTTTCATCATGGGATCCTGATAGTCAGAAAAGGAGAGAAGAGGAGTGTATTGCCGCCTGCAGTTCGGCACACGGCAAAAAGTCAATGACGATGACGCGGTCAACCGCCACCCGATGCGACACGTGGTTTCCACGACCGTAAATTTTGTCGTCAAAAATACGCAATTTCACCAAACATCCGAGATGTGCTGCCGGTGTTCTGATTTTGACGAGCGCCTCAATCGAGCGGTTTGCGAGTCATGTAAAAGTGCCGCGGGGCCTGCCGCGTCAGGAACCCTCGATCCGTCGGCGGCCAACGCCCCCGATTTCCTCGACCAGTTTGGTCGAAAAACTCGCCAAGCACGCGGCGAAAACCGTCGAACGTTCAACAACGACATGGGTATTTCTCAGCGAATTTGGTGAGTCTGCGATCACCCAACGGCACCGTTCTTCTGAGTTAGTTGCACCTGTTGATCGAATCCGCCACGAAATTTTGATTTTCTGCGGCTTCCGTTGTAAGACGCGAATTCTCGGCCAGCTGTTAAATATCACATACAAGCAGCGTGGAAATGCATTCCCCCATTCTGCACGCGATCTAGAATGAACTTCGACGCAAAATGCTGCCGACTGCGAGGAACGACGCCCTTAGCATGAGCTCACCGCACACCGGTCTGCCACTCCTCGTTCTGCAGCAACGTCCCCCACCTAGCACCGAAAAGTGAGAATTGATGACTAGCAATAAAGTAAAAATGGCGATGGTCGGCTTGGGTTTCGGCTCGGAGTTCATCCCTATCTATCAAGCACACCCGGATGCAGAGGTCGTTGCGATCTGCCGTCGTGACGAAAAGAAACTCAATGAGACCGGCGACCAATTCAACATTTCGCGACGCTATACCGATTACGGTGACGTCCTGGCGGATCCTGATATCGATTGCGTGCACATCAACAGCCCGATCGGTGATCACGCGTCGATGACGTTGGAGGCGCTCAACGCAGGCAAGCACGTGATGTGCACAGTGCCGATGGCGACGACGATCGAAGAGTGCCGGCAAATCGTCGAGAAAGTTGAGGAAACGGGACTGAAATACATGATGGCCGAAACCGTCGTGTACAGCCGCGAATTCCTGTTCATCAAACAGATGTACGAAAACGGCGAACTCGGGAAGATCCAACACATCGCCGCCTCTCACCCGCAAGACATGGACGGGTGGCCGTCGTACTGGGAAGAAATGATCCCAATGCACTACGCCACGCACGTCGTCAGCCCCTGCTTGGGTTTGGTCGACGGGTTGGCCGAATACGTCAGCTGCTTTGGCTCGGGAACCGTGCGTGATGACATTGCGAAAAAGTCAGGCAACCGGTTTGCCGTCGAAGCCTGTCACATCAAAATTCGTGACACGGATTTGACTGCACATGTTTGGCGAGCACTCTACGACGTCGCACGTCAATATCGCGAGAGCTTTGACGTGTACGGAACGAAGAAGAGTTTCGAATGGACGTTGATCGAAAACGAACCTCACGTTCTGCACACGGCCAAGAAACCAGAACCCGAGATCGCGCAAGAGGTCGAGGTACCGGACTTCGCACACTTGCTGCCTGAGCCGATCCAGCGATTCACGCTACCCAAAGAGATCCACGACAGCGAACACCTTTCGTTCGTCCAGGGCGGCGGCCATGGCGGATCTCACCCGCACTTGGTTCACGAATTTGTCAGTGCGATCCGAGACGGACGCGACCCACGGCCGAACGCGACCACCTCGGCAAACTGGACCTGCGTTGGGATTTGCGCTCACGAGTCGGCACTCAAAGGCGGTGAAATCGTACGATTGCCCAAATTCACGCTGGCACCATCCGACTCGTCGCTCGAGCCCGCCATCTCGGGCTCGTAAACTTTCTGTTGCACCGATTCACGCGTCACCCGCCTCCCTCCTTCCCCCACCATCCCAACATGACCGTGCTGCGCATCCTGATTTGCATTCTGTGTTCGTCGTTGATATCTGCCGCATCCGCCGCGGATATCAACGCGTTGTTCCTCGGTGACAAAGGACACCATCAACCCAAAGCAAGGTTTGATGAGTTGCAGCCTTTCATGGCGGATCAGAGGATCTCGCTGATCTACACCGATGACGTGTCGACCCTCACACTCGAAAACCTCAAACGATACGACGCACTGGTTCTCTATGCGAACATCGATGAGGTCGACCGAGTGCATGCCGAGGCGATTCTACAGTACGTCAACGAAGGCGGCGGGTTCGTGCCTCTGCACTGTGCGTCGTATTGCTTCCGCAATCAGCCTGATCTGGTTGCACTCATGGGCGCCCAATTTCAACGTCACGGCACGGGCGTGTTTCAAGCCGAGATCGCCGCACCTGACCACGAACTAATGCGAGACTACGGCGGCTTCCGAAGTTGGGACGAGACCTACGTGCATCACTTGCACAACGAACTCGATCGCACCGTCCTGGAATACCGCGTCGATGAAGAGGGACGTGAACCATGGACATGGGTTCGCACCGCAGGCAAAGGCCGCGTCTTCTACACCGCATCCGGTCACGATTCCCGAACCTGGACCAACCCCGGTTTTCAGAACCTCGTCGAACGAGGAATCCGCTGGGCCGCGGGCGGCGATCCGAAGGACGCGGGCCCCTACCTCAACGAAAAACCCTTTCCTGTCCCCGAAATGACAGCGATGCCCGACGATCGCAAACCGTTCGAATACATCGACGTCGGCGCCAAAATCCCGAACTACACGCCATCGGAAAAGTGGGGCGTGCAGGGCAAGCCCGTCAGCCGGATGCAGAAACCGCTCGCACCCGAAGAATCGATAAAACACTTGGTTGTCCCCCAAGACTTCCACGTCGAGTTGTTCGTGTCCGAACCGCAACTCGAAGGCAAACCGATTTGCATGTCGTGGGACGAAGACGGTCGTTTATGGGTCGCCGAAACAGTCGACTACCCCAACGAATTGCAACCGCCCGGAGGTGGACGCGATCGAATCCGCATCTGCGAGGACACTGACCGTGACGGGAAAGCCGATCGTTTCACCGTCTTCGCTGACGGCCTGAGCATCCCCACCAGCATCACGTTTCATCGCGGCGGCGTCATTGTCCAAAACGGAATCGAAACGCTGTATCTCAAAGACACCGACGGCGACGACCGGGCCGACGTCCGAAAAGTATTGTTCAGTAACTGGGAACTCGGCGACACACACGGTGGCGTTAGTAACTTTCAATACGGACTCGACAACTGGGTCTGGGCGATGCAGGGTTACAACAACTCCCAACCCATCGCCGACGGCAAGAAACAACAACGCTTCCGGATGGGCTTCTTTCGGATGCGTCCCGACGGCAGTGAAGTGGAATTCATTCGTTCGACTAACAACAACACCTGGGGACTCAGCATCAGCGAAGAGGGGCTGATCTTCGGATCGACGGCCAACGGCAACCCCAGCATCTTCATGCCGATCCCGAACCGGTATTACGAAAGCGTTCGCGGTTGGGCTACCTCGTTGACGCTGTCGTCGATCGCCGACACCAACGACTTTGACCCGATCACCGAAAACGTACGTCAGGTCGATCACCATGGCGGCTACACCGCCGCGGCTGGCCACGCTCTCTACACGGCGCGTGAATTCCCGCAGGAATATTGGAACCGCGTCGCGTTCGTGAACGGCCCCACCGGCCACTTGGTCGGTTCGTTTGTTTTGCGTGACACGGGCAGCGACTTTCATTCAACGAGCCCCTTCAACTTGCTCGCCTCCGACGACGAATGGACCGCGCCGATCATGTCCGAAATCGGGCCCGACGGGCAAGTCTGGGTCATCGATTGGTACAACTACATCGTCCAACACAACCCAACCCCCGAAGGTTTCAGGACCGGCAAAGGGCAGGCATACGAAACCGACCTACGAGACAAAACGCACGGTCGGATCTACCGCGTCGTCGCGAATGACTCCAACGGCAATCCGTACCCGACTCTGTCGTCGGCGACGCCTCAACAACTCGTCGACGCGTTGACTCATCCGACGATGCTGGTCCGTAAACACGCGCAGCGTTTGCTCGTCGAGCGCGGTGAGCGAGATGTTATCGACGCCTTGATCGCGTTGACCGCCGACGAACAAACCGATGCGATCGGACTCAACGTCGGTGCAATCCACGCACTCTGGACAATGCAAGGTCTCGGCGTCCTCGACGGATCCAACCCGGCCGCCAATCAAGCCGTGTTCGCCGCCCTGCGTCATCCATCCGCTGGCGTACGACGCAACGCGGTTCAAGTACTACCTCAGATCGCTTCGTCCGTGGAAGCATTGTTGGCCGCAAACCTGCATCGCGACTCCGACGCCCACGTGCGTCTCGCCGCAACGCTCGCTCTCGCCGATCTGCCGGCTCATCCCAACAGCGGCGATGCGTTGTTGCACATGATGACCAACCACACGAACCTCGCCGATCGGTGGATTCCCGACGCCATGACCAGCGCCGCGGCCCACAACAGCGACTCCGTTTTAGCCTCGCTCGCGAACGTGGAATCCTTACCCGATGCCGCGTTATCAATCATTACCCGTGTTGCCGAACACCATGCACGGGGACGCGAAATCGCAAACTCTGCTCAACTCGTCGCGGGGCTTCGGAAAACCGACCCACGCGTCGTCGCCTCGGTGCTGCAAGGTCTCGAACGTGGCTGGAAACCCAAACGCAACGTCACCATCACGCCCCAGATCGAAGCCCAGCTAGCGGAAGTGCTCGAACGCGCCGAGCCAGGCGCGAAAGCCACCCTCATTAAACTTGCAATCGGGTGGGGCAGCGAATCGTTGTCGCGATACGCCGACGAAATCAGCGATCGACTGCTCCAAAGCGTTCAGGACGAAGACGCCTCAGACAAGGACCGCATCAACGCGGCCAAACAACTCGTCGAATTTCGCCCCGAAAACGAAGACGCCGCGATCGATTTGCTCGACGAAGTTACCCCACGCACCTCGCCGCAACTCTCGATCGGCATTCTCAACGCACTCGAATCGTCACAGTGGAAACAGATCGGCAACGAAATCGTCTCACGGCTCGCCGCGATGACGCCATCGTTGAAACAAGTCGCGATCCGGCAATTACTTAAACGTCCGGCCTCGACCATGGCGTTACTCGAAGCGGCTCAAAAAGGCGAAATGTCGCTCGATGAACTCGCCCTCGATCAAAAACAGGCACTCGCCACGCACCCGGATCCCAATGTCAAATCGCTCGCCGCGGAGTTGCTGCAAAGAGGAGGCTCAATGCCGAACCAAGACCGACAACGCGTCCTCGATCAATACCTGGTCACCGCCGAACGAACCGGTGATGCCACTCGCGGTCTAGCGATCTTCAAAGAACACTGCTCCAAATGCCATATCCATGGTGACATTGGCGCGGAAGTCGGACCGAACCTCACCGGCATGGCCGTTCACCCCAAAAAAGAATTACTGACCCATATCCTTGATCCAAGTCGTAACGTCGAAGGCAACTTCCGTGCGTACACCTTGCTGACTCTCGACGGTCTCGTACTCAGCGGCATGTTGGCCTCGGAATCGAAAACGTCGATCGAACTCTTCGATACCGCAGGCAAACGACAGAGCGTTCTGCGTGAGGATATCGAAGAACTCGTGATGTCGACGAAGTCCATCATGCCCGAAGGTTTTGAAAACGCGATCAAACCCGATGGCATGACCGACCTGCTCGAATTCCTGACCAAGAAAGGACAATATGTCCCGCTGCCTCTCGACCGAGTCGCCACCGCGATCAGCACCAAAGGGATGTTCGGCGGCGGCAACCACGGCCCCGACCGAATGGTCTTTTCCGATTGGACAACCAAAACGTTTCGCGGTGTTCCGTTCGAATTGGTCGATCCGCTCGGCGGAACAAAACCGAACATCATCTTGCTCAATGGCCCAAACGCCGAACTGCCTCCGCAAATGCCTAAGAGCGTCACGTTGGCGTGCAATGCAGCGATAAAATCGATCCACATGTTGAGCGGCGTGGGCGGTTGGAGTTTCCCGTACAGCCAGAAACGAACGATCTCAATGGTGGTCCGATTCCGGTACGAGGATGGACAAACCGAAGATCATCCGCTCGTCAACGGAATTCATTTTGCCGACTACATCCGGCGCGTCGATGTACCGGAAAGCGAATTTGCGTTCGCATTGGGTGACCAACAAATTCGCTATCTCGCCGTCTCACCACGACTCGATAAACGCGTCGAGACGATCGAACTGGTCAAAGGCGACGACGTGAGCGCGCCGATGGTGATGGCAATCACGATCGAACCAAAAGCATCCGCCACGCACTGACTTGCGTGGTGTGATGCCCGAGCCCTGCACCGCGCGTCACCGCACCGCGGCATTTACGGCTGCATTGTACGGCGTGATTACCTGCTCGAATCACGCGGCGCGATAGCCATCCGCTCAGCCTGCGGCGAGATGTTGCCGTCATTCGCGATTCCTGTCGCGGCCTTCTTTTGCCTGTGCACTCGGCACGCCCTGTGCATTGGGTATCTGGCCTGTCACGACTGCCCGTCTTTTCGCACACTTTCCCGGCGTGACGGCCGGCAATTAAGCGTATGCACCGCGTGGCAGACTTACTAGCTCGGTCACTATCCGGAATCGCCAGATGAACCTACGACGGAAATTCCGCCACGCGCGTCGCAAATTTGTTCTCGCCCTTTCCTTAGCCGCGGTCACGCCCGCTTTCGCCACGACAAACGTGCTGTCGGCGCAGGAAAAACTGCCCACCGGCCAAGACAACACCGCTCAACCGGCCGAGTCAGCCCCCAGCGCCAGCGAAAAACAGCGGCGTCAGCTTGTCGAAAAGGGCTTTCAATTTCTCGCTCAGCAGGGCCAATCCGAGGCGGGCACTTTCTCCGACCGCGCCGGCCCCGGCGTGACCGCACTGGCAATCACATCAACAATCCGTAACGGTCATTCCGTTAACGATCCCACCGTTGCCGCGGGACTCAAAGCCCTCGAAGGTTTCGTCAAACCCGACGGCGGAATCTACGGCAATGGCCGGATCAAAAACTACGAAACGTGCGTCGCGATGGTGTGCTTTGCCGAAGCCAACAAAACCGGCAAGTATTCCAAACTCCTGCAACGGGCCAAAGCTTTCGTGACCGATTTGCAATACGCCGAAGGAGAACGTGATCCCTCGGACCCATGGTATGGCGGCGTCGGATATGGCGGTGCAGGCCGGCCCGACTTGTCGAACACGGCCTACATGATCGAAGCCCTTCGTGCCGTCGAAACGCAAGCCTCCGATCCCGCAATCCAACGCGCCCTCGCATTCGTGTCGCGATGTCAAAACCTCGATTCGCAGTACAACGACACCGCGTTCGCATCCAAGATCGACGACGGTGGCTTCTACTATGAGATCCCCACCACCAAAATTGATCCCAGCACGTCCGACGAACGCTACACCGAAAACGGTGGTCTTCGCAGTTATGGTTCGATGACCTACACGGGTCTCAAGAGCATGATCTTCGCGGGGCTGACGCCGGAAGACAAACGCGTGAAAGCGGCCGTTGAGTGGATCGAGAATCACTACACCGTCGAGAAGAACCCGGGCATGGGAACGGCGGGACTCTATTACTACTACCACACCTTTGCCGCCGCACTCAAAACCGCCGGCATTCAGAAATTAAAAGATTCCGACGGGTTCGAACACGATTGGCGTGCAGACTTGATCGCCGAATTAGCCCGGCGACAAAACGACGATGGCTCATGGAGCAACGACAACCAACGATGGTTTGAGAACGACAAGAACCTGGCCACCTCGTTTGCGTTGATGGCGTTGTCCTACTGCGATTAACGGCGGCACCATTCCCATCGGCATGCGGTGCCTCAGCGCCAAACGCCAGTCGCGTTGTCGCCCAAATTCAGTCTTCGAAAGTTTGGCGACGTTGTTTCAACAAATGCTCTCATGTTGGAGTCTGAATGCGAACACGTGTTTTCTGGATCGTTCACATCATCACCCTCGTAGGCGTCGCCTTATGGGCAGCGCTCGATTTACGTTTCGAGTCACTCGCGTTCTGGCCGTCGTCATCAAGCGAGAACTTGCTCGAAAGCATGCAGGCGAACGTCAAGGAGAGCGGACTCATCCGTGTATTCGGTTTCGCGTCCGTTCTCCTGCTGGCGCTGATCACGATCGCAGTTCCCTGCGTGCGTTTGTTCCGATTTCATCACGGTTCACGAGCCCGCTCGACTGCCTCGCTGCTCGCGATCACCACGGTGACCGCGTTGTGGTGCGGGATCGTGATCAATCATTCCGCCCTCGCATGGCAAGGCAAACGTGCTCGCATCGCGATCCAGGTCAATGAACTGGAACATCTCGCCGCTCCGCTTCGCAATCAGTGGCCCGCTCGCGACGGCGACCTCCCCGGCGTGGGGCCGTTCATGGCATATCCGTTCGGCCGGCCGACCACGTTGATTTTGTTGCAGTCGCCGAACGTAGCGGGCGACGAACTCTGCATCGCTGCCGTCGAGGGAAACGAGAGCGGTCCGATACGCATGCAACTGAGCGGTTCAGCACACGACGACTGGGCGGAATGGCATCCCGATTCCAGCCGCCCTCAATCATTCGTCGGTGGCCTCGGCGATCCGCATCAACTCGTCTCGGCAACGAAACTCGGACGCGGTTGGTACCTGGTGCGATACACCATTCCGGACGCTTTAAGTCATCACACGAACAACCTTGAGTTGGCCGCCAACGGATAACATTGCCCCCATCGCACCAAACAAGTTGCATAGTTGAATTCACAACCAATTTTTTTCATGCACACACTTGCAATAAAACGTGACTACGGCCAAACTACTTGAGACTGATTCGCAATAAGAGTTAGTTTCGTCGACGACGCAGCAAGCAAGGGGCCTCTCGCGCCCTCCAGCCAGCCACGCTCGATCCCGTCTCGGAATTTGTTGTTCCGGGATTGATCCTTCTTCCGTGTGCCCTTTCGCTGGAGCCTTCTATGAAGTGCCTATATGTATGCATGCCTACATGCCAATTCCCTTCCTCGTCGCCTATTGTTCGCCGCCCCTCGGACACCAAACGATCCGGCTTCACGCTGGTCGAACTGCTCGTGGTGATTGCGATCATCGGCGTTCTCGTCGGGCTGCTTTTGCCTGCCGTCCAAGCCGCTCGCGAAGCCGCACGTCGCATGTCGTGCAGCAATAACTTGAAACAGATCGGCCTCGCTCTTCACAACTATCACGGCAGCTTCAACAAGTTTCCCGAAGGCTCACGGCTGAGCAACTTCATCGGCCCACTCGCTTCCGTTTTGCCTTACCTCGAACAAGACAACACGTACTCGCAATTCGATTTCAGCAAATCGTATTCGGACCCTTACAATCAAGAAGTCGCTGCTCAGGAAATCGCGACTTACCTCTGTCCCTCGATGCCACTACCGCGACTCGTCCCCGATACCAGCAACGGTGAAACGGGCGGCCCGTCGAGTTATCTCGCCTGCGAGGGCACGGCGTCATACATGACCAAGAACGACGGCATGTTCGGTTTGAACTGGACATCTTATGGTTTCAACAATCCGGCCACCGGGTTCCGAGACGTGACCGACGGAACGAGCAACACGCTCGCATTTAGTGAAACGACCTATGACATGGCTGATTACCTTTGGAGACCGCCTGCTGCGTCGGCCGGTCAGGTCAAATGGGGCACCGCGAGATGGGTCGTCGGCTATCCAGTCGTTTCGCTCGGCACATCAATGAAAGAACTCAACGTCCACAACGCGGCTAACAACGGTGGGTTCCAGAGCATGCACCCCGGCGGCGTGCACATGCTCTACGTTGACGGCAGCGTCCGATTCGCATCCGAATTCATGGATCGCGAATTGCTCGATGCCCTCGCGACACGAAACGGCAACGAAGTCGTGGAGGAAGCACAGTGAGTTCGCAAATTGACAATTTTTGTTGTTTCGCCGTACTGAGTGTGTCATCCTTCATACTGCTCGGATGCGATCTCAATCAAACCATCGAACGCTTACCCGTCACCGGTGAAGTAACACTTGATGACCGACCGGTTTCCTCCGCAACGATTCGGTTCATCTCCGATCAACGCAGCGGCGATGCGGCAACGATCGTTTCCGAAGGAAAGTTCCAAATCGAACAAAACAACGGGCTCGCGCCAGGACAGTACGACGTTGTCGTGACGCCCAACAGTCCGGAACTGAATGAAGCAATCGAGGCGATCCAATCCGGTGACCGCGATCCACTGAACGCTCGCTCTGTCCCGTCACGCTACCAGCGTTCAGGGGCATTGCAGGCAACCGTCGATCCCGAAACCGACAATCACTATCGGTTTGAACTATCGAGCCGATAGCGTTCCACGCTCTTAGACACATCATCACTTTTGATCGAGCAGCCACGTGGCCGACTCCCGCCGCCCGGATGTGCTTCGATCGAAACACACAAACCATCTTTCACCAAACATTTCCATGAACATCAACAAACACGCTCTCGCGATGACCGCGACGATTCTCGTGCTCTCCGCGAACGCCGCCCACGCGCACTTCCCTTGGCTATCAACCGATGACGAGGGCAAAGCCGTCATGTGGTTCGGCGAAACCCCTGACGACCGCACGTATCCGATGCCCGAATCAATCCAAGCGATTCAATTGGCATCCGCCGGCGACTCCACGGCCATCGCAACCACCCCGGTAAACACCGACACCCTCGTTGGTCTACAATCCGATTCGCCCATCGATCCGGAACATGAAATCTCAGGTTCGGTGACCTACGGTCTCTACCACGGAACGAAATTGACTTACCACGTCGAACATCTCTCGCAATCCAACCCGCACGATTGGCCTGCCAAGCCTCGTGAGGATGCAGCGCTGCAAACCGTCGTCCGCGCCGAAGACGACGGCGGGATCGAAGTCACCGTTCTTCACAGCGGCAAACCGTTGGCCGAGACGAAGGTGGCTCTGTACTGCGAAGAAGGTCATGAAGAAGCGTCACGCGAAACCGATGGCGAAGGCGTCGTTCGCTTCACGAGCGAAGAAGTCGAGGAAGGACTGAACGCGATCGTTGTCGGAGTGACCGACAAAGACGCCTCCGGCACGCTCGACGGCGACGTCTTCCGCAGCACGACCGATTATCTAACGGCAACGTTTCGCGTTGCCCCCCAAACCGAACCCGAAGTCGCACCCGAAAGCTCAGCATCGATCGAACCCGCCGGACTGCCTGACCTGCCCGAAGAGTTAACCAGCTTCGGTGCCACCATCGCGGGCGACAAACTGTACGTTTACGGCGGCCACACCGGCAGTGCTCACTCGTACTCGATCGAAGAACAATCCAACCGGTTCTGGATGCTGGATCTTGCTGCCGCCAAATCCGGCGATGAAACAACCAGCGAGTGGAAAGAGTTGGCGTCGGGCCCATCGTTGCAAGGACTCGCACTGGTACCTCACGGTGAGGATGTGATTCGCATCGGCGGGTTCACCGCGATGAACGCAGAAGGCGAAGACCAAGACCTCCGTTCGCAAACATCGGTTTCGCGCTTCGACGCAAAGACACAACAGTGGACGAAACTCGCCGATCTCCCGGAACCTCGCTCGTCTCTCGACGCCGCCGTGCTAGGGGACACCGCTTATGTGTTTGGCGGATGGAGCCTGCAGGGCGAAAGCGACGAAAGCAAGTGGCATCAAACGGCTTGGTCGCTCGACCTCAACGACGCCAACGCCACATGGCAACCGCTCGCGAAACCACCATTTCGACGCCGGGCCATCAGCGTCGCCGCACACAACAATAAACTGTTCGTCCTCGGCGGCATGCATGCCGAAAACGGCCCGACCACGCGAGTCGACGTCTACGATCCCCAAACCGACACATGGACCGACGCACCTTCCCTACCCGGCAAAGCAATGGCCGGCTTCGGCACCGCCTCGTTCGCAACTGGTGGCAACCTCTACGTCAACACGATGGACGGCTTCCTTCACCAACTCAGCGAAGACGGACGCCAATGGCAAACCATCGCCCAATGCGACCCCGCCCGATTCTTCCACCGCATGCTCCCACGCAGCGAAACGGAACTCCTCCTCATTGGAGGAGCCAACATGCAAATCGGAAAGTTCACCAACATCGATGCCGTCAAGCTAACGGGCAAGGGTGAAGGTACAGAAAGCCCAAAAGGCTGATACAGCTCGGCCCACAAGCCGGAAGGGTTGATTCAATCCTGTCCCCAAAGGCGGGAGGGCTGACACAACCAATGCCGGGGCCGTCAGGCCCCGGTCATCCAACCAATCTAACCCCAAGGCCTGAAGGGCCGACACAATTCTGCCGCTACGCTCTGTAGCGCAGACGATTGTGTCGGCCCTCCAGGCCTTGAGTTTTGAAGCGCCAAACAGACACGGGGGTTAACACCCCCGGCATTGGTTGTACCGGCCCTCCGGGCCTGAAATCCAGCCACCCCAAAAAGCACCCAAAACCCCAGAGGGCCAACACTACCCAGCCCCCAAAAGCCCGGAGGGCTGACACAACCAATGCCGGGGCCGCAAGGCCCCGGTCATCCAGCCAACCCAACCCCAAGGCCTGGAGGGCCGACACAACCCGGGCATCGCCGCCGGGCAGATGGTAAAACAGGTGCAACTCATTTCCTTTCACGCCCCTTTGTCCCAGGCGAATTTGGTGAGCACACACCAACAGTTGCTGTACCACATTGTGTTCAGCACCAAGAACCGGAAGCCTTATCTGCGGGAAGACGAGTTTCGCGAAAGTGTGTTCGCATACATGGCAGGCACGTGCACAGAACTGAGCGGCAGCGCCTTGCGAGTCGGCGGGCACATCGACCACGCACACCTCCTCGTGCGGATCCCCGCGAAGATCGCAGTGGCCGCCTTTGTCGGAAAACTCAAAGCGAACACCAGCAAGCACATCAACGCGACAAACGACTCACTTCGCAAATTTGGATGGCAAGACGGCTATGGAGCCTTCACGGTAAGCACATCCCAAAAAGACCGAGTCGATTGCTACATCGCCAATCAGATGCAGCACCACACCAAAGAACCCTACCAGTCCGAGTATCTCAATCTCCTCTCCAAACACGGAATCGAATTCGACGAGCGATACGTGTGGGACTGACATAAAGTTGTGTCGGCCCTCCGGGCCTAAGATGCAAGGAATGCTAAGAGGCCAGATGAAAAGGAACTTTTGATTTCCAGGAAAGCTGACACAACTTCGCCATCATTGGCCGGACGGCGGATACCAATCTGCCACCCAAAGCCCGAAGGGCTGGCACAAGCCATGCACTAAAGCCCGGAGGGCTGGCACAACCAATGCCGGGGCCGTCAGGCCCCGGATACTCATCCAATACAACCCCCAAGGCCTGAAGGGCCGACACAACTCTGGCATGACACCCAGGAGTGCAGGCAATTGTGTCGGCCCTCCGGGCCTTGGGTTGGGAAGTGGAAATCAGATACCGGGGGTTATCACCCCCGGCATTCGTTGTGTCGGCCCTCCGGGCCTAAGATGCAAGAAATGCTAAGAGGCCAGATGAAAAGGAACTCTTGATTTCCAGGAGAGCTGACACAACTTCGCCATCATTGGCCGGACGGCGGATACCAATCTGCCACCCAAAGCCCGAAGGGCTGGCACAAGCCATGCACTAAAGCCCGGAGGGCTGGCACAACCAATGCCGGGGCCGTCAGGCCCCGGATACTCATCCAATACAACCCCCCAAGGCCTGAAGGGCCGACACAACTCTGGCATGACACCCAGGAGTGCAGGCAATTGTGTCGGCCCTCCGGGCCTTGGGTTGGGAAGTGGAAATCAGATACCGGGGGTTATCACCCCCGGCAATCGTTGTATCGGCCCTCCGGGCCTGTCTAACCATCAACCATCACCACCCACCAATCTGCTCTTCCGGCCAATTTTGATAACACACTGGGCGGACGAATCTTTGCAGGCTGGCGTAGCCGACTGAGGTGCTGTTTCCGTCCAGGCTTGCGGGGTAGGGGCCTCCGTGTTGGGTGGCGGGGCCGATTTCCATTCCTGTTGGCCAACCGTTGTAGACGATTCGACCGGCGAACCGTTCTGCGATCGGTAGCCAGTGCTGAGTGAAAGCATCATCATCGCTGCCCCGGTGCAGCGACGTGGTGAGAGATCCGTGGAACTGCTTCGCGACCGCCAGCATTTCTTCCTTGTCGCGGCACTGTACCAACAACGACACCGGGCCAAACGTTTCACTGTGCAGCAAACCGCTCCGGTGCACCTCGTGGTTCTCCATGGCGGTCGACGCATCGACGGCGTACCAGTGAGGCCCGCGATGCCATGGACCGAACGATCGCTCACTCTCATCACAGACGACTTCCTCGTACAGCGTTTGAGCTCCAATAACGGATCGGTAATCTTCGGTTCCACGATCGAACGCTTCGGCCACGCCACCGTTCAAAAGGGGCAGGGGTGTTTGTTGAGCCATGACGCTGACCACTTGTTCTACAAACCGATCGCACGCGTCTTTTGGCACGACGAGAACGCCAGGCTTGGTACACATGTGTCCGTTACCGAACCGCAACGACTCGGCGAAACCATTTGCGATACTCTCGCACCGTTCATCCAAAGCCGATGCGGTGATGAATACCGGATTGGTCGAACCTAACTCCGCGAAAATCGGGATCGGCCGTTCGCGGCGGAGAATCGCTTCGGCGAGAGCCCTGCCGCCCACGGGACTGCCGGTGAAGCCGACTGCGGCGATCGCGGGATGCTGCACCAACGCAACGGAGGTTTCGGGCCGCCGACCGTGCAACAACGCAAACGTGCCCGCGGGGAACCCGAGTCGCTCGACCGTTTCGCAAACAACTCGGCCGAGAATCTCGCAGGTTCCTGGATGGGACGGGTGCGATTTAACGATCACCGGACATCCCACGGCGATCGCGGCAACAAAATCATTGCCGACCACTGAGATCGCCAGCGGGAAATTGCATGCCCCGAACACCGCAACCGGACCGACCGGAACCAATCGTCGCCGCATCTCTGGTCGCGGCACGATCACGCCCGGGGCCAATTCGCGTTTCGGATCAGCCGCGGCAATTTGTCGCTGGTCCCAATAGCGTTCCCGCGTCAGTTTCGCGAACACCCGCAACTGCCCAGTGGCCCGCCGGAATTCACCAACCACTCGCTCAGGCAAATACCCCGTTTCGGTAACGCATCGCTGCACGATTTCGCTTTGCCGAGCCTCCATCGCATCGGCAACCTGTTCTAGCAACTCGGCTCGCCGGGCGGGCTCGGATCGGGCCAGCCATTCGCGGGCGTCCGCCGCTTCGGTCGCGGCCCGATCGATTTCGGCCTCGGTGGCTTCGACGAAACCGGGTTCGATCGGCTGCGCAGTGGCGGCATCGAACGCGTAAAACATATCCTTTGCCGCGGTGCCGACCTCATTCCGGTCAGGTTGGGGGCAATCTGTCATCTTTAACTCCTGGATAGTGGAAAACCAGAATCGCGAAACCGTCGGGCCGAAGACAATCTGTCACGACATTGTTAAACTCTCGTTCTCAAGGCGGACTCTAAGGCAGGCATTATCGCCGACGCCATCATTGCAATTCGACGAAGGAAACCAACCAGTGACTGCGGATTTATTCGGTGCACGCGATCAGTTCGAAACCGGCTCGGGCAAAGCTGCCCTGTATCGTCTTGAGGCGTTGCAGAAGCAAGGATTCGGGCAAATCGACCGTTTGCCGTTCTCGATACGCGTTCTGCTGGAAGCCGTGTTGCGTAATTGCGACGATTTTCAGATTTCACAAGACGATGTGAAAAACCTCGCCGGTTGGCAAGCCACCGCAGTGGCGCCGCACGAAGTCCCGTTCAAACCTTACCGTGTCGTTCTGCAAGATTTCACGGGCGTTCCCGCAGTCGTGGACCTCGCCGCGATGCGATCGGCGATGGAACGTATCGGCGGTGACCCCAGCAAAATCAACCCGTTGATTCCCGTCGATCTGGTGATTGACCACTCTGTCCAAGTCGACTTTTTTGGCAGCGAAGGTGCACTGGTTCGCAACGTCGAAATGGAATTCCAACGTAACCAAGAACGTTACGAATTCCTGCGATGGGGACAACAAGCATTCGATAACTTTACCGTCGTCCCACCCAACGTCGGCATCGTTCACCAAGTCAACCTGGAATACTTGGCACGCGTCGTCGCGATCACCAATGACGACAAAGGCCCCGTCGCCGTTCCCGATACCCTCGTCGGAACCGACTCGCACACGACAATGATCAACGGCCTCGGCGTTCTGGGCTGGGGCGTCGGCGGAATCGAAGCCGAAGCCAACATGCTCGGGCAACCCTTGTACATGTTGATGCCCGAAGTCATTGGGTTCGAATTGACGGGCGAAATCCCCGCCGGCGCGACCGCGACCGACATGGTTCTGCGAGTCGTCGAGATCCTTCGCAACGAAGGCGTCGTGGGCAAATTCGTCGAATTCTTCGGAACCGGCATGAACGCCATGAGCGTCGCCGACCGGGCAACGATCGCCAACATGGCTCCCGAGTACGGTGCAACGATGGGCTTCTTCCCCGTCGACAACGTGACGCTGCAATACATGCGTCAAACCGGACGGACCAAAGAGAACGTCGATCTCGTCGAGCGATATTGCAAAGAACAAGGCTTGTTCCGCGTCGACGACGGCCCCAAACTCAACTACACCAAAACACTGTCACTCGATCTGTCGACGGTCGAACCGAGCCTCGCGGGGCCGAAACGCCCGCAAGACCGGATCACACTCGCGGACATGAAGGGCGAGTTCAACAAGTCGCTGACTGCTCCTGTGGGCAAGTCCGGATTCGGGCTGCCTCCGGAAGCCCTCACGCGAGTCGGCAAGGTTTCCGACAACGGCCACAGCAGCGAAATCACGCACGGTGCGGTCGTGATCGCAGCAATCACCTCGTGCACGAACACGTCAAACCCGTCCGTCATGATCGGTGCCGGACTCGTTGCCAAACGTGCAGCCGAACGCGGCCTGACGGTTGCCTCGCACGTGAAGACTTCACTTGCACCGGGCTCTCGCGTCGTCACCGACTACCTGAACCGTGCCGGCCTTACCGAATCACTCGACAAACTCGGCTTCAACACCGTCGGCTACGGTTGCACGACCTGCATCGGAAACTCCGGCCCATTGCCTGAAGCGGTCGCCAAAGCGATCAAGGAAGGCGACTTGGTTGCCTCCGCCGTGCTCAGCGGAAACCGGAACTTCGAAGGCCGCGTCAATCCGCTGACCAAAGCCAACTATCTCGCCAGCCCTCCGTTGGTGGTCGCTTACGCTCTCGCAGGCACGACCGACATCGACTTGGTCAACGATCCGATCGGCCAAGACAGCGAAGGCAAAGACGTTTATCTGAAAGAAATCTGGCCGACCGCTGAAGAGATCCGTGAAACGATCACCGAATGCATCAAGCCGGAAATGTTCACCGACGAATACGAAGCCGCGGTGAAGGGCAACGAACTGTGGAACGCGATCGATGTCGCGGGCGGTGCGTTGTACCCATGGGACGAAAAGAGCACGTACATTCACCACCCACCGTTCCTCGATGCTGTTACCGGCGACGCCGTTCCCGACATCGGCCCGATCAAGGGAGCACGCGTGCTCGCGTTGTTGAACGATTCGGTCACCACCGACCATATCTCGCCTGCCGGTGCGATCGCGACGGACGGACCTGCCGGACGTTACCTCCAAGAAAACGGTGTCGAAGTTCGCGAGTTCAACTCGTTCGGTTCACGTCGTGGTAACGATCGCGTCATGGTTCGCGGTACGTTCGCAAACATCCGCATCCGCAACCAACTGGCCTCCGGCACCGAAGGCGGCGTGACTCGCTACCTTCCGACGGATGAGGTGATGAGCATCTACGACGCGTCGATGAAGTACCAAGCCGAAGGCGTGCCATTGGTCGTCCTCGCGGGCACCGAATACGGCACCGGCAGCAGTCGTGACTGGGCGGCCAAAGGCACAATGATGCTGGGCGTCAAAGCAGTCATCGCAGCGAGCTTCGAACGAATCCACCGCAGTAACTTGGTCGGCATGGGCGTGCTCCCGCTCGAATTCGCCGACGGTGCCACATGGGAATCGCTCGGACTCAGTGGCGAGGAAACGTTCGACATCGTCGACCTATCCAATGATCTCAAACCTCGTTCGCTGATCACCGTCACCGCAACCGACCCCCACGGCAAGAAGACCGAGTTCCCTTGCCGCGTCCGCATCGACACCCCCGTCGAGTTGCAGTACTACCAAAACGGCGGGATCCTCCCCACCGTCCTGCGAAACCTCCGCGGCTAGCCAACCCCTGCGGCTAAACACCCCCAGTGGCTAAACCAAGCCCGCGACGCAAACATCGCCCTCGGCCCCCGAAGCCCAGGGCGATTGCCCGCCAATTCGCAGCACCACGTGGCCGTACGCTGCGTGGTCGGTGGAGCGGAAATCCTGCTTTTTAGGTTCGGTGATTTCTTGCGGTTGTTGGTGAATGGTGTTGGAGCGTTCGGGCACTCTGGGTCGCGATGAATTGACGCAGGTCGATTGGCGATACTGGTGTGCTGGCGAGCGTTTGTTTTCGGTATCTTGAGTGAGCCTTTTGTCCGCTCCGATACTTTGGTGACGACGACTCACGATCGCGTTTCCGGGAAGACAACGTTCGCCAATCATGTCCGACACCTCTCTTGTCGATCTGCCATCCATTCGCGATTGGATCGCGGCTTCCGACGACCATTCCGATCATCACCTCCGACTGATTCAACAGGTCGAGTCGCTGCTAAGCGATGGTTGCGAATTGCCGACGGACGAAAGCCGTCTGCTTGCCTCGAAGCTCGAACGTTGGCGATATCAACGCTTCAACGAATGCGGCGACTCGCGACAGAGCATGGACGAGACGCTGATCGATCAACTCGATCTGTGGTTGAACCAACTGCGTGGAACAAACCCTCGTTGCCTTCGTAGCGCCAGACACGCAGTCAAACCACAGGCCACAGACGACTCGTTCTCCGAATGGTTCGATCCGGATCGAGAAACGGAGTCGCTGCAAGCGATGGCAACTCGGCTCACGCAAGAACACTTTTCGATCTCGACTCCGGAAACGGGCGCCGGCAGTGGTCAACGCCGGATGCTTCTTTACGCGCCGCTGTATGTATCGAGTCACTGCGTTAACCACTGCACGTATTGTGGGTTTCAGTATCCGTTAAAAATCGATCGCATTCACCTTGATCGCGACGAAGTCCTTCAACAATCACGCATCCTTCGCCAGCGTGGCTTTCGACATCAACTGATCGTGGCAGGCGATTTCCCGCGGCTAACGTCGACGGAGTATTTCTGCGATTTAATCGCGATGCTGCGACAGGAAAATCTCGAACTCAGCATTGAGATCGCCTCGCAATCAACGGACTCCTACGCCGCCATGAAAAAGGCTGGCGTCACGGGCCTGACGCTGTACCAAGAAACGTACGACGAGTCCGTCTACCGTAGCCTCCATTTGAAAGGCCCCAAGGCGTCGTATCACTGGCGTCTCGAAGCCCCCGATCGCGCGGCCGAAGCGGGCATTGGTCGCATCGGACTCGGCGTCCTACTCGGCCTTGCCGATCCCGAAGAGGACGTTCGCGCGATGTTGCGACACGCGAGCTATCTCAAGGACCGTTTTCCTCAATTGAAATTGGCGTTCAGTCTGCCGCGAATTCGCCACGCTCCCGACGGATACGAGATCCCTTTCGTGATCGAGGATGAATTGCTGATTCGAATGTATTGCATCTGCCGGCTCGCTTTCCCCGACAGCGAACTGATTCTGTCGACACGCGAACCGGCGGAACTGCGGGATCGGCTGAAACAGATTTGCATCACTCAAATGAGTGCGGGCAGCTCGACGACGCCCGGCGGATACCGCGAAACGAACGACGAAGAAGGCATCACGGATCAGTCGCTGGGCGAACAATTCCCCATCGTCGACCAGCGCCCCGTCGAAACAATCGCCGCCGGGCTCCAAGAGGACGGTTTCGACGTGCAATGGACGTTCGCCCAACCAGGCTCAAACGGGTAAACGAGCATTTTCTGCGAGGATGTCGCCAAGCTTCAAAAGCCTGAGATCCTGGCGAATCCGGCGACTGTTGCCTGACGCGCCGACATTTGAAATGCTCTCGCCGACCGGCCGCCGCAACAGTCTCACTGAAACGGTTGCCCCAGACGTCGCCCCCGATGTCGCCCCAGACGTCGCCTTGCTGCAAAGAGACAGCACGCGACGATCGATTCTCGCTGCCACAGCAATCTCCGGCGATGCGTGAGACCTCGCATTGGAGTGGGATTCTGCGTTAGAATCTCGGCGTTTTATTTTGGTGCCGCGGAACCCCCGTCGCCACCGACGCCCCCGGTCGTCCGGCCCCGCCGGTTGCCAAATCGCTAAATCTTCGCGAATTGGCTTCGAAATCGCGGCTCTCGCATTGATAATGCCGGAAACCGATCGAAACGCGGCCGATCGATCCCGGTCGTGAACATTTCGCCACGACCGCGTCTCCTTCTTGCCTCTCAATCTCCCATCTCTCAACGATCCAGCCTGATGCCACGCACCGCCACGGTCGACCGCCAAACCGGCGAAACGCAAATCAAACTCTCCGTGAACCTCGACGGCACCGGCGGAGGCACGCGAAGCAGCGGCATTGGTTTCCTCGACCACATGCTCGATTTGTTTGCCAAACATTCCCTGATCGATTTGGACGTCGACGCGACGGGTGACTTGCACGTCGATGATCACCACACCGCCGAAGACATCGGAATTGCATTGGGGACAGCCATCGATAAAGCGTTGGGCGACCGCGCGGGCGTGTTCCGCTATGGCCACTTCACGTTGCCAATGGACGAATGCCTGGTCACGTCGGCGGTAGACATGGGCGGACGATACGCGTTTGAATACCACGCCCCGATTGCCGCCCACAAAATCGGGACCTTCGACAGTGAACTCGTCGAACACTTTTGGCAATCGTTCGCCGCCAACGCGAACTGCAACCTGCACGTTGTGCTCCATCACGGACGCAACGCTCACCACATTTCCGAATGCGTTTTCAAATCGACGGCCCGTGCGATCCGCATGGCGATCGAAAGCGACCCACGCAGCGACGCGATTCCGAGCACGAAAGGCGTCCTGTAATCCTGCCCACCTCCCGCCGTTCGTCCCTCCAATCCCACCTACGAGTTTGATGCCGATGCCTACCTCCGTACTTTCGATTGTTCCTCGGTTGTTTTCCATCGGCTGCGCCGCTTGCGTTGTCGTGTTGACGCTCGCACCCTGCCACGCGGATCCGACCGATTGGCCGCAGTGGCGTGGGCCTCAGCGTGACGGACATGCGGCACCTCAAATGCTCGCTCAGTCATGGGAACAAAAGGCCCCACGATTGAAATGGGAAGCCGACAATGTCGGCATCGGTTACAGCAGCATGTCGATCGTCGACGGTCGCTTGTACACGATGGGCGCGGACGAAAAGAATTGCTTCACCGCGTGCTATGAATCCAACAGCGGCAAACGCGTTTGGAAAACGAACATCGCACGCGCAGGCGTCGGTGGCGACTACAACCGAGGTTGGGGCGGCGGCCCACGCAGCACCCCAACCGTCGATGGCGATCAAGTCTTCGTGTTGTCCGACATTGGTGTCGTCGCGGCGCTGACGCGAGACACAGGCGACTTGATTTGGAAAGTCGATCTGGTCGCCGACCTGGGCGGCGGAATCCCGAAATGGGGTTACAGCGAATCGGTATTGATCGACGGCGAACGGGTTGTCGTGACCGCCGGCGGCAGCAAATTCATGGTCGCGTTGGATCGCCAAACGGGCGAACTGATTTGGAATTCGGAAGGCACCGACGCGAAGGCACATTACGTCTCGACGATGAAGGGTTCATTCGCGGGAACGCCATACTACGTGACCGCCGCGGAGATCGGTGTGGTGGCTTTCGATTGCCAGACGGGCAAGAAGCTTTTTGAAAACGCACTCTCAGGCAACGGCACTGCCACCATCCCGACGCCGTTGCTGATCGGCAGCGACCGGATCTATCACACCAGTGCGTATGGTGCCGGAAACGTGTTACTGAAACTGACCGGCGGCAGTGATGCGATTAACGCCGAAGTGGTTTACCTCGAGACCGGCAAGTCGATGGAAAATCATCATGGCGGCGTCGTTTTGGTTGACGGCGTGATCTACGGTTTCACCAAAGCAAACGGTGGCAACTGGATGGCACAAGACCTCGCGACGGGCGAGACGTTGTGGCAAGAAAAAATCCGCGGCAACAAGAGCGGCTCGATCGCCTACGCCGACGGACGGCTGTACTGTTACAACGACGGTGACGGCAGCGTGATTTTGGTGCAACCCGAACGCAACGAGTGGAAACCGGCCGGACAAATCAAACTGCCCCACGAAACCGAACTGCCCCGCGACCGCGGTGCGATTTGGGCCCACCCCGTGATCGCCAACCAAACGCTCTTTATCCGAGACCAAGACCTGATGTTCGCTTTCGACATTTCGCGTTAGCGAAACCCCGTTCGCGGTTCCGTGGCGGCGATTGAAATCGCGGGCGAATGCGAAAAATCGGCTTTGATTCGCCGGTCGCAGGCAACACGCCGCGAACGTTGGACTCCGGCGGCCCTCGATTTCGGCAGCCGCGGCGACTCATGATTTCGCCCCCAGCGATGCAGTGCCGGGCGATTTCGCTAACCGTCGCAGCCGGAATTGCCGGCGTGTTGAAGGCCTGGCGTCTCCGACCGGCCCGCCCGGTTGGCTTTGGAGGCGTTCCTTTTTTTGACAACTCGCGTAGAGTGAAAGGAGAGACCGAGTTTTCGCAGCGTCGTTATTACGGTCACGAAATCGCTCGTTTTTCTCAGCCGTTCGGACTTTCTCGGTCAATCCCACGACTCCACAACAGACATCCACCCAACCTTCTCTTTCAGCCCCACTTTTTAAAGCCAATGCCTAGCCCGCAGGACAATCCTAACGATCAGGATATTTACCAAGAGCACGTTTTGGATCACTACGAGGATCCGTACAACCGTGGCCCGTTGGCGACCGCGACGCACGCCCACGACGGCAAAAACCCGCTGTGCGGTGACAAAATCCACATCGATCTGCGTCTCGATGCCGACGGACGTGTCGCCGAAGCATGGTTCGAGGGCGACGGGTGCGTGATCAGCCAAGCGTCCGCCTCGATGCTGCTCGAAGCGATCGAGGGCAAAACGATTGAGGAAGTCGAAAATTTTTCCGCCGAAAAAATGCTCGAACTTTTCGGCCCACGACTGACGCCCAACCGCCAAAAATGCTGCCTGCTGAGTTGGAAGGTGGTGCAGGGTGCGCTCAAACGCCCGGTCGGTACCGAGGCCGACCCCAGCGTCACCGAAAACGACGATGAACTCGATACGAAGACTTCGTTCGGCGGCCCTTCGCTCGAGGAAGAGCAATGAGCCTGCTGGACACCGATAAAATCCGCCGCGACTTTCCCGTTCTCCAACGGAACGTCACCGGCGGCCATCCGCTGATCTACCTCGACAACGCTGCGTCCACGCAACGACCTCGAGCGGTGATCGAGGCGATGGATGAATGCTATCTGCAGTATTACAGCAACGTGCATCGAGGCATCCACACGCTCAGCGAAGAGTCCACACGTGCGTACGAAGCGGCACGGGAGACCACGCGAGAATTCTTGAACGCCGCGTCCGCTCGTGAAATCATTTTCGCCGCCGGAACCACTGCGGCGATCAATACCGTTGCCCGGTCATGGGGCGACGCGAACGTCTCGTCGGATGACGTGATCTTGTTGTTGATCAGCGAACACCACGCGAACATTGTGCCCTGGCATCAACTCGCGGCGCGAACGGGATGCCGAGTCGAGTTCATTCCGATCGACGAGAACTTTGAAATCAGTGACGAAACCGTCGCCGAGTATCTCGATCGACTGCAACCAAAAATGTTCGCCTTCGCCGCCGCGTCCAACACGCTCGGCAGCGAGTATCCCGTGCAACGCTGGACGTCGATGGCGCGTCAACACGGTGCGACGGTGCTGATCGATGCAGCGCAAGCGGCACCGCACCAACAAATTGATGTGCAAGCCTGGGATGCGGACTTCGTCGTGTTCAGCGGTCACAAAGTTTGTGGCCCCACCGGTATCGGCGTGCTCTACGGCAAAGAAGCGATGCTCGACGCGATGCCCGCGTTCTTGGGTGGCGGCGGGATGATCCTCAACGTCACGACGGAGGGATTCACGACTCACGAACTGCCCGAGAAATTCGAAGCCGGAACGCCACCAATCGTCGAAGCCATCGGGCTCGCCGCGGCACTGAAATACTTGACCGCGATCGGGATGGAAAACATTCACGCCCACGAACGTGTCCTCGGCGAACGCGCCGACGCGGGACTGCGTGCGATCGACGGCGTGCGAGTGATCGGACCGACCGCGGACAAAAAAGGGGGCATCAATAGTTTTGTGATCGAAGGCGTTCACGCTCATGACGTTTCCCAATTCCTCGACGGCCGTGGCGTTGCGGTACGGGCCGGACATCACTGCACGATGCCGCTGCACCAATCGCTCGGCGTGACGGCAACGGCGCGAGCGAGCTGCTATTTGTACAACACGACCGACGAGGTGGATCAATTGCTCGTCGCGGTCGCGGACGTGCGAGCGAAATTTGCCCGATCGGGACGGCGCCGCCGAACACGTCGTCCGGTCGAGCCGAGCGCATGACGGCAGACCAGCAACAACTTCCCTTCGACTTCGGCGGTGGAGATGACGGACCGTCTGACGAGAACGCGGAACGCAAATCGGCGTCAAAGAACGCTGCGCCGGTAAAGAAAGCCGCGAGAAAGAAACGCACGGCCGCGCCGAAAACGTCGGTTGAAAAATCGCTGGCCGCGGACAAAACGGCCACGGAAAAAACGGTCGCCGAAAGAACGGCTGCGACTAAAACGCCCGCAAAGAAAAAGACCGCCGCCTCCGCCGAAGAGGCCCTCAGCATCAGCGAAGTGACGTTGCGGATTAAACGGGCCGTCGAGTCGTCGTTGTCGAGCATGTGGGTGGCGGGCGAAATCACCGACATCGCGCGACCACGCAGCGGCCACCTCTACTTCACGCTGAAAGACGATCGCTCGCAGCTTCGCGGCGTGATGTGGCGGAGCGTCGCCGAACGTCTGCCCTTCGATCTCGATGACGGGCAAAGTGTCTTGTGTTTCGGCGACATCGAAGTCTACGCCGCACGCGGCACGGTACAGATGGTCGTCAAGAAATGCCAACCGCAAGGCATGGGCGCGTTGCAATTGGCGCTCGCACAACTGCAAGCCAAACTCGAATCGGAAGGCCTGTTCGCGCTCGAACGCAAACGCCCGCTGCCGCGCGTCCCACGAAAAATCGCGATCGTTACCAGCCCCACGGGAGCGGCGATTCGTGACTTCTTGCAAGCAGCCGCGTCGCGTCATGCGGGGGTCGAAATCGTGCTGATCCCGTCGAGCGTTCAGGGGCCAGGCAGTGTCGAGATGTTGGTCGAGGGAATCGCGGCCGCTCATCAACTCGATCCGCTGCCAGATGTCTTGATCGTTTCTCGTGGAGGCGGTTCGCTCGAGGACCTTTGGTCGTTCAACGAAGAACGTTTCGTACGCGCATTGGCACGATCACGCATCCCGACGGTCTCCGCAGTCGGCCATGAAATTGACGTCACGCTGTCCGACCTTGTCGCCGACGTTCGTGCATTGACGCCGACCGACGCGGCCATCCAAGTCTTGCCGGATCGCGAGGTTTTAGTCGACGTGCTCGACGCACTCGATGGTGTGATGCGGCGGTCATTGTTTCGGCGAATCGAATCGTCGCGGCAACGTTTGGACTGGATCGAGTCACGTCCGATCTTTCGCAACCCGTTCGAGATCGTCCTCAATCGCAGCAGGATGGTTGACGACCTCGATGAGCGAGCGCGGTCGGTGATGCGCCGGCGATTAGAACAGAACCAGAGCCGGATGCGTCAACTCGCGGCGGCGGTCTCGGCCCTCTCGCCGCTGAGCGTTCTTTCGCGCGGATACAGTGTGACGCAAACCAATGACGGAACCGTCGTTCGATCGGTCGATGACGTTCAATCCGGACAAACCTTACAGAGCCGCGTTGCCGACGGTGTCATCGAGTCGACGGTGCAATGATTGAATCCCTCGCCACTGACGCAAAAGTACTGCCGGGTTGGCCCGAACGCATGTACGGCTCGATCGTCCGCCCGGGCATCGGTCTCGGCGTGGTATGCGGATTGATCTCCGCGGTGTTCTACACGCTGGCAAACATCTCGCTGCGACAATCGGTGGCCGCCGATCCGTTTCTCGTGGCGGCCTTCAAAGCGATCCCCACGGTCATCTGCCTGACCCCTTTTCTCGTCGCGTTGAAAATGGGTGGGCAACCGATCGCCAAGAGCGGTCATCTCGTCCCGCGATTTATCCTGATCAGTTTGCTCGGCCAGGTCGGCGGCAACGCGTCCTTTCAAGTCGCACTCGGCATGATCGGGTTGGCCGCCGCGGTCCCGATCACACTCGGTGCGTTGTTAATCGGCAGCGCGATCGTCGGCCGGGTCTTGCTCGGCGAAACCGTCAGCCGCCGGACGGCAATCGCGATGGCGATTTTGATGGTCGCCGTCGTGATTCTTTCGCAAGCCGGACATCCCGATCCGGACGCGTCGAGCCTCGTCGCGAGTGAACGTGCCGACAGTCTTGCGGTCCAGCGATGGGTTGGTGCCGCATTCGCTGTTTTTTCAGGACTGTGTTTCGCGGTGTTCAGTTCCACGATGCGATTCAACATGCAAAATGGAATGCAAGCCGCGACCGCGATGTGGATCAGCGGCGCGGTGGGATCGTTGGCTTTGTTCGCGTTGGTGGCTCTGCGTGGCGGTTTCGCCGATATCACTGAACTGCCCGCGTCGCTGTGGTGGTCAATGGGAGCCGCGGGAGTGTTTAACTTTCTGGCTTTTATCGCGATCACAACGGCAATGAAAGTGCTCCCAATCGTCGCGGTCCACCTACTCAACGCGTCCCAGGTCGCGATGGCCGCCGGGGCGGGAGTGATTCTGTTTGCGGAACCGGTCACGTCAACGCTTCTGATCGGGATCGCGTTAACGATGGTGGGATTGTTGGTGCTCGCCCGCCGACGGCCCAACGCGCAGCCCGGCTAGACACATCCGGGCACAGCGTTCATGGCGTGATGCCAACGACACAATGTCAATGGCGCGACGTCAACGAGCAGGGGACCAGACCGACAAATGTATCGGTCAGTGTGGCGGTCGCTTATAAAAATTCGATTCATCGGCCATCCACAAACACTTGCTACTGGCGAGTTATCAGTCCTTGCCCCACAATGGTCTTTTCGCCTGTCGCACATGTCTTCCGTTGAAAGAGGAACGAAAATGTTTACGGTGCCCGTCCGATCGATGAACGCATGCTTAGTCGCCTGTTCTTTGTTAACAGCGAACGTTTGCGTTGCCAATGAAGCGACGACCGCGTCAGCATCAGGTGCGATTAGCGCGAACTCACAACCCAACACCGTTTGGCCACAGTGGCGTGGCCCGTCACAGCAAGGCGTGTCGCCGGACACCGATTTACCAGTGAAATGGACGGAAGAATCCGCCACTCGCGTCGCCATCCCGGGCTCCGGTGGCAGCACCCCCGTCGTCGTCGGCGAGACGGCGTTTTTGACCAGCGGTGTTGAAGGCAAAAACGTCCTTTTCGCGGTCGACGTCAAAGAACCACGCATCATCTGGCAAGTCCCGATGGGCTCCGACCGTGGCAACAAACACCGCAAGGGCAGCGGCAGTAACCCGTCGCCGGTGACCGACGGCGAACACGTCGTCGCGTATTTCCGCAGCGGTGATTTGGCGTGCGTGAATTTGACCGGCGAAGTCCTCTGGAGTCACAACCTGCAAGACAAATTCGGCGAAGACTCGCTGTGGTGGGATTTGGGATCGTCGCCTCTGCTCGTCGGTTCGATGGTGGTCGTTCCCGTGATGCAGACGGGGCCCAGCTATCTGGTCGCGTTCGACATCGCCACCGGTGAGATGAAATGGAAAGCGGACCGCATGACGGATGCTCCCGAAGAAGCGGCTCAGAGCTACACGACTCCGCTCGCCGTCGAGATCAACGGGGAACCCGCGATCGCGGTAATGGGCGCCGATCACCTGACGATCAACAACGCGTCCGACGGCAAGGAGATCGGGCGTCTCGGTGGATTCAATCCCGAACAGCAAAAGTTCTTTCGGTCGATCTCATCACCGGTCGCGGCCGGCAACCTGATCTTCTGCCCCTATTCGCGAGGCGCGACCCTGACGGCCGTCGACATGACACAACTCGTGGCGGGCAAAGGCAAAGATTCGATCGTCTGGTTCCGCGACGACCTCGGCAGCGACGTGCCAACGCCCGCGATCCGCGACGGCGTTCTGTACGTCGTTTCGGACGCCAAGCAGGACAAGGGAACGGTTTACGCGTTGAACGCCCAATCGGGCGAAACGCTATGGACCGTCAAACTGCCGCGAACACGCCAAAGTTTCAGCAGCTCGCCGCTGATCTCGGGCGACCGCCTCTACGTGACCGGAGAAAACGCGAGCACATCGGTAATCTCCCCACTCGGGGGACCGGACGCCTCCGACGAACCGTCGATCGTGGCCACCAATGAGGTCGCGGACGACGAAGAATACACCGTCGCCAGCCCCGTCTCGCTGGGCGACGCTTTGGGACTGCGTACAAAAAACTTTTTGTACGTAATCGGGAACTAAAAAGACTCGGTTGGTCGTCATTTCGAATTCCCGGTACACTCCTTGCTACACTCCCGCAGCGAATGCCAAAACGGCTCGTTTTTCATAGAGCCTAAGACACGATAGGAAAACAATATGGCCAAGGACTCCGAGTCCCCCTCGAAAGAACCGACTGACCAGGATGGTGGTCGACGCGGCGGCAATCCGATCATGATTGCCCTCGTGATTGCCGCACTTGCTGCAATTTTGTTCGCCAACCGCCCAGACGACCGCTCACAGATTTCCGCTAGTTTCTTCCAAGAACAGTTGGAAAAGAGGAACGTT
Source organism: Aporhodopirellula rubra (assembly GCF_014192335.1). Classification (GTDB taxonomy): domain Bacteria; phylum Planctomycetota; class Planctomycetia; order Pirellulales; family Pirellulaceae; genus Rhodopirellula; species Rhodopirellula rubra. The sequence goes on along the minus strand of NZ_JACHXU010000037.1, from coordinate 26,447 downwards.
GAGTCGGTTCAAATCGGCGATTTGGAGGTGACGGGGAAATTCAAGGTTCGGCCAGATAAGCCGTTTCCCAAAGAAAAAAACATCGACGAGGACACGAAGGTCGAGCAATATTCGAAAGAATTTGTTTTCACCCGTCCCGCCGGTAACGAATACGCCAACGCTCTAGAAAAACGTCTCAAAGAGCAGGGCGTCGAAGACTACGAATTCCAAAAGCCGGATTCGACCGCCGCAATCATGCAAATTCTGCTGATGCTGGTCCTGCCGTTGGGGATTCTGTTCCTAATCTTCACGATGATCCGCCGCAGCCGCAACGAAATGATGGGCGGAGGCGGATTCCTGTCGGGGTTCAGCAAGAGTCCTGCGAAACGTTTTGAGGCGACCGACAAAGTCATCACGTTTGACGACGTCGCCGGTCTCCAGGGCGTCAAAGCCGACCTGGAAGAAATCGTCGATTACCTCAAAACGCCCGATAAGTTCTCGCGGCTCGGTGGCCAAGTGCCCAAGGGTGTGCTGCTCAACGGACCTCCGGGAACGGGGAAAACGTTGCTCGCTCGCGCTGTCGCTGGTGAAGCGGAAGTGCCGTTTTACAGCGTCAACGGGAGTGAATTCATTCAGATGTTCGTCGGCGTCGGTGCCAGCCGCGTGCGAGATTTGTTCAAAACCGCGAAAGAGCATTCGCCGTCGATCATTTTCATCGATGAAATTGACGCCGTCGGTCGCCAACGCGGTGCCGGTCTCGGTGGTGGACACGACGAACGCGAACAAACACTCAACCAAATCCTCGGCGAGATGGACGGATTCAGCGGCTCGCACGCTGTGATCGTGATCGCCGCGACGAACCGTCCAGACGTTCTCGACCCCGCTCTGCTGCGTCCTGGGCGCTTCGACCGCCACGTCACAGTCGGACGGCCGACGATGAAGGGCCGCGAAGAGATCTTCAAGGTTCACGTTCGCGACGTGCCGTTGGCAGACGACGTCGATCTCAAACGACTCGCTGCCGGTACGGTCGGCCTGACCGGTGCGGACATCCGCAACATGGTCAATGAAGCGGCTCTCTGGGCGGCTCGCCAAGACAAGAAGGTCGTCGAAATGATCGACTTCGATTTCGCACGCGACAAGATCCTGATGGGTGCGAAACGCGAAGAAGTCCTTCAAGAAGACGAGAAGGAAAAAACCGCGTACCACGAGGCCGGGCACACGCTCACAGCGTGGCACCTCGAAGGATCGCACATCGTCCACAAGGTCACGATCATCCCTCGTGGACGTGCCCTCGGCGTGACGCAGTACGTCCCCAACGAGGATCGTCTCAGCATGAGCAAGAAGGAACTCGATCACCAGCTGATCGTGTTACTCGGCGGCCGTGCGGCAGAAAAGATCATCTACAACGAAACCTGCGTCGGCGCCGAAAACGACCTCGAACGGGCGACCAGCATCGCGCGTCGAATGGTCACGCATTGGGGCATGAGTCCGAAGATCGGTCCGGTCAGTTACAAGACCAGCGACGAAGATCCGTTCCTCGGTCGCGAGATTCACCAACAACGTCAATTCAGCGAACACACCCAAGAGTTGATTGACGAAGAGGTGGCACGCATTCTTCTCGAAGCCGATCAAAAGGCGGAACAGTTGCTGCGTGAGCATCGTGACGAACTCGAGAAGATCACCCGCGGCCTGCTCGAACGCGAGGAACTCAGCGAGAACGAATTGACCGAGCTGATCGGCCCGTCGATTCACAAACGCAAAGGCGACCGGGATGGCAAGATCGAACAGATCATGGCTCCCGAAGGTGCCGCCGAGCGCAGCTCCGGTTCCACCGTCCCAACCGAAGATTAATCTCGTTGGCTAAAAAGAAAGGCAAGTTGCGGGCGGAGTTTCGAAAGAAACATCAAGGCCGCGTCCGCACGAGCGATCTGACTCGTGAATTCCACAGCGAAGAGTCCTCGCGGCTCGACGATGTGGAACGCGGTGAGCGGCTGACCGGGAAAGGCGAACTGACACGTCGCCGAACGATCGCGGGAGCCGACAGCACTCCCGCCGGCTCGGACGGTCTGCAAGTCAACGTTCACGTCGACGAGACGCAATTGACCCACGGACGCGTGCTGAGCGTCCACGGCCTGCAAAGCAAAGTGCTCAGCGACGACGGTCGGCTGTACGCGTGTGCGACTCGCCAAGTGCTCAAGTCGCTCGCGACCGATCAACGCGGTGTCGTTGTCGCCGGAGACCATGTTTGGTTCCGTACCGAAGCCCGCGTGGGTGATGACGGACAATCCGGCCGCCGCGCAAGTGAAGTCGTAACGGCCGACGGAATGATCGAACGGATCGAACCGCGGCACGGAATCATTTGCCGCACCAGCCGCGGAAAACAGCACGTCATCGTCGCCAACGTTGACGCCATGCTGATCATCGCCAGCGCCGCCGAACCCGGTATCAAGCCGGTCCTGATCGATCGGATGTTGCTAACCGCGGCGCAGTGCGAAATCGAACCCGTTGTCGTTATCAATAAAATCGATCTCGTGGATCCGATCCATCTGCAGTCGCTCGTCGGAGCGTACGCGTCACTGGGTTATCGCGTTTTGCCGACGTCCGCATCCACCGGTCAAAACATCGAATATCTCCGCGAGTTTTTACGAAACCGGCAAACCGCGTTGGCCGGACAAAGCGGCGTGGGTAAGAGCAGTTTGCTCAACGCGATCGAACCCGGCCTGGCTCTCGCGGTCTCGACCGTCAGCACCGAAAACCAAAAAGGTCGACACACGACCACCGCATCCAAACTGATCCCATTAGCCGATGGCGGTGCCGTCTTTGACACTCCGGGCATCCGCCAATTCCAATTGTGGGACATTCAGGCAACCGAAGTCGCGGGCTTGATGCCAGACCTGCGTCCCTACGTCAACGGTTGTCGCTATCCCAATTGTCTGCACCTGCACGAAGATGACTGTGCGGTCAAAGATGCAGTCGCCGACGCCCGAATCGACGCCCGTCGCTACGACGCGTATTGCCATTTGCTCGAAGACGATTTGCTGTAACGAATCGCCGAAAACGACTTAGGCTCTTGAGAGACGCGAGGTTCTCTTGAACGTGGGCCACCGTCGGTCGACGGCGGCTATAACGAAAGCAATAACGCTCTCGCGGGGCGGCAACCCATCGTGCGTGTACCCTCGCTTCACCGCTGCACTGTTGCACACCGTCGTTTTCGTCGTCTTTGTTGACCGCCGTTGTTCGTGCCGATCAAACGACTTGACACTCCGCGAGGACGATCTAGACTCTCGCGTGTTCATGGTGACGAGCCCACAGGTGTGCGACTCGTGAACAGGGAACTCCGGTGAAATTCCGGGACGGTCCAGCCGCTGTGTTCCGCCAGTGATTTTAACCAATCACATCATTCGCTCCTTCTATGGAAGTGCCATTGCCCGCTAACGGGTGAGAAGGCAGTGAGCGACTGAAAAGGTGGTGAGTCAGAAGACCTACCTTGAGCAAGACGTTCCGTGCCTTCTTGGATTGAGGCAAACGTTGCAATGCAGTCGTGATTAAAACGATCGGTATTTTGCTGCCGAGTGATTTGCCGCGTCCGCGTTGGATTTTTTAGTAGCCTTGGCGTTCACGCTGTCATCGTTCCCGGTACCGGTCTGTCTCGTATGCGGTTTGCTCACGGAGCGAATCGTTTGGGATGAAGATACGCGCCGACGGAATCGACGGTCGCGGAATGCCTGCGATCGACAAAGGCATCAAACATGCTCCGTCCCCTTTTTCTCTCCACTTTCCTTGCCGTTCTGCTGCTCGGACACCCCGCATCGGCCGGTATCTATTCCGGCCCGACCGACACCACCAACACGGTCGATGGCGCGATCGCGTCGAACGATCCACGATTCGTTGAATGGGCCAACGTGATCGACGAAACGCGAACCATGTTCGGACCTCGCGGCAGCACGACGGTGAATCAAACCGGCGGCTTTAACAGTCTCGGCGATTTGAACGCCACCGAGATCGCGAGTGGCGACTCACCCGGATACCTCACGGTACTGTTCCCAACAGGAATCGGAAACGGTTCCGGAGCGGACTTCGCTGTCTTCGAAAACGGATTTCGATTCGGCACCAATGCCGATGGCGTATCGGGATTGTTTGCAGAGTTCGCCTACGTGGATGTCTCGACCAACGGAAGTGATTTCGCTCGATTCCCCAGCACGGCGTTGAACGACGGAGCGCTGCCAGGCGGTTTTGGCACCTCGTTTTCCGGTTTCGATGTCACCAACGTGCATAACCTCGCGGGCAAACATGCCGCCGGATTCGGAACGCCATTCGATCTCGATGACCTCAGCACCGATCCGCTCGTTACGGGCGGGTTGCTCGATCTCGACAACATCCAATACGTGCGACTCTTCGACATTCCCGGTAACGGATCGTTCCTCGACAGCAACGACAACCCGATCTACGACAACTGGCTGACGACCGGATCCGGCGGCTTTGACTTCCGACTCGGCGAAGGGATTGGCATCGGCGTTCTTAACGCGACCGCGGTTCCCGAACCGAGCAGCCTCGCCCTGTTCGCGATCGCGGGCAGTGCACTGATGCTACGTCGACGCCGCAAGTCCGCTGGCGCAGCATGATCATCGACCGCCGATTCTCATTCAGGAACCAAGCCGACAACGCCTTCACGATGATCGAACTGCTCGTCGTGATTGGCATCGTCGGCGTCCTGATCGCGATTCTGCTTCCCGCCGTCCAAGCGGCACGCGAAGCGGCGCGTCAGGTGAACTGCAAGAACCACTTGCACCAAATCGCCATCGCGTTGCACTCATATCACGACGTGCATCGCTCGTTGCCAACAGGGTGCTTCGAATGGCGGTACTTCCGCGCGCCACCAACGCTGCGACAATTCGCGTGGTCCGCATTCCTGCTGCCCTTCATTGAACAACAGCCGTTACACGAACGGATCGATTTCGGGCTACCTTTCGATGCACCGAAAAACGCCGACGCGGCCGCGACGCGAGTGGGAACCTATGAATGCCCGACCGCCCCGCAGCGACAGTTGATTCGTGCCCAAACCGATTACGCCGGCATCTTCGGCGAACTGCTCGTTGATAACGAGCAAGACGACGGGGTGTTCTTGTACGAGAAGCCCATCCGATTCGTGGACATTCTCGACGGGCTGACCAACACCCTGATTATCGGCGAAGACGTCGGCGGTCCTGACAGCGAGTGGATCAACGGACGAAACGTGTTCGCTCAAGCCTTCGGCGTCAACGACACCGAGGCCCCTCCATTCGACAACGAAATTCGCAGCCTGCACGGTGGCGGCGCGATGGTCCTCTTCGCTGACGGACGCACCGTTTTCCTCTCCGAGTCGATCGACCGAACGCTGCTCGGAAGATTGATCACACGTGCCAAACGTGAACCAGTCGACACCACCAATCTCTAACACAGGACTCCAATCCCAATGCCCTCGACCATGCCCTCAACGATGCCCTCGTCAATGCCCTCGTCAATGTCCTTGACAATGCCCTCGACCATGCCCTCGACCATGCCCTCAACGATGCCCTCGCTCCGAATTCTGATCCCATTCTTGGGACACGTATGGCTCGCTACCTGTATCGTACCGGCGGCGGTGACCGTCGACTTTGACGAAATGTCCGGATACACAAACACCGGTCCCAACGGCAGCTATTTCGACGGCTACGGTCAAGCCGCCAACTCCGCCGGGTTCACCTCACAAGGCTTTCAATTCAACACGGGGCAATACGGCCCGGGATGGAGTTATTCAAACGTCAATGATCCGACAACACCTGGGTTCACCAATCAGTTCGCCGCCGTGACGGGATCGGGTTTTGGAGGCAGCGGAAACTACGCCGTCGCGAGCGGATATCTCGACGTCGCGCCCAACGCGTTCAATCCGGTTCCGTTCAATCCAGCCGACGTCAACGACCTCCGCTATTTACCGAGCATCACGTTGCCCGTCGGAATGAATGCCGCCAGCGTGCTGGTTACGAACGCGACGTACGCGGCGCTATCGATGCAGAACGGCGACTCGTTCGCGAAAAAGTTCGGCGGCCCCGGTGGTGACGATCCGGACTACCTTCTTCTGTCGGTGTTCGGTATCGACGATTCCAACCAATCTCTCAACACGTCGGTCGAGTTCTACCTCGCCGACTTTCGTTTCGACGACAACTCACTCGACTACATCGTCGACCAGTGGACGACTCTCGACCTCAGCCCGCTGGCCGGTGCATCGAGTCTGCACTTCAACCTTTCCTCCTCCGACGTCGGTGCGTTCGGAATGAACACGCCAGGCTATTTCGCGATCGACAACCTGACTACCGCCTCGGCGGTCCCCGAACCGAGCAGTCTGGCGCTGCTCGGGATCACCACCCTCGGCGCCGTTCATTTTCAACGTCGCCGAAAACGAAATGCCCGCTAAAGCGTTTCGATCAGTAACGTAGTTTCATAAATAGCTACGTCGCTCGCGGGAAGGTTAAACGCTGGGTCCTGGCATTTCGTTCTGAATGCTCAGTTCCTGTTCGCTGTCGTCGCCGCCGTACCTTAAGACGCTGTGAACATCGTAGGGCTCCATTCGGGCCTCGCCGCCGAGTGCTTCCAAGTGGATCAAAAAGGAACAGCCGACAATTTTGGCGTCGCACTTTTCGAGCAATCGCAGACAGGCTTCGACGGTGCCACCGGTGGCGAGCAGATCGTCCACGACTAGCACACGCTGACCAGGTTTGATGCCGTCGACATGAATTTGCAATTCGTCGGTGCCGTATTCCAGTTGGTAGGCGAACGAGTGCAAATCAAACGGCAACTTGCCGGGTTTGCGGATCGGAACGAACCCGGCGCCGAGACGCATCGCCAGCGGGGTTCCGAAGATAAAACCACGGGCTTCGGCGGCAGCAACGATGTCGATGTCCGCGTCTAAGAAAGGTGCCGCCATGGCGTCCACTGCTGCTGTCAGTGCGTCGGGATCAGCGAGCAGCGGCGTGATGTCTCGGAACAGAATTCCCGGTTTGGGGTAATCGGGAATGTCACGTACGTAAGACCGTAGGTCCGTCATGGTTATTGTCTTTCACGGAGTGAAGCGGGAGAGAAATGTTTCTGACCACAAGACAATAACCATACACCCAAACCTGTTCGACCCGTTAGCCCTCGACGACATCGGCTTCGGTCATGTCGAAGATACGGTTCCACGGAACCGAGGCCGCCGAATCGTCACTGCCACGTTCAGCCAACCGACGACAATCGATGCAGTCGCTCGCGTAAGGAATCGCGCGGAGGCGATTCAGCGGGATGGGTTTTCCACATTCTTCACAGTCGCCGTACGTACCGTGCTGGAACTTATTGATCGCCTCTTCGATCGCCGTCAATTCACGACTCTCGACTTCGACCAACTGGCTGTTCAGTTCGTCCTGGACGGTATCCGCGGCCGCATCGAGCGGATCACCGGTTTTTTGCTGATGCAGTTCACGCAGCAAACTGAGATCCCCCGCCAGTGCCTTCCGCAGAGCATCACGACGGCGGACCAACGTGATTCGCAGTTTTTGGAGAGATTCTTTTCTTGACATTGGAAAACCTTTCAAACAGACGGGTGACGTCCGGGGTGAACCGCAAATTCTGCCCCGCGGTAACTGCTCAGACGTTCGAGAACGTACCAAAGTTCGCTACGCGGAATCGAATATTGGTGCAGCCAGGTCCGAAAATCATGCGTTCTTCACTGGGAGCCCTTTTGCCTCAACGGCAGGCAATAAATGTCTCGCCGCAGCAAGGTTAGACGTCCAACACGAATTTCAAGCCTAAAAACCTGGCAATCACGAGACCTCACGCCGATGTCGCAACGATTGTGCCGAAAACGCTCATTTCCCACCCAAAAAACTTTTTGCTCTACCGCCGTTTTAGAGGGACATTTCAAACAGCCCCCACCCCATCGCGGGGCGGTAAACTTCCTTGAGCCGCCACTAAAGGACCCCACAACGCCACTAACGGGAATCCAGGGGCGATTCCCAAACGTAGGCCCTCGACCGACGTGTCAATTTTCGCACACTCGATGCCCATTATCGCAGGCACCCGACCGGCCGCCGGCTACTCCAACGGTCGCAACGTCATCAATCCAAAGTGCAGCCCGCCGGGCTCGTCATACCCGAAACTGCCGCTGACGTTGAAATACTTCTGCAGCTTGTCGAACGACGGCAGTTGCTGCCTACGGAGCAGGTCGGCGAATTCCTGAGCGACCGGGTTGTTCTCGCCGCGGCGATTCAGTGTATCGGCGAACGTCTGCGAGGCCGCCATGTTGTACAGCACCCGATAACTGTCCGCGTCACGTGAGAAACTGAGCAAAAACGGTTGCTCACCATCGAGTTTCGCACCGAGTTCGGAGATCATCAGCGCGTAGTCGGTGTCGTCGACCAGTCGAGGAGTCTTGCCGCCGCGTGCCCTCACCACTTGCTCGACCAATTCGCGACTGTCGGCGAGGACGAGGTAGTCGTCGATCAACGCTACGCTGCGCTCGGGTGTTCGCAGCGTATCGGGCAACTCACGCCGGTTCGCAATGAAATACACCTCGATGCCTCCGACGTTTTCCGCTTGCATGTCGGCCGGCGGCAATTTGGTCTTCGCCTTCTTCAACATCTCTCGCGCCTTATCCACGTCGTGAACCTGCAACGCATGGAGCCGTGCAACCGCGTTCCATGCCGCGGGTAATTGATAACGTTGAACTCCGACATAACGTCCGGTCAGGTTGGCGATCAGATCCTCTTTGAGACTGATATCCAACCGACCTTTCACGCGGTCCTCGGTGAACCGGTCAAACGAACCTTCTCCCGCGAACTGGTCAACGATTTTGGTCAGGTTGTCCGTCGACGTCGCGATGTCCCAATGCGCCGTCGTGTAACTCGTCGCGTCGGCGGGAACCCAATCCGGTGGACTTGGCTCAACCGTCTCCGGACGCACCACACCGAAGAACCCATCACGTGGTGCATCGATCACGACATGAGCATGAATGATGCCCTCCACGATATCACCGCCGCGGAAGATGCTACCGCCGATGCCGCGAATCTTTTCGGCACCGAGAGTGTCGACGATCGGCATGATGAAAAACGCCGATCCCGTTCGACTGATGATCTTTTGTGCGATCGCGTACGGGTGAACGAAAAACGTGATCTGAGGTGTTTCTTCTTCGGCACCGATCGACCGCGTCATCACCGCACCGAAATCAGGATTGCTCGACAAGTTGCCACTGATTTCAACCATCTGGCTGTCGGTATCTTTGCTTCGCTCGGACGCCTCTTTGCGATTGCGTGGTTCGTCTGACTCGTTCCATCGCTCGAGCACATCGGCTGCCGCACGCCGGCCCAGCCCGACGACAAACACACCGTCGCGTTCAAACCACTCGACATGTTGGCCGCGACCGCGTGGACGCCGCCATGACGTCAGCTCGTGGTCACCAATCTTTTCGTCATCGCGGACGAATTGATTTCGGCCGGACAAGTCACCGATTTCCGCTAACAACTCGCGCATCCGTGTTTGGGAAGCGTTTTTCTCTCCCGTTTCGATGATCAGGACAACCGCAAAACTGTTTTGCTGACGCCGTTGACGCTGCAGACGCCGCCCGATTTCCTCGTCCGTGAGTTCGTCTTCATCCTCGTCGGGTCCACGAGTGGGATTCTTAGGCTCCTCTTCGGGAGGCGCCCCAGGCACCAACGCGATCGCGATCTGGCCCTGGGGGATCGACAACATTTCGTCGAGCGATAACCCGATCTGCGACGCAAACTCCTCCAACGTGTTACTGACGGTTTGATACGTATCCGAAATGAACGGCCGCATCGCCGGATCATCGAGCATTTGCCCCAGAGACGAGCGGGCGAAACCGACCTTCAAATCGGCCACGTTTCGAATCCGCAGGTACGCGTACGTGTCCGACGGCAACAACCGCGAAGCGGGCGGCGATTTGGATTCAAACGAAAGGGCGTCCGACACGCTATCGCGGGCCACGCCGCGATCCTGAGCCGTGACGGGTGCGACGAAGAGGGTGATGCCGGTTATGCAACCAAACAAACACCGAAGACCGAGCCGAAGTGAACGAACGCACATGAAATTTGAATCCAAACAGAGGGCAAACTGCCGGTGGGGAGACTAGACTATTGGCATCGTCGCGGTGGACAGAAACTTCGCCGCAATCACGGTGTTTCAGCAGAACGGCGTTTCAGTGACATGGTATTTCACGAGTCGCCAACCGCACCAGACGCTGTTATACCGCACCCGCACGCGGGCAACTGCGATCAACGTGCGTCCATTCGCTCCGTCGAAGGCGATCTTGGCAACCACGATTCCAACAAAGCAAAAGAACATATGAATCTTTCGAATTCAACCACCGGTCTTCCGCGATTCTTCGCCCTCGTCGCCGCCATGCTCGTGTCCGCCGCCCTCGCGACGCCCTCGTTCGCTCAACCAGCTACTGAACAACAAGAAGGCGCGATCGGCGGCATCACACCCGACGAAGCGTTCTCCAGCGGCGTTGAGCGAACCGGCGTGGTCGGCCAATCCGCCACCGCCGCTCCCGTCGGAGCCAGTGCCGCGTCCAACGCCGGTGCCTCCGCCGCCGGTGGCGGTCGCAATGCGTTCGGAGGCGGTTTCGGGGGAGGCTTCGGGGCCGCGTTCGGTAACCTGTTCAACAACAATAACGCCAACAGCAGCAACTCGACGCCGCCTATTCGCACTCGCCTGCGAAGCCGAGTCGAGCTGCCCGCCAGCGTCATGCAATCACGCTTGCCTCGCCAAGCCGTCGCAGAAAACCGTTTCCGCACCGCCGGAACACTGAAACCACGCACCAACGTCGGCTCCGGTGCTTCATTTGGTACCGCCGCGAACGCCTACAGCGGAGTCAACGTGCAGATCCAAGACCAAACCGCGATCCTGAACGGAACCGTTGCCAACGAAAGCGACCGTCGCATGAGTGAACTGTTGATGCGACTAGAACCTGGCGTCTCAAAAGTCCAAAACCGCATCAGCGTCAGCCCATAATCAGCGTCTGCCCATAAAACGTCTGCCCATCCTCAAACGTTCGCGGCAGAACGCTCAAAGGCGCACGCTCGCTTCGTGAGAACATCGGCGCCACGATGTTTGGCGACATCGGCGACATCGCTGTCGAAAACCCTCGACAGCACTTTCATCTCCTTTCGCAGCCTCTGTCACCCGGCGGTGGCCCAATACGGTGACGTGATCGATTCATCTCATTGCCGTTTCAAGACCACGTACGACGCTCCCGGTCGCTTCGTCCCGACGGCCTCGATGAATTGAGCGACGAGAAAATCGCCTAACAAGAACCCTTCTGCTCGCACCGACGAGAACTTGCCCCGAAGGCTCTTCGTCATCGCGAAAGACAGCATCAGGCCTTCCCGCTTTCCACGAACCTCGTATCGCCAATGTCCCATCACGCCGGGGTTATCGTCGACGTTCCCATTGAACGTGCCGGAATCAGAAATGTCTCTGAGGTACAAATTCAATGGCATCGTCTTTCCACTGCTGAGAGCTTTCGTTCCCTTGAACGCCAACTTATCGCCGAACGCCTCGATCCCTAATAAGTCGCGTTCTAACGAGGCTCGTTGAATCATCAAGCTCCGAGCTTTCGCAATCGCGCCACTTCGACTCGCCGAACTAATCTCCTTTCCGATCAGCGACTGAATCGGCGTGTACGCCAGATGCAACTGCCGGAAATAGGCGTACTGAATCGACGCCATCGACCCGTCTTCGGGAAAATTGCCGGTCAATTCAAAATCAGCCTTCGCACGAACGACCCGCATCGCCGCTTCGACGCGATCGGTGTCAGGCATTCGGGATCGTGTCACTTGAGTCTGCGCCTTATCGAAGCTGTTCAGCGCGAATTCTCGAGCCTTCTGTTTTCGATCGCCAAACTTCTCCACCAACCGCTGAATCTTGTCCGAGAAGTCATCGGCGGCGACGACGCGCGGCAACACGAGGATTGCCAGCGGGATCACGCACACGATAAACATGGAAAGCGACGGTCCCCGGGAAACGGTTTTGTAAGGCATCAAAGGTATCCTCTTGAAAGAAGCCGTTTTCAATCGACGCTTTTGAAGCGATGCCCGCACCCGCCTGCCGGACCAAGCACCCACCCCCTGCCGCCAGCCTGTAATGGATCGTAACGATGCCCTTATTCGCTGTCAAATCTACTCGCCCGGCCTGCGAGACACGTCCGATTCTCGGTCCGCGTTGATTCGGCCAGCCAACGCCGCACAGCTCAACCGCTTCGGAATTCATGCCCGTTCGAGTACAACCTAGGCGTCCCGATTGCCCGTTTACTCAAGGATGCGTTGCCGATGCCTCACCCCCGTTCCCTCCCGACCGCCGTTCTCTGCTCCGTTGTTTTGGGCGTCTTTTTGTTGGCGGCGGGGTGCCGACCTTCGTCGACGTCGCCCGCAACCGGCGGCAACGATTCCTCAAAGACCGGAATCCTGAACGTTGTCTGCACGACCGCGATGGTGGGTGATGTGGTCCGCGGTGTCGGTGGCGAACACGTCGACGTCACCGTGATGCTGGGCCCCGGCGTGGATCCTCACTTGCACAAGACGTCACGCGACGACACCGCGTTGCTGATGAACGCAGACGTGGTTTTCTATTCGGGATTGATGCTCGAAGGAAAGATGACCGACACGCTCACCCAAGTCGGCAAGAACATACCCGTGCACGCGTTGACCGAGCGTCTGACGCCCGACCAATTGCTGTCGCCTGACGGACAACACGCTCACCCGGATCCCCACGTCTGGTTCGACGTGACGTTATGGAGTTCGACGGCGGAGGTCGTCGCCGATGTGTTGGCCGAACGGTTACCCGAACACGCCGAAGAGTTCCACGCGTCGGCGGCCTCCTATCAAGAAAGCCTCCAACGGGTTGCTGACTACGCGGTCGAGAAACTCGCAACGATCCCGGAGGACCAACGGATCCTGATCACCTCACACGACGCATTCGGCTATCTCGGCCGGGCCTACGGCATCGATGTGATGGGCGTGCAAGGTATTTCGACGGATTCCGAAGCCGGCCTTCGCCGCGTGAACGAACTGGTCGATTTGCTAGTCGACAAAAAAGTGCCTGCCGTTTTCATCGAAAGCAGCGTGTCCGAAAAGAGCATTGAAGCGTTGATCGAGGGTGCCGCTTCCCGCGGCGTCAATGTCGCCATCGGTGGGATGCTCTTTTCCGATGCGGCGGGACCTGGTGATTCCTACGAGGGAACCTATGAAGGAATGGTCGACCACAACGTCACCGTCATCACACGAGCCCTCGGCGGAGAAGCCCCCGAACGCGGCCTCAACGGCAAACTGTCTCTCAAAGGCGAATAGACAACACGCCGCGACGATGATTCGCGGCCCGTCCGTCTTGCGAAACCGCCCATTGTAGCGTGCGGCCTCAGTGCTCACGAACACGGCATGCAACGGACGTTGGCTCTCGATTGCCAACTTTGCGTGTCAGAACATGCACCACCGTTTAGCAACGGTGGCTACGAGAATACGAGAAGAGGTCCACAGTTTAATGACCGTGGTTGTCGAAAGAGAATCGATCTTTTAGCGACGCTCGTTCGGTGTCGCACCAGGGGTCGCCATTTGTGGCGGTCCGGGTTGGCGGTAGGTGTTGTGGAACACTTTCCAATCGCCTGGTGGTTTCTCGTCGATGAAGTTCTTCATGAATCGATCAAACAAGCCCGCTGCGATCGAGTTACGCTCCACACCAACAAACTCATAGTGATCCCATTTGGGAGCGGTCTTGATGTTGAAGTTCGGTGCGTACATCAACAAGGCTTCCGGCAAGAACGTTTTTTCGTTGAGTGCGATCTGCACGAGTTTGTACTGCGCCCGGTCGTCTTGTCGTTTCGGATAGGCTTCGATCAAGATCATGCCCGGTTTCGGTGCTTGAACCTGACGGACCCAGTACCGCTGAACGATCTGAGCGGCGTCCAGGTTAAACACGAACGGCAGTGGGCTTTCAAAAATTTGCTTGCCTCGCAATTCGGGCGGCAATTGTTGAACGCGGCACTCTTTCTTGCTGTGATCGAATTCGAGCAATTCTTCGCCGTTGCAAACCCAGTGTTCACCGAATTGGCCAGGCTTCTCGCTGTACTTCGGTTTGTCGCCTTCCATTCCGTCGAAGGAAACGAGGTTTTCAACTTTGAACAAACCACGGTCAGGCGACGCGTACTTGATCACGCCCGTGCTCTTGGTCGCGTGAACTCCTGCCGGGGCCGCAAACAGGTCGTAGTGCCAACGTTGGAATTTGCACTCGAGCGTCTTGGTTCCTTTGCTTTGTGTTTCCCACGCTTTCAACATCGCGTTGAGTTGTGCTTGCGACTTGGCGTCGAGCGGAGGAAACGGTGCCGCGTTAGGATCGATCGCGGGTCCACCGTCGGCGGCGCGTTCACCGGTCGGCGTCGCGTTGTAAGCTTGCCCGCCGGGTGCTTGTGCGGATGCGGATTCACTCACCGTCACGGCCATGGCGAACGTGCATGCCGCGACAACGCTCATCACGACGAACCTCCCCATTGCTCGACGAGCAGATCGCGATGCGACCGGAAACAGAGCAACCGGTGATTGGTTTCGACCACCGGCCGAAAGCGTACGTCCGGTGTGGGGCGTGGGGCCGGTGTGGGGGCAACAGAGGTTCATTCGCATCATCCTTGACGCATCGAGTCGGGGTGAACAGGAGCCGGGGTGGACAGGATCGCAACGTCCATTTGGGGAGAACCTAACGAATCGAGCCACTTGAACGAAAGAGCGAAAAAGAGAACAGATTCTCTCTTGGCGGCGGACGGGGGGATTTGATAGAGGCTAGGGGTGAGCGGAACGACGATCTGTCCCGACGGATCGGTTCGGCATCAAAAAACAACACAAATTGTCCACCTGAACGCCACGGATTGGCATATCGGGTCACCCCCGGTGACTCGAGGACACGCGAAAGGAACGCGAACGATGATGGAATTCGGAAAACGACTCTCATGGCGTCTCTCCGGTGGCGTTGTAGCCATCGCCCTGGGTGCCCTCGCGGCGGCACAGGCCCAGCGCCAAGAGATCAGCGACGCCACAGATGTTCCCGCCCTCGAGGCTCCGGCCTGGGCCGATTCGCTGCCGATGCCGATCGGAGCCGATTCGGCGGACGCCCCCGGCGTCATAAACGCGTCCTACGCCGCCGAGTTGCCGTCCACTGACTCCAGTGGAATCCCGGGCTCCAGTGGAAACCCGGGCCCCAATGGAAACGCCAACGACCCTTGGGCGGCATCGCAACCACGAAACGACAACGGACCGTCGCCCATCCTCGTCTCGCAAGTCAGCCACGAGGAAACGATCGACGATTCCGGCTACGCCGAAAACGATGCCCCGATGGCAATGCCCGCCCCCGGCGGATTCAACCCAGCCGGATTGATGGGCATGCCCGAACAATCCGACAACAGCGGCCCCGCGGACGCTCCCGCAATGGCAATGCCGATGATGGGCCTGCCTGAGCAAACCTCCAACGACGCGGGGCAACCATCCGCTGAACCGGGGCTCCCCGAGCCGACCGCGATGCAAATGCCACAGATGCAAATGCCGCAACCGGGAGCTCACGACGCCGCCGCATCCGAACCACCGCCGGCCCAACTCAGCCAGCCGACAATGCAGGAAATCCAATTCGACGCCGGCCCGAGCATGAGTAGCGGCCCCAGCATGAGTGCCGGACCCAGCCTGGCTGCGGGTCCCAGCATGGGCGCCGGACCGATGGACGAAGTCGCAATGCAAGACGGCCCAAACAGCCTGGGTCCCAACATGCACGCCGCCGACATGAACGCCGGCCCAAGTATGAATGCCGGCCCAAGTATGAATGCCGGTCCAAGCTTGAATTCTGGTCCAAGCATGAATTCTGGTCCTAGCATGAACGCCGGCCCCTCCATGTACGGCGCCGCGTCAGACGCGGGTCCTTCGGCCTACCAAGACACCGACGTCCAACCGTCGCACACGAACCAAGGCCCCGCCATGCAGGGTTTCGTCGGCGACTACGGACAACCGGCCGCTCAAACGTTTGGCGGCAATTCGCTACGCGATCCTTCCGGCGTTCAGAACCAACTACGCTCGAACGCACCGCCGACCGATTTGCGTCAAACCGGTTTGCCACCCCTACCCGAACCTCGCGGCGCCCAAGAACAGCCCGGCAACGAACCATCGATGTACGGTCAACCCGAACCGTATCGCGAAACGCCCGCTCAGTTTGCCGGACATCAACGTGACGGCCGCTCTCCCATGGGCGGACAGCTACCCAACAACATGGCCCGCGCCGGCGGTTACGCTCCCGATCCTTACCTGGCAAACGGTGGCGACCCGATCACCATCAGCCAGCCCGGCGACCGGCACCTCGAAGGCGTCCAAACGCCGAGCATCGTGATTCACAAACGGGCTCCCGCCGAAGTCAAGGTCGGACGTCCGGCAACGTTTGTCATCCAAGTCCGCAACGTTGGCAGTGCCGAAGCCCTCGGTGTTCTCGTTCACGACCGCGTGCCCGCCGGCATGCAACTCGTCGACGCCACGCCCGCCCCGACCATGCAAGGCGATTTGCTGGTCTGGCAACTCGGTGCAATGCCCGCCGGTGACGAACGATCGATCACGATGCAGTTAATCCCACAAGAAGAAGGCGAACTCGGCAGCGTCGCACGCGTCACGTTCGAAGCCGCCGCTTCGGTGCGAACCCGCAGCACACGCCCCGAACTCAAAATCACCCAGCGTGCTCCCGCGAAAGTCCTCATCGGACAACAACTCGAAATCGAACTCGAAGTCGCCAACGTCGGTACCGGCGAAGCAACCGGTGTGATCTTGCAAGCCGACGTGCCTCCGGGCCTGGATCACCCACGTGGCCGACAACTCGACAACGCACTCGGATCGTTACGCCCCGGTGAAGTCCGACGTGAAGTCTTGCGGATGCGGGCTGCCGAACCTGGCATGGTCGAAAACGTCGTTCACCTCGTCGCCGAAGACGCCGAAGCGGTCTCGCACACGGTATCCGTCGAAGTCGTCTCGCCGAATATCAACGTGGCTCTGTCGGGACCGTCACGCCGGTTCCTCGAACGCCAAGCAACGTACACCGTCAACATCGAAAACCGCGGCACCGCTCCGGCGACCAACGTCGAAATCGTCGCCCGACTCGATCGCGGCTTCACCTTTGTCAGCACCGAAAACAACGGCCACTACGATCCCAACCGCCACGCCGTTCTGTGGTCGATCGTTGACCTGCCGGCCGGTGACGTCGCCTCCGTTCCCGTCACGTTGCTGCCTGTCGAAGCGGGTGATCAAGTCATCCGGCTCGAAGCCAGTGCCGATTTGAACGCACGCAGCGAAATCGAAAACACCGTTTCGGTCGAATCGCAAGCCGAACTGACGTTCTCGATCGCCGACACCGCCGACCCGATCGAACTGGGCAGCGAAACGACGTACGAGATCAAAGTCCGCAACTCCGGATCGCGTAACGACACCAACGTCCAAGTCCAAATGTTGCTGCCTCCGGGCATCGAAATGTTGGGCAGCGACTCCGATGCCGGCACCGACGGTCGCGGCGGTGTGATGTTCGCTCCTCACGGCAACCTGCCCGCCGGTGAAGAACTCGTCTATCGCATCCGCGTCCGCGGCGTCCAACCCGACACACACGTGATCAAAGCCGTCGTCACCAGCGACCAGTCACGCGTGCCCGTCACCAAGGAAGAAAGCACGATGGTTTACGCCGACCGCTAAGGTCTCCGAACACTCAACGTGACGGGCACGATCCCAAAGGATCACGCCCGTCCGAATCGGTAACAAACGTCGAAAGGCGTCGAGGTTGAAATTACTCAACCCCGACGCCTTTTTTCGTTTTCACGTTTTCCGCCAAAGGAGCTCGGCCGGGCAACAGAAACGGCCGCCTTCCCCGCACAAAGCCCGCGTGTCGATCGGGTAGGATATCCGACAGAATTTCCTCAACTTTTTGCGGCGGATTCGTTGTCCCGCCGCAACCATCTCTTTGTCGCACTATCCAACCCCAAAACAGTCACATTGGAAAACCCTTCCCACGCTGACCCCTCGCAACCGCCCAGCCGGATGGAGCGACTGATCGACGCTGCGCGAGACGGCGATGCAGACGCACTGGGTGAATTGCTCGGCAACTATCGTCGTTACCTCGTATTCCTCGCTCGCACAGGATTGCACCATCACATGCAAGGCAAAGCGGACCCGTCGGACATCGCTCAAGAAGTCTGCCTGGCCGCGCATGGGAATATCGCCGACTTCCGAGGCGAATCGGCCGAAGAGTTCGCCGGATGGCTGCGAGGCATCCTGACCAACACGATGGCCATGCATGTCCGCAAATACCTCGGCACGGCGAAACGCGACCCTCGACTCGAACAACAACTCAACCAAAGCATGGCGAGCGCGACGGGATTCCTGCAATCGCAGCTCGCCGGAGACGTCACCTCGCCGAGCCAAAACTTTGCGAGAAACGAAGCGTTCTTGCAACTCGCCGGCGCACTCGAAGGGTTACCCGAGGATTACCGACGCGTGATTGTGCTGCGTCACGTCGAGGGACTGCCGTTCGCGGAAGTCGCTCGCACGATGGGACGCACCGTCGACAGCGTCGAGAAATTATGGGTACGCGCTTTAGCAAAACTCAAATCTAGCATGAGCGACGAATGAGCAACCTCGACGAAACCGATGACGGACGCGTCGTCTCGGCCGTGAAAGACTACATGCGAATGCTGGACGCCGGCAACGCGCCGACGCCTGACGAGTTCTTGCAACAACACGCCAACATCGCCGACGAACTGCGTCCCTCGCTCGAAGGTCTCGCACTGGTTCACCGCGCCGCCGACCCCACGCCATCAACGATGGTCGCCCCCGACGCGGAGTTCACAACCAAACCGATCGGCGACTTTCAAATTGTCGGTGAACTCGGACGCGGCGGCATGGGCGTCGTCTACGAAGCGATCCAACTATCGCTCGGTCGTCACGTTGCCCTCAAAGTACTGCCCTTCGCCAGCGGCCTCGACGAAGTCCGCTTGCAACGGTTCCGCAATGAAGCCCACGCCGCCGCCGCGATCCATCACACCAACATCGTCCCCGTGTACGCCGTCGGCAGCGATCGCGGCGTCCACTACTACGCGATGCAAATGATCGACGGCAGCACGCTGGCCGAGTTGATCGAAAACATGCGAAAGACGAACGCGCATGGTTCAACCGACAACACCGCTGCGATCGACTCCGCCCCGATCGGCACCGCGTCCCCCACACGCGCCAACGACACCGTCGCCCGGCACACCACGCTGCTCAACAGCAACGTCTCGTCGCGTTCTCGCTACTATCGATCCGTCGTTCGGATGGCTCACCAAGCCGCACTCGCGATCCAGCACGCGCATCAATATGGCGTGGTGCACCGCGACATCAAACCGGCCAACCTGTTGCTCGATTCGACCGGCAAAATCTGGGTCACGGACTTTGGATTGGCCCAAGTGCAAACCGAAGCCTCGCACTTAACCCGCACGGGCGACCCGATGGGAACGCTCCGTTACATGAGCCCCGAACAGGCCGCCGGCAAACGCGACGAACTGGACCACCGAACGGACATCTATTCGCTCGGCGTCACGCTCTACGAACTGCTGACGCTGCGCCCCGCGATCGAGGGCAACGGCTATCGGGAAATGCTCAACAACGTAGCCCTCCACGAACCACCGTCGCCACGCTCGATCGATCCGGCTCTGCCGATGGAACTGGACACGATCGTTCGAAAGGCGATGGCCAAACTCCCGGGCGAACGATACAGCAGCGCGGGCGATTTCGCCGCCGACCTGCAAGCTTGGTTGGACGACAAACCGATCACCGCGAAACCACCGACCGTTTTCGAACGGCTATCGAAATGGCGTCGACGCAACAGCGGACTCGTTGCCGTCGCGAGCGGACTGTTGCTGTTCGCTTCGTTGGCACTGCTCGTCACCACGCTGATGATTTGGCGAGAACAACGTCACACCAAAAACGCACTCAGCCGCGAAATGCATCAACGTGAGCAAGCGCAGCGGAGCTTTCAGCAGGCCCGCAGCGCCGTCGACACGTTCAGCAGCCTGAGCGAAAGCGAACTCGCCCATCGGCCGGACTTGCAAGACCTCCGGCGCAGCTTCCTGGAAACCTCGTTGGCGTTCTACCAAGACTTCCTCGCCGATCGAGCCGACGATCCGACGCTCGCCAAAGAACTCGAGGCGACGTCCGACCGGGTTACCAAGATGTTAGATGAGCTGCAAATCCTCGAAAGCATCTGGCCGCTGCGTGCCCTCGCCGATCAACGCGTGCGACGAGAGATCGACATCAACGACAACGACGCCGATGAGATCGAAGCCGCCGTGCAACAGTTCCACCTCCAACGCCAAACGCTCGGCAGCCAGTACTCCGGTGGCCCCGCCAACAATGACGCGACGTCCGAACTCGCACAAGAATTCAACGCGTTCGTCACCCAGCGACTCTCGACGCAGCAGATGACACGACTGAGCCAAATCATGGCCCAAGAGATGTTGCCGTTCACGTTCAAATCATCTCGCGTGATCGCGGCACTCGATCTCTCACGTGAACAGATCGACGACATCAATCGCATCATCGAAGAAACACGTCCGTTCCCGGGCAACGGACGCGAAGGCCCCGGCCGCGGCGGACCACCGCGGTTCGGAGGCCCCAATTTTGGAGGACCGAATTTCGGCGGCCCCAATTTCGGAAATCCCAATTTTGGAAATCCCAATTTTGGAAATCCCAGAGGCGGCGGATCCCGAGACCGATTTGACGGCGGCGATGGCCGCCCCCGAAACAGCGGCGACCCTCAACGTCCACCGACGGACAACAACGATCCCAATCGCCCCCGGCCCAACGACTCACCACGCAACTCGCCCGATTCTCGCGTCCATCTCGAATTCGAAAGAGCCCGCTCGGCCGCCACCCAAAACACGGTCAACGAGATCCTCAAGATCCTAACCGCCGAACAAAAAGAAAAATGGAAAGCCCTCATCGGCCCCCCCTTTTGAACCCGAGAGTAAACGAGAAGTTAGAGGCTAGAGGCTAGAGGCGAGAGGCGAGAAGTTAGAAACGAGAAACGAGAAACCTGCAACCTGCAACCTGCAACTAGCATCTCTCAAACATTACTCCCCTGAGCCGCCTTACTTTCTCCCCGCGCCAAATCTTCCGAACTCATAATGATGTCCCGGTACGTTCCACCCGCTGGGATCATCGGATACACGTTTTCTTCAAACGTCACGATCACATCCAATAGGTAAGGCTCGTTGGGATCGGCCAACATGCGTTCGATCGCCGCGGGTAGATCGGCGGCCCGCGTGACCCGCTCCGCTTTGACGCGGTATCCCTTCGCGATCGAGAGAAAGTCGGGATAGATGTCCTCCTCGCCCGGACGCTTGACCGCCATCGGATCGCCCAACGCCGTGCCGCTGCGGTGACCGTCGTAGATCATGTCCTGCCACTGCCTCACCATCCCCAGCCATTGGTTGTTGATCACAACGACTTTGACGCCGATGCCGTATCGATGGCACGTGCTCAGTTCGTGAACGGTCATGTTCAGCGAACCGTCACCGTCGATATCGATCACCGTCCGATCGGGACACCCCACCTTCGCCCCGATCGCGGCCGGCAAACCATAACCCATCGTGCCAAACCCGCTGGAGCTCAAGAACGAACGCGAACGCGCGACCTGGTAGTGCTGCATCGCCCACATTTGGTGCTGACCGACGCCGAGCGAAACGATCGCCTGCCCATCGGTCGCCTCCGAGATCGCACGAATCGTCGCCTGCGGGCTGAGCTCCTCGCCCTCGGGAACCGTGAAAGGATAACGGGCCCGGTTGGCGGCAACTTCCGCTCGCCAATCGCTGTAGTCTCCCGGCGTCGCGGATTCGAGCAACTGCGCCAGCGCATGTTTCAGGTCGGCACAAACGGGCAAGGTGACAGGCTTGTTCTTATTGAGTTCACGACGATCGATATCGATGTGAACGATCTTCCCATGCTTGATAAACTCATCGACCTTGCCCGTCACGCGGTCATCGAAACGCACACCGATCGCAACCACCAAATCGGCTTCGTTGATCGCCATGTTGGCAAACTTCGATCCGTGCATGCCCAAGACACCGAGAGCGAGTTCATGGCCGGGTGGAAACGCACCGAGCCCCATGACCGTCGACGTCACCGGGATGCCTAACTTTTCCGCCAGAGCGACCAACTGCGGCCCCGTGTCCGAACTCACCACACCACCACCGATGTAGAGAATCGGTTTGCTCGCGTCACGAATCAGATGGCAACACTCATCCAACTGCCCCGGGTTGATCGCGCCGGCGGGACGTTCGGGCGCCGAGATGACCGCGGGGATGCGCGGCGGCGCGTAACGGCCTTCGGGGTTACGTGGATAGTGTTGCTGGATGTCTTTGGGGATGTCGATCAACACCGGCCCCGGTCGCTGTCCCCCAGCGAGCTCAAATGCTTCGCGCACGGTTTCGGGAATCTCGGCAACCCGTTTGACCAAATACGCTCGCTTGGTAACGGGTTTGCAGATGCCAACGATGTCGACCTCTTGAAACGCGTTCTTGCCCAACAAATGAGTCGGCACGTTTCCCGTGATCGCGACGATCGGAACCGAGTCGGAATTGGCGTCCGCGATTCCCGTCACCAGGTTAGTCGCGCCGGGACCTGACGTCGCGAGACAGACGCCGACTTTCCCCGACGCGCGTGCGTAGCCTTGGGCCGCGTGCGCGGCGCCCTGTTCGTGTTCAACCCGGACAATCTCGATACCGACTTCAGGCAGCACGTCAAAAATTTCGAGGTTTGCCCCTCCCGGATAGCCAAAAACCACATCGACGCCCTCGGCCACCAGTGCTTCGGCGAGAAGCCGTGCACCCCGTTTCGCGTGCGCACGATCGGACTCCACCAGATCCGTAATCGCGCCACCCGTAATCGTAGAAACGTCGTCGTAGGTAACGTGAACGAGTTGGGAGGGATCGTTCTTGTTCATGAAGTTGCCTTTTCGGCGCTACGGGGGCAGGGAAGACGAAGGTTGCGCACATCGAAAACGTGAGTTCACGGTTTAGCGAATGGGGTTAAGACGTTCGGCCCACAACGAGACCAACGAAAACTCTCGCCCCGTCTCGCGACCGCAATTTCCGCGTTAACAAACCACGCGTCACGGACACGAATCAATCGATCCGCATCGCGTGAGCACGCTCGCTAAACGGTCGCACAAATTTGCTTCCATTGATAGGCATTGCAAGCCAAAGGTTCACCCCGCCCCGACACGGATCGCCCCCATTTCAACACGGCTCCCCCCAAACCATGCGCATCGAGCGTCCCGGCGCCTAACTCTCAAACGCGAGTGTTACGCTCAATCGCCAGAAAGCAACGAACAAAATCATCACTCGCCATACCAACGATCTGACGCAACCGAACCATCGATCGAAGTCCGTAGAGCGCGATCAAGTCCCGCCCGACAGCACGTCCCGGCCGCCAGCAAGCCCCACCCGACTGCAAGCCCAGCCCGAGGCCGCCGGACACGTCGCCCTCGCACGAGAAACCAGCGACTCGCGTGCGGCAAAGCCCAATCCACGCCTCATCGTCAAACAAAAAACCTCCCGGGGCACTCCACCCCTCCCCCCTCCATCCAGCAACCTGCTAAACTCACCCGAGTGCGATTTTTGAAGCGCACGACATTTTGGGGCACACAGAAGAGCCACGACGGCTCAGAAGCGAGGGGTTTTCTTTAGATGAGCATCAAAACGCAGCGGAAGCGACATCCACGATCCCAGCGATCGACACCTCACGGCCAGGTCAACAAAACCAACGGCACGCCCGCCACACCGCACCGCATCAGCACGCAGACGCCCCACCGAAACAACACAGCACCGCGCCCCCCCGGCCCCGGCGGCAGTCTCGACGTGAGTGTCAAACTGACCAGCACGATCGAAATCAAAAGCGACATCCCCAGCATCGGCTCCACCGCCGGAGTCATTGCCACCCAATCACTCCGCACGGAAGTCGCCAAAGAAGTCCAGCAAGCGATCACCCGCTATGCCAGCGACACACCGTCCCCACGCGATCGCGCCGGAAGTGCACGACCATGAACGAACCCCAAAAAGTCACCCGTTATTGCCCTGAGTGCAAAGCAAAGGTCACTGCGGAAAAACACAAGTTTGCCAAGCCACAGATTTGTCCGAAATGCAAAACTCGCGTGCTGTTCGTCGACTATGTCAACGTCCGGCCCGAGCTCACACCTGACCTGGTTGAATTCGTCGATTCCGGCAATCCGTTAATGCAACCCAAGGTGCAACTGATCGCATTGTTTGCAGTTGTCGCACTCGCGATCGGGTTCATTGGCGCAGCGTCTTCTGGGATCACCCTCGCATTATTCATTGTCGCAGCAATCACCTTCGCCTTGGGAGTCGCGGGCGTCGCGTATTGGCTGGACCACAGCACCGAGGCGAATCAACTGCGTCAATCCTATCGTTCATTGTTGGAAACGGCCGAAGAATTGCATCGCCAGCAGACCGCGCTCGTACAGCAGTGCCATGGATTTCAGACAAATTTTGGTGAATTGGTCGATGCGGAAAAAGCGGCGATACAGAAACAACACGCCAGACTCTTGGCCGACGCGGCAGCCGAACGAGAAATGGCTGCGGACGAATGGTCGGCAGTCCAAGATCGAGTGTCAGAGGCGATGGACGAGGCCAAGACCGAGATTGCCTCATACGAGGCTGCCGCAGCAGCAATCGCGACCAAGTATCTCGCCGAAGTTCGCAAAGGAATCAAATCCAAGCTCAATTCCAACAACTACCACAAGCAGCTCGAAACGTACGAGAAAGCGGTCGAGTTTTGTGGCAAGAAAGGGTATCCAGTGGAACCCGAGATCTATGAGTCTGTCAAAGCCGAACTGAAAGAAGATTATGCGGAAGCGGTTCGCAAAGAAGTCCAGCGGGCCGAGCAAGCGCGAATTCGGGAACAGATCAAAGAAGAACAAAAAGCCGAACGCGAGCTTGAACGGGAAATGAAACGGATCGCGGCGGAACGCCAAGCCATTGAAAAGGCTTTGGCGGAGGCGTTGGCTCAATCCCAAGACGAGCACTCCGCCGAAGTGGAAGAGCTTCGACGGCGACTCCAGGAAGCTGAGTCGAAAGGTCAGCGAGCGATGTCCATGCTGGCATAAAAAGCAAAGTGTCTGAGGCACAGCAGATACGATCCATAGAGAATCTAACAAAGACAATCTGCAAGCGAATTGAGGAGGTTCGAAAGGTAAAGACGATTCTCGATCTAGAACACGAGGTTGATCTGGAATCCTTCTACAGTCCGCAATATGTCAATAAGGCTCAAAAGAGATGTCTCGTAACCACCATTGACGCAATTCCTGAAAAGGGAAGCATTGTTTTCCGAGGAGTTGCAGGACAAGGAAAGTCAGTATTCTTTCGATACCTTGCTGGAAAGGCCATGGAGACGGGCACAGTTTTGCCAATCTTTATTGAGCTACGAAAACTTGTCCATGCTGAAACTCTTGGTGAACTGATTAAGAACGAACTCAGTATCTTGGGATTCTCATCGCATCGAGCCGTCCTCGAGCACCTAGGTACCCACGGAAAACTCGTCTTCTTTCTTGACGCATTCGACGAAATCCCACAGGGAAAACAGGGGCGGACAATATCCGAGATTGAAGAACTCGTCCGACGCTATCCGGACTCAAGACTATTCGTCTCATCACGGCCAAACTCTGGTGTCGAAGCCTCGTCCTTTCTTCGCTTGCTTGAGATGAGCTACCTGCAAAGTGAAGAATATGTGCAGCTGATACGCAAGATGACAGATAGCGCAGCAGATGCGGCCAGAATTATCGAAGGCGTAGAAAGCAGTGAATGCAGAATAAAACATTTGCTCGACACCCCCTTGATGGTGGCGTTATTGGTTTTGCGATACAGAATTGATGCCACTATCCCAGAAAACGAGGAAGCATTCTTCGGTGACCTTTTTGACCTCCTTCTACGTAGGCACGACCGTTCAAAGGCTGGTTATGAACGCCCACGTAAATCTGGGGCAACTGATAGCAAACTGGGAAGATTTTTTGAGGGAGTTTGCTTCCTTTCGCTTGCTGCTCAACGAGCTGAGATGCACCGCGACGAAGTTGTTAGGTTTGGTGAGAAGTCCACCATGCCTACGATAGGATTCGAGAGGAGCTGCAAGCTGTCGATTCACTGGGAGATGCGTTTGACGTGGGAGGTGCAGACGAACCTCCTGGTGCAATGATGCACTTCTTCGGGCACGTCAATAACGGAGCCAAAAAGAACAACACCAAAAGTTAGTAATGATTGGAAAGAGCTACCTAGTGCATCATCCAGTCTTAATTTGGGGGTAGAGCCGCGCGAGTTTGGTTCTTGCTTCGCCGATCTGCAATTGCCAGTCGACGCCCCGTTGTTT
>NZ_JACHXU010000036.1 GCF_014192335.1 Aporhodopirellula rubra | reverse complement strand
CCACCATAGTCGCCAAATTGCTCCGTCAATTTGTCCCCGCAACCTCCCGCAAACACTCCAGGCCTGAAAGGCCGACACACCCAATGCCGGTGGTGGCAACCACCGGTCACGTCGAATTCGGTGCGCTAAGGGGGCATCATTCATGTTGAGTCGTTTCCGGGGTGGGGCTCCTTTTCGTCGCTGATCGCACCTTTGAAATTTGTCCGGGAGCATCACAAGAAGCTCTCTCGCATTGCCTTGGCTACTGATTCTTCGAACGGAAGTTTCGCCGAAAGTATCGGAAGTCATTTTGTAAATGTGGCAATCAAGACGTTTGAATTCAGTGAGCAAGAAAGGGCGAGAAGTTGGATCCTGGATATCGAGAACTCGTAATTCACGTGCCGAAATAGTGGCACCTGAATGCGTTTCTCGATCCTCACTCGTAATCATGCCTCACTCGTAATCATGCAAACGGGGAGCCTGTTAGGGTGACATCGCGAAGACGCAAATGCAACGCAGTTGATGTTCAAGCCCTTTGTTAACGGACCCAGTGATGATCGCGTGGGTTTGGCTCCAATACTCTGATTCACCGCGTGATGCCAGCAGGCTCGTATCAGCGATTGCCGCGGTAGGCATTGCCAACCGATTGGCAGCGTAGACTTGATAGTTCATTGCTTTCTGCTGGTGAAGTATGTGATTGCTCGGTCGGTCTTGAGCAGCGTCGGCTAAAGACTCGCGCCATTCACCCGCATCCTGCAACAACGATCATCCCATTGCCAGTCGCACCAACGATTTCCTCTCATCAATGACCATCTTTTAGTTGGCATTTCTTCGACCGTAGCAACGGATCTTCATGTCCCTCGGGTCGAGATGTCCTGAGCGAAAGTTAAGTCGAAATGCATCGGCGAAACTTTCCATGACTCGTTCCAGCGAAAGATTGTTTTGACACGCTTGGTGTGGGTTGGACTCGGCGTGTTCAGTCGGTTTCAGAGAGGCCATCTTGGTCTACATACTGCGGTGGATGAGATACTGTTGAAAGGCTATCAGCGGCACGCCGGTATCGAGCAAACGAGCAGCAAAACTATAGAATAGGAGTTTAGCGAATCGTAAGTTAAACTCGATCGAAACTTGTGTAACAAGCCTTCGAGTTCGGGCAGAAATGCAGAGCCTTGCGTTCAGCGCGGAGCATCCGCGAAGTGCCATGGTGATAAAGGATTAGCTGATGAACACTGTGTGAAGCGATGATCGAATCGGGGCATTCGCGAGACGTTGGTTGCCATCATTTAACGCAGCCGTTTCGCTCCCTGTGTCAGTGAGAAACAGTTCGCCCTGTTGCACGCATTCGCAAGTAATTGAATGTGAGTGCTTCTTCATATTCCCCACCCGAAAACAGTTTGGAAATGATGATGATTTTGAAACGAGAGTTTTTGCAGTTTCTGTTTGCGGTCATTGTTTTTAACTTGAGCCACTTCACCGCTGTTGAAGCTGACGATTCTCCTTGGACAAGCAGCAGCCGAATTGCAATCAGTGCCGATGGCAATCCTGACGCGGATGCGGATGATGTTGGTGCAACGCCGATTGGACTCGCAGTGCTCGCTAAGGCCGGTCTTCAAGAAAACCTAGTTCACTATGACTTCAACAATTTTTTGGAGTACAAGAAGATCAACGGTCGCGAGAATCGCATGTGGCTCAGCGCCATGGGCGGACAAAATCGCTGGGGGTTCGATCGCAAGCGATTCTTCGATGCTGCCAACGATCCCTCGGGCGCTGTCACGCATCTCACGTCGGTGATCAACCAATCAACCGCAGAAGATCCGCTCTATTTGATCGTCGGAGGTCCGATGGAATTGATCTATCGGGCCTTGGAAGCCGCCGATGGCAGTGCAAGGCAGCACGTCATTCTGGTCTCTCATCACAACTACAACGAATACTTCAAGCCGCGACTTTGGCATCGAAACTGGAACGATGTTCAGGAGCTGGTTCCCGGCATTGGATATCTCAGGATCAAGGACCAGAACGGAAACAATGGCAGTGGCCTGAAAGGATCAGCGAACTCGGATTTTGACTGGCTGAAAAATCATGCGGACTCCAACTTGAATTGGGTCTATGAGCGAATCACTGCTGGCAAACCTGACGTTTCCGACGCGGGCATGGTTTCGTGGTTGATTGGGATCAATGGAAAGGATGAAGTCGTAACCATTGCCGAAATGCGGGACTGGTTCGGACCTGAAGTGATTCCAGTCAACGGCGGAAATCCGGCAACTCCCGATGCTCCGGCCGGTGTCGAGCCTGATGTGGTTCCACCGATTGCCGAAAGTATCTTTCAAGAAGTCGGTGGGAAATTGGTGATTGAATCCGAGAGTGTTCCGCTGACCGATGACTGGATTCTGGATACCACAGAATCAGGTTACAGTGGAGCGGGATACATTCGTTGGATGCCTTCGTGGCTTGATAAAATCAGTCATCAGCATGAAGGGGTGTTGATGTACACGCTTCGCATTACCAATCCGGGCAAGTACCGGATGGCGCTGAGATCATCCCACAAAGGGGCTCCGGAAAGGGACAAGTGGAATGATTGTTGGACGTTGATGGGGCTCAATCCAGTGAGTCCCTACGGCGCGACTCGCAAGACCTATCATGCCATCAATCAGGAGCAGTTTGACAGTGGCTTGGGATTCACATGGCACACGACGCACGATAATTATGGAGCCGTGGCCAAGTCGGATGGACACTTTTCAACTCCGATCTACAACCTCACGAAAGGCGATCACTATTTCTGGATCTGTGGGCGCTCCGGCGGGTTTCGGATCGACAAGATTCATTTTTTCAAAGAGGGCGTCGCCGGCTTTAAGAGCGACTCGAAGCCGGCCACTCCGGTTCTTTCGAGAGACGAAGCGAAATCGCGTTAGCTTCTCGCAACTGCTCTGAAGTAGAGTCAACGGTTTCTCCCATGAACAGTTGAAGCGACGCCCAAAAAAATATCCTTCCGGCAGCTACTTCGGCCCGACTGCCCGTCGGCTCAGTTGCGACGATGAGTGCATCATCGACGTGCGTACTCAGGTCAAGTTTTCACCGACGCCAAGGTAGAACATTTGTCCCAAATGTTTATTCAGTAAGTGCAATGCTAGCTCCGCGTAAACAACTGGGGGCGACCGCATTGATAGGCCTAGAAAGGCGATTGAATCGTTGGGGCTGAGTCTCGACAGGGGGATTCATGACCGACCTGTCTCTAATGGCAACCGCGTTTTTGGCTGAAAAAACGGGAAACAACCAAAAGTGAATCGGCAATCCGCAGCTGCACCGTGAGCTCGATTCGGCGAAGGTTGTCAGGGGGATTCGTTGCAACGAGCGATCCCTCGACGGCTCGCGATCGGCGCGATGACGAACGGCCTCGGACAGGACGCCTTCTGCTCGGTTGGGCGGTGCCACAGCCACGACGATGAATGTACTCGGTGCCTTGATAATCGAGCGTGGTGAAATGGCCATGCGATGGTTCGAGCCGCGCGGCCTGGGTGAGCAGTTGAGGAAAGCAGTCAGGTCTCGGCAAGTAACCGACCGTTGAAACTCAGCCGCGAAGTCAGAGCCTTCCTAGTAGTGTTGACCGCCGGAAAACAAGTCTGGTGCGATCGAAAAGAGGCTGGAAAGTGGAAACGAGAACGGGCTGTGCTTTCCCCACTGTTATCCAGTTTCTATCTCAACGGGCTGGACCATCAGACGCCGATCTTGGCAACGAGATCTTTCGCGACGTCGACGACTCTGTGATCCTTTGTCTCAATCAGGAAAAAACTCAGTTGGCCGTTGAGGAAGTCAAACGCTTCGTTGGTGAATCCGGTTTGACGCCGCATCGTTTGACTATGCCTTTCATCGCCGATCAAACGGGGATTCGAACACCCTCGTCATTTCGTTCGCACGGGGATAAATGACGTTTCATCGAGATCTCCGGTAAGAGCTTCCATTTGCGTTTTCAAGCTGGACTTGGTGTCCGCAAAATCGGGGTTGTCGGCTAGGTT
The DNA here is from genome assembly GCF_014192335.1 of Aporhodopirellula rubra. Lineage (GTDB taxonomy): Bacteria > Planctomycetota > Planctomycetia > Pirellulales > Pirellulaceae > Rhodopirellula > Rhodopirellula rubra. Next base: position 71,257 of record NZ_JACHXU010000036.1, on the reverse strand, counting down.
CGTCCACTCATGTGGATCGTTCCTGTGGTCGTATAGTTCTTCCTTGCCACTGACGTAGTGTGTGTAGCGGTAGTCTTTGGACCTGACCGAGTAGCTGTGGAACGACGGCTCCAACCCTCGTTCCGTATTCGGCCCGGGCGTCATGACAACTGAGAACGCGACGTCAGGGCCATCCCACTGGCCACCATTGGGATCAACTAAAAATGGCGTCAAGCTGTGCCCACCGAGCGACACACCATTTTCGTTGATCCGGTTGTCGCTTTCACTGAGACCACACAGGTCGGCAATCGTTGGATAGATATCAATCAAAGACACAGGATGCTCGATTGTCTTTCCGGCACTCTGCGACATCTTTGGATTCCGGATGATCATCGGTACACGCGTGCTTTCTTCCCACAGCGAGTTCTTGTACAGATACTGTTTCTCGCCCTGATGGTAGCCGTGGTCGCTCACAAGGAAGACAATGGTGTTATCCTTCAACTTGCTGTTGTCCAGTGCGCCAACTACCTTTCCGATTTGGTCATCTACGAACGTGATGCAGGCAAGATACGCTTGCAGGTGCTTCAGCAACCCTTCTTCGGCAGTGGGATAGGAATCAACCAATTTCTGATAGTGAGTCGTCCAGAGTGGATCCCATTTCGGAAAAACGGATGCGAAGTGACAATCGTCTCGATCGTTCTCCTTGATCGCTGCCAATTTCAAGGATTCCAGGGGGTACATATCAAAGTACTTCTGCGGTGCGACGAGCGGCGTGTGTGGACGCGAAAAACCAACGGCAACAAAGAATGGTTTGGAATGGGAGCCGGACTCCAATTCCTTAAGTTTCTCGGTCGTCCAATTTGCCTGCAGTTCGTCGCTCATCAGGTCTCTGTCATCGTCGCTTACGTAGCGAAAAGGCTTTCCCATTCGAGTCTTCCAGCCCACGTAACCAGCGAAATTTCCAGAGGCGGGGACATGGGGAACATCGGCCAGCGATGCAAAGACGCCATCGATGGCACCAATATCGCGAAAGGGCAGCGGAATAGAGGGATGGCCGACTTTCGTCTTACCGTTAGATGGGAACGGTCCTGGATCCTGCGGTATCCCAAATTCGGTCCAGTCGTCGGTCTGTTCGTGATGCATCAATTTCCCGGTGCCATAGGCGACGTAACCATTGTCTTTCATAAACCGAGCCAGCGACTTGCATTTTTTCAGCGTGTCGTTTTTGTGCCAGTCGTCAAACCAATAGTTTTTCGACACATGCGGGTAAACGCCAGTCAACATGCTTGATCGAGATGGTGCGCAGATTTGGGCGTTGCAGTGAGCATTGATAAATCGGACACCACTTCCGGCCAGTGCGTCGAGGTTGGGCGTGATCGCCTGCCGATGTCCGCCCAGGTAGCCCGTGTAGTCGTTCATGTCGTCGACCATGATCAGAAGAACGTTGGGCCGGTCGGCGAAGACGATGCCAGATAGCACATGCGAAAGCAACAGAACGAGCAGCATTTTGGGAAACATGATTCGTCGGTGCCCTGAAAGTTGAGAAGGAAGGATTTGCTAGGGGGAACCAGGATTAGCGGTGTGTCAAATGGTTCGTTGTGCCAGATTTAGGAACATTCGTTTGGGGAATCCGATTGGTGACGTCACAGCGAATTCCGAATCAAGCGGTATTTGACCAAGCCTGTTTTGAGCAAACATCGCGGTAACGTGATTGCGTCAGTATTTGCTCGATCGAATGCTCGAGATTTATCGAGGCCGCGTTTGTGTCGATTGCCGCTGTGCCAAGGCATCCGATGAATTTTCAATCGGAAGGTTCCTGATAGAGGCTCTCTCCCACCTTGCGGCTGGCTTCGATTAATTCGGCATAGGGTGTGTCGCAGGTGTCGGTAAAACCAATTTGATAGTTCTCGTGGTCCCAGGGGCGAGCGGTGGTCGGTGAATCGCAGAACTGAAACCAGTGACAACCGGCAATGTTCGGGTGCTTCACGCAGTCGGTCACAAACTGTCTAAACGCTTCGGCGCGTTCTTTTTGGTCCGCCACCTGCACCAATCCGGTATCAAACATCCCGCGGTCGAGTGCACCAAAATGAAATTCGCCGATGATGTAAGGTTTGTCGCCCGCTTTTTCCAACCGTGCCAGCTTGTCTGACAAGAAGCGGCTATAAACGTTGAAGCTGACCACATCCGCAAATTCGGCATTAGCCTGCATGACCATCGGGATGATCGGCGCGGAACTTCCGTAGCGGCATCCCAGGTAAAGATGGTTCGGTGCGATCTCTTTCACAACGCGTCGGACGGTACTGAAGTAGGTGCGAACGAATTTCGTATTGAACGCCACCAGGTCCGATCGTGCGCCCTTACCGTCCGGCGCGTCCTCGTGATCCAACAACGCACCCCAGGAGGCATGATTGGTATTCCAGGCTTTGTTCAACGCAGTAATGACACCGTACTTTTCCTTTAAGTCCGATACCAACTCCCGCTTTGCGTTTTGATCAGCAGGTGACGTCAAAGAGGCGACAGACATTGCGGTTTCGTCGCCAAACGACAATTCGTTGTCGACAAAATACCCAATGCACATCGGGTCGTTCACTGTCCCTGCGAGCGCTTGGCCTTGCAGTTGATTGTGGATGCTCGTTTCAAAACTCGAGTCAAACACGTCCTTGAATTTGCCCCAGTGCCCGGACGATCCCTGAACCGTCTTCGATTTGGGGCGCACGTAGGCGACGTAAGGTAGTTTTCCCATCGCATAGATGTGCGGTGAAGTCCAGTTGCCTAGTGTGTTGATGCCCCAGGCGGGCAATCTCTTCGTACAGACCTCTGCAAAGCGGTTCTTCCAGTCCGCTCCATATTTGCGCATCACGTTGTACCTGTGAAAACTAAACGCCCGGACGGACTTATTGTAAAAGTACGATCGCTCTAGATCCGGTTTCCATGGAAAGTAGAATTCGCTGTTCGCGGCATTGTCTGGAGGCACGTTCTCGAACCAATGATGCCGTTCATCAAGAATCGTCCCAGGTTCAAAGTCGACTCCGTCGATGCCCAGCGAGAAAAACAGCCTGCCATCCGGATCAACCAAGGTCCATCGACCGTCGTGCTTCGCAGTGCGAAACCAGCCGGTGGCTTCTAGCTGCGGACCGTCCTTCCAGCCGCCAAAGCGATCCCAGGAATCCGGTGGCGATGTCGCGGCAAGCGTTCGTGTTTCTGTCTCGACTGACTCCACCAATTCCTCCAACGAATGGGTCTTCCCCGGCCAGTCTCTGTGTTTGAACTGTCCAAATTCGTCGATGAAAGGAAAAACTTTTTCGGGTATCGGTTTGGATGATGGCGTCGAAGGCTTGCCGACGAGGCGAATCGTTCCGACTTCAAATGCATGCGGTTCATGATCCTGCACGACAAAGAACAAAATTTGCGTGATGTTTTCCAGGTGCATTGATTCCTTACTGAAGAAGGGAATTCCTCGCATGCCGAAGAAATCCTTCGGCGAGATTCCTTCGTATTCGATATGCGGAATCAATGGGATACGAACCTCTTTCGATTTGCCCGGCTCAAGGGAGACATCGTGTAAGCGAGTCAGGCTGGCTGATTCATCTGAACCTTTTGGGCGACTGTCGATGCGACAACGGACTCGCAGCGACGACTCGCCCGAATTTTTCATCTGAAACGTCAGCTGCCCGTGCGTTGACGCGTCGATTCCTCGCTCGAATAGGAAAGAAACGCCCGGCCATTGGTGCGTCGTTCCCAGGACTGCTCGAAGGGCAGGGCCTGTTTCGTTTGTGACTAACGAGAGTTTCGACCCTGCGGCTTTGCTCGTTTCGAAAGCCGCGTTGCTAGACATGTCAACGAGCACACGATCTGATGCGACGAGCGGTAACGCCATTACGATGAAAGCAAAAATGCTTCCAGGCACACGAACGATAGCCATCATTTTCTTGGGTCCTTTGAGCAATCATTGATGATCAGGTTGCCCCTCAACCCTTCATCGTGAGCGATACAGTTTCCATGAGGGAGTCGGATAAAATTTGATGCAACGGCCGATCACGGCAACAACCAATTGGGCGAGCTACTCGCGCAATATAGCATCAATGCGGGCGCATCAGACGAGGCGTGACCAATTGCCCCAACGTGATTTGCCCCGTCTCATTCTAGTACGATGTCGCACGCCCTTCGCTTGGTCTTCCTCTTGAGGCGGCCTGCCGCCACCATGGTCTCGTGACGACTGAATCCGGCTATAGTGACTGTTGCGCTGCGTCGTTCCCACGCAATACCGCTTGCGTCTAGTGGTCTATAGAAGGTCGTCAGCGCAAGCACTGCGCGAAATGAGAAGATGTCAGAACTGTCGTGTTTCAATTTCTCACGTAAGATGCGAAACGCAAGTGCATCTGCACGCAAAGAATCTAGTCGCATTTGAAGTCGATCGCCTCCTCGATTCCTAACGAAAAAAATGAACCGCACACTTTTACGATTTGCAATTGGTGGGCTCGCGTTGCTTGGCCTGCTGTCGTCACACAATCCTTGCTTCTCTGATGACACCGCCGTGGCATCAGCAAGTCAAACACTCGTTAAAGAAGCGTTGGCAAAGATCGGAACGCTGGAAACCAAGATGGCGGAAGCTGAGGCGAAAGGAATTGATGTCACTCGGGAGAAAACGGTCGTTTGGTTTGCCAAGGAGTTTTTGAAATTTGCAGATTGGGATGAAAAAAATCGGGACGCCGTCGCTTATCTAGTCGGACAGTATGCTCCCTACAAAGAAGATAGCGACAAACTCGCCGCCGAAATCCCGGATTTCCAACGCATCAAGACTATTGAAATTCTGGACAATGGAATTGTCGAATTGTCTCGCGTTTTGGGTGGTGAAATCGTGCGACGCCCAGTCAACAAGGTTGACTGGCAAAATATCGAAGTCGGTGACAACATGCTGATTAACAGCAATGGGCGTCCCGTCTTTCTCTATGACTACTTCTCCAAATCGGTTGGTCGGCCCCTGACCGATGACAGAGTCTACAACGAACATCTCGGTGCGATTTTCCACGGCGGCGAGAACCTTTATCCGGTCGAGCATGACCGGGCGATCAATTCATTTTTGCTGAAGGAAGATCGCACCTTCGATCAAGACTTGTTAAACGAAGTTACTGGGATTTCGGATACTAATGTTGGCTTTTTGATCTACTGGAACCAGGGGATTCCTGAGTGGGTGGAAAAACTCGAACCGGAAGTTCGTTTTGGCCGTTCAACGTTCACCGGATTCGATATCGACAATCCTCTGGTGAAAGAGGTTTGGGGCACAATCGCCAGAGAAACGGGCGTACTGACTCAAGGGAAAAAGGTTACGCAGCTCGGCTACATTCTCGCCAACGAACCCCACTGGCATTCGATCGCAAGTGGATGGACTAGGCGTACGGGCGAGATGCAGCAAATCTCAATCTACACACTCAACGGATTTCGTACATGGTTGCACAAGAAATATGACGGCGATATCGAGCGGCTCAACAAGAACTGGGAATCGCAATTTACCAGTTTTGATACGGTCGCAATCGAAATTCCAATCGCTGCCCAAACCCGTGGCACCCCGATGTTCTACGATTGGGCTCGCTATAGCATGGACCGCGCCATCGATTGGTATGCACATATCCAACGCGAACTACGCAAAGGCAACCCCGGTGCGGACACTCACATCAAGAACAGCACACACCTTTTTACCGATAACGATCGTGCGCATGGAATTGACTTGGAAGCCCTCACCGAACTCACTTCGATGATTGGCGATGATGCCAAAACTCGCCCAACACGCCGCAGTTATCCAAACAAACTAGAAGCTTGGGAGGAGCACTACTCGTATTGCTGGGAAGAGTTGAGCATGTCCTATGACTTCATGGAGTCAGTGGCTCCAGAGAAGATTCACGTTAACTCCGAATCTCATTTCCTGTCCGCCTCTCGATGGAGAAAACTCGATACGTCGGTCGAGTATGTGGAAAGCGTGTATTGGCTGGCGACGCTGCAGGGCATGGACGCCAACATGGCATGGTTCTGGGCAAGAGATCCCGATGGATCGCCTGAAGACCGACTGGAAGGCGAGCTGAATTTCGCGGACCTTGCGCTTGCTGGATCTTTCGCAGGCTCTGTTAACCAGCAACCGCACATCGCCAACGCTTACACCCAGGTGATGTATGACCTGAATAGCTTCTCCGAAGAAATCATCGCCTTGCGACAACAACGCCGCCCCTTGCGTCTTTTCCACTCTGAGACGTCGGCCATCAATAAGCAGAACCACATGACCCAGCAGTTCTCGATCTATGAAAAACTCTTCTTTGAAGGGGCTCCCGTAGGATTTGCAACGGCGAACATCATCAAAAACCAGGACAATCAGACATGGGATGCCATTCTGGTTTATCGAACGGAATTCGTTACCGATGGCGAACTCGAATCGCTGCAGTCTTACCTGGATCACGGTGGCACATTGATCGTCGACAGTGAGAACAGTTTGAGCCAAAACGAATACGGGGAGCGACACCGCAAACGGCTGAATCCAAGCAATGGCGAACTCATCATTCTCACCGGTGACGAGAGCCTCGAAAAAGTCCGGGACCTCGCGATTGAGCACACAGCCAGCGGCAGACACGACGTCACGCTTGCCGAAGACAACGGAGGTGACCACAAGAGCTGCCATTGGCGGGCCGTGAAGCGAGCCGATGGAAGCTATTTGGTGAGCATTCTTAACCTTGGTAAAAACAGTGCCGAATTAAAACTCGGTATCAAGAGCCAAAGCAGTATTTCCGTGACTGATTTGTTCACTGGGAAATCCGTTTCGTCCGAATTCAATCTCGATTCAAAAGGTGTGGCGTTACTAGAGATTTATACTCAATAGATATTCACGCAAATTCCTTTGCGGCAATAGGGGCTCGTTGTTTCGTCGACGACGCGTTGAAAATTCCGCCACACAGAGGGAACAACCGCAGTTGATCAGGCATGGACCACTAATCGGCTCAGTGCTGTGCTGATTCTTTAGATCGTGGCCGAACGCATAGTGGTCGTTTCTCTAGCTTACCGACCGCGGAGCATTCGTCCGTATTTGGTATCAAGTGTATTGCAACAATGCGGCTTGGCTCATTTGGTCTTTCCAGCGAAGTTGAGTAGGAATTCAGTGATCGTGCCCGCTTGTTCGGTTCGCTCAGCTTCCAAATCGCATCCCGGATGAATGGGGCTGTGTCTGAGTTTGCAGCAACATCGAGAGGCAGGGAGCTGAATTGCAGAACGGCACATTCGATCGGAGTCGGTTCAAAGAGTGCAATGTCAGGTGAATCGGTTTGCCGCAATGATGCTATTGCAGCCCGGTCGGATCGATGACCACGTGTTTGATCCGTTTTCGATTCCAGGTATAGGTCATGTGAACCAACCCGTCGTCGGCTTGAATGATCGCCGGATAGCTAAACTCGCCGGTCATTTCTTGCTCAATCACACCGGCTTCTTTCCAATTCACTCCATCGTTGGATATCGCCAGTTTTAACACACTGCGTTTTCCCCAACCGTTTTCCGCCGAACCGAGATGGTTGTAGATCATCAATTGACGTCCATTCGTCAACGTCACGACATCGATGCCTGAGTTCGGATTGGGCATGTTGGTTGCCACCAGTCTCGACCACGTGTTGCCGCCGTCGGTGGATTCCGTTGATGCAATGACGCTTTCCTTGGTGCGGCATAGTGCTTGCAAACGGCCGTCGGGGAATTTCATGATCGTAGGCTGGATTGCGCTGAACTCCTCGCCTTCGTTGATCGGGCCAATGCGTTTCCACGTTCCACTGATTTCTCCATCGGCCAATGTGATTTTTTCAAAATGAACTCGCCATCCCTCGTTTTCGGTCGACGAACCACATAGCAGTGTTTTGCCATCGCCTAGCAAAATTGGCTTGCACCGTACCGGCCCATCGATCCCCTCAGGCAATCGCCTGCGTTCCGTAAACGTGCGACCGCGGTCGTAGCTGACCATTATCTCGCCCCACCAGCTGTGTGGACTTGGGCCGACTTTGAAAAAAAGTAACAGTGGAGCGTCGCCGGGCGGTTGATAGAGCACGGGATTCCAGCACGGATACCGGAGTCCATCATGCTGAATTCCATCGGCTACCTTTTTTGGCCGTGACCAACTCAGCCCATCGTGAAAGCAGGACCAAATTGCGACATCATCTCTCCCTTCTTTGGTGCCTCCGAACCAAGACGCCACCAACCCGCGAGTGGTTTGGCAAACGGTCGAGGCATGGCATTCGTTGAAGGGAGCATCCGAAAATACAAATTCACTCGACAACAATCCTGGGAAAGACGGTTCGCTGGATGACGCCGGATCGCTCGGCATCGTTTCCTTCGCACTGAACGTCACGCAATCCTGGTGAGTGATATGGTAAATCCGGCCATTCTCGCTGCCGACTAACAAGTCCGGTTTGCCGTCCTGATTGAAATCGCACACGGCGGGGCTCGATGTGTGTCCGGCGACGTTTCGTTTTGCCAAGTTACCAACCTTCTTCAGCATGACCTTGCCATCTACGTCCGAACAGTTGCGATACCAGGTCGCGTTTTCGGAGTTGACCAACACGTCTAGTCTAGCGTCGCCGTCCCAATCCACGACCGCCAATTTGACGCGTCCAGATCGTCCGCACGTCCCCGAATTGAGTCGCAGCGGCTGTCCATTTGCGTCGATGAAAATACGCTCGGCCTTGCCGCCGCCGGAGCGAAACGTCAGGTAGCCTTCTTGGTCGAGCATCACCAAGTCAAGTTGTTCATCGGCATCGAAATCGACTGCAACCGGTGTCGTCCGCCATTGCGACAGTGTCGAGCTGGAAGACGTTCGCCACCAATACCATTTCGGTGGTGATTCACGTTGCCTGGTATCAAAGCTTAGCTCGACGAGGGCTCCCGATTCGTTGGCCAACAACCCCAACTTTGAAAGGATCGAGTTGTAGACGATGTCTCCATCACCATCGCCGTCCCAATCGGCGACCGACAACGTGGTGTAACCCCACTTCGCCTCGGCTGGGCCTTGGATCGATCCGCTCTCGCCCGCCATCACACGAAACGGTTTCCGCGTCCCGTCGACTTGTTGCACCTCCAGCAGTTTCGGCTCACCCCATTTTGGCAGACCGTTTTCAGCGGTGCCGAGATTTTCAAATAAGCCGATCGAACCTGCCGTGTTGCCACACAGGATGTCTTCGTCGCCGTCGTTGTCCCAGTCATACGCGAACGGCGTCGCGAGGGCACCGAACTTTAGGGTGTCGGCTTCTTGCTGAAAATACTGGGGCGAGTGAAACACGGGTTGGTGATCGCGAAGTTCGCCCGTGTTCTCGATCAGTGCGACCCGCCCGTCTTCGTCGCCAACGATCAAATCAAGATCACCGTCGGCGTCCCAGTCGATTGCAGTCGGAGTGATCATTTGCAAGTGCATCACCAATGGTTCACCAGCGGCGTTGTTCAGTTTCTGCCCCGCGGCGTAGAGCGGCTGTGTTCGTGTGCCAATGTTTTGGAAATAGGTGAACTCGTCTAAAAATTCACCGCACAGCAGATCTAAGTCGCCGTCGTTATCGAAGTCGGCAAAGTTCGGGCTCGGCCAACCGTAGACGTCGATCTCGCCACCGCCAGCACGCAAGCGTTCAGGATGCGAGGAGTATTGAGGGACCTTTGAATTGCCTTCGTTCTTGATCAGATACACGTAACCGTGCAGCGGGCCGTTGCGCCAATTGCCGTGATTGTCGTACGCGTGATCCCATCCGTAGTCGGTCCAGTCGCCGCTGCCCACGATGATGTCGTGATCACCGTCGCCGTCGTAGTCGACGTACCGCCACATGTTCGCACGCGTATTACCTTTTGTTTGACTATTCGGGTTCGCTGGGGCGTTAATTTTGGTCGGTTTCGAAAAATCAAACTCGTCTGTCTCGGCATTACGGGGGAACTCTTTCGCGGGAAGCAGGACGACCGGTTCGCCATCAACCAAACTGAGCTGCATGAAATGATCGCCGCGACCGATCCGCACGCCTGGTTTGAAAACTGGCATCTTCACGCTCGAATCCTGAGACGGATTTTCAAAGAAATACGTGCCGTTTGATGGTTTGTCGGGGCAACCTACCAACAGATCCAAATCACCATCGTCGTCGTAATCGATCGGCAACGGGAACGCCCACAAACCCACTCCCAAATCAACCTGCAAACCCGGGTTGTTGTACTCCAGTGGCTGCAGTTTCCACTGGGGCGTCTCTGCAATCGCGTCGCAGCAGAATATCGAGACACAAAGACAGAAGTACACAGCTAACTTGCGTGGAAACATTGCTTCGCTTTCGGTGGGGACTTGGCGGGGCATTCGTTTGGCGGGGCGTTCGTTTTGACTGAATGTGCGACAAGTTTAGCACGCACCGACATCGCGTACCGAACCGCAATCCGGACGCAATTTTTCAGAAATGAAGAGCATCAATCGTTTTTCGAGAATCCGCGAAGTTTTTGGTCGCGCAAAGGTATTCGTCTTCAATGCAATTGCCGACACACGAAGCGCAGCTACACCACCACGATCCAGGATCAATAAGTGCCGAGTGTATTACCGACATCGTCGATGCAAGCGGCTGGACACGACGGTATTGATTGCCACAATGTGAACCTGACGTCAAACCGAGGAAATGGAAGAACAGGACGACGAGTCTCGCTGGATCGCGGTTTGCGTTTCACATTTGCCTCGTGCTCAATACAACTAATTAACCAGGCGTGTGTTGCGATATTCGCCTGGAGAGACTCCCGCTTCCTTCTTGAAGACTTGTCCGAAATAGGCTGGCGAGCAAAATCCCGTACTACGCGAAATATTGCCAATCGGCATGTCCGTTGACGTCAACAATTCTTTGGCCCGCTTCACTCGAATCGAAGTGAGATATTGAATCAGAGTGAATCCGGTTATCTCCTTAAACACCGAATGCAAACGCGTACGACTCAGTGGGCAGAACTCAAGAACCGTATCCACCGAGACTGGTCCCATGTAGTACGATTCCAAATAGTCGATGATTTCGCGTACCATTCGTTCGTCGGAGGGAGGCAGACAGATCTGTTCTCCCTCCTCTTCGAATCGCGGATCCCTGGCGATCGCGACAAATAGCTCCGTGCAAACCATTTTGATTCCAGCCAGATATGCGTTCTGCTTACGTTGGTGCTCTGAGAGTAGCTTCTTTAGCACAAATTCAATAAGTGGTTGAGCCGCTCCCGAAAGTGCCACTTTGCCATGTAGCAACCGCATCTTTTCGACAATGTTCAAAACTTCTTTGTCACCGGCGCTCGCGAGGGAAAATATCTCGTTTTGAAAACCGACGACATAACACTCAAACGACTTGTTAGGCAGGAAGATCGAGCAGTGTCGAGTGCCGGCCGGAAAGAAAAACATGTCCCCGGCATTCAACGAATATTCCTGATATTCAAATAGCTGAGCACCTGCGCCATCAACACAGAAGAGTATTTCGTGATGGTCATGTTCATGTGGCACTTGAGCGTTGTGGCAACCCGGCGGGTTAACGTTCTTGCTAATGTGAAAGAAGGGAGGCATTGCACACCTATTTAGAATCGTCGTGGATTGTCCAGGCTTGGTTCATCAGAAAGGAATGATCGCAATTTTTATGCATTGTTGAAACATTACGATACCGGGAAACCCGACCGGACGTAGCTCTCTTCGTATGCCTCACATGAAAATGCGATGTGTTTTCTATAGACGAGGTGGTGCGGATAAATGTGATAGAGATGCGGACAATTCCAATAATGAAATTTCGACGCGTGAAACCTATTCTGTACTCTTCATCGCGGTGGCTCACATGCGATTAGTGCGGTGAAGACATCACAGCTTCCTGGGTTTCCAGGAGAAAACGAATCGGAGTAAAGCGTCTTGACCAGGAATCTGAAGGTGGGCATCGGTATTCAGCAGTTGTGTTCCCTGATTGCATTGGTGTGGGCAAGTATCGCAATGCCCGTTCATGCGGGAGATGGGTTCGTCTGGTTGCTCGATGAAGAGTCGTTGGCGGGATGGCATGTTCTCCAACGGCCCGAGGGTGATAAGTTCCATGCAACAAACGAAAACTTTTTCGTTAGGGATGGGGTGCTTCACTGTTTCCAGTTGGATAACAAGCACGGCGGGATGCTATTAACGGATCGTGAGTACGATCAATTTGAATTGGCAATGGATCTGAAAATCGATTGGGGGTGCGACTGTGGGATCCTGCTGCATTGCAACGATGACGGCGCATGTATCCAAATCCTTAATGACTTTCTTAAAAATGGATGCATTGGCTTTCCATTCGGCGAACGCACTGGATCCTATATCTCTCAGCCAATTCTCTTGAACCTTGCCGGCGACGACGTCCGGGCAGAGGATTCCTATAACGCGGTCGAAAAAGATGGTTTGGTATACGCCATTGACGCCGCTGGTTGGAATAGGGCGTGGAGGCAGGAGGACTGGAACGCGATCCGAATCCGATGCGAAGGGGCTGGTCCGTCTATCACGACTTGGATTAATGGCGTGAAAATCATGGAGATGGATGGGGAAATCTACCGTGGTCGCAGCCTTGATGATTATTTAACGAGGAACTGGGACGCACCATCCGCTTGGGACAAGGCGAAGGTACACAAGATCACGGGTGGTAGAGGGGCGATCGGTTTTCAGTTGCATCCCGGGCGTCGTTGGAAGCCTGGAGGGTTCGCTCGATACCGTAGGATACAAATTCGAGAGTTGGGGCAAACGAATTAGTCACGAAAAGCTTCAAACGTCGTTTAATCCGTCACACGCTTTCTGCATTGTTTTCTTTCTTGCCTTCCCAGGCGAAATTATTCACGAGGACTCCAAATGAATTATCATCTTTCGACGCGACGAATATTTCTTGCGAATTCTGTTGCAGCGGGGGCGGGAGCCACGGTCCTGTCGGCGTACCTCACTGGAGCACGAGCGGATGAAAAGCCGAAGCGTCCACCGAGTCAACGGTTGAACTTGGCTTGCATAGGCGTTGGTGGGAGGGCACCGCGAGTGATCGACAGTCTCTGCAAGGACGGCTTTGCTGAGCCGGTGGCCTTTGTCGATGTTGACTTCGAGGCGAGGCCCAATACTGCGGGTGTGTTGGCAACATGGCCGAAAGCGAAGCGTTTTAACGATTTTCGCATCATGCTGGATAAAATGCACAGGGATATCGATGCCGTTGTGGTTGTGACCCCCGATCACACTCACTTCACCGCTGCGATCGCTGCCATGGCATTGCGAAAACCCGTCTACGTCGAGAAGCCTTTGACTCGCACCTTTGAGGAATCGGAGATCCTGATGCGAGCGGAAAAGAAGTTTGGCGTTGTCACGCAGATGGGGAATCAAGGCCACACAGGTGAAGGGTTCGATACCTTTTGTGCGATGGTGGATCAGGGGCTATGCGATAACGTGACCAGAATGGAGGCGTGGAAAACGCCTAGCTTGTGGTTCATGGACAAGACGAAACGACCCGGATTGCCGCTTAAGGAATCCGAGCTTCCGAAGTCCTTATCGAGTTGGGATTTATGGTGCGGGCCACGCAAGTTGCTTCCGTTCAATACTCTCTATCATCCATTCAATTGGCGAGGTTTTTATGAATACGGAATGGGGATGCTGGGTGACTGGGGCGCCCACATCATCGACTATCCACATGACAAGTTGCAGATGGGATTGCCGACAAAGATCAGTGCGCTGCGGATGGACGACCACAATCAGATTTATTTCCCTCTCAGTTCGCACCTTTCGATGCACTTTCCGGCGCGTGGAGAAAATCGTCCGGCAATTGATATGGTTTGGAAAGACGGTGCCGATTGTCGACCTGAGATCCCTGCTCGGTTTTTCACGACTGGGGACAATGGTCAGCTGCTGAAGCCGCGGGCCAAGGGGGCTGGATCTTTGCTGTATGGGGAAGACGACGAGTTTGCAATTCTACGTGGCAATCACGGCGATGCGCCTTACCTGATTGGAAATTCATCTCAAAGCGAGTTCGAAGAACGCTTGAAAAAGGAACCGCTTCCCAGAGGCGGCAAGGATCACTTTACGAGTTTCGTTAGTGCCTGCATGGGGGAAGGAAAAACGAATTCACCATTTAGCGTCGGTGCCAAACTGACCCAAGTCATGGCATTGGGCACGATCGCGCAGTATCTCAATACAGAGCTGACCTTTGCTCCGGAATCCAAGCAGTTCGTCGGCAATGACGAGGCCAACGTTCTCCTGAGCCCACCAGCCCGCAAGGAATGGGAAGAGTTCTACCGGCTTGCTTAGTCCGGAGAGCGTGATCGTAGAGTCGAGAGAGGCCGGCGGCGCGATCCGGGGCTTCTCTCAGTTCGTTCCATAGCAAGTGTAGGCACGGCGATAATATGAAGCTTGGGTTTGTTTCGGCGATCCTTCCTGAATTGCCCCTGGAGGAGTTGTTCAAGGTTGCATCCGACGTCGGGTACGACTGTATTGAAGTGATGTGCTGGCCTCCGGGCAACGCAAAGCGACGCTATGCGGGGGTCACGCATCTCGACGTGAGTAACTTGTCTGCCCCTTTGATTGAACAAGTCCATGGGCTGACGGCGAAGTACGGAATCGAAATCAGTAGTCTGGGGTATTACCCCAATCCACTGACGCCTGATTCTTCTCAGCGTGAGTTGGCGGTGCGACAAATTGGAAAGTTGATTTCCGCAGCACAGCAACTCGGGATTGGGGTCGTGACCACGTTTGCTGGCCGCGATTGGACCAAAACTGTCGAACAGAATTGGCCCGCTTTCTTGGAAACATGGATTCCGCTTGCCGCTCTTGCTGAAGAGCACGAGGTGCGAATCGGTATCGAAAACTGCCCCATGTTGTTCACTCAAGATGAGTGGCCAGGGGGATGCAATCTTTTCACGACCCCTGCGACTTGGAGAAAAGCGTTTGAGGACATCCCGGGTAATTCTCTCGGGCTCAATTATGATCCATCTCATTTTGTCTGGCAGCGGATGGACTACCTGAAGGCGATCCGAGAGTTCGGGAATCGATTCTACCATGTGCATGCCAAAGACGTCCGAATCGATCAGAATCGGTTGGACGAGGTTGGCATCATGGGATGCCCCACTGACTACCACACCCCAAAGCTGCCAGGGATGGGCGATGTCCATTGGGGGAAGTTCTTCAGCCTATTGACTGATGCCGGGTACGACGGCGCCGTATGCGTGGAGGTCGAGGATCGTGCGTTCGAAGGAAGTCTCGAATCGCGAATCCAGGCATTGAAGACCAGTCATAATTTCCTCAGGCAATACGTGCCGAAGACATGAGCTGACACGCGTGCTGTGGCGGATCGAATGCGGTGCGATCGAATTGGCCCTTTTCCCCAGGGCTCCGGGGCGACCGAGCGTTTCTTCGTACGAGCCTTTGGCGAGTTTCAGATCGATGCGGTTTGCATCCGGTACTTTGTGTGGAATGGTGGACGCCTTTAACTCTGCTCGCCGAGATAGTTGCCGTAGGTGATGATCAGTGTTGAGGCCACAATGATCAGCATGCCGACATGGAGGATACGCTTGGGCAATTTGTCGGCACCTTCCCATTCGCGAAAAACGGTGCCAAAGATATTGCTGAAGAGAATCAGCATTGCCATGTGCAGTCCCCAGCTCGTGAAACCGTACGATTCACCCATGTTGGCATGCCCCATGCCATAGAAGAAAAACTGAAAGTACCAGAACGTGCCGCTGAGTAACGCCATCAAGTAGTAGAAGGCGAGTGTCCCGGTTCCTTTCGCAGGCAGCCGGACCAACTGCGATCCTGTTCGATTGCGTCGCATCAAAAAGACGCACCAAACCAAGTTCACAAGGAATGCACCACCATTGGAGAACGGGTAGATCGCATTCATTTTCAACAGGTCGCTCGCACCAGCATCTAATGCAGCCTGTTCCAGCGGTTGACCGGCGAGGAGTGCGAAGTTGAACACCGCCGATAGAGTCCCCGCGACGATTGCCAGGGGCACCCCGGTTTTAAAGGTGAACTTCGAGGGGCCATCGCCTTGCGTTTTCTCACGCAGCGCCCCCGCCCAACCGCAGAACACGATTCCGACGAGCGAAAGGGAAATCCCAGTCAAGACGATCATACCCGGCCCAGTCGAAAATTTCTCATCAAGCAACCAGACGAACCCGTCGTTCGGGTTCCAAATCAGAGGAAAAATCGTTCCCAGCCCGGCGGAGATTCCAACCGCAATCGCGTAGTTGAGTGAGAACCCGATGTAACGAATCCCTAACCCAAAGGTCAGCCCGCCGACGCCATAGATCGCGCCCAAGGCAAGCGTCCGCAGCATCGCATCCTTGGGACAACTCGCCAACACATTCGTGTAATTGGGGATCGTAAAAAACGCACCCAAGATCGGCAGAACGAGCCAAGCAAAGGAGGCTTGGGAGATCCAATAAACTTCCCATGACCACAGCGTGGTCTTTTTCTGAGGCGTGTAACAGCTCGAGGAAGAAAGGGCTCCGGCGCTATGCAGCGCGGCACCGAGAATCGGGTCAGCCATGGCTGGTTGCTTTCTTATCAACGATCAGGAGATGGTCACAAACCAAGACCGTGTCGCCGTTTTGATTCTTGACGTCTAAGTGCTCGGTTACGATGCCGACATTCTGACGTTTTTTGTGATCATTCTTTTCCGAAATGGTGACCACTGTATGCAGCGTGTCGCCAATGAACACCGGCTTGATGAATCTCAGTCGGTCGTAGCCATAGCTCATGCCGCGCGGATTGACGACGACGGCCGTCAAGCCGACACCGACCGAAAAGGTCAACGTGCCATGCACGATGCGTTGCTTGAAATCCTGGGTCTTGCACCATTGAGCGTCCATGTGGTGCGGAAAGAAATCGCCGGTCTGTCCCGCGTGCAATACGATGTCAGCCTCAGTGATCGTTCGGCCAAGCGTCGTTCGCGTGTCGCCAATGCGATAGTCGTCGTAATAGATTTCTTGAAACACTTTATGCCTCCTTTAGCGCAGCAACGATATGCTCAGCGGCTGCCTCAATCGTTGGCAGCAGATTTGTTTTTTGTTCGCTCTTGCTGTACTTCTGAATGCACGGGACCGCCAACACGGCGTGATCTCCCAACCATGCGTTCTCGAGCAGGAGGTCAACGTCGAGCACGCCCGGCGTGACTTGACTCGGGACGGCTGTGATTTTCTTCAGCCCGAGTTCTTCCAGGTCAGCGCGTAGCGTCTCTTGTTCGCGACTAGAGTATTCACGGAATTCCGGGAGGCTTTCGAGCAAGCGTTCACGTCGGTCGCTCGGCAGATGCGCGAGCAGCAACTTCCCCGCCGTCGTGCGTACCAGTGAATAGGTGGCGTTCTCGCTGACATTGAGCGAGTGCATGTGGGGGCTGGGTTGGTTGTAGACGACACGCAGTTGGTTCCCTTCGCGAATCGACAGATGGCAGGATTCACCAACCTTCCGCGCGAGGTCCTGCATTGGCGCCATCGCCAAGTCGCGAAACCGCTGATGAGCGGGGCATGCTTGCGCGAGTTGGTACAAACGCATCGTGGGGCCGTAGTTGCCCGTGTCCACGTCACGCTGCACGTAACGCCGTTGTTCGAGGCAGTTCAGTAATCGGAAGACTGAACTGATTGGACGGCCCGTTTGATTAGCGATCGCAGTTTGTGACAACGAGACGGGGGACGCCAGCAGTAACTCCAACAGATCGAGTCCATGCTCGAACGCGGGCACGCTGTACTTCACCGTGGTGGCTTTTTTAGCTCGAACGCGTGCGGCATTTTCGACAGTCACGTGAATTTTCTCCGGTGGAAAGAGTTTTCACAATATAAAACCCGCTGTTGACACTTGTCAATCTAGGGATTTAGCATAGGGAAAGAAACTTTCACATGCAAAAGCGGGTTCGTCATGCCTGAGCTTCCGATTCGATTGCGAGGAATCACCTGGAACCACACCCGCGGCTTCGTTCCGCTGGTTGCGGCGGCCCAGCGATTTGAGGAATTGAGCCAAGCGGCAGGGATTCCGGTTTCGATCGCGTGGGAGAAGCGTTCCCTGCAGGAGTTTGCCGACCAGCCGTTGCAGCCGTTGGCGGAAAGCTTTGATCTGCTCGTAATCGATCATCCTTGGGCCGGATTCGCCGCCCGGCATGGCGTGTTGAATCCACTGGAGAGAATCCTGCCGGGTGATTTCTTGGCTGACCAGAAGGCAAACTCGGTCGGTGTTTCCCACGCGAGTTATCGATTTGAAGGTCAGCAATGGGCGTTGGCGATCGATGCAGCGACACCGGTCGCGTCCTGGCGACCTGACTTGATGCGGCAAAAGGACCTAGCGATTCCTAATACATGGGAAGACGTGATGGCTCTGGCTAAACTCGGCTTGGTTGCAATGCCGGGTATCCCGCAGGACACGTTGATGAACTTCTACATGCTGTGCTGCGTCCCGGACTCGGATCTGTTCGTGTCGGAGGACTGCGTCGTCAACGATGAGTTGGGGATGCAGGCGTTGGAGCAACTCCGCGAGCTCGCGTCCTATCAGTCGTCCGAGATTTTTGAATGGAATCCCATTCAGGTCTATGAAGCGATGAGCCGCCGTGACGACATCGCTTACTGTCCGTTTGCGTACGGTTACTCGAACTATTCTCGTCGTGGCTATGCTCCAAATTTGTTGTACTTTGGAGACGTTGTTTCGAAGGACGGTTATCCGCTCCGCACAACGCTTGGCGGAACGGGGCTGGCAATCTCCAGCCACTGCAAGCATCCGGAGGTTGCAGCACAGTTCGCACAGATGGTGGCTGGACGCGATTACCAACAAACCCAGTTCGCCGAAAACGGCGGACAACCCGGGCACCGCGCGGCATGGGAAGACGAAGAGAACAATCGCCGCACTAAAAACTATTTCGCCAATACACTGCCGTGTTTAGATCGCGCCTATTTACGACCTCGGTACTCCGGCTCTCTTCAGTTTCAAGACCGTGACGGCGGAGGGGCTCCCATTCGCGATTACATGATGCATGGGGGCGATCCCAAGCAAGTGATGCAAACATTGAATCAGATGTATCGTGACAGCCGAAAGGATGGGGCAGAATGAGTCGACCGCTCGAAGGCCTCGTCGTGCTGGAGTTTTGCCAGTACCTTGCCGGGCCCTGGGCCGGACTTCGTTTGGCCGACATGGGGGCTCGCGTGATCAAGATCGAGCGTCCAGGCACGGGCGAAGCGTGTCGCGGTTTGGCAACCAAAAACATGACCGTCGACGGTGATAGCCTTGTGTTCCACACAATCAATCGTTGCAAGCAATCGTTCACGGCAAATTTGAAAAATCCTTCGGACCTAGTCGCTGTGAAGGAACTAGTCAAGCGTGCTGACGTGATGACTCATAACTTTCGTCCGGGCATCATGGAGAGGTTGGGGATGAACTATGACGTGGTGCGTCAATTGAATCCTCGGCTGGTCTACGGCGAGGTGTCCGGCTATGGCAAAGCAGGCCCGTGGCGAAACAAGCCCGGCCAGGATTTGTTGGCACAGTCCATGACAGGTTTGATGTTCCTCACCGGGCGCCGCGACAGTCCACCGGTTCCTATTGGCGTTGCCGCCGCCGACGCGATCTGCGGCATTCATTTTGCGCAAGGGTTGCTCGCGGCGCTGGTCCGCCGGGGCAAGACAAATCAGGGTGCGTTGGTGGAGGTCAGTCTTGTCGAGTCAACGGTCGACTTGCAATTTGAGGCGTTGACGACCTATCTCAACGATGGAAATCGAATGCCAAACCGCAGTCGTGGATTTGCCGCGCATCCTTACCAGGGGGCTCCTTACGGCGTTTATCCAACGGCAGACGGCCACTTGGCATTGGCGATGGGGTCGCTGACCAAACTAGGCGAACTACTCGGCATCGAAAATCTCGATCAGTTCACTGATGTGAAAGCGAAATTCCAACACTCCGATGACATTCGCGATTTGATCGCGGCCAAACTGGCGTGTCATCCAACGGTTCATTGGCTTGAGCGGTTGGAGGCGGCCGACGTGTGGTGCGCCGAAGTATTGAGCTATGAAGAACTACGCAAACGCGACGGTTATCGCGTGCTCGAAATGGAGCAAGAAGTCCGTCGCTTCGATTCGTCCGTGCGAACGTTGCGTAGCCCCGTGCGAATCGATGGCGAGCGATTGTTTTGCCATGACGCCGCTCCTCGAGTTGGCAACGACACCGAAGAGATCCTGAAAGAACTGCAACGCCCCACTACCTAGGTTAGAAAGATGAAGACATCGTCGGCTGTATGCGTCGTTTTGATTTTTGCGTTCACGATTGGGACGCTGCTGACATCGCCATCGGTGTGTGCACAGGCCCCTGTTGATGGACCGTTTGAGCCGCAATGGAAATCACTGGAGCAATACGAATGCCCGGATTGGTTTCGCGATGCCAAATTCGGCATCTACGCACACTGGGGTGTTTATTCCGCATCGAAAGGAAGCCGCAACGCGGATTGGTATGGTCGCAACATGTACGTGAAGGGACATGTCAATCACACCGACCATCTTGCCAACTATGGCGATCCGTCTGAGTTCGGCTACAAAGACTTGGTTCCGTTGCTTAAGGCCGAACGGTTCGATGCGGATGAGTGGGTCGAAACCTATGTTCAGGCGGGGGCCAAGTTTGCCGGTCCCGTTGGCGAGCACTCCGACGGTTTCTCAATGTGGGGCTCAAAAGTGAATCCGTGGAACGCGGTTGAGATGGGCCCCAAGCGTGACGTGGTTGGCGAGATGAAGGAGGCGATTGAAAAGCGAGATCTCAAATTCTTGGTCAGCATGCACCATGCGTGGCACTGGGGGTGGTTCCCGACTTGGGACCCGAATGCGGATGCATCGAATCCTGAGTACCAAGGGTTGTATGGTCCAATCTTGCCCTCGGCAGAAGCGCAGAGCGGTCTGTTGGCCAATGGACGACACACCAACATGTATTCCTACCCGATGCCAACAGATGAGTTCGAAAAAGTTTGGCTCGAAAAAATCAACGAGGTCGTGACGGGGTACTCACCCGATTTGCTGTGGTTTGACAATCGTATGCAGATCCTTTCGGAATCGGTGCGAATGCAGATGGCTGCAAACTATTACAACCACGCAAAGGCAAACGGCCAGCAACCCGTTTTGACGTACAAACGCCCCGACATGGCGATCCGAACGGGAACGGTTGATCTCGAACGAAGTCGCATGCCCGACATCTATCCCGACCCTTGGTTAACGGACACCTCCATCTCGCCGTCAACTTGGTCATACGCGTCTGATATCGATTACTACTCAGCGGACCGTTTGATCGACGACCTAGTCGATATCGTCAGCAAAAACGGCTGCATGCTTTTGAACATCGCACCGGCGCCTGACGGAACCATTCCCAAAGAACAGAAAGAGATTCTGAAGGGGATTGGCGATTGGCTGCGAGTGAACGGCGAGGCGATCTACGGATCACGTCCTTGGCTGATGTTCGGTGAAGGCCCGACGGCAACACCGGTTGGGCACCTGTCCGATACCAAATTCAACGGATTCACAGGTGAGGATGTTCGCTTCACCACCAACAACGGAAACCTCTATGCGATCGCGTTGGGACGCCCCAAAGACGGAAAGTCGTTGCGAATCTATTGGCTCTCGTCGGCGACCTACCGCGACGAAATTGTTGATGTTTCCTTGGTGGGGCACGACGGAGCGATTACCTGGGAACGAAATCAACACGGGCTGTTTATCGACGTTCCGGAAGACACAGATTGCCAACATGCCTTTGTCTTCAAGATCGAAAGAGAATAATGAGACCACTCGAAGACATACTTGTTGTGGATTTGAGCCAGTTCCTGTCCGGGCCATCCGCCAGTTTGCGGTTGGCGGACTTGGGTGCACGTGTCATCAAAGTTGAGCGTCCCGAAACGGGTGACATCTGCCGGCACCTGTATGTTTCGGACTATGAAATTGATGGCGAGTCAACGATTTTTCACGCGATCAATCGCAATAAAGAAGGCTATGTCGCTGACCTTAAGAACGACGACGACCTAGCTAAGGTTAAACGGCTCATCGCAAAAGCCGATGTCGTTCTTCACAACTTTCGCCCCGGTGTGATCGATCGCCTCGGATTGGACTACCAAACTGTCAAAGCGATGAATCCGGGGATCGTGTACGGCGAAATCAGCGGCTATGGAAAAGAAGGTCCATGGAAAGGCAAACCGGGTCAAGACTTGCTCGCCCAAGCGTTGTCAGGCATGACGTGGCTCAGCGGCAATGCAAATGACGGTCCTGTCCCGGTTGGCGTTGCCGTTGCGGACATCTGGGCAGGCGCACTTTTGGTTACCGGGATTCTCGCGTGCTTGGTGCGACGTTCCCTGAACGGGAAAGGTGGGCTGGTCGAGATCAACATGCTCGAAGCAATGCTGGATTTCCAATTCGAACCGCTAACGGTTCACTTGCAGGATGGCACGCAACCCGAACGTACGGCGACCAACAACGCACATGCACTTCTGGGTGCTCCCTACGGAGTTTATCAAACCGCCGACGGCTACTTGGCACTCGCGATGGGACGCGTCGTGCAACTCGGCGAATTACTGGATTGCCCCGCATTGGCTCAGTACACAGATCCCCAATCCTGGTACGACCAACGCGACTCGATCAAACAAGTTTTAGTCGAGCGATTAGCAACGCGTTGTACCGCCGATTGGCTGGCGATTCTGGAACCCGCCGACATCTGGTGCGCCGAAGTCCTCAATTGGGAACGCATGATGCAGGCCGAAGGCTTTCAGGTGTTGGACATGATCCAGCAAGTGACCCGCGGCAACGGAACAAATTACCAAACAACGTGCTGTCCGATCCGCATTGACGGACAGCGTCTAATGGCGCCGCGAGGATCATGCGACCTCGGTGAGCATACTGAGGCGATTGATCACGAACTATTGGCATCCATCTAGCTGAATTCAGATTCCCCTATTTTGGCGAGGCTTCACAGGTGACATCAAACCGGCAAGACCGACTGCGAGTCGCGGTGCGTCAATTCGAGCCTTTTGAACGTTCGATCGCCGAGATGTGGTCCGCGTTCTGCGAACACACTGATTGTCAACTGAAGATGGAAGCGGTGCCGATGGATTTGCATCCGCTCTATGAGGCGACACTCGGCAGCGACGGGCTAAAGCATGGTGACTGGGACATCGCCCAAATGACGACCGACTGGATCGCCGAGGCGCACGCGTCGAATGCGTTAGTTGATTTGAAAGCGATGATCGAGCGAGCCCCGCCGGAGGACTTTCCTGATGGCTGGTCCCCTTCGATGCTCGGGTTTCAAGACTTTGGTGATGCAATCGTCGGTTTGCCGTTTCACGATGGCCCGGAATGTTTGATCTACCGAAAAGATCTTTTCGCGGACGATGCCCATCGAAGTGCGTTTGCCGAACTCACGGGGCGAGAGTTGTCGGTACCGCAGACTTGGCAGGAATTCCATGAAATCGCACGGTTCTTCACCGACCCGCATCAGAATCGCTACGGAACGGTCGTCGCTGCGTTCCCCGACGGACACAACACCGTATTTGATTTTGCGTTGCATGTCTGGACCCGTGGCGGCGAACTGCTCGCCCCATCGTCCGACCGTATCATCGTCGATTCACCCGCTGCGCACGAGGCGCTTCGTTTCTATCGTGAACTCCTGCAAGACCCAACGGCGATTCATCCAGATTGCGGTGAGATCGACTCGGTTAAAGCGGGACTCGCGTTTGCTCGTGGGGAAGTCGTGATGATGGTGAACTGGTTCGGTTTCGCGTCGATGAGCGAAGTGGTCGACGAAAGTGTGGTGAAGGGAAAAGTCGACTTGGCTCCGATCCCGCATGGGGAAGGCTGCTCGTCGGCGTCGCTGAATTGTTATTGGCTGCACACGATCGGTGCAGGGTCGCCACATGCGATGATCGCTTACGACTTCATTCGCTTCATGAGCAATCGAGAAAACGACAAGCGTTTGACACTCAACGGTGGAACGGGATGCCGAAAAAGCACCTGGACGGATGCGGATGTCAATCGTGAAGTACCGTATTACCACCGTTTGGAATCGTTGCATGAACACGCCCGTACGTTACCTCGGTTGGCAAATTGGTCGCAAATGGCTGAAGTCATTGATGGCCTCGTCATGCAAACAATGAATTCCCAAACGCCGGTGCAGCAGCTCACCGCGGCCGCTCAAGCTCGTATCGACCAAAGCTAGGATCCCCACAAATGGACATTCAGTACCAACCCGAACTGCCCGAACAGAGTGTCCCCATCGTCATCTTAGGCGCGGGCGGCATCGTCAAAGACGCTCACTTGCCAGCCTACAAACAGGCCGGTTTCGCAGTACACGGAATCTATAACCGTACGGTCCAGAAAGCACAGCGGCTCGCCGATCAGTACAACATCCCCAATGTTTATGGATCGGTAGAGCAAGCCGTTGCGGACGCGCCCACATCAATGGTTTGGGACCTCGCCATGATGCCGCCTCAATTTGTCGAGGTGTTGGAGGCGTTACCCGACCGATCGCATGTTTTGATTCAAAAACCGATGGGCGACTCGTGGGAACAGACGCAAGCGATTCGAGAAGTGTGTCAGCGGAAACGCCATCACGCTGCCATCAATTGCCAGTTGCGATTCGCCCCCTTTGTCATGGCAACACGTTGGCTCCAACAACAAGGACTCCTCGGTGATTTGCACCACATGGAAGTTCATGTTGAGGTCTACACGCCCTGGCATCTGTTTCCCCACATTCACCCTCTGCCTCGTGTTGAGATTCAACAGCACAGCATCCACTATATCGATCTGATTCGCTCGTTCTTCGGTGATCCGGAGAAGGTTTACGCTCGAACCGTCAAGCATCCCAAGCAAGCCGAACTCGCATCGACTCGAAGCACCATCATGATGGATTATGGCGACGAGATCCAAGCGACGATCCTGACGAACCACGGTCATGACTTCGGCCCCCACAATCAACAGAGCTATATCAAGTGGGAAGGCACGCGTGGTGCGGTGAAAGCGAAAATGGGACTGTTAATGAATTATCCTGAAGGTGTGGCAGACGAATTTGAAGTCTGCTTGCTCAATAGCAATCAAACGCCGCGGTGGGAGACGATCCCCTTGGAAGGTTCGTGGTTTCCAGAAGCATTCGTTGGCACAATGGCATCCGTCCAACGGCACCTCGAAGGATCTGAGGAATCGATCCCCACACGCATCGACGATGTGATGCGAACAATGGCGTGTGTTGAAGCCGCCTATGCATCGAACGAAAACGGCGGGTGCGTTGTCAATTACGAGACGCCCGAATAGCCGCGGAAAACGATGTTAAACAAATCTGCCAAGGGCGACTTGATACGATGAATATCCTGAATCTGCCATGGGGAAAAATAGCAAATCCGCGGCGAGTATGCTCGTCGTCGCGGATGCTCGATTTAGCGGCGTGAGTTGCCTGTGTTGTCCAATGCAGGCTGGCAGCCTGCGTTACGGCTTCCAGGCGACTGCATTGTTTTTGAAAATGCTCTCACCTCACGGTTTGCGGCCATTCGCGGCGTCTTGTTCGTCGGCGACGTAGTAGGGATTGTCCTTCACGGCTTGCAGTGCTTTTGCTGAGATCGCCTTGGCTTTCTCCCGTGATTCAGGCGTGTCGTCCCAGAACTCATCGACGACACGGTTGATGTCCCTGATTGCAGCTTGGACGGCAGGGTCACTCACTTGCTCCGGTCTGGCGGCGCCGGCTTGCTCACGGAGTGCAGCGAGTTGGTCTTTCAGCTTCGCGAGCACTTCCGCGTATTCGGGATTGTCGACCAAGTTGTTCATTTCGTTGGGATCATTTTGCAAGTCATAAAGTTCCCAGGCTGGCGGAGTCGCGATCTCGCCGAAAAGATTCTGTCGTGCGTCATAAGGAATCGGTGTGCCGGGAAAAAACAGCAGTTTGTGTCGCTTGGTGCGGATGCCGAAGTGCGAAGGGACCTCGTGGTGGATCATGTGCATCCAGTACTGATAGTACGCGGCCTGTTTCCAACCTTCAGGTTCGTTGCCCGATTCCAGCAGTGAAAGAAAACTCTTGCCTTGCATGATTTTTGGCGGTGCTCCGCCAGCGAAATCGATTAGCGTTGGAGCGAAGTCGATGTTTTCGACAATCGCATTTGTCGTGGTCCCCGCCGGAACGGATTGAGGATAGCGGACGATGAAAGGCATTTTTAGCGATTCTTCGTATCCCCAACGTTTATCCATGTAGTCGTGTTCACCGAGCCAAAAGCCTTGATCTCCCGTGTAGACGATCAGCGTGTTGTCGATCTGGCCGCTGTCCTCGAGATATTTGATCACGCGAGCCAAGTTATCGTCCACGCCTTTGACGCAGCGCAGGTACTTCTTCAGGTAGTACTGGTAACCGCGGCTGATCGCTTCTTTTTGCGAAAGCGTTTCGTCAAAGCCACCGTAACGAAGATAATTTCGGCGAAGATTACGTCCGCTGACCGACGTTCCGATGTAGGGAGTCAACTCATCGGATGCCCCACGCGTCGCAATCGAACCGTGATTGCCTGGGTTGTAAAGGCTATCCGGTTCGGGAATGAACGTGTCTTTCAAATAGTCTTCGTAGCGTGGTGCATACTCAAACATGTCGTGCGGTGCTTTGTAATGCAGCATGAGAAAGAACGGCTTTTCATTCTTTCGTTCCTCGAGCCAATTCAATGCGGTGTCCGTGATGACGTCGCTGGAATGTCCCTCGGTGTAAACCGGCTTTTCTTGGCCGCGTACGCGGAATCTCGGATTGAAATACTCACCCTGACTGATCAAGACTTGGTAATGGTCAAACGCCTCGGGGCGGTCATGCAAATGCCATTTACCGATGATTGCGGTCTGGTAGCCGGCGTCCTTCATCGCGTGAGCCAAGTACTGGCGTTCCACCGGCAATCCACCCGTCAGCGTGTGACAACCGACCATGTGCGGATATTGCCCGGTCATGATGCTCGCACGGCTGGGCACGCAAATCGAATTAGTGCAAACAGCGTTTTCAAATCGCATTCCTTCCGCCGCCAAGCGATCGATTGTCGGCGTCGGATTTAGCACAGCCAGCCGACTGCCATAGGCTCCGATGGCCTGCGTCGTGTGATCGTCCGACATAACGAACAAGACGTTTGGTTTGCGCCCCTCTGCCGCATCGGAATCTGCGTGAGCGGCAGTCACTACGACTGTCACCAAGCAAATCGTCATCAAGAGACTGGAAGGTACATTCATGGTCGTATTCAGTTGTTTCATTGCATTGCTGTGGGGAAAGGTCCATGCGTCGAGTTCGTCAATTGTACTCCGACGATGCCTCCGTCATCTATCGTACTAACCGTGTCGATCGTTGCCTTCAAACCGAAACGAATGTCTTTCAAGGTTTTGCTCTAACACGCAAGACAAGCATATAGATTTTGGTGTGAAGATTAGCGTGACATTTTTTTCAAATCATCGCGCCGACGATTGCAACTGACCGGGCGGCATGAACGAGAAAGTCAATCGCCATGGTCGCCTCTTGTTTTGCGTTTCCTCAATAGACCGAATTCCATCGAGTATTTCGTCGGTATGTAGAACAGGTATCGCAGATTGGTATCGAACGTTTTCTAAGGCCTCCATTCGAGTGCGGTGAGTCCCCATACCGGAATTACCTGCCCATTCGACTCAACGGACTGCGGCAAATTTGTTTTACCAGGGGCAGTTGATTGACCGCATCGATAGTCACGGCACCTTTAAATATGCACAGCCAAGTGCACTTTCAATAAAGGAACACCAATTTGATGACTACCGCAACGCCGGTGTGCCTGGATCGCGAAAGCGTATTCAAGGTGAACGAACTCTTCTTTTCGACAACCGATCAACGTGGCGTCATCCGTTACGGCAATGGGGTCTTTACGCGAGTCTCGGGATATGAGTCCGAGGAGCTCATCGGAAAAGCACACAGTATTGTGCGGCATCCCGACATGCCCCGATCTGTCTTTCGATTGTTCTGGAATACGCTCGGTGAGGGCGAAACGATTGCCGCATATGTCAAAAACCGCTCCAAGGATGGCAGTTATTACTGGGTCATGGCTGTCGCTGCACCAATTTCCGGCGGCTATCTCTCGGTTCGATTGAAACCTACGAGTGGGTTGCTAGACACCGTTGCCGGTGTGTATTCGGGCGTGCTCGCAGACGAACGGGCGGCGTCCGAGAACGGCATGTCCAAGGACGAGGTCGCCGAAATTGGCCTGCTCAGCTTGATGGCTGAGATCAATCGCCTTGGTTTCGCAGACTACCCGTCATTCATGCGCCACGCATTGTCGTCAGAGATGGTATCGCGTCATAACATTGTCAAATCGAAGCAAGGCAAAGCTCGATCGAGTCGCACGTATCGGTCGACGGGGATGTTCAGTTCGGTTGATGACCTCGCCGAGTCAAA
Organism: Aporhodopirellula rubra; assembly: GCF_014192335.1. Lineage (GTDB taxonomy): Bacteria > Planctomycetota > Planctomycetia > Pirellulales > Pirellulaceae > Rhodopirellula > Rhodopirellula rubra. Next base: position 42,906 of record NZ_JACHXU010000036.1, on the reverse strand, counting down.
CTTTCGCTGCGATGAAATTCTTGGAAAGATGCTCCAACAGCTCTCGTCGCTCCGGGCCAGCAATCAATCGTTTGTCGCGATTAATCGAGCGACAATGGCGTTGTCACGAACGATCGGTACATCGGCGCTGAATGCGCGCATCAATGCGGATACGCCAACGACGAGAGCGATTTCTCAGGCCCTTGCCGAGACGGAGCTCGAGAACCGGAAAGCCATCATCGCAATGAACGAAGCGGTCACGACGCTTTCGCTATCGTTCGAACAGCTAGCGTTCGACGTATCCGTGGCCGCACTCCAAGGTGAAATCGCATCCCAATTCCTTCGCGAAGTTCAGCTGGCCGGAGACGACGCAGATTTAGAGTCGATTGAATACGTGCTTCTCTTGCTGTCTGAATCCCGACTTCGCTACCAGATCCTGTTCGATCGCATGAACCAAACGGGTGAGTGGTTTGGCAGTCTTGATGGCATCACGGAGAAACTTCACCGGAATGCAAAAACGATACGCTTTGTCCGAATTGCCGGAATCAAAGAGTCAGCCCATCTAAGCGCGGAGCATCCCTTTCGTGAGATCTTCAATGAAATCAATTCTCTGATTGTCGAAACAAACAACCACTGCAACGAGCTGCGACATCAAGTGAGTCAAGCCAAGCAATCCATCGCCGCGGTCAGTCAAGCCAAGATGCTGCTAGGCAGCGAAGCGGAACGGCAAAGTGCAGTGAGTTATCAGTTGCAATTGGAGACGTCCGGCAACTGAGGCACCGCTAATGCAACCGAGGATTTCGAGTATGCCCATCCTCGCCCATCCTCACGCCGGCGGTTCGCAACATGTGTTTTCGTTGGCGAGGTTATGGTGGTAGCGATCTCGGAATGCCTGATGTGGTGGATGCAGAAACGGGGTTGCAGTGTGATCTCCGACGATCAGTTTGGAATTAGGTGAACGATTCCATTTGCGGTTTCGCGGGGGGCTGATCGGCCTGCAATCGGCTGGCCGTTGAGAAGATGGCTCGCTCTAACAGTCGGCTGTCCATCGCGTTTTTGGAAACGAATTCCATTGCCCCTGCTCGGATGCATCGCTGCCGAATCTCAGGTGACTCGTTGCCTGAGACCGCGATCACGCCCACGTAGTCGCCCGACAACAGAGGCAGTGAATTGAGGGTTTCACCGACGGGTGAATCGGGCAATTGCAGATCGAGCAAAACCACCATCGGGCATCGTTCGCGTGGAGGATGATTCGCGAGAACTTGCAAGGCCCGAGCAAAGGTAGGTGCGTGCATCAAGTCAACCGAATGATTCGTGCGCTTCAATACACGCTGTGTCACGGCCAGATCGGTTGGGTCGTCTTCAACAACCAATACCACGATTCGACAATCATCTTGCTGCTGCGGGTGATCGTTTAAGATCTGCCGCAGCATCTCCAGCACCTCGGCGTCGCTCTGAGGGCGGTCATCGGGCTCATACTGCAACAAGTGCTCGAGCAGTTTGGTGACCCACGGTGAAAATGCGAAATCATTCAAATTTCGATGGCGACGTTCTACTAACAGCGTGTGCAATCGCTCTCGCAACGATCCTCCTTCCAAATAACATTCGCCCGTTAACAAGAAAAACAACAGGCTGCCGAGGCTAAAGTAATCGGATCGATAGTCGACTTTGCCCTCTCGATCGAGTTGTTCGGGGGCTGCGTATCCGATCGTTCCGTAGGTACTGGAATCGCCGAGATCGAAAGAGTCGAATTCGCAGAGAGCGCCGGATGGGCGACAGATGCCGACGTCCATCAATTTGAACCGTCCCGAATCTAATTTCATCACGTTGCTGGGTTTGATATCGCGATGAACCACGCCGCGTTCATGCATGTGCATCATCGCCCGAGCGACTTGATGGACCGCCTCCAACGCTTGCGCTTCCTCGAACGGTCCGTCTCGCTTCACGATTCGGAACAGATTATCGCCTTTGAGTAGTTCCATCGCGATATAGTGGTAGCCGTCCGAATCACCAACTTCGTATGCCGTAATCAGATTTGGATGTGCCAGTTCCTGAAGGACCGACATCTCGCGGCGGATGAAAAGAAGATGCCGCCCGAGATTTAGAAATAGTTTTAACGCAACATTTTCGTTGCGTTCCCGGTCGAACGCGCGGTAAACCGTTCCCATCCCTCCGCGACCGAGTTCGCTGAGCAGGGTGTAGTGGCCGACACGCAAACGCCGCTCGGCATTTTCGGCGATGCAATCCGCTTGAAAGCCAGTAAGTTTGCCATACAGCACGCAACGTTTGAGTCCAGTTTCGAGATCCGGTGCGTCTTCCAGGATCGACGCGATGACCTCGCATTCATTTCTTGAGAAGACTCCCGTGTCAATCAATCGCAACAGGATGGAAGTGCGGTGCGGTCGCCCCGTCACGGGACCAACTTCGCCATTGTTTGGAAAGTTTGACGTGTCCCCGATGTTTAGTTTTGCAAACCCGGTTGAATGGTGATCGTATACCGACGACGTCATTTGGTCCGAATCCTCGTCGCCCTCGGCATGCGAATTCGAGACCGCAATCAGGGCGTCATTGCGACCGGGGACATTCGATGGCATTGCAGCGGTCGCTGCCACATCGCCACGTTCTCTCAGTCGATTCCATAGCCAGAAACAAATGAGTGCGACCAACAGACGCCACCACGGAACAGTGTCCGTTGCATTCCATTGCAACAAACAGTCAACACCCAGTCCGAGCACACCGATGACAGCGAGCGTTTGCAAATTCCGGCCATGATAGAACCCACCGAGCAGCACGAGGAGAATGCCGTTCGTCGCCAGAAGCGGAAGGCCATAGATCAGATCCAATGCGATCAACGCGCCGATCGCCGCGTACCCGGTCCACCGAGGAGGAGGAGTCTCGCCGTAAATGATTCTCCGCAACATCCAGGTAGCGCCCTCGAAACCCCAAAACCAAATAACGTCGTCAAATAAAATGCATCGTTGACAGACGAACAGCATACCCTCCGTGTGGGTGGTTGGGCTATGCTCAAAATTGTCGCTGGAGCAACTTTTCCTTTCTCATGAGAAGCGACTCTCGATCACGTAGCCATCATGATGATCGCAAATTTCAACGTATTGGTTGGCATCGACACCGTCGTTCGCTCGCGTGCGCAGTAAAACAGCCGTGTCGTGCTTCTGCGACATGGTTCGGGGCCTTGGGTAATCTAGACGTTTCGCTGTCCGCTCGGTTTTAGCGGGATTTGCCAACGTTACGGTCTTCCGAAGTCCGGCAGCATCGGCGACAGCATGTTTAGAAAATGCTTTTGCTGGTCAGTTCAACGTCAAGGAGCAATGGCCGAATCGCTCGAGTTCCATCAAGCGAATGATCACATTCCGGTACCCGTGCTGGTGCCGGTATCGATCCGCATGACGTCAAACACGGGCTCCGCGACCGGAGCATCGGCGATGTGACGACTCCAGTCTCGCAGTTTTGCCGCGTCTCTCGGATTGCCTCGACGTTCAATCCGCTGACGCCGCAGTTCGTCGTCGCAAGTGAGGTACCAGACCGTCGGCTCGACGCCGAAGCGGCTTCGGAGCTGGTCCGGCCAATTCGCGTCACCGAGTTCCCTCGTGAATGGCCCAACGATCACCACGCTCACGTGAGGCAGGTTGTCCGCGGCGGTGTTAAACAAACATTCATAGACCGCATCGCGAAAGAGACGCTTGTACTCGGCGCTATCACGATCCGTAGGCTCCATTCCAGCGGCCGACAATCCGGCGCGGACAACCGGCTCGGTGACGGTGTCGCTGTCGAGCAGAATGGCGGCGCGATTGGTCGCTAAGTTTTTTCCAAACGTGCTTTTGCCGACTCCGGCAGCACCGGTAACGATGTGAAGCTGGTTCATGTTCATGGGGATCTCAATGTTTCCCTCGAAAGGGGCTGTGTCGCATCGCATCGTGACGTTTTGACTCGCCGAGCATCACGCAACCGCTTGACGCGTTGATGCTTGGCTGATCGCGAGTGCCAAGGACCGTATTCTCGTTTCCGTATCGTCGGCGCGTGACATGAAGACGATCGGGCAAGCCGCACCGGCAAGCAGGCCGCCGAACCGACAATCCGCCGTGTACATGATCGCTTTGACGGTCAGATTCGCGGCCAGGAGACTCGGGAAAACCATCGCGTCGGCCGCGCCAATTGCATCACCGCTGAGCTTTTTCTTTTCGCCCGCAACTCTGGAATATGCGAGGTCGAATGACAGCGGGCCTTGGATTTGTAATGGAAGAGATTCAGGAAGGGCGGCGCGAATGCGTTCGGCCAAACGTGTTTCTGGCATCGCATCGGTCACCTTCTCGCTCGCCGCCATGATGGCAATCCGAGGCGTTGTGCACCCGAGCGATCTTGCCAGGGCAGCGGTCGATTCAACAATCTGCAACACTTGATCCACAGACGGCTCGATCGTGATCCCCGTGTCGGCGAGCAGGAAGTGCCGACGATCTTTCGGAACCTCCATCATCACGATCTGGCAGATTGTTCGCCCGGTTCTTAAGCCTGTGTCTGACTTCAGTACCGCTCGCATCAAATCCGGCGTCGCGATCTGGCCCTTCATCAACAAACTCGCTTCGCCGCGACGCACCAACTCCACGGCTGACACCGCGGGCTGGTCCGAATCAACCACTTTGAAATTTGCTAACGATACGTTCTCTGTCCGTGCCATGTCTTCGATCCGATCCGCCGGCCCGCACAGAATTGGCCGCGTCCAGTGCCGGCGTGTCGTTTCGGCGAGAGCATGCAACACTGTGGAATCATCACCGCCAGCGACCGCCACGGACATCGCCGCCATTTCGGAATCGGCTCGATCAAAGAGCTGGTCAAACGTGAGCAAACTCATTCGTTAGCGTTCCCAGACCGGGGCTCGTTTTTCAAGGAAGGCACGGATGCCTTCTTGAGCGTCGTGGCGCAACGCATTGTCGGTCATCACGTCAACCGCGTGAGCGTACGCATCGGATTGTGACAGCGATGCCTGTTGGTAGAATGCGGCCTTGCCGATCGCAACCGTCTCGCGACTCGCCACGGCGATCTTTCCGGCCATCTCACGCGTCACTTCGTCGAGTTCTTCGGCGGGAACGACCCGGTTGACCAACCCCAGTTCATAGGCCCGTTGTGCCGAAAGAGGGTCACCCGTTAACAACATTTCCATCGCGACCTTAGGCGGAATTGATCGCGTCAGTGGCACCATCGGTGTCGTGCAAAACAGGCCGATCTTTACGCCCGGCGTCGCAAACCAGGATTGCTCGCTCGCCACGGCGAGATCACACGAGGCGACCAGTTGGCATCCTGCGGCGGTTGCTAAACCCTGTACCTGAGCGATCACCGGTTGCGGGATCGATCGTAGTCTCTGCATCGTTGTCGCGCACTGCGAGAAGAGAGCGGCGTATTCCTCCTCTGACCGGGCAATCATTTGTTTTAGATCGTGTCCCGATGAGAAAACCGGCCCCGCTGACCGCAGGATCACCACACGCACATCGCGATCCGTTTCGAACTCAACTAACCGCGTATCAAGTTCGATGAGCAATTCCAACGACAATGCGTTGCGTTTCGCCGCTCGATTGAGGGTCACAGTCGCGATGCTGTTCGATTTCTCGATCAGCAATTCGCTTTCATACGCCAGGGGGTCTCGGGGCGGGCGAGGATGAGGCGACTCCATGGCGGCGTGCTTCTCTACTATCAGATACATGGGATTGGCGATGACGGCATTATGTCCGCCGCTCACCTCACCGACCAGGGGAACCTAATCGGTGCATCAACCATGTCATGTCGGCTGGCCCGCAAAGCGGTGACTGTCCTTACAGTGCCGACAATATTTCGGCCGACTTCACGCGACCACCGTGTGTGTTACTGATCTTAACAAACGTGATTTTCCCAGACTCATCAACGACGATCGTCGAAGGGTACGCCGTTTCTCGAGGGGCATTCCAACGCAGCCCGTATGCGTTGGTGAACTGATATCCGGGATCGAGCAACATGGTCAACGGGGCGGGCAGCTTCGTGCCATGCAAGAAATCATCCGCGTGCATGCCCAGTTGTGACGCATCACCAGGATAGACGAGCAATAGACGAGCGTTCTTGGCCGCGAATTTGTCGGCATTCTTGATCAGGTCACCAACTTGGGCGGTGCACGCCGGGCACTGTTTTGTTGGGTAACCACGCAGCACAACGACGACGACCGGACCATCGGCATTCACATCGCTCAACCGCACATCACCTGAAAGTTCTCCGGCAACGGCGTGCAACTGGAAGTCTTTCGCCTGCGTGCCTTTTGCCAGTTGTTCGGTTGCGGCGTGTACAGGACTCGGTGACTCCGCCAACACGGTCGCCACAGGTGCCAGCAAAAGGGCAAAGCTACAGCACAGGATTTGTCGAATTTTCATCATCAGGTTCAATCTTCGATTCAGTGGGAAGTGAAAACGGATCGGCAGCCGGCCAGATACCGTTGTGCTCCTGTTAATCGCTAACGCACCTGAACGTCCGCCAAATGAATTCGCATCTTTTCTTACCGGTCCGTCATGAATCAGGTGACGCGCCGTCCGCTAATCAAAGGAACCGGCGGGTATTGAGAGCGATGCTTTGCAATCACGAAATGTTGCGCATATCGGGGCGCAGGTCTTCGCCGGACCTTCACTTCCTCAGTTTCGTTTCTTCAATAGCAAAGATGCTCGTCAGCATGAACGGTAACACTCGAGTCCGACGCGATGTGCTAGCAAATTAAGCGAACGTAGCCAGGTTTTCACAAACCACGAACGGTGCTTCGGAAGAGAGGGGCGGAGTTGGCGGCAGCTAACAACGGGGTAACCGAGGGCCGCTGGGTTTAGGTTTCGCGAATGTCTCTGGCCCCATCACTTCGGTGAAATGGCTTCGCGTGTATTGTCGTCGCCGGTTTGATTAACGCGTGTTTGATCGATGCGTTTCTGCAGTTCTGCAACCAAGGTAGGCATTTCGCCGAACGAGGATAACCGACTAGGAAACCACGTCAGCGTCTCGCCCCATCGACTCGGAACAATCAATGTCATCACGATGTACGGAGGGTTGTTGTATCTCGACAATTTCAGTGAGCGAATGTCAGCCAGACGGATTCGGTCAATCTCTTCTCGGCGCTCCATAATCAATTTGTCGCCATCAAGCCAAACAGTGCTGACCGGATTTTTGAAACGCATCTCGTACGCATGGAACAGCAGGACGGCAAAGCCCATCATCGGCAGGGCGAAGCAGATGAATCCGGTGAAGATCAACGGAACGAGGACCACACCTGCCACGGCCGCAATGACCCAATTGTTCGTTGTCGCGAGATAGCCACGGACGCCCTTTTGAATTGATTGTGAAGGGATAATCGAGTTGGAGCTGATCCGATCCATTGATTCGCCAAGATGTCGTGAGAAGCATTTGCGTGACAGACAAAGAGTACACAATACATCACCGCATTGAGCAATCACAGAAATCGGTGACGAAATGATAGCGACCGGTAATCGCATTTGGCCAATCGTTTTGCTGGCCCGCGAGGCGGCACGATGACGCATGATGTGGTCGTTCTGCGCACCTCTATCTGTCGTCGCTCAGGCCGTTTCGGGCTCCGTGAAATCTTGCATCGCGTGTAACAAAGACGCCGCGATCACGCTTCGGATTTCGTGAGGCTGGTTGGTTCAGCCCACGCAGAAAACTTCCAATCTGAGGGGAAAAAGATGTTTCGAAAATTGATGGTTAAATTCGTCGCGCCCATCGCCTGTCTCGCCTTGTTGACGGTGACTGCCAACGCGGCCAGCCCGAGCAGTCTTGCCGATGACACAGATCAATACAACGCGTACACGTACAGCTACGTCGCGATGGTCTTTGCCGACGGAATCGCGGATACTATTGGGGACGACGGACTCGAAGGCGAAGTCGCAATCATGATTTCCGAATTTTGCGACGACGGGTTCTTCCACTGCTTCGATGCACTCGTGCTGGACGACCATCAATTATGGCAAGACGCTGTCGATGATCTGAAACTCGCACGGATGTGGTGTGACACGCTGATCGTATTTGTGGAGGACTCACAGCCGTCGAGCGTTAGCGGTCAAATCAGCTCGCTGATGTGGTATCTCGACATCGCGATCGATGGTGCCGAGGCATCCGTGCCGATCAGTAAGTCGGTCAAAATCGGTTTCCCGAAGAAGTGGGGCAAACGGTAGTCCACCGCGAGATCATCTCAATCCAAACAACGAAGACACGGTCGTCCGGGCGACCGTGTCTTCTGCGTTTGATCGCATCGCATTCATCGATGCGAGCCGTTTGGATGATTTGGGGCGATCGATCGCCTATCATAATCAACGCCGCTCCTTCATTACCTGCTCATACACGCTTGATCTATTGTGGCTAAACTGAGTGAGTGAGCGCCGCCGCGTTCGCGACCGGAGCCTGTATCGAGGCGGACGATGTTTGCGTGTGCTCACCGCAGAATGGCGTTACGTCACGTCGGTGTGAGGCGGCTGCTGAATTGTTAAGAATTCCAAGAACACCGTAATTCGTCTTGTCATCGCATTTTCACTACGTAAGCTTAACATCAAATTCACATTCCTCGGCATAGGGCAATTCTGGCCGCGAACTCGCACGACCCCAACGCGGGAGATCGCAAGAGCAAGTCAAGTAACAAGATGACAAAGGCAAAGAAATCCGCTCCGCAGTTTAAGTCGACCGTCCCGGTCACGATCGCTGCAAAAGCGAGTCTTGAAGATCGGTTGAAAGCGGTTTGGCAGCGTGCGCCCAAGGCTGCCAAGAAAGCAACGGAAGATGTTGAGAATGTGCATCAACTGCGCGTTAGTGTTCGCCGCGCCAGCGCCGCAATGGAACTGTATGCTCCCTTGCTGCCAACCAAACGAACACGAGTCCTCAAGAAGCAACTGCGGGCGTTACGTAAAGCGGCTGGGCCGGCGCGTGACTTGGACATTCTCAAAGAACGAGTGGAAAAGCATTCTGCGGAATCGACTGAACCGGCGTTCGCGGCACTGCTCGAATTTGTTCGGGCACGTCGCGCCGCGGCCCAGCGTCCTGTCAAACGTGCCTACGTCAAAGCCAAACGACAAGATTTTCGCAGCAATGCAAAGTCGCTCGCCAAAAGTGCGAAGTGGCGCGGCGATGGTGCTGAGCCCGATTTCGGGACGTTCGCACGTGCCCAATTCGAACCGATGACTGACCGGTTCTTTGCTGCTGCCAGAGTCGACATGAGCGACATTGAGGCGCTGCACCAGTTGCGGATCGAAGGCAAAACGGTTCGTTATGCAATCGATCTTTTGTCGTCCGCCTTAGGTGGAAAGTTCGCTAAGCGAAACTCGACGGTGTTTGCAAAATTGCAAAACAAACTGGGTGACATTAACGACCATGCATCCGCCGTCGACTTCTATGAAGGGCTATTGAAAGCCAAGGGAATACGAGGCTGCAAGCCAGCGATTCGCGAAATGATCGAGTTCGAAAAGACTCAACTGGAATCATCCCGCGAGGACTTTTCAAAGTGGTGGTCGATTGAACGCGTCTCCGAAATGCAGCAGCAATTCGCGGATGCCATTTCGTTAGATGACGCTGGCACGATCGATCAGGAACAACGTCCCGACGCACACCCAAGTGAAGAACCCGACGCGGAGGCAAGTTCCGTTGCTGGCGATCGCCAACGCGATACGACCGAGAACGATTCGGAGGCCACGCCGGAGGAGGATACCGAACTTCACGCGAACTCGAGTAAGGCCTGATTGGCACGCCTGACGAATCCTGGGCAGATACATTTCAAGCCGACCCCACGTCACTTCATGGAGGTTGCCGCTCTTTGCTCGGAAGTTTCTTTGATGGAGCTTCGGATGCACGCACCAACAATCACGCACGCACATCGATCCATCCGTGCCACTTGTTTTCGTCCTGACGGATCTGACGCCTTAACAAACGACTTGCTTAACTGAGAGAACGGAACGGACACGAGGACGTGACTTAGATGCTTAGAATGAACCATGCCATGAGCATGAACGAGAAAACAACCGTTTTTACTCCCGCGGTTCGCAATGCGGTTCGGGCGGTCATCCTGCGCGAGGGGAGGCTGTTGGTGCAACGCAAAGTCTACGAGAATGGAGACGTGCGTTTCACGCTTCCGGGAGGCGGTTCGGAGGTTGGTGAGACTCTCGAGGAAGGATTGCGACGAGAGTGCGTCGAAGAGATCGGAGTCGCCGTCGATGTTCAAGACTTAATGCACGTCGCGGACTACTACAAACCCCGTGACACAACGCCGCCGACGATGCGACATCAAATCGAATTCATCTTTCGCTGCGATATCCCAGACGACTATGTTGCCGCAAACGGTCGCAATCCAGACAAGCATCAACAGGACGTGCTTTGGTTGGATCTCGCGAGTGAATCGGCGACGCTGCTTTGGCCCGAGTCTTTGCAGCAGATTCTGAAAAATGACTTTGACGAGTCTCCCACTTATCTCGGCTTGATTGACTGAACTCGATGCGACTCCCTCAAACCATCCGTGACAACCTGCAGTTCATGCTCGCTGAAACCAGCACGCAGTTGAGCAATTTGGTCACGTTGTTAGACACACCTTCGGCCGAACTGACCCAGCGGATTCTCGATCGTCGCGGGTACTCGTACAACCTCAAAATGCGAATCCATGATGCATGCGTGACTGCGGTCCGAGCATCCGATTCTGCGGAAAAGCTGGAAACGCACTCGCTCCGCGCCGCCGAATCGATCGCAACTCAGCTCGATCGGTTGACCGGACTCATTCACGATTGCGCCCGGCAACTCGACGGTCGCAAACGGCGTGGAATCTTGAAGTCACTCTCGTCGACCGGGCTCGTCGAAGATGTGCTCAAGGGGATCGAGCTGATCCGATCGGGTATCGAGGAGGAGGGCACAAAAACGGCCATGAAGGTTAGCGATCTCGCGGTCGCGATGTCGTCCAAACATGAAACGTTTTTTGAAGACCAAACTCGTGAACTGCAGAGCATCGAACACCCGGACCGTGTGCTGACCGCGTTCTTCATCGCCACGCAACTCAACGAAATGAGCGCGGTGTTGCGTGACGTCAGCGAGTCGATGGTCGGTGCCCGTTTAGGACGGCCGATGCAACGCGACCGTTTTCGACTATTGAAAACCGCGTTCGATGATCTCGGCATCGATCAGGCCACGGTGGCGAAGGTTGCCGAGACCAACTCGGGAACCAATATCTCGCGAATCAGTCGCGACGCGGCCCACGGTTTTGCGGCGATCGTAAAAGACGGCGAAAAACGAAAACTGAAAGAGGAACGCAAGAGCGTCGAGAATTGGCACGAAATCTTCCCAGGCATCGCGCCGCAGATCTTGTCGTATCGCAAACGCGGCGAAAACGCGTCGTTGATGATCGAACATCTTCCGGGGTATACGTTCGACAAAGTCCTATTGTCGGGTACCGATGACCAACTCAAATCGGCACAGCAACATCTCGCAAAAACAGTCAAAGCGGTTTGGCGGGAAACGAAGTCGGACAAACCCGTCCGTTCCAATCATATGGCGCAGTTGCGCAAACGACTCGACACCGTCGTGGACGTTCATCCCGAGTTCGCTCGTGGAAAGGGACGCATTTGCCGATCCCGCACGCAATCGCTGAGCGATTTGATCGCTGTTGCTGAAGAGAGAGAGTCATCCGTCATGCCGCCGTTTTCGGTGTACATTCACGGCGATTTTAATCTCGACAACATCATCATTGATACCGCCGAAGAACGGGTCAACTTCATCGACTTGCACCGTTCGTGCTACGCCGATTACACGCAAGACGTCTCGGTCTTCATGGTTTCGAACTACCGTTTGCAGACACTCGATAAGCGGACTCGTTGTCGCATCGCAAGCGTCGCCGAACAAATGCACGCGACGGCGAGCAAGTTCGCACGCCAACAGAGCGACAAGAATTTCGAACTGCGGCTGGCATACGGACTGGCAAGGTCCTTCATCACCTCGACACGTTTCATCCTGGACAAATCGCTCGCCAAGTCGATGTACCTGCGTGGGTTTTACATTTTGGAACGTGCGATCGAGCAACCGACCGAATCGGCATCCGACTTCCGACTGCCGATCCGGGAACTGTTTTCATGAGTGCACTACGAATCGGGGTCATCGGGATACCGGGGAAGTGGTCGACTGAAGTCCTGGCGGATTCTCTCGAAGCACGCACCGGATTTCGGCTCGTGGTCGACATGGAAGACGTGTGCGCGGAATTGACGTCCGGGAAACTGGTGGCCAACGGCGTCAACCTTTGCGAGCTCGACGGATTGATCGTCAAGAAGATTAGCCAGCAGTATTCGCCGGCGACACTCGATCGGATCGAATTGTTACGACTGGCCGAGCACGCGGGCGTCCGAGTGTTCTCGCGGACCGAAACGATCATTCGAATGATTGACCGTTTGGGTTGTACGATGACACTTCGAAACGGCGGCATCCCCATGCCTGAAACCGTTGTCACTGAGAGCCGTAACCAAGCGGTTCGGACGATTCGGGAATTCGGAGCGGCTGTCCTCAAACCCCTGTATTCCACCAAGGCACGAGGGATGGAGTTGGTGGACGGATCTCTTGATGAAGCAACGTTGTTCAGCATCATCGACCGGTTCCGCGCGGGCAACCCGATGATGTACATTCAAAAGAAGATCAACCTTCCCGGCCAAGACCTCGGAATGGTTTTTCTTGGTGGCGAATACGTCGGAACTTATGCACGCGTCAACCAAGGCGAGGCATGGAATACCACGATTCAAAGCGGTGGGCGTTACGCGTCGCACACACCACCGCAATCCACCATCGATCTCGCCACGCGAGCCCAAGCGTTGTTTGGGATGGATTTCACCACTGTTGATGTCGCCGATACCGATGACGGACCGATCGTGTTTGAAGTCTCCGCGTTCGGTGGGTTTCGCGGCGTCCAGGATGGAATGGGAATGGACGCGTCCGCGATGTACGCCGATTACGTATTGAAAGAGCTCAGCCAGTGCACGACTCATTGAAGATCACCTCCTTGAATGTCGCTCAGACATTGATGGCTGACACCGAGTTGGTGACCGATTCCGTCGTCTTGCAACTCGACGACTATCGCATTGGCATTCGTTCGAACTCCACCGCTCTTCTCGATCGACTTCGGGCTTATTTTGCCTACACGGTTAGCGCGGATGATGGGGATGGTTTGGACTCCTGTGATTGCACCGTCTATGCAATCGATGCCCAGCCGACTGACCTCGACTTGTCCTTCACCGATTGGCGGCGAGAACCCGGGAAAACGGGACGGAAGGACGCCTATTTCGATTTGATCGACGACGGCCGGTGTGACGGACGGTTGGTTCGCAAAGTACGAACCGGGGTGTTGTTCCTGCAGAGTGAAATGCATCGAATCGCACACGGACCGTGCGTCGCCAACGACAACCAAGTCATTAATTATATTAATTGCCAATACATGAATCGGCTGCAGCATCGCGGAGCGGTGATCTGTCACGCTTCGGGGATCGTCATCGATAATCGAGCCATGGCCATTGCGGGGTTCTCCGGCGGTGGAAAGTCGTCGTTGATGTTAAGAATGCTCGAATCGCCGGGCAGCGCATTCCTCACCAATGACAGACTCTTTATCGAATCGTCAGGTCCCCTCGAAGTACGTGCGATCGGCATTCCGAAACTCCCGCGAGTCAATCCCGGTACCATCGTCAGTCTACCGTCGCTCCGCCCGATGTTAGATCAACAGCAGCTTCAGGAATTCGAAGCAATGCCGACTGCAGATCTCTGGGAACTTGAGAAAAAATTCGATGTTGATGTCGCTGACGTGTACGGCGACAATCGTATCGTCCCGCAGTCGACACTCACCGATTTGTTGATTCTGAACTGGAAGCGAACGTCCGATTGCGATTGCCAATTCCGAAAGGTCAACCTTCGCCAACGTCCCGAGTTATTAAACGCCGTAACGAAAAGCCCAGGGCCATTCTACGCGGACGAGGCCGGTAAGTTTCAAACCGATACCGCCAAAGAGGATCACGAACCTTATTTGGATTACCTCGACCGAGTCGATGTCTGGGAAGCGACCGGGAAAATCGACTTCGAGCTAGCCTCGGAAACCTGTCAATCAATCTTGAGGACGCAACCGTGCTTAAGGACCTCCTGATTTTCAGCCACCCCGAACGTTCGGCCGCCTCATCTCTCACGGACTTGCCGTCAGACGTGCAGGCGGCAGAATCGGAATCACTTGGCAGTTCATATGATGCCGACTTGACCGATGCGTGCAAACGCAACGCCCAGCGAGTCGGCGTTTGGTTCGCGAGAGAGAATCTGGTGCCCGACGAGGTGCGGTGCGTGCCAACGCTCGCGTCGAGGACAGCCGCTCAAAAATCTTGCAAAGCGGCGGGCCTCAACGAAGACATCGTGCAAGACGACGACCAACTCAGTCGCTTCGACGAATCTCTGTTTTCCAATCTGGCCGCTGATCTTCACGCCGAAACCGCGTGTCTGCTGATTGCGGTGGGGGCCTCGGTTGCTCAACGGTTATGTCAAAATGTCACCGGGATGCGTGGTGACGCGGAGAGAGACGAAGCGGAACTCGGCGCGTTGCATGAGATGGATCGCGTGCTCCACATCAAAATAGCGGGCAACGGGCCTGGGGCCGATTCTCAAACAACCACGGGCGCATGCGGACGTTTGGTGCAAGCAATCGATCCTTCGGCACTACCCAAGCGTTTTCCTTTTCCCGATATCAACGGATCTGAGCGACGTCGTCGCCCCGCGTACTATTACCGTCAATCGGCGGTGATTCCGTATCGAATCCGCGATCACAAGCTAGAAATTCTGGTCATTTCAACAAGCAAACGGAAACGTTGGGGTGTCCCCAAGGGCATTCACGATCCTGGCAAGACCGCTCAAGCGTCCGCCGCGAACGAGGCAATGGAAGAAGCCGGAGTGCTCGGGAAGGTGATGGACGCCGAAGTCGGAAGATACAGCTACGCCAAGTGGGGCGCCACATGCACGGTTCATGTCTATCCGATGGAGGTGAGCGCGGTATTGCCACCAGACCGATGGCCCGAGAGTCATCGGGGGCGTGAATGGTTGAGCGCCACGGCGGCCGCCGACCGAGTTCATCAAGACGAACTGAAGCACATGATCCGGCTTCTTCAAGAAAAGATCACCGAGCAGCATCGGGACGGTCGTCTCGATGTCTGAGCGAATTTGCATTCTCGTGCGGCACGGCGACTATCACCAACTCGCCGACACCCCCAGCGCGCATCAACCATTTGGGTTGACTGCCTTGGGTCGGCAACAGGCTGCCGAGGCATCAATCGCGATCCGACAACTCATTGATACCCATGGATGGAGTCTGCACACGGACGTGCATTCTTCTTCTCTTTTGCGTGCATGGGAAACGGCGTCTCTTGCATCGGAAAGATTGCCCGAATGCAAACGCGTGGTCACGACCGACCGTCTCACCGAACGATGCGTCGGCAGCGGCGCGAACCTCACACGTCAACAGATCACCGAGGCCGTCGCGGCGGACCCGCGTCTCGAACCGTTGCCCGATGACTGGAAATCGAACAGCCACTTTCGGCTGCCTTTTATCGGTGCCGAATCGTTGATGGAATCGGGAGCACGCGTTGCGGGATATCTGACCGAAACGATGAACCACATCGACGCCCCCGGACAGGCCGTTCTCGTCTTCGGCCATGGTGCATCGCTGCGTCATGCGGCACATCATCTCGGCGTCCTTCCGTTTGACCAGATCGCAAAACTGAGCATGTTCCACGCACGACCGGTAGCGCTCTCGGTTTCCTCCACCGGGGTTTGGCGACACGTGGCAGGCGAATGGAAAAATCGGCTCCTCGAATCGAAGCAATTGGACTGAGATTCAAATCATGAGCAACAAAACCAAACACGCTGCCGATCGATCCGAAGCGATCAAGCCTCGGTACTACGGACGCAAATGGATTTCTGTCAATCTTCCCGACGCAACGTGCGATTGGACACACGGTGGCGAAAAATCGATCGTCACCGAGGACGGTAATCTCAGTGATCTCATCGACGTCCTTCGCGAACTCAACGATCGCGAACATTGGCAGTGGCCGCAACGAAAACACTACTTCATCTCGGATCTGCACGCCGATCCGGATGCCTTTGCCGCCTCGCTCGTCGCATCGGGCGGCGTCAAACATCTCGGGCCCTCCCCCCGCGATTTTGAATTGACGAAAGCGGGCCGCAAAGCAACGTTCGTCATCGGCGGTGATTGTTTTGACAAAGGACCGAACAACCTCGAATTACTGCGTGGTGTTCGACACTTGAAGGATCAAGGCGTCCGGCTTCGTGTCTTGGCGGGCAACCATGACATCCGCTTGCTCTTTGGCATGCGTGTCGTTGGCGAGAAGAAAGACGTTCGCAACGAACACTTTTTCGTTCGCGCCGGGCAGAAGATTATCCCACTGATCAAAGAGGTCTGGGAATCGTACCTTTCTAAGAAAGCGATGAAGTCCATTCCTGATACGGCGACGTGCCGTAGGAGGCTGTTTCCTCGCGAGTCGTGGTCCGAGGAGTTTCCGAAGATTCGTGGCGGTGACATCGTTCCGGCACAAATGGATCGTGAACTGAATCGTATCACTAAGAAGGTCGATAACTTCGAAAGCCTTTGTGGCGAACAAGGGCTCGATCTGCGACAGGTCTACGCCGCAACGCAGCAGTGGAAGAAACTATTCCTGAAAAAGGACGGCGAGTTTCAATGGTTCTACCGAAGTTTGCGGCTTTGCTACCGCAACGGGTCGTTCCTTTTCGTGCACGCCGGCGTGGACGACAACGTGACGAAAATGCTGCTCAAACATGGTGTTCGGCATATCAACAACGCGTTTCAAACGGCGATGCGTGAAGCCCCGTTTGATTTCTACTACGGGTCGCTCTGCAACACCATTCGCACCAAGTACCGTGACGTTGATCGCCCGTTCACTCGCAAAGGGTCGCGCAACGTTCGCAGCGCCGGGATTGCGGCGATTTTGCATGGACACCGCAACCTGCATCATGGCCAACGCCTGTCGCTTCGTAAGTCGCAAATTAATTTCGAATGCGACACGAGTCTCGATCGACACACTCGTCGTCTTGAAAACGTCAACGGCCGCGGAGCCTCGGTGACGATCATAGAGCCAACCGGACGCATCTTGGGCGTCAGTTCGGACTTCCCCAAAATCAAAGTCTTTGAACCGCAGCGAACACTCGACGCGTTGCTCGCGGCAAAGAAACAAGAAGGAAACAAACGATGAAACAGAGCACGCGTTTTCGACACGAATCACTGCAGGATTCCGAGTCCGTTCAGACTCTACTTAATGCCGTCGTGGAAGGAATTTCCAGAGGGAAGATTGTATTGGAAGATGAAGACGGAACCATGGTGATGAAGCCGAAAGGTCTCGCCAACCTGAAAATTTCCGCCTCCCAGGACGAGAAGAAAAACCGGCTCTACGTCCGGTTGACGTGGTACGAAAGTACCGATCCTGTTCGAGAGAAAGAGCTCAAGATCTCGACGAAATAATCGCTACGGTTTGACGATGAGGTTTTCAACAAATTCGCTCGCGTCGATATGCGGTCTCCGCAAGTGCTCACGATTGAGCAGCACATCTTGAAACAAGACGTTCTCGATGTTGTGCTCTTCATCTTGGCAAACCAACTCAATCGTCAGCGGCGTTCCCGCGGCGTGAATACCTTTGAAGATCACGTTCTCGATGCGACCGTACTGCGAGTCGTCGCTCCACATTGATTTGCCGATCCACAGCGAGGCCAACTTCCTCGACTCTTCGATGCGAATATCCTCAAAGCGGACGTCGCTGACCTTTGCCGCGTCGCTGTGAAAGATTCGTAGTGTCCACTCTCGCCCTCGATCATGGATCACATCACAGTCCGTAAATAGGATGTCGGAGATGTCTTCCCTGATTTCGGCACCCACACTCAGTGCATGGGCCACTTGGTTCCATAACACACATCGCTGAACGAGAACGCGATTGGCGACACCCTGTCCTCGGTCGGTCTTCACCACGACTAAGTCATCGAGTGTGCGAATGAAACAATCCTCGATCGTCACGTTGCGACTGTTGCAGACATCCACACCGTCGGAGTTCGCGCGGTAGCCGATGATTTTGACGTCGTGAACCCGAACGCGGTCTGAACGGCGGATTGGCATGTTCCATGTGCTCGCATCTCGCAGTATCACACCCGAAACCGTGATGTCGGATCCGTCGACTAACACGAGATTCCGAGCGTGTGTCATGCAAGCACTTGCGTCGATGATGCCTCGACCGCTCAACCTGATGTTGTTGCCACGCAGTTCAATCGTCGGTGCATAGTTGCGAAGCCCTGTCGTCGCGTTGACCGTGAATGGTTCGTCGGGTGAAACAACCGCTCGTATGATCGCACCACCCGCGACATAGAGTGTTTGATTATCGTGAACGATTAAATGGCTCAGCTTGTGAATCCCGGGACCGAAGAAAATCACATTGGGGTCATTCGGGTCAGGAACGTTTTTCTCAACCGGATTTACGAACAGATGGAGCGACCGGACCGTTTCGCCATTGATTTCGATTGTCAGATTGGCTGGGGCAGTAACCGGAAAGGTCACGGTTTTTCCGAGAACGTTGGGGGTGATGCCCGCGGAGGTTGGCAGAATCATTGCCGACAACACCTCCTCTTGCGCCGATACCGTCACCGTCACGGCGTCATGCCAGTCGAAAGAGGCAAACGCGGCCGTGTCGAAGTAATCGGCCGAGTTTCTTTTGTCGTCCATCGCCTTCCAACGCTTTTCCGCGTCGGCGGGGGCAACTTTCGCTCGGTACACCGGAACGTCGTGCCCATCCACGGTCACCTGAAAGTCAGCACTCAGTTCTTCGTCGGCCGGGACGGAGTAGATCGTCGCGTTGCCAACACGTTTCGCACCACTCGCTCCTTCATTGGCGAAATCATCCGAAACACTAGTCCCGCCATTTAAAACGACAAGCAATGCGGCAAAAACACAGTGACATGGCACGCGAAAGATCGACGCTTCACCCTCTTGCGTTGACCTGGAATGCATCATCATTTGACTCGATTAGTTGACGTACGAACGATCGTCATCCGAGTATACATGGAAGATTCCACGCGGCGGCCATACGCGATCGTTTGATCCTTCGATCGCGAGCCACTCCCGGTGCTACCGCCCTTTTACGGCGATTCGCTGACAGCGAAACCGGGGGCCTGTCTGAAAACGATTTCTACGCCGGTTGAACGGCAGGGACGATTCGTCGAATTTCAACTTGGATCCAGATTGAAACCGCGAGCGCGACGCAGAATAGTCCGGCAAAGATATACAGTGTTCCGACATAGCTGTCCGTCATTTCTCGGACCGACGACGCGAGCGTTGGGCCCACGACTCCGGCCGCTGCCCATGCAGTGAGCAGGTAACCGTGGATGGCCGCGAGTTGTCGGGTGCCGAACAGGTCGCTGATGTAAGCGGGAACCGCGGCAAATCCTCCGCCATAACAAGTCAAGATTAGGAAGATGAGGATCTGAAAGAGAGTCGCATTGGAAACGACCGGCAGAGCAATGAACGCAGCGATTTGAAGAACGAAAAACGCGACATAAGTATTCGGACGTCCAAAGTAATCTGAGAACGACGCCCACCCGATCCGGCCGAGTCCGTTGAACAATCCCATCAGTCCCACCATGGTAGCGGCGGAGGCTGCGGACATCCCTGCGATTTCTTGTGCCATCGGTGACGCGACGGAGATTACCGCGATTCCACAGCACACGTTGATGAACAGCATGATCCACAGGTAATAGAAATGCGTTGTTTTCACGGCTTCGTTGGCCATCTTTTGAGACAATTCCAATCCGCGGCGGGCGTTCGGTTTCACTTGTTGGCCGGCGGCAGCGACCGGTTGCCAGTCTTTGGGCGGCGGTGCGAGGTAGAGCGACGAACACACCATTACAAGGAAATAGGCGGCGCCTAAGCCATAGAACGTGTTACTGATCCCAATGTTTGCGATTCCAGCATTGATCAAGGGACCCGCGATCAGGGCACCAAACCCAAACCCCATGATCGCCAATCCCGTCGCAAGACCTCGGCGATCCGGAAACCATTTCACCAACGTCGAAACCGGCGAAATGTAGCCAACACCCAATCCGATCCCCGTGATCGCACCATAGAACAGGTAGTACAACCATTTTGATTCCATGTCGATCGCGAAGCCCGCGCCGATCATCCCGAGACCAAAGAAACAGGCGGCGAGCAGGCCGCCTTTTCGCGGCCCATGTTTCTCAACAAAGTGGCCGAGAAACGCGGCTGAAAAACCTAGGAAGAGGATGGCGATGCTAAAGGCCCACCCCACTTCGGTCCGCGACCAACCAAGTGTTTCTTGGATTGGATTTTTCCACACGCTGTACGCGTAAATGGAACCGATCGAAATGTGGATACCAACAGCAGAGAGTGCTATGAGCCAGCGGTTCTTGGATCTAATCATCTTGATTCCTTGTTTTGAGGAATCAGTAGACAAAAGTACTGGAAGAAAAGATACCGCATTCCGCTGCGGCAGTTTGACCCTGCCCGCTCACGAAATCACGCCGTCTCAACGCATGCCAATCCAGCGCACGCGGGACGCTCTGGCATGCAAACGACGCAACGGTCTCGCCAACGATTAAGGCAACCGGTGAAACGTGAACACGTGGTTGTTCATGTTGAAATGCAGGTACGGCAGTGCGTGCAGACGATTGCCGATGGATCGATTGTGATGCGGCACCGCAGACTCAAATTCGAGTCCATACTTTTCGCTCAGATCGACCGGAGAGACGCGGAACTTCTTAGGTAGAAGGACAACGAGTTTGCCCTCGGATTCCAAGTGATCGGATGCGCCGCGAAATAGCTCTTCAACAAAATGTGACGACGTGCACCATTGCCGATCATCTGATTTGAAAGAACCTTCAAACAGTGGTGGGTAACTCACAATGTAGTCAAATCGCTCGCCGTCGACCTCACGGTACATGTCGCTCTGTTTGATCGTGACGTTCTCGATGTTGTGAGCCAGGCAATTTTGCCGAGTATTTTCGATCGCTTGCGGACTGATGTCGATCGCCGTCACGTGTTCGCTCTTTAAACCTGCGAAGACCGTGATCACACCTGAACCGCAACCGACGTCCAAAACCCGTTTTCCTTCTGCGATAAAATCGACAACGTGGTGTTCACTATCGAGCGGTTTGTACACGCCGGGCAAAACACGCAACTTGCGACCGTCGAGCGTAATGTTGGGCAACATCCGACTGACTAAACCGCAGTACGGATAATACATCGCGAAGAGAGTTTTCTGGACCACAGGTAACATCGGACTTACCTAACCGGCCTTTCTATCCGAGGCCGGTGCGATCAGATTTTCGCTCGCCGCCCAATCGAGTGCCGTCTTGATGCCGTCGCGGAAATCTGTTTTCGGTTGGTAGCCGAGTTTCTCCTGTGCCTTTGCGATCGAGAAATCGAGATTTAATGCGAGGAATTTGATCCGAGCGTTCGTCAGCAACGGTGCCTCTGTCGCACCTCGCAATTTGGCAAACCCTTCGATGAAGCCGACGGCACTGCGGGCTAACCATTCGGGCACCTTCTTCGGCATCGGCAAGCCCATGTAGTCGGCGATCGCACCGACGAATTCTTCACGCGACACCAGGCGTGCGTCCCGGATGTTGAACGTTTCGCCCACCGCGGCTTCCTTGTCGAGGGCGAGCATGATGGCATCGACGAGATTGTCCGCGTAGGTGTTGTTGAGCATCTTCTTGCCGTCGCCGATCAATTTCATTTGACCGGCCGCCAACCGTTCGATGATGCGAGGCACCACGTGGCGATCACCAGGGCCGTAGATAAATCCAGGTCGAATGATTGTGGCGGGGAAGTTGTCGGCCTTGATCGTTTGATTCAGCAGCACTTCCGCTTCGGCTTTCGTCGCCGTGTATCCGTCCAACCCGCCGAGGTCAGGCGGGGTCGTTTCGTCCGTGCCGTAGTGGTGTGTCGCGGAGTACACACCGAGCGAACTGATCTGCACCCATCGTTTCAATTGAGCCTGCTGGCGTGCGGCGATCAACATCGTTTCGAGAGCGACAACGTTAATTGCACGGAACTTTTCCGCTGGCCCCCAGTCGCCGACATGGGCAGCCGTATTGACGACGTAATCAACGCCCTCGAGTGCCGCCGGCAATGACTCAGGATCCGCCAAATCGGCTTCGAATTGCTCGACGTCTAGTCCTTCGAAAGCAGCCCGATTGCTGGTCGGACGCACCATCGCGCGGACGGTGTATCCTTCTTCGAGGACGCGGGCCATCAGCAAACTGCCGACCATCCCTGTCGCACCCGTGATCAGTAGTCTCCCTTGAGGCATTCTCGTCTTCCAATCTGATGAACTGGCGTTTTGAAGTCGTTTGGCGGACGCCTACTGTAATAGGAGAGGTGCGAAGGAAAAATAGACCAACCGGTTTTCCGACTCGGTTTTAGCCTCAAACGCCCTGGAAAGAGTTGCGAAGGGAGCTCAGAAGAGTATTCCGGCGGCCAAATCTCGCATCGCGAAAAAGCAAGAAGTGCGGATTCCCCCCGCAATCGGGCCGGCTGGGCGTCTGTTACACACCGTTTCGCTCATCCGGCTCAGCAAGCAGCTAGACGGCATCTCGGTTTCGAGATCGACGTCGAAAAGCCGCGTAACGAAGCAGCATGCCATCGGCGAACTGCCGCGAGCTTCCTGCACGGACTCGCGAGCATGTCCGTGCCCGATCAATGCGTTTGGGGCCCTGGATTGTTCGCCTCAATCGCGGATCGAGGCCGGGATGTGAAACCTCGGCCGTTCGCGGAGTACCGACTGTTAATAGACGTGCCGGATACCGAAGTGGATTCCTTGCAGCACGAACGTTTCATCAACCAACGTCGTGCGTGGCGTGTCGGTCGTGTTGACTGGATCCATCACGCCGGACAAACGGACCGCGTCGGTCATCGCGATGATGTTGTAACCGAACGTCACGTCGAAACGCGGGTACTTGTGCCATCCGATCGACAGGTCGAATTCAGGCGCCCATCCAAACGTGTTGTTCTCAAACGATCCGCTGTTGACGTCATTGACGAGCAATCCCGTATCGCTCACTGCAGCGGGAGGAGTGTCGGTCGTCACGACGGAACTGCCACGCCGTTCGGCCGAGCGGCGAACCTGCCCGAAACCGATTTTGCCGAGCCAATCGAAGCTCCAGCAACCTTCGCGGTAGCGACCGGCCATCCCGAGCTGTCCGCCGTGAAATTCGTTTTTGGCATCGAACATGTCAGTCGTCGTCAAGTTCGAACCGATCGCATCTGGAAACGGGTCTTGAGTTTTTGTGCTCGACGTTGAAAGACGCAGGTCTTCCTGCAATCGCATGTATTGATAACCGTAGAACACGTCGAACGTTGTTCCGAGTCCGCCGGTCCAAAACTGACGCACGGAAATGTCACCGCCGAACACGTTGCTGCTCGCCGACGCACTCACCGAACCGAAACGTCCGAAGTTTTCAGCCGAGTCGGGAAACGCGATCAACGCCGCGTCAGCCACTCCGGCCGTCGTGGTTGGAACCGCTAAGATGCCACCACTGTTGATCGCTTCACGAGAACTGAACGAATCACTTTGTTCGGTCGCTGTCCAACCTCGAAACACGAGACTGCGATACTGGCAATTGTCCAACCAGGTTCCCAACGTCAAGCGACCACCCGCGGTCATCTCGTTGAAGAAGTTTTCGCCGCCGAACAGTGTCGTCGCACCCGGCAATTGTCCCGCAACGTCTCCCGCCGTTCCCGCTGGGCTGGTCGTGATGAGGGAGGGGATCAAATCGCCTTCGCGGAACAGCAACAGCAATTCAAACGACGCGAACCACTGACACGGATCAAAACACAGCGATGCGTTGGGGTGTCCGACGTAGTGGCCACAGCTATCGCAGCCATCGTCACAGTAGCCGTCGCAACCGCCATACATCCCGTCGCAACTGTTGCATCCCATCCCGTCGCAGTTGTTGCAACCGCCGATGAAGTTTCCGCCGTAACTATCTCCGGTCCAGCTCGTGGCACCGGAACCGACGACATCTCCCTCAATCCATTCACCATCGCCGATCGGATGCTGAATCAGGGTTTCGCCGCGTGCCGGGGTTGGGCTCGATTGATAGCCCGAAGGGTTGAGTTGACGACCGATCACGCGGCGACGCTGCGGTGCGTGCATGGGCTGTGCGGATGATCCGCCGCGGTACGGTGCTTCGAAGGATGCGGGTTGAACCAGCGGTCCGCCGACGCGTCCGTCGGTAGCCGATCCGGCATCACTCGATTCGATCTGGCTCAATTGGACCGCTCGTGGATTTCTGACTTCACGCAGGGTCGGGACGGGCGTGGAATCGCCACGTCGCGAATCTTGGTTTGATGTCGAGTAGACGCGTGCCTTTCCTCGAGGTGCCAGCGAAGGCAACGGCTTCAGTACGACCGGTTCGATCAACTCGCCGGTTCGACTGGCCTCGCGATCCATTTCGTACGAGTCATCGGTAACGGCCGGATAATGAGTCGAGGATGCGGCGGCCGACGGACGGATTTGAACCGGGGGCGGCGTGGACGGACCTCCGCTGGGATTGTATGTGCCTCGATCGGGCGCCTTCGTTCGCACCTGAGCGGTCGCCGCGTTTGGAACCAGGATCACACCGGCCAGCAAAAGTCCGAGAACGAGACCGCCCCGAACATGGATGTCGGTGACCGATTCGCCGTTCGAGCCAGAAACGCAGCACGCGAGCATTCGATCGGATTGATGGTTCATCACAGAGTTCATTCAACCAGGGTCCATTCCATTGCACTTCGGCATGCCTCGACCGGGCAGGCCTGAAACGTTCGCGCAAAGCAAACGCCCAATACGTGTATCGGGCGTGAGGGTCAGGACGGTTAAGCAAATCTGGTAAACTTTGCCGGTTAAGCCATCTCTACCGGGTCAGATCTGGCATCCACCCCCGCAACAACGTGGTTGAGCGCAGCTCTCGGGCATCCCGCCGCCGCTCACAGGCAACGATCGGCCCATTGATGGGGCCGCCGGAACGCTCAGCAATCGCTGGATTTTTTCACTGCCACAATCCGGGCAGGCCGCCTTTTCATCCGGGGTTCGTACAAGGATTTCCTTGGTTTCGTGGCAATGATCGCATTCATATTCATACAGGGGCATCGCATAACCTCGGGAAAAGGGGAGTCAATAGAACCGGATTGGACATTCTATTACAAACGTCTACAATGACCAGCGTTGTGCCTGGAAGACGGCATGAACTCCCACCCCATTGGGGCGTCAACGTGGATGATTAAACCGCTCACGGGCGAGTTTGTTTGTTCCTCACCCGCCCTCCCCCCTGTTAAGATGGATGTAACGAGCCGTTTTTTGGTAAACGACCCCATCTTGCCTCGCCAGAGAGTCGCTCTCGAACGAGCTTCGATTCCGTCCCGACCGACCATCTCGAACCTGTTTCGTATTCTCAGTCGCCTTCGCTAGCACCTTCAACGGCGAGCCGAACGTGACGTCCGATTCGAAACACCCTTTACAACTGGAGAAATAACCTTGGCGTTCAACTTATCCCCAATGCGACTGCCTCGCCTCGTCGCGACCGCTTGTTGCCTTTCCGCGATCATCGGCGGAGCCACCATCGCTTCGGCCCAAGACGCGACTTTGAAAATGCGATTCGTCTACGACGGCACGCCACCCTCGGTCGACAACATCGATCCCAACAAAGATCGCGAGTTCTGTGGCAAGCACACGATCCCGAACGAAAAATTGGTGATCAATCCCGCCAATAAAGGGATCAAGAACGTCATCGTGCACGTGTACACCCGTTCGAGCGGCGACGATTTGCCAAAAACCGCACCTGCGGCGAAAACCCACGTCCTGGCTAATGACGAGTGCCGTTTCGAGCCTCATGTCGTCATCGCCCAAGCCGGTGACACTCTGAAGATCACCAACCCCGATCCCGTTGGCCACAACGCAAACTTGAACTTCATCAAGAACACCGCGCAAAACCTGATGATCCCATCGGGGCAGGAAAAAGAGATCGCCCTCAAAGAAGAAGAGCCTGCACCGATTCCGGTCGATTGCAACATCCACCCTTGGATGCGTGCCTACGTCGTGGTCCTCGAGCACCCGTTCGCCGATGTCAGTGACGATGACGGCAATATCGTGATCGAAGGTTTGCCTGCCGGAAAAGAGATCACGTTCGCGGTCCGCTTCGAAGGTGGCAAGCTCGACGAAGTCAAAGTCGGCGGCAAAGAAACCGATTGGAAACGTCAACGATTTGAAGTCGACTTGAAAGCCGGCGATAATGACCTGGGCGAAATCCTCGTCCCCGCTGACGCCGTATCGGCTGACTGATTCGCCGATTGCGATCGACGAACTCGTTTCAAAGAGTGACTCTCGTTGAACATCAACGAGAATCGAGATAGAGAAATGTCAACTGATCGCCACGCGATTCCGTGGCTGCCAGACCTGACCCAGCACTCCGCTCGTTCTTCCCGATGGGAAGGGCGAGCGAGTTTCGAATGAAGAATACATCGGACCGAACGTGGCCCCCGGCCGTCGTTCCCCACCGCGTCCGCAAACGAACCTTCCGCCACCACGCGGATTTCCCGCCTCGCCGTTGGTATCTCTTTTGATATCCTCGATCGGCATCCTCCCGCCTTCCCATTGAATCCGGATTTTCCCGGATGACCTGCCTATGCCAGCCTCCGCGCCAACGCGTCGCGACGCGCATGTCTTAGGATCGCATCGAACGATATTGCGATTCGGGACGGTCGTCGCCATTTGCGTCGCTCTGACCGGCGACTTCGCTACCGGTGCCGACGCACCGGCGCAAACGCAGGCACAGATCGCGGCTTCCCAGTGGGTCAGCAAAGGATGGCCTCTTCTGGAAACCTATTGCATCGATTGCCACAGTTCCGACTATGCCGAAGCGGAAGTCGACCTGAGTGATTTCAAAACGCTCGATGGTGTTCAACGGCACAGCGAGCTGGCTGTTCACGTGATCAGCATGATCCGATTCGCTGCGATGCCACCCGAAGACGCGGAGCTTCCTGAAACAGCCGAACGCCGCGAACTCGCCGATCTGCTCGATGCCTTGGTCTTCCACGCCACCTGCGATCTGCGTCCGCGTCCTGGTCGCACGACCGCCCGCCGTCTCAATCGAGCCGAATACAACAACGCGATCCGCGACCTTTTCGGTGTCGACGTCCGGCCCGCTGACACGTTCCCCTCCGACGAAGTGGGCGGCGGATTCGACAACAATGCCGACGTATTGTCGCTGTCGACAATGTTGATGGACAAATATTTGACCGCGGCTGAAGACGTCACGGCGCAATTGATCATCGATCCCAGCACACTCGTTCAAATCGACAAAACGTTCGCCGGCGAGACGCTGTATGTGGTCGGCGACACTCGCATGGGCACGTTCGGCCAACGATACGTTGCCCCCGATGAATTCGCTTGGTTTGACGTCGAAGTACCCGTCCGCGGTGAATATACCATCGAAGTCCACGGGTCATCGCGGATCCCTTCGCATGGCCCCGCTCTCGTCGCAATGCATACCGCCGACGGAACGCTGGGAGCGATCTTTAAACTCGAACACCGTGGTGGCCTAGGCGACGAAGATTTTGACTCCGCCCGGATCACGCTCGATGCCGGCACGCATCGGCTTTTCTTTCAGCGGTCCGCCGTCCCCGCAAGTCAATTGGACAAACTCAAAGAGACCGACGATTGGAAAATCGGTACATCGGTATCGCCACGTTTCGCCGAACTCAACGACGAATCTCTCAACGAAAGCCGATCCGTCGACGCGGAAGAGCTTAAACCTGACCACGATATCAACGAAGACAATTTCCCCGTACGGTATCGAGGCATTGTCGTCAAAGGCCCGCGAGCGTCCACACGCAGCGACCTGCCACCGGGGCAAAAACAATTGCTCGGACGATTACCCGAACGTCGACACGATCGCTACGCCGATGTCGAAAAGGCGGCCCGCAATTGTTTGCGTCCGCTGATGCGTCGCGCGTTTCGAGGCGAGGTCAACGATGACGACATCACGCCGTACGTCAACGTGGTCAAAGAGATCACCGACCGCGGTGATTCTTATTACGAAGCGATCCGAGTAGCGATTTCAGCCGTGTTGGTCTCACCACGTTTTCTGTTTCGAATCGAAGTCCCCGAGAGCGATGAACAGCGAGAGCAAGCCCGCGCCGGCGAAGCGATCCCGTTGACATCGAACCAGCTCGCCAGCCGCTTGTCGTTCTTTTTGTGGAGCAGCCTGCCGGACGATTCGCTGCTCGATGCCGCCAAACGGGATGAACTGACGAATCGCGAGAAAATGCTCCGCCACGTGCGCCGCATGCTGGCCAATCCAAAGTCCGATTCGCTCGGTAGCCAGTTCGCACGCCAATGGTTCGCGTTGGGCAATCTGCAAAACCGCGACCTGAGCGATTTCGCCAATGTTCACTCATCGGGCAGTGCCGACGACACGGGAGATGAACTCGCGATCACGCCTGCGATGTTGTCGTCCGAAACCGAACAATTGTTCCTGCACCTTTTGCGAGAGAACCGCCCCGTCGCCGAGCTGCTGACTAGCGAACGAACCTTCGTCTCCCGTCCGCTCGCTCAGTGGTACGGTGTTGATTTTCCGGCCGATGTCGAGGACCGAGAAATCGCTGCGGTCGATATTAGTGCCGTGGGGCGCCGCGGGATTCTCGGGCACGCCGGTGTGTTGCTGCTGACCAGCTACCCGACACGGAACTCTCCCGTCCAGCGTGGCAAATGGATTCTCGAGAACGTTCTCGGCACGCCGCCCCCGGAAGCTCCCGCGGGCGTCCCGAGTCTCGAGGATACCGATACGGCGTCCGCCGATGCAACTCTCCGCGAACAACTCGAACTGCACCGCGCCGATCCGGGCTGTGCTTCATGCCACCGCGTCATGGATGCACTCGGTTTCGGGTTGGAAGATTATGATCATTTCGGCCGACTTCGCCCCGAAGACGATCCCGCACGGGGTGACGCATCGGGCGAATTGCCCGGCGGGCGAGCTTTCGAAGGCGCCGCCCAACTCGCCCGATTGCTCGCCGAGACCGAAGAACGGGCACTCGCCGACACCACCGTCCGCCGGATGCTCGCGTTCGCGATCGGGCGTGAATTGCGGCCGAGCGATCGATGCTTTGTTGAAGCGATTCTCGAAGAAACCCAAGACCAACGTTATCGTGTTGGTGATCTGCTCGAGCAGGTCATCCTGAGTCCTCCGTTCCTGAACCATCAAGCCGAGGTGCCGTCGCTATGAAAGCCAACCAGACCGCGAGTTCTGCTCGCCGCCCCAACGCTGCTGCAGGATCCCCGGCATGCCCTCGTGGCGGGCACCGATTGGCACGACGGACGATCCTCCGCGCCGCGGGAATGTCCCTGGGACTGCCGCTGCTCGAATCAATGACTCCCGCAGCAATGAGCGCCTTCGCATCTGCCGGGCCGACCGGGGAGGACGCAGCTGCCCCCGTTCGGATGGCGTGCGTGTTCGTTCCCAACGGAGTCATCCAACCACAATGGCGACCAATCATCGATGGCCATGAACGGACCAGACGTGGCGACATCGTCACCGATGACGGTTCGGCATGCTTGACGTTCAAAGATTGGCAACTCGGGACCACGCTCAGCCCGCTCGAATCGGTCAAAGCCAAAATCAACTTGCTCGAAAACCTCGCCTTGGACAACGGACGCGGCAAGGCCGATGGTGCCGGTGACCACGCCCGTGGCGGCTCGACTTTCCTGACTGCCGCACGCCCGGTGAAAACCAGCAGCAACATTCGGTTGGGCATTTCGGTCGACCAAGTCGCTGCGACGGCACTTGCTGGTCAGACGACGCTGCCCTCGATCGAACTCGGCCTCCAAGGCAGCCGCAACGCGGGAAGCTGCGACTCCGGATACAGTTGCGCGTACTCGTCGAACATCTCGTGGAAAAACGAGACGCAGCCGATGCCGAAGGAAACCATCCCGCGACTCGCTTTCGAACGCATGTTCGGCAGCGGCAACGCGACTGTCCAACGTGAACAACGCCAAACCCGACGCAGCATCCTCGACATCGTCCGCAACGACGCCGAGAAGTTGATGAAGCAAGTGGGGGAAACCGACAAGCGAAAACTCGATGAATACTTCACCAGCGTCCGCGAGATTGAAAAACGCATCGAACACACCGAAGCCGAAGACTTGGCGGCCATGCCGGATTTGCACGTTCCCGTCGGCCGCATCGAAGCTTTCCGGGAACACGCCCGATTGATGTTCGACCTGATGGTCGTCGGGTTCCAAACCGACACGACCCGTGTCGCCACGCTGATGCTCGACACCGCCGGAGGCAATCGGACGTACCGCGAGATCGGCGTCAATGACGCCCACCATGGGCTCAGCCACCACCAGAACCGTGAGGACAACGTTTCGAAACTACAAAAGATCGACCATTATCTCGTCGAGCAGTTTGCGTATTTTGTCGAGAAACTTGATTCGGTCAGCGACGCCCACGGGACGCTACTCGACCAATGCATGGTGCTCTATGGCAGCGGACTGGGCGATGGCAACCGTCACACCCACCACGACCTGCCGATTATCTTGGCCGGTGGCGGTGGGGGTAGGCTTGAGACGGGGCGGGTGATGCGTTATCAAACCGAGCAGCCCATGGCGAACCTGTATCTATCGATGCTCGAGTGCATGGGCACACCGGCCGAGGCGATGGGTGACAGCACCGGTCTACTCGCCGGTTTACTGAGCTAGCGAATCGAGACGAAGCATCCGGTGTTTGCGAACCGAGATCAGCGTTCACGCTAGAGCCTCCTTCCACCTCACACCGGACACTTCGAGAGCACGCCATGGATATCCTGCCGAGCGATCTATCGGTGCGGCGGCTCTACGAAGCCATGACCGCGATCATCACGCCCCGCCCGATCGCCTGGGTTTCGACAGTCGATCATGAGGGTGTCTGCAATCTCGCCCCCTTCAGTTTCTTCAATGGGGTCGGCGCGAATCCTCCGACACTGATGTTTTGTCCGGCGAACCGAGCCGACGGGACCGCGAAAGACACGCTCGCGAACATCCGGGCCAATGGACAATTCGTCGTCAATATCGTCACCGAAGAGATTTTTGGTGAGATGAAACACTCCGCACTCGAAATTCCTTCGGAGGAAGACGAGTTCACTCTGACCGGCACGCAAAAAACGCCTTCCGCCGTCGTCGCACCGCCGCGTGTCAGCAACGTGGCTGCGGCAATGGAGTGTGAACTGCTCACGTCCATGCAGCTCGGTGTCGGCCCAGGGGGCGCCAACCTGGTCGTTGGACGCATCGTTTCGATTTACCTCCACGACGACACCCTCGACGCCGACGGCCGGGTCGATCCCGAAAAGATCGCCACGATCGGCCGAATGGGCGGCCCCCGCTACACCAAAACCCACGAACGCTTCGAATAGCCCGTCTTGCTAGCAGCCCACCACGTTAGTGGCCCGTTGAACGCGATGGCGGACGTCGGGGGCGGTGCATCAACGGCTCGCCTCACGCGTTTTCATGCTCCCGCCCCATCACGCAACGCCGACGCGTGCCGATGCCGGGCGTTGGAACGTCCGCACATTTCGAGCGTCTGCACAGAGCACACGGAGCCAGCTCATGTCCGGCCTCGTCGTCCGGTCCCGCTGATCCAGCCCTCTTACTGCAAAACAATAATCCGGCGTCGCTCGGGCGTTGGGGGGTCTCGTCCTAAACTCGAATCAAACTTAGAGTAGACGCCTACTCTCATTCGCAACCGACAATAACTCCCGGCTCGTTTTTATGTCCAATACGATCGTGATCTTTGGTGCCAGCGGCGATTTGACCAGCCGCAAGCTGATTCCCGCGCTCTACCAACTTCATGCCAAGGGTCGCCTGCCCAAAAACACACGCATCGTCGGCGTGTCACGCAGTCCGTTCGAGCACGACGAGTGGCGGACCAGCCTCCGAGAAACCACGTCGAAATTCGCCGGTAAATCGTTCTCGTCGGAAAAATGGGACACTTTCGCCCCCAACGTCTACTACCAAAGTGGCGACATCAAGGACGCCGCCTCCTTCAAAACACTCGCTGAGTTTTTGAACGAAATTGAAGAAGGCAAATCCACCGGACGGGTCTACTACCTCTCCACGATGCCGCAACTCTACGCCACCGCGGTCGATCAACTCGGCGCCGCCGGACTCGCGTGCGAAGACAACGGCACCCGACGCGTCATCATCGAGAAACCCTTCGGCACCGACCTCGCGACCGCCCAAGCCCTCAACGCGTCGATCCACAACGTCTTCGGCGAAGAACAGATCTATCGGATCGATCACTACCTCGGCAAAGAAACCGTCCAGAATATCTTCGCCCTGCGGTTCGCCAACTCTATCTTCGAACCGTTGTGGAACCGCAACTACGTCGACCATATCCAAATCACCGTGGCCGAAGAAGTCGTCATCGGACGCCGCGCCGGCTATTACGACACCAGCGGCATTCTTCGCGACATGTTCCAAAATCACATCCTGCAATTGATGATGATTACCGCCATGGAACCACCGGCCCGCTACGACGGAACGATGGTCCGCGATGAAAAAGTCAAAGTCCTGCACGCGATGCGCAAGATGACCGGCGGCGACTTCGCTTCCCAAACCGTCCGCGGTCAGTACAAAGGCTATCTCGACGAAGAAGGCGTGCCACCGGGCAGCCAAACGGCGACCTACGCTGCCCTCAAACTTTACTGTGATAACTGGCGTTGGCGGGGCGTGCCGTTCTATCTCCGCAGCGGCAAGGGGATGTCCTGCCGCACGACCCAGATCGTGATCCAGTTCAAAAACGTGCCACACATGATGTTTGGCGACAAATCACGCGTCCCGATGGGCAACCGATTGGTGATGCAGGTCCAACCGGCCGAAGGCATTCAACTGCACTTCGAAACCAAAGTCCCCGACGCCGGAATGAAAACCCGGACCAGTCACCTGGACTTCAACTTCCAAGATTCCATCGGCGGTGACTCGCTGCCCGACGCCTACCAACGCTTGCTCCTCGACGCCGTCCAAGGCGACGCGAGTTTGTTCGCACGCGGCGACGAAGTCGAACTCGCCTGGGGAATCATCGACCCGATCATCGAAGCCTGGAACAGCCCCGCGGCACCACCGCTGCTGCAATACGAGACTGGCCTCTGGGGCCCACCCGAAGCCAGCCAGTGGATGTTCGACCAAAACCGAGAATGGTTCGACGTCTGCCCAGTCATTCGATGAGCTATTAGCTACTACCTGTCACCTTTCGCGTCCCGCACGCGGAAGCCCCCAAAAAGCTAGTAGGTAAGAACTAATCGCTAACAACTCCCCATGGAACACTACGACTTCGAAGAACTCGATCCGCAAGGCCGCCAACCGAAGCTTGTTCCTCGATCGCAATGGGGATCGCGCACCGATCTTTGGGCGGGAGCCCTCGAAGGCAAAACGCTCGGAACCGGCGTCACTGTTCTCTTCTACGCCACTGAGGAGATCGGTGAAGGCCCACGTTGGCACGTCCACCCGTACGACGAAGTCTTCATCGTCCGAACGGGCCGTGCCTTGTTCACGATCGGCGATCAAAAGATCGAAGCCGACACCGGCGACGTGCTCATGGGGCCCGCCAACATCCCACACAAATACCACAACCTCGGCCCCGGCAAACTTGAAACCACCGACATCCACGTCTCCGACCGCTGGATCCAAACCAACCTCAAAGACCCCGAACTCGAATAGCAGCAATCCCTGGCTAATCAACCATTCGCCATCGTCGCCCATTTGCTCCGCAAATGGTCTCCAACCAAGCATCCATTTGCCTGGGAGAATTCTAGGGGGGCAGAGAATTCTAGGGGGTCAGGCCTCATTGAAGCAACAAACTAAGAATATGCTCCGTTTTCACGTCGCCATGTGAGGTTTGAAAGAACTGAGACATGGCCAGCACGGAACTCGACGGTTTGATCGGACGCATGCCATTCGCTTTGGAATCCTTCGTTGGGTTTATGTCGCACAGAAACGGAAAGACACGGCCAACAAAGGTTCGGAAAACTCAAAAGCATATGCACGAAGAAGTACTTTCGTGTCGTTCGCGTTTTTCGTGGTCAAAAACTATCCGGAAGTGAGGCGGGGCGGATACCGAATTGGGCCGCCTTCGTTCGACCAGCATTCGTGTCGCTTGGTAGTAGGGAGAGTTGACCACGAAAGGTACGAAACACACGAAAGGGGGTGCACTAAGAAGTGCTTTCGTATCGTTCGTCTTTTTCGTGGTAAAAAGCTATCCGGAAGTGAGGCGGGGCGGATACCGAATTGGGCCGCCATCGCTCGACCAGCATTCGTGTCGCTTGGTAGTAGGGAGAGTTGACCACGAAAGGTACGAAATACACGAAAGAGAGTGCACGAAGAAGTGCTTTGGGATCGTTCGCGTTTTTCGTGGTCAAAAACTATCCGGAAGTGAGGTGGGGCGGATACCGAATTGGGCCGCCATCGCTCGACCTGCATTCGTGTCGGGGAGAGCTGGCCACGAAAGATACGAAATACACGAAAGAGAGCGCACGAAGAAGTGCTTTCGTATCGTTCGTCTTTTTCGTGGTCAAAAGCTATCCGGGGTGAGGCGGGGCAGATGCTGAATTGGGCCGCCATCGCTCGACCTGCATTCGTGTCGTTTCGTGTTGGGGAGAGTTGACCACGAAAGATATAGAACACACGAAAGGGGGGGGGCACTAAGAAGTACTTACGTTTCGTTCGTCTTTTTCGTGGTCAAAAATAATTCGGAACTGGACCGGTGTGATACTCAACCGAGCGAGTAGGCCGGACCGAGCGGAGCGTTGTTCCGGTATTGATCAATTTTCGTGTTCTCGTCGAAGAGGTAAACGTGCCGTCACTCATTTGGGGACGCCGTTGCCGGATCTGCGTTGCGTGGCTCCTTGATCCGGCCTGCTTTTTTTCGTATCCGATGCTGGCAAGAACAGCACGCACCGATCCTCACAATTCTCTCAACTGAGACACGACGCCTTGGTCGTCGAAATCTAGAGCGATCGCTTTGCCGCCTGTGTCGAGACTTCGCCGACCCGCTTCGAGAATGGCCGTGCAAAGGAGTGTGTCGCTCGCCGTGGCCAGTTTGCCATTGAAATCATCTGGTTTGGCTCGCCCTTGACGAACCTCCTCCGCCGCACGGAGAAAGGCTTCGATGCTGCGATATCCGTAACCACTTTGCCCCGAGAAATATCCATCCGCGTCGGGCGTGAACTTCATGAACAACGGGTTGGGTGAACTGAATCCATCCTCATCCGTCGCGAGTGAATATCCTCGATGAGCTTGATCAATGGTGACCTCTCCACCGTGGGCCATCAAGAAAAATCGTTGCTGTGAATGGACATCTGACTTGGGGGCAATCCATGAAGACGTGTAGATCGCGGTTGCCTTGTTTCCGCTTTCGATGTTCTCCCAATCGACCGTCAGCGTGATGGTGTCTTCGGTGGGGATGTCCATCGCGTGGGCCACTCCGGTTGCCGCGGATGCTCGAACGACGGTCGGACGGGCACGGTGGCCGACTGCCCAGAGATTGAAATCGATGTGGTGGGCGTTCAAGTAATAACTGATGTCGCTCGACTTTCCGGCCCACGCTCGAAACGTGTCGAGTTGTGACTTCGGCTGACTCATGTACGACTGAAAGAAACTGAAATCCCCGAGATCACGGATACGATCTCGCGCATCGGTGTAAAGTGGATCCCACCGTTTATGAACTTCCATCGCAACGACGACGCCCCTTTCGTTTGCCTTTTGCATCAACGCCAGATGCTCCTCAACCGTTTTGACAATCGGCTTTGCAATCAAGACGTGCAAACCCTGTTCGACCGCTTCCATTGCGATCTGGAAATGCGTGTCGTCGGGTGTGAAGACGATGACACAATCACCGGGTTGCATCGTGTCGAGGCCCAGTCGGTACGCGTTGCCATCGCGAGGCACATCGTCACCCGGATAGCTGTCGAATTGCACGTCCATGTCGCGATAGGACTTTGAGAGAGCCCTGTCGAGATGTTTCCGGATCCGGGGGAATTTCGTTCCGTTGGTACCTGCCATCAGCAATCGATCGACGAGGCCGCGACGACGTAGATCGAAGAGCGTTGTGCCGACGATTCCCGCCTTCTTGTCGGATGCCACTTCGGCTCCCGGTACGAATCCGGTCGTGTACTCGCCGGTACCGACCATCATGACACTCATCTTTTTCATGCAATTCACTCCTGCCGCGAGTCGGATTTAATATGGGGGGGCGTTGGTGAAAAACGTCAGTCGCCGATGCTCGATTCCAGCCGGTGCCCGACGTATTTCTTACGATTCGGTTACAAACAATGCCGCGAACCACTGAGGTTTCTCGGCATCGTGATCATGATGCTCAAGATGATAGCAGTGTCATGGTGGCCTTTGCGACGGTTCTGCCACGAAACCGTCACCGACAAACGGGCAGATCTGGATAGCGGGATGCCGTCGGTTTTGTTGCGAAGTCGCGTGAGTGGCTCAGTGGTACGC
Source organism: Aporhodopirellula rubra (assembly GCF_014192335.1). Lineage (GTDB taxonomy): Bacteria > Planctomycetota > Planctomycetia > Pirellulales > Pirellulaceae > Rhodopirellula > Rhodopirellula rubra. The sequence continues at coordinate 6,328 of NZ_JACHXU010000036.1, read as the reverse complement.
CGTAGAAAGCGAGGGCAATCCGGAATGCGCACGGCCGCAAAGAAAATGCAAAAAAGGACCAGGCAACAATTGTGAGTGCGGCGAGAAGAGAAAAGGCGTTCTGGCCCGTGTGCGATGCCATCACCAACCTCGGAAACGAGACCAGCATGCTGCACCGCACGACGGGCACAGAACTCGCCAAATCAGATGCCAGTGTCTGCCTCTGAGATGCCCCACATTCGAAACAAGTGAATCTCTGAAGCACTGCCAGGATTTGCCTATCAAGAGTATCGCACACAAACGCAGTGAGACTTGACCGCACGCTCAAGAAGCAACCCGATCCAATGCTCTCAACACGCGATGGCGTGCGAATCGAAGCAAATTTGCGACGATTGAGCGGGTGCGTGAAGGCGTTAACTGCATATGAAAAGAACGTTTGATAAACCAAACAAATGCCCAACGCGTCCTTTACTTGTCTTTTGTGCAGGATGTTAGGTCGGGCAGCCTACATTTTCGCTCGTTTGCCCTGCCGATGGATGCTGCAGCATTCTTTGTCTGCCAGAACGACAATTGAGCCCGAGTCGATTCCGAGATCGAGAAGCGGACAAAAATAAATTGGGAATGCGTTGATAGACGCATCGTGCATCCGTCTCGTTCAAACCGAGCGGGTGCGTTCGCATTTCCACTGCAGGCGACCGTGCACAAATTACGGTTGTCCCTTCCGGAACTCGCTGGGCAATGCGAACGCACTGGAATTGCGTGCGATACCGTGACCGTTGGCCGCCAGTTCGTTCGGTTTGCGGTTGATGCGAACGTGCGGCAAAATCCTACAGCTTGTAGAACTCTTCCCAGCCCTTGCGTGGTGGCGGGCCGACCAGCAATTCGTTGGCGACTTTGTTGTTAGTGATCTGTTTGGTCTCGCGATCAAAGACGAGTTCACCGCCAAGACGCTGGGCGATCACACCGATGCAGAACATCTGGCTGAGCGGGCCGGAAATGTCGAACGAAGACCGGGTTTGTTCTTCACCTTTGACGGCGCGGACAAAGTTCAAATGGTGATTGGAGCCTGTCTCGTATCTCGGCAAGTCGCTCGCGAGGTCGTTGGCTTTTTCTCCTGGGAGAACACGCAGGGGCGATCCATGAGAGGCGCCTTTGAACGTGATGCCGTCGCCGTAAATTGTCTTGCCGTTGGTTTCCATCTTGCGGCCGTCTTCGAGATCCGCGGGGCGTGGCGGCTGGTTCTTCACGCCGTCGTACCAAGTCACCTTACAGGCAGGTTCATCGCCGCGTTCGGGGAAATCAAACTGGATCGTCGAGGCCATCGGGAAAATCAGCTCGCGTCGTCCGTCGAGCACGACTGCGGTGACGCGTTCGGGAAGTCCGAGATCGAGGAAGCGATGGACGGTGTCGAGCAAGTGTGGCCCCCAGTCGCCAAAGGCTCCATTGCCGTATTCAAACCAGCTTCGCCAGTTGCCCGGATGCAACTTGTTACTGTAAGGATGTTTGGCAGCGGTGCCTGCCCATGTGTCCCAATCAATTCCGTCTGGCATCGTCTCGCCCGTTTGCCATTCATCGAACGTCCATGGGTGCCAACGCCGGCCGGCATTCATGTTGGCGGTAACCTCACGAATGTTCTCGATCACGCCCGCTTCCTTCCACGCTTTGAATTGATGGAAGTTGGCACCGGAGTGACCTTGGTTACCCATCTGGCAAGCGACGCCGTATTTCTTTTCGGCCGCCATCAACAGTTCGATTTCTTGGAACGTGTGAGCCAATGGTTTTTCGACGTACACGCCTTTTCCCAATGACATCGCAAGGATCGCGATTGGGAAGTGAGAGTGATCGGGGACACCGACGGTACACGCATCGATTTGGTTTGACATCTTGTCAAACATCACGCGAAAGTTCTTAAAACGTGGTACGTCAGGGAACTTCTCTTCGATCGCGGCGGTATGCTTAGTTCCCATGGCAACATCACATAGAGCTACGACATTGACCATCTTCGTGTTGAAGATGCTCTTAGCGTCGCTGCCGCCCATCCCGCCGCAACCAATGATCGCGACGTTCACCTTTTCGTTGGCACCATAGACACGTTGCGCCGATGCGGCGGAAACGTTCGCGTGAGGAAACGCGCCGAATGCGGCTGTGGATGCAGCAATTTGAGTAAAACGGCGACGCGAAAACGTGCGTGTCGAAATTGGCGTGGAGCGAGGATGCGACATCAATTGGCTCTTGGGGGAATCGGAGGTTGGAGAGGGCGGGTAGAGAGGAGATTAAGCCTCAAATTATAGTTGTCTCAACGTGACAATCCAACATGCCAATACCGCCGCCCGCGACGCCGTCGGGCGTGGGAAAACCAACGGGTGAACGAACCGAATATTCAATCGAGATGTGCAAGGGGACAACGACACTTTATTTCGCAGTAGCTCGCGATGAGGGCTCGCGGCCCGATCGTGTCGAGGGGGTGCAGCGGCCGTGGTTCGTCGCGCCGAGTGGTTTGGGAATGCGGCTGCCATCGCTGATGTCGGTGTGGACGCATCGTTGCCGGGATGACGCCAGACTTCGGGGGCTTCCGTTCTTACGAAAGCCGGTGCAGTAAACGGTCATGTCATCATCTGAAATGCTGTCGGCATTCTTTACGTCCCTGCATTCCCACTCGCGGATCCCTTGGCAAAATGCTGTCGTCCCTACCGAGGCATGGTGCGTGGAGATGACTCGCTGTCGACTCGGCCTGCGGCACATTGATTGATGCGTTTTTCCAACTCGATGCGGAACTGCTTCACGTTTCCGCTGGTCTGAGTCAGCGTGACCGCGACGAGGTCCTCTTTGAAATTGACCCAGCAGTTTGTTCCGGAAGAGCCCGTGTGTCCGACGACAGTGGCTTTGCCATCTGAACTCTTCTTTCGAATAAAGAAGCCGCACCGGCTATTCGAACTATTCGGAACCCGTGTGAGCATTTCCTCGACGGTCTCTGTTTCCAGGTACCGTTCGTCGTCGTGCATCCCATTGTTGCGGAACATCAACAGCCAATTCGCAAGATCTGCAGCCGTAGAAATGACCGAACCACCTGACGAACTGTAGTCGTTGACCAGGGGAACAGGATATTTCCGCCGCAACACAAGCGTGCCGTCATCACGTCGCTGATACCGAGTCGGCATCGGGCCGACGAGTTTGACGCTATCAGTATCCCGGTAGAACGTGTGATTCATCCCTAGCGGTTTGGCGACTTGGGTGACGAGCATGTTTTGGCGTGACGTATTCGCCACCACCTCGAGCACGCGAGCCGCCACATCAATACCGATACCGCTGTAGGCGTACCGCTTTCCGGGGCGAGTCTTCAATGGATAGTCTCGAGCATATCGCTTCACGACATCTTCCAAGGTTATCCCTTTCGTCCATGACGCGAACCACGGGCGACCGCCTGGACCCTCGGCCCGCATTCCCGAGGTATGGCCAAAGAGTTCGATCATGGACGGAGCGCGACCAACTGGCGATCCCGATTCGAGCAACGCGTTCGCAAACTCGGGCAAATAAATCGAGATGGGGGCTGAAAGGTTGACGCCCCCGTGCTCGGCAATTCGAAATGCTGCGGTTCCCAGCAGCGGTTTGCTGATCGACGCGATCACAACCGGGGTTTCCAGCCGGAAAGGCGTCTGCGATTCGAGGTCAGCGAATCCGAATCCCTCGCCAAAAGCGACTTCGCCACGGTGCAGTATCAAGACGCATCCGCCCGCGACCTTCCCTTCGTTGACTGCGTCATCAAGAAGTCGTTGAACGGGCGAGAAGTCTTGGGCAGCGGCGTTGCCTCCGACGAGCACAGCAAAGACAAATAACAACCGCGTGATTGCATTGGTGGTGTTGCACTGGCACTTCTGGCACTGGCACTTCTGGAGCTGGCACTTCGACATGTTCAATCCCCTGAGAACGCTCGAACCCACCGGCCAATGAGATCTCGAACAGGCACCGCTTCACGATTGAAGGCGTCTACTCGTGGACGGCGCGGCACCTAGAAAATACCCGAAGTATCCATTTCATTGCGGCGATTTGGGCTCGAGCCACGCTCATCTCTACCGGGACTTGTTGAGCGTACACAGTGCGCGACAGACGCGTGGTGAGATCGGAAGGCCAGGAAAGTCGGCACGATCCATTCCCGGTAGCGTTAACCCCCGGTGGTTGCGACAACTTGACAGACCCAGGCCGTGTTCGCTCCGGGGACAGAATGCGTCCGCAAAATGCAGTTGATGCCAATGTGGTAGTATCGTGCCGAACGCGAGCCGAAGGGGGCGGATTCGGACAAACACGGCTGTTCTCCGTCCATCGCAGCCTCGATTTCCCGCGACTTATTCCCCCCGTCGGACTCGGGTTGCCGCCCGTTGAAAAATTTTGCAAACAAAACGACAATGCCCGCCTGGAAATTGGTTTTTCCAGAAGTCGCAACTTTTCCTTGCACCGTTTTTTAGCCATCAACCAGAATTCAATCTCATGAGCGATTCAGAAATCAAGCCGGGTGTTGTGTCCGGGAAAGCCCTCGATCGTTTGCTGCGTCACGCAAACGAGAACAACTACGCCCTGCCTGCCGTCAACGTCGTCGGGACTGATTCCGTCAACGCGGTGCTAGAGGCGGCGGCAGCAGTGAACTCGCCCGTCATGGTGCAGTTCTCCAACGGTGGCGGTGTTTTCTACGCCGGTAAGAGCCTTTCCAACGAAAACCAAAAAGCCGCGATCGCGGGTTGTGTTTCGGGTGCCCAGCACGTCCACGCAATGGCGGAAGACTACGGCGTGCCAGTTGTCTTGCACACCGATCACTGTGCCAAGAAGTTGCTGCCTTGGATCGATGGACTTCTCGACGCCGGTGAAAAACACTACGCGGCGACCGGCAAGCCACTCTACAGCTCTCACATGCTGGATCTCTCCGAAGAGCCATTGGAAGAGAACGTCGAAATCAGCAAGAAGTATTTTGAACGCATGAACAAGATGGACATGCTGATCGAAGTCGAGCTGGGGATCACCGGTGGTGAAGAAGACGGCGTTGACAACTCGGACGTCGACAGCAGCAAACTCTACACGCAACCTTCCGAAGTTGCCTATGTCTACGAAGAGCTGAGCAAGGTTTCACCTCGTTTCACGATCGCGGCTGCGTTCGGTAACGTTCACGGTGTTTACAAACCAGGTAACGTGAGCCTGCAGCCGATCATCTTGAAGAACTCGCAAGATTTCATCATCGAGAAATTCAGTACCGGCGAATTGCCCGTCAACTTCGTCTTCCACGGTGGATCCGGTTCGTCGCGTGAAGAAATTCGCGAAGCGATCCAGTACGGTGCTATCAAGATGAACTTGGACACCGACATGCAATGGGCAACCTGGAAAGGTGTTTTGGACTTCTATAAGAAGAACGAAGCGTACCTGCAAACGCAGCTCGGTAACCCAGAGGGCGAAGACAAGCCGAACAAGAAGTACTACGACCCTCGCGTTTGGTTGCGAAGTGGCGAAGTCTCGTTCGTCGATCGCCTCAAGTTGGCTTTCGAAGACCTGAACTGCATGAATCGCTGCGAAGGCTTGGTCTAGAGCCGTTCTGCAAACGACGTCGGTTTTCAATAGTAGCTGCGTTCTCGAGAACGTCGGTCACAACCGAAATGGAGATGCTTTCAATGCGTCTCCGACGCTTCATCGAAGTCACAGCCAAAACGGCCAACGTTCTAAAAACGTTGGCCGTTTTTTTATGGGTGTTTAGGTTGTACGGATCGCTATGCGGCTGAGTAACTTGATTGGGTGTGTTGGCGGTGGTTATTGTGGCACAACGGCACAGGGCCTGTGCCTACATCCACCGACATCCCACTCGCGGACGATCGGAACACGCATTACCAGATCGCGGAGACGCGCCCGTTCGATCGGGTTTGTTCTTCGACCTTTTTTCTGAACGGCACAGGCCCTGTGCCGTTTACGTTTTGGTGTCGAGAATATCTTGCGGACGGATGGGTAACGCGAGAGACATTGCCAGATAATTTCGCTAGTCAGATTCGATCTGCTTTCAGGCACGTTGATGTAGTAGGCACAGGGCCTGTGCCTACATCCACCGACATCCCACTCACGGACGATCGGAACACGCATTACCAGATCGCGGAGACGCGTTCGTTCGATCGGGTTTGTTCTTCGACCTTTTTTCTGAACGGCACAGGGCCTGTGCCGTTTAGTGCGCCTGCAAAGGCGATTGAATAGTCAGGTGCAAGTCCTGATCGGGGAGATCGTTACCGCCCCGTAGCTGATGGTAACTGCGTTTTCAACAGAAAGGGTGGAGAGCAACCAAAAGCGAATGAGCAGTCCGTAACTGTATTGTGAACTCGATTCGGCC
>NZ_JACHXU010000035.1 GCF_014192335.1 Aporhodopirellula rubra | reverse complement strand
AAAACGAACCGACAGAGCGTGATGAAACCCTCGGTAAATTCAACTATGTTCTACCAGCATGAAATCCCGAAGTTATTTCCGAACAGCTCCTAAGTTCAAGTTTGGCTCGAATTCGATCGGTGACATCCACCGCGCAGCTGACAATTTCAACCACACGTCCAGAGGCATCAAATAGCGGGCTCAGCATCCAGTCCGCGACAATCAATTCACCGTCAGCAACTCGCAGTGTAATATCTTGCCGTACTGTTTCCCCAGCCGCAGCACGCGCAACGCCTTCACAAAACTCACGCTGAGTCTCGACTGAATGCGAGACCCAATATGTGTCCGCCGTTACGCATCCGATGACATCGCTCTTCTCAATCCCTGCTGCCTCGAGCGGCGCACGATTGGCCTCAACCAAAACCCCGTTGACATCGAGCAACCCTACAAAAATGAACACACCGTCCAAGATCCGTTGCAGCCTGTCAAAGCTTTCTTTCAACGCAATTTGAGCCGCTTTTTGATCCGAGACATCACGAAACACACCCAGCATTCGCGTCGGTTGCCCGGCATCGTCGTACTCGAATCGGCCGAGAGATTCAATCCAATGAGTGCTGCCGTCAGGCCAGATAACGCGAAAATCATGTATGCAGGTCTGTCGATTGTCGCGTGCAATCTGTGTGTCGACGCCTAATCGGGGAAGCTCATCTGGATGGATACAAGACTGGATCTCGGCCAGCGTTCCGGTGAACGAATTTGGCTCCATGCCCCACAGCCTTTCAGACCCTTCTGACCAAATGACCAAGTTGCTCGATAGGTTCCAATCCCAAAATCCCATTTCCGCAGCCGTCATTGCCATCCGCAACCGCTCTTCGCTCGAACGCAACATTGTTTCAGCACGCTTGCGATCCGTAATGTCGTAGGCAGAACCAACAACTTGTACGATATTGCCGTCAGAATCGTATATTGGACCGAATCTGGCGAATACGACCAACAATGTCCCGTCTGACAATCGCGGATGAACTTCACATTCAACCACTTCCCCTTCCGCTGCGCGGCGCAAATAGTCGCGAATTGTCGCCTGCTCATCGGCTGAGTAGTTGTACCAATAGGAATCCGCCATATGCAGGTCGAGCACATCCTCTCGTGTCAAACCCGCCATGTCGAGCGGCAATTGATTGACCTCAACCAAACGCCCGTCGAGATCGAACAAACCTACCATCGCGACGAGGTTATCCAGAATCAGGCGAATTCGCCGCTCGCTTTCCCGAACCGCATCCTCAGCTTGTTTCAATTCCGTGATATCTTGAGTTGTGCCAGACAACGTTAACGGACTGCCGTCGGGACCATATGCCAACTGCTCAATCCGGCAATACAAGTTGCATGCCGGACCTAACTGCGGGTGGCGACGGAAATGCAGTGTCGTTGGTTTCCCCGTACCCAATACTTCGGAATACGTCTGCGTGAAAAGAGGTCGGTCGTCAGGGTGCACTAGCTCAGTGAAATCCCGAACGTCCATAGGGCCTAACTGGGGGTCTTGATTGAAAATCCGGTACAGCTCTGCCGACCACGACACCTGCTGCGTCAGCACGTTCATCTCCCAGCTGCCGAGCCGCGCTTGCGATTGAGCTTTGTCCATGCTTGCGTTTGCTCGGAGCAATGATTCCTCGGCATGCTTGCGTTCAGTAATGTCGAGAGCGGAAAAGAGGACACCGGTAATCTCATCGCCTCCCTCACGCAAAATGGTATTGTTAAACGCACACAGCCGATGTTCCCCATCTTTCGTCTGAATCAGGTTTTCGTAATATTCGATCTCCGAAATGTCTCCCCGCATGATTTGAGAAAAGACAGCGAGCAGTTCACTCACACCGTCGTCTGGCAAACAGGTGTCAAACCAGTTTTTGCCGACAAGCTCTGCTTCTGTATAGCCGAGTAATTCACAACCCTTCCGGTTGATAGAGATGATCTCCCCCTCCGTGTCAAGGACGCCGATTACAACCCCGGCTACGTCCAAATATTGCTGAGCTCGGTCCCTCTGCATTTGGACTTCGATCGCAGCATTCTTGCGATCAGTAATATCGCGTGTAACTGACAGCATCGCGGTAACGGCGCCGTCGGTATCTCGGAGTGGACTAGCATGCGTTTCGACCCACCGGCGATTTCCCTTCAAAGTCGTGAACTCAAGCTCTAGCATTACCGACTCTCCGCCAAAGACTCGCTCGGTTAGTTCAATGAAGTCTGCACGGTAATCGGAATCCAGCAACGGAAGCATCGACTTCCCAATCACTTCCCCGGTAGTCTCGGCTTCGATCATTGCCAAACCCGCAGCATTGATTTCCAGTAACTCAACTGCTTGGTTTGTCAATTTCACGCATTCCGGTTCTGTTTCCAAAATCGTTCGCAGTCGTTGTTCGCTCGCAACGAGGCTGCGTTCGAGCTGCTTGAGCCTGGAGATATCTCGCAAACTGGACCGGCTTTGCGACACGTTTCCTTGCTGGTCGCGAATGGCGGAAACATTCAAGAGGACGTCCATCACAGAACCGTTCGGCAAGTTCAGCTGGAGCTCGGCATTGTGAACCGCTCCCGTTTCGAGAAACGTACTAAACGTACGCTGAGCCATATCGCGGCTGTTAGGATGATACAGTTCGAAAACAGAACGACCGAGTAATTCATCCTTAGTGCAATTGAACGTGTCCGCGAATGCCTGATTACAACTCGTAATACACGCGGACTTCGCGTCAACTGAATACAACATGTCAGGAGCGTTTTCATACAAATCCGACAAGTGTGCGTTCGCCTCCGCCAGTTTCCGCTTGCGGGAAGCAATCGCCGACGCCATTGAATTGAAAGCTAGAGCAATCTGCCGGATTTCATGAATTCCACTAATCGGCAATTGAGTGTCATAAATACCTCGCTGCATCTTTTCAGCGGCAATGCCCAGTTCGCTCATCGATCGTGTCACCGACTGACTTAAGAACAACGCGATCCCCAGTGCGACAAGTGTGACGACCACACCGACCGCCAGTAGCCAATTGCGCATCCTCCGCGTGGGCGCCAAAATCACGTCAACTGGTGCAACCGCAATGATGCTCCAGTCCAGCGATGCCCAACCTCCAAACTTCGCGATATCAGCGAATCCTGCCACCACCTTGTCGCCGTGCGAGTCATCGTAAAAGAGCGTTCCGATTCCACCAGAACCAGACAGCCGATCAAGGAGAGTCGGATTAGCCACGAAATCGGAGAATGGCAAAAGCGGGACGCCACTCTGATCTCCTGTTGTGACCACATTCCCTGACTTGTTTACGATGTAGACAAACTTATTGCCAAGAACCTCGTCGCTGAATATCGCGACAATTTCTTGAACTTGTTCGATCTGAATTTCGGCAATGAGCACTCGAATAACGATTTCGTTAGAATCGTCAGTAATTGGAGTCGCCAGCAGCAAACCATTGCCTGCAGGAAGCGAAACGAGCTCGGAAAAAAAGACGTCGCCTTGCTTTGCACTGGCACACTTATTAATCAGATCAAAATTACCACTCGCAATCTCGCGAACTGCGTTCTCGTAGGCGTCATCCTTTATTCGGCTGCTCGTGATCGATGTGCCCTCGAGATCGAGAACGTAAAGATCAGAAAACACCGGGTCAGCTTCGTTTACTTCGACTAAATAGCGATGAATGGCCTCGACATTGTCAACTTCGAGCAGATCCGCTTGAGATAGCAACCTGGTCGTGAAGGTCCGCTGTGCGACGAATCGTTCAATGTCGCTTGCAACAAACACACACTGACGTTCAAGGCTATTGCCAACCGCTTCGACGCTCATAGTGGAGGCTAGCTGAATCGCAATCGCAGTGTAAATCGCCATTGGAATAATGACGATGCAAACCACGAGCCCGATCAATCTACCGGCTGCAGAATGCGGTGATAGGGAATTCATCGGCAATCACGTTGATGACAATCGCTCACTACGGCCAATTTGCAATACCGCACAGCGAATCGTTGCGGCATCGTTACATCTTGGGTTAAGCAGAACAGCTTAACGGAATATTGCTTGGTGTGTGCAGCAGGCGGACACAATCGCATGCCATGCTCCGACAACGTGAATCCTTTGCCGTTACCCGTGCGTCAATCTGTCGCCGGTAGTCATCCGATGACCACGTTTCCGGTGCAGGCAAATTCCCCAATGGCGATGCAGGTTTCGTTACTGGCACACCTTTTTCAGGACAAACGCTGGTGCGAGAACCCTCGCTCTACGAGCACTGCCATTTACCTTGACCTGTCGACACCGCTCATTTTACGCATGTCTTACTAGTGCATCGACCATGGTTTTATCCTCGGATGCTTTTGGATTTTGTCTAGTTCCTCGAAATCAAATCCGGCGAATCTTCCCGGCACCTCATTGAAGAGTGATTGTTCCCCCGAATATTTTACTTTGCATACACTGAAAAAGTTTCCTCGCATACTTTTCGTGCAGCGCCGGCAGCATGCAGAGCGATTTCATGAGGACCTAGCGACCAAGAACGCCTATCCCTATTCAGTCAATCCCTCATCGCGACGAGATCACCAAATCGGGGAAGACGTTCATAAGTTCAAGTAATTCAGGGAACGCTGCCGGGAAGATTCAGAACCTACGTTCTGCTGCAATTATTGGCTCAGCCTTGGCGTACAGCGAACTGGAAATTTGCATCACGTTACTGCTCCAACGCATTTCAACTCTCCCCAATATTTTGCGTCATGATTGGCAGGCCAAGAGCACGAGAATGCCGCTGCCGTTGAGCGAGAACCTGAATTCGGATCCTGCACTTCCCGACAAAAGCCGTGAAAGAGCCCGACTATACAAGCGATAAACGCTTACTAAGATACACCCTTTGAAACAATACCCACTCTGCGCGAGGTTATCTTTAGCGATTCATGGCCTACTTTCTTCTTTCGCTTGGACAGGCGTGCCTGTCTTTGGTGCTAGGGTGTTGGCGAAAGGGGCAGATCCATTGGCAGACGCACCAAGAAGTTCGCTCTTGTTTGGAAATTCGCTCCTGGTTGAAGAGGGAAGTGACAGCTCCGGCGACGGACTTGTGTATGCCGAGTTTGCTCTGCAACGCTTCGGCAATCCTAGCCGAAGGTGTCGGGACACTTCTGCTATACGCGACTGATACCTTCCTGATGGCTGCGGGGTTGCCGCTCTTGGAGCGAGCCTCCCACACGCAATCAGCATCTGTTCTTGGCACATCCACACCGGTTTGCATCGTCGTCGCGTGGACGTCTCGGCGCAGTCGAGAAATGGCGAGCCATATCGTCTTGGATCAAGTTAGCCAATGAGTTACGAAGGTTGGGCTACACTCACCGTGGTAGGGGCTCTGCTTTTTGCACTGCTTAAGAATCTGGCTCCCACGGACGTCCTGTTCTTGGCTGCGACGTCGCTATTTGCAGCAACCGGAATTATATCCGCCGAAGAAGCATTTTCAGGTTTCAACAACTCGGGAGTGCTGACGGTTGCTTTCTTATTCGTCGTCGTCGCGGGCCTACGCGAAACGGGCGTGCTCGATGAAGTCGGGCATCATGTCCTTGGCAAGGCGAAGTCAGAACGAAGTGCGATGCTGCGTCTATCGACAATAGTCATGCCGATGTCGGCGATACTGAATAACACACCGATCGTTGCGATGTTTGTACCGATCGTCATGGATTGGTGCCGCAGAAATCATGTCTCCCCATCGAAGCTGCTGATTCCCCTTTCGTATCTAACAATTCTAGGTGGCACTTGCACTGTTATTGGCACATCTACCAACTTGGTTATCAATGGGTTGATGATTGAAAACGGATTGCCCGGCATGAGTGTGCTGGAACTTGGGAAAGCCGGTGTTCCCTACGCAATCGTTGGTGCAATCTACTTGTTTTTCTTTGCGGGAACATTGTTGCCCGAACGTGCTGAGTTGATCGAACAACTCAGCGAGTCAAGACGCGACTACTTGATTGAAATGCGCGTCGAAGCGAATTGCCGACTATCGGGAAGATCCGTGGAAGCGGGTGGCCTACGACAGTTGCCTGGTTTGTTTCTAGTAGAAATTGAACGTGGCGGAGAAATGATCACGCCAGTGCGGCCAGAAGATCAAATTGAAGTCGGCGACCATCTCATCTTTGCCGGGGTGGTGGGCGATATTATCGAACTGGAAAAAATCAACGGGTTGATTCCCGTCGTCGATTCGAGCGCCGAATTGACAGCGAGTGAGCAACGTAATCGACGGATGTGTGAAGCTGTCGTCTCGCAGAATTCGGCATTAAACGGCATGACGATTCGAGATTCAGAATTTCGATCACGCTTCGGAGCCGTGGTGCTGGCCGTTCATCGGTTCGGTAAACGCATCGACGAAAAGTTAGGCGACATCACGCTCCAGCCTGGCGACACCTTGCTGATGCAAACACGACCGGATTTTGTACAAGCACATCGCCATGATCCTGCATTCAATCTGGTCAGCATGGTCGACCAATGGCGCCCCCTGCGGCGTGATCGGGCCTGGATCGCTGTGGTAGTTTTCGTCGTGCTGATGACATTGATGGCGACCAACTGGATTCCGATTTCGGTTGCCACCGCTTTGGCGGCGGTGTCGATGATTGCCTTTCGGTGTTTATCCCCTGACGGTGCGCGGCAAAGCATCGAGTGGCAACTGCTGGTAACGATTGCTGCATCGTTTGGCGTTGGTGCTGCTCTGCAAAATTCCGGTGCCGCGTCAGCAGTCGCTAATACAATCGTGGAGAACACCGAGTCGTTAGGGCCGCTCGCAGCCTTGGCGATTCTCTATTGTTTCGCATCCCTATTGACTGAAGTCATTACCAACAATGCGGCGGCGGTACTGTTATTTCCCATCTGCCTAGAATTGGCCAAACTGTACGATGTGGACTCGCGGCCGTTTTTAATCGCACTAACGCTTGCTGCATCGGCCAGTTTCATGACACCAATCGGTTACCAAACCAACATGATGGTTTACGGCCCTGGCGGATATCGCTTTACCGATTTCCTACGCATTGGAGCACCACTCAACATCCTGCTTGGTATCGTCGCTGTAACAATCATCCCGCAACTTTGGCCGTTCTGACTTTCGGTCAAATACCCGCGATCCATCAAATCGGGCATGATCCCTCTTATCGCATTCCCTGAACAACTGTTTTGTCAATGGCTTTGGCGACAGTAAACAGCGCAGCCTCGTTGCTGCAAGTCATTCTGCAGCTGACCGGTATCATTGCAGCGGCACGCATCGGCGGCTGGATGTTCAGAAAGCGAGCTCAACGGCAACTCCGTGTGGGATGCCCCTGTGCCGTTCGGCTCACACGCAATTGAAAATGCAATCTAATTTTTGGCAGAGCTTACAACGAAAGCTGCTTGTCACCTTTCGCTGCAGTTTCCAACGATGCGGCAGCGCCGAACAATCCATAGACCTAGAGCATTTCTAATTTTGTTGCAAGCAACGTCGGCCGACGGTGGACCACGGGCTGACAAACTCATCCATTTGCGAAACGACGTTGTTTACAGAAACGCTTTCGGCGGCACCGACCGTCGACTGGTGGTGTACGACAGTAAGCAGCGAAAATTTTCTTTAAGAAGAACAGTGGCATGGAGGCAAAGCATCGCTGTCTAGTTAAAACAGCAATCATGAGAATCCTGTCAATGTTCCTTTGCCTTTCGATGCGATCTATGAGAATCCTTTTTGCATTTGTGTTCCTGCTTTCATTTTCGAGTCAACTCAGGGCAGAAACCTTCGAGCCGACCGTCGATTCACTACAGAACTATCAATGCCCCGAATGGTTCCGCGACGCGAAGTTTGGAATCTACCTGCACTGGGGCGCGTACTCGGTTGCCGAACAAGGTGAGTGGTATGCGAGGAAACTCTATCTCGAAGGAGGCCCTGAATACAAACACCACTGCAAAGTCTATGGACATCCGTCGGATTTCGGCTATGCCGATTTCATCCCGATGTGGAAGGCGGAGAATTTCGATCCAGACGCGTTGCTGGCGTTGTTCAAACGTGCCGGAGCGAAGTACTTCTCACCATGCGCTGTGCACCATGACAACTTTGACCTCTGGGATTCCAAACATCATCGCTGGAACTCGGTGAACATGGGGCCGCAGCGTGACCTCGTTCGATTGTGGAAGGACGCGACCGTCAAAGCGGGGCTCCGATTCGGTGTCACCACTCATCTCTCGCGCAGCTATAGCTGGTTAAACACGGCAAATGGAGCGGACACGCAAGGAGACAAAAAAGGCGTTCCCTACGACGGCGCAGCCGGCAAAGCTCCGGGACTTTACCCACCCAATTTCGGACAAAGCACGCACCAGCGTGCTCCGTTGGAAACCACAGAAGAATGGCGAAAACGATGGTCTAAACGCATCAACCAACTCGTCGAAGACTACGATCCTGATCTGCTGTACTTCGATTGCGCCGTTCCGTTTCGCGGCATTGATCAAGGGCAAACCGGGCTCGGTGTGATCGCTAACTTTTACAACCATCGTCCCGAAGGCGTCATGTGCATCAAACAGCGCCCATGGCAGGGACTCTACGCCGACGGCATCGCGACACTTGATTACGAACGAGGAAAGGCGAGCCATATTCTCGACGCGCCGTGGCAAACCGATGACTCGATCGGTTCCTGGGGTTACAACCCGAGCGTGCCTTACATGGAACCAGGATTGGTCATTGATAAGCTGATCGACATCGTTTCGAAAAACGGCAACTTGCTTCTAAACATCCCAATCAAAGCCGACGGGACGCTCGACCAACAGGCGACCGACCTCTTAACCGAAGTCGGTGAATGGCTCGATCTCAACGGCGACGCGATCTACGGCACACGCCCCTGGGGCGTCTACGGTGAAGGCATTCACGAGATTGGAGCACACGATAAAAAGTCGAAGCTTACCGCCAAAGACATCCGCTACACGACCAAAGACAACATGCTGTATGCCTTCGTCATGGATTGGCCGAAAGAGAACTCGCCCATCCTCATGGAGTTTGTCACGCCTCTCTACCAGCCAACGGATTGCATCGCGGGCGGCCCGATCCAATCGGTTGAGTTACTCGGACACGATTCCGCGAAAGACGGGCCGCTCGATTGGAAAGCGGATTCCGATGGACTGATCGTTCATTTCCCCGATCAACGGCCGTGCGAGCATGCTTTCGTTCTCAAGATCACTCTCGAGTGAGAGGCAGAACGAACGGAGTTCTCACGCTCGCGAAAGAGAGGCTTCGCAAGAGGCAATTCAGAAATCACACCACTCTCTCAGTTCCACAAAACCAACAGACTCAGAGCAATTGCCCCGAGTGGATGACTGGCTCAGATTGAGTCGCCGCCGTCGGGCGGTGTGACGGATCGATCCGCTCACTCGGCTTCGGTTTTGCCGATGCAGTAAAGCGTGTTGTTGGATCGCAGGAACAAATTCCCGTCGCTGATTGCGGGCGTGGCACCGAAACCGCTCTTATCGAACGTCATGTCGTTGGATGCCAGAACCTTAAATTCAGGTTTGGCTTCGACAACATGCACCATCCCTGCGTTGGTCATGATGTATATCTTGCCATTGGCAACCACTGGGGAAGCGTAGTCTCCACCGCCTCCGCCACCACCACGTCGTCCTCCGCGTCCGCCGCCTCCCGCGCCACCGCGGAATCCGCCGCCCCCAGGTCCACCACTAAATCCGCCCGCCCGTGGGCCGCCTTCTCGCGCCCCGCCTTCTCTGGCTCCCCCCTCATCGCCACCGCGCCCGCCAAATCCGCCGGCACCTCGGCCTCCGCCGCGCTGGCCGCGTGCGTCACCTGCGGGCGGCCCACTGTCTTCACCAGCAGGTGCACCGGGGAGCCGTTCCTGAAACACTCGTTCGCCAGTTTTGGCATCAAGGCATTCGAACACGGAACCGCTGACCGAGTACAGATAGCCGTCGACAACCACCGGAGTCGCGTAGCGTGGCCGCACTCGGCCCTCCCAAACGGTGTTGGCGTCCGATACGTCGCCTTCGCCACCAGCCCGGATCGCGACGCCCTCTTCCCCGGTTGCGTAGACGATGTTGTCATCACCCAGAACCGCGCTGACTTGCGCGTTACGCGAATTGACCCCGTCGGCATACCAATCGAGCTTCCCGGTACTCGTGTTGAAACCCCACACCTCCCCGATGACGGAGATGACGACATAAGAGGAGTCGCCATCGCCAACGACGATTGGCGTTGTCCAGCACTCGCCGAGACCGTCGTCTTGCATGCGGAACTTCTCTTCCCCCGTATTTTTGTCGAGCCACACGAGCGAACGTGATTCATCCGCCGCGTTCACAATCAAGCTATCTTCGAACACGATGGGACTGGCAGCGGAGCCGAAGCCCTTACCACTGCGTTCGGCGCCAACGCTTTTGCTCCAGAGTTCGTTTCCGTCGAGGTCATACGCATACACGCCCGACTTTCCAAAGAACGCGTAGACGTGCGTGCCATCACTGACCGGTGTGTTACTCGCGTACCCGTGTGTCGTCACGCCTGGTGGGCGGAACTCGTCTTCGGGCATTTTGGCATTCACCGTTTTCGTCCAAATTGTTTTGCCCGATTGGCGATCGACACAGACCAAGTGTCGCTTGAGATCCTCGAGAGAGCCTTCGCCGTTACCCATTCCGTAGCCGGAATAGCAGGTGACGAAGAGCTTGTCGCCGACCACGATGGGACTGGAAATGCCGCGACCAGGAAGTTCCAGCTTCCACTGGATGTTCTTGTCGGCACCGAATTCGGTTGGAGCATCTGACTCCGCGATGCCGGTTCCGTTGGGACCACGAAAGCGGGCCCAATCAGCATGTAATGAGAAGGACATTGCAATGACGATCGCGGACACCAACGAAGTTGATGTGAGTGTTCGAAACATGAGAATGCTTTGAGAGGAGGTCAGAATAGTGATTCTGCTCTGCCTCACGGGCGGCCAACCAAACAGCGAGGCTGCGTTACAGAGTGGCGTTCCGAACAATGGGAACAGAACAGGGCTCGGCATTAAACCCGCACGCATCCCTTCGGTTCCGCCAATCATCGGATATTTCGAGAGGTTCTCGGTGAAGGAGGCCAGCGACACCCCGAAACGCGTTAATTCGCGGCACGACGAGCGTCTGGCACTCAATCAGTCCAAACGCTAACGTGAAAGGCGGTCTCAGCAGGTGCCCATTCACCCGATGCCCGACTAACGCATCAAAACCGCACTGAGCTCTTTTTCGCAGGCAGCCACGACGCTTTCGACAATGGAATCGGCATCAGAACCGCTCATCGTTTCGGTGAGACTCTGCAATTCCATCGAGAACAGGACGCGTTTGCGATCCGGTCCGTCCTGTTTCTCGTTGCGATACGTTTCCTGATAAGACAAATCAGTGAGGCGTTCGTCCGCAGCCGATCGGATGACGCCCGACAGACCATCCCAGCGGACGGACTCGGGCAACACGAGATTGAGATCACGACGGATCGACGGGAACGAACTGATTTGCTGCTGCTGAGGAACCAGATGCGCCCACGCGACGAGTAGGTCGGCAGACAGTTCAGCGGCGACCACTTTGCCGGGCAACTTCCACGATCGCACAAGCGAGTCATCGAGCAGACCGAGGTATCCGAGCGTTTCGTCGTGGCCTTCGACTTTGAGTGCGACCAAGCCGCCTGACGCGAAACCTTCGCGTTCTACCGTTTCGACCTGAAGGAGACCGGTGATGCCAAGTCTCGCGAGCAGTGTTTCGATGATTCCCTTGGCCGCGAAGAAATCTTCACCAATGATCATTCCGACGTGATAGGTTTCCGCAGGCAGCGCGTCATCGCCCTTCGCGTCCGGTGCTGGCGGCAGGTACACGTGCGCGATTTCAAACAACGCCGCGTCGATCGATGCCGATGCCCAGTTCGCAGCGCGGCTTTGCAGCAGACTCGGGATCAACGACCGACGGAGCCGGCGTGATCCCTCTAACATGGCGGTTCGGGTTTGCAGCGCGGGACGATCGGTCCACGGCGACAAAGCCGCATCGATCTTTTCTGTCACGACGCTCGGTGTCATCGCCTCGCTCAGACCGGCCGCCGTCATGACGCCACGCAGTCGAGACATCGCGGAGTCAAACGGACGCTTGCTACTGGGCGTGACCGGGATCGGACTGTCCTCGGGGATCTTGTCGTATCCGTGAATGCGAGCGACTTCTTCGATCAAGTCTGCTTCCCGGGTCAAATCATGACGCCATGTCGGAGGCACGCATTGCAGAGTCGAGGAATCGCCACCGCTTGTGGACTCCTTTTCGACCGATGCAAAATCAGCACGACATCCGAGCCCCTTCAAGATCCGCTCGACGGTTGCTGCGTCGATGGTGATCCCAAGAACACGGGCGAGTTGCGACAAACGCAGAACGATGGGTTCGCGATCGGCAATTGAACTGCCCGTATCGATGACTCCACTCGCGACAGTGCCGCCGGCGATTTCGGTGATCAATTGACAAGCACGCCGGCTCGCCCAATCGATGCCACGGGGATCCACGCGACGCTCGAAGCGGAACGAAGAGGGACTGTGCAGTTTCAAACGGCGTGCGGTTCGCCGAACCGACAGCGGAATGAAATCGGCGGCCTCGATGACGAGGTCAGTCGTTTGCTCAGTCACTTCACTGCTCGCGCCGCCCATCACACCGCCGATCGCGAGCGGTGAGTCGGCATCAGCGATGACGCATGTCTGTGCCGTCAAATCGTAATCGCGATGGTCGATCGCTTGCAATTTCTCGTCTTTGCGACCGGGACGGACCACGATCGTTTTCTTAGAAACCTTGGCGGCATCAAACGCGTGCAGCGGTTGCCCGCATTCCATCATTACATAGTTGGTCACATCGACGACATTATTGACGACACCGATGCCAACGCTTTGGAGTGCCTTCTGCATCCACTCAGGGCTATCGCCGACGCGAACACCTTCGATCACGCGAGCGGTATAGCGTGGGCAGGCGTCAGCGAATTCGTTGCGAACGGTGAGCAGATCGTTGACGCTTCTCGAGGATTCTTGGAACTCGATCGTCGGCAGCTTCAGCTTTTGCCCCGTCAGGACTGCGATCTCGCGAGCGACGCCGATATGCCCGAGGCAGTCACCGCGGTTACTGGTGACTTCGAGGTCGATGACCACTTCGCCATCAACCGTCTCGCTGCCTTCGTGGTTGAGTCCCGAAAGGCTCAAGCGATCGACGAGTTCATCATGCGTTAGCGTAATATCGACGTAACGCGACAACCAAGAGAGAGTGACAAGCATCAGGAAGGGGCTGAGTACTGAGGGCTGTGGGCAGAAATGATTCGGCGTTAAGAGTCGGTGGCAGTCGATGCGGGGCGAGCGGAAGGGGCACGATGCGAGCGGGCGACCGATTCAGTTCGCGTTGCCCGTCCCCTCCATCGTCATCCTAAAACTGTTCCAGGAACCGAAGGTCGCCGCTGTAGAGGTCTCGAATATCGGTAATACCATGACGCCGCATGCAAAGTCTTTCGACGCCCAGGCCGAACGCAAACCCGCTGACCTTTTCCGGATCGTATCCGACGGCTTCGAAAACGTTCGGGTCGATCATGCCCGCACCGCCGAATTCGATCCACGTTCCGTTCCACAAGAAGTCGACTTCGACGCTCGGTTCGGTGAACGGGAAAAAGGATGGACGAAAGCGTATCTCAACGTCGTCGCCGAGGTAGTTGTTGGCGAATACACGCAGCACCGTTTTCAGGTTTGCCATCGTGACGTTGCGATCAACGAGCAGGCCTTCCATTTGATGAAACATCGGGAAGTGCGTCGCGTCGGGGGCATCGGGTCGATAAACCCGACCGAGCGAAATGATCCGGATCGGCGGTTGACGCGATTTCATCACGCGAATCTGCACCGTGCTGGTTTGGCTACGCAGCAGCGATTCGCCTTCGCCGGTTTCAGCCAACGCGTCACCGCTGCTGACTCCCGCTGCAGCGAGATAGAAATTGTCGAGTGGGTCGCGAGCCGGGTGATCCTCGGGGATGTTCAGAGCGACAAAGTTGTGCCACGGGTCCTCAACTTCGGGACCTTCAGCTACTTCGAAACCCATCCGCCCCATGATCTCGGTGAGGTGATCGATCGTTTGTGTGATCGGGTGAATGTGCCCAAGGGTTGGACGAGTGCCAGGCAAAGACGGGTCGAAGGTCGGATCGATTTGGGAATCACCGCCTCCTTCGAGGGCCTCTTTGGCTGCACTGAACGCATCATTGATCGCGTTCTTGACTTCGTTGAGCCGCATTCCTGCGGCCCGTTTATCTGTCGGCTCGATGCCACCGAGCATCTTCTGGACGTCTTTGAACTGTCCCTTTTTGGCCCCCAGAAAAACGACGCGAGCTTCCTCGAGCGATTCGGCATTCGAAGCGCCCGAGAATGCGGATTCCGCGTCGCTTTGGAGCTGGTCCAAGCGGCTGAGAAAATTTTGCAGTGACATCGCGAGAGACAGGCCTTAAGCAGGCTGGTTTTCGGAGGCGAGTGCTGCCTTCACTGCGTCGCAGACGTCTTTGAAACCGGCTGCATCGTGGATGGCCATTTCCGAGAGCGACTTACGATCGAGCCCGATGTTGGCTTTCTTCAGGCCGAAGATGAACTCGCTGTAGCGAAGCCCGTGGGACTTCACCGCTGCGTTGATCCGGATGATCCACAACTTACGGAATTCACGTTTGCGGACGCGACGATCGCGGAACGCGTACGCGCCGCTACGAAGCAAGGTCTCTTTCACCGATCGGGTCAATGACCCGCGACCACCGCGGAAGCCTTTTGCACGTTTGAACAGACGTTTCTTAGCTTGGTTACGGGCGGCACCTTTACGTGTACGCATCTGACGAATTCCTTATGGTTGTTTTTGAATCATTGCCGAGTGTCTCGATTCAGGCCCCGGCAAGCATTGCCGAAGTTTTGCCCAATCGAGTTGCAGGGCGAGTCCTAAGAGGGAGGTTGAAAAATTGCCGAGTCATGCCCGGCCCGCTGATCTAGTTGCTGTTGCCGTTCAGGGCAGCGTGAATGGTGCGTTCCATGCAGGTGTCCACTGCCGTGGTGCCACGGAGGTTACGACGCCGTTTCTTGCTCAGCCCTTTGGCCAAGTGGCTCGTTCCGCTTTGGCGGTGCATGGCTTTGCCGGTCGCGCTGAGGCGAAACCGCTTCTTGGTGCCCTTGTGGGTCTTGACTTTGTTTCCCATTGGGATTCCGTCATAAGAGGGGTGTGGTGTTCAATTTTGCAAAATGCAGAGCGGCGAATGATAGCAACGCGAGTTGCGATTCGCCAGGGGGAGTTCGCCCCGGCGGCGTCAATTGGAACAAACGAGGCCAGACCAAATGCCAATTCCCCGGGATGGACGATTCAGCGACGTGATTCGCTCATTTTAGAACCCAGCGTGGCCGGTGCTGGAGATCGCAAAAAGGAATCGCCATTGCAAACGGCCAACAACCGAACCAAGCCGGCCCCAACAGTCTTCGACCAAAAAGAACGTCACCTTGAAGGGAAGCCGGAATCTCGCCAGGCGGACGTGGGCGGGGGAAAGCGGTGCCGAAGCGGTCGTGCGAGTGCGGCTGAGGCACCGTTAGGCGGACACGCGGGAAACAGCGCTGCGTGGGACATAGCAACGGCCCGCCGGCGGGCAACCAGAGTTACGCGTTTAGAGGCCTTCGATGAGTGCTTTGCGGACCACGTCGGGCGGCGACAAATCCAGGGCCTCCCGCTGATCGAGCGGCATAGAATCATATTGCTCGGTGAGGGACGGCGGCTTCGCCTCACCGCGTAGTTTGCGGCGGAGTGCCTCGACCGTCCAATCTCGCACGACCATGTTCTGCATCCAAGGATCGCTCACATACAACTGAAGCATTTCCAAATCCTCGGATGGCAGCATCGACTGGATCGTCTCGAGTTCACGCTGGGACAAGGGGGGCATCGCCTCGAAATCCTGCGGTGGCCCACCACGGAACGACCGCCCCTGCCCTCTCACCCAGTTCGAATCCTTCAGCAAGGTCGCCATGGCGAACATGCGATAGGCATTCTTTGAATCCCCACCACGACCTCTTCGGCGGAAGAACTCAACCAAAGCCGAGACCGGATTGCGGCCGTCATCGCCGGTGGCTCTTGAAATCCGGTTTTTGACCAGCTGGATGACGGTATAGTCGATCCTCTCGATCGCATCTTCACTCAGGTTGCGTCCCGTGACGCGGCCTATCTGAGTAATGGCCTCTTCGATCGCATCATCAATCGCCTGCTGACGTTCGACGCCCGTTTCGTTCTCAATTCGTGCAATCACGTCGTCGCTGAGTTGCTCGCGCAAACGAACGTACTGCCGCATCGTCTGGAGCCGCTTATTCGGTTGGTCCGAACTCCTCACGCGTTCGGCGGTCTCGCGGAGCAATTCTTTTTCGGACTCGTCCAAACGACTGAACCGATCCAGCCGCGCCAGTGCCACGATCCGTTGCTGGGTCGGCACTTCTTCGAGGGCTGACGCCAACGTTTCACGGTCGGGCAATTGGGTTTTGTTATCGGATTGTGGGTAAAGCGATTGAGGCGATTTGGCGGGACTAATGATCGCGTCAACAGCGGGCGTCACCGAACCTCCCACAACACCACGCCACCATTTCGATGCCATTAAATCGTTGACCAAATCGGCATCTTTACCGATCGCGTAAGCATCCATGTCCATCGCGACCGGGAAGTCCGCGAGTTGGCTGCGGATGTCCTTGATCTGACGCCAACGCGTCACGCCGAACGCGATCGCGGCCACGAGAAGCGGAACCAATAGCGGCAACCACCCGCCGAATGCTCGACGCTTGTCGTGACTCAACGCTATCGTGTCGCTGCTCTTGCTACGGGAGGATCGATCGCCGGTCGGATTCAAGTCAGCGACGACCAATTGCAGCGTCGTTTGAACGGACTTCTCGTCTGGGATCGGATTGGGCAGCCATTCCAGCATGTCCCAACTCCGCTGCAAATCTTGCAAACGTTGCCGAAGCGGCTCTTCACCGATTAAACGGTTTTCCACCGCATCGCGTTCCTCACGCGCCAACTCTCCGTCGAGATACGCGACCAGCAGTTCATCGTCGGAATCAATGATTTCGGGCTCAGTCATTGGTCGCTGCCCCCTTCGTCCGGCGACGCCTTGAGATCATCAGATGCGGAGGCGTCGTCCGAACCGCGGTACTTGTCAATCATGCTCGACATCGACGGAAGACTGACCGACGTATGGAAATCCTGTTCCAGCGTGCCGCTCTCCATGTAAGACTCGAGCGTTTGCTTGAGGCTGACTCGGGCCCGGCTCAACAACGACTTCACAGCCTTGGTGCTCAGGTCCATCGCATCGGCGATCTCGACATAGCTCATGTTTTCGAATCGCGACAAGATCAACGCCATCCGTTGCCGCTCGCCCAGCGAAGCTACCGCGGCGCGAACCAAGCGGGCACGTTCATCGCCTTCGGCCACACGGACCGGCATCAATCCACTGGCTTCCAACGCGGTCGCTGCGAGCGTGGGGCCATCGTCGCCGTCCCGTTCGGCACCGGCCGATCGCGGCGCGTCGCCTTCACTCACTTCGTGCCGTCGCGACACGGTTCGCTTCGCGTTTCGAGCCACGTTGCCTGCGATCGTGAACAACCACGTCGAAAATTTCGCCCCTGGTTCATAACGATCCCGCGCGCGATACACGCGAAGAAACGTTTCCTGAGCCAAATCCTCGGCGAGGTCGGTATGCGGTGCGAGATGATGCATCAATCGCACCAACCGAGGTTGATATCGCCGGACCAGTTCTTCGAATGCTCCCGCGTCGCCGTCGCGCACACGTAACATCAACCGGACATCCGGGTCCGTCTGTGTGTAGCGAAGTACTGTGGAGTCTGATGCGGGCACAGGTTATGCAATTCAAGGACAGATGACTGAACGAACACCATCAGCATACTCTAATTTCCTACGAGGCCGGAGTCGGCTTTGGTTGCGGCTCCTCGCATTTCCTCAGCGAGATAAACTGCTAGTTGTGCTGGAGTTGGATAATTCGCCGCCAAAATCGGCGTCAATTCAACGCCTAACCAATCGTCCAATTCACCACTTAATTCGACCGCCGCCATGGAATCGAGCCCGTGTTCGGCAAACGGAGTCTCCGGTGTAACGTGCCCTGGGATCGCCCCACACCGCGCAACCAACCACGCCATCAACCATGACTGAATCTGGTCGATGGCACTCCCAATGGTTCGCTCATCTACATGTTCGGGCAACGGCGGCAATTGAGTCGCGACGCTGTCGTCGGTAATGATGGATCGCATCCATTGATATCGAGCCGCGATCTCGTCCGACTGCAGCAAACGACGACACTCTGACCGTTTTAACTTACCACTCGTTGTGATCGGGATTGCCCCGGGCCGAGCCAGAACGACTTGCCGGGCATCGACTTCATGTTCATCGATGATTCGGCGCCGGACGCGGCGAACGATCTCGGGCAGCCTGACATCGTCGACGTGGCGTGCCACCTCAACGATCACAGACATTGCATCGCCGACAAAGGCATCCGTCGCGACGGCAACGCACCGTACCGCGTCCTCGCCGAGTGCCTGATGGATCGTCGCTTCGATG
Source organism: Aporhodopirellula rubra (assembly GCF_014192335.1). Taxonomy (GTDB): domain Bacteria; phylum Planctomycetota; class Planctomycetia; order Pirellulales; family Pirellulaceae; genus Rhodopirellula; species Rhodopirellula rubra. The sequence continues at coordinate 56,988 of NZ_JACHXU010000035.1, read as the reverse complement.
TCGTGCGGGTAATAGTTGCGACCACGCAAAATGATCACGTCTTTGCAGCGTCCGGTGATGAAGAGGTCACCACCGTGAACGAATCCTAAGTCACCGGTGCGAAGAAACTCGCGCGCGTCTGCGTCGTCATTGATCGAAGCACGAAACTGCACCTCGTTATCGTCTTCACGCTGCCAATAACCTCGAGCGATCGATTGCCCACAAAGCCAAACTTCGCCAATCTCGCCTTCGTTCACCCGCGTTCGCCGCACCGGGTCGACGATCTCGATTTGCATGTCACCGGCAGGCTGACCGCAACCGACGATAGCGCGAGTCAGATTCCGTGGGTGATCGTCAGAAACAGGAGTGACACGTCCGGCCCGCAAGCCATCTCGGTCGAGCCGCAGTTTTCGATACGGTGTCGCCGCTCGGTCGCTCGCCACCAACAAAGTCGCCTCGGCCAAGCCGTAGCAGGGCAACAACGACTCGTGACGAAAACCCGAGACCTTGAAACGCTGGGCAAATCGATCGAGCGTTGCCGCCGCAATCGGCTCGGCGCCACAGAAGGCAACCTGCCATGAACGCAAGTCGATCTCCGCAGCTTCGTCGGGTGAAACGCGATCGATGCACAGCTCGTACGCAAAATTCGGTGCACCACTGACCGTTGCCTTTCGATCCGCGATCGCAGTCAACCAACGCAGCGGTTTGGCCAGGAACGAACGAGGTGACATTAACGTCGTGTGGCCGCCAATAAAAATGGTCTCGAGAATGCCACCGATCAGTCCCATGTCATGGTAGTGCGGCAGCCAGAAAACACCGCGAGTGAGATCGTCATCCGCGTCGTTGCAAACCGTCAGCCCGAACGACTTACGGATCGATTCCAAATTCGTCAGCAAATTCTCATGCGACACCATCACGCCTTTGGGCGAACTGGTCGACCCGCTCGTGTATTGCAAGAACGCAAGGTCCGACAAACGGTTGTTGGCAATCGATTCCGCCAGCAATTGGGTCGGCCCGGCGGCCGTTTGAGTCCGATCAGGCGATGCGTTTTTCGCTACGACGGTGGCATCGGTTGCGACAAACCGCAGATCCATGACCGCGTCGCTGATACGTTTGGCATCGATACCGTCGATCGTTTTCGAATCGGCGAGCAGCAAACTCGGAAGGCAATCTTTGGCCGCTGCGTCTAACCGCGGCATCGCGCGACCGGGTTTCGGAAAACAAGTCGGAACCGGCACCACGCGGCTGGCCTGACACGCGAGCAACCCGACAATGAATTCGAGACCGGGTGGGAACAACAGCAACGCTCGGTCGCCCGGCTGCGGACGTACACCGGCCTGAGATTGTTCTGGTCGTGGATTCGAGTCGGATCCCGGTGCGAGAATACGGTTTGCCACTTCAAAGACACGCGATTCCAAACCGGCGTACGTGAGCGTCGTCTCGATTTGGTCGTCATCGATGAACGACAACGCGGCTCGATCGGGGTGCCGTGACGCTCGCTCTCGGAGCACGTGCACCAACGACGGTCGGTGCGAAAGAGGGTGAACAGCCGAGTCTGTGTTCCGGTGCATGGGCGGTAGGTAATCCGAGGTGAATCGAGTAGAAAACAGCTCGCTAAAGATCGCGGTCGATCTGTCAGGCAGCGTGAAGCCGCCGATCGTGTTACAGCATAAAACCCATTCGGGGCGGTTGAGAAGCCAATCCTTCGAACGATTGCATTCTTTCACACACAAACGCCCAACCCAGGCATGCGTAACCCTCCCGTCTTGCCTCGTTTGACACCCACATCCAGCCGCCCGTGCGTTTCGCAACGCGATTTCCTGCCCATCGTCACGCCCTCTTCCGCCCGTCGCAGACCTGAATTTTAAATCTGTTTATGACCTCCGACAAACCTTCGAAGTGGTATCGTCGCGTCGGCGAGCGAATCGCCTCGACTGAGAACATCATCTGGTTTCCGCATGCCGGCGGCGGATGTTCCCCCCTGATCCGTGCCGCCCGCCAGACTCCACCGCACACGAATCTCTTTGTCGCAACTCTTCCTGGTCGAGAGGCACGTTTCGCCGATCCGATGTCGGAGACGCTCGACGAATTGGTGGACGCCTTGGTTGCCGAACTCCCCGTGAACGAACAACCGCCCATTTTGGTCGGCCACAGTTTCGGCGCACTGCTGGCGTACTGCGTGGCGAAGCGCCGCCAAGCGAGCGGGTTGGTCGTGATGGCGATGTCGTCGCCGGATCGGATTTCAAGATGCGACTCAATCGTTCATTTGAGCGACCGGGAATTCGCCGAGCAGCTGGACCTTCGCTACGGCGGCGTGCCCAAAGCACTCCGCGAGAACGAAGAGGCGATGCGTATGTTCCTGCCCACCGTTCGCCGGGATCTAACGCTGCTGGAGTCCTACCAAGCATCCATAGACGAGGTGATCGACATTCCGATCACGGCTCTCGCGGGCACGGATGACACTCGCATCACGCCCGCGCAAATGCAGAACTGGCAATCGCACACCACTGCCGATTTCAGAATGCAAATGATGGTGGGTGACCACTTTTTCCCGCTATCGCATTTCAAACAGGTGCTACGGATTGCGGGTCAACGATCTGAGACAGCGAATTGAGTTGACGGACAAAATCGACTGCGGCTTGCAATCGCACCGACGCCCGTGATCGGCCCGGCGGGATCGGCTTGTCTCGATCGTCCATCCGGGCCCCCGGCGCGTTGACCGCCTTCAAGATAACCGTCGGCGCGAACTCAGCGTCGGCCTCGGCAAGTAAGCGGGCGGTCCCATGATGACGCATCGCGATATGATCGCCAGGCTCGAGGAACGCTCGCCAAGCGTTACGAAATTCGTCCAATCTGATCGCTCGTTCGATAACCTGTTGATCGAGTTGCAGGTGATCCATGAACTGCGATTCGTCATAAGAATCCGACTCAATCGCACACTCGAATCGCTCTCCGGTGCCCAACCGAACTGCGGTCCAGTAAATCGGTGTAGGCCGATGGTTGTCCCTTTCTCCATATGCCACCACGACTCGATTCAGATCACCGCCGAGAACACGAGGCACATTCGCGGATCCGCGTCTGCGTTTCTCGTTTCTTCGCCAATTCGTTTTGGGCGGCTCGTCGACGGTCGGGGCATGACGCCCGAGTTGATCACCGATCATTCGGTCAAAGGCATCAATCAAGAGTGGCAACTCACTGTTCTCTGGCTCCAACGCCATCAACGCCGACACCGTTGCCTCGAGGGTCGACAATGCATGTTCGTTGGGTTCGCGACGGATTCGGTATCGTCCCGGCGAAGATGGTGCTAGACAATACTGCGGAAGAGTTTGCAATCGCGGTATATCACGAAACAGCGTTTTCGCTTGATGCCAGGTGCCATCTAAAATGACCAAATGTTCGGGACGATCCGAGGGAGGCAGATCGCTCAATAGTCTTGCGTCGGCACCGGGATACAAAAGGCCCGTGTTTTCAGGCAACGCAGCCTGCTGAAATTGATCAGCGAGTTCAGCGTTGTACGCCACCATTAAATCGCAACGTTCTAACGATTCGTGAACAATCCTCGCGGTGTTAAAAGGATGAAACCGTTCGCGACGATGCTGCAGAATCAGAACCGAGGTTTGATTGCGAACCGGTACGATGGCGTCACAAAAGCACATCCGGTGCGGTCGGTAACAGCGAAGGCATCGTTGGAGTGGCGGCGTCATGAGCGTTTCACAGGGTGCTGTCGGCATGCCATTACGGCAAATTACGCGATACGAATTCGATGCTTCCATGCCGAGCGTCCGAAACGACAAAGCGTCGCGACCGATGCAGTCCAATACGGTCTCAAACCCGTAGCCGACCGAAGCATTCGGGCGAGAAGTCTAGCAAGGGACCGACTCTCGGTACACAACGAATAGACCTGCGTTATTGCCCCATCCGATCACACGCTGCGCGGGGGCAATCACCACTCACGGGAACAAATCGGATTTGCGACCAATCAGGTGACCTTACGGTGGAGAACACGAACGACCCGCACCTTACCGCTTGCAAACCACTTGCGTGGCTTTCAAACGGGGGGCATCGGGCACGGGCCGTCCGGTATTTTAAAATGTGGTAACGTCGATAGCCCGCACGCTCGTCACCGATGCGCACTCATTCTCGCGGTCTGTTGATGTAGAAAATAGTGAGGCTAAAGAACACTTGCGTCAATCCATAATCCCCACGCCGAAGCCTATACATTAAAGCCGCGCAACTCATCAAAATCTTCCGCCAACGAATCCATTGGCCCAATGTCTCAAAAACATTCTAAACGGCTCATACACAAGACGCGGATATCTCCCTCGCCACGAAGCAAAAGAGCAGCGAATTAACCTAATGAGTCGTCACCCCTTCAGTAGAGAAAATCTCTCTGCAGCGGGCAACTTGTCCTGACGTCGGCGCGGGTGTGTCACCAAGTTGATATCGCATCCCGAGTTGTTCGTATTTCGATTCGCCCAATTTGTGGAACGGCAGAACTTCAACGCGTTCGACGGATTTCAGTCCCGCGACGAACTTGGCGACGCCCCGCACGTTGGTTTCATCATCGGTCAATCCGGGTACCAGCACGAATCGAATCCACATCGATTTACCAAGATCGCTGAGCCGCCGTGCAAAGTCGAGAGTCGGCTGAAGAGCGACGCCCGTGGTTTCGCGATAAGTTTTGGGATCCGACCCCTTTATATCCAGCAATACCAGATCGACGCTTTCGAGCATTGCATCTGACGCTCGGTGCCCCAAAAATCCTGAAGTATCCAAGGCGGTATGAATGCCTTCGGCTTTGGCTCGGCGGAACACATCATGCACGAATTCATTCTGCATCATCGGTTCGCCACCGCTGATTGTGATACCGCCACGGCGAATGAAGTTGCGGTATCGCAGGACTTCTTTAATCACCGATTCCGATGTTCTTATCTCACCGTGCGGTTTGCCCTGTGCATCCGGATTGTGGCAGTACAGGCAACGCAGCGGACATCCGCTCAAGAACATCACATACCGCAGGCCAGGGCCGTCAACAGTACCGCATGTTTCGATGGAGTGAATATAACCGTTTTGGGACGTCGACGAGTCGGACGCCTTTTCCGCTGCGACCACTTCCTGGGGGCGTTCGCGTTCACACGCGATTGATGGGTCAAGCGAGCAACTGTGTTGCAACGATGCCCCAGAATCGCAATCGTGGTGAGCGAGGGAATGTATCCGATCTTCCATTAATTCGAACTAGTGTGTGATGAGCAAAGTAAAGGCGGGCCACCACGCCCGCAAGTAATTTCAAGGCGAGACCGGACGGCTCGCGTCGTACCGCTAGTTACTTCAGCGGCAAAACGCGAGTCATCCGGTTCTAAGACCCTTTTAAGCTTAGCTTAAAAACAACACTAGATCGTACTATGGAACGTTCGATTGATCACATCGAGCTGTTGTTCTCGAGTCAACTTGATGAAGTTCACCGCATAGCCCGATACCCGGACCGTTAGTTGCGGGTACTTTTCAGGATGATCCATGGCGTCAACAAGCGTGTCTTGGTCGAACACGTTGACGTTAATATGGTGCCCTGATTCAGCAAAATATCCATCTAACAAACCGACAAGGTTGTCTTGTCGCATTTGGGCGTCTTTGCCGAGCGCGTCGGGAACGATCGAGAACGTATAGGAGATACCGTCTTGAGCGTGTTCGTAAGGCATTTTGGCGACAGAGGCCATTGCCGCGATCGCACCCTTCTTGTCACGGCCGCTCATCGGGTTCGCTCCAGGGGCGAACGGTTCACCGGCTTTTCGACCGTCTGGCGTACTGCCAGTCTTCTTGCCGTAGACAACGTTGGACGTGATCGTCAGCACGGATTGTGTCGGCACCGCGCCGCGGTACATCGGTTGTCGGCGAACCTTTTCCATGAAACGTTCCATCAATTCCGAAGCAATCGAATCGACTTTGTCATCGTTGTTGCCATACGCGGGATAGTCACCTTCGACTTCGTAATCGACGGCCAACCCTTCGTCGTTTCGAATGATTCGAACGCGTGCGTTTTTAACCGCCGACAAGGAGTCCGCTGCAACTGACAATCCGGCGACTCCGGTTGCCATCGTGCGATAGATTTCGCGATCGTGCAACGCGAACATCAGATGCTCGGGCGAGTACTTGTCGTGCATGTAGTGGATAATATTGAGTGCCTTCACATACGTTTCGGCCAACCAATCCAATACCGTGTCAAACTTCGCATCGAGTTCCCAGAGATCCAAATACTCGCTTCGGATCGGTTCGGTCTCAGGAGCGATCTGTTCGCCGCTCTTTTCGTCACGACCGCCATTGATCGCGTACAGCATCGCCTTGGCGAGGTTGGCACGGGCACCGAAGAACTGCATCTGTTTGCCGATTCGCATCGCCGAAACACAGCACGCGATTCCGTAATCATCGCCCCAATAGGGTCGCATCAAATCGTCGTTTTCGTACTGAATCGAACTGGTCGAGATCGAAACTTTGGCACAATAGTCCTTGAAGGCCTCGGGGAGATTATCACTCCAAAGGACGGTGAGGTTGGGTTCCGGAGCCGTGCCGAGATTGACCAACGTGTGCAGCATTCGGAAACTGGTCTTCGTCACCAAGGGTCGACCATCTTCGCCGACACCTCCGATGCTCTCGGTTACCCAAGTCGGGTCGCCCGAAAACAGTTCGTCGTAGTCGGGGGTTCGAATGAAGCGAACGATCCGCATTTTCATGACCAAGTGATCAATGATCTCTTGGGCCTCTTCTTCGGTTAGCGTTCCTTCAGCAATGTCTCGTTCGAAGTAAATGTCGAAGAAATTGCTGGTGCGTCCGAACGACATCGCGGCGCCGTTCTGCTCTTTGATCGCACCGAGGTAACCGAAGTAAGTCCACTGGACCGCTTCGCGGGCGTTCGAGGCGGGTTTGGAAATGTCCATCCCGTATACGGCTGCCATTTTCTTCAGGTCCGCTAACGCTCGGACTTGGTCTTGCAACTCTTCGCGTTCACGCACCCATGATTCGCTGAACGAGAAATCCTCGATCGAATGGAACTGTTGTTTTTTGTCCTCGATCAGTCGATCGACGCCGTAGAGGGCGACACGACGATAGTCGCCGATAATTCGCCCGCGACCATAACCGTCGGGCAATCCGGTGACGATCCCGGCACTTCGTGCCTTGCGAATGTCTGATGTGTAGCAATCAAACACGCCATCGTTATGTGTTTTGCGATGTTTGGCAAAGATGTCTGCCGTCGCCGCGTCCATTTCGCGGCCGTGTGCGAGCAGTGCTTTTTGTGCGATTCGCACTCCGCCGTACGGGAGCATTGCCCGTTTGAGAGGTGCGTCGGTTTGAACGCCGACGATCTGTTCGAGGTCTTTGTTAATGTATCCGGGACCGTGCGAGGTCAGTTTTCCGACGATTTCGGTGTCGGCATCAAGAACACCGCCCGCTTGGCGTTCTTGTTCGAGCAGGACTTTCAAATCGTCCCAAAGTTGCCGAGTGCGTTGAGTCGGCTCGGCGAGGAAGCGGTCGTTTCCTTCGTAGGGTGTATAGTTGGCTTGGACAAAGTCGCGAACATCGATTTCGTTCTCCCAATTCCCAGGTCGAAATTGCCGCCAAGCGTCGCCCTCGTTTTGGTTGGATGTTGGAAGATCGTTTGATTGCAGATCTTTCTGCGACGATACGACGGGGGCGTTCGGCAGGGTGGTAGACATTGTTTCAATCGGCTCCATCAGATGAATTGGAATAGCAGTACTGAAGCTAGATAGCGTTCACTTTTCCCCGGCGCACTGTTGCAATCTCGGTGCCGCCATAAGGGCGTGGCAGCGTGGGGGCGTACGCCGACCTTGATGCGCCACCCTAGGGGGCAATCGAAGCCCGTCGCCGGTCGAGACAGTTTGACGCACTGACATTACAGTGCGTGGTCGCACATCCGTACCGTTTGTCCAGTCGACAAGTGTGCGATTTTGATCGAGTGTGCGACCCGGACCGATTGCCTGCAACAACTATCGATTTCAGTTAGAATGAGGGGCTATTCTCGTTCGAACCTCGTCGCCGCCCCCCATTTCCCCACGCTACGGATCACGATGCCTCAACGTCGCCCAATTAACCTCCAGATTCCTCGCCAACGCTTCGGATTTTGCCGCACAACCACCGTCATCGTTTTCGGTCTAGTTGCCGCGTTCTCGGTCTCGCTCCTGTCGTCTCCTGTCGCTGCCCAAGCCCGCGGTAAAAAAGGCGCGAAAGAAGAAGAGGATCCCGCGCTGAAGCCACGGCCGGAAATTCTGACGACGAAAGACAACATCAAACTGAACTCGTTCTATTTCCCCTCGAAACTCGGCAAAGAGGGAGCTCCCGTTATCCTCGTTCATGAGTGGAAAGGGCAAGGTGCGCCGTATCTGAAATTATGCGTCTCGCTGCGAGAAGCAGGCTTTGCGGTACTGGTGATCGAATACCGCGGGCATGGAAACAGCAAAAAGTACACCGACCGTTCGGGCGCCGAGAAAGAATTCAACCTCAGCACGATGGGACGCCGCGACGTCGAAGCGATCGTGCGTTACGACATCGAGGAAGCGAAGCAGTTTTTGAAAGAAGAAAACAATGCGGGTCGCTTGAATCTTAACGCGTTGTGCATGGTCGGTGTCGAAGAAGGGGCAATCCTCGCTGGCTACTGGGCAGCCCGAGATTGGAAAATTCCGAGCGTCGGGCGAATGAAGCAAGGCCAGGACGTGAAGGCAATGGTTTACGTCTCACCTGAGAAAAACCTAAACGGTCTTTCGATGAACACACCTGTGACGGATGCGAACCTGGTTCGACTTCCTACCATGATCGTGGCCGGCAAAGCGAGCTCGCAGGGCAAGGAGTCCGAACGAATGGGCAGCCGACTTGAAACGGTGAAGAAGAAACTCAACCGCGGAGCCGCTTCGGGGTTCTCGATGCTTCTGCCAGCAACCAACCTGAGCGGGCCGGCACTCATCAACGATGAGTCTACCGTGATCCCAGGCATCGTCGATTTCTTGAAAGAGAATGTTCGAATTAGCAAGTCCGAAAACCCGTGGATCGAACGCCCTTAGGTCGAAGGGAATCCTACGGTTGGAGAAGTCTCAGTCCATCCGCGTTTCGCCCGCGGGACCGGGTGACCATCACGCGCGTTGACATTGCATAGGGGCGATACAAAGCGACGACACATCGAACACGCGCCGTGGAAATTACGGACTCCTGCGTGTTTCTGCAAATAGCGTGATTCTCTTGAGATCACTACGTTTGCCAAGACGTGGTATACCGTCCGATGACGGTAGCGACCTCGATTCTAGCGGATTCTCTAAACGCCCTACTGCGGACTCGCGGCCGACATGTTATTGAGTCGGTCGTGTCCGCCCGTCCGCGCGTGCCTTCGCCAGCGCCGCCGATAATCGCTCAATCACTTCAGGATTGCTGTTGGCGAGGTTCTTCGATTCGGCTCGATCCTCGGACAAGTCGAACAGTTCGTGGGACTTGGTTCCCTTATCGTGCGATTCGATCAATTTCCAATCGTCAGACCGGATCGCGATCGCATTGTCTTTCGTGTCACCTTGAACGAACGCGACCTCGCGCAGCGGTGTCTTCGGTTCCGTACCCAGCAACACAGGTACGATGCTGAAGGAATCCTCCCCCGCGGCATCGGGCAGTGGGGAGTCAAGAATCTCTGCCATGGTCGCCATCATGTCCGTCAGGATGAGCAACTGCGTCGACATCGAATCGGGAGTGACCTTTCCCGGCCAGCGGACAATGAACGGGACGCGATGCCCGCCTTCGTAAGGCGAGCCTTTTCCGTCATGCCAGGGACCATTGGTGTAGTGCCCCAGCGCTCGCGCGTCGAGTTTTGCCGTTTTGAATTTTTCACGGATGTTGTGCGAATCATCGGCCAAGTTCAAAACGGTGTTTTGAGTGCCCTTGAAATCCTTCGGGCTGTTGCCGTTGTCGCTGGTAAAGACCAGCAGTGTGTTGTCGGCGATCCCGAGTTCATCGAGCGTGTCGACGATCTCACCAACATGAGAATCAAGCTCCTGGATGTAATCACCGAGCATGCCCGCTTGGCTCGTTCCACGAAACTTGGCCGCCGGTGTCACGTGAGTGTGTGGCGCACATGGTGTGAAATAAAGGAAGAACGGATTCTCGGCATTCTTTCGAATAAACTTGATCGCTTCGGCAGTGAGCCGCGTGTCGACTTGGTCTTCGACGCGAGGTTCCGCTAAGCCCGACGGAAACACTTGACCTTTGACAACCTCGAGTTTCTGGCCGGGTTCGAGGCCGACGAAGTCATGATTTTCGACGAAGGCTCGGTACTTGTCATTGTGATTGGTGGGAACACCAAAGTGATAATCGAAGCCGGCTTCGAGCGGCCCGGGGCTTAACGGCGCCTCCCAGTTCCCCCCGTATCCGAGATGCCACTTGCCAACGGCTGCCGACTGGTATCCGTGTTGCCTCACCAACGATGCGAGCGTCATGCGGCCGGGCTCGAGTTTGTAGCCATTTCCCTTCCGATGCAGACGCCACGGGGAGCGGCCTGTCATCAAACCGTATCGCGATGGCGAGCATACCGATGCGGCCGCGTGCGCGTCGGTGAACATGATGCCTTCGGCTGCTAACGCATCAATATTGGGCGTTTGAATCTTCGTCGCCCCGTAACAAGTGACATCACCGTATCCGAGATCATCGGCCATGATGATCACGATATTGGGACGTTGATCCGCCGCGACAATCGAGGTCGACAGGATCAAAAGCAGTGTGACGATTCGCGTAATCATGAGCATGATTCATCAAGGGGTTGGTGTAGGGAATCGGACGCGTGTGATCGGAAACGGTGCTCTGACATCCCATTGCACTTCTGCCCGCACGGGCAAAATCGACTCGCACGATACAATGCCGTTTTACTCAGAGCACCGATTTCATCACGGTCTCTGCCGTCGCGAGCGACCGTCCGCATTCACTCGGCAGTCAATACGCAACGATCATTTTAATGGAGTGTATCGACTTTGGTTTACAGGAATCGGCTCGGCGAAAAATCTTTTCCCGACACAGGCCACCGCTGTCGCGAATCATCATACCAACATCCACCACCCTCGCTTAACGGTCACCTGACCCACAACGCCTCCACTACAATGCCCCCTGAACCCACACACCGGTGACGCAAATACGCATCGCAGTGGCGGAAAACGTCATCGAATGCGGCTTCTTGCCGATTGAGAATGGTTTTCAAGTGGACTGCATTCACATGCCTCGCTTTCACACGCCTCCTTGTCGTCGCCATGCGGTGTTGATTGCCGCGACGGCAACTCGAGAAGGAAGTTCCTTACGCCGTGCCATCCTCCCCCACACCCCACCTTCCCCCTAGCGCCGATAAGCAATGTCAACGTCCCGCATAGTTTGAGACCACTTGAAACCACAGCGAGACACACAACAGGAGCTTTCACTGGTCTGCGTTCGTGTCGGCAAGCAAAGATCGCCGCTCATCGCAGAACGGCAGCACGATTTTGATCGTCGAAATACGAATCCCCGAGATCATTCTGCTCGAACAAAGACAACGAGAACAAAAAAGGTTCACCCATGAGAAAACGAATGTCACGCCCGGTGTTGATCACGTTGCTCATTTGTTTCGCGTTCGCGTGGCAAAATGCCTGCATCGTGTCTGCCGACGATGCAGCGACAACGAAACCCAACATTCTCTTCATCTTTGCGGACGATTGGGGGTGGGGTGACCTTAGCTGTCACGATCATCCCTATGTAAAGACGCCGAACATCGACCGGTTGGCTCGCGAGGGCACGGACTTCCATCGTTTCACGGTTGCCAGTGGCGTGTGCTCACCGAGCCGTACGGCCGTGATGACGGGGCATTTCCCGGCACGTTTCAACATCGATGGGCACTTTGCTTGGGTCCCCAGTAACGCGAAACGCAACATGCCCGACTGGCTCGACACCGACGCGGTGACGATGCCGAGACTCTTGCAATCCGCAGGATATGCGACTGCCCATTTTGGGAAATGGCACCTTTCCAATGACATGATTCCGGACTCCCCGTCACCCGGCGAATACGGCTATGACCGTTATGGTGCGTTCAATTGCTCGGGGGAACAAATGCCCGTACACGAAGACGCCGACAACGCAATCGATTTCATCGAGAGCAGCGTCGATTCAGGCAAACCCTTCTTCGTTAACTTGTGGGTTCACGAACCACACACACCGTTTCACGTGATTCCGAAATACCGCTGGGCCTATCGCGACAGCGGCTTGGACGAGGCGGATGAAATCTACGCGGCCGTGCTCGCACACGCGGACGAACGCATCGGAGAAGTTCTCGACACGCTGGATCGGTTGAATTTGACCGACAACACACTTGTCATTTTTAGCTCCGATAACGGCCCCGCTCGCGCAAAATCGGCCCAGGAATTGGAGTTGATGTACGACACTGCGACAGGAGCGGGCTACGGCATCGCTGCGTCCAAGGGAATCACGTCGGGCCGCAAAGGCTATAAGGCGTCACTCTTTGAGGGTGGCATTAACGTGCCGTTTCTGGCGCGATGGCCGGGAAAAATCGCCGCCGGAAAAGTGGAGGATCAACTGATGATTTCCGCAGTCGACTTGTTGCCGACGCTCTGCGAAGTCGCCGGCGCGAAACTGCCCGAAGGCTACGCCCCCGATGGGATCAGCCAATTGAACGGATTACTCGGAGAAACCAAAACGGGTCGAGCCCAACCCCTGTTCTGGAAGATGGCAAACAAGGGGACACCCACGCAAGGCAACCCGCATCACTGGGTCGCCTTTTGCGTCGTGGATCAAAACTGGAAACTCCTGACCAACCATGATGCGTCGCACGTCGAACTGTATGACATTGTGGACGATGCCTATGAGCAAAACGATCTCAAGGAATCTCATCCAGAGATTGTTTCGCAATTGCTTAAGAAGATTTCAGAATGGAAAGAGACGTTGCCCCCCAAACCAAACGCAATGACTTTTTCGTCACTGCGTGATCATCCACAGAAGTGAATCGTAAAGGAACGTTCAAAACTTCGAGCGTTCCGACATCTGCAACCCGACCATTCTTGACTCTTGATAGGACAGTTCCCGTGTGCCAGACGATTCCCCTGCGAGTACTTCTGTTTTGTTTGACAGTGTCGACGGCAATCGGTGCTGCCGATGTGTTAGCGGACGACCGGCCTGACAAACCGAATGTGGTGCTGATCTTGGCTGACGACCTCGGCTGGCAGGATGTGGGGTGCTACGACATTGATGAGCCATGTCCTTACGAGACTCCCAACCTCGATCGCTTCGCCGGCCAGGGAGTCAAGTTCTGGCAAGCGTATTCACCGGCACCCACGTGCGCCCCGTCGCGGGCCGCGATCCTGTCAGGAAAACATCCCGCACGAGCACAGAAAACGCACGTCGTCGGTGGAGCACCACCGTCGGCGTACAACGCCAACTCGGCACTGATCTCGCCATGGTACAGCGGTCGAATGCCACTGAGCGACGTGACGATTGCCGAAGCGTTAAAGGAAAACGGGTACACGACGGGACACGCGGGCAAGTGGCATGTTGCGATTAACCACAATGCCTTTCCGCAACCCGACGACCAAGGATTCGACTACACGAGGGCAGACCGCGGTGTCACGAAGACAGCACGTCCGAATCGATTGTCGGGCTTTGCCACGAACGACGAAAACGATCCCTATCGTCTCGATGAAAACGGATTTCCGTTTCACCAGAATTCGGCGGATGCCCTCACGTTCCTCGAAGAGAATAAGTCGAAACCATTCTTTCTCTATCACGCGACTTGGCTCGTTCACGCTCCCATTCACACGCGATGCGAACGATTGCTGAAGAAGTACTGCGAAAAAATGGACGTTCCGTTCCCCACCGATCCTGGGCACTGGGAAATCGAAGGGCAGAAGAATCCGTTCTACGGGGCAATGGTCGAGATGCTCGACTACTACGTCGGCAGGATCTTCCACTACCTGGATAACACGGAGGATCCGCGTTGGCCGGGTCACATGCTGAGCGAAAACACGTACGTGATTTTCACATCCGACAACGGCGGAATGGAGCGGCATCCGGGAGAAGTGATTACCGACAACTATCCGCTCGACAAAGGCAAGATCAACGCGAAGGAGGGCGGCGTTCGTGTTCCTTTACTGATCCGTGGCCCCGGCATTGCCGAAGGAGTCGAAACGGAAGCGATGGCGAATGGGTTGGATTTCTATCCAACGATCTTGGCCTGGACGAAAACACGAACCCCCGACGGAGTTAAGTTTGATGGTGCGGACTTGTCACCGTTCCTGAACTCGGATCTAACGGACGCATCGCGGATCGTCGACCAAAACGGAGAAGCACGCGATACGATGTTTTGGCACTTCCCCCATTCCTCGATGCAGTCCACGATCCGCGTCGGCGGTTACAAACTGATCCGGAACTGGAACGATGTTTTATTGAAAGGCAACGTTCCATTGGAGCTATACCAGCTCTATGACGCGGACAATCAACGCGTGGACATTGAGGAAGCCAATAACTTAGCGGCAAAAATGCCAGAACTGGCCCAGTCCTTGGATCGACAACTCGAGGAGAAACTGAGTGACAGCAAGGCGAGCCCTCCCTTGCTGAACTCGAAACTCCCCAAGGGCCTCCCCAACGATAACAAGGTTTGCCGACCGATCGATCACGGACGTGATGGCGATAGTGTGTGGGCGACGATCGAGGAAAATGGGGCGAAGGTCGTCAAAGCAAACTTGATTTACACCGACAATGGAGGCCACCGTTACGAGGAGTGGTATCGAATGCCCGCGACGCTGGACGGCAATCGCGTGACAGCGACGCTTCCGCCCGGAACGACGCACTACCTTTTCAATCTGATTGATGAAAACCAATTCCTGGTCAGCTATCCATACATTCCTCCATCGAATCGCTCTAAGACTCCGTTTTCGGAGCGTGCATTCAAGGCGCAGGACAAGAAGCAGTAGGCCGCGGTCGTCGTCGACTCTCAATATTTCGATGCATGCATGGCCCGAGGTCAGACGGAACGATGTCTCGCGTCGCTCGCCTGACGAGAGCATTTCCATCATTGTTGTCGCCAACGTCGCCCGACGGTGGATCACGTCCTTGCGAACAGAGCTACCGTTGAAAAACCGATGTCATTCACAAAAACGAATCGCTTCCACGGCAGGCGTTTCGTTGTCGCCGCGCACGCGCAGGCAATGCGACTGCGTGACGAATAAGGTGGCTATGCGATAGGGTCGTGCCTCGATCTGGCCACGTCTCGATACCGTCATGAGGTTGCCAGGGAGCTCAGTACCAGGCCTTCCGCGACAATACAGTTGCAGCGAGAAAAGTGATTATGACGGATACGTGGTCGAACAATTTTGCAACATCCGGTACCAGTCGATTCACCTAATCGCCACGACCCGCGTCACCGGACTGGCGACCGCACTCCGATGATTGATTGCTGTGCGGAAATGTCACGCCTGCAAATTGTGCGTCAGGAAAAACCTAACTTCTATCAGACGGCACTATGAGGGGCGATTTTTTCACGTTTCTATGGAGCCGAGCCATTTTTCCTTGCTATCGGGGCAAACGATGTACAACGCGGTGAAAACTGCGAAAGGAAATAGCGACATGGTGATGTTGCCGATCGACGAGTTGCACGTCGGCGCCGTTTGTCGCTTTCCACTCGAGGACGATAACGGACTGCTTCTTTTAGGAGCAGGGACGACGATCACCGCTGAATTGATTCAGGGGTTGATCGATCGTGATATCGAGGAACTCGCAGTCAGCGCCGAGGAAATTGACACACTACGCCGTCGTGACATTTCAACCGAGAAACCGAATCAACGACGGCGAAGAAGCAATGCATCGCCAAGGAAAGACGAGACGTTTCGCAACGGTCACCCGTCAAAATGGGCAAAAGGCATTCCCCTAAAGCAGAACCTAGTCAACCGGCATCACGAATCGATCAACCTATCTCGCCGCGAAGTCTTGCGTGGGCATGTGAAGCTGGCACGAGACGAATTCGAACAAATTCGTATTGAGATTAGCAGCCGTAAATTACAAACGATCGAAGCACTCAAAAATCTGTCAGCAGCGTTCGCCAGCGCGATCGTCGACGACCACGACCAGACCGTCGCTGACGTGATCTCGGCCGGAGAATCAATGTCGCTTACTGACCGGAGCGTCAAACTCAGCGTACTCGGGATGGCGGTCGGCACTGAACTGGGACTCGACGGACCGACCATTCTGGAAATCGGAACCACCGGCTTATTGCACGACATCGGCTTGTACACGATGGACCCGGGATTGATCATTCCCGGTCGCGGCCCGCTCAACGACGAAGAGATGTGGGAATACCGCAAACATCCAATCAATTCATCGAATTGCTTGCGTGAAGTCTCTGAGATTCCGCGTTCAGTTCTGATCGCCATTGAGCAAGTTCACGAACAGTTCGACGGATCGGGTTACCCGTTTGGCATCGAAGGCAAGCGTGCGAATCTGTATGCACGGATTCTCAACGTCTGCGACACGTATCTCCGACTGACGATCGGGACAAGTTTCCGCAGCGCATTGGTGCCCCACGATGCGCTCGGAATCATCCTGTACCAAGCTCGCTATCGATTGTTCGATCCCGAGGTGGTACGCGCGTTCTTGCGAGTCGAGTCATTGTTCCCGTTAGGCAGTCGCGTTCAGTTCAACCAAGAAATGACTGCCGAGGTGATTCGTCGTCCTCTCGAAGGTTATGCCCACCCGGTTCTGCAGTGCGAAGACGGAACTCGCATCGACCTGACGATGGAAACCGAAGCGATGGTGCACCCGGTCGCCGATCCGGCGCGCAATCAAGCACGATTACCTCGAACAATTATGGAGACAATGCGCTGGAGCCCTGCGGATGAGCTAATCTTTGATTGAGCGACTCCTGGGAATGAACGCCGAAATCTCGATCCGTTAACTGTGGTTGCCCCGCCACGAATTCGCGAATCGAAACACATGCGGATCGTTGGCCAACGCAGCAGCGAAGCGGCCTGGTGGTTGTGCGCAGACCGCGAGAGTCGCCCAACTCCGCTCGCAGGACAAACCCCGCTAGCTGATCATCGAGATCGTCTGATACGCGACAAATGCCGCAGCGTACGCCAGCAGTGTCATGTAGACGAATTGAAACGCCGCCCACTTCCAGGAACCGGTTTCCTTCTTCGTCACCGCTTGCGTCGGAAGGCACTGCATCGCAAGCACGAAGAAGACCAACAAACTGACACAAGTCGCAGTGGTGAATACCGGGCGACCGTCAGCATAGGTTGCCGACGACAACCGATCCTTGAGACTCGATTCGTCGTCCGGTTCAGGCCCGAGTCCGTAAAGAATCGAAAGGGTCGAAACGACGACTTCCCGTGCGGCGAAACTGGTCATGACGCCGACGCTGATCTTCCAATCGAATCCGATCGGTTCAAAGACGGGCGCGACGACACGTCCGAGCCGACCGATGATCGCGTGTTCCTGATCCACCGCCGCTCGGACTCCCGCGAGCTCATCTTCACTGAGTTGATCCACGGCGACATTGCGTGACGACATCTCTTCCGCAAAGCTTTCGTCGGAGAGTTTCGGGTAGGTCGACAACGCCCAGATGATCATCGAGATTACCAGAATCACCGTCCCGGCATCACGCAAAAACATCCATCCGCGTTCGTACGCATATCGCAAGGCGTTTCTGAGCGACGGTGCTCGGTAGGGCGGCAGATCCAAAATCAAAGGCGATGGTTCACCCGGCAGGACGGTGAGCTTCAGCAGGAAAGCGACCACAAAAGCGGCCACCATGCCGAGCACGTATGCCGACGCAAACAACATCGCGGCGTAGACGGGAGTACTCGGGAACAGCATCGCGGCGATGATCGTGTAAACGGGCAATCGGGCCGAACACGTCATCAGCGGAATGACCATGATCGCAGCCAATCGATCGCGACGACTCTCGATCACCTTGGTCGCCATGATCGCCGGAATCGCACACGCATGAGCGGCCAACAAAGGCACGAACGCTTGTCCAGGCAGCCCCACACGACGCATCCACCGGTCGACGACAACAACGGCGCGAGCGAGATAGCCGGAATCCTCCAACAGCGCGAGCATGAAGAACAGAATGAAGATTTGTGGCAGAAACACCATCACGCCACCGACACCGCCGATGATCCCATCGACGACCAGACTCTGGATATCGCCTTCGGGCAAAAAGCGACTAACCCATGACGCTAACATTCCAAAGCCGTTGTCCAGCCATTCCATCGGAACCTGCGCGAACCAAAAGACGAGCGAAAAGGCGACTACCATCACCAGCGCAAATACGATCGGACCGATCAACCGGTGAGTCAGGAACTGGTCAACTTTGTCAGCGGTTTCGTCCGAAACGACGCTGCCGTCACGGATACTTTCGCGAGCGAGCGCGGAGGCCCATTGATGTCCGTCGGCGAACGGACACACACGACAAGAGCCGCAGGACTCGTCATCGGTGATCACTGTCAACACATTTTCGGCGGGCGTCGGCGGACATTCCGGCGAGCCGCCCGTGATCAACAACGGGAGTGCGGGTCCGGCGAGCAGGATGGCGAGCTGTGATTTGAGGCGATCGAAACCTTCGCCCGTCCGCGCCGAAACACCGACCACCGGACAACCTAATTTTCGGCCCAACGTGTTCAGGTCAATTTCGATTCCACGACGACGCGCCGCTTCGATAAAGTTAACCGCGACGAGTGTCGGTCGCCCCTGCTGCAACGCTTGACGTGCGACGAACAACGTTCGCTGCAGGTTCGTTGCATCAACGACGATCAAAACCGCATCGGGAACTTGATCAGATTGTCCGAGAACGAAATCGCGTGCGACTTTTTCCTCGGGGGAGGATGCTTCGAGCGAATACATTCCCGGCAGATCGACCAGCGTGATCGACTTACCGCTACTCAGCTCAACCCGGCCGATCCGACGATCAATCGTCGTGCCAGGGAAGTTTGATGTTTTGGCAAGAAGATTTGTCAGGCGGTTGAACATCGACGTTTTGCCGACATTCGGATTGCCCAACATCGCAACGACTTTGTCGCCCGACTTCTTGTCCCCCGACGCGTCTGAGAATTCCGATTCGGTCGAGTCGACCGAAGTGCTCATGAATGAGCCACTCGCATGTAAATGCCTTTGGCGATGTCGCCGGCAACTGCGATTTTTCCGCCAGCTGCTTTCACGATCATCGGGTTGCCGCCTCGGGCGAGCTGCACCTGTTGTCCCTCGAATAAACCGAGTGACTTCAGCCGAATCGCACACGCTTCGGGAAGATCCAAGCGTGCGATCTCACCGGTGGTGCCGATGAAGTGATCCAAGGTGATTTCGCTGAACATAAGCGTAGGGCTGCCAATGAGATCGGGGCGAAGGAGGGAAATCTTCTAGTTGAGAATGATTCTCGTTAGAGGCAGTTTAAACGTCTGAGACGCCGGAGCCTAGTGGGTTTGCAACTGAATCCGGGGGGAATAGCGAGATTTTTTGTCAACGGTTTAGGGCGTTCCGGCCACGCAAGCGACGGACAACGCTCAAAAAACCTCTTTCAATCGCTTCCCGTGGTTTCAGATCGGCTATCACGCGATCGAGGATGAAGCCAGCGACCGGAATTTCCATGGGATAAATGCCGCGGTGGAGCGTTACCTAAAAAGACGTCATCGATGATGCCAGCTTTCGGGGGAACCGCATATCTGACGATCCAGCCACTGCGAACAGGTACGTCAACATTTGAAATGCCCTAGCGGGTCGGATTCATTGGCCCGTTGCGAGTAACGTGCGCGACGACCCGGCGGGCGGTTCGTTCGGCCGCTCCGATGACAGGAGCGATTCCGACGCCGCCAATGGCGTTGGTCATCAACTCGACGCCGGGGATCTGGTCGATTCCGGAGCGTATCGCTGAGGCCCGATCGAGGTGACCGACTTCGTATTGTGGCATCGCCTTATTCCAGCGGACGACTTTGACGAATGCCGCGTGCTGCTGAACATTTTGAAAATCGTCGAGCCCGATCAGATCGGCAAGCTCGCGGGCGACAATTTGGACAATAGCCCCGTCATCGTTCTCCAGAATTTCGGGATGGAGAACGCCACCGACAAAGGATCGGATGATGACATGAGTATCGGGGGATCGTCCGCTGAACTTCTCGCTCGCGAAGCTCACCGCAAGAACCGAGCGACGTTCACGCGGCGGGACCACGATGCCGAACGTCTTGGGCATTCGCAAAATCCGTTCGCGAGGGATCGCCATGACAACAATCGCGGTCGAGGCATACGAAATCGAACGTAGATTTGATTCGACCATTGCGGCGGCCTCGCATTGAACCGTGTCGTCGAGAGTGGTCTGTAGGCGAGCCATCAGGTTTGCCGTGACCGGCGCCGGCGTGGTCAGCACGACCGCATCGAACGACGCGTCAGCCGGATCCGACGCGTGAGCGACTTTGACTTCGAAGCCCGAAGTCGTCCGTTGCAGGGACTCGATCGGCGAGCGGGTGTGGATGCAGGCGTTGCCGATTGAGTCGGCAAGTGTTTCGATGAATTCGATCATCCCACCGGGAAACGCCCGGAACTGTTCGTAACGTGCGCCGCTGCTGCCGCGTTCGGTCGAATCGTCACCCGAACGGATCCGTCGCATGGTTGCACGGGCGAGTGAACCGTCACTGGCTTCCATCTCCCAGATCGGTTTCATGGTCGCCGCCATGCTGAGTCGATCCACATCCGCGGTGTAAATTCCAGCGACCAACGGGGCGACAATATTATCGAGGCATTCACGGCCGAGGCGGCGCCGGACAAAGGAGCCGACACTCTCGTCGCTCACCGACGAGTCGCGTCGACGCACGAATCGCTCCCGAAGCAAACGGAGTTTTCCAGCAGGGGACAGCAGCTTCGTAGTCAACATCGACATTAGCTTCGTCGGACGCATCAGCACGAAGCCTTCGGGAATCGGAATCAAACCGTTGCCCCGCGCGATCATGGCCCCGCGTCCTTCCGGATTGGGACGCAGCAATTTTTGGTCAACACCGAGTCGGCGGCATAGGTCGATCGCCGCCGGTGGATTCATGGCAAACATATCCGCGCCATGATCCACGATGAACTCAAGTCCGCTGTCGCTGACAATTCGTTCGGTGTTGATGACGCCGCCGAGCCGATCAGACGACTCAAACAGGGAGACCTCGAGCGGCGTGGACGTTTCGTTTGAAATCAATCGCAGGTGCGCGGCAACGGCGAGCCCGGAGAGCCCACCGCCAGCAACAGCAATACGGGGAACCGTCATACTTACCAGCCACTCGCCATCGACAGGACGCCTTCAATCGAACCGGTGATTTGGTCCACCGCACGATGAAAGGAAGCCGCGTCGGTCGCCTGTTCGAGCGGCGCGGTCATTGAAACGAATCCTCCGACGGATTGCAGAACGCTGCCGATCATCTCGGCGGTGATTGCCGGTGGTTCGATCATCTTCGGCTTGGCCGAACCCGAGGATCCGTACATGTCATCGTCGGGATAGCCTGACGGGCCACCGGGATACGATGAACCACCGAATTCATCCTCCATGTATTCCATTTCATCGTATTCACTCCGGTTGTCATACTGGCTCCGATCACCGTATTGGTCGTATCCAGATCCAGAATTCCGAGTCGGTCGCGTCGGCGAGGTCGGGACACTGACGGATTGACCGCCGAGCCATTGCGAAACGCTCATGGAAGCGTCTTCGACCGCCTGCAATTCCTCGGTTCGCTGCTGAAACCATTCGTCGAAACCTTCGGCGATCGCGGACGGAATCCAATACCCGTCGACTTTCGTAAGAGCGATCTTGCGTGACTGACTGCTGTTGGAACGAGACGGGTTTCGCTCGGATGTTTGCGGGATTGGCTTTTCGAGAATCGCGGTGTCGTCTTTCGTTTTAAGCAAACTCCATTGCATCGAGGGAGAGCTATACGAATCCATCAACACGGCCAGATACGGCGCGATCACTTCATCCCGTTCGTGAAGCCATCGCCCGAATCCTTCGCTGCGGATTCGGTCCAACAAAACTTCGTCGGCGAGTAAGGCGGTCCGCAGCAAACCGGCCATCGGCAGCACGAGTTTGTTGAACGCTTCACCGATCGGTGACAGGTCGTCGGCATCGCTCGCCGGATCGTGGAGGCGGTGGTGGGTACGAATCCAGTTTTGCCTCGTCACGATCAAATCAGCGAGTCGGTGGATCTGGTTCAACGAATCGGCGAGTCCCTGCGGTTCGAGTTTGTTTGAGGTGAGTTGTGCGAGTTCATCGATTTGGCTGCGGTACTTCGGCGGCAATGCGTCGTAGATAACAACGAAATGCCCGTTTCGGATTTGCTGGGCGATCGCATCGAACGCTTCCTGAGGTCCCATGTCGGCACTGGGTGGAGAGTACGCGGGAGCATTCTCAGGCGAGGGAATCGGCTCGGGCGCCGGTGCCGCTTCGATCGCGGCGATGCGTTTGATTTCTTCGGTCAACGCTTCACGTTCACGTTGCAGCCGATCGGCAATCTTCCCTGCTTGGATACGACTGCTCGCTTCGAAACTGTTGATGGGAACATTAATGCGTTGACCGCTGGGGAGGATCAAGACGACTTGGTTGTCCCACATGCCCACCATTTCGGCTTCGATCGAACGGTCACCGCTGAGGCTGGTCCACGTCTCGGCGTTGACGTTTGCGATCGGGATTGTGGCAGTCGCAATCACGGCGGCACAAATCAGTGCCCCGGGTAGGTGAAATTGGTTGCCCGGCGAGGGGGCGAGACGATTTGTCAATCGATTCTGCGGGATCAGGTGAATCACGGAGGATGCAAAGTTGTAAAAAGAAAGGTGCATGTCAAAAGCCCAGATAAAGAACAATGATTAGGCGGCGATGCAAGGTCGGTATGCCAAACATGGCAGGCAGCGAAGCGGGGAGCTCGGATTCCGTGCGGACGCCTCCCCATGGCTCCATCGCATTGCATTATAGTAACCGCTTCGAGACCTTGACCGCGCCATGAATCACGAAAGGAATGAGCTTCGTGAGTGCTCCTGACACCCCACCGACCAACGATCAATCGGCGACGACCAAGACTTCACCTAGTGATGGGGTTGGTCAAACACAGGTGAACGCGGACCAGGAGGCAAAGTTCGGCCCCCTCGACAAGCCGCCCAATCCTGAAGAACAGCGGCAATTACGCGAGCGGTTCTACAACTCCACGATCATCGAGCGGATCGATGTGACGGACGACTTGGCGAAGTTTCGAATCCGTCCCGACAGCCCAATCCCACCTTTTGAACCGGGGCAATACGTCGCACTCGGTTTGGGAAATTGGGAACCCAGGCTCGTCGGCACTCAACCGGAAGATGTGCCGATTAACAAAGCTCGCAAGATTGTCCGACGGGCGTATTCGATTTCCTGCCCGATGTTGGATGAAAAGGGTTGTTTGGCGACGCAGGATTCGGTCGACTACCTCGAGTTCTACATCACGTTGGTTCGCAAGGGAGCGACCGTGGTCAGCAAGCCACCGGCACTGACACCTCGGCTGTTTGGCAAAATCGCGGGCGACCGGATCGTGATGGAGCGAAAGATCACCGGAAAGTACAAACTCGGCGAATACGATCCCGATGACACGATGCTGTTTCTCGGAACAGGCACCGGGGAAGCCCCCCACAATGCCATGGCTGCGAAGCTACTCGCGACAGGCCATCGCGGGCGAATCGTTATCGCCACGAGTGTTCGCTATCGCCACGACTGTGCCTACATCAACGAGCACAAAGTGCTGATGCGTCAGTACGCGAATTACCTGTACCTTCCGATGACAACTCGTGAACCCGAAAACATTCAACCCGATCATCCACAATTTGTTGGCAAGCAATATTTGCAAACGATGTTTACCAGCGGAAGGTTGGCCGAATTGGCCGAAGATCCGCTCGCCCCATCAAATACGCATGTGTTCCTATGCGGCAATCCGGACATGATCGGATACATTCCCCCGGGTGCCGATGCACCCGAGAATCCTGGTATGCTACCGTTATTGCGGGCGGCAGGATTTAGCGACGATGTTCATGAGCATCGAGCCGGGACAATCCGTTTTGAAAAATATTGGTAAGCACCTCTTCCTCACAGGGCAGACAACATGGACCTCAGTAACACGATCGCGTTGATTCTTGGTGGCGGGCGCGGCACCCGGCTCTTTCCGCTTACCAAGATTCGGGCCAAACCGGCAGTGCCGTTGGCCGCGAAATATCGCTTGATCGACATCCCGATCAGTAACTGCATCAACAGCGGCCTGAATCGCGCGTACGTGTTGACTCAGTTCCTTTCCGAGAGCTTGCACCGTCACCTCCGGCAAACGTACACGTTCGACCATTTCAGTGGCGGGTTTGTCGAACTGCTCGCGGCACAGCAGACTGTCAATTCGGGCACGGATTGGTATCAGGGCACCGCCGACGCGGTCCGCAAAAACCTCGTCCACTTGCGTGAAAGTTGGATCAAACATGTGTTGATCCTTTCCGGCGATCAGCTCTACCGGATGGATTTCCGCGAGATGATGAAGACGCACATCGAATCGGGTGCCGCCGCGACCATCGCCGGTATCCCGGTCACCCGTAAAGACGCCTCGGCTCTGGGGATCATGCAGGTCGATGACACCGGTCAAGTTCGTGGGTTTGTCGAAAAACCACAAACGCCCGAAGAAATCGCCAAGGTGCGGATGGACCCGAGCTGGATCGATGAGCGGGGCATCCCGAGCCAAGGTCGCGATCTGCTCGCGAGCATGGGGCTCTACATCTTCGACAAGGACCTGATGGTCGACTTGCTCGAGAACAGCCTGCACAGCGATTTCGGGAAAGAAGTCTTTCCCGAAGCGATCAACACCCACAAAGTGCAACTGCACCTCTTCGATGGTTACTGGGAAGACATCGGAACGATCCGATCGTTCTACGAGGCCAACCTTTCGCTGGCGAGCAAGAACCCGCCGTTCGACATTCGCAATCGACACGCACCGATCTACAGTCGCCCGCGATTCTTGCCGCCGACGATCATGGGAACCACCACGATCAAAGGCAGCCTGATCGCAGACGGATGTCGCATCGGTGACAACGTCACGATCGAAAACAGCGTGATCGGACTGCGGACCGTGATCGGCGACAACGTCACGATCAAAGACAGCGTCGTGATGGGGGCCGACTTCATCGAAATGCGTGATTGTGCTCGTGAAGGCAAACTCCCCGTCGGGGTCGGCTCAGGGAGCTATATCTCCGGGGCGATCCTGGATAAAAACTGCCGGATCGGAACCAACGTCCGAATCACAAACTCGGCCGGCGTGGATCACCAGGGCGAAGACGAGCCGCTGCAAATTCGCGATGGCATCAGCATCGTTGTCAAAGAAGGCCAAATCGAAAACGACTTCCAAGGCTGAACGGGCTGGCAGGACACTTGCCAATCAGGCGTTTACCTTCTCCCTTTCAACGGGACCACCGAAACGTCGCCTAAACCGCCAGCGAGCAATTCCTGATCTTTACGCACGACGCGAGCAAGCGAATCTGCATTCACTTGCTCGCGTTTCGCGTTGGTAGGTTCGCCGACGGCACGCGTTTAGTAGCGGACCGTGACGCCGGTGATCAACGAGTGAGCCGAGACGTCGTTTCGCACCGTGACCGGTCCGCCCCCGGTTGGAACAGTTCCGGTCAAACTGTTGTGACCGAGATAAACGTAGGACAGGTTCAGGTCCACGTTCTTCGCAAATCGATACGAACCACCGGTTGCGATGTTGTACTTCTGAATCAACGGACTGATCACGTTGGTAGCGACATCGCTCTCGTGGATCGGTGGTTGATTGAAGTTGATACCACCACGCAGATAGATGCGATCGCTCATTCGTTTTTGAACGCCAAACGCAGCCGCAAACAGATTGCTCCATCCGAGTTCGCTGAACCCGTCCGCATCGTCGTATCCGATATATCGGAAGTCGGCCGCAAAAGTCCAATCTTCAAAACCCGTGTACGCCGTTCCGAGAGAAACGATCATGGGCAAGTCGAGATCAAACTTGACCAATCCACTCGGCGTGAAGAACCGGAACGTCTCCATCCACTGCGTGCTTCGGAAACTCGCACCAAAATGAAAATGGTTGTCCGTGATGTAGTACATCCCGGCCTGGAATCCGATCCCCCAGTGCTTACGGTTGCCTTGGGCGGTTTCGGCGGCGGGGGTGATCACCGATGGGCCGATGGGATCAAAGCCGACTTCACCGAGATTGATCAGCGGGGCAAAACCGATCGAGAGCTTTTCAGTGACGAGGAATGAAACCGTTGGGGCAATCTGCAAAAACTCCGACGCGGCATACGCGGGGGCACCGCCCAGGACGGGGTTGCCGGAGGGCTGATTGTTGGTGAATCCGGCGACGCCCGCCAATCCCAACCCGACGGTCCACCGCGAGTCTTCACTCATCCGGTGAACCCATCCGATCGATGGCACCGCGGCTGCCCCTGCATCACCCTCAGTGCCTCCACCGAGACTGGACGTCAGTTCGACGTCGGCAAACAGGAGTTCCACGCCAAATCCGACTTCGTTATTGGCGAGTCCGGAAATCGATGCGGGGTTCCACGCTAGCGCCCCGACGGCGTCGAGCGGAGCCGCCGTCCCGGCACCCGCCATGGAACGGTTGACCGGGCCAACGCCCGTCAGATAAACCCCCTGACCGGTCGCGGTATCGGGAACGGACAGGGCCGCGACCGCGGCCACGGATGCAAAAATCAAAAATCGAGTGAGTCTCGGGATCGTCGACACGTGAGTCCCTCCTGGACGGAATCTGCAATAAAGCCCCTGCAGACAATCCGTTGTCTACAGCCTGTCGCAACGTTTGCGACGGTCGTGGGCAATCGCATTCCAGTAGGGATTGCACCACTAACAATGGTCGATCGTCTCGTCGGGGCACGCATCAACGCCTGATCTTAGATTTAAATATGACTGAACAGGTTTCCCCTCCTACCGATCGTCGCAATCGTTACAGACGGCCCCAAATTTAGCTGACCGCGTAGATGTCGAATTTCATCTTGGACTCCGTCGCGAAATCCACATGAGCCTCGCCAATTCCGACGCAGGCGAGCCGATTGAGCCACAGGTAGTTCTCCGCGGCGACCTGAAAACGCGGAAAAATGCGGAGCGCCGTGCCGGGGACCGGCGCCCGACCGGCCATGAACTCCTCAAAACCGTTCTCACCGAGGTCGGCCATTCCGTGATAGTGCACGTTGAGCAGAGCCTCATCATCGGTGCGGATCGTCAACCGAACATCCACTTCCGCGATCCCATCGTTTCGCATCAGCAACCAGTCACCACCGGCAGGCAAAATCTTGCCGTTGACTCGTTCACCGGTGACTTCGCCGCCGGTCAGGTTGAAGTTCACGCGCAATCCGCCCAAAACCGGCCCGACAATTTCGGGGCCTCCGATCGTCGCGGTGTACGAGAAGAGGGGCTCCATCTTGTAGTCAATCATGTTTGATTCCATTGGGGATAAATCATTGAAGTTGAATGAATCGGTGTGCGACCACTACGGCCACACCGTGCTGCCGAGACGCAGTTCCGCATCAACGGTCATCGTGACCGCCGCGAGACAATCTTGGGTAGCCGCCTGCATGCCTAAGTCAGTGACAATCGGATGGCTGGCGTATTCGCATGCCTTGATCTGGTAGTTTCCCGGCAGAACACCTGCACGATGAAATTGTTTGATCTTCAGCGGCGCTTCGACGATCGATTGGAAGCAAGCGTTGTCACGGCTACCGACATCGGCAAACTGTTTCAAAAACGTGAACAGAACCTCGTGGTCGACGAGCAACTCCCACGCCTCTTCGATTGCCCCGATACCCGGCAATGTGACTTCGGGGCCACTGGTGATCAATGGCAAAAGCAACGCTTCCATCACACTGGCAAACGTACCGAGGATCGCCTCGGGTGCACCGAGCAACTCTTCATCGCGACGGCTTACGTCGATGAGCACGCCTGATTGGGTTTCCGCCGACTCACCGAACTTTTCCACATAGCGAGCGTTGACGCGGTACACAGCAGGGTCCGTCGGCGACACCGGCATGGTGAGCTCGGCGTCCTGTTTCGGAAATCCGTATGCCTCTCTTCCCGACACCGTCGCCCACGAGTTATTGACGAACACATACGGAAAGAACCATGAGATCCGGTCGACGATATCGACGTTACCGACTCGATGCATTCTGACAACGGGAAACGTGAGATTGAAATCCATTTCGGGTGATCCAAACGCGTTGGCTTCACCGGGATTAACCCGAATCATCGGGAAGTTGGCAGCCATCATGATGAACCCAGGCAACAACGGCAGGTACCGCGTGTCGCCACCGGTCGGGCCATTGAGCGATCGGTCGCACAGTCGCTGCAACGCGTTCCGGTCAGACTTCATCGCAAACGCATTGAGAGTCACATTGGGAAAGTCGTATGACCCCGGGAACGCGATTTCACCGCCGCGGACGACGTACGTCGGCGGCGGTGAACTGGTCACCGTCACGTTGGTTTTATTAGCCCCTGGCGCACTCTGATGGAGAGCCGATGCGGCATCGAGCCCGGACATGACAGCCGCCTCGACGCACCCGACGTTGAGCCCGTTGTAGGTCCACGTTCCCGCCAAGACGAGGTTGTTGTATCCGCTTTCGCCGGGACGAAGGCGACACGCAGTGCTGCCTTTCACCGACAACACATAGCGTTCCGTGGGTGCGATGTTCGCTCGAAAATATTGAGCGTCGAACCTTGCTTCGCCGGAACCGCCGGCTGAATCAACCAACACGTCCCAGTTCAACGCGTTCGGATTATTCGCTTGTGCCGCGTTCGGCCAGAACGGCCGTATGTGCTCGGTCACCAGTTTATACGCGTTCGATCGGACGTCCGCAGTCTGCTTTTTCACAAACTCGCAATCGTTCGGTGGAGGCATGGGGGGAAACGGAGTGTCGTCTCTCATCGCGCCGCAGAAATACGCGATACTCTTAACGTCATCGCCCGGTTGCCATTCTTCTGCGGGAATGACCTGAGACATGTCCGCCCAAGTGTCGAGTGGCTCCTCGTATGCGCCGACCAACGCTTGCTCGCGTGGCGGTGATTCGCCACTTCCGGGGGCCGGATACCAGGGTTCCCAACCCATGTCTTGCGTGGTCTCGTTGAACCACAACTGGCACGCCTGGGTCTGCACCGTCTTGACCTTTTCGACCATCTTTTGCCATCGCTGGTCATGCTCGATCAGTTCACTGGCGACGTGAGGTAATGCCCCGATCGAAATCCCGAGAACAACCTTGTCAAAATCCTGGCCGGCAACCAACGTGCGATTCCCAACCGGTGTGGGACCGCACCAGATCGACTCGGGGTTCACTCCATCAGCCTTCCATTGCTCGCCCTCTTCGATCTGATCGTACAGCGGTGTGCTCGGCCAGCATGGGCAATCATGGACATGGATCAACGGATCGTAGACGCCATTGCAACTCGGTTTGAGCGTCCCTTGGATCTCCATCTTGATTTCACCGACTTCCGATTTGTCGGAGTTCAGTTTGATGTCGCTGACTTTGTGAAAGAATTCAAACTTCACGCCTTTCTCTTTAAGAACGAGATACAGCGGTGAGAAAACGATGTCGCCCATTCCGGCTTGCATCTTCCAAAGGATCGCATCTTTGTAAGTCAGCAGGATTCGGGCAAAGGCTCGCGTGCAGGCACCGGCGGCAAAGTTCGGCCGATCCGTATCGCCGCCTTCGTATGCAAAAACGAGTGAGTACGCTGCACGTACGGGCGCCGATTCCGACGAATGGCATCCATTGCTATCGAGCCATTCGCGAAAGTCGAATTTGTCGATCTCGTCCCAACCGCGAACAAACACACCGTCACGCACCGCGCCCCGAAACACTGCCGAACCGAGGTCGAGCGTGATGAACAATCGCCGCAATTCGGTGTGGTCCGCAAGAACGCCGTTGAGAAGATGTTCGATTGCGTCTCGCAATTTCGTCAACAACCAATCAATGAGGTTGTATTGATGCGGTGAATGTTCGTGCGGATCGTCGCTCATCTTTTCGATGACACTCTCGGCCATGTGGAGCAAACTGAATCCTGAGTCTTCCGCGGTGTTGAGCAGGCGGGCATCGAGACTCCGAATCTCAGCTTTCACCCATCCTTCGACGTCGCCCGCGTTGGCGTTCGCTTGAGTGCGGACGGCGGGCAGATCGAAGGTGGAGAGGAAATCATCGAAGAGGCGTTTCAACCACGCCGCGAGGGTCTTCATCAACGTCCAAGGCGTCCACAACTTGTTTTCGGTACCGAGGGTTTCGTCGTTGCGTGGGAACGAATTGGTCCACGGGTGCCAATCCGATTCAACGTCCTCCATCACCGTGACCATGTTCAGCGGTTTGAAGGCAGGTTGGTTATCGTTGACGGATTGATAAGGCGATGCCGGCGCGAGTTGTTTCTGGTGATATTCGGCATAGGTGTCCTTCATCATCCTGAAGGCGTTGTTGTAAAAGCCGAACCAGATGTGAAGCCCGTGTTCTTCGATCCGGTTGCCCATCCCCGGTTCTTGATTACGTCCGCTGGCCCCCTTTCCACCGAGTCGCCATCCGACTTGATAAACGGTGATGTCGTAATGGTCCTGCCAATCGGCCGTTTGAGTCAGTCCGTAAACCGTACTCAGTGCCCCCAGTCCGCCACCGAGCACTGCGATCTTTTGCTTTCCCATTTGGCTTCTCTTTGTTTAGAGGTGGTTGGGTTGACAGGTGGTTGGAAATCGCGACGTCGGGTGTCTCGATCGAGCGGCACGATTGACCACTTCGTTGTGACGACATTGCCCGCAGGCAGGCGACTCATTGGAAACCAGCATAGAGCATCTTGCCCCTGCAATGGGGAGTCAGACTGCCGTTTTACAAGGTGGGTTCGATTCGCGGGTTCAGATTTTCGGAAACGCGGGCGTATAAGCGGTGATCATTGCCAAAGGATCACGAATCCCGACCGAATTCATCCACTCGATCGCTTCGGCTTGATGAGCCTCTCCGTTACCGGGCCCGAGCAACTGTCCGTACCGGAATCGCGAGGCGGCGGCGAACAAGTTCATGTCCTGCCTTTCAAGCAGTTCGATGCCCTCGCGGAGTTGCGAGAGCGCACGCGAACGGTCGCCATCGATGTAACTCACCGAGGCTCGCAGAGGTGCGGCCATCGCGACCGAATACGGGATATGTTTGCGTTCCATTTTGCGAAGGTATTTTTTCGCATCTTGCAGCAAACTCGGATCTTGCCGGAGATGAACATAACTCCCCAACGCGCTGCGGACACGCAGTTCGGGAAGCACCACCGAACAAATCTGAGCTTGCAAAATGAGGCTGCGTTTCAACTCACCCCATTCATTGACCATCCTCGCGTGAGCCGAGTCGTATTCACCCGCATAAAGATGCACGCTCGCGCCGCCCATCAGCGCGGTCATGTTTTGGATGTTGTATTCCTTCCTCGACCACTTCGAGAGCGACTCGGCGAGACTTTCGCGTGCCGCACCGACATCACCGTCGGTGAGATGCGACAACGGTGTCATGTAAGAGTGCAGGTTCGCCGCCGTGGTCAGGTCACCGCGATCGAGAACGTCTTCGAGAATTTCAGACGAACGTTCGGACATCTCGCCGAACCGGCCTTCCCACGACATGCACCACAACATGTACGTCGCCGCTTGCCCGATTTCCCATGACGTTCCGGTGCAACGGTCTTTTAGAATGGAGATTGCCCGATCACAACGTGTGCTGCCGGTACGCCATCGACCGGTAAGAAAACCACACGCTCCCTCGGCCAGTTCGACCATCGCATTGATATACGGCAACTCGAGCTGCGCCGCGATCTCGGCCGCCTCATCGATCAGTTTGCGAGAATAACGCATTGCGCCGATTCCGTCGTGCGCCGTGTACGTCGCTTCCCAACAGAGCGCACGAGCGATACTGAACTGGTCCCCGCTCTTGAGCGACAACAGCAAGTTCAACGTTTGGAACGCGGGCGAAACGACAATGTTCTTGGTCCCCATCCCCGCCGAAGCGGACCACGTGACATTGATCTTGGCACGTTGGGCGGCCGTAATCGCCGACTCGGCATCAAACCGCGTCCCACGTAAACGTAGTTTCAATCGCCGCCACAACAACAGCGAGAGAGCTTTCTTTTGCGAGTTCGGCAGTTGCATTCCGACCCGTTTAAGAACACGGTCGAGAACCTCGCGGCCTTCATCGAGATGCCCGCCGGCGCAGAGTTGATAGGCGGCTTTGCGTTCCAAATCGATGCGTGGCAAGCCGTCGGTCAGCTCGGCCGCAATCAAATACTGAGACGCCGACGGATGCGGACGTCCCGCGTTCGCGAGCGTGTCGCCGTACTTGGTATACAACGCACACGCGGTTTCACCCTTTGGGGCATGTGTCGTCAAAGACAAACGGTACAAGTTCGCGGCACGATCGAACGCGAGTGCCCGCGCGGACTCGTCAGCCGCCGCTGCATAGAACTTCGCCGCTTCTTCGTATTGATCCGACTTGTGCAAGTGAACCGCGATCGTTTCGGTATCAGCGTTGTCGGACTGCCGCAACGATTCCGCTAGGGAAGCATGGCAGTTCTTGCGTTCCAAACTGGGCAGGTGCAACACGACGCTTTCGCGAATCCGGTCGTGAAAGGTTTCGACCTGATCGATCAAGCGTGGCCCCGTACTGCGGATCAACCTTCCGCCGCGAAGATCGCGGAGGGCTTTGATCAACGGAAGGTCTGAACCGGCCGCGCGATGAGCATCACAAATCGGCGTCGGCTGTCCGGCAACCGAAATGACCTCGAGCAGTTTGCGAGAGGGTTCAGGCAACCCTTTAATCCGGTCCCACAGCACGTCGTCGAGGTTTAGTTCGGAGGCGTCCGAACCCAAATCACCACCGGCACTGACGTACGTCACCAATTCGTAAACGAACAAGGGACTGCCGTGCGACTCCTCAACGATCCAATCGATCGACGCTCGCATCGTCGGTGACGCGTCGCGCAGGAGTTCTTCGGCGAGGCTGCGTGTTTCCGTGGCGGTCAACTCCTCGACCGGCATCACGGACTGCTGCATCATCGGGTTGGCCTGCTCATCCAACGCAATCAAGCACGGACTCGAAACGATGTATTCACTCCGATAGCTCAGCACGACCAGCATCTTGGGCGCGTCGACCGGTTGCAGCAACTCGGCAAGCAGGTTTGCACTATCGACGTCGCCCCATTGCAGGTCATCGATCGACAACACGAGATCGCATCGCTGGCCGATCTCTCGCAGCAATTGACCGAGGGCTCCGAAAGCGCGACGTCGCAATTCACGCAGGTCAGGAATCTCCGCCGTTCTCGTGTCCGCGCGGGCCACCGCATCGACACGCTGCAGCACAGGAAAGATGCGTGCCAACGCGGCGATCGATTCAGGCAGCCACGTGACGACCTCCTCTTCGGGCAATTGCATGAGATACCGAGCGAGCGCATCGACGAGACTGTCGACGGCTTTGTACGGCACCGATTCCTGCTCGTAGCAGCGTCCGGCCAGCACGACGGTGTCCGGTGCGAGTTGAATCCGTTCGAGGAAGTGTTGCACCAACGCCGACTTCCCCGCTCCCGATCGACCGTGCACACGAACCACGGTGGTGGAGCCTTGCTGTGTTCGTTTGAACGCGTCGTCGAGTCCATTGAGGTGGTCAGCCCGTCCAACGAACGGAAGTTCAATGGGACCGGAGATTTCTGCAGCTACTGCCGTCGGCGGGTTCTCGGGAGCCAACCGCGCTGCGATCTCAATCCCCGACGGACGGTTCTTAGGATCACGCTGCAGCAGATCAACGCACAGGCTATCTAAATCCTCAGGAACGCCCTGCATGATCTCCGACGGTGCCGGGGCGTCTCGCGTTTGCTTGTCTCGCAACACGGCATTGCGAGGTCCGTCGAACGGCAATTGTCCCGTGATCGCTTGGAACAACATCACACCGACCGCATACCAATCCGTGCTAGTCGTCAGCCTGCCAGCGGCGGCTTGCTCCGGCGCCATGTATTTTGCCGTGCCCGTGATGCGACCGCTGATCGATTGATGAGAAGGCGCGGACGATTCGTGAGCCGCCTTCAGACTGCTTGGCTCGTTCGACTCCGGCGACGGCTCGTTCGCTAACTCTGCAACCAATCCGAAGTCAAGCAAGACGACGCGTCCAGTGGAGCGAACGAATACATTCGCGGGTTTCAAATCGCGATGCAACTTCCCGGCGTCGTGGAGAGCGCAGACCCCATCGACGAGTTGCCTCATTGACGCGCGAAGCCGGTCATAAACATCGGCGGATAGCGGCGCCAAACGAGGTGCCGGAGTCTCTACCGGTGCATCGCAATTGAATGTGTCGTCGCTGTCGTTCTCGTGCCCCGATTGCGTGTCATCGTGTCCTTCTTGCGTGTCCTCGCTCGCTGCCGACGTCATATTCATTCGATGGGTAACATCGGGGCTCGTCGCATTGTCTTGGCGGCGTGTCGGGTCGGACGATTCGACCGAGAGTTTTCCGTCGAATTCCTCCGTCGCGATGGCGTCCGCACTTTTGATCGCCCGCACGTGCGTATAAAAATCGACCGCGTCTTCGGCCAACTCCATCGTGAAGAACCAATGCTCGCCATCGGAAACGAGTTCGTAGAGCGGCAACAGGTTGGGGTGAACCAACTCGGCGAGCGAGCGAAACTCGTTCTTGAAGTGGTACAGCGACGAGGGATCGATCTCCCGGATCGTCTTTAACGCGACGAACGTATCTCTCTCGCGATCATACGCCTTGTAGACAACCCCCATCCCGCCACGACCGATCACTCCCCTCAATTCATATCGATGCGTACCGAGAAATTCATTCACAGGGAGCATGCGTGCACGGGAAAACAGAGGCGAGAGAGAAATAAGGGTAAACCCTTATCCTATTGATTTTGATTCTAGCCCCCTGTGTGACATATAATAGCCCCCCAACTAACCGCTAGTGTCGGGCGAACATTGGGAATCGGCAAGTTTTGATTAAATCGATCTCATGTGAGCCAGGCCGCCATAAGGCGGACGTCGGCATGAAAGCGAGCGGGCTCTCTTGACGGCAGCGGGGCTCGATCCGTAAAGGGGAGTGGTGATCGGCCAATTCGATCGTATTTACTCACCCAAAAGAACGGACTCTCAGCGGTTACCAACAAATGAAGCGTCACATTCTCAGTTCCGGATGCGTGCTCACGTTTATCCTGGTTTCATTGCAAGCCGGTTGCAGCAAGCAAGAGACGGCACAAACCGCAGCCCCCGACGCGACCGCCGTTGGCCAAAGTGCGCCGCAGGCGTCCGAGGCGGAGGCCGTGGTGAGCCATTTTCTCGATCGGATTCGCCGGGGCGGTGAAAACCACAATGCGATGGCGTTGCTCACCGACCGGGCTCGCTCGGAGTTGAGCCGTATCGGGCAGGTCGTCCAGCCCATCGGATCGCCGGACGCCCATTTCAAAATCACCCGGAGCACCCCGATGCCAGTCGACGAAAGCGTCGCGGGCGAGGGATTCACCGGTCGGCTGGTGCACTGCATCTGGACGGAACCGGCCGTTCGCGATGCCTCAGGTGCCGCCGTCTCTGCGACTGAAAGCTATCAAGTCGTCTGGTCGGTCGTGCTGCAGAATGATGGCTGGAAAATCTCGGGACTGGTTCTCGAAATGAGTGCCCAGGAACCACCATTGATTCTCGATTTCGAAAATGGAGAACACATGGCAAAAATCCTAGGTGGACAACCCGCTGAACAAACCGCCGCATCGCCCGCTCAGGCGGACGCTAGCGAAGTGAGGTAAACTCGAGTCGATCCCGTCGACTCGAACTCGGACCTAACACGTCATTTAGCTCGCCCCGAGACAACCCAAAGTTGGGTCTCGGGCGGGCTTTTTTCGTGGATGGGGGTCCCAGCGTGCGTTGAAACGCTTTTTCTTGGCTTTTCCGGGAGGCCATCGACCTCTAGTCGGCCCTGCCCTCGCTCGACCTCCTGCCGAGCGAGCGTGTACCGAATGTTCTCGGAAACGCGATATTTCGCTAAATGCGGGAGCCCGTCGCTGCGAAACCGGCTCTCTAGATCACCTGCGAGTCCTATCAGGCTGTGGCACCGGAGATTTCTGGAGGCGGGAGCAGGGCGGAAAGGCTAAGCCGAGTTGTCTATTTAGGTGGTCTGGGCAATTGACATCGGTGGCGCTGAAGTTACTGTAGGCACGCATTGAGAACAGAATTGAGTGCGGAAGCCGTTGTGGCGACTGCGATCCCGACCGGGATTTGCCTGTTCCTTTTCAGGTCTCGTTCGCAGCGTGCGATCGGGTCCCGTGACAGAAATTACGGAGGTGCTCGATAGCACCTCATTTGTTTTGTGTGTGCGAACCTCAGATCGCACCGAAAACTCCGAACCTTTTGGGAGAATTAGATGACTCGGAATTTGGTGAAAGGAACGGCCGCCCTTGCTTTGGTCATGGCCGCCTCTTTGACGTTGAGCGCACCGGTACAAGCTGGTGGTTTGTTCAAGAAACTTTTCGCAAAGAACAACTGCTGCGAGCCAACTCGTTGTGGCGGTGGCGGATTGTTCGCCAAGCTGCGTGCAGTGAAGGCAGACGATTGCTGCGAGCCAGTTTGCTGCTGCGAACCAGCTCCAGAACCATGCTGCGAACCAGCACCTTGCTGCGAGCCAGCTCCGGAACCATGTTGCGTACCAGCTCCTGAGCCGTGCTGCGAGCCAGCACCAGCACCTTGCTGCGAAGCCGCTCCTGTCGTTGAAGCAGCACCTTGCTGCGGTGGCGACGCCTCGGTAGTAGTCGAATCGGCTCCAGTCGAAATGGGTGTCTCCGTCAGCAGCGAAGGTTTCGACCTCGCTCCAGGCGAAACACTCGTTCCTGGCAGCGTCACGACCGGCGAAGCCGCCGCTGCTCCTGTTGCTGAAGAAGCCGCTGCAGAGGAACCTGCCGCCGAAGCTCCTCCAGCTCCCGCTGCTGACGAAGCCGCCGACGCTCCTGCCGCTGGCGACGCCGTCCCTAGCAGCAGCGACGAAGAAGCTGCTCCGCCAGCTCCTCCAGCTCCAACGCCAGATGCCGCAACGGACATCTAATCGCGTCTCTCTTTAGAGAGAGCACACCAAAACAAAAAACCTCGCGTGATGAAAATCATGCGAGGTTTTTTAATGCTGCTACTAGAGATTGACCTTCGGCATCTCCAACGCCGAGAACGCCGCGATGGCCGGCTTCAGACGGGTCTACCAAGTGTCCTGTAGTCGCTGTCGATGACGACGCTCAAAATGGGTGAGAAATTGCCGCATTGGCCCAGGAGTCTTTATCCAAGTCGAGGATCCGTCAAATTCCGATCATGCGGTTTCCGCACGGGGCTTTCGCCCCACGAAAATCGCTGACACAAACGCCAATGCCGCGACACCGACGAACGCCATTGTTTTCTGTGCCCAGGCTTGTTTTCGCAGTTCGATCGTGCGGTATTCCAAAGGCGTGGGGATGTCCACACCGTATTTCGTGATGTCTTCGAACTCACGAATCATTTGGGCGGAACTGGATTCGGCGTAGGATTCCTCCAGCATTTCAAGGTGCCGCTCCGTGGTGATCGGAACCTCGATATTAGACCAATTGACGCCACAAAACGCGGCTCCAAGGAGGCACACCAGGCATACCAACCCGAGTCCCGCGAAGGCCATCGATCGTCCACCGGAGAGCCCCGCGGCGGTGGATGCGGCACGCTCCTGCGACGTCGGCTCGGCCGACGGTAGGTTCCGCAGCTCGCCGAGTTTGGGAACGGCGATGGTCTCGTGACACGCTGAGCACGGGATCTCCCCGCCCGCCTTGGCAGTAGAAACCTCGTTGATTGCCTCGCACTTGGGGCATGTCAATTGATACATCGTCGAACCTGAACAAAAACGAGAAAAAAACAGTAATGAAGGGTGGCGAACGTTGGTTGGAGGAGGACGTCCCCCCCGGTAACGCTCACATTTAGCGGGTGTGACGGGTAGACCCAAAGCTCCGACAGACTAACATTGCGATGTGCTGAGGTTAACACACGACCAGTCGCTCCCGTCAGGTGCCCGCGTTGCGATCGCCCGACCGGACATTCAAAGATGATTCGCGACAACCACCACAACGAACTGTTGTTCGTCTTCGCAACCCAACCGGAATGGGTTCGCGCCACCCAACGGTGCGTGGTTCCTCAGTTTATCCAGGATGGTGTTTGAAAACCAATTACCCGTTACGCCATCACGGTGAGATTGTCGCTTGCACAATCGCATCTCACTACGACTCAAAGGGCGAAAGGTTTTCAAATAATGGGTCGTTCTCTTTGTTCACCGAAGCAGCTTTTCCTTGGGCTATCATTCTCGCATTCCAAAGGCACAGCTTTCGGAAACGATACGTTCGATAGGACCGGGGAGTCCAGCCAACCGGAATGTTTTTCCAATTAAGAAGGTCATTCAGGCAGGCAGGCATGTGGGTGCTAAGTTGATAGTACCAGAAGATTGATCTGCAAAACGCAATGAAGAATTTAGGGGTAGGATTTCAGCGTTGAAGTAGTTTCATTCATCGACGCCTGCAATCTCTCGCAACACGACTCGTTTTGGCGTTTCGTCGAATTACACTCGGGCTCGAATTACCCGCACGTAGAAAACAACAATAACGAGATGTCTTCAGACGTCTCAGCATGAACGGTGAATAAGTCCAGGTGGAACCCTGTGGCGAACCTCACCTGAAATATGAAATAGACACACAACCTTGAAGGAGTTGA
The DNA here is from genome assembly GCF_014192335.1 of Aporhodopirellula rubra. Lineage (GTDB taxonomy): Bacteria > Planctomycetota > Planctomycetia > Pirellulales > Pirellulaceae > Rhodopirellula > Rhodopirellula rubra. The sequence continues at coordinate 18,217 of NZ_JACHXU010000035.1, read as the reverse complement.
TACTTTGTTCGATCCGATGATGGATGATTTTGACGACGTTTCGGCAACAAACACCGATGTCGTTTCAGGCGGTTTCCGTAAGCTTCCCGTTGATGACAACGAGGACGATACGGGCGTCAATGTTGCTGACGTTAGCGACGGTCAGGTGCAATTGGAAAGCCCTGATGAGTTGATCGCAATCGATGAATCGGAAACTTGGTCGGACGATCCTGTTCGGATGTATCTCACTCAAATGGGCGAAATCCCATTGTTGACTCGTCGCGAAGAGATCGAACTGGCAAAACGGATCGAAGAAACCCGTCGTCGCTTCCGTACCAAATTGCTCGAAAACCACTACGTTCTCGTCGAAGCGTACAAAACGCTGAAGAAGGTCTACCGCGGCCAACTGCCTTTCGACCGTACCGTTCAAGTCAGCGTGACCGACCGGCTCGAGAAAGAACAGATCGTCGGACGTTTGCCGCACAACCTGCGTACCCTGCAGACTCTCCTGAGCCGCAACCGTCACGACTGGAAGGTCGCGATGAGCAAGAGCACGCCGGCACGTCGCCGCGCCGAAGCATGGCGGGCACTCGCACGTCGTCGTCGTCGCGCCGTTCGCTTGATCGAAGAACTCGGCCTGCGGACCCAGCGGATCGAAACACGTATCGCGATGTTGGAGAAGTTCTCGCGTCGTCTCGACGAAATCGATGCCCTGATCCGCGATCAGAAACGCACCAAACACGGCCGCGAAGTTCGCGATCAATTGCTGCACGAACGTCGTCAGATCCTGACTGCGTGCCAAGAGACCCCGACTTCGTTGCGTAACCGTTGCCAAATGCTCGGTCGCGTTTACAGCGAGTACCAACAGGCCAAACGCGAACTCAGCGAAGGTAACCTTCGTTTGGTCGTTTCGATCGCCAAGAAGTACCGCAACCGCGGTTTGTCGTTCCTCGACCTGATCCAAGAAGGCAACGCCGGCTTGATGCGTGCCGTCGACAAGTTCGAATATCGCCGCGGGTTCAAGTTCTGCACCTACGCAACCTGGTGGATTCGCCAAGCGATCACGCGTGCCGTTGCCGACCAAAGCCGTACGATCCGGATTCCGGTTCACATGGTCGAAACGATGAGCCGAGTGCGTAATGTCGCTCGTGCGTTGTTGCAAGAACTCGGACGCGAACCGTCGATCGAAGAAACCGCTCGCTGTGCTGACGTGACGATCGAAGAAGCCCGTCGTGTTCTCACGATGAGCCGCTTCCCGATCTCGTTGGATCGACCGGTTGGCAACAGCGAAGACAGCCAGTTCGGTGACTTGCTGCCCGACGGAACCGCCGAGAGCCCGCAAATCGGCGCGACTCAAGAGATGCTTCGCCAACGAATCACCGGCGTGCTGAAATCCTTGTCCTACCGCGAACGCGAGATCATCAAACTGCGTTACGGTCTGGGCGACGGCTACAGCTACACGCTCGAGGAAGTCGGCCACATCTTCAAGGTCACCCGCGAGCGGATTCGCCAGATCGAAGCCAAGGCGGTTCGCAAACTGCAGCAGCCTAGCCGCAGCCAAGACTTGGTCGGATTCTTGGACTAATGCCATCAATTGGCGAAGTTCTTCAGCAAGGCTGGCAGATTCACCAAAGTGGAAACGTCCCCGCCGCGATGCAATTGTATCGCGGCGTTTTAGATCAAATCCCGGACTCTGCCGAAGCGTGGGTGTATCTCGGGATTGCTCAGTTCGATCTGCGAGATTTCGCCGGATCGGTCGACTCCTATCGACGAGCGTTGGCTATCAAAAGCCAATTTCCGATCGCCTGGAACAACCTCGGTAACTCCTTGAGGATGCTGGGCGAAATCGAGGAAGCGGAAAACTGCTTCGCGAAATCGCTCGAGCAACAACCAGGCTATCTCTCGGCACTGAAAAACCGTGGCACCCTGTGGGTCTGGAACGGTGACGTCGAGCGTGGCTTGAAATGGTACGCCCAAGGGCTCGAAATCGATCCCAAGAATGCAGAACTGCACCGCAATCTCGGTGTGATCTCATTGCTGATGGGCGACTACCAACGCGGCTTTGCTGAGTTCCGTTGGCGCTGGCAAATGCCAGGCGTCGGCCGACCTGCCGTCGCGGAAGCATGGCGAGTGACAGGCATCCACGTGCCGGTGTGGGCAGGGGAACCGCTCGCGAATCGCGTCGTGGCGATCTATCCCGAACAAGGCCTCGGCGATGCGATCCATTTCATTCGCGTTGCGTCGGCGCTCAAAGAGGCAGGGGCAACGGTCATTGTGATCTGCAACGAGAAACTGATCCCGCTGTTCTCATCGGCGCCCGGGGTGGATGAGCTTGTCGCGGATGTGCTGCCGGCCGCAAACAGTGGCGACGTTTTGAGTGCCGGAATGTCGATGCTGCACGGCAGCCTGACTCAAGCGGAATTCCAAGGCTCGTTTCTGGAAATCCTCGACGGGCTCTACCAACGCGACCAGCAAATGTTTTTCGGCGAGTCGCTGTTTGCGGACGAAGGGTCCACGTCGAATGAGATTGCGATAAGCGAGCACTCGAATCCGTCGCGGGTCTCCGGATACCTCAACGTGTCAGACCTATCGATCAAGCACTGGGGCGATTGGCTCGCATCAAATCGCCCGCAGTCGGCGAGCGACGGGGCACCAAAACCGCTGATCGGAATCAACTGGCAAGGCAACCGTGAGCATCACGCCGACGTCTACCGCAGCGTTGAGCTAGAGGTACTACGCCCGATCGTGGAGTCCAATGCGTTCGACATCGTCAACATGCAGTTCGGTCACGGGATCGAGCAACTCGACCAGGTCGACTTTGCCGCCTCGATCATCCGACTGCCAAACACGCTCGATCAATCCACCGGGCAGTTCATGGACACCGCAGCGGTGCTGTGCAACCTCGATGCGATGGTGACGACCGACACGGCAATCGCGCACCTCGCAGGAGCCCTCGGCGTGCGAACACACTTGCTGCTAGGACGGGTGCCGGACTGGCGATGGCTAATGAGCGGCGACTCAACGCCGTGGTATCCCAACACCGTCATCAGCCGGCAATCCGAATTCGGAAACTGGAACGAGCCGGTACAAAAGATAAAAGATCGTCTGCTGGCCTAATCGGTCAACAAGACGATCTTTGATCGTGCGAATGCTTAGAAGGCTGCCGCTTAGGCGGCCTTGAGCGGTCGATGCTCTGAGGCATATTCGATCCACTCGGTGACTTCTTCGAGGTCAGGCAATTTGCCTCCGCGAACGATACGCTTGCCTTCGTTGGAGTGGGCGATTGTTTCAACGGTCGCGAACAGCGAGACGGGCTCGCTGCTGGCGAGTTCTTCCGGTGTGGTGACGCCCGCAGCGACGAGAAACTGTGCGTCGTGCCCTCGCATCATCGGCACGCGACATACCAAAGTCGCCTGTTGTTGCCACTCCAGGACAGTCGCGGCATCGATTCGGCGGTGACTAAGTCCTTCTGCAATTTCTTCAGCATCGGCCTGCAACAGATCGTCCACGGTGTAGATACCGATCTTGTTTAACCGTTCAGCCATGCGTGGACCGATCGATGGTGCGTCGACCACGTCGCTGGCTCGTTCGAGATAGAACTTGAGTACGCGTTCGCCAGTTTCCGTCGATTCGCTCGACCGACTGCTGTAGCTTTCGCCGCGACCGCTTCGTTCGCGACTATCACGGTCGTATGAAGAACTGCGACTCGACTCTCGGTTGGTCCGATTACTCTCCGACGCGGAACTGCGGATGCCGGATCGGTTTGAGTCACGGTCACCGCCTTCGCTGCGAACGGTGCTACGGCTTTCTCGTTCGCTGCGACTCGACCGTGTTCGGTCACGATCGGAACGCTCACGATTGGATTCGCTACGGCGACGGGACTCTCGCTCACTGCGAACGCGGTCGCGATCCGATGACGAACTCGAGCGGGAACTGTTCGATGACCGTGAGGATCGCTCTCCTCCGTTCCGCGACGACCTTGAGGATCGGTACGAACGTGAGGACGACGTTCCGGCAGCACCACTTGAGCGATTCGATTGCGAGCCGCCATCGTAGCTGCTGTCGTAGTCACGGGCGAGTTCGTCGAGGTCGCTCACAATGCGATCAGCGCGACGTTCGACTTCGACTTCATATCGCTCTTGATCGAAATCATCGTCGGTCAGGTACACGTCGTTGTTTTCGACGTAACGCGTTCGAGGCGTCGATTTCGAGCGTGATGTGGATTCGTAGGTTGCATCACCGTCTTCGCGGATCACGCGAGTGCGGACTCGGCGACCGTCAACGGTACGCGAACGGGTGTAGGTATGGACGCTTTGGTTCGCCGACGCGATCCAACTGGTGATGCGAGACAACTCGTAACTTGTGCCGGACAACAAGATGCGTTGCCCACGCTCGGTAGCCAAGAAAGTCTTCACGCGATCGAGCAGATCGGTCGGATGAATCGCGGCCAATTGAGCTGGATCCGTGATACCGCAACCCACCAGGACGCGAGCATCGAAACCACGCAACTGCGGCACGCGGCACATCAATCGACATTCCGATTGCCAGCGACGAACCGTCTTGGCATCCACTCCCGCAAGGCCGAGGGTGTCGGCGAGGCGATTGCTGTCTTGATTCATCAAGTGAGTGATGTGCGAAATCCCGATTCGGCGAAGCCGTTGTGCAGCGACGGCATCGATCGAGGGTGCGGCATCGATGGGGCTGTCGACGGTCAGGAAGAACGGAACTTCGGGAGTGTCCGTTTCGCCCGGTGCGTTATGTCGTGCAGTCAAACTCTGCGAAACCAGCTGGCCCGCGGCCGCATGCCGGACTTCGGTGGTCTCCGAAGCGACCGGATACGTTGAGCTTTGGTCGGAGTAGTAATAGCCGTCGCGATAGGCGGCACCGGCTGCGGGCGTGTCGGTCGCGGCCGCACAGTACGACGCTTCGTCGCGAAGGCCGGCGCTGTCACGCCATGCTCGATCGAACGCTCGGTTGACCGAACCGGCGTCGGTCCAATCCATTTCATTCGATCCACCTTGAGCGGGCATGCCGTCAACGTTGATCGCGTGAGGGCCGGTATAACGATCGTGGCGTTCGCCATCGCGCCAAAGCGGACGATGCGGGTGCACGATCCGTTGCGTGTGCAGGGCAAAGTGCCGAGCCCCAGATCGACGCAGCACGTCGGCGAGGGGAGCGTGTTCGGTCAGCACCAACAGCTGACGACCTGCGGCAGCGTAATCTGCGAATGCCGAAGCAATCGTGTCGCCGCTAATGCCTTCGCGAGTCCAGTGCTGATAGGCTTCCGGGTGAGCGGCGTGATGACACCCGTCCGCGGAATACGATTGCGGATCGCGTGCGGCAAAGATTTCGCGATGCGTTTCGAGCACGAGCGGAATCGCGTGGCCCATACGGCCGAGCAATTCGCCGGCGGCCATGCGAGTCGCCAAACAAGCAACCGCACGAGTGGCTGCGGTCACATTGCGTTCGTCAATGTTATCGATCGAAACGTTCACGCGTCGACCTTCGGCACGTCCGCTTACCGCAGCGTCACGATAGCGTGCTGCTTCACCGGTGGTCGCGTCGAGCGTGGTGTAAGGGTCGGTCGCGGTTGCGGATACGGTCCACCGGATCACACGATGCTGACCGCCCGAAAGACGAATCAACCAGCGACTGGCGAGTTCCGCGAGAGACGACTCACGCCGAGTGACGGGACGATAGCGGTTAAGTTCAGCGATAATTTCTTCGCGGCGTTGACGCAAACGAGCGATCTCGTCGTTCGGCACGGCAACAGCGACGGGACGCGAACGCAGCGACCGAATCTGAACGTCGATTTCGCTGAGCCGTTGATTGCAACGCGAAATCTCTGCGTCCATTGATCGGACTTCGGCACGCAGCGACTCCGACTGGCCTTGGTCAATGCCCGTGTAAAGCCCTGGAGTTGCGTAAGCACCTGGGACGGATCCCATACCGATCGGGTAAATCGGATCAACGATCGGAAGATATCGCTGCGAGTGACGCAGGGTCGCGGTTTGATCAAGGACACGACGCAGTTCGTTTTCGATGCTGGCGAGCTCTTCGTTCGCGGCGCGGCGTTCGCTGACCCAATCGAGTTGATGACCGGAAAGACCGGCGAAGTCACGCTTCCAATTGCCGTGTTGCGAGGCGAGCGAATCGACGACACGCCGACGGTGGACCATCAGGTGGTCGAGCGACCGTGTCAGTTCAACGATCGTCGAGTCGAGGTGAGAGGCACTCAAGTAGTCGCGTTGGCGAAGTTGATCTCGGACACGGCGAAGCGAGGCTTCGATGGTTCCGCCGCGTTCGTTTTCGTAAATCCACGTGTAAGGATCTGCGGTGCGTGAGTCGATGGTTGCCCCAGGCATATCGAATCGCGAAAGCAACCAATCGAGATGCCGGGTGGTGGCTTCGATTCGCATCGCGAGATCATCAACCGGTCGCAGCGATTGATAGGCATGATTGTAGAAATCGCCCCAAGGCCGGTCGCTGCGGTAATGATCCATCGCACGGACAAAATGATCGTACCGGCGTCCACGCATCCAACTGTCGTTGAGCCAGTCGTACGAATCAACGTGCGGCGTTGCCGATCGCATCGTCGCACCGAGCAGGTCACGCAATCCACGAACATCAGCGAGCACACGGCGAAGCGAAACGATTTCGCGGTCCGCTTGCCGGATGCGATTCTGCAAGTGATCTGACGACGTCGTTTGCCAGTGGCGTGGGAGTGTGTAATCGGATGCATGGAGATCGAGCCCACCATGCAGCGACGCGTCATACGCAGAGCGTGAGTGGGACTGCGAATCGAGCTCGGCAATCCAGCGCTGTAGCTCCGCGGCACGCGACCGCAATGAATCAGCACGTTGATGAAGCACGCGAAGACGAGGTGCGTTGGCGTCCCATGTCCCGGCAGAGGCGGCAACGGTCGGGTTGTAACCGGGCTCACCGTAACGTGCGTCGATCGGTCCAAACGGACTCGTGTAAGGAACGACCGGAGCGTGGTAGTGACTGCGAACGCGAATAGCCGCTTCGCGACGCGCGACCAAATCATCTCGGCGACGAACACATTCGGCTCGCTCGAGGCCGAGCCGTTCAATGTCAGCACCGACGGTTGCAGAAACGTGCTCGTCGGAGCGATAGCGTTGTGCGACCGCGTTGAGCTTAGCCAGTTCGGCTTCGACGTCCGCGAGTTCGCTGCGGAGTGTTCGGCGGTGTTGATCGTCGCGGTCACGATGATCGTTGTCGGCCAATCCGTACTGAGCGTATTGGGCGGTTTCGTTTTCGAACGGCAGGCGAGCGAGGTCTTCGCGATCGAGCCCCGCGGCGACGCAGGACGCAACCACTCGCGAGACGCTGCTGACGGTAGTGTCGACCATCACGCCATCGACGATGGATTCGGGAATGCGGATCCCGCCAAGTGACCGTGACGCGAGCGACGATCGATACGAGGATGCCGTTTGCGATGCAATGTCCGCACGGAACGCCGTGTCGCGGTGGAGATCGTTGGCGGCGGGTCCGTCGAACCAACCTTCGGTGTAGCCGTCCCAAATCCCAGCCGTTTCGCTGCGTGGTTCGAACTCAACGCTGCGGCGACCACCGGGGGTGCCGTCTTGTTCGCGGCGGCAGTGAATCCAGCCGTTTTGGTCAACCCAAACGACTCGCCCGGCCGATCCGCTCAGCATTCCGCGGGGATATTCACGATCGATCAGTGAGTCGCGAACGAATCGACAGATCGCAGTCTTGCCGGAACCTGGAGCACCGACGAGCACGTTCAAGTGGTGCGAAAGGGGGCCTATTTCGACTCGGCTCAACGGGCCATGACTGTCGATTTCAATTCGATCCAACAACATCGTGCAAACGCTCCATTCCTTGGGTGCGAGCGACCGACGCCTCAAAATGGGCCGGCCGACATTGGCGAAGGTTCTGGGCTGTCCTGCTCAGAGCGGGTTCCTGCGCCGTGTTTATTTCCAGCGGGAACTTTAGCCGAATTGGGGATTTTTCCGAAAGGCCGAAATCGTGAAACTGAAATCAGCCGTTCGGCACTCCAGTTTCACGCCATTCCAGCGGAAAAAGCGGCATTTCAGAGCCCCGCAATCCGCCACCCGCCAAACCAGGTGGTGAACAAAACGGAATTTTTTTCACCCGATCAAAAGCCAACACACCGGCACGCAGTGATTCACGGCAGCAACATGCCGGCCAATGACCAGGCCTCAAAAGGCCGCAACGCTAACCAACACGCGGCCCACCACCCAACAACAGCAGCAACCAACAACAGCCAGCAGTAACCTGCAACCTGCCCCTACTACAGGTGCAAAATGTCATTCGCGAACACAAAGATCATCAGCGCCAACAACGCGAGCACTCCCGCGAAGGTGAGCCGCATCTCCAACGCCTCGTCCAGCTTCTTGCCACGAATGGCTTCAGCGATCAAGAACAGCATGTGCCCTCCGTCGAGAGCCGGAATCGGCAAGAAGTTCAGGATCGCCAAGTTCATGCTGAGCATGGTCAGGAAAAGCAACTGCGCCGAAATCCCACGTTCGGCTTCGTAACTCGCCATTTGAGCGATGCGGATCGGACCACCGAGGAACTTCGCTTGCACTTTGCCCGACACCAGCATGCCGAGGAACCGGCCGACGTTTTCGAGGCCGCGGATTCCTTCTCGCAGTCCCAAGGCCAGGGCGTTGCCGAACGAGTCAGCGGTTTGAATCTGTTCGACGTCGCTGAAGTTCAGACCTCGTTCGTACCAATTGCGACCGGACGTTTGCACTTTCAGCGTTGCTTCGATGACCGATCCTTCAGGCGGGCGTGTCGCCTTGACCAACACTTCGCTATCGACGGGCAGGACCTGCACCGTTTCCATCAGGATTCCCAGCGGCATGGTCGCACCGAGTTCCCACCCTTCAGTGAGTTTGGTCATGGTCGCTTCGCCGAGTTGACGAGCCAATGCGTCACGTGCGGCTTGATCGGGGAAACGGATTCGCACCTCTTTCACTTCGTCGCCGGCCTGCAACGGGCTGTCGCTTTGCGTGACCGATTCGACGATCGTGGTCGGGTTGTACGCCAAACCGAGCGGAGTGCTGGCCATCGTTTCGCCGAGCTCAGAAACAGGCGGCTTGGTCTGAAAACCTTCGTTCGGCGTGACGGTGATTGTCTTTGTTTCAGCGGAGTCACCACTGCCGCGCTGCACCGTGAATTCAACGTCTTCGCCCGCAGGCCATGACCGCAGCAAGAGCGTGTATGCGTCGATGGACTCGTCACCGTTGACCGCAACGATCTGATCACCGACTTCGAATCCGGCGACCTCGGCGGGGCCGTCCTTTATCAGTGAGGTGATTTTTCCGATACGGAAACGAATGCCGAAATCCTTCTCTGACTGTGGCGCGAGGTTGACAGTGTTTTCAGTTCCGTCGGCTCGCAATAGCGTCAGGCTGATCGGTTCGGAAGGTTGGCTGTAAATCTCGTTGAGCAATGGCGCAATCGGCATCATCGATTCGCGGTCGACGGGGGTTCCGTTCCATCCGATGACCTGGGCTCCCGCGTCGCCATCGGTCAAGACTTCAGCCGCCGAACTGCCGGGCATCGCGTAGATCGATCGCAGCAAATTGCCGCTAATCGGCCCGTGGATACCGATCATCCGCAGGCTCGGTTCGAGCGGGTGCGGTTGCGGCATCAGCGAGTATTCACGCGATTCTTTCCCGTAGGAAAAACGCACCAGGATCGGTTGGTCGGGTTTGTCCATTCCCTCGGTCATGATCGCGGTCTGCATTTTGGTGAAATGCATCTGATCATCGTCTTCGGAATTCGCGATCGACGTCACCAACCCACCGGGTTGAACACCCGCGGTCCATGCGGCGCCGCCGGGCGTCACGCCACCAACGATCGCCGGCGTGTAAGGCACACCATAGAAGTAAGCGATCGCGGCAAAGAGGATCCCGGTGATGACGTTCATCACAACACCAGCACTAATGATGACCATCCGCTGCCAAACGGTTTTGGCGGGATAGCTTCGTGGGTCGAGTTTGCCTGGTTCGCCGTCCTCGCCGCCTTCGCGGATCCGCTTGGCTTCCTCTTCGGCTTTCCGAGGATCATCGTCCTGGCCGAGCATTTTGACGTAGCCGCCTAGCGGGATGATCCCGATCCCGTACTCCGTCTCGCCGTAGGTGAACTTACCGAGCGTTCGTGGGAATTTGATCGGCCCGAGTTGTAGCGGCACGTCGAAGCCGACGTAGAACTTTTCACACTTCACGCCGAACAGTTTGGCGGCGAGGAAGTGCCCCAATTCGTGGACGAAGATGACCAATCCGATGCCCACGAGCACCTTTGTCCACAACCACGTGCCGCTCAGGAGCGAGGCGAGGAAACCGGGTTCATCGGTCGCCGCCAGGAGCGAGGCGAAGAGAGAAAAATCAGACAGCAATGACATAAGGAGTGGCTACGGCGAAAATCGGGAGGGCAAAAATCAGGAGAGCAATGACGAGATACGGTTACGCGACGGAAATGGTTTCGGCGAGTTGGGCCGCTCGTTGGCGTGACCATGTGTCGAGTTCGAGCAACCGGGCGAGGCTCGGGGCCGACTCATGATTGTGGTCTTGCAGCGTCTGTTTGCACAAACGGGCGATGTCAGTAAAGCGAATTTTTCCGCTCAGGAACAGAGGAACCGCTGTTTCGTTGGCCCCGTTGAGCACGACGCCGGCGGTCCCACCGACGCGAGCGACCTCAAATCCCAGCTCGAGTGCCGGGAAACGCTCGAGATCGACCGGAATCAGGCTCATGTCCCATCGTTGGGTCCGTTCGAGCGGAGGAGCGGGACACGGAAGACGATGCGGGTATGTCAGAGCGTACTGGATCGGCAATCTCATGTCGGGAGGGCTCAATTGCGCAATCACGCTGCCGTCCTCGAATTCGACGAGTGAGTGAATGATTGATTGCGGGTGCACGACGACCTCGATTCGATCGGCCGGCACGTCAAACAACCATTTCGCTTCGATGATCTCGAGGGCCTTGTTCATCATCGTGGCTGAATCGATCGTGATTTTCTCACCCATGTCCCAGGTCGGATGATTGAGCGCCTCGGCGGGCGTGGCTGCATCAATTTCTTCACGCGATGAATTCAAAAATGGGCCCCCGCTCGCGGTCAGAATCAACCGCCGGACGCCCGGAAACGCGTGGTTCGGCGATCCAAAATCGCATCGCCCGTTCGCTTCCGCGGTGGCCCGCGAGTCATTGGCATCACACACTGGTTGGGACGCGGATCTGGTCGACGCGAGACCGCGAGCTTCGGCGAGGCACTGGTAGATCGCCGAATGCTCGCTATCGATGGGCAGCAATTCCGATCCACTGCTCGTCGCTGCCGCGGTCACGACCGGACCCGCAATCACGAGCGTTTCTTTGTTGGCGAGCCCCACGCGTTTGCCGGCCTGCACGGCCGCGAGGGTCGATTCCAACCCGGCCCGTCCCACGATCCCGGCGACAACAGTGTCAACCTCTGGATCCGTCGCCGCACGAACCAACGCGTCGGCTCCTGTATCGAGTTGGCAGTGTCCGGTGAGTCCCTGACGCGAAATTTCTTCTTCCGCCTCGGTGATTTTTTGTCCATCCGAAACGACGATCGTCCGCGGTTTCGGCGATGCGGCTTCAGCGGACCGCACGAGCTCCTCGATCCGGCTGTGACCGGAAACCGACATCACACGCCAACCTGCGTCGGGGGCGTGCCGTTGAAGGTTCGCGACGACATCGAGCGTGGCCGCACCGATACTGCCGGTCGCTCCCAGAATTGCGATCCGGCGTCCGTCCGTCATCTTTTCACCTTCTTTATTTCTAACAAAAACCTTGAGTGGCCCGTATGATGCACAAGCAGCCCCGGAATCACAATCCGGATAACCGATCCAGTCTCACGGCGGACGACGGCTGGACGGTCGCGAAACGGCTCACGGTGGCCAAAAACCCCGTGCGCCGGTTAACTTTGGTCTTTTCGTCCCTTTGCCTTTTCAAGCGTTTCGAATGAGTGACAACCCGAAATCTTCACGTGGATCTTCCGAACACCGTGGCAGCGGCAACATCTGGTTTGTGCTGATCGTGATCACCGTCGCCGTGCTGGTGAGCGCATTCTTGGTTTCCGACGACCGCAAACGTCTCGCGTACCCCGATCTCAAAAACCTTCTCGCCCAAACTGCCCAGCTTCGCGAAGCCGCCCAAGAACAACGGACGCAGCCTGTCCCTGCAACGCGCACAGTGAACGATGAACCTTCCAAATCATCAGCCACCGAGCCCGATTCGACCGGCGAGGTCCCCTCACCGAACGCATCCGACACGGAAACGCCATCGACTGACGTAGCGTCCGCTGCAGACCCTGAATCCGCAAACGAAATCGCTCCCGCCACGAGCGTTGTCAAACGTGACGGCGTCGCCGTGGCCAGGATTATCGTGCCTGGCGATGACGGTAAAGTGTCTTATGAATTCAGTCGCCCCGCGGATATCCGTGTGGCGGATGATCGGATCACCGGAAAAGTCGACTACCGGCTGCTCACGGGCCGACCGAGCGATGCGAACTTGAAGCCGACTCGGGTCGAATTTTTGACAATCCGAGGGTACCCCAACGACGCGATCGCAGCGGACTTCATCGCGCTGCTCGAACGATCCGGCGTGTCGTGGGACAACGATCGCCCCAGCCGTTTTCTCGAAAACCACTGGCCGGAATTACTGATGATCGGCGTGCTGATCGCGTTGGGCATCGTGATGCTGCGTCGCATGGGCGGCGTCGGTTCACCGATGTCTTTCTCTCGGAGTCGCGGAAAGCTGTACAGCGAAGATGATTTACCGACAACGTTTGAAGACGTCGCCGGAATCGAAGAGGCCGTCGACGAAGTTCGTGAAGTGGTCGATTTCCTCCGCAACAGCGAAAAGTACCAATCCCTCGGCGGCCGCATTCCCAAGGGCGTGCTGCTGGTCGGACCTCCGGGCACCGGGAAAACGTTGCTCGCGCGAGCGATCGCAGGCGAAGCGGGCGTGCCCTTCTTCAGTCTCTCGGGGAGCGATTTTGTCGAAATGTTCGTCGGCGTCGGTGCGGCACGTGTTCGCGACATGTTCACCCAAGCCACCAGCCGCGCTCCGTGCATCATCTTCATCGACGAACTCGATGCACTCGGAAAGAGCCGCAGCGGTTCGACCGTGGGCGGTCACGACGAACGCGAACAAACGCTCAACGCGTTGCTGGTCGAAATGGACGGGTTCGGATCAAACTCGGGCGTGATCGTGATCGCCGCGACCAACCGTCCCGAAACTCTCGACCCCGCACTGCTGCGTCCCGGTCGTTTTGACCGTCACGTGCTCGTCGATCGTCCCGACGTTGCGGGACGTGAACAGATTCTGTCGGTGCACGTGAAGAACGTGAAGCTCGACGAATCGGTCGAACTGCGCCGCATCGCGTCGATCACGAGCGGTTTTGTCGGAGCCGATCTCGCGAACCTCGTCAACGAAGCAGCGTTGCTGGCCGCACGCAACGAACGGCCTGCCGTTGGGATGGAAGAATTCAACGACGCCGTCGAACGAGTCACCGCGGGACTCGAAAAGAAGAACCGCGTGATGAACGAAGACGAAAAGATTCGAGTCGCCTATCACGAATCCGGACACGCGCTCGTCGCCGCGGCACTCCCCAACACCGACCCGGTGCACAAAGTCAGCATCATCCCGCGAGGACTCGCCGCGCTCGGTTACATGATGCAGCGCCCTGAGTCGGAACGATTCTTGATGACCAAGAGCGAACTCGAGAGCCAGATGAAAGTCATGCTGGCCGGAACGCTCGCCGAAGAAATGATCTTCCAAGACATCAGCACCGGGGCCCAAAACGACCTCGAGCGTTGCACCGAAACGGCACGCAGCATGGTGATGGATTACGGGATGAGTCGGATCGGCCGGATCAATCTCCGGCGCAGCACGCGGTCACCTTTCCTGAGCAACGGCGGCATGGGTGAGTACCAAGTCGTGCACAGCGAAGAGATGGCGAAGATGATCGACAAGGAAGTCTCTCGAATTGTCGAAGACATGCTCGTCCAGACTCGCGAGATTTTGCAACAACGTCGCGAAGTTCTCGAAGCCGTCACACAGAGACTCCTCGAGGTCGAAGCGATCGACAGCGAAGAACTGATGCGACTGATCCGCGAACACAGCGCAGGCCCCTGGCTGGTTCCAGGTACGGTCAACGAAAAACCGAAGGCCAAAATCGTGCCACGCAAAACCGACGACAGCGTTCAGTCGAGTTAAGCCTCCGCTCTCAACACGCCAGCACCGCCCCGACACTTCCACCGCCGAACATAACTCGACAACGGAAGTGTCACAGGATCAACAGCAACGCCGTCGCGGCATGCCGCCAACAGAGTTGCTAGCGAACAGAATCCGCTCGGGTAGGCTAAAACGCCGAGCGGCTATCCCGACCGGCGGCAACAGTAGAATTGCCACTTATGAATTGGGAATCGTCCATCCGACGCGTTGATTCCCAAGTCGCGAGCCTGCTGACTGGCCCCGAATCGAGCTTTGCATGATCAGGGACCAGAATTGATTACAACTGGCCTCGGAATATCAATCAACCGAACGGCCTGAAGCCTTAACCTTGGTCGTCCGCGGGTGCTTCGCCTTCGATCGCTTCATCTTCTTTAGGGGTGACGGGAGGCGTTTCGGCGGCCACCTGTTGCTGCCGTCGTTCTTCCTCACGTTCTTTTCGCTCGTTGGCGAGCTCCGAATTCGCTTTCGCGAGATCGTCTTGGCTGGCCTTGAGCTGCTTTCTCAATTCGGCATTCTTCGCCTGCATGTTCTTCCTGACATTGGCGAGTTGCTGCTGCAGGTTCTTCTGCTGCTCCTGAGCGGCATCTTGCGTTTCTTGAGATGCCATCTCCGCCGCAGCGAGACTGGCCACCGCCGTGTCGGCTCGCTGAGTTTGAGCAGCCAACTTCGCTTTAACGGACGCCATTTCTTCTTGCATCGAAGCGATCGTTTGGTTGGCTTCGTCGATCTTCGACTCATTCTCGGCGAGCGATTCATTGGCGATGGCGACCTGCTCTCGCAAAGCGACCAACTCCGTTGTCAGAGCGACGTTCAGCTCGCTTGGGTTATCAACACTCCCCATATCATGAGCGGACATGCCGCCCATCGGCATGCATGACTCTACCGGCGCCGACGCACACGTTGGCTGGCTCTGACTAGAGGGACAACAAGTGACTTTCTGAAAGCAGTTACCGGCGATTGCGGGGGACGCAAAGGAAATGGCCATGGCCAGCACGGCCGTCGTGCGCATCTTCATCATGGGAGGGACTCTCAAAGGCGGGGGAATGGGGTGGGAGCGACGCAATGGGCATCGCCTGATCGTCTCTTACCATCCTAATTGAATCGAGTGCCTCTGCAGCGAAAACCGCTATCGAATTTGCCTCTGACACCCCAGAAATGAGGAAGGCAAAGCAGCCGCGTCAATTTGTCGCTCAAACGCTCAACGGATTGCCGGTGAGGCAGTGCCCGGTGAGGGCGATGGCCATGGCATCAGCGACTTCGTTTGGTTCAGGGACATTTTCGAGCCCAAGCTGCAGCTTCACCGCTTGTTGCATCTGCGTTTCACTCGCGCGGCCATTGCCCGTGACGACTTTCTTCACACACGTCGGCTCATAATTGGCGATCGGCAATCCGGCTTCGCCCGCGGCCAAACAGATCACACCGCGAGCGTGCCCCATCAGTATCACGGTTCGAGGTCGCTCGTAGTGCGAGAACAATTGCTCGAGAACAATTGCGTGAGGGCCATCGCGTCGATCGGATGGGCCGCGATGACTTCACGCACCCCATCGCTGAGCTCCTTAAGACGAGCCCCCAGCCGATCGCGAGCACGGCTGCGAATCACCCCCGCTTCGATCAGCAGAAGGCTGCCACCGTCGCGGCGGATCACCGCGTAACCGGTCGCGCTGAGCCTCGGATCGATACCTAATATGCACTGGGCAACATCGGGACGATCGACTACGTGCTGCGTTCCCAACAACCAGATGGTGGGTGTTACGAGTGACAGCACGAATGGCACAAGCCTCAAGTAAAGCAGGCTGATGCCGCCGCCTGACCTGAATAGTGATGCTTGCCACATCGCTCAGCATCCTGGCGCATTGCGGCTGGAGACCCCACGCAGATCGATTTCCCAAAATACCTCTGCCACTCCCATACCAAATCACGCCACATCGATGCGTCAATCCCGATCTGGCTCAGCGTCGTTGCGAGCGATTTTGGAAGCTTCTCCGACGCTTCGGCAATGCCCTGTTTTGCAGTCCAACGGAGCAACCGAAGATAGTCACGGATCGACACATGCAGAAACCCCTTATCGCTCGCTCGCAAGCCATCACGATTCAATTCTGCGTCAGTGGACAGTTTTTCCGGCGATAGCGTCAAAGGCGCCAGCCAAGCATCACGACGAATTCGCTTCCCCGTTGGATTCCGCTTCTTAGCCTTCTGCTTGACGCGAAGCTCATCGACAGGCGTTTCACGAATTCGCTTTGCCGCCTCTTCGGTAGGAACTGCCTTGAGGTCGAACGCAGCTGAGTCAATTCGCTTCCCGTGACCGGCTTGGATACGATCGAACGCCGAGGTGTGCGGCGCCTTCTCGGGATCCGACGCCATCGCCGCACGCACCGGGTTCAAGTCGACGTACATGCTACACGCGAGCAATCCCGCCTCATCAACAATTCGTTGGGCCTTGAAGCGCCCCTCCCAAAACCGACCGGTGCATTCATCTTGTTTGTTGGCCATCCGAGAAATCGGTTCCGCCAACGACCGCATGAACCAAGAAATATCTGACATTCACTGACGAATCTCCGCGATTCGCTCGGCGTTTCCCGCCAGCGTTTTGACCTCATGTTCGGTCGGCTCGGCAAGATGCTCTTCCATCCTCCGGCCAGGAAACACTCGCAGCCAGCGAATCGCAACCTCCCCATCACTCCAGCTAGCCACAACGTCAGGCCGATTGCGCAAAATCACGTGCAAGTGATTGCTCATGACAGCGTAAGAAAGCACATCGATACCAAAAACCGACGCAAGAGCCTCCATTCGCCGGCGAATCCACTCCTTGCGGAACGAATAATCCTTGCCTGACTCACGATCGACGCCAGCCAGAAACGCGCGGCGCACACACCTCTGAACCGCATGCACAATGCATATTTCACTGTTTGCAAACTGCTCTTCTCGTTTCGGCCTGGGCATACGTCAAATCCCGAAAGGGTGTCCTGATTACAAAGACCAACCTAACCAAAAACCCACCACTGTCAACCGGATGGTGGGTGGCACCGTTTAATGGTTAGATGTCCGCCATGAATCCCGCGCGAGCGTGTGGGAGCCAGGCCGCAAACGGAATCTCAATTAGCATCAATGGGATGACAGCGAGCAGCAGGATTCCGCTCGGCGGAAGCAGGTGCGTGCTTTCCGGTATTAGCCCAATCGAAGCGTAGAGCAGTGAAAAACAAAGAGCGCCAACAATCGAAAAGGGACGTGTCAAATTGAGAGGCTCCTCGGTGGATGTAACGGTGGTCGTCAGCGGGCACGGCCAATGTGCTTTCCATTTGTAAACGCGTTATGCCGTGCTCCGTTGCACGACATGGTTACCCGGATCGATGTACGATTGACCTAGACAGCATAGCGACATCCAACGCATCGATCGTCATCGTCGATCTCCATATCCTTACTGCAGATTGAGCAGTAGTAGGTTCGCTTACCATCAACGGACACGTCTGCAAAATCTGGTCGAGGTTTCGGAGCAAATGCCCCGCGCTCACTTGCAATGTCATTCGTCCGAATTGCGAATCCAAATCGGCGGGCTAGAAACGCAAAAAACTGGAAGGCAACAAGCCCGCCTACGGAGTCTCGCAAGACAAGTACCGGTAGAGCTGGCGAGCGATCATCGCCCGTCGAAGATCGATAGGCAAGTTCCAGACCAATTGAAGCCATTGGCAATGACACGCATATCAAGGCGAGGCACTTGCCTGTTGCAGTTAGCGTGGACCCCTCAGTCTTCATTTCGATTCCTTTCAAAGCGTGTATCAGCGGTCAATTCGGGTAACGACCAGGATCACCGGGCGGCGGCGACACGGCAACCACTTGTGAAAACTAGCCACCGCCGCTCCGTGTGCATCCGTTGGTTCAAGTAAGCCGCTAGCGCGGCGGTTTTGTATTGGTGGTGGAATGGACGCGTGACGGATTGTTGGAAGCAACCTTTCAGGAGGAGCTGTTC
>NZ_JACHXU010000034.1 GCF_014192335.1 Aporhodopirellula rubra | reverse complement strand
CGGTTGCACCCGACGAAAATTGGAAAATTGCGAAGGGCAGATTCTGCCCTCCGGGAGACCATCTTTCAACTTTCAACAATTATTGGGACGCTTCCATGAATACAAGAACGGACAGGGCGATGGGCCACGCGCGAGCGCAACCGTTGCCGGTCACGTGGTCTACGCCTTCACAGGCGACGGCACCCTATGCGCAGCAGATTTAGAAACCGGCCGACTGGCTTGGCGAACAGACACATTATCAGAATGCGACGCGAGCGAATCTGAATATGGAATGTCATCGTCTCCGTTGGTGTACCAAGAATTAATCATCGTGCACGTCGGCGGTCGAGGCACCGCCGTCGCCGCGTTCAATACCACGAACGGACAACTCAAGTGGTCAGCGGCGAATGGACCGGCGGGCTATTCATCTCCGACAATGATGAACGTTGCCGGCAAACAGCAGATCGTCAGCGTGACGGGCACCGAAGCATTGGGGATCGATCCAAGCGACGGAACGCCTTTGTGGACATACGCGTTCCCGACACCTTATGCATGCAACACTGCAAACCCGGTTTCGATAAACGGCGACGTCTTCATTTCCGCTGGCGAAAATCATGGCTGCGTCTTGATCGACGTCGAACGGGTCGACGGGAAGTTCGAGGCCAAAGAGCACTGGGCGAGCGTTAATTCGAAGAGCGTGATGCGCAACGAATGGCAAACATCGGTTCTGGTCGATGGATATCTCTACGGGTTCGACAACGTCGGAGCCGCCGGCCCAACAACTCACTTAACCTGCATCCAAGCTACGACCGGCAAACCGGTTTGGCGAAAGACACGCTTCGGCAAAGGAAATCTAGTCTTGGCCGACGGCAAACTGTGGATCACCACGATGGAAGGTGAATTGGTATTGGTGAATGTCACACCGGACGGATACGAAGAATTGGGACGAGCCACGCTGTTTGCCAAAACACGTCAGTCACTCTCGATCGCCAATGGCCGCGGATACATCCGCGACAACCAAGAAGTCATCTGCATCAAGCTGCGTTAAACGAATCGCAACAGGGCATTCTGCACGGATCGCGCTGCGCTGAGTGCATTCTAAAAAGGCAGCAACAACCACTCTGATTTCGCATCTGACTGATCCGCAAGGTGAAGACGCTACGCACGCGTCCGCCCAAAGCCTCTCGAGAGTCGAGCGAAATCACCTGCGAGACACGTACCTAAGATCTATAGGTGCGCAACGATGGATATCCGGATGTGTGTCACAAAACAGACGCAGCAGGCCGACACGCCAAAAAAACATTCAGTTTGACATTCACCGCGCCGAACCAAAGTCCATAGAACAGGCTGCATCGTCTACTACTGCGTACTTGGCGGGAAACTAGGAGTGATCGCAACGCTTGACCAAGACTCCTTTAAGTATCCTATCACCGATGCAAAGCAATGCGACCAAACGTCTCGTCAAGCGTTTGTTCCCGTAGTCTTGTTTACCATCAGTGCTAACGTGGTACAAACGCGATCTCGTTGTTACATGAAACGACAGCAAAAGCATCCCTATAGAGCACACAGGCGTTTCAACGGAAGAGTACCGTAGAAACCACAGCATCCAACGCAGCAGAGACTCGCTAGCGAAGTGTTCCTGTTCACCCGAGCATCGTGCAGCATTGGCGGAGAATCCCGAGACAAACTCGGCACCATTGTCCTCGGCGACAGCCACCAAAAACCAGCAGTAATCTATCTAGGCGAATTGATATGACGACTAAATTCTTGAACTATGGCCTCTGCTTGACTGCGGTCCTCGTCTCGCTAAATCACCGCGACTTATGTGGCGACGAGAAAAACACGACCGAGCCAGGCTTCCCATATCTCATCCCCGAGGAGAAACCGGACCGGCCGTTGAGCGCCGCTGTACAGCGCAACTATGACGCGTACTCTTCTATCCGACCGGAGCAGAATGAACTGTTTACCCAGTTCAAATACACGAAGCTGAAAGGGTTTGACTACAACGACGGCGATGGCACGATCACACGCCGTGATCCATCCAAGGTGATCTTTGCCAACGGCAAGTACTACGTGTGGTACACCGGACGCAAAACGCCCGTCAAACCCGTCGGGATGGCACGGGCCGCCGAGGCAACGGATGAAATTCCGTCGTCCGATTGGGACTTAGCGGACATCTATTACGCCACCTCCAAGGATGGTTTTACTTGGCAAGAACTGGGCGTGGCCGTTCCTCGACCGCCCAAACCCAATCCTGGTTGGCGTTCGGTCACCACCACTGACATCCTCGTTTGGGAAGGAAAATACTACCTCTATTACCAAGCCTTCATGGAAGTCAGTGGGCTGCGAGGCGACTACTGCCCCGTGGCGGTTTCCTATGCCGATTCACCAGACGGACCTTGGACGCCCGCCAACAAAATCGTCATCCCCAATGGTGCCGAAGGCAAATGGGATCAGTATGCAATCCATGATCCGTATCCACTCGTCCACGATGGCAAGATTTACCTTTACTACAAATCAGATTTCGACAAACGGCCCGAACTCAACCCCTCCAAGATTCGCATGCAAGGTCTGGCGATCGCCGACAACCCGCTGGGGCCGTTTACCAAACACCCGCTTAACCCGGTGACCAATTCAGGCCACGAGACCACGTTGTTCCCGTTCAAAACGGGAGTTGCCGCGTTAGTCATCCGTGACGGGATGGAACGCAACACGATCCAGTACGCCGAGGATTGGGTGAATTTCGAGATCGCTTCGATCGTCGAGTTGATGCCGAATGCCGCGGGCCCATTTATCCCCGACGCGTTTACCAACACGAAGGACGGAGTCGGGATCACGTGGGGGATCTCGCATTTCACCAATGCCGCAAATGACTGGAACCGAAACCATTCCGTCTTAACCCGGTTTGATTGCGACTTGAGCCGCAACGTGGATGACCCACAAATGAAGGGACACCATCTGAATCTCACCCCCGAGTTCCACTACAAGCACGGTCTCAGTGGCAAGCAGCGTGAACGCGCCGCACGGGACACCGCAAAACTGAACGAGACATCCGCACAAAACTAAAAACGAGCAAACGGAAAATCTGAGATGAGAGACCTAATATTCACCGCGATCTGCTTGTCCCTGGGGACGATCGCTCACGCCGAGTCGTCACAGCCGCAACCGCAACCGAACGTGTTGTGGATCCTGACCGACGACCATCGTTATGACTCGATCCGCGCTTTCAACCAAATGTTGCACGGCCGCGAAATGAGCGAACTGGGTTACGTCGAATCACCTAACACGGATCGACTGGCCAAGATGGGCACCACGTTCATCAACACCTACTGTCAGGCACAAGGTTGTGCACCGTCACGAGCGTCGATGCACTTGGGGCGTTATCCATTCCGTTCGGGCGTCTACGAATTTGAGTATCACAATAACAACGCCGAACACTGCCGACCGACGCTGCCCGAATGCATGGCGGAACTGGGCTACCAAACGACACACATCGGCAAGTTAGGCGTTCGTCTAAAAACAATCAAAGGCAAATGGGCCGCATCGCACCCGATGTACCAACAGAGTTTTTACTTCAAAGACTTAGCCAAAGATGGCTTGTGTGCGTGGGGCAAGGATTGGATTTCAGAAATCAACGGCGTGAAGTTTGATAAGCCGTTCCAAAGCCTTGAATTTTTTGTTACCCCGGAAGGCAAGTTCGAATACTGCTCGCTGGAACTCGAAAAAATCATACCTGAGTTCGCGGGGACCTGCGCCGACACGACCGAAAAGTATGACCTGCTGCGTCATTACAATCCGAAGAAGGGCAAGCACATTGACAGCGGCATGATTTTAGCCGGCGTCAGTTCCCGCGAAGCCGGGAAAACGCGTGACGGTTACTACGCGTCGATCTTCGTGGACTATCTCAACAACGAGAACCAATCATTCCAAGTCGGCTCCAAGGACTACGACGGCGTCGACACGTCCAAGCCTTTGTTCTGTCACATCGGATTTGACTTTCCACATACCCCCGTGCTGCCTCCTGCCGATTTCCGCGAACGTTTTCAACAACACACGTACAAGGTCCCTGTCTTTGACAAGCAGGAATTGGAAACCATGCCCGCTCAGCTCAAGAAGCAAGTATCGCACGGTTATTCGGATCATTTCACCGATGTCGAAAAGCAGGCAATGATCCAGGACTACTACGCGTTTTGTGCTTACGGTGATGTCCTGGTCGGCCAAGCCGTGGACTCCTTCATCGACTACAGCGAGGCGCAGCAACAACCATGGACGATCGTCTATGTCTGTGGCGATCACGGTTGGAAGCTCAACGACCACGGATCGGTTTCCAAATTCACTCCTTGGGATGTCGACAGCCACAATCCGATCATCGTCGTTTCATCGGACAAGAAAGCGTTTCCGGCCGACAAGGTCGTTACTGATTTCACCGAATTCGTGGACATCATGCCGACGATCTTGGCCGCAGGTGGAGCCAACCTGGACGACGCGAAATACGATTATCTCGACGGCAACGACTTGGCGGGAATCGTTTCAGGCGAGATCCCGGCCCGCGACTATGTGATCGGCGAAAGCCACGCCGTGATCGGGCCTCGTGCGTTCATCCGCACCAAAGACTACGTGTTCTCGATGCAAACACGCCCCGGCAAGAAGCGTGGTGAAGACATGGATTGGGCACGAACTGCCTCGTACCGGGAGCTCGATCCGGCGCTCTATCACATGCCGACCGACCCCGGCGAAGTCAACAACCTGGCGTTCAATCCAGAACACCAACACGTCGCCAAGGCGATGCAACAAAAGCTGCTCAATATTGTGCTCGGTGACAACCGCGTCGAAGTCGATTGGGGTGGCAACAAGGCAATGGGGACGACCGTCTTCCGTAGCAACTTCGCGCCCGGTTCCCATGACGGCAAACTGAAGTTTTAACATTCTTAGGACATCGAACATTGTTCAAAACAATCGCACTGACAGTTCTCGCCGTAGCCGCTTGGACGACTCCACTACTCGCCGACGACAAACCGAACATCGTGTTCATCCTGGCCGATGATCTCGGTCTCGGCGACGTCAGCTATTGCGCGAAAGCCATTCAGAATCAAGAACCGCTCGTGTCGACGCCCAACATTGATTCGTTGGCGGCACAGGGTCTCTGGTTTACCGATGGGCATTCGGCGACCGCGCTGTGCGCACCGACCCGCTACGCAGTGATGAGCGGCAACAACAACTATCGTTCGTACGCGCCTGCCGGCGTCTGGAGCACGTTTGCTCCCACCGCATTCAAAGAAGGCGAAGTCACCCTCGGCACCGTGGTCCGCGATGCCGGTTACAGCACAGGCTTCATCGGCAAATGGCACCTGGGTGGAGACTTTTACGTTCCTGGTACGAAAGAGATTTATCGCGGAGCAAAGTCTGGTGATCTGATTGAAAAAGTGGACGTGACTCGATGGATCGGCGGCGGCCCGAAGTATTGCGGATTTGATTACGACTTCACCGCACCCTGCGGGATCCAAGGCCCCATGTACCTGTTCTACGAAAACCAGCGATGGTCTCCGTGGGCGGATGACTCTGAGATCATCTTCTTCAACGAGCAATCGGCCAAAAATCCCAAGGATGTCAGTGATAAGGGTCCGGGGCTAGGAGATTCCAATTGGGACACACGCGAGGTCGGTAAGATTTTGTCGTCCAAGGCGGTGGACTTCATTCAATCCGGCGCCAAGAGCGACGAGCCGTTCTTCCTTTACTACTGCAGCCCGATGGTGCACTTGCCGCACTGTCCGACCGACGAATTCGACGGCCGCAAAGTCAAAGGCAGTTCCGTCACCGCCCACCTCGACATGCTCGCGGATCTGGATATGCAGGTCAAACGTATTGTCGATGCATTGAAAGCCAGCGGTGAGTTTGAGAACACGCTGATTGTTTTCTCCGCAGACAACGGTGGGTTGCAGGACGGCAAGGCAACCAAGGCCATCGGCTATCAGCCCGGCGGTGAATGGAACGGATCCAAGAATTCGCCCCTGGAAGGGGGACACCGCGTCCCAACTTTTGCGGTCTGGCCGGGGCACATCAAGCCTGGCATCACCAACGAGTTGGCGGTCAACCAGGACATGGTCGCGACCTTCGCGGCGCTCGTTGGTACCGAAATCCCAGAGGGCCAAGCCCAGGATTCAAACAACCTGCTGCCACTGCTCACCGGAAAGGGGAGTTTTCAACAGCGTGACTTTTTCATCAACCAAGCCGGGTCGAGACAAGAATTGATGCTCCGCAAAATGCCGTGGAAGCTGATCATTCAGAGCAACTTCAAACGCACAAGCTTTGAACCCAAATCGCTCTACAACTTGCAAAACGATCCACACGAAAAACGCAACCTGATCGACAACCCCGAATTCAAAACCGTGGTCGGTCAGATATTCAACGAATACATGGACATCGTAAAATCCGGCCGACCGACCGTTCCCGCTCGTTAATCCGAAACGAAGGTTGGCGGCGAGGGAGCAACTGCGAAGAGCAACATCAGCCTACCGACAAACCGTCATTCAACCGTTGCGAGGACGCTGCCCTTAGTAGTCGATCTCGACACCAAAGTACGGCGTGATGCCCGGCGAGAGCACGACGGTTTCGTTGAAGCCTCCGTCGGCGGGCAATCGGAGGTTGAGGTGCTCGTAGTAGGTTCGGTCGAAGAGGTTCTGGGCTCCGAGTGTGATGCTGACACGGTCGCTCGGACGGATGTATCCGCGGAGATAAGACGTTACGAAACTCGGTGTGAACGTTTCCATTTGGATCGGATCCTGCCCCGCTCCCACAGCTCTCAAGAACGCCAACCGATCCTGTTCGTCGACGATTCGCCACCCCCATTCGAGTCCCCAGCGGTTCCCGGGTGTCGTGTCACTCAAACGCAAACCGACGCGTCCTTCGAGAGGAAAGATTCCTGGCAACGGCCGATCGATTTCTTCGTCATTTCCTTCGAGGTACGCGAGACTCGCAAATGATTGCAAACCATCGGTCAAGTCCGCTTCGAGATAACTCTCGAAACCATACAACGTTGCCTGATCCGTATTGACGGCTTGCAACAAACGCGCCCCCAACGGATCGAGGATCGCATTGGCCGCGTAAGTGTTGTAGTCCGCGATCCACGAGTGGAACACGCTTACGCGTCCGCGAACATTTTCGTAGTCTACGTCGAAACGCGCGTCGAGTTGCACGTTGCGCTCTTTTTCTAATTCAGGGTTGCCGATCACACGACTGAATCCGCTCTGAATGACCGCGAGAAACAACCCGTCGCTGTAACGATCCGTGAGATCAGGAAGCCGCTCGGCATACCCGACACCCACTCGCGTGCTGCAGTGTTCGGTCAGCTCGATATCGTTGGTAAGATACGCCGACAACAGTGTGTCAGATGTGTCGAGATCGCGATTGATGTTGCCACCAATATCCTTGAAGTTGGATGGCGTCTGCAAGTCATCACCGTCCGCGTTCGTTGACGCGAACGCAACGCGACCGCCCATGGCAACCGTCCAAAACGGTTTCAGGTCCGCTGTGACTTCCGCGTACAATCCGGGGTCAACAATCTCAGACGTGGGTAACCCCGTTTCGAAGAGCGGGTCGGCAATTCCGAACTCGCTGATGTCGTACTGTTCGTTGATTTCCTGCTGAACATATCGCAGGTCGGTACCGGCACCCCAGGTGTAACCGGTGCCGGGATCGCTAGTCATGCCGGCTCGAAAGCCCGCTGTGGTCAAATCACCGTCAACGTCCCCGTTGAAACGAGCCCCGGGCAGGGCCACTCCCGGAGCGGCGATCAAAGCAGACTCAACACGCTGCAATACGGCGAAGTCATCTCTCCGCTTCCCGGCGAGGTCCGTATCACCGTTGAACTCAGTGTTACTGACCCAACCGTCGATCCGCCAACCGAATCCCGTTTCCTCATTGAGGTGAATAAAACTATGCGTGATCCCGTAGTGGTTCAACGCATCGACATCAAAAAACTGCCCCGCATATTCGGTTTGCCCTTGGTCGAGCAAACTGAACTTAGTCTCCATCCGTGTGTACTCGGTCAGGTCTCGACCGTACGCGGAAAAGAGGTTCATTGCCTCGTAGCTCGACGGGATTGCGAGCCCGTTGCCTGCTTTGTAATCCGAACCCTTACGATAGCCGAGGTTGACATAGTAACCGCCCTTGTCACCGCCTCCCATCAACGTCGCCGTGTTATAGGTTTGACCACCGTTGGGTCGAACCTGGGTTCCCAAACGCAGATGGTTCTCCGCACCGTTTTCGTATCGCGGTGTCGGAATTGAGTCGACGTTAATGAACGAGAAACCACTACCGTAGCGCAAACCGTACGGACCACTGATGACCTGCGAAGAACCGATCAACGACTGATCAACCTTTGTCAAAATCGCATCGAGGTCGAGCCGCACCGGCGACAAGAAAGCACCGTCCATCATCGTGTAAACTTGGCCGCCGTGGTAACCGCGAACTCGCGGGTCCATCGCGATCGGACTGCGTTGTTGCGTTTTCACCGTTGGTGCCGTCGACGCTTGAGCGATCGTCTCTGCGACGTCCGGTTGGCTGGCTAAGCTGAACGTGCTCGCAGGAATCACTTCGATCGGCGCGGTGGTCCCGATACCGGTATCAACTCGACCGGTAATCTCCGCGACGGCTTCCACCTGGGCGGGCGTGTTGAGCGTCGACGCCGACGAACTCGATAATTCTGGCTTGAGCACCTCATTGAGGTTACTCAGATCGAGACTCTGAGCGGCGAGCGAATCGTCCCCACGGAGTGAGGTCAATCGGTTGCTCGTCGGTGAAAAATCCGTCGGCTGGGTGACTTCCCGCGACCCCGTTTCGATCCCCTGCATCAACTCAATGGTGCCAGACTGACGAGCAGAAAAGCTCTCGGCGAACTCAAGAAAATCAAAACGTGGATCGTCCGCGTTTGCGTTTGAAACCGCACCGGTGACCATCAATAACGCTAAAAGAGCTTTTCGTCGTCGCATCTGGAAGTCCCCCCCGGAACCCTAGAAAGTCTGCCATCAAGCGGATCAAAACGGCCTGATGGTTTTCCATGGGGAGACAATACCCACCCCCACCCGTTTTCCGATCGGTTATTCCGGTTGTACCGATGAACCGAATCAATTGGATTTGAGTGATTTCCCCGACCCCAGGTAAAATGCGCAAGATACGCCAAGTTTGCTACAAATGATCGTGCGCCTATACAGCGAGATTCTTCGCAATCAGTCCTGAGGCTTGACCTGCGGAAGCACCTGTTCGATCGACGTCATCACGTATTTTTCGTCATCAGTAGGAGGCGTGTCCGCACTACGCAGACTGGCCAAGGCGACGCTCAATCGATCGCGGTCTTCGGTCGAAATGAGCGGCAGCTCAGTTCTCAATTGGGTTCTCGCCTCATCACTGAAACCCGCACTGGGTCGAAAAACCGGCAAGAACTGCCGCACCAAACATCGCCATGTGTCCGCCCGAACGATGCCGTCAATATTTGGCACGCCAGGTGAATCAAGGGCATCGAGATAGCGTTTGACGCGTTGAGACAAACTCGCTTCACCGATTGTCGCCGCGTTCGCTGAAATCAAGGCAGCATAGGCTTCGACAACCTCGTCCGATTCCACTTCATTCAGGGCTGTGTCGGTCGCGGTTTCAATTCGACCCAAACACTCGGTCGCCGTCGCCGGTTTGAGTCGTGTGGGACGTCCGAGCGAAATCGGGCAACCGGCGCGATTGAGATAGAAGGAAATCTCCGCGAGTTGCTGAGTGACTTGAATGGGATCGCGTTTGATTTGCTGAATTAATGTTTCAACCGAGGCGGCCAGAACCGTTTCAGCGAGCTTCGCATCTTCACCGATCGAGTCCAATATTCGGCAACGAAGGACAAATGATTTCCAAGCCGTGATCGGAACATTCGAGTTCAGCGGTTCGCTCAACAGGTCCAGCGCCCGCTCACGTTCGGCGCGAGTTTGCGACGTCGCCAAGATGTCGGCATACATGTACTCGGCTTCTTCGCGGTTGTGCCGACTCACCTCAGACAGATCGCTTTCGGTTAACATCTCGTAGGCTCGCGCCGCATCGCGAATTGCCGCGTCTCGCTCACCCAATTTGGCATGGAGTTGAGCCCGCCATCCCAACCATTCCACCTGCAACGCGATCGGTGCGTCTGGATCGATATCTCCGAGATCACTCATGGCGACCCGATATTGCTCGGCGCCCGCCAGACCGCTTTCGACATAGCGTTGTCGACATCTCACAAGACTGAACCGCGGGAGGATCGATTGGCCCCATTCGGTTTTACCAACCGCTTCACTGAAGTTAGCGATCGCCTCCTTAAAAAACTCCGTGCGAGTGTCATCGTCGAGAAAGCGGCAGTAATACGCGAGGTCTTCGCATGCGTTTCCTAACGCGAGATAAGCAGGGTTTGTTTGTGTGGTGGCAGGAAGCTTTCCGATCATTTGAGTCGCCCGCATCGCACTCTTGCGAGCCAGCACCAACGTCTCGTACTTCTGGGATGCGGGCTGCGCGAACGCCAAATTCACCAACAAATTCGCGTGCCGCCAACAAACACAAAAGTATGCGTTACTCGGCGGTTCGTTTTCAGCGAGATCGATCGCGCGGCCCAACGCCGAGGCGGTCTTTTCCAAATCCAAATGGCTGATCTGGCCGCTCGCCAATCGCATTCGGGCTTGATGGTAAATCGCAAACGCTTTGAGAATCGCAACCAGACTGGATGAAGGCTCGATTCGTTCTGCTCGCTTGATGTAGATCGCGAACTGACGCAAATTAGTGCCTGTCCACGTTTGATTACGCCGTTCGAGTTGATTCTGAAAACATTCGGCCGCGTGGATCCAACACCTAAATCGCTCACCCGCTGACCTGGCCGCGTCGTCTCCCGCAACGGCGCTGAAAACTTCCATCGCGTCGATTTGCAATAGACTGCCATCCGCTTCGTGGCCGGTCTCGGCCGCCGATCGTTTTGCCAGCTCGTCGCCGAGCGATGTAAATGCATCAGCACGACTGGCATGCCGACTGAACCGATAGATCGATTCGGAATCTAATTCGCGGGGGATCGTCCATCCGGTCGCCTCCGAGTGAGAACGCCGCACCACCGACAAAACACGGTGCATCGTCGGAGCGATCACGTTTCGCACCCATGCCTGAGTCGGATTGCGAAATCCTAAATCGGCATCGAGCATCATCGACGCCGTCCCGATCATCCGCTCGGCGGTTTCGATGTCGGTCTCGATAGCAGCGTCTTGCGAACCGCTGCCATCCTTAACGAGAGGCCGTTTGTCAACTTCGAACGCGATCCGGACGAGAAGCCTATCTTCGGCCGAAAGTTTTTTTGCAGATGGCTTTTCATGATGCCGTACGATCAGATCGGCCAATCGTTCCCGCAGACTCGCTGACAATGTCGCCGATTCATCACCCTGAACCACCGCGGCGTGCGCCGCAAGTATTCGCAACGAATCTTCCATCTCCGGCGTCAGATTGTCATGAGGATGCAACCACCAGCGGACGTGCTCAATCACGTCTGCCGCCTCAGGTAGACCCGTGACAAAAAAATCATTGCGTCGCGTGTCCAGCCGATCGACTTCCGATTGCAGCAGCGTTGTCGCGATCCACTGACATCGCCGCGGGCCGAGCACGTTCGGCGACTGCGGCGAATCCACTTGCAAATTCTCGATCCGAGCCAAAACCGAATCGGTTTCACCTTGATGCCAATCTGCGAGGATCATGTGATAGTCGCAAATGACGCGGCGCAATTCTTCAGGTAGATCATCGCACACACCCACTTGGCCGAGCAGTTGTGCCAAACGCCTGCCACTGCTGCGTCCGAGTCGGCGTCGTTCCGATGCGCTGCGTTCAGACTGATACAGCAAACCGATGGGATGAGTCGCGCGGCTCAACCGGCTTGCCGACGCGTTGACTTGGTCGTTGGCCTCGGAACTCGGCGACGCTTCGACCATCGCAGCCACGACGACTAACCGGTCCAGGACTTCGGGTACCGGAGCCAGAATCGTCTCGCTGATTGCAGCACCGGTCCGCCATACTTTTTCCGCCTCGGCAACGCTTAGTACGTCCGAGGCAGCGATAGCACGCGTTGCAATTTCTTCAACCCAATGGATAATCGCCTGCCTCATTGAAGATCGCCAAGACGTTTCGATTGCATTGAGACGGGTTTGCGCGGGTTCCAGAAAATCCAAACCCTCATCACTTGAAACCGCGTCGGCCATCATTTGTAGAAAGCCAAATTGCGTGGTGAGGTTGGCGTCATCGATTTTCGTTTTAGCGACCTCGCTCTGCAGCGATTTTTGTAGCGTAACGAACCCCGGCCAATCTCGTTGTTCGGCCAGTCGTTTCAATCGAGTCATCGACGCCTCGACCGAAATTGACGGCCAGGTTGACGCGATCTGGTCCAACGTTTCCGCATCGACGGTTCGCTCGCGAAACGCGCGTTCGATCTGCGCCAGAAACCCACTCTCACCGTCTCGCATCGTGTTCCACAGCGACATCATCCACGGCGGCAAATCGTTGGGTCGATCCAACTGCAATGCGTGCTGGGCGCGGATAATGTCGGCGAATGGCGTCGACTGAACAAAATATCCGTCTGCCGGAGTTTCAGCATGGTGCGTTAAAGCAACCGCGACCGCCATGGAAACCACTGTCTTTGCGTCATCGTTTCGTTCATCAAGTTCGAGCTGAATGCCCGTTTTCAATTTCTCGTCTAAGGATTCCCGAATGCGAATCATCGCTTCGGTATCAGGCAGATGCTCCGGCATCTCGGCCAACAGCGAGAGTTGCAATCGGGCGAGGTCGATGTCGGCTTGCAGGTGTTCTCCCTCAGCTGACGTTTTCGCAACCAGAGAAATTGGCCCATCGGATTCGAGAGTCGACTGCAGAACACCCAAGTCTTCGACGACCAGGCCACTCAATAACAACTGGCCCTTTTCGTCGAAACGCGGCAGTTCGAGCAGCTCGAGTATTTCGTCCGCAAGTGCCCCCGATGTATCCGCGGCAAGAGATCGAAACCGTTGTCTCTGAGGAGACTTCACGTCGCCGGCAAGACCTTCGCCAACTTTGTCCAGACATCTCTTGAGAGGATAGCGTGCTTGAGAATAGTTCTGACGTGGAGAATACTTTTTCCATTCCGTGGCCGCTTCTGCAAAGGTTTCTTCGGGCGATTTTCCGGTTGTCGGCAACAGAGCGGCCACGCCCCCGGCGATCGCGAACGCGAGCACTACCCCACCGATCGCAACCCACACCGGATTCAATCCGCCGGCCTTCTCTACCCCAGCGGCCACGGCAAGAGCATCGACGAATTCGACGCAGGATTTATAACGAGCGTTTGGATCCGATCGCATCGCCCTACGGAGCACTTTCCGCTGGGCCGAGGGAATGTTCTGCAAATTGAACGATTCACTCGCCTTCTGGCTGAGGATCTTCAATGCAGTCGTCGCATCAAACGGCAACAACCCAGTACGCAGCTCAAAGTACGTCACCGCGAGCGAGTATTGATCACCCGTCTTGCTATAAGTTTGGCCATCGAGAACTTCGGGTGCACCGTAGGCCGGCGACGCAAACGTCTGATTGGTGAAGCGAATGTCTCCCTCAATCTTATTCGCCAAACCAAAGTCACATACCTGAGCTTCGCCACCGACGAGCAGGATGTTCTGAGGTTTGATATCACCGTGCAAAATACCATGCTGGTCGAGAAGTGCATCGATCGCTTGAGCCGAAGAACGCAAGTAGCGAATCGCCTCCTTCGCATCGAGTCCACAAACGACGGCTGAGTTTTTCGCAATCCCCTTCTCGCGTCGAACCTCATGCAGACGGTCGTTAAGCGTCCCGTCGCCGAGCCCCATGACGATGATCAATTCTTCGGCGTGTGCCGATTCCGCAAACTGCGATGGAGACGCATCGACCGGGACCATCGTCGCCATCGGGTCCGAAACCTGGGAACCAACAGAACCAGAAATTGCACCGGAGTCAGAAACCATGGTCTCATAGAGAAGCGAATCGTTCGCCTCACCAGACTCTCCCTGGTCCGACGTTCGCTTGCTGTCTGCGTCATCAGCTCCGGCGAATTCACCCTCGGGTGCATCGTCGCTCGATTCGTCTCCATCGATTTCAGAAGATTCTTTCAGATTCTCAAGAACGTCAAACGCTCTCGTCTCGGTCAGCGAAATCTCAGGAGACTGAACGACAGGTGGCTGTCGCGATACGGGAACCGGAACAGGACCGGTTTTGAGATGCTCGTTATCTGGATCGAGCGTCTCCGTTTCGTCGTCACGAAGCAAACGCCCCGAACTGTCACGTACCCAAAAACTATGAACGGGGCACAAATTGGGATGGCGGACATTACGGATCGTTCGCAACGCCTTGAGTTCTTTGCGACCGCCGATTTTGTGCAGCTCGACCACCTTGAGCGCCACCTCCGTTCCGCCGGCCGCACGTGCGACCCAAACTTGACCGGAAAACCCCGCGCCGAGTCGACGGACCAACGTGTAGCCCGGCACAATTTCTTGGCCAGCCCGGTAACGACTCGTTGCAACAGACAATGCGGAAACCTAACAGCAGCGTACGCCGCGGGGAACGGAGAATGATGCATCCAGTTTAACGAGGTGCGGGCGCCGTCAAGGCAACCAAACACAGTTTCCCGACCGAACACCCAAATCCGGATTTCGGCTAAAACAGTCCCAAACGCTTTCGCACCGCAGATCGCTTCCGATTCTAATTGCAAATGCTCGTCGGTGTGAACGTCGGATCGGAAGGCAAAATCGGACTTTTTCACTGTCGAGCTGCGACACGCAGGGACACGCAACCACAACGACATGGAGGTCGCTCCGGGACGCGACTCCCGAGGTTTTATCTCGATGGTTATCGGGCTCGCGCGGTCGGGTCCACCGCACGCCTTCGAAAAACTATGATGCGTTGGTCTCTATGATCTGCTCCCTTTGTCCTATTTGAAAATGTTCTCGCACGACGGTCTCCTCACGGTTCTTTCGCACTGGATGACGTCCGTTGGCGCACCTTCGCAGGAACCGGATCTGCGAATCACTCCGGTGCAACCTGGGTTCAGCGGCGGACGGGTCTACCGCGTGGACGCAACGCGAGAGGAGGAGACAACGTCCTGGGCGTTGAAAGGGTGGCCATCGTCGACGCCGCGTGAACGCATGGCGAAGATCTCACAACGAATTGTCGCGGCGTCTCAGCACTGCGATCTATTGGCGCCTCCTTTGCCCGGCATCAAAAGTTCGCGAACCTCCATCGAAGCCTTCGGGCATCATTGGGAGTTGGCACGTTGGATCACAGGCATACCTTTACCCGCCGATGCATTAGACGATGAAATCGCACGCGGTGGAGAAGCGATCGGCCGCGTCCATCTCGCCCTCAACACAGACGCAAACCGAGAACACCAACGCAAGTTGATCGAGTCGCCGTCGATGCAAGAGGCACCACTCGTCTCGACACTAATATCGCCGAACGTTGCGAATGCCTCTTCCTCTCGCCTGCCGCGTTGTCTAACCGACCGACTCAACCGATTGCATCAGCTAACTGCGGCCGTTGCGTCGCTCGCGGGATACGACCACTCCGTCGATATACTTGCGACGAGGTTGGCAACTCAACTCACCGACGAAACTCTCGGTGACCCCACCTCTGACTTTCATTGTCGTCAGCTCGCGGAGTCTTTGGTCGAAGCATCGATTTGGCTGCGAAGGTATTGGAACGTTATTACCCCGGGACTGCTCGAGCGTCTGCAACGACACGCCAACGATGCGCAGCCGATGTTTGCAGAGCGACGTTTGACAACATGGGTGCTGCGCGATGTGCACCGGGAGCACATTCTATTCGAGCCGCCAAAACGCGATCGCCCCAGATCCGTCCAAGGCGTGTTCGATTACGACGCCGTCGATGTCGACAGCCCGGCGGCTGACGTGGCACGATGGGCGGGTGATTTTTCGTCCACCGTGAACTCGGCACTGGGGCTAAGTGTCCACCAAAACCGCGTGCCTCTCGAGGCCACTGTGGCGGGATATCGAGACGTCTGTTCATTCTCAAAGTGGGAGTTCGACGTTGCCAAGACACTGATCGAAGTGAACTCGATTGGCAGTCTCGGCAACTGGACGACCTGGCTAATTGCGGAAAATAGGCACTTTCCTGTCTCGGCTTCGCGAATCCGAAGCCGGATTATTCATTTAATCGCGTCCGTCTGCCGAATCTGTTAAGATTCTTGGCCACTTTTTGCTCTTGTTCCGTTGATCACGCAACGGTTTGTCCCTCTTGCTATCGAATCTGATCTCGATGAAGAATCTGAAGATGACTCAATCGAACTTGAAACGATCCCCGCGTCAACTGACACGGACACCCGTTGCTCGAAGGAACCTGCTGCGTCGGGCGGCATCGCTCCTAACCGCCTTCGCCGTCTTGGCGACGTTGAGCCTCCCCGTTTACGCGGACGATGATGGCGCGGCCGGACTGTTTCCGAACCTCTCGCTGGGACGCTACGGACAAACCGACGTCAACAGTTTTGGGCAAGAAGACCCTGCCCAAGTCGACGCAAACTTCACCAGCATGGATGGCCGTAACGATGTCGTCGTGCTGCAGGTCAAAGTGACGCTGCAAGAGCCATGGCACATCTATTCACTGACACAACCCAAGGGCGGCCCGCTTCCAACCCGTATCACACTCACCAGTCCTGAGTCGATCGAATTGGTAGGCGATTGGAAGAGCGACCGGGAACCCAAAAAGAGCGTGTCGCAAGAATTCGGTGGTCTCACCATTGAAGAGCACGACGACGAAGTCACGTTCTTCGCGCTGGCACAACTCCCAAAGGGACAGACACTAGAATCTCTTGAGCAGGTTGAGATCGAAATCAGTGCGCTGTCGTGCGTCTCGGGTGGTGCCTGCCAACCACTCGACGAAACCCTTACAGCTACCTTCGCAGGAAAAACGTCACCCGGTCTCGCTGCGGCCGTCAATGGTAATTCCGGTAGCACGACGACGCTGGCCGCCCAAGTCGAATCGGACCAATCGACCGTCGACGCATCGCAAATTCCGTTGTTCCAAGACGATGACTATGCGATCTCTTGGCGTGCCTACGTGACAACACCTTCGATCGAACCGGGTGCCCAAGGAAAACTTGTCTTTGTTGCCATTCCTGACAGCGAATACCACATCTACCCAGGCGTCGCCGGCGACAAGCCGATGTCGACGAACTTTGCGATCACGGAAAAATCGGGACTGCGAATCGCCGCACCAAAGACCGACTCCGAAATCATTAAAGAAGAACCCATCCCCGGTTTGGTGAATGAATATCACCATGGCGATGTCAAATGGGTCATGCCGTTTGAAATTCCCGCCGACGCCAAACCCGGCAAGAAGACGATCCGAGGCGGTATTGCTTACCAAGCTTGCACGGCGCAGAACTGTTTGTTGCCGATGGCACTGCGTTTCGAAGCCGTCGTGAATGTAGTCGCTCCCGAAACCGCCGATGACGCAACTGCCGCTGCGGCAACCCCGATCACCCTAAAGACGGCGAAAGCGAAAGAGATCAAAACGCTCGCGGCAGACGCGGACTGGATCGACAAAATCACGCCGGTGACGACCAGTGCACTCGCTCCGCAACCGGCCGAAACGGCACCTGAAAGTAGTCCTGAATCTGGATCATCATCGGCACAAAGCCCCGCTGCCTTGGCCGCAGATTCCACCAACAGCGGCTTGAAATCGGCCACTGGATCGGACGCTGAAACAGACGCAAAGACGTTGGGCGTCGTCTCCGAAGACATCGAGGAAGAGACGGAAACCGCAACGGCCCTCCCCGTCATTCTCAGCCTCGCGTTCATCGGCGGTATCATCCTGAACTTCATGCCGTGCGTGTTGCCGGTTGTGGGTTTGAAGGTGATGAGCTTCGTCCAACAAGCTGGATCAGATCGGAAGCGAGCGTTCCTTTTGAACTTCTCGTACTCCGCCGGCATCATGGCGATTTACGTCGTGCTCGCGGTGTTGATGGTGGTGTTCTCGATGGCGTGGGGAGAAATCTTCACCCACTTTGAAGTTCGCATCGGACTGATCGTGCTGATGTTCGCGATGGCCCTGAGCTATTTCGGATTTTGGGAATTGCCAGCTCCGGGCATGGCGTCGAGCAAAAGCGCTCAAGACCTGCAACAACGTGAAGGATACACCGGTGCGTTCTTCAAAGGCATGTTCGCAACCGTGCTGTCGACCCCGTGCAGCGGACCGTTCCTGGGCGGCATCTTTGCTCTGATCGGAGGCAGACTCCCGCCCCTGCAGTCAACACTCGTGATCTTGGTCGTGGGGATCGGCATGGCGATTCCTTACATCATCATGGGCATTTGGCCTCGTTTGATGTCATGGCTTCCTAAACCAGGACCATGGATGGAAACATTCAAGGAGTTCTTGGCGTTCCTGTTCCTCGCGACGGTCGCCTTCTTCTTCTATTCGTTCAATGACGAAGACAAACTGTGGGTGTTCATCACTCTGATCGGGGTGTGGTTCGGTTGCTGGATCATCGGGAAGGTTCCGTCATGGCAAACGCTGCAAAAACGAGCGCTCGCCTGGACGTCCGGCATCGCCGCAGCGGTCGCGATCTCGGTACTCGCGTTCCAATTCCTCGGCCCAATGACCGAAGACCAAAAAGCAGAGCAAGAATTGATCGCGTGGGAACCCTACAACGAAGTTCGCTTGCAGGAACTGCAGGCCGAAGGCAAAACCGTACTGGTCGACTTCTCGGCGAAATGGTGCGTCAACTGCCTGGTCAACTTGAAAGTCGCCATCGATACCAAACCAACCGCTGAATTGGTCAAAGAACTCAACGCCGTCGCAATGTACGCCGACTGGACGGATCGCAACCCGGCGATCAAAGCGAAACTGGAAGAATTGCAGAGCAAGTCAATTCCGCTGCTGGCGATCTACCCAGGACAAAGTCCACAACAACCGATCCTGTTGCGTGACCTCGTGTCGCAGAAAACGGTGCTCGATGCACTCCGGCAAGCAGGCCCGAGCCAAACAACCTCCGTGGCGACACGCAAGTCGCCGCGTCAGGTTGTGACCGCAAACCGGTAACAGGTTCAGCGTTGGCTGGCTCGGATGAACGGAGGCTGCCAACTCGGCGCCAACGTTGCGTCATCGATCGTGACTCCCGCTTCGATCAATCCGTCGTGATTGATCAAGGGGTTATCAGGGATCCGGTCGAGAGACTCGCTCGGCAGGAATCCGACGTGGCCGTCTTCGTATAGAACGTTGATGCCACGACCACCATGACTCATCAGAGTCATTCGATACGCCGGATGGTCCGCGTTACCGGTGCTGGGAACGTTGACGCGAGTGATCGCCGCGTCACTCATCACGGCAAACTGGGAACGGCCTTGAAACCGTGGCGAAGTGAAATGATCACCGTCGCGCACACCCAGGGTGTAAGCGTAATGACCACCGGCCGTCATTTGAAACCAACGCAAACGCTCAAGTGCTAGCATCATTCGTTCGGTCGCGCCGGCGTCTCGAAGCGCCTCCTCGCTGGCGAGCGACAAATCACGTCCAACCTCATCGAGCATTCGCAACGTCACCAACATGGGCGATCCATCCTGGCTCTGCGATCGCTGCATCTCCGACTGGGGCGTCCAACTGGTAGCCAACAACTCGTCGCGATCGATTGAAGGACACAACGTTATTTCAGGGTCGTCGAGCAAACCGGCTTCGTTGAGACGCGGCGCGTAGACACCCGCAAACGCCTGATACCCATCCGGGGCAACCGATGGCAAACGCGATTGTGCGTTGCGGTTGGCGAACGATGTCATCGCGACGCCGAGTTCTCGCAAGTGATCCTGGCAGGCCGCCTTTCGTGCGGCGAATCGCCCTTCGAGCAAAGGCGGAATCGAGATCGCGACCAAAATCGCTGCCGCGGTGATCGACGCGCCCCAATCTCGCAGGCTCCACGTCGACTCGCCGCCGCCCTCGCTGGTCGTACTCAGCGAAAGATCTCCGTAGACGGACTCCGTTTCACCGAACGAAGATGCGTCTACCTGTGCGTCATCAACCGTCTGCCACCGGACGGTGTCATCCATTTCATCGTCATCCATCTGATCCGACGAGTCACCCGATACAGGCAATGGCAACGGAGGAAGGTTCGACAACGTTCGCGATACGAGATCGCTCGGAGGCATCTCGTCGGGTTCATCGGCCTCTTCAAGCCGTTCGAGCAAACGTTCCAATTCCGCCAACTCACGCCGTGCGTCAGCGTCCTCTCGCAACCACTGCTCGACCCGACGCATCTCGTCAGGCTCGAGAGCTCCGAGCAAATAGCCGAGTAAATCTTCTTGCATCGGCAAGTCAACCTTTCAGCGGCGGGACAAAATCGGAAACTGCGGTAGGAACGTCATACCCATGATACCCGGACCTGTACGGCGATTCTCTCAAACCGGTTCGCTCGACAACGTTTTTCGCTCAAACCGACGTCCGCCGACATTTTCAATTCCCGCAAACGTGGTTGCCGACGGTCGGTGACACGGCGCCGACAGGGTGCTTTTCACCTGATAGAACCGAAGATTCCGATTCGCAAACACACTGACTTCTCCGCGGTTTAGGCGAAATATAAGGGTGGTCCGCCGCGTCTAACGACCCTCGTCGAGATTCAGCGACTTTGCCGAGTGCCACCGATACGGGGCAGGGAGGACGTCCTCGGGGGCGATTTCCAGGTGCAAAACCCTCCGGCGAAGCTGTGTGTGCGGATCTGTCGCATGCGACCCATGGCTCAGCAGCGGGCGCATCGCGAAAACATCACCCGCCCGGCAAAAAATCGTCTGGGGTTCTTCAGGAATAACCGGTTCCTCCGCGAGTTGCCTCGCCAAGTCCTCGTCCGCGATCGAGGCGGTCAGATGTGATCGTGGCACCACGAACAAGGCCCCGTTATCCGCCTTCATCGGATCCAAGTGCAGACGCAGCGTCAGCATTCGTGTCAACACTTCATCGGTCGCCTCGACATGCGACACTCCGGCTTTTCGAGTCGGTTTGGAAAACGGAGCAGGCGGATTGTGATGCTCTCGCACCGCAATCGTCCGGTCGCGGTGCAGCGCCAACGCCCAACCTTGCCCGGGAGGTTTGTCGAAAAAAAGAACACGTACGACACACGCGTTCGTTCCTACGTACTCGCGAATCATTTGAGTGATGCGTCGATCTGCTATCCAACGTTTCCACAACGATTCGTGCTCGATCAAGTTTCGTCCGCCCACGACGCCACCCTCGCGATTCTCGATCCGGTCCGTCGCGTTGGCCTGCAGAATGGATGCGATGTCGCTGCCGATCATTTCACAATCGTTTTCAGTGATGACATCACGAAGGATTCGGTAGCCATAACGTTCAATCAACTTCATGGATTTCCCTATCGAAAATCTCGAGTCTTGGTCGGCAGGTCTTGCATCATTTCGGTGAGGTCTTCGACGCGACCAACGATAACGTGAATCACTCCTTTTCGATTCTCCAGTTTGCCGTCGACGATCCATGCGTTGCTAGCACGAGCGATCTTAAAAAAGCGTTTCCATACAGCAGCAAACATTACCAAATTCATCGCACCTGTTTCGTCTTCAATGGTCACAAAGGTGATTCCTTTGGCGGTCGCCGGCCGTTGACGCATCAAAACGATGCCAGCCACACGAACATGTTGACCATCTCGGATCGCCGGCAAATCACTCGCGGCGCGACACCGAAGTTCATTGAGTTGCCTGCGAATAAACGAAACCGGATGTGCTTTTAGGCTCAGTCCCGTTGTCTGGTAGTCTCGATGAACCTCCTCCATCGGCGACATCGCAACGAGTTCGTCGGGAACGCTGTTGTCCGGTTCGAGCATTTGCAACAACGGCATTGACGTGGACGCTTCATCCGTCGCGAGAGACTGCCATACCGCCGCCCGGCGATCATTCGCGATCGACGCCAACGCATCTGCGTCCGCCAGCGTCGCGATGAACGAACGTGTCAATTCCGCACGTCGCGTCAAATCATTCAAATCGCGAAATGCACCTCCAGCCTCCCGAACCTGACAAATCCGCTCGGCCGTCGCCGAAGGCAGCCCGCGAATCATTTGCAGGCCTAACCGGATCGCAGGTCCCGGACGATTCGGGTCCTCAACCAATCGTGTTTTCACATTGCTGTGATTCACGTCCACACCGAGAACTCGCACCCCATGTTTCTTTGCATCACCGATTAATTGCGCCGGCGCATAGAAGCCCATCGGCTGGCTGTCCAGAATCGCAGCGCAAAAGGCCGCTGGATAATGACATTTCACATAACAGGACGCGTAAACCAACAACGCGAAGCTAGCCGCATGTGATTCGGGAAAGCCATACTCACCGAAGCCACGTATTTGGTGAAACACCTGTTCGGCGAATTCATCATTGAGACCGTTCGCTCGCATCCCCTCGAGCAACTTGACTCGGAACTTGTCAATCACTCCCGGCCTCCGCCACGCCGCCATCGCCCGTCGCAATTGATCCGCCTCGCCGGGTGTGAATCCTGCCGCGACAACGGCTAGACGCATCGCCTGTTCCTGGAAAATCGGGACACCCAATGTTTTTTCCAGCACCCGCCGCACCGCGTCGTTGGGATAGACGGCCGCGTCGGGATTTTCGCGAGCGGCGAGAAACGGGTGAACCATGTTCCCCTGAATCGGCCCCGGACGAACGATCGCGACTTCAATAACGAGGTCATAGAAACAGCGAGGTCGCAACCGTGGCAGCATGCTCATCTGAGCACGGCTTTCGATTTGAAAAACGCCCATCGTGTCGGCCGCACAAATCATGTCGTACGTCGCCTGATCATCCGCAGGCAAAGTCGACAACGTCAACTCGCGTCCATGATGCTCTCGCAACAGTTCAAAACATCGACGCAGGGCAGATAACATCCCCAACGCGAGAACATCGACTTTGAGAATTCCGAGTTCGTCAAGATCGTCCTTGTCCCACTGGATCACGCTGCGACCGGGCATTGCCGCGTTCTCGGTCACGCACAATTCGCACAAATTCCCGGCCGTCATCACCATCCCACCAACATGCTGCGACAGATGCCTGGGAAATCCGATTAGAGTTTCGGTAAGGAACAGGAATCTTTTTCCTAGTGGCGTGCCAGTGTCCATTCCTGCGTCACGGCACCGGGAAGGCAACTCTGGATCACGATCAAAACTGCCAGCGAGTTTGGCGACCGCGTCGATGATATCAGGTGATACGCCGAGTGCCTTGCCGACTTCGCGGATCGCACTCTTGGCTCGATACGTCGTGACCGTCGCGGTCATGCCTGCTCGATCGCGGCCGTACTTTTCGTAGAGGTATTGAAGGACTTCTTCGCGACGTTGGTGCTCGAAATCGACATCGATATCAGGTGCTTCGTTTCGCTCGCGACTAATGAA
Organism: Aporhodopirellula rubra; assembly: GCF_014192335.1. Lineage (GTDB taxonomy): Bacteria > Planctomycetota > Planctomycetia > Pirellulales > Pirellulaceae > Rhodopirellula > Rhodopirellula rubra. The sequence continues at coordinate 54,250 of NZ_JACHXU010000034.1, read as the reverse complement.
TCGCTCGAACAACAGATCCGTTTGCGTCGGATCCACCGCTGTGATGCCGAGACAATAACAAACCGCTGAATTGGCTGCCGATCCGCGGCCCTGGCATAGGATGTTACGCGAACGTGCAAAACGAACCATGTCCCACACCGTCAGGAAATAGGCCTCGTAGTGCAACTCTTCAATCAAGGTGACCTCGTGCCGTAGCATGTCGATCACTCGCTGCGAAACTCCCTCAGGCCATCGCTGTTGAGCCCCCTCCCAGGTGAGCCGTTTGAGATGTTCGATTGGTGTCATGCCTTCAGGGGCAATTTCAACCGGGTACTCGTAGCGGAGATCATCGAGACTGAATTGGCAGCGAGATGCGATCTCCACGGTTCTCGCGATCGCGTCGGGAACGTCTCGATACAGTTCGCCGATCTCGTCGAGGGTACGCAAATGATGTTGGCTGTTTCGGAGCCGTTCGCCGGCGATCTCGTCAATCGTGCTGCCCGATGCAATTGCGGTCACACAATCATGCAACAGCATCCGTTGCGCGGTGTGATACCGCACGTCGCCACTGGCCACCAACGGGACATCGCACGCGAGCGAAAGGTCACGCAGCCACGCCGCCTTGCCACAATCGTCGACGCCACGATGAAACGACGCGAGCACGTAATTGCGACCATCGAAAACTTCGCGAAACGGTCCTCTCAGAAACGCACGGGTTTGGTTGATCACCCCGCCCCCACGTGTGTGGCCTGGAGGCCGAGACGACAAAGCAGAAGGCATCTGGTCGAGCCCCGAATCCACAATCGCCCCTGCCAAGATCCCTTCCGAAAATTGCGAAATGTCATCGAAAGTCAGCTCGCACCGGCCTTTCTCACATCGCATTCGCCCCGTCGACAACAACCGGCACATTCGTCCATACGCCGCCCGATCCGTCGGCCACAAAACCATCGGCGGCGCATCGACCGGGTGCACCTCGGTTCCAACGATATACTGCAAACCGGCTTCTTTGGCCGGTGCATGTCCCCGCACGACACCCGCGATCGACTCACGGTCCGTGATTGCGATTCCGGAATACCCCAACTCCGCAGCTCGCTGCACCAACTCATCTGGGTGCGATGCGGCTTCAAGAAAAGAGAAATTGCTGCGGCAGTGAAGTTCGACATATTGCATGAATGGCCGACATTATCCTCCCGGAACTGCCAAGATTGAAGGCGGGGGAGCGAATCCCACATGAGACGAAACGGCAACCAAATTATCACGAATTGACAAGAATTCGGCATACAAACTGCATCAATCCCCTCAACCGATGCAAAAACTGCCGCCCTGGTTCGCCTGATTTCTCGCCTGTCAGATAGACGATCTGCACGAACCACTCAATTTCGAATCATTTTTGAATCCAATGGCAACCTACGAATCCATGCACGCCGACCCCTACGCCAATCCGAGTCATTTCCACAATGATCCGTTCTTAGATCGCACGGAACCAACGCACCCCGCGCTTCTGGGTTACCTTTTTTGGGTAATCGGATTTACCGGGGCACACCGGTTTTACTTTGGGAAACCACTGACCGGTGCACTGTGGTTCTTTACCGGTGGGGTCTTCTTGATCGGATGGATCATCGACTTTTTCTTCATCCCCGCGATGTCAGAAGAAGCCGAACGGCGCTACCGACCACGAGCCACTGATTACAGCGTCGCTTGGGTGCTGCTGATTTTCCTCGGCATCTTTGGCGTTCACCGGTTTTACATGGGCAAAATTTTCACCGGGGTGATCTACCTGCTCACCGGCGGTCTGTTTGGCATCGGCTATATCTACGATATCTGCACACTCAACGAGCAGATCGACGCCGGCTGATCAACGCGATCGGAAGACCCTGTGATCGGACGGCTTTGTGATCGCGAAATGCTCACGAGAAGTCATACAAAGTGACGAGAAGTGCCTACGAGGCGTGATCGGGCAGCAAGCGTTAGAATGTGCGTTTTCTGCCCGACTCCCCACTGACGCACCTTCGACATGCAACATCTCGAATTGAAAACCGAGGGTTCCCTCGCAACGTTAGTCATCGACCGCCCCGAGAAACATGGTGCTCTGAATCCTCGTTTGATCGCCGATCTCCACGAGGGCCTCGACGAACTGCACCAAGAACCGCGAGTCCGAGCGGTCGTATTGGCTTCGGCCGGGCCGAGTTTCTGCAGCGGCGTGGACTTGTCTGTCTTGCAAGAGATTCGCAGCCTGCCCGAGCAAGAGCAACTGCAACAGTGGTTCGAGTATTGGCGACGCTTCTCTGAGCTGTGCGAGACCCTACTACGATTCCCCAAACCATTGATCGCGGCAGTCGGCGGGCCTGCGATGGGCGCGGGCTTCGCCCTCTCACTCTCCTGTGACATGATTGTTGCCTCCGAAGAGGCTACTTTCTCTGCCGGCGCAGTACGCCATGGACTCGTCGGAGGCATTACCTCGGCACTCCTCTCGTTTCGAGCAGGCACGTCGCTTTCGGCGAGAATAAGCCTAGCCGGGCATGCGATAACCGCCGACGATGCCAACCGTGTCGGGCTGCTGTGCCAACCGCCCGTTGCTCCCGATCAACTCGATTCCGCTGCGACATACTGGGCCAACGAATCCTCGCAAGGGTCTCCGCAGGCGATCCAGGCGACCAAACGTTTGATCAACGAAAGCATCGGCGAAACCATGCTGACGCAACTCGCCGCCGCTGCGGCCGACAGCGCCACCGCGTGCACGACGGAGTCCGCTGGCGAAGGAATCGACGCCTTCCTGAATAAAACAAACCCGACATGGTAGCCGCAACAGCGAACTTCAGTCGCCTGGCAAGCCGTAGGCGAGTAGTGAACTGCCAATGCGTGACATACCAAACCAAAAAACATCTCTGCCCCCTTCCGAATCAAACAAACCAACATGATGCTCATTCGATTCAATTCCAATCCATGCCCGACGGAAAGTCGCGTGGCGACACAGACGAGCGTCGGCTTCTGCCTCGGCGTGCTAGCGTCGGTCGTGATGATCGGTGGATGCGTTCCGCGAACGGAGGAGGATGTGGTCGTCTATTCGGCACTCGATGAAGAGTTCGCCTATCCGATCCTTGAGGCATTCGAACGTTCCGTCGACTACGAAACCTCGGTCGTTAGTAAGTTCGATGTTGAATCAACCAAAACCGTGGGACTGGTTAACCAAATTCTCGCTGAACAAAACACACCCCGTTGTGACGTGTTTTGGAACAACGAAATCTTGCATACCGTGCGTCTGCAAAAGCAGGGCTTACTCGCTCGACACGACTGGCCGGTACCGACCGACTGGCCACGTGACATGATCTCGAGTGATTCGACTTGGTGCGGATTTGCTGCTCGCGCTCGAGTCCTGCTCGTTAATACCAAACTGCTTGAGTCCGCCGATCAGTATCCTCAGAGTGTTGAAGAGTTGCTCGATCCAAAATGGAAAGACAATTGCGCGATGGCACGACCTCTCTTCGGAACCACCGCGACGCATTGGGCCGTCCTACGTGATCGAATCGGTCACGACGTCGCCCTCGAACAACTGCAAGCGATCGCGGACAACTCTCTGATTTTATCCGGCAACAAACAAGTCGCGCAGGCGGTTTCTGCGGGCCGTGTTGCCTGGGGTCTGACCGACACCGACGACGCCATGATCGAGAAAGAACTCGGTTATCCCGTCGAGATCGTTTTCCCCGATCAACAACCCGACCAACCGGGAACGCTCCGTATCCCCAACACCCTCGCAATTCTGAAAAACGCACCGCATCCCGTTGCCGCCCATCGGCTAGCGAATTACCTGATGACACCGCAGACCGAAGACCGCCTCGCCATGGGCCCCAGCAGCCAGATGCCGATCAGCAAAGAAAGCAAATTCCCACCCGCCGTCCTCCCCGACAAACCCATCCGCTGGATGCGAGTCGACTTCGAAACAGCCGCAGAAAACTGGGACACCTGGGCCGCCGAAGTCGCCCAGATCTATTCGCAAAAATGACTGCTGATTTGCAGTTCAACTGCCTGGGTGGTATTTGCAGATGACGTTGGTTCCGTCCCAGCGATAGTTTGTTTGAGTGTCGACGCTGTCATGCTTCGGGCATTGAGGCAATTGGGTGCCGCCGTAGTTGCCGTTTCGGATGGCTTCGAGTTTGGCGTCGGGTGCGCGTCCGGTTTCGCGGGCGTAAAGTTCGGCGTCTTGTTGCAATCGAGCCCGATGAGCCAAGCATGTGCGTTCAGCGGAAGTTTGGCCGTGATCCCGTACGAACATCAATCCCGTCATCGCGATCATGGATGAAAGGATGACCGCGGCGAGAACTTCGAGAAGACTCATGCCGCAACGAACCGACACGAAGACGCTGTCCGTGTTGGCTCGCCGCCGGTGTCGCGATCGACGAAGCTGCGTGTTTGACTGTTGATCAGGTCGCATCGTGGGTCTACTCCAAGACTTCGAACATGTGAAACATCGGCGTGTAAATCGACAGCACCATGCCACCGATCATTGCGGCGAGCGAAATGGTGAGGATCGGTTCGAGCATTCCCACCGTGGCGTCAATACGACTTTCGAGCCGTTCTCGGAGGTGATGACAGGTGCCTTCGAGCGACCGAGAAAACTCGCCGGACTGTTCTCCGACGCCGATCAGTTGGCATAGCGTCGCGGGAAAGAACTGCTCGTAACGGCCGAGCTCAACGCTGAGTTTTTCACCTCGCCGAACGCCTTGGTTGATCTCGTTAATTGCTTGGCGGACGCAGCGATTCCGCACGCAGGCAGCCGACACTTCGATTGCATCGACGGGCTTGTAACCGCACTGCACCATCGCTGCGGTCGCTTCGACAAACTGCAAGACAGCGGCGTCACGCAGCCAAGGACCGACAACGGGCAGCATCAACATCACCGCGTCCATCTTCGTTGCAACTTTCGGACGACGACGGCCCGCAATCCACAGGGCGCCAAATACGGCAACCAATGGAAACGCGATCCATCCCCAGTGCAACAGCACGCGACTCGTTCCGGTGACAAACTGAGTCACCGGCGGCAGGTCAACTCCGCTGCTGCTGTAGACCGTTTCAAATTCAGGCACGACAACGAGGCACATGAAGATCATCAATCCGAAACCGGCAACGGTGATCAGCATCGGATAACTGATTTTTTTGATAATCCGTTTACGAAGCGCCACCTTTCGTTCCATTTGTTCGCAGACGCGAGACATCGCCGTTTCGAGAGAACCGCTACGTTCACCCAAACGAATCTGTTGCACTTGCATGGACGAGAACGTGCGTGGGTATCGAGCCATGGCGTCACTGATCGTGCCCCCGGCGACAATGGTTCCACGCATCTTCAGCAGCACATGGCTGTACTTCCGGTTGGACCGATCCATCGCGAGCGAACCGAGTGCCTTGGGAAGGCTCAGTCCGTTTTGCAGCAACATCAACAACAAACGCAGCAATTGAGCAAGGGGAACCGGCCCGATCCGTGTCGGTTCGCACCCCTTGGACAGTTTGCGCGACGGACCACCGACTTCGATCGAGTTGAGCTTTTGCAAGAAAGCGGAAAGCTTGCTGGTACCCGATTGCGGTCGATTCGACGTGCCAGAATGTGGCAATGCGGTGGGTGAGTATGTCATGATGAGATCGTACTAATGGGGTTCTTCAATTCTTTATCCAGCGATTTTGCACTGGCTTAGCCGGCCGCCGACTCGACATGAACGGTAGGATCGTTGTCTCGACGCCCACCGAGTTTCGGGGTAGATGACACAGTGCGACGATCACCACTGGTTTTGAAGTACACCTCTTCGAGCGATGTTTTCCCGGCAAGAGCGGCTTCGAGACCGGCTTTTTGCAGTGGCAGCATTCCAGCAGCGAGAGCCATTTCCTCGAGTTTCGAATGCGGAACCCCGGCTTCAATCGCGGCGGTGATTTCAGAGTTAACGGGCATGATTTCGAAGATCGGCATTCGGCCAGCAAACCCGCTACCGAGACATCGCTTGCAACCTTCTCCTCGATAGAATTTTGTATCGCGAGGCACGCTGCCTTCGGGGTCGAGGATGTCCAGCAAGTTCGAGTTCGCGGGGATCTCGCGTTTGCAGTTTTCGCAGACGCATCGAAGCAACCGCTGAGCGACACTGCCCAAAAGCGAACCGGCGATCTTAAAGTGGTCCACACCGAGGTCGGCAAGTCGTTGGACAGCACCGACTGCGTCATTGGTGTGCAACGTGCTGATCACCATGTGCCCCGTCAGTGCGGCCTGCACAGCGGTCGTGGCGGTCTCGCAATCGCGAATTTCACCGAGCATGATCACGTCTGGATCCTGCCGCATGATGTATTTGAGTGCATTGGCAAAGCCCATTCCGAATTCATTGTCACTCTGGACTTGATTGATTCCAGGCAATCGATATTCGACGGGGTCTTCTACCGTAACGATGTTTCGATCGTCATTGTTGAGGTGTTCCAGCGCGGCATACAACGTCGTGCTCTTTCCGCTACCGGTCGGCCCGGTTACCACAAACATGCCGTGTGGTTTGTCGAGAATTCCTCGAATCGATTCGTAGTCCCGAGGCGGCATCCCGATTCCAGCGAGATCAAATGTTTGTCCCCCTTCGTCGAGCAACCGAAGCACGAGTTTCTGACCGTCTACGGTTGGGATGCCACTGACGCGGAAGCCGACACGTTTACCGTTTTCGTACACCGTGAGGTGACCGTCCTGAGGGCGTCGACTTTCCGTCGTATCCATGTCTCCCATCACCTTGATACGGCTAATGACGGGATCTTCGATGTGATTGGGGATCGTCATGGCGACTTGCAGTTCACCGTCAACGCGATAACGGACCCGCATTTCCGGTTTGTGCGGTTCGAGGTGAATATCGCTGGCCCCCGCGGTGACGGCACCCGACAGAATCGCCTGCACGAGTTTGACCACCGGCGCGTCTTCCTGTCCGACGCTTGTCATCGCGAATTCGTCTTCTTCGCTCGTCTCGCCGACCTCTCGCAGTTCGGCAAATTTCATGTCGACAATCGTTTGACGGGCGAACGCACGGTCGTCATAGACCCGGTTGAGCAGATTCATGACGTCATCGGCCAATGCGACGACCGGCCGAATTTGATACCCCGTCATGAGTTCCGCTTCGGCAATAGTCTCAATATCGTCGGGCGCGACCATCGCCATCGTCAAAACACGTCCACCGATCGCGATCGCGGCGGATTCGCGTGCCCGGGCAAAGTCTTCGGGCATCAACCGAGCGACTTGGGGGTTCACGCTCGAGAAATCGATATCGACGTACTCAACACCAAACTGCTCGGCGAGCGCACCACCGAGCTGGAGGTTGCTGATCAACGCTTGTTTGACCAACCAATCACCGAGCATGACGCCACGTGGTTTGGACGTGAATGCAGCATCGATCTGCTCTGGTGTGAGCACTCGTTGATCAATGAGGATATCGCCGAGACGTCGCATGGCCGGGAATCAGAATAAAAGGAAACGGGAAAACGTGGCGTGACAATTGCGTCGGTGATCGTGGTCAGACCGCCATCAAACCACCGGACGTGCTGAGCAGAATTTGGACTTTGGTTTCGAGAACCGTTGGGTCAAAGGGTGTCACCAAATAATCTTGTGCACCGGCCAAAAACGCCCTTCTCACGGTTTCAAGGCTCGGGTCGAGCGAAAACATCAACACAGGCAGATCTTCGGCTTTCGTTTCCAATCGCAATTCGGTTAGCCATTCGATTCCGTCGCCTTCAGGCAATTTTGTGTCGACGATCATCAAATCAAAACGCCCGCGACGAAGCCGATCTTTGGCCTGCCCGCCTTCGGAAACCGTCTCGATTCCATAGCCGAGCAGTTCCAAACGAAACGCTGTCAAATCAGCCAAAATCGTTTCGGGTTCGACGAGCAACAGTTGTGGGATACTGGAATCGGACATGTTCTGAATCGAGCAATGATCTCGGACACTGAATGGGTTTGATGCAGCCGGACTCCACGCTTGGGTTGGTCTGAGAATGCGTTGAAGGCTAGGTCACCGTTATGTGCACCAACGGGAGTTAGAAGGTCACATTCCGTACATCTGAACGGCAGACGACCTTGGCATCGGCACAACCTGAATAACCGGCACAGGCAAAACACCCTGCCATCTATCTGATCACAAACACGCTCACTCAATGTCAGATGCTCGACCTATAGGAGCGTCATTGCCCATGTTTCTTTTGGGGGGAGTAATGTTCGCAGTCGCGCCGGAATCCGCCGGCCATCACTCCTGAAAATCTGACTTCATGATTCGCTCAACGATTGATTCGCCAACAAAACGGAGTTGGCTCTCGTGGCTCTCTGGATGGATGCTGCCGAAGCGATTCGTGGCAGTACCGGTTGAGCTCGGAGAGGTGCTGGATCGATTCCCGGAAGGCTTTTTCATTATCGACGGACGGTTTCATATCCTGTTCGCCAATGAAGCGATTTGCCAAATCCTGGGCATTTCCCACGGTCATCTCGAAGGCCGCAGCGTGGACTCACTGAAATGGTGCAGTTCGATGCCACGCAACCGTCCTTGGCACGACGCTCTCCGGACCGCTCGGTCGGAACGAACCAACCCACAAGGCGTTCCGATTGCCGTCGGCGATGAGCAATTGATGCTCTATGAACGCAGTGACCAGTCTCGTCGACTATTGGCAATTACGGTCCGCGAAATCACCGGGCTCTCGATTCCAGACGTGATGGTGATTTCAGTTCGTGACGCGACAGTCGTTGAAACCTACCGCGCCGAAATGGAGGACTTGCTGGCACGGGTACGCCGCAGCCGCGAAGAGGCTCACCAATCTAATGAGCATCTCAGGCAACTCGTGACACAAGATGCATTAACGGGATGCAACAATCGCCGCTCGCTCGACGAACAAGCCGACGTATTGTGGAAGGACAGCACCGAAGACGGAAAGCCACTATCCTGCATGATGTTTGATATCGATCACTTCAAATCAGTCAATGACGAGTACGGTCACGCAACCGGAGATGAAGTCTTGCGGTGCGTGGGCACGTCACTACTCCACACCTTTGAAAATGTCGGACAAGTCTACCGCTACGGGGGAGAGGAGTTCTGCGTGATGTTGCCTGACCATGATTTAAATGCAGCACGCAGCATCGGGGAAAAAGTTCGCAGTACGGTGTCTCACCTTTCCGTCCATTCGGCGACCACCAATGAGGTCATTCAGGTCACCGTTAGCATTGGCGTCGTCGACCGCAATGCTGGCGCCAACAGCGTGTCCGAAATGATCGATCAAGCCGACAAATGCCTCTACATGGCAAAACGAAATGGGCGTAACTGCGTCGTGGGTTACGGGCCGGAGGTCGCGTCCGCCAAATTTCGAAGCAGTGATCGCTGAGCACCAAGTCCACCCAGACGTAAACGATGCACCGACTCAATAATCAATCGACATCGTTAATCGTCTAAGAAATAGCGATCTAGAGATTCGATTTACTCACGAATCAACGCGATGAATTCACCACCTAGGAAGGTAACCGTTTGCTCGTCGGAACTGACCACATCTCCGCTGGCAATTCGGGCGGTGATGGTTCCCTCGTCAGCGCTGAATTCGTTGAAGGTCACCACGACATGGCCTCCCGGTTTGGTCATCACGATCGGCCCGCTTTCAGTCGCCTGAAAATAGAGGTCACATTCAATACTTTTGCCCGCGAGAGATTGTGCCGATTCTACTTCCGTCGGCCCCTGCAACATCACGGCGGGTAGCGTCATCGGCTGTTGCTCGGGATCGTAACTGAGAACCTGAACCACATTCGGGCGACCATCCCCAATTGAAATCACCTCCAGACTCGCTTTCGATGTCTTCTCGATCGGCAGACTTCCTCGCACCGTGATGCTGCCTGATTCAGGAAGGGTTTCCTCGATCGCGGTCACGGTCGATGACACCGCCGTATCCACTTTCTGCTTAGTCGATGTCGCAATGTCTTCAGTCTTTGATTTGGCATCATCGTAAGCCTTTTTGAGCTCTTCCTTGGAGCAACCACCCCAAACGAGCGTCATCAAAGCAATGACCAAAATTAACGAATTGGGTAAAGTGGCTCTTATCGACGAGCCTCCGTTACGATCAAATTTCGCATCAATATTCATAATAACGACATCAAAATAAGGGAAACTGCGTCCGCTGGAGTACCATCGCATTGACAGCGTTGATCTTGGTCGCTCTTTGTGCGCCAGTCAACTGTTTCTAATCGTCGGTATTCGGTCACTGGTTAACCGTCCTTCCAGATTTGTTTCGAGACACTCAATGATGCCTTCAATCCCATCGCCACTAGAACAGCAGAGCGGATGGCCCTGGGAAGGGAAGGCAGACCACCCCGCAGGTGGCGACAGCAATTTAAAATCCCAGCAAGCAAGCACGAAGCAGTGTCCCCGAATTACGGTGATCACACCGAGTTTCAATCAAGGACAGTATCTCGAAGAAACGATACGGTCGGTGCTATTGCAAGGCTATCCAAATCTGGAGTACATCGTTGTCGACGGAGGGAGCAATGACTGCAGCGGTGAGATACTCGATCGATACGCTGATTGCATCACTCACGTCATACGCGAAAAGGATGACGGTCAATCGGACGCGATTTGCAAAGGCCTGAACATTGCGACCGGGGAAATTTTCAACTGGATCAATTCCGATGATCGACTGGAACCGGGCACGCTTTGGGAATTAGCTAAGAGGTTTCCACGTTCTGCAGATATGTATGCGTTTGAAGTATGCGTGGAAGACGCCAATGGCAATCCGCCAGTGGACTCCAATCACCGAATGTACAACCGCAATCTCACCGCATTAGCGATGTTACGTTGTGACCGATACTCTTTCAGCCAACCGGGGCTCTGGTTTCGCGTCGATGCGTTGTCCGCGTGCGGTGGGATCGACCGTTCTCTCAACTATGGATTTGACTGGGATTTGATCGTACGCTACTTGGCCGATCACCCGCGGGTTATCTATTCTCAATCCACCGGCGCGATGTTTCGATTGCACGATCAATCTAAAACGATTGTCGAAACAAACAAGTTCGATGCAGCGGACAACAAGTTCAAGCGTGAAAACATTCGCATTCGCGACAAACTTGAACGCAGTCTCACACCTCGACTCGCTGCCGCATCAAGAATGGGTCGACGCAGAGAACCATGGAATCAACACCTGATTGAAATACTCGACGATTTCGAGGCATCACCGACGACGTCTTCTGTAAAAATCATACTTGATGCGATGAAAGATCCGACCGCAAGATTATCGCCGCGTACTTTCGGTTCGATTGCCCGTTTGATGTCGCGTTACGTGCGACGCATGCCTAAGCCGAATGCGTCTGCCTAAAACCATCTAGTGCTGCCACGTTCCTCAATCGTAGCGATCTGACCAGACCGTATCAGGTAACCGGCAATTGACGGAGATTCCTCGACACTTGGTTCTCTCGGATCAGCTGAGCTGATCTTGAAAAGAGATGTTTTGGAAACGCGTCGCTTGCCCATCGACTGGCTCGCATTTCGGCCGGTTTTGAGGTCACAAATCATCCTTCGCTCGCGACATCAGCCGACGTCTCGGTGTTGAGTTGCTGCCACGCGTTCTGTAATGCGTCGGCGGATTCTTCGGTTACCGCAGACGATGTTGTGTCGTTCACGCTCGCTTGCTCGGCAGGTTGAGCAGTCAGCGGCTGAGTCGTTTCGAGTTGCTGAGTGGACGTGGTATCCACCGAGACACTCTGAGAGACTTGTTCCTGAGACGGCACGACTTCGGTGGTGACGCTCGACTGAACTTCAAGGAACGGCAGCGTCGAAGCACAGTAGGCTTTGATATTGTTGGCTTCGTCGGTTTCGACAAACTCATCAAAACTATCGATCGCGATGACGAGCCGTTGGAATCCGATTACCTGTCCATTGCGGTTGCCCATCGCGAGAGCTTCGATCGGTAGAGTCAACTCGACCTGCAACGATTCGTTCGGATGGATTTTTTCGACCTTCACCGTCGTGCAAGGACTGAAGCAGTGAATTCGTCCCAACGTGCCGACCGCGGTCACGGAAAAACCTTCAACACAACGCGTGCTACAGTTCGAAATAACGACAGCGAACTTGGGACCGCAGCCGTCATCGATTTCGGCGATTTGGTGAACACTGACGATGGAAAGGTCGCCCGTTTCGCATGCGGGAATGAATACCGGACCGTATGCGGACGGCGCGACGAATTGCCCGTCGCCAGCGGTATCGCATGTCTGGTTAACGCCATGACGATGAATCAGGTCGATCACATGCGAACAATCTGATGAACAGCTCAGCAGGTCACTGCGTGAGAGGTCTTGGCCGTTACAAACGACCATACTGATGGCGAGTGAGGCGATAAACAGAATCGCAACATTGAGTAATTTGACGGTGGACGTTGATTGGCGCATCGGATGGTACTCGTGATTGGGTTGTGTTGGACAGGAGGTTGTTTGTGTTGGATAGGAGCACAGTGAGGCTCTAAAAAAAGCCCGGACTCCCCGATCGATCGGTTGGTCCGGGCTCTGTGGTCGTGAGGGCCGATCATTGAACTTTCAGCCCAACATGCTCTCCCCGCAGTCGGGGAGAGATTCATCGGAAGGCAGAGCTTGCTTTTCGACACTCGCCTGATTGGAAACGGCCTGGCTTACCAGCATCCCCAGTAGCTCGTGTAGACAGGGGTGTAGTAGCTGTACGTTACGGGCGTGTAGTAGTAGCTCGGGGTGTAGTGGTAGTGCGTGCGATAGGTCGGGGTGTAGTAGCTCGAGTACCGGTAGGAAGAGTATCCGTAGCTGCGATAGCCGTAGCTGCGTCCGAATCGACGGTAGCACGCTGCGATCGCTTCTTCGCTGTCCGTCGCTTCTTCACCTTCGCCGAGCAACGCGTCGACGTCAGCCTGCCCCAAGTCCGCATCGTCGATGTCCCCACCCGGTTCGACTTGAGCCGAGGTATCGAGCTCGGACGAGGCCAAACGTGACAACAGATCGTCGTTGGCTCCGGCGGTCATGCTCATCATGAGGCCAGCGAACAGGAACATTGGGAGAGCAGCAAGAAGGTTTCGTTTCGACATGGTTCTTTCTCCGTGAAAGGAAATTGGTGTGCGGCGGTCTGAAAGTTCGGCAACGGGCGTTTGCCGCGGTGTTGTTCGTTGCCGTGTGTCTTGTGACTAAGAGGCCAAGCGTCGGTGTTTCAGAGGTGTTACCGAGAAAACTCAAAAACATTTCTGAAACTCCGCCGATCCCGTAACGCCCCGCGTTTCTCGACGCTAGGTGAGACATAGAAGACGCGCATGTGCGTACGTGCGCGACCCGATCCACGCACCTGCCCACTGAGAAATCCCATGAGATCCCGCACCGCGATCCTGATCATTACTTTCCAATGCTCACTTTGTTTGTTTCCTGGAACCTCCGCCCGAGCGGGCGACGAGCTGTTTTCGAAAGTCGCGATGGACGCCGTGTTCACCGACACGAAGCCCCAGTCGAGCCAAACCAAGAAAGCCGTTCCGCTCAGTACAGCCGAACGCGAGCGAGCCGCGAGAATCGCAGCTCTGTTCGCTTCTCCAGAACCGTCCATCTCCATAAATGAAACGGCCACGTCGCAGCCAACCGGCTCCAAACCCGTCGAGTCATCGTCCAAAGCGATCAAAAACACTCCCGAACCCGTCGCCGTGCCTCAACCGCCCACGCCACAATCCGCCGAACCGAACCGAAAAGCAGCCACAAACTCGCAAACGACGTCCTTTTCTCTGGTGGGGCAATGGGCGGCGACGGCAACCAACGGTGATGTTTTCGCGATCGCGTTCACCTCGGCGAAGCAATTCCTGCTCGTGCATCTGCGAAGCGGAAAGTCTTCCGTATCCAAAGGCACATTCGAAACCGACGGAAATCGTCTGGTCTTCAGCGGAGAGAACACCGCTGCGTTGACGGCCGACATCGCCTGGTCTGATTCAGAAAACGTCACGATGTCGCTCGGCACCGTTAAGCTGAATTTTCAACGCAAAAATTAGGCGGATTTTGCTGTAACAAATGAGTTCGCAATCCGCTTGGAAAACTTGCAGTCACAGACTCCGCACCGTACCAACGTCTCACACTCAACCGCCCAAGGTGAAATCATGCTCCGTCGCAAGAACCCAATTCGTGCAATTCGCTATGGCATACATCGATTCTTCTCTCGAATGTTCCCTGTCATCGCCGTCGCGATCACGAGCCTAACGCTCGCCGCACCTTCGGTCCTGGCCGACGACTCGACCGACAGTGCCACCAACAATTACATGAAGGTCCTGCCTTCGACCGTTTGGATTATCACCGCCAACAGTAACAACGAAACCAGCACTGGCACCGGCGTGTTTGTCGATGCCAAACGACGACTCGTGTTGACCAACGCCCACGTTGTCGGCGACAGTCGTTCGGCAGTTGTGTTTTTCCCTGACATTAAGAATGGACAACCTGCCGTCAAACGAAAGGGCTACCTCGACCAAGTTCTCAAGCTGGCCAAGCCGGGAAAGATTGTTGCGGTTGATCGCAAACGCGATCTCGCATTGATCGAATTGAGCGAGGTTCCCGAACGTGCCAAAGCCATCGATTTAGCCACGCAATCCATCCTGCCCGGCGACAAAGTGGACTTGATCGGTAACCCGGGTGGTTCAGACGTGCTGTGGGTCTACACCAGCGGCACGGTTCGATCGGTTTACGAAAAGAAGTTCAACTCAGATCACGGCAAACATGAGTTCAAAGTCGTGGAGACTCAGACACCGATCAAACCAGGTGACAGCGGCGGCCCCGTCGTCAACGCCCAAGGCAAACTCGTCGCGATCGCACAATCGTTCTCGCCCAATTTCAATTTAGTTAGCTACTGCGTCGACATTTCCGAAATCAAAGCGTTCATGGACAGTTCATGGAAGCCCGCGCCGTTGGCAACCGGAACGCTGCTGAAAAACGCCGACCTCGAACACACGGTTCACTCCACCGGCCACTATCAAGTCGAGCGAAAACTGAAATCGGGGAAAACCCAAACGGTTTTCGTTGCCAAAGACACGGAATACTTCGAACGGGCGGACGTACGAAAAGTTTGGTCGCTGGTATCGGTATCCAAAGACGAACCCACCGGCGAACTGATGATGCGTTTGATGCGTCAAAGTTCGGCGACCAAGATCGGTGGATGGGCGGTCGAGAAGAACAACTCCGACGAATACCTTATCCTCTACGTCGCCAAGCTCGACGCGACCGCATCCGACGAAGCTCTTTCGGGGACGATTGAATACGTCGCGAGAATCGCCGGTGCGATGAACGGCCAGCTCAAACCGAAAGAGGAAAAAACATCTTCCTCGGAAACACTCGCCGCATGGCTTTCGAAGTAAGCAACGCAATCGAAGCACACGGCATGGACGCATGCAGTACCGAAGCACGCCGCGTCATCAAAACGGCATTAGGGACATCAGCCGAGTTTACGCCAAGCGTTCTTTCCAAACCGCGATCTGCTCGCGAACTCGTTCAGGTGCGGTCGAGCCTTCACTGCAGAAGGCGGCGACCGCATTCTTCGTTCCCAGCACATCGAACACGCTCTCGTCGATCTCGGGGCTGAGCCCCTTGAGAGTTTCGATCGACAGGTCTGCGAGCGGGACGCCTTTCTCCATAGCCGCACCAACAATCGCGCCGACGAGGTGGTGAGCGGTTCGCTGAGGCATGCCTTTGCGGATCATCCATTCCATTAAGGTCGTCGCGTCGAGGTAGCCTTTCTCAATCCTAGCGGCGATCGACTCGCGTTTGAGTTTCGCACCGGCGACAATCGGCGTCGCGAGTTCTAACATCGCACGTGTCGTGTCGAACGCGTCAAACAAAGGCGGTTTGTCTTCTTGAAGGTCGCGGTTGTACGCCAACGGCAAGTTTTTGACGAGCAACATCAGCGTCTGCAAACTCCCCATCACGCGAGCCGATTTACCGCGAGTCAGCTCGAGCGTGTCCGGGTTAACCTTCTGCGGCATGATGCTGCTCCCGGTGCAGAATTGTTGCGGGATGGCGATAAAGTCAAATTCCACGGTGCTCCACAAAATCCATTCCTCGGCCCATCCGCTCAAGTGCGATGCGATCATCGACAACACGAACGACGACTCGAGTGCGAAGTCGCGATCACTGCTCGTGTCGAGACTGTTGGCCGTGACGCCATCGAAACCCAACGCGGCTGCCGTCTGCTGGCGATCGATCGGCAGTGTCGTGCCGGCGACTGCGGCGATGCCGAGCGGCGACTGATTCACGCGAGCCCGGCAATCAGCAACCCTTCCACGATCCCGCTCGAGCTTCTCGATGTAGGCCAGCCAGTAGTGCGGGGCGAGAACCGGTTGAGCCCGCTGGAGGTGGGTGTAGGCGGGCAAAATGACATCAAAGTCATCGTCACAGCGACTCAGAAACGCACGCTGCAGACCGAGCAACAATTCGTCGATCGTGTCGAGCGACTCACGGATCCACATCCGAATATCCGTGCTGACCTGATCGTTTCGGCTACGGGCCGTGTGCAGTTTTCGGCCCACGTCACCGGTCGCGTCGATCAAGGCTTGCTCGACGTGCATGTGGATGTCTTCGAGTTCAAATCGCAGCGGCAGTTCACCTCGATCGAGCCGTCCGCGGATCACCTCCAATTCATCGCGAATTTGGACAAATTCCTCCTCAGTGATCAAACCCACACTGCGGAGCATATCGGCGTGAGCGATCGAGCCACGAATGTCCTGCTGGTACAAACGCGAATCGAAAGTAATGCTTTCGGCGTAGGCTTCGAGTCGTTGGTCGGTTTCGGCGGCGAACACGCCGCTGCGGGAGGGACTGGCCACGGTTGACTTTCAAACGGGTGTGGGTCGAAATGAAGGCGATTGCCTGTAGTTGGGTTAAGATGGCTCAATCCGCTTTCGCTGAAAACCGGACGTTTGCCTATCCGAGCCCGCCCGTCACCAAATTTCTCCCTCAGAACTTTGCTCCCATGTTATTTCAACGCTGGCCAACGGCGCCCAAGTTTTCTTCGATTGCCTTCGCCTCCTGGGGATCGTTGGCGATGCTGCTCGCGACGGCCGTTTCTGCCACGGGACAGAACATCACATTTGCACCGCCGGCACGGGCGACCACGTTGGTGAATGCCGCCTCAGGCGCCCCGTACGGGATCGCGTCGATCGAGATCCCGCTCCGCAACCCGGTCCTGGGTAACGGTCCGCCGCCGCTGGGCCTAGCCGCATCGCCTTCACCAACCTTTTTCGTCGTCAGCGAGAATGTGCAGTCGAGAGCTGCGAGAATGCCGTCGGAGATGCCTCTTCCCCGGTTGGGCCAGGGCCGGTTACTCGGACGTGTCGGTAATCTGATCCGCGAAATTGCCGGCGGGGACGAAGACCGAATGGAAACCGTTGCCCGCCGAATCACGTTCCTCTTCGAAGGCGACCAGCCCTTCTCGGTGCAAGTCGTTGACCGAAACGGAGTGGTCGGCACGTTCGACATTCAGCCCGTTAACGACGCAAATCTTCGCCAGGGACTGCTGACCGAGTGGTGGACCGATTTTACAAACCAGGCGAAAGAACAAATCGACGCCACCGACACACCGCCATGGGTACAGACTTATTTAGTTGGGATGCTATCCGGACGGACCGGACTGCCATTGCCAAATTGGTACGGAAAGTCTGACGACGACGAAAACGACGATCCGCTATTGATGACATTGAACTGGATCGGGGGAGCCGCCAAGGTTTCCGATCGTGTCTTCGCGTCTGCTGCCGCAGGACGTGACCTCGACGCCATCACGGCGAACGGGTCGACCGACGTTGCCGCGTTACCATTGCCGGCCCCGATCGCGTGGCAGCCGACGACACATCCCATCGATCCGGCAGCGCCGCAACCGGAAATCGAACCACTCGCCGATCACATTCCACCGGAATGTTTCTACATCCGCTATGGCAAATTCGAAAACTATTTGTGGTTCCAAGATCTCACCGACGAACACGGCGGCGACATCTCGCGAATGATCACGCTCAGCGGCTTGTCTAACGATGGGTCAGCTCGTTTGACGAAACAACTCGGAATTCAAATGACAGCGATGGGCCGGATGTTGGGCCCAACCATCATCACCGACCAAGCCATCATTGGACGTGACCTGTATCTTCAAGACGGTGCGGCGATGGGCGTTGTCTTTCAGCCGACCAACACGTTCCTCTTGCGATCGAGTTTGAACAATGACCGCATGACGCTGGCGAATTCATCCGACGAGATCACACTGAAGAATGTCAAGTTGGAAAACGGCGAAGGAACGTTGATGCGTTCGACCGACAACTCGATCCGCTCTTTCATGGTCGAACGAGATGATTTCATCTGCATCACCAACAGTGAGACAATCGCGGAACGTTTTCTCGAAGTCGGAAGTACGGGCGAGTCACTCGGCAAGACCGATGCGTTCCGATTAGCCCGAACACTTCACCCGCTCAGTCTCGATGACACGATCTTTGCGTACTTCTCGCCTGAAATGTTGCAGGGATTGCTTTCGCCTCAATACCTCATCGAACTTCGTCGGCGGATGCAGTCCGAAGCGGACATCGCAATGGTCCATCTGGCACGCGTGGCGGCGGCATCTCGGTCGATCGGTCAGAATGAAACGGCACCAGGAAGCGACACTCCCATCCAAGATATCGAACCTCTCGTCGCCGCCGGTTACCTCCCGGTAGGATTTGGCGAGCGGCCCGACGGCAGCGGAGTATTCACGATCGGCGATCGCGTGCTCGACACGCGGCGAGGTGCGCGAGGTTCCTTTCTGCCGATTCCGGACAGCCCGGTGGAGTCTGTCACGGCGACCGAGGCTCGATGGTTCGAAGAGATTTCAGAAGCGTACGGGCAACAATTCCGCAGCTTTGATCCCATCTTCGTTGGCGTCAAACGCGAACTCATTGAGCCGCTCGCTGGCGCCGATGGTTCACCGGGCGTGCAAGAGACCGAACTCCGCGAGCGGCTCATCGTGCACGCAGAAATCGCACCGTGGCAACCAGAGAACTACGGATCGTGGGCCAAACAGCTAGGTCCGCCCACACCGGTCGCAATTCGATTCGCACCCGATGACATTGTCGCCTTGCAGGCTCACGTGGCGAGCGACACGCTCGGACCGCCGACCCATCTTTTTGCTGCGATCAAGGATTCCAATCCCCCACAACCGGAGGCGTTCGATGGAATCCTCGGCAGCTACCAAGCTCTCAAAACACTGCCCGGCTATCTCGGCGCCTGGCCATATCCCGGAACGCTCGACCGTCTGCCTCTCGGTCTCGGTCGCGGACAACCTATCGGCCCGAACATGAGCCGTTTGCTCGGCGGTATTTTTCGTTACACCGGAGGTGAATTCAGTATCCTGTCGTTCCAACCTGAAATCCTAAACCAGACGGTGCCTCAAATCGCTGCCGAAGAAGTCAGTGACTCGGCACAAGTACGCGCCCACATTGGCAACCTTCGTGGCAGCGAACTCGAAGGTTGGGTCAATGAATATCTCTATCAACGCGCATCGGCGACCAGCGCCGCCGGTGCTGACTTCCTGGCATCACTGAGTAATCTGCTCGGCTGCGCACCAGAGAACGCCATCGAGCAAGCCAACCTGATACTTGGCGGTGAAGTTCAATGTGCACTCGGGGGAACCTATCAAGCTCTCCCGCATATTGCGGGGTCATCCGCCGGACCGCATTGGGTTAGCACGGCGTGGGGCGAAGGTAATCGAGTGCCACCGTCCATGCCTCCGCTGAGTTACCAGGCTCCGATCATGCAGTGGTTCCGGGGCGCTGACGCGACCGTGACCCAGTATGCCAATCGCCTCGTAGCGGATGCTGTCATTGAAATCGCTCGCGTGCGTCCCAAACCGTCCGCAGGCCTGTGAAATCGCATCCCAATGACGGAAACTCATTTCGCATGCGAATGCGTCTTTTTCCGCTCATCTTCGTTTTCATGACCTGTCTCTTTTTCTTCGGGTTCGTAACGCTGTTGGCGTTTTCGCCCGAACCTGAGGTCGCGATCGTGATCGGAATGATCATGGTCCCGCCAGGCCTCTTTCTCTTTTTGCTCGGCATCACGATGACGATGCAGTTCGTTGCCGTTGATGGGGCAACGAATCCGCCTCGTGTGTCGTTCCGCCTGCCCAAATCAGGTTCAGCCCCCCTGGCGCCGATGATGCTTAACCACCGCACGATGGATGCGGACGCGATCTCCCGCGTTGACGTCGTGCTGCGTCCGAATTCTGCCGCCATTGGTGGATGCGAGCGACTCTATCATCTGCGAACCAATGACGGCGACTACTATTTCAATTCAGTTTGGTTTCCCAATTGGAGCCTGTTCGACGAATTCCTAGTCCGACAGGAAATCGAAACACGTGTCGGCAGCCCTGATGCAATCATGGATACAGTCGATATTGCGAACGAGAAAAGATCTTTTCTCGAATCAGAGATAAGAGGTTGCGGGCGTGTGATGAAATGGGTTTTAGTCTTCATCGCCTTCACGGGTCTCACCGTCGCATTGTTCGGAAACGCGGGAGACCGTCGTGGCGGATTGATCGCTGTCGCAATTGCAACGAGTGCACTCGGCGTCGTCCCGATGATCCGCAACTACCGTCGATTGAAATAGATCGTTTAAGACGACACGAACGGAGATGAAAGCCAACGAAAAAACTCTCCGCGATCAATCCGTCTTCTTACGATTCACGGCACCAATCTCTAGTGCCGAAGTGCCTCGCTCGGCGACAATTTCGACGCAGCGAACGCGGGCAGCAAGCCGCCAAGGAAACCGACGACCAACGCGATGACGAGCCCCTGCATCACCACTGCAGGCTGAATCCGACCTTCGATCAGTCCGTTCACCGCAGGCATTTGCGTCAGCAGCGAAACCAAGAAGAAAGAGACGGCAATCCCGATCGCGGCACCAATTGCGCTGAGTAGGATCGACTCGATCAGAATCATGGAAATGATGCGAACGCGTGTCCATCCGATCGCACGCAGCAATCCGATCTCGAGCGTTCGTTCCTGAATCGACATGAACATCGTATTGAGAACGCCGATCGATCCAATCACGATCGCAACGGCCGAGGTCAGCCACGCCATCGCGACGGCGAGCTGGATTTCCGACAACGACTCCACATGCTCACGTGTCGGACGCACTTTCACTTCTGATTCCATCGCTTCGACTTGTTTCGAAATGCGATCCAACATCGCTTTGTCACTCGCATCGGACGTGATGATACTGAATCCCGAAACTTCACCTTCCCGGCCCATCAGTCGTTGCAATTCCGCAACCGAAACCACCAGCGAACCGTTCTGCAGCACGTTAAAACTCTCGAAGATTCCAACAATCTCATAGGGTTCTTCTTCAACGACTTCGATTTGATCGCCGACCTTTTTACCCAAACTGTCGGCCAGCGTAATACCGATCATGACACCGCGTTCATCGGTTTTCAGCAACCGTCGACCGCTGACCGGCTCCATTGCATCGAACACCTGCGTTTCGGGGATCAACCCACTAACCGGAACGACGTACAACCCTTCATCGGGAAACGAGACGACGTCGGCGAGGCCAGGAATGACCTCAACCACTCCGTCGAGCGCCGCGATCTTGTCGCCGAGTGATTCCTCGAGCGTACTAGTCAACCGTCGGGCACTTCCCGAACGCACAACCAGCAGATCGACTCCGGCACCTTGGTAAAAATCCATGAACGTCGCTTTGAAACCGTTCGCGATCCCGACCAGCGATACCACCGCACACACAGCCAATGCCACCGCGACGAGTGTCAAGCCGCTGCGTAATGGGCGACGCATCACATTGCGATACGTCATTGTTATGAAATTCATCGGAATGGCCGAACGATGTGAGAGGACAGAAGTAAAACGTCAGGAAGGATAATGAAACGCGAGTGACAGCGAATCTGCTCAGGATAGCCAATTCGATTGATGATAATCGATGGTGGTTTCAATGATGCGTGTTGCCAAGTCGGCTGACGGTCGGAACGATAACTCTTGTTCGGCACGTGATCCATTGCACACCCAACTGCCGCTGACGCCCTCACGAACTTTATCAAGATTTAGAAAAACGCGCCCGCCAAATCCGCGCATCACGATTTCACCACACCCACCAGCAAACCATCCGGCGGCACGAGGGATGCGGACGTGACGCAGCGGTCGTCGTCGTGAAATCGCAAATTCATCGAGAGACGCCGCTATCATTTCTGCTAATTCGACAAAGGTCACCGCTTGCGGGTCGGTCAGATAGTAGATCCCACGACCAGATCGACCTGCAGCGGTCAACGTCTCGAGACGCACACCGCGTTCACACGCCGCCAAAATTCCTGGCACTAGATCAGTAACACTGATATAGGAATATCGGAACGATTTGGACAACACGATATTCCATCCCGATCTGACGGTCTTATAAAGAGCCAACAGATTGCGGTCACCAGGGCCAATAACGCACGGAGGACGCACGATCGTGATCGGCAGTTGACCTGCCAACCCGTGAAGAACTCCTTCCGCTTTGAGTTTGGTGCGACCGTAATGCGAAACCGGGTGACATTCATCGGTCTCGGTAACCCCGGTCTCCACCGACGCACCGGCCCCCTCGCCCCCGGAACGATCACTCGGAATCGGGCCCGCCACTGCGAGCGAAGAGACGTACGCAAAGGACGGCGGATCGGGTAGCGATGCAGCGGCACTCGCGACAACGCGTGTTCCCTCCACGTTAATGCTTTCCGAGAGCGCGAACGAGCGCGTCGCTACCGACGCGGCAAGATGAATAACGCAATCCACTGATTTCATCGCCTCGGCCACCTTCGACGCGTCACGAACGTCGCCTGCGATTTTCCGCAGTTGGCCTCCTTGATCGCTCGCGTCCGCCTGCGACCTGCTCATTGCAACCACCTCATTCCCGTCAGCCAATAGGGAATCGACCACGTGACGACCGATGAATCCATTCGCTCCGGTAACCAAAAATCGCGTCACAAAGTTGACCTCATGAGTTTTTACGCAGACTAACGCGAGATTTTGTATCAAAAACGTGCCCCCACCGCTTGGGTGATAGGGAGGCTGCTGATGACCCAAAATATTCGGTGAAACCTTGAATTTCGCGTGAACCGTAACACCCGCACAGTTATCGACACCACCACAACCGCAACTGATCCCCCACACAGGGTGTATTATTTTCCCCTTTCCGCCTAAATTGTCGCAAAGGTGGGGCTAGCGTTTGGCGTGCGCGATTTTCAGGGTGAGGCAACGATCGTCTCCTCACCCGAAAAAGGCTGACGTCAGCCGATCCGCGTGCCGCCTTTGAGCTGTCGCACGTTATCTATTTCTCTGGCAGCCCAAGCAGGCAAGCACATCAAAAATTCAAATTTAATATGAATGCCTGACCGAACTCCCTTCGGAACAGGCATAGACGAGAAAAAGCAGCCTCCGCTCACGATCATGATCGGAGCAGCCTCTCCCGAAACAATGTTATGAGAAAATTGTTCCTGCCATCGAAAGACACGCATTCGGTCGTCGATCTGCTTCGGACATGGGCGGACGTTCAACCGGACAAAATGTTGTATCGGTTTTTGAGGGCGGGAGAAAAAGGCGGATCAACGTTCGCGCCGATCGCGGATCCGGATTCGATCCCCGAATCGGAAGGTTACACGTATGGGGCAATGGACCGACAAGCTCGCAGGATCGCTGTTTGGCTGCGGCAGCGAGTACAACCTGGCGAATGCGTGGTACTCGCATTTCCGCCCGGTCCGGAATACCTCGCTGCATATTTTGGATGCCTCTATGCGGGCGTGATCGCAGTGCCCGCCTATCCACCACGACGCAACCAACGCGATGCACGATTGCGTGCGATCATCGCCGACGCCGAAGTCAAAATCGGATTGACGTCAGCTTCCCTGGTCGAGTCAATCCAAGCGGCCGAATCTATCGGCGAATCGGACGACCAATCTGAGAGTTGGTCCGTTGTCACGTGGCATTCGATCGACTCGATGGATCCGAATTCCGCCGACGACTGGGTGCGCCCTGATCTCGATCGAGCGACAACCGCGTTCTTGCAATATACATCCGGTTCAACCGGTTCGCCCAAGGGCGTGATGGTGACGCACGGAAACTTGTTGCACAACCAACATTTGATTCAGTCGAGCTTCCGCTCGACCCGCGACGACACGCTCGTCGGATGGTTGCCATTGCATCATGACATGGGTCTGATCGGCAATTCACTGCACCCACTGTACCTCGGTGGCGACCTCGTCTTCATGTCGCCGATCGACTTCCTGCAAAAGCCGTCTCGATGGCTGCGTGCGATTTCGCAATTCAATGGCACCGTCGCGGGCGGACCAAATTTTGCTTATCGCATATGTGCCGACGAAATCACCGACGCTGAACTCGACGGTGTGGATCTCTCTTCCTGGCGAGTCGCGTTCAACGGCGCCGAACCGATCGATTCGCGTGTGCTGCGTCAATTCGCGGAACGATTTGCGGGTTACGGATTCACACACGACCAATTCTGTCCGTGCTACGGCATGGCGGAGACGACACTCTTGGTCAGCAGCAGCGTTCGCGAGGAACCAGTTCGCGAAATCCCACGGCGAGGAACCACCGAAGAAACGGACGAGTCGCGTTCACACTGGATCGGTTGTGGTGTGCCCGATGACAGCATGGATGTTCGAATCGTCGACCCGGAAACCAAGATCGAAAAACCGGCAGGTGAGATCGGTGAGATTTGGATCGCCGGGCCCTCCGTCGCCGCAGGCTATTGGAAAAACGCAAAGAAGACTCACGAAACCTTCGAAGCGACCATCGCCGGTAACGACAAATGTTACCTGCGTACCGGTGACCTCGGGCTGATCGACGATGAAACGTTTCCCGGCGAATTATTCGTTACCGGGCGGTGCAAGGACCTGATCATCGTTCACGGGGTCAACCATTATCCACAAGACATCGAGAGAACCGCAGAAGCAGCGCACGCGGCCAACGCGATCGGCGGCGGTGCCGCATTCTCGATCAACACCGACGATGGTGAACGAGTCGTGATCGCTCAAGAGTTGCGGCGATCTCAACGGCGCGACGCCAACCCGGATGAAGTCATTGACGCGATCCGGACCGCCGTGATGCAAGAGCATCAGTTGGTACCGACCTCCATTTTGCTGATCCGTCCCGGCGGCGTTCCCAAGACCACGAGTGGGAAAGTCCAACGTTCTGAAGCTCGTCGGCGTTTCGAAAACAACGAATACCGCGTCCTGCACCGCTGGGATTTGCCGACCCCAACTGCCACGCAACCGACAACACAAACGCCTCATTCGACCTCGCACGAGGCCGCCACGATTACATCGTGGTTGATCGAGAAAATTGCCGCTCGTGTGAAGTTGCCCGCCGAAGCGATCGAAGTCAGCGAGCCTGTCTCCCGCTACGGCCTCGACAGTGTCGGCGCGGTTCGCCTTGCCGGTGAACTGTCCGATTGGCTCGACCGCGACATTCCCGCAACGCTCGCCTACGAGTATCCAACGATCGCGAGCCTTGCGAACCATCTGGCGGGCAACGACTCATCGTTGCTGGCGTCTGACGAACCCCGTCGACGCAAATCGAAATCAAACGACCGCCATAGCGAACATCATGCGGGATCAAGTGGCCCGGTGGCGATCGTCGGAATCGGATGCCGTTTTCCATCCGCATCCAACCCGAAAGAATTCTGGAACGTGTTGTTCAACGGAGTGGACGCCACGGGTGAGTGTTTGCATCGCGGCGATTGGCCCGGCGAACAATCCCTCAATGGAAACCAATCCGACCCACCGATCCCGACACGAGGCGGTTATCTGAAAGACGTCGCGGGTTTCGACGCCCCGTTTTTTGGAATCAGTCCACGCGAAGCCGACGCGATCGATCCGCAACATCGTTTGTTGCTGGAACTCACCCACGAAGCGTTCGAGGACGCCGGCATTCCGATTGCCAGTATGTCTCAACACGACCCGACCCTCGAAGGTAATGAGCGTGTCGGTGTTTTCGTCGGCGTTGGCAATAACGACTATTTGCAGGTCAGTTCACCTGCCAATCCGGGCGGTGAAGTCACGGCTTACACGGCCACCGGCAACTCGATGGCGATGGCAGCGAACCGAATATCCTACACGTTTGATTTCCGTGGGCCGAGCCTCACGATCGACACGGCCTGCTCGTCCTCTTTGGTCGCCACCCACCAAGCCGTCCGGGCGCTCGGAGCGGGAGATTGCGATTACGCAATTGCCGCCGGTGTGAACCTGATCCTTTCCACCGACGCCACGCAATCGTTTACCAAAGCCGGGATGCTGTCACCGTCGGGTGTCTGCCGAGCATTCGACGAGGCCGCAGACGGATTTGTACGGGGCGAGGGTGGCGGTGCCGTTCTGCTGCGACCGCTCAGCGACGCACTGGCGGACGGCAACCGGATCTACGCAGTGATCCAGGGTTCTGCGGTTAACCAAGACGGGCGCAGCAACGGTTTGACGGCCCCGAGTCGCATCGCTCAGGCGGCCCTGATCCGCGAAGCACTTGACGATGCCGGGGTCACCAGCAATTCGATCGATTACGTCGAAGCACATGGAACCGGAACTCCATTGGGCGACCCTATCGAAGCACGCGCGATTCGCCAATCATTGATCGACACACCGGAGAACGCCGCTGATCCGAACGCCTCGCTAAAGAT
Source organism: Aporhodopirellula rubra (assembly GCF_014192335.1). Classification (GTDB taxonomy): domain Bacteria; phylum Planctomycetota; class Planctomycetia; order Pirellulales; family Pirellulaceae; genus Rhodopirellula; species Rhodopirellula rubra. Next base: position 27,609 of record NZ_JACHXU010000034.1, on the reverse strand, counting down.
TGGATCCGTCAAATCAAACATCGGTCACTTGGAAGCCGCCGCCGGCATTGCGGGTCTGATCAAGGTCGCACTATCGGTCCAAAACGAAATCCTACCGAGACAGGTCAACTTCACCCAACCGACTCCGCATGTGGACTGGAGTTCGGGACTCTGCGTCGTCACAGAATCGACGCCATGGCTACGAAGCATCGATCGACCACGACGCGCCGGCATCAGTTCATTCGGCTTCGGTGGCACGAACGCACACGTCATCATTGAAGAGCCACCTGAAGTACCAACCACTGGACAGGAGACAGCCGCCTTTTCACCAGGCCTGTTAGTGTGTTCGGCTAAATCAGACACCGCGTTATCGTCAATGGTCGATGCGGTCGAATCCGTCGCCCCGACCGAGGACTTCTCGTCACTGGCTTACACATTGGCGGTAGGCAAAAGCCACTACCGGCACCGTGCCGCGTGGGTCGGAGATGCCTCAAGCTCGCGTCCTGAAAACTCGTCGGCATGGATCCAAGGGGTGGCCCGCCGTGAAGCGTCAGTCGACTGGTATTTCAGTGGGCAGGGGGGATGCCATCTCGGCGCGGGTAGCAAACTTTACAATGAAAACGCTGCGTTTCGGCATGAGTTCGACGTTGTCGCCGAAGCCTTCGCCGCCCAAACCGGCCACGACCTGAAACAACGGCTATGGAGCACGAAAGAACATTGGCTGGAAGTCTGGATCCAGCCCGCGTTGTATTGCCTGCAGGTCGCGACGGCTCGTTTTTGGTCCTCGATCGGGGTGCGACCTCAACGTGTCGTCGGTCACAGTTTGGGTGAGTTCGCAGCAGCCTGCATGGCTGGCGTTTTCGAATTCGAAGATGGCCTGACACTCGTCACTCGTCGCGCTGAATTGACCGGACGAATCAAACAACGCGGTGGCATGCTGGCTGTATTCTCGGACGAAACCACGCTACGACGAACCATCGCCGATTTCGAGGGACGTTGCGAAATAGCGGCCGTTAACGGTCCCAAGCAAACCGTCATCGCATCGCTCCCCGATACACTCGACGCATTGACCGATTTTCTGAAGGGACGCGGAATCGTCTCTCGCCCGATGTCAACGACCCACGGGTTCCATAGCTGGTTGATTGATCCGATCTTGGACGAGTTCGAACAAGCGGTAGCAATGACTGCGATGATGCCGCCGTCGTTGCCATTTTTGTCCTCGCAAACCGGTCAAATCACCGAAGATAAAATCGCAACCGCAGCTTATTGGCGAAACAACTTGCGTGGCGCGGTCCGATTTGACCTCGTACTGAATGAGATGTCCAAAGTGACGTCTCCTTCCGGTGACGCAGCACTGGACGTCCCCACGCTCGGCATGGAAATCGGAGCCGGCAATACACTCGCCGCACTCGCGCGGTCCGCAAAAGTTGGTTTAACCGTCCTACCAGGTTTGCTCGCTGATACCGACGCCCCAGCCAAAAAGCCGGGTTCGTACTGGGACACGCTCGCCAACCTCTACGTCTACGGCGTGGACTTCGATTGGCAATCAGCCCTCGGTGGGACCGCACCGATCATTTCATTGCCAACCTACCCGTTTGATCGTCAACGCCACTGGGTCCACCGCAACGATGCGATCAATACTGCGCAGACACACTCGGCATCGATACCAATCGTTGCACCCGAGCCAGGTACGACAGCGACCGGCACGCGGCTAGACATCGCCAGCGACGACGCGGTGTTTGAAACACGTTTTGATGCCAACTCCTATTTGGCTGACCACCGCGTCGGTGAATCCGTGGTCTTCCCCGCGGCAGGCTTCATGCGTTGGGCGATCGCAGCGGGACAGGCCGTCCAGAATGAAAGCGAAGACGTATCCGGCCCGCATGACGCGCGTTTGCGTGTGACCGAATTTCAAATTCTCCACGCGATGACGCTTGAGAACGATGCTCCTAAGCGATGCCAATTGGTGCTATCACGCTCGAGCGATTCCGACGCGGTCTGGAATGGCCGCATTCTTAGCCGGACGTCGAGCGACCGTTCTTCAGCGTCATGGCGACTGCACTCAACCTTCACCCTCACTCGTGTAGCCTCCGATGATTTGGCTTCCGATGAATCGGCGTCCCCAATCACGTTCAGTGATTCAACTAACGCGAGCCTAGCAAATCGGGATGTCGACGCGCATTACGAGCAACTCGAAGAAGCCGGAATGCACTACGGTCCTGCGTTTCGACTGATTCAGGAATTGAGATCAGCCGGAAAGATCGCAACAGCCATCATTGGCGTACCGCAAAACGGGCACGCCGCCGACTCGCATCACATCGGAACGCTCGACGCCTGTTTGCAAGTGATCGCCGCCTGCGGTGTCCGATGGGGTAAACGGGCTTGGGTTCCCGTCGGTACTGACAGGATCGAAACAACCTCCAATTTCCTATCGCAACTCGGCGACGATCGATTGCGGGTTACGGCCCGTCTGCTCGATCACAGCGCAGAAACCGCCGCCGCTGATTTGGTTATCGAACCGGAGACGAAAACGGATCTCCATTCGGAATCACAGATTGTCATCCGCGGACTACAACTCCGTGCCACGACTCCCGTCGATACCACCGAATTGATCCTGGCTGACGAATGGTTGCCGACCATTCGTGACTGCGAGCCCGCACACGCGCGACTCGCCAAACTCTCTACGCCGATACTCCGTGTGCAGCACGATGGACACGGCCCCGAGATACTGCGAGAGATCAGCGAATCACTCGAAACCGCCGCCGGTGAATGGACCCTTGAGATTTTGACTCGGCTCGGCGTCGATTGGCAAATCGGGAACACCTATTCTCTGCAATCTTTCACCGAATCGTCCGGTGTTTTGCCCGAGCATTCTCGGCTGCTCGTTCGATTGTTGCGAATCGCGGAAGAGATGCACGTACTGCGATGCGAACGTGTCGAGAACGCAAACCGATGGACTGTTATTGCCTGTCCGTCGGCAAACGCGTCTGACGGAACAGGACATCCACACGCAGCCAACGAATTTGCATTGCTGAACCGTTGTGCCGAAGCGACGGCAGACTTAATGCGTACGGGAAGCGATCCGCTACCGCTGCTGTTTCCTGCCGATGGCAAAATATCGGCCGCCGACGTTTATCGCGATTCCGTTGGTGGCAATCGACTGAACCAATTGGCATCCGGCGTCATTTCGAACGTAGTCAACGAATTGGCCCCCGGTCGTGGATTGCGAGTTTTGGAAATCGGAGCTGGAACCGGCGCCACGACGCGGGCGGTGCTCGATCAATTACCAGCGCATCGCTGCGAATACGTTTACACGGACGTCGCACCTGGATTCTTATCAGCGGCAAAACGAAATTTCGCCCAGTACGATTTCATTGACTACCGGGTCCTCGACATTGAACGCGATCCAGCTTCGCAAGGATTCGACGATTGCCTTGGAAAATTCGACCTCGTCATTGCTGCGAACGTTTTGCACGCGACCGCGGATTTGTCCGTCGCGATGAAGCACGTCCGAACACTGATACATCCTCAGGGCCAACTCGTGGTACTCGAGGGCACCCAACCCGCACGGTGGCTAGATCTAACGTTTGGGTTAACTCCAGGTTGGTGGCGTTTTACCGATACCGATCGCCGTCCCGAATACCCGCTCATTTCGACGGATGACTGGGCCGACTTGCTGTCCGAGGAAAGTTTTGACCTACCCGATTTTGTCGACCCCGCGTCGGGAGAACTGGATGGGGAAACAGCATCGACGGTTTCATCACCGAGTAAGATGATCGTCGCTACCCCCAAACCTGTCGCGACCGAAAATCGACGTTGGCTGGTCATCGACCACGGTTCGTCAACGATCACATCGTCCTTCGTCAAACAAATCCAAAATCTGGGAAGCCTAGCGGACACCATCACGGCCGACGATCCGGTAAGGCTTCGTGACGAAATCGGAAACAGTTGCTACACACTGACCCCGACCGACATCATCATCGTGTCGTGTAATGAATCGTCGGAAGATGCAAATCCGGCCGAGAGTCTGAGGCGTGCGAGTGAGAACTTACTCGCAACATTCCAATCGCTATTGAGCTGGCAGGCATCCAATCCGACCGCAGTATCGAATTTACGTTTGCGATGGGTTACCCGGGGTGCTCTGCCGGTCAATGCAGCATGCTCAAACGAGAACGGCATCTCGGCAGCGTCTTGTGTTGACCTGGTCGGCGGATCGTTGTGGGGCATGTGGCGGACGTTGACGCTCGAACAACCACAGTGGTCGTGTTCGGGAATTGATCTTGATCGATCCAATCCGGTCGATGTGAACACGAACGTCTTGATGGACGAATGCGGTTCAATCGAGATTCGAAATGAGGAGGTCTCGCTGCGTGGTGACCAACGTTTCGTTCGACAATGGAAATATCAATCGACGACCGATCCAACTGATCGCGGCCGCGTTTTGAGCGTCGGCGAACGAGGCTCACTCCACGGCCTCACGACGGAATCCCGCGTTCGTCGCGAACCGGGCGCGAACGAAATCGAGATCGCCCCCATTGCGGCAGGATTGAATTTCCGTGATGTGCTCAATGTGCTCGGTGCCTACCCAGGCAATCCTCCACTCGGTGCCGAGTGCGTGGGAGAAGTCATTCGAATCGGGACCGACGTCGAGAAAATTGACGTTGGTGACCGTGTCGTGGCGATCGCCGCCGACTCGATCGCCGATTACACGACCGTTCCTGTTTCATCGGTTTGTCGACTGCACGATTCGATTTCCTTCAACGACGCCGCCACCGTTCCAGTCGCGTTCCTAACTGCTGCGACTGCGATCGAAGAGATTGCTAACCTGAAAGCCGGCGAGTCGATCTTGATCCATTCTGCCGCCGGTGGTGTCGGAATGGCAGCGGTCCAAATCGCCCGCCACATTGGCGCGAATGTCTTTGCAACAGCCAGCGTGGACAAACACGATACGCTCAAAGACATGGGTGTCACCCAAGTCTTTGATTCGAGAAAGCCTGGATACGCTGAGGGAATTTCCGCCGCCACGGACGGGCTCGGTGTGGACGTGATCTTGAATTCACTCGGCGAAACATTCATTGACGAAAACCTCGCGGCCGCTTCACCCGCGTGTCGTTATGTCGATATCGCCTTGGCGAACTCCGCCGTGACGTCGCGAATCGCTGCGGTGAAACCCAACGTTCGGTACACGCAGTTGGACCTGTCGCAACGTTTGGCCGATTCTCCCGATTCGATCGCAGAACGTCTCGAACGCATTCTTCAGCAAGTCGAAAACGGGAACTATCACACCTTGCCGGTTCGCCCGTTTGCGTTTGACAACGCATCCGACGCGATGCAGTGGTTGCAAAGCGGACGGAACATCGGCAAAGCCGTCATCGAGTGCGTTCGTGAGAATTCTACCACTTCGGTAGCCGAACCGATCGCACGCGACCGCATTACCGGCCTACAACTGATTACCGGCGGGCTCGGTGGGTTGGGACTCCTGACGGCCGAACACTTGATTCAACAGGGAGCGACTCAGATCGCCTTGCTGACCCGACGTGAGGCGACCTCCGAAGAAAAATTGCTAATCGATCAATGGTGTGATCTCGGTGCAAACGTTCGTGTTGAGCAAGTGCAACTCCACGACATGATGTCCGTCGAACAAACGTTAACCCGACTGCGTGACCAGTGCGGTGCAGTCACTGGTGTTTACCATCTCGCGGGTGTTCTCGATGACGCCGTGATGGAACATCAAACATCCGACTCAATGAAACGTGTATTGACGGCAAAGGTCGACGGAGCGTGGAACCTGCACACCGCAACGCAGTCCGACCCGATCGCTGACTTTGTCCTGTACTCCTCGTTCTCGGCGTGGTTGGGGTCACCTGGCCAAGCCAACCATGCCGTCGCCAACGCGTTTTTAGATTCGTTAGCGGTACTTCGCCGTGAATCGGGATTGCCGGCGACTTCGATCGCTTGGGGACCGTGGGGACGCATCGGTGCGGCAGCGAAACGAGATCGGCTCGGGCGTGGCGACCTCGCGGGCATTGGCATGTTGATGCCCGACGAAGGCATCGAAGTGTTGAAGCGATTGCAACAATTGTCCGCGTCAGCACAGTCGTCGGATACGACAAATCCCGCGGCGGTAGCGGTCGTCCGTTTGCATTTAGATCGATTGCCCGCTCATTTGCAATCACACCGTTTGTTTGCAGGATTGATTCGCAGCCTAGACCGATCAGAAAACGCGGGGGGGCAGCAAGATTGGATAGAGGAATTAAAGCAACTTTCTGCCGACGATCGTCTGAAAATGGTGACACAACACATTCGTGACTCGATCGCGTCCTCCCTCGCTCTCAGCGGTGGCGATGCGGTGCCAATGGACCAACCCTTGTTCGACCTCGGGATGGACTCGCTGACGTCGTTGGAATTGGTAAATACCCTGCAATCGACGCTGGGCGTGCGAATCAGCACGATCGACCTATTTAATTTCCCTGACGTGCGCGCCCTCGCGGGCCGAATGGTCGAATTGCTGTCTGACACCATGGTAGAAACACCATATACAGAAAAGCAGGTCTGCCGAAACGCTGACACCAATCCTGAACTAGAATTAGGGGTTAGTCGGTCAGAGTCTCAGGCGAGTGATCCAACCGTATCGGAGGTCACAAGCGGCATGGCAGACGCTTCGGAAACCGAGATGCCGGTCGCGGAAGTGACGGATTTGCTTCGCGAAATTGGTGATTTGTCCGAACAATTTGAACGCTGGGGAGCCGATCAATGATCCAACTACCGAATTCCGATGACGCTGCCGATCAAGATCCGTCGCGTTCAGGTCGTGGTCCCCGCAATCCCGCCGCCGGTGAAAACACATCGGCCGCCGGAAACGTCAACATGGCGAGCGTGTTAGAAGCTCTCCGCAAAACAAAAGCGGGGATGCAGCGATTAGGTGACCGGCTGAGCGAACCGCTCGCCGTTGTCGGAATCGGTTGCCGATTCCCCGCGGCCCCATCCCCCGACGCGTTTTGGAATTTGTTGCAAAATGGTGATGCCGCCGACACACATGCAGGCGACCGCTGGAGCAGTGAACTCGCATCGGGACAAGAAAAACAACCCGGCCGCATCACCGCGAATCGTGTCGGATGGCTAGACCAAATTGATCAGTTCGACGCCGCTTTCTTTGGCATCTCCGGTCGTGAGGCGGTTTCGCTCGATCCCCAACAACGGTTGTTGTTAGAGGTTGCGTGGGAAACGCTCGAGAATGCCGGCATCGCACCCCAATCGTGTCGCGGCCGGCGGGTCGGCGCGTTCGTTGGCATGTGCAGCAACGATTACCTTTATCGGCTGACTCGTCGCGATCCCGAAGCGATCGACACGTACATGAGTACCGGCAATGCGCACGGTGCAGCGGCCGGACGTTTGAGTTACGTGATGGATTGGCGTGGCCCTAGTGTGGCCGTCGACACCGCGTGCTCGTCATCTCTCACCGCGGTGCACTTGGCCGCTCGCAGTTTGCGATACGGCGATTGTGACATGGCCATTGCGATGGGCGTCAACGTCATCCTGGCACCCGAACTGAGCATCAGCTTGAGCCAAGCCGGAATGCTCTCACCGACTGGACGTTGTCATGCGTTTTCGTCCGATGCCGATGGCTTCGTTCGTGGTGAAGGCTGCGGCGCCGTCTTGCTCAAACGACTCAGTGACGCGGTCAAGGATAACGATCCGATCTACTGTGTCGTCCGCGGCAGCGCGACCAACCAAGACGGACGCAGCGTCGGTCTCACCGCACCCAACGGTCATGCCCAACAGGCCGTCATCCGTGCCGCGATTGCAGACGCACGGTTATCCGCTGAACAAATCGACTACTTGGAAACCCACGGTACCGGCACACCTTTGGGCGACCCGATCGAGATCGACGCACTGCGTCAGGTGTTCGCACCATCGCGTGAGCCATCACGGCCCCTTCGCATCGGCTCGGTGAAAACCAACGTCGGACACCTCGAAGGCGCCGCGGGGATCGCCGGGATCATCAAGGTCATTCTGTCACTCAAGAACCGCTGCCTGCCCCCGCATCTGCACTGCGATCGATTGAGCGAAGCAATCGACTGGAATTGGCCTGTCGAAGTCACACGTGACAAACAGTCTTGGGAATCGCCACAACCGCGCGTTGCCGGTATCAGCTCGTTCGGTTTCGGTGGCAGTAACGCCCACGTCATTCTGTCCGATGCGCCCGCCGTCCATCCTCTCTCGCCCGCCGCATCGCCGGAAGGCACGGTGGTCGCTCGACCGGTCGCCTCAGGTCTCGAATTGGAATCAGGTCTCGAACCGATCAACAATGCAGGACCATCACTCTTTGTCCTATCGGCAAAGAGTTCTCTCGCCCTGCGGCAGTACGCGGCGAAATTTGTCGACGCGTTGTCCACTCAACCGCAATCTCTCAGTGACGTCTGCTTCTCGGTCGCCACGACCCGCGATTGTTTCGAACACCGGATGGGCATCGTAGCGGAGTCGTTAGAAGAGCTTATCGACGAGTTGCGACGGTTCGCCGACGGGAACCCATCTTCTCGAGTCATCAGTGAAGTTTCGGCATCAGAAAACCGATTGATCGGCGACGACCGTGTCTGCCTCCTCCGTGGCGTGGCGATGTCGTTTCTGCGAGGCGAAACGATCGAATGGAAAGATCATTTCCCCCCCACAGCAAAACGCGTCACGTTGCCAACGTATCCGTTCCAACGCAGCCGACGGTGGCTCGACGACGCACCGGTATGTTTGCCAATGTCAGCAATCTGCCCTTCGGAAATTGCCTCGATCGACAAATCCTTAACGCAACGAGATAACAACGCAGGCGACCCGAAATCCGTTGCCGCCTCGGCGACCAACGACACGCTCCTCAGCTCGCTCTTACAGCGAAAACTGAACTTGGCCGGTGATGAAACGATCTTCGAGACCGATCTCAGCTCGTTCTCTTACCTGCACGATCACGTTGTTCGCGGCATGACGCTGTTTCCTGCAGCGGGATTGGTGGAGTTAGCGTTGGCCGCAGGCAAAGCCGTTTCGCCAGCACTCAACGCGATCGAATCGCTGCAGATCGCTCGCCCACTTCCGATCCGTTCCGATGGACCAACGTGGGTGCAAGTCATCGTGTCACCGGGAGAACAGAACCGACGGCTTCGCGTCGCAACGTTGGATGCATCCAACGGTGGATCGTGGCGCACCGTGGCGGAATGTCAGTTGAAGACACAAACGCCGCAGACCGGTGTCAACCGAACTGCCGCAATCACTGACGACATCGAATTCTCTCGCGATGAACTCGCCGCGGACCATGAGATCACCAACCACGAACATTATCAGATCATGCGTGACGCCGGTTTGAATTACGGCGACACGTTCCGGGGTCTCCGCTCGCGGCGCGACGCCGTGGTCGGCCAACGTATAGTTTCGATCGGTGAAACCGGTCTACCGGAGACGCTCGATTCACATGGTTATCAAATGCACCCCGCGTGGCTGGACGCGTGTTTGCAGGTTGCCGCCGGGCTAATCCCTGAGTCGCAAAATGCATGGATTCCCGTCGGATTCGATCGAATCTCGGCGCACCGAATTCCGGCTCAAAACCAGCCATTACGAGTGATGGCGACGCGTCAAGGCAGCGACGACCTCTCGGCGATTGATGATTCGTTGTCGATCGACCTAACGATCAACGACGGTTCGGGGCAACTCGTGATGACGATCGAGGGACTCACACTCACCCCGATCGCGATTCTGCCAACAGGAAACAAACCGACCGCTGATGATATCTGCGAAACCACCGCTGGCACGTCACCGGAACGATCACCGGCTGAAATCCGTGAACATCTCCATGAACGAATCGCGGAAATCATGGGATTGGAACTCGACGAAGTTCCGCTCGCACAGTCACTCGACGCGTTGGGCCTCGACAGCCTGATGGCGTTCGAACTACGCGATGAAATGCAACAAGATTTCGGCATCGAAGTACCTCTCGATCTCTTTTTTGAAGCTAGCACGTTGGACACCTTTTTGAATCAAGTGATCGAACGAATTGCAACCGTCGATCCTCCTGTAGCAAACGAAGATGGATGGGTGGAGGGCGCACTATGAATACCTCGGACATGACCGCAGAAAAACTCTACCAAGAACTCGTAGACCGTCGCGTTGAGCTTTGGTGCCAAGGCAAGATGCTCCGCTTTCGCGCGCCCGACGATGCACTCGATCCCGAGATGATGACACTGCTTCGTCGATTCAAGAAAGATCTCATCGCGATCCTTCAACGCGAATCCACTCCGGAAGAAGACTCCAGCCGCGTTGAACCGACGACCGTTGGCCAGCAAGCACTCTACTTCCTTCATCTCTCGGCCCCGTACAGCCCCGCCTACAACGTCGCATCAGCCTGTCGCATCTGCACTCCCGTCGATGCCGCCTCTGTCAAAACGTCGATCGACCTATTGGTCCAGCGTCACGAATCGCTACGCACGACGCTCGAGATGCAATCGGGCAAACTACTCCGGCGGGTTCACCAAACCGGCAAGACTGATTTCGCCACAATCGATGTCGCTGGACAAACCGACGAGAGCATCTCGGCGATTGTTAAATCCGAATACGAAAGACCTTTCGATCTCGAGACCGGACCGCTCTTACGAGTGCGATGGCTACGCCGCGCGGACGACGAACAGATCCTCTTGATCGTATTGCACCACGTCGTTTTTGATGCGTGGTCCCTATGGATTCTTCAAGACGAATTGTTTCAGATTTTGGCGCAGGTTTCCGGTGGCGACATCGCGAAATTGCAATCGCCTCCTGCAACGTTCTCGGATTTCGTTACCGAACAAAAAGCGTGGGTCGAAGGCCCCGAAGGCGAAAAAGACTGGCTCTACTGGGAAGACGAACTCAGCGGCAAGCTTCCTAACTTGGATCTCGCAACCGATTTCCGTCGTCCCGCCCGTGCCGAATTTCGCGGCGCGACGCTACGATTCAATTTGCCCGAAGACCTTTCGACAGACCTGCGTAACCTTGCCAAATCGCTCCGCCTGACGCCGTTCGCGTTAACGCTTTCGATCTTCAAAACACTGCTGCATCGCGTTGCGGACCAAGATGACGTTATCGTCGGAACGACCACATCGGGACGATCGCGCAGCGAGTTCAATCATGTCATCGGCTACTTCGTCAACTCGCTCGCGGTTCGCTCAAACTCAAGCGACGATCCCACATTTTCAGATTTTGCCACTCAAGTAAAATCAAAAGTCCTCGGTGCGATCAAACATCAAGGCTATCCGTTCGCATCCATCGTCGACCGAATCGGTCGGCAACGAAACGGAAGCGGGAACCCCATTTTCAACGTCATGTTTGGTTTACAAAAACCTCGCTTCTGCGAAGTGGCGACATTGCTTGGCAATGATACCGCAGAAGTCGAATTGGGCGGACTTCGCGTTCGTCCGTACAAGATGCGTCAACAAGAAGGTCAATGCGACCTGACGATGGAATTGTTCGAAACGGAACACTCGTTCGTCGGAACTCTTAAATACGATACGGATCTATTCTCGGAAACGACCGCGCAGCGACTGAGCGATCAATTCATTCATCTGTGCCGCGAAGTCGTCAACGATCCACAGAAGCGACTATCGGAATACGATTTGGTTTCGCCGAACGAACGGCAGGAAATCATGTCGCTCTCAACCGCCGATACCTCATCATCGTGGGACGGCACACTGGCGCACCAATGGGTTCGCCGACATGCCGCGTCACGCCCCGACGCAATCGCCTGGATCTGCGAATCGGATCAACAAACCTACGAACATCTTGACCGGGCGAGTGATCGAATTTCGGCAGAACTGACCGAAAGCGGTGTTACGAACGGTTCGTTGGTGGCGTGTTGCTTCTCACGCTGTTTCGAAACGGCATCGATCATCCTGGGGATTATGAAAGCCGGGGCGGTCTACGTTCCGCTCGATTGCGAAAGCCCTGGACCGCGAATTCTTAGCTTGCTCAGTTCGTGCGGCGCCGAAACACTGATTACCGATCAACCGGAATTGATGTCGACATTGGAATCGAGCCCTATTCGCGTCATCCCCATTTCACGTGCGGTTGACCTAGTAACGGCCAATGACGAACTGAAACTCACCAACCGGACCGAGCCCTCGTCATCGAACGCAGCCTACATTCTGCACACGTCAGGATCGACCGGCAGCGCCAAGGGAGTCACCGTATCTCATGACGCGTTTGCTCGGCACATCGTTTCCATCAGCGAAGTCTACCAGCTCACCGAAGACGATCGTGTCTTGCAGTTCAGCAACCTCACATTCGACCCGTCGCTCGAACAGATGTTCTCGGCATGGTACGCCGGCGCGATGGTGGTCGCACGCGGGAACGAACTTTGGGCACCGGAAACACTTTGGGGCAACGTCGATCAACACGGGCTCACCGTCATTAACCTTCCGCCTGCCTATTTCCAACATTGTGGTGGCAAAGTCGAAAATGACGAAGACCTCTCGTCGTTGCGACTGATGATCCTCGGCGGCGACGTTTTCCCGAGCGAATCGGTTGCCACATGGCGATCACGAGGAGTGAAAATTCTCAACGCCTATGGTCCTACCGAAGCGGTCATCACCGCGACCACCCATGAAGTCTCACCAAAGCAATCTCCTCGATCCGCAACACCAATCGGCCGCCCACGCCCCGGCAGTCGTACGTACGTCCTCGACCACCAGGGCCGTCTCAGCCCGCTCGGTGCAGTCGGGCGTCTGTTCTTGGCCGGCCCCATGCTGGCCGACGGATATTGGGGAGACGCAGAACTCACTCGCAGCGTCTTTTGCAAAGACGTCTTCGATGAAGACTCCAACCCCGGTGTGATGTACGACACCGGTGACCGTGCTCGCTGGAACGCCGACGGACAACTCGAATTCCTCGGACGCGTCGATCAACAGATCAAGGTTGATGGGATTCGTGCCGATACCTCGGAAGTCGAGTCGGCGATTAACGCGATGCCGGACATCATGCGATGTTGCGTCCGATTGCATTGCGATGGAAATTCGGATCGATCGGGGCAATCCGAATTGATCGCATGGATCCAACCTTCGGACCGTGCAGCATTTATCGACGAAGCAGACCAAGAAACAGCCATCCAAACCAAAGTCATAACGCACCTGCGATCCGTTCTGCCACGATACATGGTGCCTCGGCGTATCGTGGTGGTGGAGTCAATGCCGCTAACCGCCTCTGGGAAAATCGCTCATCGTCAACTCCCACGTCCCGCCAAGAGCGATCGCCGGACGGTTTGCCAATACGTCGAGCCGGACAACCAATGGCAGTCAACGCTCGCGGAGATTTGGGCCGAAGAACTCGGGGTTTCCAAGGTCGGAATCAACGACAACTTCTTCGATTTAGGTGGGGCCTCACTGACCAGCCTGCGAATCATCACCCGAGCCAACGACGCCGGACTCAACCCGAATGACGGCCCAATGAAACCGGAACTGTTATTCGAATACCAGACGATTGCCGAACTTTATGAGCATCTCGGTGCTCCCGAATTGACTCCCTGTGGCCAGCCATGAATATCTTTCACTCAATCCTCGAAAGCGTCGGCACGTACCTGCCATCTCAGGTAGTTACGACGCGTGAGATACTCGATGGTTGCGTGCGTCCTGTGCGAGTCCCGCTAGAACGTCTGACCGGAATCAAGTCACGCCATTTCGCGGGTGAAGATGAATTTGCGATTGATCTCGCTACCAATGCGATCACGGATTGTTTGAAACATTCACGAATTCGCGCCGAACAGTTTGATCTCTTGATCAGTGCCAACATTTCACGTTGGGATGGTCCGAGTCGAGTCGGTTACGAACCATCCACCGCGATCGCGTTGAAGCAGTTGATGGGATTCGACAAGGCCATCGCGTTTGACATCTCTAACGCGTGCGCGAGCATGTGGACGGCAGTCTATGTGGCGGATGCATTCATTCAATCCGGCGCCGTTCGCAGCGCCATGGTCGTCAGTGGCGAATACATTTCGCACCTCACGCGGACCGCCCAGTTGGAGATGGAAGGGTATCTCGATCCGCAACTCGCCTCGCTCACACTTGGTGACGCCGGCGTTGCCGTTGCGATGAGCGCGTCGCCTCGACGAGGTGAAGGGTTCACCAACTTCGACATGTACACGCTAGGCCATTACAGCCGTCTGTGCATCGCCAAACCGAGCGATCAACCGCACGGTGGTGCCGTGATGCATACCGACGCGGTGAAAGTGACCGCAGCGATTGTCCCCCACGCCGCCGCTCACGCAGTCCATGTGTTGAAAGAGTCAGGACATCATGTCAATGACGTCCAACACATCATCCCGCACCAAACGTCGCGGTTGACGATCCGTGGTGCGATCGAAGAAATCGCCAAGCAGTTCCAAACCGACTGCACTGATCAAATGATCGACAACCTCGAGCAGCGAGGCAACACGGCGAGCACGACGCACTTCCTCGCATTCCGTGACAATATCGACAACGGCCGAATCCGAACGGGCGACAAAGTCCTCTTCGCGATCTCGGGCTCCGGCCAAACCAGTGGCACGGCCGTTTACAACTGCAACGATCTCCCCGATCGGATTCGCCGTGCGAGCGAGAACGGCAACGGAGCGTCTACCAACGGACATGCCGATACGCGACCTGACTTCCTTCCCGACGAATCGGTTAACGTCGCGATGTCGACGCCGTTTCGTTTCGAATCAATCGCAACCGCGACGCCTTCCTCTGGCGAACGTGCCGACACGATGAACCTGCTCGCCGAAGCCGCGGAATCGAGCATTCGTGGTGCGGGCGTCGATCGCTCAACGATAGAGCTATTGATCTCAACAGGGATTTACCGAACGGAGTTCTTAACCGAACCGGCACTTGCCGCTCTCTTAGCCGGTGATTTGAAATTAAATGCCGATCAGGCGGCGACCGATCCTGTTAAGTCATTCGCGTTCGACTTGCTGAACGGTTCGATCGGATTTCTTAACGCCTGTCACTTGATTTGCGAGATGGGTCGAGCGGGACGCATCGAACGAGCGATGGTGGTCGCCTCCGAAATCGAAAACAACGCTGACGTTCCCGATCAACCCACGTTGGGAATCACCGAAATGGCGTCCGCGGCGATACTGAGCGAGTCCGAAGACGGTGAAACCGGATTTCACGCATTCCGATTCGACCACTATCCCGAATTCCAGGACGACTACAAAGTCTTCGCGAACATCGAAAACAAAATCGGCAAACCGTTCCTGGAACACAGCATCAAGGACGATTGGAAGAACAGCCTTCTCCCATCGATCAAACAAAGCGTTAACCAATTCTTGAGTGATCAAACTTTGACATTGGAATCGATCGACTGGTGGCTGCCGCCGCAAACGTGCGATGAATTCCTGAAATCTCTTCGCGACGAATTAGGCATCTCCGAAGATCGCATGATCGTCGGCAAGGAACGCGGACCAGACGCGTTTACCTCGTCAACGCCGTTGGCAATGTTGGCCGCGGGAGTATCGGTAGGCGACGGCGGACACGATGGTCCACGACCCGCCACCGGTGATCTCGGATTGATCGTCAACATTGGCTCGGGTCTGCAGGTCGCCTGTGCCCTCTACCGATTCTAAGAACACCCATCGCGGCGCCCCCCATTAATCCCACAACGGATTGCTGTACGATGAGGGGCGTTATTGGCAGACCGCGAGCCCACCAGGATGAACCATGAATCACGATGAATCTGTTTTGCTGGCCGTCGACGACGTTTGCAAAGACTATCCCGACGGGAACGTACACGCCCTCGATCACGTCAGCTTTGAAATCCACTCCGGCGAATACGTCGCGATCATGGGGCCGAGTGGCAGTGGCAAATCCACGCTCCTGAGCATTCTCGGAACGCTCGATCGCCCGACCTCGGGAAAAGTGATCTTTGAGGGAAAGGTCGTTGATTCATCCACCGATCTCGACGAACTGCGATCACGCTCGATCGGTTTTATCTTTCAATCGTTCTACCTGCTGCCAACACTCACGGCGTTGGAAAATGTTCAGGTGCCGATGTTCGGACGCGGAATGACCGGGGCACAGCGAATCGAAAAGGCTCGCGAATTAATCAACGCGGTCGGAATGAACGATCGCGCCAAACACTTGCCCAAACAACTGTCCGTCGGTCAGCGGCAACGAATCGCGATCGCCCGTTCCTTGGCCAATGATCCACGTCTGCTGTTAGCGGACGAACCGACAGGGAACCTCGATACGGTCACTGCCGCGGGTATTTTGGATCTGTTCAACGAACTGCACGACGACCGCAAGATGACTCTCGTCACCGTCACGCACAGCGAAGAGGTCGCCTTGGCAGCCCAACGCGTTTTACGTGTTCGCGACGGTCGAATCGAATCCGACGAGAGAAACAAAACGTTGCAGACTTCGTAGCGATCGACCGTTAGTTCGCCGCGACCTTTTCTGTGTCGGCCTTTTCTGCATCAGCTTCGTTCGCTTCCCGTTGTGATTGCATCAATTCCTGGATCACGCCGGTGTAACCTTTGGTAATGTGAGCCCGCTCTCGAAACTCATCATCCTGCATCAGTTCACGATGCAATTTACTGAGTTGGTACCCCGGAACGGACGGAAATAGATGGTGCTCGAGGTGGTAGTTCACCCCGTACGGAGCGATCAACATCCGCTCAATTAGGTTCGGCAGGACCGTTCGCGTGTCGTTTAATTCGTGGTCACCTCGCGTGCCGAGGTGCTCGGCGGTTGCCCGAATGCGGTTAATCAAATTCAACAACGTCATACCGGCGAACATGTAAACGCCGATCAGGATCAATGTTGTCCGGGCATCGACCTTCAGTGCGATCGCAAAGAAACCATAGACGCATACCGTCGAGAGCACGTAGAGCACGCGACAGCGTGGCGGAAAATCGGGCGAACGAAAGTTATTCCACGGTGCCCAGTGTTTATACAAAATCCAACCACGCAAAAAATTCATTCCGAACACGCTGCGAAACAGGGTCCAGAACAAACCCAAACGGGTCTTGGGCCATTCGAACCACTCGTGTTCTTCTTCCTGCGCCGCGAGATCCTGGTCTTCCTCGGTGTTCGTGTATCGGTGATGACGGAAGTGAGTTTTCCGGTACAGAGTCGTGCTCATCCCGATCGGGAAGGCAACAAACAAATCCGAAACCACGTCGTTTACCAACCGGTTTTTGTAAAGCAAATAGTGGGCACCGTCATGCATCAAAACGCCAAACGCCTGCATACGGCTCGCCAGCACCACCATCGCACCGAGGTAGACCGCCCAATGGTTAACTCGAGCCGCGATGATCATCGTCCCGATCATGATTGCCCACTGCAATCCGATGTAAAGGGTCGAACGAACTCCACTGACCTGGGAAAGTGATCGGACCAACTCGACATGACGCTTTCGTGAAAAACGGTCCAGCTGGCGTTTCGGTTCCGCGTCCGTCGGATTGTTTTGAGATGCAGCCTCCTGCAGAATCTGATCGACGGTTCTCATCGGATAGGCTTCGGCTAGTCTGAAAGGTCGTAAACGTTGGTCACGAACAGTCTACTCCGTCGATTCTACCGTGCTGACAGGAAAATGCTCTTCCACGACGGCATGAAATTCTGCCGCCGTCGAAACCTTGGCGACGTGAGTACGAAAATGCCGAGCCCCCCGTTTGCCCTGGGCATAACAACATGCGTATTTTCGCATGAGAATCGTTGCTTTTTCCTCGCCAAATCGATCCACCACGAGGCGATAGTGATGCAACATCACGTCGCGCTGTTCTTCCAAAGTCGGCTCCGGCGGAACGGGTTCACCGCGGAGGGCCGCCGCAGCCTGGGCGAACAACCATGGCCGTCCCAAACAGGCTCGGGCGATCATCACGGCGTCGACATTGTATTGTTCAAACGCCGCCACCACCTTTTCAGCACTGTCGAGGTCACCGTTTCCGATCAACGGGATGTTCTTCAAGTGAGCCTTGATCTCGCTGATCCGGTCCCAATCCGCGTTACCGCGAAACATGTCCGCAGCGGTGCGTCCGTGAACGGTCAATGCGGCGGCGCCGGCCTCCTCGACCACCTTGGCGATCTCGTTGCAATTGACGTTGTTCGGATGGCAGCCCAGTCGGATCTTTGCCGTTACCGGCGTCGGCGAACACGCACGTACCAGCCTGGAAATGATGGCATGCATCCGTTGCGGTTCACGCAACAGGTAACTCCCGCTGTGAGCCTTCTCGGTGACCTGCCGTACCGGACAGCCAAAATTGATATCGACCACACTGACCCGATACTCTTCGACAAGGCGTTTACCTACTTTCGCCATCGTCTCCGGGTCATTGTCCCAAATCTGAACCGCAAGAGGTCGCGGTTCATCACCGACGCCCCACAACCGATCCGGATGCTCCGCTTCGTTTTCATCCATCCATACGAACCCCCGAGCGTTCACCATCTCGGTTGCGAGCAGCCCGGCACCACCGAACTCACGCACGATTTGGCGAAACGCAGCGTTGGTGAACCCGGCCATCGGCGCCTGCAAGATAGGCGGGTCGATGATCAGGTCGCCAATTTTCAGTGGGGCGATAACAGTAGAAGGCATCGGATCTTTCAAGAATTAAACGGCTATTGATCGGCCGGCAAACGCCCGGTTTCGATCACCGGGAAGTCGCTCGTCAAACCTTCGACCATGAACGCGACCAAGTCGGCTTTTTCACCCTCGGTCAGCTTGAGCACTTTCATCTTATCGCTTAACCAAGGGTTTGGGTGACCTCCCTTGTCGTACCATTCCACAACCTCCTCGAGCGTCTTCTGACTGCCGTCATGCATGTACGGCCCCGAGTCGGCTACGTTCCGCATTGTTGGTGTCTTAAAGGCACCACGGTCTTTTTCCTCGTTGGTGACCACAAAACGTCCAAGGTCAGGATCTTCACTCTCCATACCGACGCCGAGGTTATGAAATTGTTCGTCGGTGAAATTTGCTCCGGCATGACAGGCGGTGCAGTTCGCTTTTCCGAACGTCAGCTCCATCCCTCGAATCGCCGACTCACTCATCGGATTCTTCGCAGCATCCTCCTTGAGCTTCGCATACTGTTCGGCGAGTTCCGGTTCCTCATCGAGATACTCCAGATCATCAGCGAACGTTCGCTCGAACGTCGCCAACGGAGCGTAGTAGTCGTACGGTGCAGGACCGGTAACGACAGACCGTTCAAACGTTGCGATGGCGCGACCGACGTTTTCGATCGTCAATCCGTCTTCGAAAACATGATCGAACTCGAGTTGATAGACAGGAATCGACGAAAGCGTTTGCACACAAACCTCATGGGTGTTCCCCATTTCGATCGGATTCGCGATCGGGCCGACCGCTTGTTCCTCGAGCGTTGCAGCGCGGCCGTCGTGGAATTGATGCCGGCTTAAAATGCGGTTGAACGACACCGGTGAATTCCGGTTTCCGGTTTGACCATCGACGCCGACCCCGAACTGCGTGTTCGCGCCCCAACCTTGCTCGGGCACGTGACACGATGCACAGGAGATCGTGTTGTCCGACGACAACCGCGTGTCGAAATAGAGCTGACGCCCGAGTTCGATCTTGGCCCGCGTCATCGGGTTATCTTCGGGGACGTAGATATTTCCCGTCGCCGCGTCGAGGCCACGTGGCAATCGCACATCCAGGATCGCGTGATTTGCAGGCTGGGCGAGCCATCTTTTTGCTTGCTCGAGTGTGAGCGGTCCGTCACCTGGAATTCCCGCCGTCAACGAGGGATCACCCAAACTGACCGTCGCGGTGGCCGGTCCACCCTGACTCGACTCGGCCGCCACGGCAACCACCGCTGACGAAGCACCGAGCACGAGTGAGCTGAACAGGACAACCCAACGAGATCTGAAAACGGAGGGGACGGAGCAATCAAAATTCAAGCGAGTCTTCATCACGGGTTCTGGTTCGAAATAGGGCGGGAACTACGAGGCAGGACGAGTCTCCTCAACGGAGATTCGCGAGCTCCCATTCTAAACCAATGGCACCGAATTGGCACGTGCTGAAACGAGAACCGACCTGTGAACACAGAGAATCGCTACCCGGGCAGAGTATCCTCGTCCGCGAAATCCTCCGGCATCATTCCGTCTTCGGAGAGCAGTTGCGACAGATCCGACTCATCGTCGTCGTCGAATCGTTGAACCTTCAAACCCGATCCGTCGCGTGGGCGAAAACTCATCGCATGCTTACCGTTCTTAGGCGGTTCGGGACTGCAGACGATCACCGTGATGTTGTCCTCGCCGCCCGCCGCGTTCGCCAACCCCACGAGGCGATGGCAGATCCCCCGGTGGTCACTACATCCCTCTGAAACGACACCCGCCAAAGTTTCCGTCGATAAATACCGGCTCAAACCATCGCTGCACAACAACACCATATCGCCTTCCACCAAATCGGTGCGTCTGACCTCGGCGATCAACTCCTGTTCGCCACTGCCACCGAGCACATTCCACAACACGTTGCTCCACCGACTCTGCTCCTCTTCCTCGGGCAACAGGCCCCCTGATTCGACCAATTGCCGTGCGAGCGTGTGGTCCGTGGTGATTTGCTCACAGTGCCCGTCGCGAATCAAATAACAACGGCTGTCCCCCGCATGAACAACGTACATCCGTGGCCAAACGATGTAAGCCAACGTCAACGTCGTTCCCATGCCTCGTTGAGTATCATCGCCCTCAGCTTCCGAGAGAATTCTCGCGTGAGCCTGGCGAAGCAAGTCCTTCAACGAATCGATGAAATCATCCTCATGATCCCGCTCCAGATGCAAAAACCAGTGCATCCGATTAAGCAGCTCGGTAATCAAATGATCCATCGCCACGCAACTGGCCCGTCGCCCGGCCGCGTGCCCACCCATCCCATCGGCCACGATCAACAATTGCCCGCGTGCACTGCCAAACAACGGAACGTCGTCATCGACCGGAAGACTGGTTGAATGTACCAACATCGACTTCCGCAACTCAGCGATCAGAAACTGATCCTGGTTCTCCGTACGACGACGGCCGATATCGGTAAGTCCACAGGCGTTTTTCGAGCACGACTCGGGAGAGGGTACGCTCATTGGTCTATCCTCTCTACGGAGGGGGCATGCAAGTCGCCTAAGTGTACTCCATCCAATCGAGCGGGTTCAGGTGGAATCAAGCTTCTTTCTGCCTAAAAATGCGATCAAAGTTGTACCAATCTCCCATCGCGAATCAAATTCGATAGGTCGCAAAGCGAATGAGAGCAAAATCAGATGAGGTTGCCGAAATCGCTACTTGCATCCCACTCAAGCGTCACATCGGCTAATAAAAAAGCGAGAACAAGATTGGACACCGCTCGGAACACCTCCGGCTCGGAACACCTCCAGAGATCTGCCGAGGAAACTGCCCTCTGCAAAACCCGCCGCGAACAGTACCGACCAAACCACCTCAAAGGACGCCGGCCGCACTCGGCCGCGGCATGAGAACACGTGACGGCAACCAACTCCGTTGCCACTCACGGCATCTGGCGATAACACTCGGCCAGATCGAACCTCCTAACCGCGATCAATACGATCCACTCGAAGTCCATACGATGACTCACACATCGGCGGTTCACGGCGGCGTCAACGGTTCGTTTCGCCGATTTGGACCAATTCGGGAGCCACCGCTTTGGTATCTGGATCCTGATAACGATTCGCGTCGAAATGCTTGGCGTAGGTTCCAAAATCGTTGAACGCGTACTTCTTAGCCCAACGATAAACAAAACTGCGTTCGGGAATCTCATCACCGGGCTGATATTGGCTTCGTCGCGGTGAAACGTTTTTCAATTCATCGATCACACCACCACGAACGGTCGTGTCTCGGGCGCCGTGTTTTTCGGCCAACTCAACGAGCAGATCGGGACGTTCCATGATGACACAACCGCGTGTTTGCCCCGCGGTCAACTCACGGAAATCTTTTAAGAACGCAGAGTTGTTGAACGTGTCTTTCAGCGGACGGTCGTCATGAATCGACTCCGTCGCCAATTGGATCACCGGACATGGCTCAATATCGCCCCACGGACCGACATGGTGCGTGAACCCGGTCACTGCCGGGCAAAGTGCGTTCCCGGCGTCATCGTGGTAGGCGTCGATGACAACGATCGGTTTCGTCGCCCGCGTGTCAACAACGAACTGCCGAACGCGGCGTTGCTCTTCACTCGAGAGCGCCAATTGCGGGTTCGGTTCGGGACCGACCGGTCGATAAATATGGAACCAGCAATACATGACTCCCATTTCGATCAGGCGATCGACCCATTTCTCGTTGACCAAGTCATCGATATTGGATTTGCAAACACTGGTACAAACGCCGACCAGCAACTTGTTCCGCACCGCTGCTTCGATCCCGGCCATCGTTTGATTCAGCACACCGCCACGACCTCGCCGAGTGTCGCTAATAATTTCACTGCCTTCGACGCTAATTAAGGGCGTCACATTGCCGCAGTCACGCAGTCGTTTTGCGACCTCATCGGTGATGAAATGGCCGTTGGTGAACACTTGAAAGTACACGTCGCGGTGCCTTTCAAAAAGCGTCAACAGATCCTTATGCATGAACGGCTCACCGCCGAGAATTCCGAAGAAACTATTGCCCATCTCTTTGGCTTGCTCGATCGTCCGAGTCGCCGCGTCGAGTTCAATCTTGTGCTGCTTGGCAGCAACATCGACCCAACAACCCTGGCAACGCAAGTTGCAACTGTTGATGACCGACATGTACAGGAATGGCGGGAAAAACTCGCCTTTTTTGAGCCGTCGTTTGTGACGGTGGACGCTCCGAAGTCCTTTGACGCCGAGCATCCAAACGGCTTTGGCGAGCAATCGCTTGTCCGTTTCTAGGGCGAACCGCCGAGCCATACGGAGATACATAAGCGTGAATATTTCCTTCGCGTGATAACGCACTGGGTGAAGACGACGGGAACGCTATCCTAGCAGAATCCGCCCTCAATTCGGATGACTTTATTCAATGAGTCAAATAGTTTCGCGTCCGCCCAAAACACTTTCGAATCGTCTCGGGAAACGCCACGGGTCTGCCGAAATGGCTACTATGTCTCCACGGGTCTCTTTACAATAACACCCCGATCCCGCCCCTCACCTCTCGCCCGTACTTAAAAAAAGAGCGAAACAACATGTCAAAGCCCACACAGAATCCTGATTCGCGAAACGCGAGTCGACTATCAATCGGCCGTCGTCGATTGCTGCAAGCCGCCGGTGCCGCGATGGCAACACCGTATTTTGCTTGGAACCCCCGAACGCTCGCCGACGAGACCACCAGCAAGAATGACCGAATGAGCATCGGTGTGATCGGTGCGGGCGGGATGGCGACAGGAAACATTAATTCAGCGAAACGATGGGTGGACGTCGTCGCCGTTGCCGACGTCGATTCAGGTCGTGCCAACGGATTCAACAAGAAATTCAGTGACGGCAAAGCCGACGTCTACACCGATTACCGAGCCATTCTCGACCGTGACGACATCGACGTCCTGCACATCGCCACACCTGATCACTGGCACACCAAACCGCTGATCGAAGCAATGCTCGCCGGGAAAGACGTGTACTGCGAAAAACCACTCACGTTGACGATTGACGAAGGCAAACTGATCCGCAAGGTTCAAAAAGAGACCGGGCGAATCGTCCAGGTCGGCACCCAACAACGCAGTACCTTCAACCTCTTCGCGAAAGCCATGGCAATCGTGAACGAAGGACGACTGGGCAAACTCCACCGCGTCCAAGCGGCCATCGGTGGCGCTCCAACCAGCCCTGAAATCCCGGTTGCCGAAGTCCCCACGAACCTCAACTGGGACCGCTGGCTCGGCCCGGCCCCTCACGTCGACTATCGTTATCTCAAGTCCGGCAGAGGCCGGGCAAACACCAACTGCCACTACGAATTCCGTTGGTGGTACGAGTATTCCGGCGGCAAACTGACTGACTGGGGTGCCCACCACGTCGACATCTGCAATTGGGCCCTGAAGCTCAACGGACAAACCGAAGGACCGCTCTCGATCAGCGGCAGCGCCACCCACCCGGTTGAATTCAAGGATGGAGTTCCGCAGCAAAACGACCGATACAATACTGCGACCGCGTTCAACTTCAGCGTGATGTACCCTGGCGACACCGAAATGATCATTCGGCATGACACCGACAACGGCGTTTTGCTCGAAGGCGACAAAGGCAGAATCTTCGTTAACCGCGGTAAATTGGTCGGAAAACCGGTCGACGACCTGAAAGACAACCCGTTGCCCGAAGACGCCATTTCGAAGGTGTACAAAGGCCTTCCGATGGAGCATAACGAGCGCACTCAGCACTGGGCCAACTTCCTGCATTGCTCACGCGAAGGGCTCGAGCCGATTTCGGACGTGCATTCGCACATGCAGATGCTCAACGTTTGCCACCTCGCTGGCATCTGCGCTCGCGTCGGCCGTGACCTGAAGTGGGACGATTCGTCCGAGCAAATCGTTGGCGACGAAGAAGCCAACTCGATGCTCGCGCGACCGTATCGCGACGGCTACGCCATCGAAATGGGCTAATTGCCTGCAAAGATCAAGCGGGGCTTCCGAAAAAACCTTATTTCGGTTACTCGGAAGCCCTTGCCTTGCACGGGGTGTGTCGAGTACGCTCTGCGATTCAATTTTTTGATGCCTCCCCCGAGAAAAGTTCCCACCGTGGCTGTTCAGCGAACCTACATGGCCAAACCCGGCGAAGTCGAAAAGCAATGGCATATCGTCGATGCTAGCGACGAAGTGCTGGGCCGATTGGCCAGCGACATCGCCGTCGTTTTGATGGGCAAACATCGCCCCGAATACACACCTCACGTCGATTGCGGTGATTTCGTCATCGTGACCAACGTTGATAAAATTGCGATGACCGGCAACAAAATGCAGGATCGTCACTACACCTGGTACACCGGATATCCCGGACTGCGGCTCGAAAGCTACCAGGACCGTCAAGACCGTAAACCCGAAGATCTTCTGCTGCACGCCGTTCGCCGCATGCTGCCTAAGAACAAATTGGCCCGCCATATGCTCGGCAAGCTGAAGATCTACGCCGGTCCTGACCACCCACATACCGCACAGCAACCAGTCGAATTGGCCCGTACGAGCAAGAAAGTCACGGCATGATCGCAGTAAAGAAAGACAAAATCACCGGCGATGCTCTGGGAACAGGCCGTCGGAAAAGCAGTGTCGCTCGGGTACGAATCCGAGCAGGCAGCGGAAACATCATCATCAATGGCAAGCCATTGAACGAGTATTTTGTAAACGACCAGGATCAACGTGCGATCGTCGAGACTTTGGAAGCAGCCGGTTTGGCTGACAAAGTCGACATGACCGTCCGCGTTTCCGGCGGTGGCATGACCGGGCAAAGCGGTGCAGTTCGCATGGGCTTGGCTCGAGCATTGTGCTCACACGACGAAGCCCTGCACGATCCAATGCGAGAAGGCAGCTTCCTGACGCGGGACTCCCGCATGAAGGAACGGAAAAAACCTGGTCTTCGTGGTGCCCGTCGCGGCGTCCAGTTCAGTAAACGATAACCAGGCCTTAGTCTTGAGCAAGAAAGAAGAAGCGTTCGAAGTCGAGGGGACCGTCACGCAGGCGCTCGCCAATACCCGATTTCGCGTTCAACTCGAAACCGGCAATGACGTGCTCGCACACGTCGCCGGTCGCATGCGTAAACACTTCATTCGGATTGTCCCTGGCGACAAAGTCCGCGTCGAACTGTCTCCCTACGACTTGACCAAAGGTCGAATCGTTTACCGGGAACGCTAGACACCTCGCTCTCGACCTGCGAAGTCGCCCCCTCAAGAAATCACTCTCACCTCAGGTAATCTCTCGTGGCTAAACCACACCACAAACTCAAGAAGGCGAACCACGGGCGACGCCCCGCTAGCGCCAAAGCCCGCAAAGCAAAACGAAAGAAGATCAAGACCTGATCTGCCGTGAAAAGCGAATTCATCATCCAGCCGAGCCTCCTCGACTTTGATAAACCGATTGCGGACATCGAAGACATTCGAAAGTTCAATCCGCAACGGCATGAAATGGAGCAATTGACCGCGATCCTCCACGAGGATCTCGAGTCGCACTCCTGCGCCGCGTACAAACAAATCACAGACAAAGAGTTCTGGGTTCGCGGCCATATGCCCGGCATGCCTCTCATGCCCGGTGTAATGATGCTCGAAGCCGTCGCGCAGCTCTCGAGCTACTACACCCAAAAACACGACCTGCTCGGCGCCGCCATGGTGGGTTTCGGAGGCGTTGACGAAGTCCGCTTTCGCGGGGTCGTAGTCCCAGGCGATCGCCTGATCCTGATGGTTCGCCTCGACAAAACACGCCGTGGCCGAATGATCGTCGCCAGTTTCCAAGGCGTCGTCGGCGAAAACCTCGTCCTAGAAGGCTGTCTACGCGGAATCCCAATTCCGATCGAAGCCGTCACTGGACAACTCGCAGGCGGTTCAAACGCCGCGAGCACGAAATAACTCTGGCCATTCGCGCGAGCTGACGGCGCGAACAAGCTGCGAATCCGCCGAGAAACTCTAGCAGCTAGAGAGCAGCCCGGTCGCCACAACGCGACATCGCACGGCCCAATCATGAGCTAGGTTTGAGCACCTTCTCCGGCCACTTCCTTGCTTCGTTCGCCTCATGACCCTCCTTATCGGCACATTCCGACGCAGCGACAAAACATCGCCAACGCGACACACCCGAACACTTCGACCCAAACTGCTTATCGCAGCAACATTCGGCACCTGCATACTCGCCGGAGCACCTTCGATGATCGGAATGATTCGAAAGGGCCGTGTTCGCTCGCTCGCAAAGGCCCTGCAAAGCGATCTCGAACTCGCCCGACGAACCGCCATGAACCGCGGCCATGACGTGTCAGTAGTCTTCGATTGGAACAGACGCACCTACCGCAGCCCTGACCTACCCGCTGACGCACACAACACGCCCACAGCGTCGACTGACGAACTGGAGCACCACGACCGCCTAGCGAACGCATTCAGCAACGACGTCATGCTAAGCGGGAACTTCCGAGACGAAACCGGGATCCTGTTCGACGCCAGTGGATCAATCCGAATGAAAGATCACGAGGGTGCGGCTCGATCCGTCGCAACAATCACGGTCCAATTAGATGGTTATCAAACCAAACTTCACATACGCCCTGGAATGAGCCTGGTCGAATGAGAAGAACGGTCAAAGCGAGCGAGACACTCACTGACCGCCAGAACCCACACCCCAAAGCACGCGGCACTGCTGCCGACCGAATCCCTACCAATCCCACTCGATTCGAACGCCCCCCCTCATTAGCAGCGACAGGACCAGAGCGATTCAAAGGCAAAGGACAGCCAGAACACGGCCCACTTTCTTGCAACGGGAGCTACAGCAAACGAGAAACATCCTAGTGCATCATCCAGTCTTAATTTGGGGGTAGAGCCGCGCGAGTTTGGTTCTTGCTTCGCCGATCTGCAATTGCCAGTCGACGCCCCGTTGCTTGTCGTTGATGGAGTCGGACCAGGCGGCGATTTCCTCCTGAAGTTCGTGTAGCTCTCCGATCCGACGCCCTGAAAGACACTGTCGCGTCATCGCGCTGAGTTCACATTCGGCAACATTCAGCCAACTACCATGCTTTGGAGTGAACACAAACTCGATTCGCTTCACGTAGGC
>NZ_JACHXU010000033.1 GCF_014192335.1 Aporhodopirellula rubra | reverse complement strand
GCATTGGCAATTTTAAACGAAATAGCCAACCTGCAGATAGACATCTTATGCGCTGACACCAAACCAGTCGTCAATGACTGTGCCATTCGTGGGTGCCATTCGTGGGTGGCACCATCTAAGAGACGCCAAGCGGCTGACACTTTAGCTTCGCCGAGCCGTTCGAGTGAAGGTGTCGATCAGATCCCAAGCCGCCAGCACGAACTAGCAACAGCTCAGAGAGGGTGTTTTGTGGGTGGCACCAAATGGGAGAGGGTGTGGGTGGCACCAAATGGGAGAGGGTGGCCTGGAGTCGGGCCTGCTTTGATGTGCCGAACATCTTCCCGCTGGGGCTCGCGGTTGTAGATTGACCGCGTTTTAGAAGTGCAAAATATCGGGGCGACACGATTCGAACGTGCGACCTTCTGGTCCCAAACCAGACGCTCTGCCAGGCTGAGCTACGCCCCGGATTTTTTTGCTGAGAGTCCTCCGATGGACTCGATCACGGGGGGCGAAAAATCGCTCGCTCCCGTGAAGTGCCAGAGAGTAGCGGACGGAGCCGTTTGTGGAAAGGTTCGCTTGGAAAAAATTTTGAGGATAGTTATCCACCAAGCGATTTGCGGTTCCGATGCTGCGGTTTCGGGCGTTTATAGCTCTTGTTGCTCAGCAACCGGCTCACCCGTTCCGAGCTGGGCGAGGACTTGCAGGATGCCGTTGAGGTGAGCCATGCGTGGACCGAAGCGATCGATAAACTCGTTGAGCATATATTCGCCTTCGACCAAGTGTTCGCCGGAATCGTCAATCTCTTCGGTGATCGATTGCAGGAACTCAGTTTGGACTTCGCTGAGCGTCTCGGCGGCACGGCGACAGGCGCGAGAGAGCTCGGGGTGTGCGTCTTTCCATTGCTGCAGCTCGCCAGCACGCTGTTTGTGCATGGCAGCATTTTGCTGAACAAGTTCAGAAAGCAGCTTCGTCTGTTTTTGCTGGCCAATCAGCATTTGACGGAGCAATTGCACGGTGAGTTCTTCGTTGGTCATCGAGGTACCGGAGTCGGCTTTGGCAGAAACGTCGATGCGAAACATGGGCGACAGTGGGTTGTCTTCGAGTGACATGTGAAAACTTCCTGCGCTCGTTCGAGGGATAAGAAATGTGTCGGATTAGCGTCGATTGAGAGTATAACCACGTGCATCCCGGATTGTCGACTAAATCACGTTTTTCGGGGTTTCGCGGCCTGTTGAACCGCTATTAGTGAGGGTGCGGCAGACCTTGCGGACAGGTGCAGGAGACAACCGTTCCCCTGGAAAACGGGTGGGTGTCAGACAGGGCGGAGGGCTACACGAAAGACAGTGTGAGCGGCACCCTAAAAGCGAACTCGTGCTGGGGAAAAAGTGTCCCCTAATGTCAAACCGCATCCGCCTCCGAACCCGCGACCTCACTCGCCGAAGCAGGCACTGCTAAAGCAAGCGTGGCGTCAGGCAGCGTGATATCGAATCGCGTGCCGGAGCTTTTCTTCAATTCGACACCTTCATTACCAGCTCCGCTTGCCCCGTTTTCCACCCCCGCAACGTCTCCGACGCCGACAACATCTCCCGCGTCGCCGATGTTGATACGTCCACCGAGGGCATGGGTGACGTTGCGAACGAGATAGAGGCCGAGCCCGGTGCCCGGCTTGCTGCGTTCGAGCTCATTGCCCAGACGCACGAAGCGGCCGAACACCTTGCGTCGCAGGTTCGCGGGAATCCCAGCTCCGTTGTCGCAAACCGACACGGTGACTTCGCCGTGGGGAGCCTGCTTCATTTGGGCAACGATGTTCACGCGAGGCGGCGTTCCACCGTATTTGATGGCGTTATCGATCAAATTTCGAAACAGAATTTCGACTTGAACCGGGGGTGCGTGCAGCATGATATCGGGGCAATCGATGCTGACCGTCTCGGCGGGCATTTTGTATCGAACACACGCGGCAATACTGACCTGCGTCAGCAATTCAGAGAGCACGAAATCGGTCGCTTCCTCGGGTTCGGTCCCTCGTTCGACCCGTGCGGCGTCGAGCAAATGATTGATAAGCGAATCGAGACGCTCGACATCGTCGAGCATGATTTTGTGGAATTCCTCCTGCTGGTCCGCATTAACGCTGTGACGCGTCATCGTTTGCAGATAGAGCTTCAGCGACGCGATCGGGCTTTTGAGTTCATGGGTGACCGCGTCGATGAAGTTGGATTGGCGGCGATTCAAATTGAAGGCTTTGACGCTCAGCGTGAGGTACGCGATCACGCCGGCGAGCACGGCGATCAGCAGCACCGACCCAGCCAACAACATCACCCAGAACAATTCCGGTGATGCCTGTCCGCGAAGCAATCCCAGCAGCGTGCCAGTGACCCAGATCGCTCCCAAAATCACGACGAGGACGATCAGCACCACGCCGAGAGTGATCGGAGCCCGCAATGTGATCGGGCGGACGAGCGGCTTTGGTTTGACTCTAGGCACTTTAGGCGGCTTTCTCTCACCCGAACCTGCTTTTTGCGCAGCTGGTTTATGCGGAGGCCCCGAATTCAGGTCCCCTGATTCGATGCCGTGAGAGTTTCGTTTGCTGGGACTGGGCGTGGACATGGCTTGCCATAGACATGGAAAAACAAGACCTGCGAGACTGGCTAGATTAGCAGCGTGAATCGTTGAGCAGGCCGATGCGACTGCCCGGGGGGCCGGGGACAGCCGTAAAAAGCGTGGATATTACGAGAAAAATTCCATTCTCGCCGATGACGTGGGCTTCCCATTCGGCAATAATATGCTTATCCGGCGAAAGACCGGTTCGTGTAAACGGAGGTTCAAAATGCGCGCTCAAGCCCCCCAACGACAATTTTCCGAAAGGGTATTACGCCAAGTCCGCTTGGACAGTGGCCGGGCATTGGTCCGCGCGAACTTTTGTCTAGAAAGTAGCGAGATCATCAACCTTCGCTGCGTTGACGACCGCTGCGAAACCGATCGACAATTCGGAAACCAACTCTGGTACTTTGAAGGTATCGGAGTCGACGAAACACGCAACCGCCAAAACATTCATGGTGTCGTTGAGTACTCGGTCCAGTACGGGTTACAGGAACTCGTTGAAGATGGTGTGTTCGACACCGCGGCCGAGCGTGAGCGTTTCCGCAGTCTTTACAACCGCGAAGTAAACGTGCCGTCGTGGCGACAGCCCGCGCACCGATTGCTGCTGGCGGGCGTGATTGCGATAACGGCGGCGATGTTGCTGTATCTCATGTTGAGGAATCTGCTCGCGTGAGCCGACCGGAGGCTTCCAACAGCAGTATCATTTCCGTTGACGCACTCGAAAAGACCTATCGAGGCGGCAGCATTTTGCGGCGTGGTGACGTGCACGCCTTACGCGGCGTTTCGCTGAGTGCAGAGCGGGGGCAAGTGTTTGGATTGTTGGGCCCCAACGGTGCCGGCAAAACGACCCTGATCAAAATCCTGCTCGGCGTGATCCGCAGTACCGGAGGCCGCGCGTCGTTGTTTGGATTGCCGGCAGGTTCGGCGGAAGCACGCAGCCGTGTTGGTTACTTGCCTGAGTCTCTGCGTGTGGATCGTCACCACACCGCGCGTTCGGCACTTCGTTACTACGGAAAATTAAGCCGCCTGGATTCGGACACCATCTCACGACGCAGCGACGAACTACTTTCGGTGGTCGGCTTGGAAGGCCGTGACCGCGAAAGCGTCAAACGGTTCAGCAAAGGAATGCTGCAGCGACTCGGGCTCGCCCAAGCATTGATGCATGACCCCGATTTACTGATTTTGGATGAACCCACCGACGGTCTCGATCCGGTCGGCCGAAGCGAGGTGCGGCGTGTGATTGAACGATTGCGTGACGCCGGGAAAACGATCTTCCTGAACAGTCATATTTTGCATGAAGTGGAACTCGTCTGTTCGCACCTTGCGATCATGGCCGGAGGAAACGTTTTGGCAACGGGACCGATCGCCGAGATGGGGGGACCGTCGAAAACGGACAGCGAAGCGGTCACCATCGAAATCGAATTTGAATTGGCGCACTCCGATCCAACTGCGACATCGAACGCGGACGTGGAGTCGGGCGTGCTGGCGAGCGTGGGTGCGGGTGCGGGAACGGTCGAGTGGATTACCGATCCGATCGATCTGGATTCGAACCGTTCGCGGTACCGATGCCGCGTCTTATGTAGCGAGAGAGCGGCAGTCGATGCAATTGTTGATCGCATCCGCGCGGCCGACGGATCGCTGATCCGATTGGTGCCGCACCGCCAAACGTTGGAAGAGACGTTCATGCGTTTGGTCGAATCCCCGAATCCTGTGGCGGTGGCATGAGGCCATATTTCGCGATCATCTCGGACTCATTCCATTCGGCGCTCGCGTCCCGTGTGCTGTGGGCTGCCTTTCTAGCGATCTGGGTGTTGCTCGCATCGCTGGCACCGATCGGGATTAAAGAAGACTACACGACATCGTTTCGATGGTTTGACGTGTACAACGGCACGCGAATGAAGGCCTTACTCGCGCAAGGGATCGTCGACCCCAAGTCGCAAGACAAAGCGATCGGACGAATCGCCAAAGCGATGCCGACTGAGATGCAGCGGCAACTCCGCCGTGTCGGTGAAGGCGACGAAGTTCGAATCCGATTGTCACTGCTGACGGACGCACTCAACGACTTGGTCGAGTCGGACGCAACACGCGAAAGCGACGCGTACGAAACACCCGCAGATGAGTTAGACGGCAACGATTCCCCATCAGACGATTCGCAAGCAGACGATGCCCCAGAGGGCTGGTATGACGCAGAGGCATGGAAGGATACCGTCCGGTTACGTGAGTTGCGATCGCTCGATGACACTCCCGACGAGGAACTCACCGATTCGCTGCTGCGACGACGAGCCCGTTTGCGACTCGAAGCAGCACTGCCGGGCGTTTTTGAATCACGTAGTTCGCGTTCCGTTCTGCTGACGTACGCGGGGTTGGAGTTTCCGACGGACTTCCAAATCGATCGCGTTCAATTTGAAACGCTGTTCAATCAGTTTGTGATTCCAATTCTAGTGAACTGGTTACTCGGATTGGTCCTGGTGTTTCTAGGCGTGTTGGTGACGGCGTCCATTGTTCCCGACATGTTGCAAACGGGATCGCTGCATCTGCTGCTGAGTAAGCCGATATCTCGCAGTGCACTGCTGGTTTCGAAATTCATCGGCGGCTGTGCGTTCGTTCTGCTGTGTGTGACGCAGTTAGTGCTCGGCTTGTATCTGATCGCTGCGTTGCGGCTGGGCGTTTGGAACACACGGATCTTATGGTGCATCCCTGTGGCGGTGGTGATCTTTGCGGTCTTCTACAGCGTTTCGGTTCTGGCCGGATTGAAGTGGCGATCAGCGATAATTTCAATCGCGGCGGCGGGGGCATTGGCGGCGGTTTGCATGGTCGTCGGAATCATCGGCGGCGTGGTCGATGCACGAGTGGTCGCACCGGACCGGATTGTCGGAATGACCAGGGCAGGCGACGATCTATTCGCGGTCACCGGCGGCAGTGGATTGGTGCGATTGGATGCCCCAGCGAAGGCGTGGGAGTCCTTGATCGATTCCGAAGCCGGATCGAATGATCGCGTGTTACGACCGGCGACGTTGGATACAGACCACGTGATGACGGCCCGGATTCGAAACGGCCGGTTTAATCCGTTCGGCTCCGGTTCGCTCGATCTCATCGTGCTTTCTCGTGACGATGACTGGACTCCGCAGCCGAGTTTGCGTTTGCCGACCGCGACAGAGCGATTGATCCCGGTCGACGACAACACGGTGGTCGCGATCAACACCGCGGATCTTTTGACGACCAATCGGAACGCCATTTTGGAGGCGATCGGCGAGGAAGCGTCTGAGGATGATGGCGACGAAACATCCGAAAACGAAAATAGCGACGAAACCACGAAAACACGTGCACGTGTGGACAACTCCGTCGGTGCGTGGTTGAAGGCGTTGGTGACGATGCAAGGCGGAGCGACGGAGTCGTTCGTCTCGATCCTTCCGAGCGACGTGGTCCTGAGTCCGCCGACTCGAGTCTCAAAAATCCTAGACGAGAGCGGACTGGTGCTGCTGACCGGAGATCGCATGCAACGTCTCGAACCGACGGGGGCGGATGCATCCGGCACTTGGGAGATGACAGCGAGAGTGAATCTCAAACGCGAATCCGATCGAGCTTCGCATGTGATTGCCGCATCGCCGCGTTGGGTTGTCGTCGCCCGCGGGGACCTACCGCTGAAGATTTACGACGCAACTACGCTGAGATTCGTCGGCCAGTGGGACCACGACGAACGGCGTTCGATCGTTTCAGGAACGCCGCTGGAAATGGTAGCAATTTCCGATCAATGCTTCTTGCTGAGAACGTCATCGGGCCATTGCGACATGATCGAAGTGATCAAAAATGAGAACGAACCGGTCTTATTGGAAACACCTCGTGATTCAGACGCAGCGTTTGAATCAGAGGAAACGAACGCGGACAACACCGAGTCGAAACGATTGATGACGATTCGCAGGATCTCGCGGATTCCGGTGGACGAAATCGAATCAGTGTATTGGCAACCGGATACGCAGGGTAGCAACGAAGGACAGTTGTTTGTTGCTCATGATGTGGATCGAGTGACGTCTTATTCGATTGCCATCAGCGATGCCAGATTGAGCGAATTGTCGAACGCGTCTGATTCAGGCTCGGCGAAACTTTCGCAGTTAAGCACGGTCACGCCGACCGGATCGGTTTGGCGTTGGATTGATCGCTACGTGGTCGGCGGTCTCGAACTGTTCACGCCTCAGGTGCTGCAGCTTGGCGACACAACGGCGGCAATGGTATCGGGCAACGATTCGCTAGTGATCGGCGGCGGAGAATCCGGTGCGGCGGAAGTCGTACGGTACCGGATCGCGTGGCCGTTGCTCAGTTGCGGGATCTTTATCGCGTTCATGCTGGCGGTCAGTTGCCTGTACTTTTCACGCAGCGATTATTAGGCGAACGTGGACGTCGCGGAAAGTGTCTCTTGGTTCACGATTCGTTATCGCGGTATACAATCGACGATCTTTATTCGAATTTCTTCGCTGCGTTTTTCCCGAGTTGATGTTCGATTGTGAACTACCGCTCTGCTCGAATCCCCCACTTGTTCATTACTGACGTGTCCGAATCAACCGTTACTAAACCTGGCAACCCCGATACCAATTCGTCCTCCGAGCGGCGCCGCCTCGACCGCAAGGTGCACCAGTCGGCAGTGGATTGGTGGTTGGCGGCTTTGCTCGCGTTCCCGATTGTCGGCGCGGTTGTGATCGCGGCGTATTTGATTGCGGTAGGACGACCGGGTGACGCGTCGGTGATGTTTTTGACGGCGGCAGGAATTTTGGTCGTGACGGCAATCTTTACCGTGCCGTGTCGGTACACGTTGTTGACCGATACGCTGTCCATTCGATGCGGCGTGATCTGTTACCAGGTTCCTTACGATTCGATTCGTGACGTGCGGATGGCGTGGACACTGCGGAGTGGGCCGGCGTTGTCGTTGCGTCGTGTGGTAGTCAAAACCGATCGGCGTGAACACATTTTATCACCGGTCGATCGCGAGCGATTCATCAGACAACTGAACGCAAGAATCTCAGCCTGACCGGCCAAACGAATCATTTTTTTCCCAACGCTGACCAAAACGTTTTGAACCAGAAACCTGCGAGCCCCGGTCTTAGTTCACCGCCACCGAGTGCTCAGGCCCCGACGTCGTCATCGGACGATAGCCTCGACCTCAAAGATGTGAAGCTGACGCGCGCCGATCGTGCTCGATTGCAAAGGCAGCGATCTCGACTCAAACGCGACCGCAAATCATCTGACGGCCAAGCGGAGGAACAGTTTGCCGCTCGTGTCGCGGCGGCAGCGGCGCGTGCCGAGGCTCGACAATCGGCCAAAGTCAAAATCGAGTTTCCGTCCGAGTTACCGATTTCCGAACATCGCGATCACATCGTCGCGATGCTTCGCGAGCATCGCGTCATCGTCGTTTGTGGCGAGACGGGCAGCGGGAAGAGCACTCAGTTGCCCAAGATGTGTGTCGAGGCCGGATTCGGACGCGACGGGATGGTCGGTCACACGCAGCCACGTCGCCTCGCCGCCCGAAGCATTGCGGCACGACTCGCGGAGGAAACCGAGACGATTCTCGGAAACGAGATCGGGTACCAGGTTCGGTTCGGTGATAAAACGAGCGATCGGACTCTGATCAAATTAATGACCGACGGGATCTTGCTCGCCGAAACCGGTTCCGACCCCGACCTGCTCGCCTACGACGTGATCATCATCGACGAGGCGCACGAACGGTCGCTCAACATCGATTTTTTGCTGGGCCTGCTGCGACGCATCATGGATCGTCGTCCCGAATTGCGGATCATCATTACCTCGGCCACGATTGACGCTGACCGGTTTGCGGAACATTTTGGCACCACCGATTCGGAAACCGGTGAAATTGTCCCTGCCCCTATTTTGCAGGTCGAAGGACGCGGGTATCCGGTGGAGCTTCGTTACCTGCCATGGGACGACGTCGACTCGAGTGCAACGCGTGGTTACGATTTGGCCGCTCACGTCACCGCCGCCATCGATTCGCTACGCCGAGATGGAACGGGCGACACGCTCGTATTTTTACCAACGGAACGTGACATTCGCGAAGTCTCGCATCACGTCGGCGGTCATTTCAAACGGTTGGGTTTGGAAAACCGCGTCGAACTGTTGCCGCTCTACGCGCGACTGCCTCAATCGGCCCAACAAGCGATTTTTCATCCGACCGGCGGCAAGCAACGGATCATTTTCGCGACCAACGTTGCCGAATCGTCATTGACGGTTCCTGGGATTCGGTACGTAATCGATTCCGGAACCGCACGGATCAGTCGGTACAGTGTTCGCAGTAAAGTACAGCGGCTACCTGTCGAACCGGTCAGCCGCGCCAGCGCGAACCAACGCAGTGGCCGGTGCGGCCGTGTCGGACCGGGTATCGCGGTGCGGTTGTACGACGTTGACGATTTCGAAAGTCGGGACGCGTTCACGACTCCCGAAATTCGCCGCACGAATTTGGCGAGCGTCGTTTTGCAGAGCAAAGTCCTCCGTTTAGGCCGGCTCGAAGACTTTCCGCTCATTGATCCGCCACGTATCGATGCGATTCGAGAAGGTTTTCGAACACTCGCTGAGCTCGGCGCGGTCGATGACGACGGCGAACTGACCGAGATAGGATGGCAACTCGGACGGATGCCCGTGGACCCGCGTGTTGGTCGTATCCTGATCGGCGCCGAACAACACGGTGTTCTCCCCGAAGTGCTCCCCATCGCGGCAGCCATGGAGATTCCGGACCCCCGCGATCGTCCGCCGGATAAACGCAAAGCGGCCGACGAGGCTCATTCGAAATTTGCCGATCCGGAGAGCGACTTCCTCAACCTGTTACGCATTTGGCGTTTCTATGAGGAGATGAGTTCGAAATATGGACGCGGGAAGATGACACGTGTCCTGCGGCAAAATTTCTTGTCGCCCAACCGCATGCGTGAATGGTCTGACGTCTATCGGCAACTCAAGGAGATGGCATCGACGACACTCGGTGCGAGCACGCTTTCGGATCCGGATCAAAAGTCAAACGGCGAAAAAGGCAAAAAGCGTCCGCACGAGAATCGAAAGCCACGTCGGAGTCGAGCAAGATTAACGATCGGGCCGATTCGATATTGCAATGCGGAGCCCGAGAAAGCCGACGATGTTGCGCCGATCGTTGACTCCGACCGATACGCGTTGATTCACCAAGCCTTGTTGACCGGCCTGTTGTCGGGCGTGGCGTTGGCAGGCGAGAAGAACGAGTACACGGGCGCCGGTGGGCTGAAGTTATTCCTGTGGCCTGGCAGCGGTGTGTTCGAATCGAAACCAAAATGGATTGTCGCGGCTGAATTGGTCGAGACGGCCAAGCAGTACGCACGCACGGTCGCGAAAATCCAACCGGCCTGGATTGAAGCCGTCGGCGATCACATGCTGAAGTCATCGTTTAGCGACCCGCACTGGAGCCGCAAAGCGAGCGGTGCGTTCTGTTACCAGCGAAAGTCGTTTTTCGGATTGCCCGTTGTGCTGCGTCGCCGCGTGCCATTGTCTCCGATCGATCCGATTGAAGCTCGGAACCTATTGATCCGAAACGGATTGGTCGGCGGCGAGTTACCGACCACGGCGAAATCAGTTCGACACAACCGTGGGTTGCTCGAGTCAATTGAAAAGTTGGCTGCGAAAACACGTCGGCGAGATCTCGTCGTGGACGACTACGTGTTGCAGGCGTTCTACCAATCGAGATTGCCGGACTGGGTTTGCGATCGCGCTCGACTCGAGAAATTTGATCGACAATGCCCGCCGCCTCAATGGCATCAACGTCTCAAGAACGATGTCGACTTGGCGGCATGGCTCGCGGATCCACCTCCGCTCGAAATTGCGGCAGATGCCTCCGACGATGCGACGGAGGAAATCACCGAGACGCCGTACCTCCGCCCCGAGGACCTGCTGGAAACGTCCGCGACGCGGATCGAACAGGACGACTTTCCCAACGAACTCGCCTCCGGCGCGACACGTTTGCCGCTGGAATATCATTTCCGACCGGGAACCGACGAAGATGGCATCCACCTGACGATCCACCCGGCTGCCTTACCACAAGTCAGTGACGAGGCGTTGGACTGGTTGGTGCCCGGGCAGCTCGAAACGAAAGTCACGGCGATGATTAAATCGCTGCCGAAACGTTTGAGACGACTGTTGATTCCGGCGGCAGACGTCGCAAAAAAGGTGACCGACGAAATTGTGCAGCAACGCGGACAGTCGGCGTTCATACCGACGCTTTGCGAAGCGTTGACCCGACACGCGGAAACACGCATCGGACCTGACGATTTCCAAGAAGAAAAGCTCGAACCGCATTTGCGATTTCTCGTTCGCGTCGTTGATGACGAGGGCAAGGTGCTCGCCACTGATCGCAGCGTCGACGCGATCAAACAACAGCTCGGTTCGTCGGTCGAGTCCAGCGAAACGTCGATGCAAGAATCGGGCACGACGGAAGATTGGATGCGAGAGAAGATGACGACATGGGACATCGAACGTTTCCCCCGTGAAGTCGTCCGCAAGCGAGGTGGCGTGCAGGTGGCTCAGTTCCCCGGTTTGGTTGACCATGGCGAATTCGTATCGACGAGGCTGTTTGCCGACGCGGCGGCGGCCGAAGCCAGCAGCCGACTGGGGCTAACCCGAATGTTCGCAATCGCGTGCCGCAAGGACTTGCGAGCTCAGGTGCGTCACCTCCCGGCGATCGCGGAAGCGAAGATTAAGTTAGGCCCGATTTTGTCCGCGTCGGTGATCGAATCATCCCTTGCAGACTTGCTCGCGCGTTTGGCGGTCGTCGAGAAACGTCCGATCGTTCGCACCGCAGACGAGTTTGCAGAACGATTGGCAGAGGCGCCGGGAAGGATTGGCGAAGCAACGCAAGACGTCGCGACGTGGCTCACCAAACTGACCGATGCTTATCACGCATCTCGAGTCGCCCGCGAAGAAACGTCATCGGGCAAACTACGCGAGGTGCTCGACGATGTCGAAACGCAACTGCAATGGATGTTTGCCGACGGGTTTATCTCCTGGACACCATGGCAGCACCTGCAACACGTGCCTCGGTATCTCAACGCGATTGCGTATCGCCTCGACAAGGCGAGATCCGGCGCAGAAAAACGTGACGCGGAATCCCGTGAAATGATCAACTCGTTGTGGAACCGTTGGTTGTCGTCCAAACACGCAGACGAACAAGACCCACGCACGAACGCGGACTCGGAATTCCGATGGTTGATCGAGGAGCTACGCGTCAGTCAGTTTGCACAACCGCTGGGAACGGCGGTGAAGGTGTCACCCAAACGTTGTGAGAAACTGTTGTCATGACGGCGCATGGACACACACGGGTGATCGGAATTATTGGGCCGCCATGCAGCGGTAAATCAACTGTCGCTCAATTCCTGCAATCGTTCGGAGGCGTTTGGCTGAATGCGGACACGATCGCCAAGGAGCAACTCCTCGAACCGGAAGTCATCGATCAACTGGTCGCGGAGTTTGGCGATCAAATCCTCAATTCCGGTGGAACGTTGTCGCGAGAACGGATCGCTGATTTAGTGTTTGGTGAGAGTGAAGCTTCACAAACACGGCTGAAGAAACTCGAGTCGGTCGTGCACCCGCGAACGCGTGAAGTGATTCGCGAAGCCCTGGCAAAAGCGGTCGCCGATCAGGCTGCGTACGTGATTCTCGACGTGCCGCTGTTGCTCGAAAGTGGATGGCAGGATGAATGCGACGAAGTATGGTGCCTGCACGTTTCCCCCGATCGGCACCAACGTTTGTTGGATGCCCGCGGTTGGGATCTCGCAGAATTGAAACGTCGAGAAAAACGTCAACTGTCTTGGGATGAGAAACAGCGCCGTAGCGATTGGGTGATAGAGAACGACGGCAGCGTCGAAGATTTGCGATCAAAAGTCAGGGATCGTCTGGAACGCTGACACTGTTGTCTGGATCGAGCGTCGGAAACCCCACATCCAAATCGTCCTTAAAGTCACCTTCGTCGTCTCTCTGGTTTTCGCCAACGCTGTAAACCTGCCAGTAACCATTGAGGCGCTGAACGATGAGAGGTTGGCCAGAAAACGGATCGATGACGTCATCTCGAGAAAGCCCCCACTCGGAAGTTTTTTCAAACTCGGCGATCAGTTCGGCAATCTCATGTGGACCGGCGTCCGACATGGGGGACAGAGATGTTTCGTTTACCAGTGATTGCTTGTGCAATGCGATGACCAGACGCAGGCACCGGATCTTGGCACGTTGGCGATTCATCAGTGCCCGCCCCGCATCCATGGCCGGCGCGACGACGGCGACTTCGGCAGCCGTAGCAGTGATCATCGGAGCAGCTTCCTCGAATCGCGAAATGGCTCCCATGGCGATTTGGTCTCGCATGTAGTCGAGGTATGGCTGAAGCATTTGACCGGAAATGGCTAATCCCAACGGCGTATTGCTGCTCAGTTCGATTCCCAGAGCGCGTTCGGTTTTCAGAGCGTGAACAAAACTGTCCATTGCGACGTGGCGACGCAGTTCCGCATCAATAATCCCGAGCACATTTTCGCTGAGTGAGTCCGAGGCGACCAATTCAGCGAGAAAATCCAGAATCGAGTTTCGGCAGGCCGCGGCGGTCATGTATTGGATGATCGTTGGATCTTGCTCTTGCAATCGGACGAGCGTGAGTGCATCGTCGGCCACGCGAGCGGCCTTGTCGAACTGCTCCGTTGCGGCGAGGAACCGGTAACGTGCATCAAGGACACGATGAACCGAACGGATGATTCCGACCCGATCGAGCAGTTGTTGTTGGAAAGCCGTGATCGAGGAGGCAGGTTTATCAAAATTGGAATAGTAGTCGCACTGAATCGCTGAATGGACGGCCGCGAAAACCTGCGGGTAGGTGGCGAACGCGGTTTCCAATTGCCCACGGGTGGCTTCGGGAATGCCGTCACGCCAGTCAAAGGATTCGTCGTCATAGAAGGTGGGGCTAACTTCGGCAAACAGCTTTTGCGTGTCGGGGTCGACGGCGTCGAGATGCCACGCGGCG
This sequence comes from Aporhodopirellula rubra, assembly GCF_014192335.1. Lineage (GTDB taxonomy): Bacteria > Planctomycetota > Planctomycetia > Pirellulales > Pirellulaceae > Rhodopirellula > Rhodopirellula rubra. Next base: position 69,398 of record NZ_JACHXU010000033.1, on the reverse strand, counting down.
TTGCGACTGTCCCAGACGTGGTTGGCCTGGAGGTCAGCGATCGTGGTGGGTGCCCCGGTGGTCGCAATTTTGTTGACGGCCGCGGCTATCCGCATTTGACGGATTCCGATCGGGACCGCGACCACAGCAATCAGGGCAACGAAAATTGCGATCATTAGGACGATCAATCGTTTCATGAGATTTATAAATCCGCGTCGAGGAACTCGGCCTGTCCCGGGCAACCGCCGATTGCGGGCTCGGAGCCGGGGGGCATTTTAACTGGCCCGAGGCCAGTGGACGCGGGGGCGCCAAAACTGATCCGCTTTTAGGAAAATTGTCTCCCTGGTAAGCTCGCGGTTTCGTGGTTGCCCACGCAATTTCCTCTCAAGCCTCGAATCCGAGACGTAGAACTCGTTTGACCATGTCATTGATTGTCCAGAAATTTGGCGGCACGTCGGTTGCCGATCCCGAGAAAATTCGCGCCGCCGCTCGCCGGGCGATTCGTGCCCAAAAACAGGGACATCGCGTCGTGATGGTCGTTAGTGCGATGGGGAAACAGACCGACGAATTGCTACGGTTGGCGTCCGCGGTCAGCGAGAAGCCGCCGGCTCGCGAGATGGACATGTTGTTAAGCACCGGGGAACAAACGAGCGTGGCACTGGTCGCGATGGCCATCGACGATCTGGGATCCAAAGCCGTCAGTTTGACCGGCGGCCAGTTCGGAATGAAAACCGATAATAGTTTCAGCAAGGCCCGCATCCGGTCGATCGACACCGGCCGGATCGAGAAACTCCTGGAAGAAGGCAACATTGTCGTCGCCGCGGGATTCCAAGGGATTGACGACGATCTGAACATCACCACGTTGGGCCGCGGCGGCAGTGACACGACGGCCGTGGCGCTCGCGGCTGTGCTGGGTGCCGACGCGTGTGAAATCAATACAGACGTCGACGGCGTTTACACCACCGACCCGCGGTTGTTGCCCGAGGCGCGACGGGTAGACGTGATCAGTTACGACGAAATGTTGGAACTCGCTTCTCTCGGTGCCGGCGTGATGCACTCGCGTTCGATCGAGTTCGCGAAGAAGTTTGGTGTTCCGATTCACGTCCGAAGTAGTTTTTCAGATCGTGACGGCACCATGATCGTTGCCCAGGCGGAGTCCGAAAGCTCACCCGTCAGTGGCGCCGCGTTGACCAAAGACGAAGCCCGGATCACGGTGCTCGGTGTTCCGGACGTCCCCGGAATGAGCCAGATGATTTTCTCGGCGATCGCCGAACGCAAAGTTGCCGTCGACATGGTCGTGCAAAACGTGGGTGCCGAAGGCAAAGCCGACGTTTCGTTCACCGTGCCGGGAGATGAACTGAAATTAACACTCTCGGCGTTAGAAGCGATTCTGAAACGGATCGGCGCGACCGGTCTGACTCACGACGCGGACGTTTCGAAAGTCAGCGTGGTGGGTCTCGGGATGGCGAGTCAAAAATCCGTTGCCGCTCGCATGTTTCGGGCACTGGCGGACGCCGGGGTCAACATCCACATGATCACGACCAGCGAAATCAAAATCTCCGCACTCGTACCACGCGATCAAGCAGCCAACGCACTCCGTGCCGTGCACAAAGCCTTTGGGCTGCACGAGCGTCCGTCCGATGCGAAGACGTGGGCCTCGATCCAAGCTGACAAAAGTCGCGAAGCGGACGTGGAAGACGTCGTCACACGATTGCAAAACGATGCCCTCGAAGCCCTCACGCTGACTGGCATTTCGATCGTCGGGAAGCAAGCTCGCGTCACGCTCGACGGGGTTCCCGATCACGTCGGCGTTGCGGCGGACATGTTCGAGGAGATCGGCCGAGCGGGAATCTTCGTCGACATGATTGTTCAAGGCTATGACGGTGTCGACGGCAGCACCAGCGTCAGCTTTACGATTGACGAAGACGACCTCGACGCGGGAGTGAAGGTTGCCCAATCGATATGCAAAACCCACTCGATGCGCGACGTCCGCGGTGCCGCCGGAATCACCAAACTGAGCGTCAGCGGCATCGGGCTGCGAAGTCACACGCAGGTCGGCACCGTGCTGTTTGAACAACTCGCTAATGCAAAGATCAACGTTGAGATGATCGCAACGAGCGAGTTGCAGGTCAACGTTGTCATCGATTCCAAACGCGGCGACGATGCTAAAAAATGCCTGCAATCCGCGTTCGCCGAAGCACTCGGCTAAGAGCGAACGAATCGGTCGCGTGGTGGTTTCGTGTCGAGGCCGGTGAGCACCGGCCTCGCTCTATAACCCATGAAAATCAGCGGTTCGTGCGAGTGGTGCGACCGGCGGTTTTCAGGCCACCTTTCGGACGCACCACGTAAACCTTCGGATCGTCGACTACGAACGAGGTGCTCCATCGCTGACCATCGTCGGCACTGCAGACGTTGTAGAAGAACGTTCGCAACCGTTCGGCCCGATAGCTGTACGGGAACTGGCTGGTGATGTAGTCGTCGGCGGTCAACTCGTCGACACCGGGTGAAGCATAGTAGTGGACCATGCCATCAGGCGTCACGCTGAGACCGAGTGTCCACCATCCGGTGGTCGTGATTTGAGGGCCACGGAAATCGCCGCCATTCTTGTTACTGCGGATTCGCAGATAGGCGTAGTCATCCGGGCGGCCAGTTTGGTCCTTGCTCTCAAATTCAATGAACATACCGGGCCAGTAAATTTCGTTACCGAGCTCTTCGACCTTGCGTTTGAAGAAGCCGACTTCTTGTTCGATCATCGCGGTGGTCTCGAGAGCCAAACGGAAACCGAAGTGCGGGCCCGATCGGTTTTCCCACTCGGCAACCGGTGGCAAGAAGATGCGTGTCGTGACGCTGGGAACTTCGGCCACATCGATGCGTCGCTTGAGACGGTACTGAACATTGCAGATGAAATCGTCTTGGTGCATCGTACCGCTCGCACGTCCAGGGATGCCCGTGAATTTGCTTCGCATCAACAGCGAGCCTTTGCTGCCGGGGATTCCACCTGGCGGTGTGGCAACGCGTTGCACGATATCCGGGTGCCCTCGCTTGACGCCTTCGTACCAACGCCCGTTTGTGCTCTTGCCCATCGGGCCGCGTTGGTTCTCGTCGATGTCTTCGGTGCTCTTAGGATTGTTCGGCACGTAACGCCAACTGGGGTCTTCGAAATCGTCGGAGACGCCAATGATTTCCTGCCCCGTTCCCGGGATGATGGGACGTTGTGCGTTGGCTTGGTCCGCGATGCTTGTTGAGACCATGCATGACAAGCACGCGATGCTCAATGTGGCCAGGGCAGAGCGATTGCCGAGCGAGTTGAGTTTGACCGCACGGGTCGAGTGCCACGTGGTTGAGGTGGCAAAGAATGAACGCAACCAGTTAATCCGACTCATATTTCCGTCACTTCCGTTTCAAGAACGATGAAATGGACACGGCAGGATGGTGCGACCGATGTCGCTACGCTCGACGTCTCATGGCCGCGGTTCCGGCGACCAAAAAACTCCTTCCGTGACGGAGGCCCCCCTCCAACCGTGTTAATCGGTACAATCCCACTAAAACTCAATCTAAAGCGTGTGACCTACGTCGAATTGCTGACATCGGCCGCAATTCGACAGAAACTCTCGGCCGCGACGATCATCCGAAAAATCGTGCCGGATCGGCCGAAACAAGAGAAACGCTGACATTCGGAAACCTCGCCCGTCAGAGAACGGGCACCGGATGCGGGAGCCATTGCGATCGCTCGCGTCCGGCACTCTCGCGGGGCTCCGGCCCCGAATCACGGGTCCCAATGCGTCAAAAGTCTGCGTAACCGGCATATTCCGCATCAACGCTCGTTGTGAGCAGTGTTCGGCACCCGATTGCCTCAAAAGTGCCAAGGATTCATCGAGTCACTGCCAGAGCGGGACTATGATTCGTTGTGTCAAGGGAACGCCGACGACAACATGACAACTACACCAAGATATTAAGCGTCCCCCCGTGCGAGGCGGGGTCGGCTCCTCGGAGTCGGCCTCGCCTTTTTTCGTTTTTCCCGGCAATTTCTTGCCTACAGAAACGCACCTTCTTCGACTCTCCCGCCCGATTTTCGTTGACGGCACGAGCACTTTCGGTGAATAATGGGGGTTCATATTGCAAGACGGCTCCGGCTGTCTCCGCTCTCTTCTCTCTACACAGGTGTGGCGTTGCGTTTGCACAACGAACTATCCAACGATTCTCGCTATTCGGATATTCATAACCGTTCTCGCTCGGGCATCACCCGCGTCGACAACCGATCCGATCAATCGCCTGCCACCTTGTCCACGGCACGTGCGATGGCAACCCACGCGGGAGCGTCTGGGCGCGATCGCAGCCGATGGGCGGTCAAGCTCTGGTGGGCGATGGCCATCACCGCGGCCTCGTGGTGGTTGATCGCCAATGTTGCCTCAGCCCAGCAATACGAGACTTTCAAACTCGATCCTGCCTACGAAGCGTTCAAGGATCCGAAGGAAGCCAGCAAACTCGAACGCGCTGTCATGCAGCTGAAGACGGCGAAAGATCTGTCCAAGGTCGAAGCGTCCGCACCGGGGATGTCGAAATTTTACCTGGAGAATTACATCCCATGGAAAATCACGCAGCGTGAAAACCTTCCTGAAATCAGCAGCACGATCGAGGGGCTGCTCAAAGACGTTGACGGCGCACAACGGATCGGAAGTGCCGGAACCCGAACACTGTTGGCTGGCACCTTTCTCGGCATGAAAAAGATCGCGGAAGGCAACTACATGCCTGCCGCGCGGATCAACGCGATCAACGCACTCTCACGTTTGAACGCGAAACCGTTGGACCTCGCCAACGGCCGCCCTCCATTGCCGCTGAGCTACAGCTATCCGATCCTCTACAAGCTGTATACAGATGAAAAAGAAAGTGATGGCATCCGAGCCGCCGCGTTGCACGGAATCCATTCGTACGTCAGGTTGGCGTTTCCGGTAATGAAAGCCGACGAGAAGACAGCGTTGGTCGCAGAAATGAACAAACTGCTGGCGGCAGAGCCACCGAAGTCACGGGATGCGAAAGCACACGCGTACCTGCAACGTTTCGCTGTGGACATTCTGAATATTCTGCGTGCCCCAAATGACGCGTCCTTGGGAACGCAGTTGATCAGTATCAGCACCGCGGAAGACAATCCCGATTTGATCGCCCTCTACTCGGCCGCGAAACTCGGATCTTTCGAAACCGGCCTGCAAGGCAAGGTTGAGGATCCAAGTGCCGTGACCAAACAATGGTCGGTTCGCGCGTTCAACGCACTTCAATCGGAACTTGATCGCTTTGAGGCTCAAACTCGCCCCCGCCCAGCTCAGTCTCAGCCCCCGAACCCGATCGATTTCCTTCGCAAGGCAAAACCCAAAAAGCCCCAACCAATCGCCGCAACTCGCCGATCACGTACGTCGAGCGATATGGGCATGGGCAGAGGAATGGGAATGGACTCCGGATACAGCCCCGAAATGAGCATGGATATGGAAATGGGAATGGAGATGGGAATGGGGCGAGGCATGGGAATGGAGCGTGGCATGGGGATGGAAATGGGGATGGAAATGGGATACGGCATGCAGATGATGGCCAACCCACAGCCACCTGAAGTCAACCTGTCACGTCGCAAGATTGATTTTGTTTTTCAACAATTGCTACAAGGTGCCACTGGTTCGGCAAAGGGAACCCCCGAAGAGAATCCTGCCGGTTTGCTCGCCGCGGTTCCGGAAAACGTCCGACCGGAAGTGCAGGCATGGGTCGATAGCATTTTGTTGGTTTCCGAAGCATTGAATGATGAGAAACTCGACACGCTCGAATTGTGGCTCGAGGCACTCGAGTTACAACGTCCCGCATTAGGCGACTTGGCTGGTATCGAAGTCGAACGAATTGAGGAAGACGATACGATCCAAGACAACAGTTTGCCGATGTTCCCAGGTATGGGGATGCGGCGTGCAAATAACGAAGAGGAGTTGCCGGGCGGCGGCGGACTGCCTGGTGGCGGATTGCCAGGCGCACCGTAATCGTGCTTCGCGATCGCAACCCTCCGCCCCCTAGCGGCGGCAGAATCTACGTTCAGACGTTCGGCACTTCCGAAGCCGTTTGATCCATGGATCAAACGAAAGAGCATTCGGAACGCTGGGAATCGCTGCGTCAGTTGCTTCGTATCGAATGGGCAAACGAAGCGACCTCCGTGGGAGCGATCATCGGTTGCAGTGGTGGAGCCGACAGCGTCGCGTTGGTTCGATTATTGGTTGACCGATACCGAACGCAATATGCCCCCGACCTTGATTCGATGCCGCCTCTGAGGATCGCGCATTTCAATCATCGATTGCGGGGTGAGCAGTCGGATGCAGATGAACAGTTTGTGCGGGAACTCGCCACAGATTTAGATGTCCCAGTTGAAGTCGGACGTGCCCACAACGACGCGGCTGAAGACGCAGAGGCACGTTTACGTCAGGACCGGCGTGACTTCTTCCTCGCGACGGCAGCAAAATCCGGCTGTCGATATGTGGCGTTGGCTCACACTCTCGACGATCAGTCAGAAACCGTACTGCATCATTTGCTACGCGGAACCGGCCCTCTCGGTCTCAAAGGCATGTCATCGTCCCGGCCGTTGGGCGATGACTTTGTGATCCGCCGCCCGCTTTTGCGTGCCCGGCGGGCCGAACTTCGTGACGCCCTTCGAGAGATCGGCCAACCATGGCGAGAGGACCCCAGTAATGAACAGACACGGTACACCCGCAATTGGATTCGGCACGACGCGCTACCGCTGCTTCGGTCGCGTTTTCCCAAAACCGATCATGCGCTCGTCCGAGCTGCGGAAAACCAGACGCAACTCGATGGGTTGATCGGACGATTGGCGCGACAATGGATTGACTCGTTTGTGGTCATTGATGACGTCAATGACCACACCGATCGGTACAATCGAACGGCTTTCCAAACGATTCGGTTTAGCCGTCCCTCGATGACGTCATCCGAATCTGCGATGAGCCCGTGGAAGGAGTGGCCGCATTCTCGGGAACTCGCCACTGAAATCCCCCTCATCACTGCGGCGTGCCAAATTTTGTTCGCGGAATTGAATTGGCCACGACGCGACATGAATCGTCATCACTGGACCCGGCTGGCAATGTTGATCGCGGAGCAACCGGCCGATGTTACCGGCGCCAGCAACGCGGCAGGGAGGGTCGGTGATGAACAAGCGATTTCGCGAGGGCATTGGCCGGGACGGATTGAAGGTTTTCAGTCCGCGCGGGTTGTGACGCTTAGCCGGGAGAGGAAAACTGAATTCGACGCTTGAAATCGAACGGTTCTAACGCTTGCGCGGGCGTGGGCCGTTGGCGAACGAACTGTTTGAGGAATCACCGGTAATCGGTCGAAAACAGAGGATGAAACACACCTGAGTATTCTCGGTGTTCCGTGCTCAAACGATTCAGCGTCAAAATCGATGATTGATACACTCACCCTTTCCACCACCGAAGAACGCGGCTTGAACAAAGCGGCGATTCTCCTGATGAGTCTGCCGACAAAGACGGCGGCCAAGGTACTCGGGCAATTGCCGCCGCGATTGATCGAATTGATCAGTATCAAGATCGCTCAGATCGATTCCGTTGGCGGTGACGAACAAGAGGTCGTGATTGCGGAATTCCTCACCAGCAAAGCGAGCTCAATCTACGCGAGCCCCGGTGGTCTCGAGCGAGCGAAGGAGCTGATCAAAGAGGCGTTGGGACGTGACGCGGCCGAACTGATCGGAAACCTGCAGCAAACGATCGAAGCGATGCCGTTCGGCTTCGTCAAGAAAGTGGACACGCAGACCCTGTTGCAATTCATCGGTGACGAACACCCGCAAACGATCGCACTTCTGCTCAGCCATGTACCCTCGACGTACGCAGCGGAAGTGATGGCGGGACTCGACGCCCAGAAACAACTCGAAGTAATTCGACGCGTCGCCAACATAGGGCGAACCAGCCCTGCGGCGGTCGCGGAACTCGAACGCGGATTAGAAATGCGATTGAGCAGCATGGTCAACCAACAACAAAGCAACATGGGCGGTGTCGAAAGTGTGGCCGAAATCCTGAACGTGGTCGAACGTGCCGTCGAACGCACGATCATGGAATCACTCGGTCGCGAAGATCCAGAGTTATCCGAAGAAATTCGCCGCCTGATGTTCGTGTTCGAAGACATCATCAAACTCGGTGATCGCGACATTCAGTCGTTGCTCAAGAACGTCGAAACGGCTCAATGGGCGATGGCACTCAAGGGTGCCAGTTCCGCATTGCAGGAAAAAGTCCTTCGCAACATGAGTTCGCGAGCAGCGGAAAACCTGCGAGAAGAAATGGGCTATCTCGGCAGCGTTCGGATCAGCGAAGTCGAAGGTGTTCAGCAGAAGATCGTCGATATCGTTCGACATCTCGAAGACACCGGCGAAATATCGCGTCCGACCGGCGAAGCCGAAGAGGAATACGTCACTTAGTCCGTTCTCTCAAAGGATGACGCCAGATTCCGGGAGACCGATTTTCTGGCATATTTAGTTGCTGAGAGCGGGCCACGCTATTTCGATGATGCTCTAGTGAGCCGTTGAGGATTACGCAGTCTCCTGCTGAGACGTCGCGACGTTCGTCAGGCGTTGTCGAGGATTTGGCCGTTTTGGCCGCCGCCCCCCTTTCAGCGTTTTAGAACGGCACTTCATCGTCGGAAATCGCACGTTCAGGCGTGATGCTTGGCAATGCAATTGCGTCGACGATGCTCTCGTCAGCACTCTCGTCATCTTCTCGGACGTGCCGATCAAACAGCGTTAGCTGAGACGGATCGCCGGGGCGAGGCGTTCGCTTGGACTGAACGAGTTTTTGAAGCGGCAGTGCTTCGGTCTTGCATTTTTTTTTTGGAGCCAATGCTGCCAGTCGTTTCAAAATGTCGTCGTCGTACTTCGGATTGCCGTTGGACTCATACGTGATCGCAGAGGCGCGTTCGAGTTCCTTGAGCGCCGCCATGCCTTGATCCGGGGTCGGGCCGCGTGCCTTCACTGTGGCGTGTAGGCTGCGTCTACGTTTGGGACGTGATTTCGCGCCGCGACCGTTAAGGGAACTCGCGATACGGCTCGCGAGATGCGAAACCGCTGCGTCAGCCGATCGAGGCGGCTCCGACTCGGTCGACGAATCGATTCGCGAGGCTTTGATACCGACACGTTTCAACAATCTCACAGCATGCTCAAGATCGCGATCTTTGGACGCGACTTCAACGATCGCGTCTTTGGGAAGCTCCGCCGATAGTCGTCCGGCTATGAACGTCAGACCGAAATCGGCTGAATTCTTGCCTGCGGGCATCGGCCAGATCTCAATTTTTCTTTCCGCGATGAGAAGACCGAGAACCGAGGCCATCCCGAGTGGGACCCTTGGTTCCTGTCGCCCATGAGCCGCGATAATGAGATCATACCGCTCGGCCGTCGCCGCCAAATCCAGCACTTCGTGAGGACAATTGTCCAAATCGATGAGCAGCACCCGAGTGCGAACGGGGAAGATTCGATCGTTCTCGCGTTGCTTCACTGGCAAACTAGCGGTTGGAATGAAGTACTTAGTTTCGGAATGCGAGACGCATCGATCCTAAGAGGACTGCGGTCGAGCACTTCTAGTCTAGCGGATCGATCGCGTGACTCAACGACCTTCACGCCGCATCGTCAATTCTCGCTGAATCTCTTTGCCGACGAAAAACTGTGCGGGCACAAATGTGTTAACGTCCAAAGGAACCGTGAGACGTACGGTGACATCGTCGGTGTCATCATCGATTACGGCGGGTGTCACGTTGAGAGTGAAGTTTTGCAGACCAATCGTACTGAGAACTCGCTCGGTCTCGGCACGTACTTCGGCGTTGGTTCCACCAGGGACGATACCTCGGCGAGCTCCCTCATAAACCGCGTTGTCGACGGTATGACGGATCATTGCGACGCGGCAGAATTCAAACCCGGCAAAGAAAAACAGAAACAAAAGTGGTGCGACAACCGCAAACTCCACCGCCACAGCACCGGCTCGCGTGCCCCGACGTCGCGTAAGACGATTGCTGCGCCGAACTTCGTTTCGCTGAGTTTCGGCGGTCAACTCTCGTGAGGGAGACATGGTCATGAATGATTCCGTATGAAAAGGCGAGCGATTAACGCGATGATTTCAGCTGTTCGTTACAAGTAGGTTGATCCCGAGAAGGAATTCCGTTTCAATCAATCCGTCAGAACAGTTCCGAGCGTCAGTGCGATCTCGCGATAGACTTCTTGCAATTCGGCACCTGTTAGTGCGTGGTAGTGGCGCCCGCCACCGATATCGGCGACTTCGCGCATTCGCCGAATGTCGGCGCCATTGCCGAACGTGATGGTGTGAATGGTGACTTTGTCATCGGCCAAATCAGCCGCGACGACTCGAGGTTCGATGCCACGGTTATGCTGACCGTCGGTCATCACGATCATGGTTCGCTCGACAAACTCAGGCGGTCGTCCGCGACTCGCGATATTCTGTCCGGCTTGCATTCCTCGTGAAATACTGGTGAACCCGGTCGTTCGAAGTCGTCCAAGCGCGTCGGTGATTTCGCTAAAGTTTTCGGTCAACTGCACATCTTCACTCGCCCGATCGTTGTACGAGGCCAATCCGACTTGTTCTTCAACCGGCGTGGAACTGAGTAGATCCGTAAAAATCTGAAGCGCTGCGGTCAGGTCAGCGAATTTTCTCCCCGCCATCGATCCACTGCGGTCAATGACGAGCGTGATGTCGCGTTCGATGTAGGTTGCCGTTGCGGTCATCGTTGGTTCGAAAAGATCCGTCCCGGTGACATTGCCAAACAACAATGGCACTGCGCCCGAGCGAGAGCCAACGGTGCGTCGTCCGTTCACACGAACGCCATTGAGGGGCGCTCCGCCGGTGGTGAATTGGTATTTGCCGTTGGGCTGGCGTTCGCTACGCCCGAAGTCAAAGTCGCCCGGCGCGAGCAGCAGAGGATCATTGTTGACGCGGTTTGCTGCGGCAATTTGCTGACCACGGGCAATCGCGGCGTTGCGATCAAGCGTGTCGGCGAGCGTAGTGGCGGCGGCGTTCGCAGCAGCATCCGATGCAGTACGCAATTCCGCTCGCGAAAGGTGCATTTGAGCGATGTCAATCGAAAACGCCATTGTGATCAAAAACATGAACAGCATAATCGCGATCAAAATCAGCATCGCCCCACGACGAGTCTTGGCTCGACGTCCGGTGACGAACAGACGCGACATATGTAGGCGAGGGATTGCGTTGGACCGAACGGATGCGGTGTTGCAAATCATTTGGGCTGGCTCGGCGGATGGTTCGATGGAAGGATAAATGAAAAGCGTTTTACTGCTTGATCATCACGACGCGGGCGGTGAGCACACGGTCGGCGACGAACTGCCCAATCAGCGGACTGTTTGCAGCACTCGGCGCGCTGACCTCGACAACGACCTCGGCACCCCGATCGGCGTCGAGGGCCTCCCCGTTAGGAAACCGAATATCGAATCCGTTGACCGATCGCCCCTCGAGAATCTGGCGAGCAGAACGCTCACCGTCGGCGTTGGCACGCCCGTCACGGATCGCGACCCGTGTTGCCTCATAGGCAGCAACGCTCAACGTTTGTTTCAGAAAGATCATGCACGAGGCTTCGATCGATCCGAAAACGAGCAACACGAGAATGGGCAGGCAAACGGCAAACTCCACCGCGGCGGCACCGCGGCGGTTTCGACGTCGACTGGCATTGCCATTCAAACGTTGGCGAAGAGGTCGAGCATGGCGTTGGGTTAGGTGCATCGTGGTCTCGAAAATCGGCAAGCAGGAATACAGTGTCTCTGACAAAATCCGTCGAACGGGTTTCCAACGACTGCTATTTGGTCACGTTGGACGCTTCGTTCTGTTCAGCGGTCAAACCGGCACGATCAATCAGAGTGTTGAACCCGTTTGCGATTTCAAGCCAATAATCGTTGTTTCGAAATTTGAGGTGACGCACCGGGCGTCCTTCGGCAGCGTTGGCGAGTTCGACTCGCAATCGCGAAATTGGACCTGCGAACCGATTCGTGAGCTTGAGCGTGTCGAGTACGAACGCGGGAATTAACGCGGCGGTAATTACGAAGAAAGGCAGGAATCGACGGAAGCTATCGACGACCGTTTGTTTCCAGCTGACGTCGGGTTGTTCGAACAGTCCGATCCAGATGACCAGAGCGATTGAATTGCATGCGAAGAGCGCCATCCAGTGAACCGCGATCTTCCAGACCACGCCGTACTGCACCTCACGATCAATCACCGTCCGTGAGCGTTTTTTTCGAAACAGTTTGTCTTTCGGCTCGGCTGACATAGCAAGAAAAATCTGGCGATACGAGTATGGTGGTGAACGCGAGAAAAATGTCGCAATCAACAATCGACAAAAAGGTTGTCGATGCCATCAACGCTAGGTCGCCCCCCGGCAGAACGAGTTCGCAAAACGACAAAATCGAGCCCCGTGGAAGTTCCCGAACGTCTGATATTGACGATTGTGGCGATTGTCCCGGTGACCATCCTCCGGCCGAAACTCGTTAGGGATACTGAGTCTCGAGTCCCGGTGGTACTCTACGCGTCAATCCGCACCTGTTACGAAATTGACTCCGAGCACTGCATGCAGGAAATGACCCCGATATGGCGATGAAACAGCTTTCCGAAACCGTCACGGAAGAGACCGCCGGACGCACCGACGCGTTCGTACGCCGCATCTGCGAGACGTCGCACAGCCAATCCAGAGGGTTGATCGATCGAGGCTGCGTATCAGTCGACGGCGAGCCCTGTGACGATCCAGCGAACCCGCTGGAACCCGGCGACAGCGTGACCGTGCGATACGACCCGACGCAGAGATATCGGGAGAAGAAGGAAAAACGATGGGATGACCGAACGTTTTCGGTCGCCTACGAGGACGAACACCTGATCGTCGTTGATAAGGCAGCGGGCACGTTGACCGTTCCGACAGATCGTGGTGATCCCAATACTCTGGTCGAGCGGGTGTCGATTTACATCAGCCACTCCCGCAGCGAACGAGAAGCCTGTCTGGTTCATCGCCTCGACCGCGAAGTCAGCGGTTTGCTGATCTTCGGCAAACACGCGGCCGTCGCGGAGCAATTGATCGAGCAATTCAAAAATCAGAAACCTCGACGAGTTTACTCGGCCATCGTCGCGGGAACGCTCCCAGATGACGAAGGAACGTTTCGTTCGCATCTAGCGACGGGAAATAACCTGGACCGCTATGTCACGGCGCCGTCAAAACACAGCGAAGAGGCGATCACGCATTACAAAGTTCTGCAGCGAATGGAAGACGCGACGCATGTCGAAGTCGTCTTGCAGACCGGCAAACGCAACCAAATTCGTGTTCAGTTCGCCTACGCCATGCACCCGATTCTGGGGGACACACGATACGAACCAGAGCGAGCCCAGCATCCTCGTTGGATTCGCAGACGGATCGCCTTACACGCCGCCTCGTTGTCGTTCGTTCATCCCGTCACGGGCGAACAAAAAACGATTGAGTCACCACTCCCAGCGGCGATGAGCAAGTTCCTTCGGGGCAGTAAAAAAACATAAGCTCCGGAGCCCGTGAAACCGACACAAACGGATCATTGCATAAAACCGGAATATAGGCTTCGGAGATTGCAGTGAATGCATGTCAACGTTCCGCATTCCGAAGGCAAGGCCATGTTACCTATCCCATGTTTTGACGTGGTCGTGCGGGAAAGCAAGTAAGTCTTGTGTTCCTTCCGACCGCGATTTCAATTCAGGCGCTGGGGCATTGAGAACATGGGCGAGTACGAAAACATCATCCGCGAACTAGAACAACAGAAACAAAGCGGGACGCTGGATTTTGCGAGTGTCCGATGTGCAGGCAAGCATCATCGCGTTCTCTTAATTGAAGACGATCCGATGGACGCTTCGATCATCGAACGGTCATTCGCGAAACAAAACAAAGTCAGCATCTCCGTCGATCACGTTAGCAACATGTGCGCGGCGATCGACCGATTGCAAAACCACGACTACGACGTCGCACTCGTGGACATCAATCTCCCCGATGCCCGCGGCGCCGAATCGTTTGAACAGTTACGTGCGTTCGATTCGTGTTTGCCGATCATTGTTTTGACCGGCCAGGACGATGACGATTTGGCGATTCGAGCGATCCAGTGTGGTGCTCAAGACTATATCGCCAAGGGCCATTTCACGACGGCGTCGCTGATCCGCGTGATTCGATTTTCGATTGAACGCCAACGGATGGTGCTCGGCTATCTCGCGGAGGCCGACAATGATCCGCTCACGGGATTGTCCAACCGGCGAAATTTACAACGACGATACTCGCGTTTTCTGAGCGACGCACAAAGCCAAGGCCGATCACTTTTTGTGGCATTAATCGATTTGGATCGGTTCAAAGAGATTAACGACACCTACGGACACTGTGTCGGTGATGTTGTTCTGCAACGCGTCGCAAAAGAGATGGTGGCAACGATTTCGGCGGACTCCTCGATCGTTCGATTCGGCGGCGAAGAGTTCTCGGTCATGATCACGGCACAAACGATTGATCCGGTTCGACAGCAAATCGAAACAATGCTGAATCGACTCGCTGAAATGACCATGCAAATTGGCGACATTGAAATTCGCGTCACGGCCAGTGCGGGGCTCGTGGAAGCCGGTGTCGACGAAAACTGGGAAGACGTGTTTGGTCGTTGCGACCAGATGCTCTACAACGCAAAAGCCTCCGGTCGCAATCGACTCGAAGCTATGGCAGAATCAGTGCTGTCGTAGTCCGTCAGAAGCGAACCCGTTGTGGGTTCGGCTACGACGAGATTCGGTCAATGGGATTCTCGCCTCATGGCCCCGCCACGACGTGTGCAATTGTCTTGCCCACAACCTGACTGGTTGATTGAAATTACGGACGACGACAGCCGAACGTTGGTCCATGTCGACAACGAGGTGTCGTATCACAGCCGATGCGGCGCCGCTTCGGAGTGCGATCACGTCTATCTGATCAACGGCGGCTGCTCGATCGAAACGGGAACGGACACGTTTTCCGGTTGGCCGTCGACGATACTCGAAATCGGTTTTGGCACCGGTTTGTCGATGCTCCGCACACTGGATCGAATGGTGCGTTACGAGCGTCCGTTGAAATTCATCAGTGTGGAACGACGCCCCCTGATGTGCGAAACGCTCCGCTTGCTCGATCTTTCGCGAGGGTTGCACCAGCCTGAGTTGGCAGAACAATTTCTGAATTGGTATGCCGAGCAGATCGAAACGACGTTCGTGGATCGGCAACGCGATTCAGGATCACTTTTTTCATCGCATTGGAAATTGTCGGCGATGCACGAGGTTGAACTTGTCGTGGGTGATGCCCGCGACTTCGCTGCACACGCGAACGTGATTGCAGACGCCGTTTATTTAGACGCGTTTGATCCAAAGACAAACCCAGAGCTTTGGGAGATCCCGTTCTTGCGGATGCTTGTACAACGTCTCCGACCAGGCGGTCGGCTGGTGACGTACTGCGTCGCGACCGAGATCCGTCACCGAATGGAGGCAGTCGGTTTGGACGTGCTCCGAGTCCCCGGTCCTAAGGGTGGCAAGCGTGAAGTGATGATCGCAACGAGACAATCCGATCGCGATTATGCCCGCGGATGAAACTCGCGGTGGACGCGTTGCAACCGGCTATGTTCAACATGCGTGTAGATCTGCGTTGTTTGGATGCTCGCGTGCCCGAGCATTTCCTGGACCTGCCGGAGGTCAGCGCCGCCGGCGAGTAGATGCGTCGCAAAACTATGTCGCAATGAGTGCGGACTGATCTCGGAAAGAATTCCGGCACGTTCGGCGTATCGCTTCACCAATCGCCAAAGTTGCACTCGATCGAGTGGTCTGCCACCTCGCGATAGGAACAACTCGTCGCAGAGAGATGGGGCCCGTGCTGCGAGAATCCCCCGAGCTTGCGAGAGATACAGTTCGATCGCTGCGATCGCGCGGCCGCCGATCGGAACCATCCGTTGCTTGTCACCTTTGCCGTGGCATCGCAGATGTTTTTCCGGCAATGAGAGATCACGAACTCGCAACGAGCAAACTTCCGATGCGCGACATCCGGTTGCGTACAGGACTTCGAGAATCGCGCGGTCACGTTCCCAAAATTGATCACTCTTCTTCACCGCCGAGAGGAACGCTTCAACCTCGGTCGGCGACATGACGCCAGGCATCCTCTGCCAGGACTTCTGCGTCGCGAGCAGCTCAGCCGGGTTTTCCGTCGCGATGCCTTCGAGTTGAAGGTATTTGTAAAACGTACGAACGGCGACGATGTTGCGAGAAATTGACGCGGGAGCGAGATTGCGATCGTGTAAAAACCCGATGAAATCAGAGAGGTCGTTCACCTTCATATCCGCCGGTTTACGTCCATCGAGCCACGCGACGAACTGTTTCATGTCGCGGCGATAGGCATCGATGGTATTTTTGGCGAGGTGGCATTCCCGTTTCAGATAGACGTGGAAATCTGAACAGATCGAATCTCCCGACTCGACTTTCTTAGGCGCTGCCGCCCCGTTTTGCAGTTGCTGCAGCTTTGTCAGTCGTTTCGCCATGTTTTTTCTCCCGTCGCCTGATCCGACCGTTGGTGGGCATTCGAGTCCCGTGTTAGCAAATCGTCTGATTGATTACCATGCAAGTCTTATCGACCCTTGCTCCCCATTGATTGATGCAGATGAACGTTTTGGTTGTAGGTGGCGCCGGATATATCGGATCACACGCCGTCGCACGGTTGATTTCCGAAGGTCACCGAGTAGTCGTTTTCGATAACCTCTCCCGAGGCCACTGCCAATCGGTCCCCCAAGACACGTTTGTCGAGGGCGAATTAACCGATTCCGCTCTCGTCGAAAAAACATTACGCGACAACGACATCGACGTAGTTATGCACTTCGCCGCGTTCGCCGAAGTCGGAGAGTCCGTACGCAAACCGGCGATTTATTATCAAAACAACGTCGTCGCGACACTCTCGCTTCTCGAGGCAATGCGACGGGCCGACGTCAAGAAAATCGTCTTCAGCAGTACAACGGCCACTTATGGGCAGCCGGAAAAAATGCCGATTGCCGAAACGACTCCGCAGAATCCGATTAACCCTTACGGTTTCACAAAACTAGTAATCGAACGGGCACTCGCCGATTATGCCCACGCGTACGGGTTCGGCTACGCGGCGCTGAGATACTTCAACGCCGCCGGTGCACATGCGGGCGGCGAAATCGGCGAACACCACGACCCGGAGTCGCACCTGATTCCGATCGTGTTGCAGGTCGCACTTGGGCAACGGGAGAGCATCACGATTTTCGGCGACGACTACCCAACGCCGGACGGAACGTGCATCCGGGATTACATCCACGTCGAAGACTTAGCCGACGCGCACCTGCGAGCCCTCGAGAGGCTGCAACCGGGCGAGGGGATTTGCGTCAATCTCGGCACGGGCAAAGGCGTCAGCGTTCGTGAAATCGTCGACGCATGTCGCGAAGTCACCGGACACCCGATTCCCGTCGTGATGGGCGAGCGACGACCGGGAGACCCGGCGGAACTCGTCGCGGACGCTACGCTCGCCGAAAAGGTATTGGACTGGAAAGCCAAGTACACGGACGTTCGAGAAGTCGTCGCAACCGCTTGGCGATGGCACCAATCGCATCCGCGTGGCTATGAATCGTAACGGATAGGATCCGCTACGGCCGCGAATCGAATCACGGCAATGGTCACGAAGGTTGAAAACGACTGCCCCGAGTTCGCGAGCAACTTAGATCCCTCGGTCACTTGCTCAAGTGAAAAACTGACCGTCGGAGATCGCCGCAGAGGCTACCAGCGTTCAAACGCCTGATGGACAATGTCCGTTCGCGGAAGAGGCAAAGGCGTCGATTAAGAGACAACCGCGCCGGCGTTTACTTTTTCTTCTTCGGCTTGTTGGTGTTGTTGTTTGCCGGAATTGGGCTTTCAAACCCCTCATACATTTCGGGTTTGATTCCCAGTGCATGAGTTTGGTTACCAAACGTATTCGGTTGGAATGGACCGACGAACTCAACGTTGAGATCAGGCGTGATAGCGTCTTCCAAACCGATCGCCCAGAGCATTCCGTTGACCATCATGCGGCGATAACCATCATTCGTAATGTCTTCGGGTGTACCGTATAGCGAGGTAAAAACGCGTCCTTCCTTGCCATCGGCTGACTGATAGGTGCGAGTCCATTCGGACGGCTGTGGCGGGAGACTTTCGACGACGGGAGAATCCGGGGTCATGCCTTCGAGCGGTTGTGCCATCGTCAAAATTTGACCATCAACAGGCTTCCCAACGTACGCACCGGCTTGAACCCAGACGTCTTCCACTCCACGCAAAATCGGGTGGTCTTTCATCGAGTCGAGTACAGAGATTCGTGTGCTTTGTCGATGATTGCGCCCATAGTGACCGACCCAGGTCTGGCCGAGCACTTGATGGCCGAAGCCGAGCTCGTAACCGCTGGCGTCACTCTTGAAGGAATACTTCGAGTACGGCTGGTCTTTGGGAATTTGGAACGCGTGGGTTGCGGTACGCATTCCGACAACCGGGCCTCCGCGACGCAGGTACGTGTCGAGGTGTTTCATTTGGTCGCCTGGAAGATTTTGAAACCGCAAGAACACGACGGCGAGATCCGCGGTCTCAAGTGCTTCGAGGCCCGGCATGTTTGAAGGGGTTCCCGCCACAATTTCGCCGGTTTCCGGATCAATGTTGAACAGGACCGTGCATTTGAATCCATGATGTTTCGCGAGAATCCGAGCCAGTGCCGGCAAAGATTCCTCGGAACGATATTCATGATCGCCTGCCAGAAAAACAATGTGTTTCCCCTTTCCGATGCCAGATTCGCCTTCGAAGACCAGCGGTGCCGCCTCTGCAACAATTCCATTGAATGCGAACAACGCGAGGAGCAGGTATTTGATTTTTGCCATTATCGAAGCTGAATTTACGGACATTGACTAGTGGGGATTCGCACGAAGGCGAGAGATCATCGGATCACTTTAATGATCCACATTGCCCCCCAGTTTAACTGCGATTTCACGGCCCATGCGACCCGTGCGACGTATTTTTAAGCGCGCGATTAGACAGAACAGTTCACTGATCGGCGGGTTGACGTTTTGGCGAACGATGTCTGACCGGGCCCCTACTGCTTTCTGCCCGCCAGCCCAGCCTTCTAACAGCCCAGTCGCGGCGCATCTCTCGCTCAACGGGCTAAACCAACGGTTGCGTGCGGGGCCGTATCGGCGGATCGTTTTTCTCAGCGATCATCCGTTGAGGGAGCTTATCGGCATACGGGTCGCCGGATGAAGGGACACCTATCACCCGGCCGATTCGATCGCACCGATCAGAGTCTCTTTCGGCATGCCGGTCACGTGAATGGTTTTCACCCTCGCGGTGTGCCCGGCAATAATGTCGATATGCGATTTACTCGTTCCCAGCCATTTCGCGATTGCGGCAATGACGGCCGCGTTCGCCTTTCCATCTTCGGCGGGCGCGGCAACCACCACCTTCAGCGAACCGTCGTGTTCTCCGCCGATAGAAGGTTTCTTGGCCTTCGGGGTCGCGCGAATTTTGAAGGTGCAGCCGTCTTTCGTTTCGCGTACTTCGATCATGGAAGTTTAGGTAGTGACAGTTTTCGTGCGGGCACGCTTACCCGGTAGTGGATCGCGTTTGCAGTAACCGCAGCGCGTTGAAAATCACCAACAGCGATGCCCCCGTGTCCGCGGCGATGGCGGCCCACAAGGAGGCATACCCCAAAAAGGTGAGTAACACAAAGATGAATTTGATGCTTAACGCGAAGATGATGTTTTGGCGAATGATCAAGAGCGTGCGCACAGAATGCTCACGCAACCAAGGCAGCAAATTAAGATCATCGGACATCAGAGTGATATCGGCAGTTTCGATGGCTGCGTCGCTGCCGCTACCACCCATCGCAATCCCGAGTGTTGCGATCGCGAGAGCGGGAGCATCGTTCACCCCGTCGCCCACCATCGCCACGTTCCCATACTCTTCGACCATCAGCCCGATCACTTCGACCTTGTCCTCAGGGAGGAGCTGCGAGTGCACGTCATCGATGCCCGCTTGCTCGGCAACCCGCTGAGCGGCCGCATCATGATCTCCAGTCAACATGGAGATGTTGTGAATCCCGGACTCGCGAAGCCGAGCAATGACACCGTGAGCGATGCTGCGCACCGGATCTCGCAACAGGACGATCCCAAGCACACGTTCTGAATCACCTACGATAACGACACTGTGGTCGCGAAACTTCGCTTCGTTGAGGAGCCCCTTGGTGCGACTGCAACTGATCGCACGATCCTTCATCAACCGCTCGGATCCCATCCAAATCGATTGCCCATCCACCATCGCCGTCGTTCCCTTGCCAGGAATCGCAACAACATCCGTAGCAGCGGTGGTCTGAACGTCGCTCTCACGCGCATAGTCGACGATCGCGAGGGACAACGGATGACTGCTCTGAGACGCGATCGAGGCGGCGAGCGATAGGAAGGCTTGCTCGTCGAGGATCGGCACGTCGCTTCCATCAATGCCGAGCACAATTTCGGAAACCGCGGGTTCGCCGTGCGTGAGCGTCCCTGTTTTGTCGAACGCGATCGCATCGAGAGCAGCGGGCAGTTCGATGAACACACCCCCTTTGATTAAAACGCCGTGCCGGGCCGCCGATGTCAGCGCGGAAATGACGCTAACGGGTGTCGAAATCACCAACGCACACGGGCAGGCAATAACCAACAGCACGAGTGAGCGATAGATCCAATCATTCCAGGAAGCCGCAAACAACAACGGCGGAATGAGCATCACGAGCAGCGCTGATGCGAAAACAATCGGTGTGTAAATCGCGGCGAACTTTTCGACCCACTGTTCGGCGTTGGCTCGTTTCGATCCCGCTTCACTGACCATGCGAATGATCCGCGCGAGCGTCGAGTCGTCGGACGTCTTGGTAGTCTGCATCGTGAGAACACCGTCACCATTGATCGTGCCGGCATAAACAGTGTCACCCACTTCTTTTTCGATCGGGACGCTTTCGCCTGTAATCGGTGACTGATCGATGTCACTCGTCCCCGAAAGCACGACGCCATCGAGTGGCACCTTGTCGCCCGGACGTATCTGCAGCGTCGATCCGATCGCGATCTCATCGGGTGGTGTCTCCAGCACGTCGCCTGATTCACTAACCAGCCTCGCGACCGGCGGTGTCCATTGCATCAGAGCGCTGATCGCGCGTCGAGCACGTCCGATGCTCCACGATTCGAGCAACAGAGATAGCGAAAACAAGAATGCGACCGTGGAGGCCTCGAACCATTCTCCGATCGCAATCGCGCCAACGACCGCGACGCTCATGAGCAGGTTCATGTCCGGTCGCATCGAGACGAGCGATCGCCATGCTTTGGGCAGCACAAGGATCAACCCCGCAATGATGCCGACCAAGTAAATGGTCGCGGCGATCGGCGAGATACCGAGTTCGGATGATTGAGCAAGTTCTCCGGCAACATTGTCCGACCGACCGTAAAAAGTCTGCAGCAACCACCCGATCACACCACACAGGCCGCTGATCGCGGTCAGGATGGCACGACGGTGTTTCTGCCAAAACGAAACGGGTTCGTCCGATGGTGAGGAATCCACCCACGGTTCGAATCGCAATCCGGTACGTTGGATCGCCGCGTCGATCTCCTCTGTCGATCGAGATGTGCCGTTGACATCGATCGTCAGCTTGGCACGCAAGAGATCAAACGTCAGTCGCGATTCATCTTCGACGAGCGGGAGCAACTCACGCTTGAGCATCGAGACCTCTTCGACACAGTCGAGACCGTGTATTTTTCGCTGCAGCGGGGCACGGGAAGGCATTCGCAGTCTGGGGGGAAGTCGAGCTGAAACGTTCTATTGATGGATTGCCGAGCGGTCAGGATACCCGATACGATTGGTGGCAGAAGCTCCCCGACACTTTGGTCCGCGAATTTGTATGGATGAGACATATTCGTTACCCTACCTTTTCTGGATTCGATAACGGGCCTTTTGTGGACTCGATAACGGACACGCGAGCATTCTGAACCGACGAACCTAACCTTTTACCAAGAGTCCTGAATGTCCACCGCAGCTGAGAACTCGCTTGTCGCTATTGATTCGGATGACGCCATCGCGCGTTTCATGCAGTTGACTGCGATTCCGGGACGAAGCGGTGACGAAGCCGCCGTCGCGGCCGCGATCACGCAAATGCTTACCGATGCAGGTGTCGATCCGAATTGGATCGCAGAAGACGACGCTCACCTACGCACGCGGATCGAAGGAAACAGCGGGAACCTGATTGTATCGCTGCCCGGCAATCCATCGCTGCCACGGACGCTGTTGTCGGCACATATGGACACCGTCCCCATTTGTCTAAACGCCAAACCGGTTTTGCGAAACGATCCTGAACTCGGACGAATCGTGGTCGCCGAAGGACCAACGGGACTCGGCGGTGATGATCGCTCGGGGTGTGCGGTCATCTTAACTGCCGTTATCGAGCGACTCCGGTACGCCAGCGCGCATCCGGAGGCAGACCTCGCGCCTGCGGTGATTTCGTTTCTGATTCAAGAGGAAGTCGGACTCGAAGGCGCTCGCCATCTCGATCCGACAAAGATCGGCAAGGTTGACCAAGCGTTCAACTTTGATGGCGGAACGCTGGACAAAATTCGACAGGGTGCGATCGGTGGCGAGCGGATGCAGGCGACTGTCTATGGCTATGCGTCTCATGCGGGAGTGGCACCGGAAAAAGGTGTCAGCGCGATCGCAATTGCGGCGAAAGCAATTGCGGCGTTGCACGACGCTGGGCTGCATGGCTTGATCGAACGCGATGGTAAGCGAGGCACCGCGAACGTTGGAGTTATCCAAGGAGGCGAAGCAACCAACGTGGTGACGCCGGAAGTTTCTTTGAAGATCGAAGCACGCAGCCATGATGCGGAATTCCGCACCTGGATCGTCAGCCAAATTCGCGAGGCGCTCGAACAGGCGGCCCGCGAAGTCACCGATGCAAGCGGTCGATGTGGACGAATCGAGTTCAGCAGCCACGTCGATTACGAAGCGTTCGCCTTGGACCTTGATCACCCATCCGTTTTGGGGGCACAGCAATGGATCTCGCGCCTCGGCCGTGATCCGGTCTGCGAAGTCGCCAATGGGGGACTCGATGCGAACTGGTTGTTCCTTCATGGAATCGAAGCTGTTACGCTCGGCTGCGGACAGGCGGCGATTCATACGGCCGACGAGTACCTGCTGGTTGACGAATACCTCGACGCATGTCGGCTAGCTGCGTCAATCCTGCTGACGAATTAACTCTCAACGGTACTAGGTTCGTCGACCTCCGAACCTTATAATAATTTCGACCTGCTCCCGCCCGTTCCACTTGCTTTATTGGCCGTTGTCGTTTGTCTGAATCTTGGCATCCTGGAGTGACCGTGTCCGAGCTGACCCATGTGGGCATGCGTCGGGCGAATAATCAAGATTCGTACGCGGTCATGGTGGCGGAGTCTGCCGAGCGGTTCGAACGACGTGGTCACTTGTTTGTCGTCGCCGACGGCATGGGTGCACACGCGGCGGGGGAACTGGCGTCGAAAATTGCGTGCGAACAGATCGCGATGCGGTACGTTAGCTCACAGAAATCGGACAAAGGTCAAGCGCTCGGCCAAGCCGTTCATCAAGCGAATACGGCGATCTATGACCGGGGACAAAGCAATCCCGAATTCCACAATATGGGCACAACGGCCAGTTCATTGGTGCTCTCACGTGGGCAGGGCTACGTTGCCCAAGTCGGTGACTCGCGAATTTATCGGCTTCGTCGAGGCGTGTTGGAACAACTGACCTTCGACCACTCTCTCGTATGGGAGATGCACGCCAGCGGCCAGATTCCGAGCGACAGCCCGTTAGGCAAATCGATCCCGAAGAATGTGATCACGCGTTCGCTCGGCCCTGGGGCCCACGTGATGGTGGACCTCGAAGGGCCGTTTGATCTCGAACTGGGGGATCGCTTCCTGCTGTGTAGCGATGGCCTAACGGGATTGGTCGACGACGAGGATCTCGGCGTGCTGATGGACAGCTTACCGATCGAGAAACTCACCCCGGTGCTGGTCGATCTGGCGAACCTTCGAGGCGGACCTGACAATATCACCGTGATTGTCGTCGACATCACGGGCGAGCAATTGGTGAATCCCCCCAAGGGCGGTCAGGGAGAAAAGTCCAGCAAGGGATTTAAGTGGAACAGCGGTCATTCATCGAAAGCACTGCTGGCCGCGACGACGGTCTGTTGGCTCGGTGCCGCGGGATTTGCGGCCGCCGCGTACTGGGGCGGTGCCAAACTAGCTGGATCGGCGATTGCCGCGTTCATTCTCGGTGCGATCTCCCTCGCGGTGTGGGCGAGCGGCATTTTGGCCACTGACGATCACCGGCGAGCCCTCAACGCGAGGCGACGAAGTAAAGCCGGACCACAAAGCCCCGTTCAGGGCAGCTACGACTCCGGCCTCGAGGAGTCGGTCCTGGCGACAGGAACCGGACCGTATCGCCGATACGATGTCGACCAGCATCAAACGGTTTGCGTACGGCTGGCAGGAGTCGTATCCGAGATCCGCCGCTCGTCGGACCAGAACCACTGGATGCTAGACTGGAATGCCGTCCAATCGCTGCAAGAAAAATCGAACGAAGCCCAGGCTGCCGGGCAATGGAAAGTCGCGATCGGCCACCAATGCGACGCAGTGCTCGAGGCAATGTCGCTGCTACGCAAGCATCAAGACGACTCAGCCAGCGATACCGCAGTGGATCTTTAGCAGACGCGGCGGGTGCGTTGGGCTAGCGCAGCTTCGCTAAGACGCGAGCCCTTGTTAGGCAGGCACGTTCTCCCAGAAATCGTCCGCCGTCTAACAACCGCAGACACCGTCTAGCAACCGCAGAAGCACGGATACTCTGACGAGATAGAGCGACGTGCAGAACAACGCGGCCCCACTAACATGGACGATACCAAGCCGCAAACACTCGAGAACTCGCCCCAGCAGCATTCACTTGAATCCAAAGCGGCCAAGGCGTCATCGAGTGACCGTCGCCACCCGCCTGATTTACCGACGCCGTTTCTTCTTTCGCGTCATCGGGTTGAGACTGCGGCGTGCTTCCGCGGGAGCCTCTTCTTCTTCCGATTTGACAGCGGCAACTGGTGCTGGCACGGGATCAAACCCTTCCAGCGAGTCTCGCACGAGCTCTTTGTTGATCCGTTGCTCGATACTGGTCAGGACTTCACCTTCACCGGGAACGACAAACGTGTAAGCAACCCCGTCACGTCCCATTCGTCCGGTCCGCCCAACGCGGTGGACATAGTCGTCACAGTCTTGGGGGACGTCAAAGTTGACGATATGAGAAATCGTCGTGATGTCGATTCCACGTCCGACAACGTCCGTTGCGATCAGCAACTTAAGCTTGCGATCACGCAGACTTTGCAGGACACGGTCCCGCTCGCGTTGTTGAAGGTCACCGTGAATGCAACCACAGGCACCGTGGTAGGTGCGGGATAATTGTCGGTGCAATCGGTCCGTGCCACGCTTCGTGCGGCAGAAGATGATTGCTTGCTCGGGGTTTTCTCGCTCGAGAAGCTGTTCGAGCAATTCGACTTTGCGGTCATTCGCGACGGTGAAGTAGCGTTGCTCGATCGTGTCGACGGCCATCTCATTTCGGCAGCAATCGATCACCGTCGGCTCGGTCATGTAGCTTTCCGCGAGACGACGAACGACGGGCGGCAACGTAGCCGACAAAAGCAGCGTTTGGCGATTGCGTGGGCACTTCCGCATGATCCGTTCGATCTGAGGGCGGAAACCGATGTCCAACATCCGGTCGGCCTCATCGAGCACGACGCACCAAGTTTTGTGCAGGCGGAGGGTGCCGCGTTGCAAGTGATCGTGGATCCGCCCGGGAGTCCCGACGACGAGCTGAACGCCGTTTTCGAGTTGGCGGAGTTGGCGGTTCATGTTCTTGCCGCCCGACAGAATCGCGATCTCCGTTGGCACTCCGCGTGCCAACCGTGCCGCTTCGCCGGCGACCTGGTCTGCCAGTTCGCGAGTCGGCACCACGATGATCGCCTGTGGATCGCGGCATTCTTCGAGTGAATCGAGTTGCTCGAGAATCGGAATCGAGAACGCAGCGGTCTTTCCGGTTCCCGTTCGGGCCTGGCCAATCACGTCGGCCCCCTCAAGGGCGTAAGGAATCAGCGAAGCTTGGATTGGGGACGGCTTTGTAAAACCGGCTTTCGCGATCGCTCGCCGCATGACGGGCGACAAATCCAATTCGTCAAAGGAGTCCATTTCCGGCGGCAAAACGACGGGCCCCACGGATTCCAATAGGGCAATCGTATCTTCGGGTTCTTCGAAGCGGGACGGACGGCCGCCACCACTCTTCCGGGCATTTCGGGGACTTCTTGAGTAGCTCATGTCGAAAGTTTATCGTGTCCCATCGTTTTGCGACACTGGCCCGCGATGATAGCGGAGCGTGCACAGCAAATTTTAATGCTTTTTTAGAGTCAAGTCGCGCAATGTCGGGGGGCGATGGGGCACTGAGATGATGGATTCCCCCCCATCTTCCCATCCAACGTTTCGTATACTCCTCTTCGATCGCCATGATTCACAACTCGCGTCGTCGATTTTCCACTGCCCTGTCCATCGGCGTGATAATGGTGGGGTGCTTCTTCGGCGGTTGCGAAGTGATTGGTCAAACCGAAAGTGATACTGTGGCCAAAAATTTAAACGTGCCGCTGCCGACAATCGGTGGTGCCCAATTGTGGACCGATTTGGAGAACCGCGCGGGCTATCGACTTCAACGGAATTCGGTTTCGGGACATTGCCGCGTCCTCGACCCCAAAAACATCCGTCGTGGCTGGGGCAGCGAAACCGATGCCCTGCAATTGCTCGACGAGTTATGCCCGGCACCTCCGGAACCCTCGGCCAAACCGATGGTGGTGCTGATTCACGGTTTGATGCGAACCGATTCCTCCATGAAGTCGCTCGAGAAAGCGTTGCGGGCGGACGGATACGATTCGGTAATCCGCTTTGGCTACGCGAGCACCCGATCAGGACTCGCCGAATCGGCGGCCGCGCTTCGCCGGGTGCTCGAGGGCCAGCACCGAGACACGCAGTTTTGTTTTGTCGGCCACAGCATGGGCAACATCGTGACGCGGCATTTGATCGGCGATTTGCAACGCGACGGCGATCCTGCGGGAATTCTGCCGCGTTGCCGTGCGATGGTGATGCTCGGCCCTCCCAATCATGGTGCCGTGATCGCGAAACGTCTCGCGGCAACGGGGGTATTCGGATTGGTCGCAGGTCCCGGCGCCATGGAACTCGGGACGGGATGGGATGAAATCGAAGCGAACCTCGCCACGCCCCCGTTCCCGTTTTCGGTAGTGGCGGGCAAAGTCGAACCGGGGCCGATTCGCAACCCATTAGTCGAAGGCGACAGCGATTTTGTCGTCGGATTAGAAGAAGCCAAACTCGCCGGTGCTGAATCAATCCACGAAGTCCCTGTGTTGCACTCGTTCCTGATGAACGACGAAGCCTGCCAAAAGTGGACAGCAACGTTTTTAGATGAACACTTGGGCGAAAGCCCCAACGACACATCCGTCGCCATCGCCCCGAGTGAGTAATCTCGGATTGCTCGACAACGACCTTCTATTTCAGTCGACGTCGTAGAAATTCGCCCGTCAGTGATTCGGCACACTCGGCGACCGTTTCGGGACTGCCTTCGGCGATAACACGACCGCCATCGACACCACCTTTGGGACCGAGATCGATGAGCCAATCGCAGGCGGCGAGCAGATCGGTGTGATGCTCGATCACCAATACGGTGTTCCCTTGCTCGACGAGCCGGTCGAGAACGACGAGCAAACGCTGAACGTCGGAAAAGTGCAGACCTGTGGTCGGTTCATCGAGAAGATACAACGTCTGTCCCGTGCCCGGGCGAGCCAATTCTGTCGCCAATTTAATCCGCTGGGCTTCACCGCCGCTGAGCGTGGTGCTGGACTGACCGAGCGTAACGTAGCCGAGCCCGACGTCGAACAACGACGAAAGAAGAACGTGAACCTTGGGTACGTTCTCAAAAAATTCCATTGCCGCTTCGATCGTCATGTCGAGCACGTCGGCGATGGTCGCTCCCTTAAAGCGAACCTGCAGTGTTTGTCGGTTGAAACGCTTGCCTCCGCAACGCGAACACTCGATCAATAAATCGCTGAGGAAGTTCATCTCAATTCGTTCAAACCCATTCCCTTTGCAAACGTCACATCGTCCCGCGGGCGAATTAAAACTGAACCTTGATGCCGAAAAGCCGAGCGTTTTGGCGGCTCGCGTGGTAGCGAACACGTTGCGGATCGGATCGAGAACACCGGCGTAAGTGGCAGGGCACGACCGTGTCGTCCGCCCGATCGGGGATTGATCGATCGCGATTAGTTTGTCGATTTTGTCTGCGCCGGTCAGCTTGCTAAACGGGCCGGGCACTTTCCCCACGAGCCCGAGTTCGGATGCGACAGCGGGATAGAGCGTGTCGACAATCAGCGAACTCTTACCGCTGCCCGACACGCCGCTGACTCCGACCAGCATTCCGAGCGGCAGTTTCAGATTGACGTTTTGCAGGTTGTGCAGTTTTGCCCCGCGTAGTGTCAACCACTCGCTGCGCCGGGGAGTCCGCCGCTCTCGCTCGAGTCCGATCGCGTGATGACCAGAGAGAAACCTGCCCGTGGGGCTGGATTCATCAGCGGCAACCTGATCGGGAGTTCCCTGGCTTACCATGTGACCGCCGTGAACGCCCGCACCGGGACCAATGTCGATCAGGTGGTCGGCCGCTCGCATCGTGTCTTCATCGTGTTCGACGATGACGATCGTGTTTCCCTGGCCTTTGAGTTCATTGATCGCGCCGAGCAACCGATCGTGATCGGCCGGGTGCAGTCCGATCGAAGGTTCATCGAGGACATAGCACACGCTGACCAGCCCGCTGCCGATACAGGTTGCCAAACGGATGCGTTGTAACTCACCGCCGCTGAGCGTGTCGGCGGACCGATTGAGCGATAGATAGTCGACACCCACGCGGCGTAAGAAATCAATCCGCCGAGTCACTTCGTCTTGAATCGGTGCGGCGACGCGGCGGTGAATTTCCGACAACGAATCGGTAATTTCGCTGATCCATCTTTGCGTTTCGGCCATTGGCATCGACACAACACTGGCGATCGATTCGCCGTCAATTGTCACTGCCAGGGATTCCGCGCGTAGCCGACCGCCCTCGCAGCCGGGACAAACTCGGATCACCTGAGGCTCCTCCGCGGAAACCGATTTCCGTCGCCCTGATTTGGACGTCTGCTTCGCGGATGATTGGGTTTTACGGGATTTCGATGCAGGCTCCTCCGAAACCACACCTAATCCGTCGCAGGTTGGGCAGGCGCCGTAGGGGCTGTTAAAACTGAACGTTCGCGGCTCGAGTTCCTCGAAACTGGCACCACATTCGATACAAGCCATCGAGGTGCTAAACAGTTTCGATTCCGGATCACGTCCAGGCGGTTCGATCAGTGCCGAACACATTCCGTCGGAAAGCCGGATAGCCAATCGAGTGGACTCATCGAGCCGAGACTCGACGCCCTCCTTGAGGACGATGCGATCCACGACCGCTTCGATGGTGTGGTTCTTTCGAATCGCCAGCGGCGGGACGTCTTCGAGCAGGTACACTTCGCCATCGACGCGAGCACGCACCAATCCCTGCGACGCGATCTTTTCAAAAACATCGCTGTGCGCCCCTTTTCGCCCCCGCACCATCGGACTCATCAACGTCAACTTCGTGCGGGCTGGGTACGCGGAGAGTGACTGAACGATCGCGTCGGGCGTTTGGGTGCTGATCGTGTTGCCGCAGTTCGTACAATGCGGCGTCCCAACACGGGCATACAACAAACGCAGGTAGTCGTAGATTTCGGTGACCGTCGCAACGGTACTTCGTGCCGACTGCGTACCGCTCTTTTGGTCGATCGACAACGTCGGGGCCAGCCCGTCGATCAAATCCACGTCTGGACGAGGAATCGCATCGAGATACTGACGCGCGTACGTCGACATCGTATCGATGTATTGACGCTGGCCTTCGGCGAACAGCGTATCAAAAGCGAGCGAGCTTTTTCCGCTGCCAGAAACTCCCGTGACCACGGTCAGCGCGTCACGCGGAATGTCAACGTTGAGATTTTTGAGGTTGTGAACGCGGGCGCCGCGAATGCGAATCGGTGGGCTCAAACGGATAGGCTCGACAAGGGAGAGGACAGCTAACGCAACAGCTCAAGCAAAGTCGCGCTCATCGTGAAGCCGTTAAGCACAAAATGCACAACGATCGATGGCACGAGCGAGCCGGTCTGGCGGTACAAATATCCTAGCCCCATGGAAAGGAAGAACAGCGGGATCGGCGCGAGCCCCTGGCCCCAGTGCATGACCGCAAAGAGAATGCTCGCCACCACGATCGGCCAAATCGCCGTTGGAGTCCAATCCGAACGTGTCGCAAAATCCGATGCGATATCAGCCGGCTGAACCGGAAGCGTCTCGGGCGCCAGTTGAGGCGACGCATAAGGATTGTCGAGCCCCGCCTCGTGCGCGGCACCTGGTTTACCCGAGAGACCGCCGACTGCAGCGTTCAGATTCGCCGACGAACTCATTTCGCCAGGCATCGCGGATTCAGGAAGTATCTCGGGTGGCGCCATTGCCGGGACGCCGTCGACCGGTGTTGCGACCGTCCACTTGCGAACGTCATTGGCAGCATCGGCGATTCGTTGCAGTCCCCCCTGCAACATGCCACGGAACCAGAACTCTTCCACGATTGGAGTCACGATCGCAGTCGTAAAAAAGAGAGCGGCAAAAATTCCAAAATCGGGAGACGCGCCAGGCCCGTCCGGCTTGAGAGCCTCGAGCACGGGGTGAGAGTACTTTTGCAAGACGGAAACCAGCCCCATCAACATCATCGTTGGCGGCAGGATCAACCAGGCTGATTTGAAACCCAGCCAGAAATCACCTTGTGCAGGCAACCAACCGATCTTCGGTCGCTCGTGACCCTCCGTGGCGTCGACACGAACTCGCGGCCGGAACGTACGGGCGAGCCACATCGTGACGATCGTTGCCGTGACCATCGACGCTGAACTGAGCAGAAGCTGTAGGACGGAGATTGTCGGCGCGGCATCCGCCTCCACCGCTTCATCAGTGCTCACCACCACTTCCGCCGGAGCGTACTCCGCCGCGAGTTGGTTGAACTGCAGGTTGGCGACAATGAGGACGGCAAAAAAGAACAGGAAATAGAGCGGATTCCAGTACGGCCTCGCTCGAGGGCGTTCGGGCAGCAACGCACCTTCGCCAAAAAACTTCACGCGTCGGCGTAGCAGCGAGACCCACTTCGTAATCGAAGTCACGAATGCGAACAAAATCAGCAGTGAGATGCCAGTCAGCAACCAATCGAAACCCGATAATTCAACGACTTCCATTGTCGCAGTGGCATCAGGCACGATCGCCTGCGAAGACGCTTCGGTCTCAGTGAGTGTGTTTTGCATGAAATCAGTCTCGATCGGAGACCGAACCGGCCGCTTCATCACGGTGAGTTTCGTCGCCCGCGTCCTCATTCGGAACCGCCGGAATCGACGCCGAAGCCGGCACGTCAACTTGCGTGAGCGTTTGGGGATCCGACTGCATCACACGGGCAGCGATCAATGTGTAGTCGACCCCCGAATAGACCGTGATAAAAATGGCTCCCCACAAAAGAACCAACGTCGTGATGTTGAGCCACGCGGGGACGGGCAGAACCACAAAAGTCAGCAAGGCAGCAACCACCGCCGCACACTGCACAACCATTTTCCACTTCCCGAGCCAGCTAGCCGAGAAATCGCCGCCCGCACCCTCGATGATGCCACGTAAGCTCGTCACGAGAAGTTCGCGAGCAACGACGATCGTTGCCATCCACGACTTCACCGGGCTGTCGTCCACTTCCACCAACGCGATGAACGAACCACAGATGATGATTTTGTCGACGAAGGGATCAAAGATTCGCCCCAGCTTCGTGACCTGCCCGTACTTCCTCGCCCAGTAGCCGTCCATCCAATCGGTCGAGACGGCGATCAAGAAAACGATTAACGCGGGCCACGTTTCGCCCATCGGGATCAGAACAACCACGGCGATCGCCAACGCAAACCGCACTGTTGTCAGCGCGTTCGGCACGTTGTAGATCGAAGAACTCGCCATGGAAGCATCCGGGTCGAAAGGTGACGTTGTCTGCCAATGAATTTCAGCGACGTTGCCGTGGTCCGCCGAAGCGCCAGCAAGGTCGGTATGAAATCTCAGACAGCCTGTTCAACGATAACTTATCTCACCGCTCGGTTCTCGCCAACCGAGCCAGCGACAGACCCAGACAAGGTTCCGTGCCGATTTACAAACGCACGTTCCCTGTTCGCCGACGCAGTTTTCGCCCGTGATCACTCGCTTAACGTGATGCATCCGACTTCGCGTGCGACAACGCCAACAAACAGTAAGCGGTTACCAATTGGCGATCACCTTCCATCCAGCGGTCGCTGTCGCGGTTAACCCACGATCCATCTTGCTGCTGCAACGATTCGAGCGTGTCGACGAGCTCGACTCGCCAATCATGGACTTTGCCGCCCTCGGCATCGACGACCTCCAACCCCGCAACATCGAGAGCCTTGGCAAAGGTGTGGTAGTAGTAAAACAGCCCCTGCGGTCCCATTCCAGGGTTTTTCTCGAGAGAGTAGTTCTTCCGAATGAACCCGAGTGCGGCTTCGACTCGGGGGTCCTCGGGAGTCAAACCTGCATAGATCATGCTTTTCAGCCCCGCGTAAGTCATCGAACCGTAGCTGCGGAGTCCACCGTTGACTTCTTCTCCCGCTTTACTTTCGCCACCGGCCGCGGGGGTGTAATAAAAACCTCCGTCGCCGATTTTTTCGCCATGAGCGGTGTCATTTCCAGCGGCCGCTCCCTCTGGAGGACTCAGGTTTTGAGTCCGTGCGACGAAATTGAGTGCCTTCTGAATGGCCTCGTCCTCGGCATCGTTGCCCAATTCGTGAAGAGCCTCGACCAAGAACGACGTGTTGGACAAATCCGGCCGCGAGTGGCTACCGTAACCGGCCCCGCCGTAAGCGGTATCGCTGGGTGTCACGCCTTCGCCTTCATCCCACTGGATTTCCTTCAGGAACATCTCGGCGCGTCGCAGGATGCTGTCGTATTTTCGGTGCCCGTCACCTGCGTCACCGGCCGCTTCGCTAGCGGCGACCAACGCGAGGACGGCGGAGGATGTTTCGTAATTTCGGTACCGCGATCCGGTTTCGTAAATCCCGCCGTCGGGCTGGATTTTTGATTCGAGAAATTCCAACGACTTTTTCACCACCGGGTCGTTATTGACTGCCGCCGGGCGGTGTTCCAATATCGCTCGCACGCACAGACCCGTGACGGCCGCGCCGGTTTCGCCGCTAAATGCGCCGTTCTCATTTTGCCCGCGTGTTCTCAGGAATTCGATTCCGCGGTCAACGAGCACGTTGATTCGACGGTCCAGATTGCCCCCCTGTTCAGCCTCGGTCGTCGCTGCGACGCCCTGCTCCGGAGACTCTGCGCGAGCCAAATTGCCATGGGTAAACGGAACCGCACTCAGAGCGGCAGCGACCACAAAAGGGGTGGCGGTCATGGAAAGGCGATGAATCATTTCGTGCATTTTCTCCACGGCGGACATTGGCAGATTTCTGGGGAATGTTAGGCGGGGGGGCTGACGTCGAACAATACTACGGCTCTTGTGAGTCGTCCTCATTGAAAACGCTCCCAACGGGCATGATGTTCGCCGTCAGGTGCCTTAATGGTACGAGGGTGTGGCAACAAAGGTGAGGCGACGAAGCAAAAAAGAAGACGTTTGAGCATCCTAACAAGTCGCCGCATCCGTAATTGTCACTCACGAACGCGAGCAGAGACGCAATTTGCGTACCTTTCGTGATGAGAATGTGAAGGCTACCCCTGGAACAGATCGATTCGCGAAGCGATACTTTCGTCAAACAATTCGCCGCCCGCGGTTTTCGTTTAATCTCGTTTTAAGCTCGACTAATCGCGAGTGTGCCTCCCGCACTGAAGACATTGTCTATGACCGATTCAAATAACGTTTCCAAACCGGCAAAACTCGCTCTCCAGGATGGCACGGTCTATTCAGGCCGCTCACTCGGTGCCACCGGAGAGGTGGCCGGCGAGGTCGTCTTCAACACGTCGATGACCGGCTACCAGGAAATCCTGACGGATCCAAGCTATTGCGGCCAGATTGTCACGATGACCTATCCGGAAATCGGCAACTACGGCGTCAACTCGATCGACGTTGAACGACAAGGCACATCGCTAGCCGGATTTGTGATCCGCAACGAGAGTCGGATTCACAGTAACTATCGATCCGAAGGTCCGCTGGCCGAATACTTGGCCCGCAACAACGTGATGGGACTGATGGGTGTGGACACTCGCGCCCTCGTGCGACGCATCCGAAGCGTCGGCGCGATGCAAGGGATCTTGTCGACCGAAGACCTCGATGACGCATCGCTCGTCGCCAAAGCCAAGGCCGCACCGAGCCTCGTCGGCCGTGACTTGGTCAAGGAAGTGATGCCCGGTCAGCAAGAAATGTGGACACACGAACTCGACGAATGGACAGCGGTCGAAGTTGCCCGCGGCGCGAAAATCGTGACCAACGCGGACAACGTCGACGATTCCGATCGCCCTCACGTCGTGTGCATGGACTTTGGGATGAAATGGAATATCCCTCGCCACCTGCGATCACGAGGAAACCGCGTGACGATCGTTCCTGGAAACACATCGGCGGACGATATCCTGCGTCTCGAACCGACCGGCGTGTTCTTATCGAACGGACCTGGCGACCCGGAACCGTTGACGTACGCTCACGAATCCATTTCGAATTTGATCGGCAAAGTGCCCGTGTTCGGAATTTGCCTGGGCCATCAACTCTTGTCACTCGCATGTGGTGCGAAGACGTTCAAGTTGAAATTCGGCCATCGTGGTGCCAACCAACCAGTCTTCAACGTCAAGACGGAGAAAGTCGAAATCACGACTCAGAATCACGGTTTCGCTGTCGATGACAAGGACCTGCCGGATTGCCTTGAGGTGACCCACCGTCACCTCAACGACGATACGATCGCAGGAGTGCGTCACCGTGAAGCCGACGCTTTCGCGGTTCAGTATCACCCCGAAGCCGCCGCCGGCCCCCACGACAGCCACTACCTGTTCCAGCAGTTCCAGGAAAGCCTCACTGCGGCCCAACCGAGCAGCTAGTTCGCGGGCCATCACTCCCTGAGCGTTGCATCCGGGAACGCGAGCACCGACCAGCACGTGATGAAACGGAGCGATCCAACAACAGACCGGCTTCCCTAGAGAGGCCGTGTGGCTTGCCCGTGATCTACCACTCATCTCTGCAACGCGAGATCTAGAACGCACAACAAAGCGTTCCAATCTCGCTTTCGATGCGGAAATCACGCAGTGGTGAACGTTGTCACCGTGTTCGATGCGCGGTACTGTCCGTCGTTGTCGGCTTCGTCCGTTTTTTCTCTCAAACCTCCTAACTCTCAACCCTCGTCCTATGGCCCCAAAGACAGCGATCAGCCCAACTCGTGAGGCCGATTATCCCGAGTGGTATCAGCAGGTGATTCGTGCGGCTGATTTGGCCGAGAACTCGCCCGTGCGTGGGTGCATGGTGATCAAGCCGTGGGGCTATCAACTTTGGGAGAACATTCAACGTGCCCTCGATGACATGTTCAAAGCGACCGGGCACCAGAACGCGTACTTCCCGCTGTTCATTCCAATGAGCTACCTCGAGAAGGAAGCCGAACACGTCGAAGGTTTTGCCAAAGAGTGCGCCGTCGTAACTCACCACCGACTCGAGCCCGACCCCGATGGCGGATTGCGTCCGGCCGGAAAACTCGAAGAACCTCTGATCGTTCGGCCCACCAGCGAAACGATCATCGGTGCAACCTACGCCAAATGGGTACAGAGCTACCGCGATCTGCCGATCCTCATCAACCAATGGGCCAACGTCGTCCGCTGGGAAATGCGGACACGGATGTTCTTGCGGACCGCTGAGTTCCTTTGGCAGGAAGGACATACCGTTCACGCAACGGCCGAGGAAGCGATCGCCGAAACCGAACAGATGGTCGACGTGTATCGCGACTTCGCTCAAGACTGGATGGCGATGCCAGTGATCGTCGGCAGCAAAACACCGAAAGAGCGATTCCCGGGTGCGGTCGAAACGTTGTCGATCGAAGCAATGATGCAGGACCGCAAAGCGTTGCAAGCGGGCACGAGCCACTTCCTGGGTCAGAATTTCGCCAAGGCCCAAGAGATCAAATTCCAAAGCGAAACCGGCGGCATCGAATATGCTTGGACGACATCGTGGGGCGTCAGCACCCGGTTGATCGGCGCATTGATCATGACGCACAGCGACGACGATGGCCTCGTTTTGCCGCCGCGTTTGGCACCGGCACAAGTCGTGATCCAACCCATCTACAAAGACGATTCACGCACCGAAGTGATGGAATTCGTCAACTCGTTGCGTGCCGAGCTCGCGGCTCAAACCTACGCCGGCGCTCCGGTTCGCGTCATCATTGATGACCGCGACATTCGAGGCGGCGAGAAGAAATGGTATCACGTCAAACGGGGCGTCCCGATTCGATTAGAGGTCGGTCCCAAAGACATCGCCAAAGGCAGCGTCTTCTGCAGTGTTCGCAACCAACCGAAGAGCTTTGGGATCTCGCGTGAGGAAATCGTCAGCACGATTTCAGACAAACTCGAAACGTTGCAAAGCGAATTGTTTGCCGCCGCACTCGAGCTGCGAGAATCCAACACGGTGAACATCACCAGTGAGACCGAATTCCGCGAATTCTTCACGACCAAGGACGAAGACAAAATTCACGGCGGTTTTGCCAATTGCTATTTCGCCGACGAAGACGCGATCGAACCGTTGCTAAAGGAACTCAAAGTCACGATTCGTTGCGTGCCACGTGATGGCAACGACGAACCAGGGACGTGCTTCTTTACCGGTCGCCCCGCTGAAAAAATGGCCGTCTTCGCCAAAGCTTACTAAGCACGGCAAGCAATCCCGCGATCCAGGCGACGCCCATCGGGAAAGCGAACGACGCGCCGTATCGCACATAAGTGCTAACACGGTCGTCGACCTTTGGGGTCGCGGTGATTTCACCAGCAACGTCGAACCCTAACTTTTCGACAACGCGACCGCTGCTGTCGATCCAGGCCGTCGGACCACCGTTGGCTGCCGACAAGATCGGACGCCGGCATCCGATGGCGACCATTTGCGCGCACCGGAGGTGATGTGCGACGACGGCGCTGTGATCAAACCAAGCATCATTGGTCAGCGTCACGATCACGTTCGGCAGCGAGGCGGCGTCGCGATCCAAGATGGTTCGCATGTGATTGACGGTGATGCGTTCGACGGCCGTTTCGATACACAGGTTCGGCAACACTCTCGCCGCGCCGATGTCGAAAACGGCAGGCCCAGTTCCAGCATCCAGTCCCAATCCCGGTGGAACCATCTCTTTGAGAACCGGAATCGATTTGATCAACGGAATGTATTCACCGAACATGACCAAGTGATTTTTCGCGTAGGTATCGCGAACCTGACCATCGCTTCCAACATGGATCACGCCACTGAACTGCTTCGCGGTTTCACCATATCTCACCACGCCGCATCCGCCGATGATTGATGGTGATCGAATTGTCTTGTCATCTTTCATCGCCGTTACAAGGTCGACGGATCGGCGGGTGAAATCGCCCTGTGTTTGCGCGATGATTTGACGCATTTGGCTAACCGTCATTCCCTCGCCACGCATTTCAGCAGGAACGGTCAGATTCTCTTCTGCGATATACCAGGGCTGGCCGCCTGACAACATCGATTCGGGCCAAACGATCGCGTCAATCGGGCGGTTACCTCCACGGACCGCGTCGATGGATTGCCGAGCATACGCAGAGAAGATATCCAACTCGCGCTGATAGTCTTGCTGGTACTCCGTCTGTTCGTCACGCCCCACCAGCATAAATGTGGTCTCCGAATCGACGGTTGGATAGTCGAGTGCACGCTGCCCATAGGCATGCGTGAACAACAGTGCCGCAAACGCGATCGGAACCGACGTACGATAACTCGAGCAGGCGTGACTCCATCGCCTCGGTGACCGTTCAACCGAATCCGATTGCGAGCTTGATGCCTGCCCCTCTTTCAACCATTTGCCAAAGACGACGTCGGCAACCGCCGCGTTGGCCAAGACGATTAGAAAGCTGACTCCGTAGGTGCCAAAGCAATCGGCAATTTGTATTAGAGTCGGAGACGGCATCGCCGCGAGCGAATGACCGAGCATGAGCACCGAGATGCCCGTTGCGAAGTAGTTCCGTACAAACTCACCGCCGACCCAAATAACGCCCGCCACCAACGACAGCGGAATGAGCCGAAACACTCCTGAGAAACGACTCGATACTGAACTCGTCGTCCGCTCATACTGTTTCAGCATGGCGACGAACAGCAACGGATAAACCGCGAGGTAGCCCGCCAGCGCAATGAGCGGAAAGATCATCAAGGGATGTGCGTACCGAAGCCCCTGCAACGAAACGAAAAAGTACCCAAAGAACGACGCGTAAACGGCCAACTTCCACATCCGCGATTCATTCCGCGAAATCAAAAAGAGAGGCGAGATCGCGGCGAACGACAGGAACCATAGATTCGTTGCCGGACCGCACAGGGACAGCATTGTGACCGATGCTAACGAGGCGATCCACGTGCCCCTTGCCGATCGTTTGTCCGCCGGCAAATCGGTCGCCAGCAAATCGGTCGCCGAAGTTGCAGTAGCCTGAGGTTTCATTCGGTCACTTCCGTGTGAAATTAACGAGGGGCGGATCAATCGTAGCGGGGAACATCGCGCGTCCAACGGCCGGTCGGACGAGGTTTCGAGGCACTCCCAAACCCCCTCACCAGGAATTCATGCCCTCGTGCACGGCACCGCCTTTTGCATCACGACGACGCAACTCACCGCATCACGATTCAACGCCCTCCACCGCGAAGAACTTCGCAAATGGCATTCGCCAATCATTATCGCGTCGGCGTGAGCAAGTGATTGCGTAAGCGTGCCTCGACTCGATGGTCGCTAATGTATTCTAAAAACGAGTGTTCGGCACCAACGGCGCGTGATGCG
Organism: Aporhodopirellula rubra; assembly: GCF_014192335.1. Classification (GTDB taxonomy): domain Bacteria; phylum Planctomycetota; class Planctomycetia; order Pirellulales; family Pirellulaceae; genus Rhodopirellula; species Rhodopirellula rubra. The sequence continues at coordinate 30,167 of NZ_JACHXU010000033.1, read as the reverse complement.
TTAAATTGATCCACACGATACGGGTGATCGGCGAGGCGGTTCAAGCCACAAATACCGGTGTATCCAAGAGCGGGTGTCTTTCCGCTAAATCGAGTGAATTTGAACAGCCCCAAATACTTGTCGCGACTGTTGTAGACCAAAAACAGGTGATTGATTTGGCTGTAGGCTTTCGAACGCGTGCCGATCAAGCAACTGTTGCGAATCGCGGGAACGACCAACGTCAAATTAACCCGATGCGATGGATAGCCTGCAGGGGTCATTCCAGTCGTGGTTTCCAAACCACATCCGTCAACGCGACCTCCCCCCATGAGATGAAGTGCCCCCAACGCGACGCGTCCACCGTAGCTGAATCCCATCAAGGAGATGGGCGTTTGCGGGGAAATCCCGTTTAGAAAACGGGCGAGGTGAAACGAATGCTGATCGGCCTTGGACGCTTTGACTCGGACGTCTCGAATCGGGCCGGGGATCTCGTCCGCCGGCCAAGTCCAAATCACGTAACGAATCGACGGCGCCTCGTCCCACGGGACGATTGTCTGGTCGTAACCCTGAAGCCCGCGTCGGATCGCCGTGTTCAAATCCCAGCGATTGCCATGGACGAAGATGACCACGGGACGATTCCATCCCGTCGGGTCGCTCCCAAGAAGCGAATGCGGCGACTCGGATTGCCACCGTGAACCATCGACGCGTCGCCGCACGTCGAGATGTTCGACGCTACCACCTCGCGACCGGAGGTGCCGGCTGCTGACCAACCAAATCTCATCGTTCGCTCGGGCATCAAATTCTGCGGTCGGCGTTGCCTGCAACCGCTGCTCAATAACCTCCTCAGGCAAATCCGTCGAAACTGCCGGCTCGATGCCGCTTGGCTCGGGACTGACTTCATCGTCAACGGATGGCTGATCAACTGCCTGCAAACTGTCATCTGCCCCCTCGCCAGATTGCACATCGCCAGATTCGACGACATCGAACTGAACAATCGACGGCCCGGAGGAAAACGTTTGCCCGCTCGCCAGCGTCGCTCCGGCGAAGGAGAAACAGAGCACTGGCAGAAGACCGAACGGACGAAGAGTGGGCATGAAAAGACTCGCGAGGCATTGAGAATACGCAGTCTAATCTTACGCCAAAAAACACCTTTTCATGCGGTTAATTTTACGCGAATTAGCCGAACGCCCAGCGCTGACTGAATCGCCGAAACGGAAGCCGAGCGGGTCAGAAAACCACCGCCGACGAGCGAGCCGATTCGAACTCGGGCGATCCACAATCTCACCACCGCAGGATTGCACACGGCGAAAAGCCACTGGTGTCGCACCGAGCCTCCAACGCACTTTCAGTCGCTCTGGCGTTCGAATCGTTGTCCAATGAAATGGCTGGGACCGTGGATTGCAACCATCATGTTCACGGCGGACTATCTCAGCCGGAATTCCACCGCACCCGTTAACGCCAAACCGTCATCGGTCGAGATCTGTCCGGCGTGCCAGGTTGTCATGTCTCGTAGGTAGTCGATTCCCCCGACAAAACGCATAGGAATTCCGAATCGATCACAATCCGCTTTGACATCCAATCCCCACGTCGTGGTGACTTTGGAAATGGTTTCGTTGTTGACTCCGTCGTCATAACTGCCGTCGAAATCGTAGATCCCGAGCGTGAGATCGATCCAAATAGGTTGCCGGCCGAAGGTCGTTTCCCATCCGCCGCGAATTTTGGCACCGGTGTAATCGTTACCGATTTCTCGGTTTGCCCATTCGCGGTCCCACTGCATTTGGCTGAAACCAGTCCCCGCGGAGAGTTCACCGACATCAAAAGACCAGGTATCACGAAGTAGGAATTCATAGCCGAACATCTCGACGGTATCGGTGATTCCATATTCGACGCCCGCCTCCACGCTGGTCAAATAGCCGTCAAAGCGGTGGTGTCCAGAAAGTTCCAGCAACGTCCCGACGGAATCGCCCGAATCGGATGCACCGCCCACTTCGGTGAGTTCAGGCAGCAACGGCGCCCAGATGCCAACGCTTCCCTCAATGACCGATCCATCGACTGCGAATGCGGTCGAACTGACACCTCCTGACAGACATAACGCGACTGCAAGACAAGCGACGACCGAGGTTTTGGACACATCCAGCCCACGTCGATGAAGGGCTGAAACAGATTGGATAATTGCAAGCATTGAAAACGGCCGAGGGAATCGCGGTCGAAGAATCGGTGTTCTTCGTCGGATCGGTCGGTCGATTCGATGGTCTGCACCCAATTCGACGGAACTGTGGGTGAGAGAAAACGTGATCGCCGGACGTCTTGCCCGGTTTACCTATTTTGGGAGAACTCGCACCGTATGCCCTGTGCCCTGCGTTGCACAGATTTGAGCTCGCCGTGCTCTACAACAACGCCGCAAGTTGCTCGACTTCTCGCTCAAGTGGTTCGGGATCAGCCGAGGAAAAATCCTCAGCGAAGACACGATCGACGAAAACGAGCGTCGCGGGGACCGTGGGTTCCGCAGTCCACCCCGCCAGGCCAGACGGTTTATCGCCGTGCAGGTCAGAGGCTATCGCAATATCCTCCAATTCCGTGATATCGGCACCAGACAAACCTGACGCGGCCGTTGCCTGCACGCCCGGTCGAGGCACGGTCGTGTCGGAATCAGGGGAAGGTGCCAATGTGAGTTCGCCGGCGGGTTCGGAACCGGCGCCATTATTGTTGAGGTAATTGATCACCTGCAACGCGTCGACGGCCGTGATTTGTTTGTCACCTGACACATCGTAGAAACCTACTCCACTGACGTTGGGAGCGTCGATGGAAGGGTTCCCATCGGAGAGGTTCAATTGATTGATGATTTGCAGCGCGTCGACTTCCGTCACGGTGCCGCCTCCGTTGACGTCTTGCGGGAAGAGGACGTTTGTCCGTGGCGTGGCGGCGTCAAATCCGGCAGGCAATGAGATTGAGAAATTTCTCGCGGTGAGTCGAGGAAAGAACACAAGTGCGTACGGTTCGTCTTTGACGAGGGCGGCGGACGCCAAGCCCGTCGAACCGTATTGCCCGATCACGTTCTGGTTCTTGTCGATCAAAAGGACCGCTTCGCTGATCTGATCCACGTTCGTTGCGGTGACACTCAGCGTTTGGGAGGCCGCGGCACGAAATACGATCGATCGCGGTTGATTATCACCAGGGATCGCGAGCGTGTTTGCGATGGCTGCCGGATCCAAACGCGGAACTTTCGACCAATCGACACCATCGTCGTCAAAGATCGTCAGGCGGAAATCAGTCGTCGAACCTTGCTTGACTGTGACGATGTCATTGAGAGCAATCGTCACCGCTTCGGTCGTTTCGTCTGCCGTGTCGTCAGTGACGTTGACGGTGATGGTCGCGGTGCGTTGGCTTGGCGCGAAGACAAACGCGGTCGACGAAAGCTGAATGTCCGACGCGGCCGCACCTGTGATCGAGACCGGGATCGTAATCGTGGAGGAAGGGGCAGCCGACAACGTCGCGGTGACCTCGATCGATCCGACGCCCTCGGTGACGACAGCAGATTGCGTTGTCACGTTGACGGTCGGTCGCGCATCACCGGTTAACTGCCACCCGATATCGTCGAGAACCGCGAAATCGAGTGCCGAAAAAAGCTCATTCGAATCGATACTGGCGGTCATGATGGTGGGCTGTTCGGATGCCACGGACTGCGCGATGTGTGCCCCGTTAAGCGGAACATGCCCTGATCCGACGTAAGCAGCATCAGTCTTGGGACCGTTAAAACGACCGCCGCTGATGCGATTGATAAACGACTGCGAGACACCGTGACCGAGGATATGAGCGAGCTCGTGTTGGGCGAACGTCATGAACCGCAACTGGTTTTCCTCGAGCGGTTCGTCATCAAAATTCCACGCGTTCACGGTCTCGCTTCGGCTGTCAAAACTGATCGACCCGACGAAGGGTGCAAAATCGTTTGCGCCGCTGCCTGACGTGACACCCTCACCTCGCGTCAGCAACGTCGAACCGAACGCGTCGCACTGAGCCTGTGTCCCGGTGCTGCACGAATAGCTGAACGGTGCATTGATTCCGTCAGCGTGCGCCCGCGTTTTCTGAACCGACGATTCGTCGAGGCTCTGCAGATTCCGTGTCCCCACGAAAACGACGATCTCGTTTGCCGCGACCGAAAACCCGTTCGGCAATCTCGTATTCGCGCCGGACGTCGGGTTGGTGTAATGGGCCTGCCAGGTGTAGCTCGAAGTCGATGCCGGAATCGCGGCGAGCGTATCGCTCAGCCGGTCGGTCAGAAACTGCCCTGCCTGTTCGAGCAAGGCTTGACGAGCGGGGTTGTTCTTAAAAAAGCCGGTGTCGTGGGTGTAGTCGAACCGGAAGTGCACCGAGCTTGTGTTCTCACCTTCCGCCTCACGATCGGTCGAAAGATCTCGAATCACGGGCTCGCTAGAGGATGACACTTCCGCCGGTGTGTCAGCGAATTCACCGGACGGAGAATCCACTGACGCGAGGACATCGCCGGCGAGCAGTTGCCGCTTCTCAAGCGATTCGATCCGCACCAGACGATAACCGCGTTTTTTCCCCCGCGGCGCGCAACGCTGTTTTCTGTGGCTGAGAGACTTCATAGAGTGCGATCGATAAACCGAGTTCGGAAGTTTGCACAAGATAAGGTGAACAGCCCCATATCGTATTCGATAGGTAAGCCTCGGCGTCAGAGCTAAAATAACAACTCTTCGCCCGAGGAACATATCCACATGTACACCATCCCATTATCAGTACAGAGCCTCGGCCCTCGCGTGATCTCAGGTTCAACGGGTTGTAATCCATGAAGCCTGTGATTTTAATGTTCGCTGGTTTTTCCTGAGCCTTTTCGGGCTGTATCCCCTTCCAACTCTCGAGCTGTTACTGAATGTCTACCACGACCGTCGCCAAGGGGATCACCCGATTCGAAATGGAAAATCGCAGCGGTTACATGGTGCGGATCTCGCGCGGCGGCACGCGGATCAACAAATACTTTTCAGACAGCAAAAACGGTGGAAAACGGAAGGCGTTTGCGGCGGCAAAAAAAGCCTACGAATCATTGCTCGAAGAGATGGGCCCACCGGAGAACTCCACCCGCAACCGTTTGACCTCGCGCAACAGTACAGGTGTGGTGGGCGTTCACGTCGCCTACTCTCAAGACAACCGATATCCCGGGTGTGCCTACTCGGCATACTGTGCCTCGTGGGTGACCGAAGACGGACGCCGCGAAAAGGCTAGTTTCGCTTGGAATAAGTACGGGGAAGATCGAGCGTTCGAATTGGCCGTCTTGGCTCGCGAGCGTCAGATCACCGATCGGGATGAAGTCGTCGCAATCTTCGAACGATCAGCGGCTGGCAAGAAGTCAAAACGCAAGACATCGAAGAAATCGGTCAAGAGTCCTGCCAAACGAACCGCGAAGAAAACCTCCGCTAAGAAAAAGAGTGTCAAGAAGTCGGTTCGCAAAGCAACCAAAAAGTCGGTAAAGAAAAAAGCCGTCAAGAAAACGGCCAAGAAATCGGCGAAACGCCCCGCGAAGAAATCGGTTAAAAAGTCCATCAAGAAATCAACCGCTAAGAAGTCGTCGAAGAAGCCAGCGAAAAAGACCGCCAAGAAAAAGTCGATGCGGCGACGTTAAGCCGCCCGGCGACGACACCGTGGTAAGCGACAAGATGCGAGGTACCCGAATCCCATGCGTCTCGCGTGCATTGACAGGAGATCAGTCCCTTTTGGGTGACAAGACATTGAGCGACATTGCGGCTAGCGATTGACGGACAACGCAGACGCTCACTCGAATAACAGGCGAGGCAACGAATTCATCTTTTAGAATGGGGTGTTGGCCGGGCAAATTAAGGAATTTCCGATGGCGACATTGCTCGACACAATTTTTGGCGATGAGAACTTGTCGCGACGCTTGGCAGACATGCCTTCGGATGCGAAAACGATCACGTTGTCGTTGGCCGACAATCGGCTCAACCTCCAGCATCCCGAATGGACAGACGACGAACCGCTCACGAGCACTCTTCATAAGACCATTGATGAGCCGACCGATTTTGCAGCGCTCCGTGCGGATGAAGGGTTCGTACCACCTCGCAAGGTAATCTCCCTTGGGCAATTAACGGCATCCAAGGACAGCGACGTGTCGCTGGGGCAATGCAAAGTGAGCGCAGGGTTCGAGGACGTTGAATATCGCCTGATCGGAAAGCTCGGCAGTGGTGGCACGGGAGTCGTTTACCAGGCACACCAACGTGCCATCGATCGCGAGGTCGCCGTCAAAGTACTACGACATGAACTCGCCGGCGATCGGCAATCTCGCCATCGTTTCCTTACCGAAGCACGCGTGATCGGTTCGCTCGATCATCCCAACGTGATCGCATTGCATGACCTGTGCATCGACGCCGACGGGCATCTCTTTTATGCGATGAAGCGGATCGACGGCACGAGCTGGGACCAACAAATTGACCAGTTCAGTGTCGAAGAGAACCTGACGATCTTGTTGCGAGTCGCGGATGCGATTCGGTATGCCCACTCCCGAGGACTGATCCACCGCGACATCAAGCCTGAAAACGTGATGCTGGGTCGGTTCGGGGAAGCCTTGGTTGCTGACTGGGGCCTCGCGATTCAATTAAACCGATCCAAAGGTGCCGACACTTCACCGCAGTGGCGTGACGGTGGTAGCGCGATCGGTGGCACACCTGCGTACATGGCGCCCGAGCAAGCGTCGGGAGTCCTCGAAGACATCAGTCCGCTGACGGACGTGTATTTACTCGGTGCGATCCTGTATCAGATCCTGACCGGACGCCCGCCACATCACGGCAACAGTTTGCTGGAGTGCATTCACTCGGCGGCAAACAACATTATCCAGTCGACCGAGGTCGTTGGTGAGTTGATGGACGCGGCCATGAAAGCGATGGCGACGGACCCTCGCAACCGCTACGAAAGCGTTGAAGCGTTAGTGTCGGCAATCACTGACCACCGCACGCACCAAGAGAGCGAGCGTTTGGTCCGGCGTGCACGACGGCGTGTCTGGCCTGATGAAAACGACACGTCACGCAAACCGATTTCCGAACAAACAACGGAAGAAACGTACGAGCGGTTCCGCGTCAGCCAAGCGTTGCTGCACGAAGCGATCGAGCTTTGGCCGGAGAATTCTCGAGCAACCGAGACGCTCAAGAAAGTACAACTCGAGTTCGCTCGATTCACCGCCGGTCGAGGCGACCTCGATCTCTCACTGCGATTGTACGCTGCTGCGGGCGAAGCCGACTGCGAAGCGGCGGTTCGCGTACGCCGGGACCGTGACCGACGAGACAGGGTTCGCGAGAGCCACGCGAAGTACTCGGCTCTCTTCACCCAGTCACCCGAAGCGGGGCTCCTGATTCGCTGGGCCGATGGCGTGGTGCTGGAGGCAAACGTGGCTTGCATGACGATGCTGGGATACCAGGAAGGTGAGTTGGTCGGTCGAGAAATCGCCAAGCTGGATATTTGGAATTGCCCCAAACACCGGCAGAAGTTTGTCGAAACGCTAACGCAGGAAGGACATGTCGAAAACTTCGAAACGCAGTTCCTGAGAAAACGCAGCGGAACGGATCAAACAGAAGTCGATCAAGTAATCGACGTGTTGATCAGCGCAAGAACGGTGAGCGTCAGTGGGAACGAGTTACTGCTGTCGACGATTCGCGACATCACACAGCGAAGAAATGCGGAACGCGATTTGGAACAGAGCCGTCGACGTCTGCGTGATTTGCAAAGCCTCGCGGGATTGGGAACGTGGTCGTTTGATCCGCGGACCGAGGTCCTGCAGTGGTCTGCCGAGTCGTTTCGTTTGGCCGGACGTGATCCAGCCAAAGGTGAACCCAATTACAGCGAGTTCCTCGAACAAATTCACCCTGACGACCGGGAGAAATTGCGTGTTGTGCTCGATCAAGCAATCGAGACCGGGACTACCTACCAACTTCACATTCAACAGCGAGATGACGAGGGAAATTATCGCTCATTGTTAACGCGTGGCCGACCGGTTGTTGATGACGACGGCAATACGATCGAAGTGTACGGTATTGTCATGCCTGCGAACTGATTGTTGCATCGACACGCATCCCATCCTCGATTGATGACTGAGAGTGGCTCCCGACTCTCATAAAAACATGAAGTCTTCATAGGCGTTGGCACTTCTCAGACCGGTTCACTCGGAAGCGGAGACATGTCTCTCGATTGTCAACAACACATCAATCGAAGGGTTCGATATGATGAGCAGTGAAGGCAATCCTCCGTTTCGTTTCGCACCCAATCTACAAAGAGAATTCGATGGTCCGTCTATTCACCACCACACCCGCATTTGCGTGGTGTCGCTTGATTTCGCGCATAATTTGCGTCGTGATGATGATGGGATTCTGCATTGCGAGCAGTTCCGCTCGGGCTGAGTCACCGGCCGATTCAGATGCCGAAGTCGCCGCGGCAGCCGATGAAACGGAAGAGAAAGCCGAAGAGGAAACCGACGAAAACGCTCCCATCGAAATTCCAGACGGGACCGCGGAGGAGCTACTCGAGTTCGCAAACGAAACAATGCGGAACCGCGGACGCACCCGCGAATCGGTAATTCGATCTGCCCGAGCGGTGGTCGATGCTGGCACCAAAATTCGATCCTTGGACGACGTGACCTTGGAAATGGAACTTAAGGCGATCGGGTTGCAAATGCCAGCGTTGAAGTTCCTTGCACGTGTTGATCAAGACGCGGCGAAAGAACTCGAAGAATTAATCGAGTCGTTTGCAGATGACGATCGTCCTGAGATCCAAAATTTTGCACGCATGGAGAAGTTAGCGACAGAGGTCCGCGGAGCTCGAGCAATGGACCAGGACGAACGGCAGAAACTCGTCGATGAGGTTCTGCAGATTGCCGACGAGAGCGGCATGAACGCGGAACTCTATTCTCTCGCCTCTCAACTCGCGGGCGCACTCGGTGCGGCGGAACAGACCGAGATGGCCGTTTCGCTGTACAACAACATCGCTGACCGGATGGAGCAATCCGACGACGAACGGATGAAGGAGATGGCATCTAGAGCGCGAGGTTCCGCTCGCCGGATCGGATTGCTCGGCAACGAAATGGAACTCAACGGCACTACCGCCGAAGGTGAACCGTTTGACTGGTCCGAATACCGAGGTCGCGTCGTCTTGGTCGACTTCTGGGCGTCGTGGTGCGGCCCTTGTCGTGGTGAAATCCCGAACATGAAACGAAACCTCGCGGCGTATGGAGATGAATTCGCAATCGTCGGTATCAACATGGACCGAACCATCAAAGCGATGGAAGAGTGCATCGAGAAAGAAGAAATCGCGTGGGTGAATCTCGTCGGTGACGAAGAAAACGGCACCGGCTGGAACCATCCGATCGCGAGATACTACGGCGTGTCAGGCATCCCAACGGCGATCCTCGTTGATCGTGACGGAAAAGTCGTTTCGCTCTCCGCAAGAGGCAATCGGCTCGACAAATCGCTCGAAGAATTACTCGGCCCACCGAAGAAAGTGGAGGCCCCCGAAGAAGACGAGGCGACCGAAGAGACAGAGCCGTCCGACGACGCAGAGTAACCTAGCACTGCACCGGAGCAGAGAACCTTGCCGCACGACGTCGAGTGGACCTTATCCCTCGACAGCGAGAGCGTGGTCCACCGTCTGGCGACGGTGGCTACCGAGTAGATTCTCGATTGACGTCTCTGGAGGATTGGATCCACGCCCTCACTTGAAGAGCGACACGTCGACAGTCACTATGCCTTGAGTGTTTTGGCCAGTCGAATTTCAGGTGATAAGCCACCGGTCGCGTTGCGGGTATCGACAATGAACTGCGACCACTGCGCCAGTTCATTGATGTCTAAGCATTCGTGCCATGTCGAAATTAGAACGAGATCGTATCCGGCGATTGTGGCCCGATCCCACGGAACGCTTTCCTTGCCTGCCCAGTGTGCATGTTCCCGCGATGGCCGGATGACGGGCACATAGGGGTCGTGATAGTCGATCTCAGATCCCGCCGCGTGAAAACGTTCGAGCAATTCGTACGACGGCGATTCACGGTCATCGTCGACGTTCGGTTTGTATGCCAACCCGATCATCAACACGCGACTGCCGTTGAGCGGTTTCTTTTGCATATTCAACGCATCGGCACACCGGCGGACGACGTGCGCCGGCATGGAACGGTTGATCTCGCCGGCGAGTTCGATGAAACGCGTATGAATACCGAACTCACGCGCTTTCCACGTCAAATAGAACGGGTCGATCGGGATACAGTGTCCGCCCAGTCCTGGGCCGGGATAGAACGGTTTGAAACCGAACGGTTTGGTGCTCGCTGCGGCGATCACTTCCCAAATGTCGATCCCCATCGAGTCCGCGACCAGCTTGAGCTCATTGACCAGACCGATGTTCACGCTCCGGTAAATATTCTCGAGCAGTTTCGTCAACTCGGCGACCGCCGTACTACTGACCGGAACGATTTGATCAAAAACGCTTCCATAGAGAGCCGAACCGGCCTCCAAGCATGCCGGCGTCTGGCCGCCGACAACCTTGGGGATGTTGGTGGCTGCGAATTCCGGGTTACCGGGGTCTTCGCGTTCGGGCGAGTAAACCACAAACACGTCTGTACCCACTCGCAATCCTGCGGCTTCGACGCGCGAGACCAACTCTTCCTCCGTCGTACCGGGATAAGTGGTGCTCTCCAGGCTGATGGTTTGCCCCGAACGAAGGTGAGGAACAATCGCTTCGATGGTTTTTACCACGTAGGACAGATCAGGTTCGAAGTGTTCGTCCAACGGCGTGGGGACGCAAAGGATGATCGCGTCGACTTCGCTGATCTGGCTGAAATCCGTCGTGGCGGCCAGCTTGCCCGACCGAACTCCACGAGAAATCGTGTCTGCCGCGATGTGTTTGATATAGCTGCAACCGGCGTTGATTTGCCGAGTCTTCTCGCCATCGATATCAAAACCGACGGTGTTGAACCCACCATCGGCATAGGCGATTGCGAGTGGCAGGCCGACGTATCCCAAACCGACGATCCCAATCGTGGCTTGTTTGGTCTGGATTTTGTCGAAAAATGAGACGGAGGCGGCAGGTGATGTATTCATAGGGCGATAGTTTAATTAGTTCGCTACCGAGTGCCATTCAGGATCGCGTCGACTTTCTTACGATCGACCGGTGCGACGTCGCCCGGTGCATTGAGTGCTTCGCGATTTGCGTCGGCGATTTTGTCGATAAAGCGTTGGAATCGTGGATCATCCGAGATACTCTGCCGTCCCTGTCGTGCCTGAGCCAATGCTTGGGAATTCATCCCTTTGGCCATAAGGTGTTCAATCAGGCTCACTCGATACCTTGCCTGATCCGGTGCCAATCGAATAGCCCGTTGATAGTAGTCCTGCCCCTTTTCGGTATCGCCGAGATAGAAATGCACATCGCCGACAACGGCGTGGCAGGATGCACGTTGCGCCATGGATTCGCCTTCACCGCATCGAATGGTTTCGGTCGCTCGGTGGAAGAACTCAGGATCAGGATTTTCCCACTTCAGATAGTCCGTCGCCGCCAATCGCATCGCTCGCGACTCATTCGGGATAACATCCGCGACGGACAACGCAGGATGCTCGCGGAGTAATCGCATGACCTGGGGTGTCAGGTTCGCACTGCTCTCAAGCGCGGCGTGGAAAGCCTCGGTTGCTTGGGCCATGTCCCCACGCGATAGCGCGTCCTTGCCCAGTGCGAATTGACGAGCGGAGTCACCGGCGTAGAAGACCAGCAGATGCTTCGCCGCGTTATCGGCAACATTCGCCGGGGAGAGTTGACCGGGTTGGATTTGGGATTCCGTGCTCACCATTACGGGTTTAAGCCTCAGCAAACTGCCGCGGGGTTCTTGGGCGAGCGGGCACACCGGAAGCGTATCGAGGCACGTTTGCCATGCGTCGGCGTAATGTGATTGACTCTCAAACGTTTTGGGAACCGGCGGCTTGGGCTGGGGAGGATACGGAAGCTCGCGGCGCTGCAGATCGACTTGCCGATAGATACTGAGCATTTGCTCTTTCGTCTGCGGACGCCACTCGGTTGTTTCCGCGATGCGTCCACGATCACGCTGCACCATCGCAAGTCGGCCACGAATCAGGGGTGATGGTCTCGTCGCAACCCGCTCCTTCAACGCGTCCTCCATTTTTGCAAGCGATTCGGCATTTAAACGCCACTCGTTGTATTCATCCTTGAGGCGGCTCAGCATCGAGCCCGAGATCGCATCCTGGCGGAGCCCAGGCATTGCCAACGCCCCCAACGCGATCGAAGTCACTGCCAACACGGTCGAGCCTACCCACCCCGGTGTAGACAGACTCGCGATACCGGTTCCCTTTCGGTTCGACTTCAACCGGATTTTGGGAGAGGAAGACGCAGTCGAGTCGTCTTCTTTCGCAGGCTCCTCATCATCGTATTCGTCTTCATAGTCACCGTAATCGCCGTGGCCGTGATAGCTCTCCGCATCGAGCGATGGTGGCTTCGCGCTGGCGCCACCGTTGGCGATATCTCGCGAGATGATTGCCGTGCAGATCAATAACGCCGCGATCAAGTTCGCAGGGATGGCCATTCCCATGTCAAAAAATTGCGAAACCGCGATCGCGGAAATCGCGTACCATCCTGCCACTCGTACACCCTGGTCGAGCGGGTCGGCGGAGTACGACAATCGATTCAATGCGATCAGCAGAATTGTCAAGAACCAAACGGCCACGATCACTCCAACGATGCCGGTCTCGACCAGCATCTCCAACCAGAGGTTGTCTGCGTGTTCAAACCATGAACTCGGCGAAACCACCTGATGTGGCAAATAGGCGTACGCGTACGCGGAGACTCCCGCTCCCCCGGGCAAGTGTGCCTTCGCCGCTCGCCATCCGTCCTGCCAGTGAAGCAATCGTCCGTCACTCTGCAACGTATCAGCCTCTTCGGAGAAAAACTCCCAGCGACTGATCGATTCCAAATTCAGATTCATCGGCGTGATCAAAACAGCCACCGAGATCGCCAACACGACCAGGAGAACGGGAACGCTGATCAACCCGCGACGCGGTCGGACGTAACCGAACGCCAACATCAACCCGAACATCGCGGCAACCACGCCACCGCGAGACCCGTTCACCAATAACCCCGCGATGCACGCCGTCCCGGAAAGCAGACCGACGAACGACTCGCGATCGGAAACCAACGCCAACAAATCGTTAAATTCAAATTCCGGATCGTCTAATTCCACCGCATGCAATGCCATCATTCGCCATGACAACAACCCAAGACTCGAGGCGAGTCCGAGGTTGAGCATTAACGCGGCATTGTTGCGATTAACAAAACCTCCAAACGATGTCGAACGTGGTGTAAACATCCACAGATCCGCAGTCGGATCCAGTTTCCGGTAAAAGCCCAGAATCGCGACGCTCGCTCCCGTGATCGCGATCGCACTGAGGAGCACCTGTAATCGCAAGCGACCGTGAAAGACGAGCGACGCGGCAAAGCACAACGGGATCAGAACAGTGAATAGCGACGCGACATGAATGGTATCTTCCGGCGAAATCGAGATCGGATAACTCGCGGCCTGTTGAGCCGATCCGACCAGCCCATCTAGCCACTGCGTGTAGGCGACGTGTGACCCCGGACTCAACCACGCCACAATCCCACCGGGAAGAGGCAACGTTTGGAACCATGCCCATGCCACCAAGATCCCCAGCGGCAACAAAATCGCGTGCTGCCGGATGCTCGTCGATGCCGTCGTATCGCTCAATCCAGGAATCGCGAAGAGAACCGCGACCATCATCGCGATCGCCGCGACGTATTGGCTCCAGTGATAAACGCCGCCGAAGTCGACCGCGAGCAAAAACGGAATCGCAACCAACAGGCCGGCCGATATCCACAAACAAATACTTCGTGCGATTGAAATCAAGGTGAATTCGGGAAAGACAGGAGAGATAGGCGGCAGGAATCGGCAGTCGAAGCTCAATCCTGAAGATGAGACACTCGTTTATCCCAAATATTGGCTCGGAAAGCGAGCCATTGGAGGGCCAACTCGCGAGGCGATGATTGAGGTAATATAAGAATGCCTGCCGGCCGGACGTTTGCCGATCGGCGACTCGAAAAAACGGACTTCCAGGAAAGCCCCATGATGAATGCGACATCGGATCGACTTACCCGCTCAAAATGCATGGCTGCGTTGTTACTTTTCGCGATTTGTGTGATCTATCCCGCTTCCCGCTCAATCGCTGATGACGCGAACACGATTCGCGAGACACCCGCGGCGAAACCCGATGTCAACGCTTGGCTCGATTCTGAAATGAACAACGTCTTGCAACTCTACACTTGGCTGCACGCTCACCCGGAGGTTTCCTTCGAGGAGGAAAAAACGGCGGCAAAGCTCACCGAACGATGGCGCGCCGCGGGACTCGAGATGACCACGGGTGTCGGCGGGCACGGGATCGTCGGCACTTTAAAAAATGGCGAAGGGCCCGTCGTCATGCTACGCACCGATCTCGACGGATTACCGGTTACCGAACAAACGCCCGTTGCCTACGCGTCACAGCAAACCACCGCGCGCGCGGACGGCAGCACGACAGGGATCATGCACGCATGTGGTCACGATGTTCACATGACCAATCTCACCACCGTCATCGAGTGGCTCGCCGAACATCGAGACGCTTGGTCGGGAACGCTGCTCGCGATCGGACAACCTGCCGAAGAACGGGGCGCGGGCGCCAAAGCGATGCTCGAGGACGGGCTGTTTGAGCGGTTTCCTCAACCAGACTTCGCCCTTGCGATGCACTGCAGCGCCGACACCGCGACCGGCGAAATCGGCCTTAGGCCCGGCTACGCGTTGGCGAACGTGGACAGCATCGACATCACAATGCACGGACGTGGCGGGCACGGTTCGGCCCCTCACACCACGATCGATCCGATCACCCAAGCGGCCGAACTGGTCATGTCGCTACAGATGATCGTCAGTCGCGAAGTAGCGCCGATCGATCCGGCGGTCGTCACGGTCGGTTCCATCCATGGCGGCACCAAACACAACATCATCGGCAACGATTGTCACTTGCAACTGACCGTACGTAGTTACAGTCAGGAGGTGCGAGAGAAAGTACTGGCCGCGATCAAACGGCGCACGTTTGCGGTCGCTCAGGCTCACGATGCTCCCGAACCGACTTTCGAAATCAGCGAAGGAACCCCTTCGCTGAAGAATGACGCGGAACTTGCCGCACGGATGAGAAAGCTGTTCGGTGAACAATTTGGCAGCGACAATATTTTGGAAGACGACCCCTCCATGGGTGGAGAAGACTTCAGCCGGTACGGGATCGCGGGCGTACCGATTCTGATGTACCGGGTGGGAACGGTCAGCCGAGCAAGGCTCGATCGTTTTGAAAAACTCGGTATTCCGCCCGCGTCGTTGCACTCGGCCATCTATTACCCGGATGCGGAGGAGACCTTCCGTGTTTCAGTTCCGGCAATGATTACCGCGGTTCTCGATCTTATGCCGGCGAAATAATCGTTTCGTAGCCGGCGAAGATGACGAGCGACGATGATGGGCACCGAGCAATCGAATCGGTCGCCGGGGTCGATCCTGCGAGGGCATTAGCCTATTCAGCTACCGCCGTTTCAATCGCCACCACGGCCGAGTCCTTAAATACCGATTTGCTCGGCGGGCAGGCGTGTGTAAATTCCACGAACGCGGTGCGATCAATTATACTGGGGCGCTTATCGTGTCATCGGGCGGTGTTTTCTAAATCTGAATGTCGCCGTTTCCAAACCTCGCCTCTCAGCCGCATCACGCTATTCATCGCCATGTCGGATCCGCACACCGCGAATGCGGCCTGTAAAGGAAAGTAAAAATGGGAGTTCGTTTTGCTTGTCACGCTTGTGGCAAGCGATTGAACATAAAATCAGAACTGGCCGGACGAAGGGGAATTTGCCCTTCGTGCTCGGTGCGTTTCCGCATTCCCACTCATGACACCGAGACCTCGACGCCGATTCACTCCCACGACGCTGACGAGTCGACCAACAGCGTCGCGGCGACATCTGGCCATGGGCAACCTGCTCAACGAGTGGCGCAGGCTTCGACAACCTCCTCAGGCGATTCCGACATCCAATCAGGAGGCACGGCAGTCGCGCAAGAGCCTGTCTCAGCATCCCCTTTGGCTTCACCAAAAACCAGCCACGACTCCGGTCACTCAAACCACTCGCAGGCGGCGCAAACGAGTCCTCACTCCGTGGCGTCTCATCCGGGCTCCCAACCCGTCGCCCCCCGGGTATCCGCACCTGCCCAGCCGAGCATGGACGATATCCTTGGCGACGCCTCGTCGACGTGGTACGTACGACCGCCGAGCGGTGGGCAATACGGCCCCGCCAACGGCCCCACACTCGGTCAATGGATACAAGAAGGCCGCGTCGCCGATAACGCAATGCTGTGGCGTGACGGTTGGGCCGATTGGCGAATCGCGAAAGAAGTACTGCCGATTTTTGGTGCCAGTGCGACGACGCAGAACAACGGATCCGTCTCACCGAATTCGATGGCTCCCGCTTCAACACCTGCCACTGCGATGCCTACCGCCGCGTCCGCGACGATCAATAGTGATCCGGCCTCGGACTCGAGGGTCGAGATCCGCGCCGGAGGCAAAGTACTCGACACGAACAAAAAGCGAATGTCGCGAAAACGGGTCGCGATCAGCATGATGCTGGCATGCATTTTCGTCGTGTTATTGGTTGCCCTCATACTCGTTCTCAAGCAACCCTAGCTGGACAATCGAATCATCAGCGTTCAACATACGCGGATGACATTCCAACCAGCAATCAACGCCGCCCGGCTTCACCAGCGTGCCCACACGCTATTCGATGAGTCATGGAATCGCGTTAATGATTTCCGGGCAATCGGCGCCGAGATCGGAGGAGCAAAAGTTCTCGATTGCGGGATCGCGTGCCCCGGATCGTTGCACGCCGGATTGCTCTTGGCGAGGTTCTGTTTAGGTGATGGTGCCGCTGTTTCGGTCGGTCCTGCCGAACCCGAGATGGTGGCCGACAACGCGGTCCATGTCCGCACTGACCAACCCATCGAAGCCTGCTTGGGAGGCCAATATGCAGGGTGGCCGGTCTCCGTTGACAAATTCTTCGCAATGGGGAGCGGCCCAATGCGAATGCTCCGCGGCCGCGAGGAAATGCTGGAACATCTCGGACTCGTGCAGTCCGCCGGCGAAGATGATTTTGCCGTCGGTGTTCTCGAGTCGGATCGAATGCCTGACGAAGACGTGATTGCTCAAATGGCGTCCGAGTGCGGCGTGACGGCGGATCGACTCTGCCTCGGTATCGCCCCGAGCACCTCGATCGCAGGCAGCGTTCAAGTTGTCGCTCGCAGCATCGAAACGGCGTTACACAAACTCCATGCCTTGGATTTCGATGTCGCCAAAGTCATCTCCGCGACCGGCGTCGCGCCATTGCCACCGTGTGCGAAATCCGGTGACACCGTCGGTGGTATCGGACGCACCAATGACGCGATGCTCTATGGCGCCAAAGTCGCGTTGTGGATCGACGCGGAGGATGACGCGATTGACGCGGTCGCCGAGAAAGTCCCCAGCCGATCGTCGGGCGATTTTGGACAGCCGTTCGCGAAAATCTTCAAGCAATACGATTACGATTTTTACAAAGTCGATCCGATGCTGTTCAGTCCCGCCGTCGTGACGATCCATTCGCTCGTTAGCGGTCGAGCATGGCGTAGCGGAGAACTCGCTCCCGCGATCCTTCGCGATTCCTTTGGATTCGACTCGTGATGCCGGACATCTCGGCGTGAGTGCGCCACGCATCCTCGTTCTCGGAGGTCGGTCTTTTCACCGGTCTCCCTTGCTACCGCTCGGGTGGCACCTGTCTGAGTTGCATGCTGCGGCCACCAAGTTGGGCGTCGAACTGTTCTTTGCAGACTACGAAACGCTCACCGCCGAAGTAGACGGGGCGGGACCTCACACCCGCGCGGCGTGCCAATCGGTTGACGTCGATCGACCGCTTCCCATGAGACTCGACGAGTTCGATGGCCTGTACACGCGAACGATGCCCGCCGGATCGACCGAGCAAATCGTTTATCGATTGTCGACGCTGCACGATGAATACTATCGCCGCAAAGCAAAGGGACAACATCCTAGTTTTGTGAATCCGCCCGCATCGCTCGAACTCGCGATCGACAAGTACGCAACGCTGGCTCGCGTCGCGCGTTTGGGAATCTTAACCCCGGCGACGATCGTCACTCAGTCTCGCGCCGACGCGATGGAAGCGTTTGAGAAATTCGGCGGCGATGTCGTTGTGAAGCCGATCTTCGGTGGCGAAGGTCGCGGCGTGTTGCGTCTGCGTGATGCCGAATTGGCGTGGACGACATTCACGACGTTACAACAAATCGGATCGGTATTCTACGTTCAAGAATTCTGCCCGCCCGGGGGCAGTGACGTGCGTCTGTTGGTCGTCGGTCACGATGTTCATGCAATTCGCCGGACGTGCCAAAATGACTTCCGTACAAACGTCCGCGCGGGAGGCCGTTCCGAGGCAATCGAATGCACCGACCAATGGCGTGAACTCGCGTTACGTGTTTGTCGCGAGTTTGAATTGACGATTGCGGCCGTCGATCTGATCGAGCTGGATCGAGGAGGTGAGTACCGACTCATCGAAGTCAACGCCATCCCCGGCTGGAAATCCGCTCAATCCGCCGTCACGAACAACCTGGCTGAACAAATCATTTCCGTTTTAAAATCGAGATCTGTATGAACGCATCCGCAGACGACCACGAACCATCGTCCGAGTCGAACACGGCTGCATCCTGTTCGAGCACGCCGTCAGTTGATTTTACGACAGGAAATGTAGCTGATCGGCTTACGCACATTGCCAAAATGTTGCCCGGAGCGATCGCGATCGCTGAACCTTCCGGACCTCCCAAACCGGATGGCTTGGACCGGGATTACACTTTGACCACGTTCAAAACGTTGGATGACCGAAGCACATTGATCGCTCGCGGACTAACGGCGTGGGGCGTGCGTCCGGGAATGCGACTGATCAGTCTGGTACCGTTCGGGGCCCAGTTCATCGAACTCGTGTTCGCGTTAATGAAGGCTGGAGTGACCGTCGTGCTGATCGATCCGGGGATGGATCGCAAACACCTCATCAACTGCCTGCAGGAAATCAACCCGGACGGTTTTGTTGGGATCCCAAAAGCGCAAGCGATTCGTACCGTGCTGCGAAAACGATTTCCCTCGGCACGGTGGAATGTCACCGTCGGCAGACGTTGGTTCTGGGGTGGCAAAACCCTTTCGCAGATCACCGCAATGGGAACGCAATCCAACATCGTGCTGCCGCAAATCAGCGCCGAAGACGAGGCCGCGGTTATCTTCACCACCGGCAGCACCGGCCCTCCCAAAGGCGTCGCCTACACGCACGGGACGTTCCATTCGCAGATCGATCGCATCGCCGAGCGATACAATATCAAACGGGGTTCTCGCGACCTCGCGTGTTTTCCGTTGTTCGGATTGTTTGATGCCGTGATGGGCGTCACCACCATCATTCCCGACATGGATCCGACACGCCCCGCCGATGTGGATCCTAAAAAACTAATCGCGGCCGCCCGCCAGTGGGAAGTTGACCAAGCATTCGGTTCACCGGCGCTTTGGCGAACCGTGACACGATGGTGCGAGACCAACGCGATCGGACGACCATTCCCAACGCTGCGCAGAGTTTTGTCTGCGGGTGCGCCCGTGCCCGCGGCAACACTCGCGAGCCTACGACGGTTCGTTCACGAAGACGCTGATATTGAAACGCCGTACGGCGCCACAGAGGCGCTTCCGATCGCATCGATCGAGTCCCGACAAGTCATCACGGCGACGGGTCCCGCCGCGAACAAAGGCAAAGGCGTCTGTGTCGGAACTCGGTTCGCCAGCGTGCAGTGGAAGGTTATCGAGATCAATGACGGAGCAATCAAAACGCTCGACGAGATCAACGAACTCGCTCGAGGCAAAATCGGCGAACTACTCGTTAGCGGCCCGATGGTCACGCGTCAGTACGTGACCCGAACGGATCAAAACCTCATCCACAAAGTCGCCGACGGAGACCAAATTTGGCACCGCATGGGCGACGTCGGCTATCTCGATGGAGATGACCGTTTCTGGTTCTGCGGACGCAAAGCTCATCGAGTCATCTCGGCGGATCGAACGTTCTATACCGTGCCCTGCGAAGCGGTTTTCAACGTGCACCCTGACGTCGAAAAATGCGCACTCGTCGGACGTGGTTCGGTTGGTCAGCAGACGCCGGTCATGATCATCCAACCCTGCGATCTATCGCTCGCCGATTCCCCGTCCCATCGAGACGCGTTGATCCAAAGCCTTCGCGATGTCGCGTCTCGCAATCCGCTGACACACCGGATCAACGACTTTGTTATCCGCAACACGCCGCTCCCTGTCGACATCCGCCACAACAGCAAGATTTTCCGCGAAAAGCTCTCCGCAGAAATCAACGGCTGATCCCGTTCAGCTACGCTGGAAAGCGACACGGCAAACCAAAACTCACGCACTCACTTTCGCATCAAACGCCGAGAGCCCTGTGACTAAAAACCCTTACGATTCGCCTTTGTTTGCGTCCGTTTCGAACAACAGTGCGTTAGTGAATGCCCCTCGATCTACCAAGCGACCTGTGGGGGTTTCCGTACTCGCAGTGCTTCACTTATTAGGCGGATTGGTGCTCTTCGGGGTGCAGTTCCTTATGTTCGCCCGACTTGACTCGATGGAGGAGTCTTTACGTGCAATGGGCATCCCGCCAGTGCTCGTTATCGTCGGCGTGATGTTTCTATCCGTATTGACGATCGCGTCCGGCATCGGAATGTGGATGGGAACTCGCTGGGGATGGTGGCTCGCTGCGTTTTACTATGTCTACGGCGTACTTCGAAATGCGTCGGCACTTTACACCGTTGTCTCGATGGCCGATCAACTCGAGGGCACCGCTCGCGGCCCCGAGTTCTACATGATCAAACACAGCGTGCGGATAGTCATTCAGTCGCTCTTGCTGATGTATTTCTTCAAAGGCAACGTCCTTGATTACTTCGATTTATCGACTTTGAAGAAAGGCAAAGCCCTAGGCATTCTCGTCGGGATCTGCGGAACCATCGGAGCAGCGTTGACAGCACTCACGATGATATTTGGCTAACCCGCGTTTCCAATTTGCGTCTTTACTACCCCAAAGCACCGTGCAGAAGATCTGCATTTCAAACCGACCGGTGCCGGACGCCTATTTCTAGCAACTTTTCTTTGCCATCCCCTGAGGATGCTCCGTGCTGTTGCAGGAAGCGATTAAGCGTCCCATTTTGGTTCGCCCAAAGTCCAAGAGAGGACTGGCACGCGAAAATCAAACCAACGAGCCAATCAAACCAACGAGTGGGCAGCTCGAACCGAGGTCAAGAAGCCAGACTTGACACCCATCGGCGCAGCGAAAACGGCCAATCGCACGAGACGTTGGCCGTTGCATGTTTTCGATTATTGATCGAAGAAACTGAGCCGCGAGGACTATTTTTCCTCGGCCTTCTTCACTTTCTTCTTCTTCTTCAGCGAGATCTTTTGCACGCGAGTCTTCGCCATGCCAATGATGCTGGCGTTCTCGTCGAACTTGTCGAGTTCTTTCAAGCGTGCGATGCGCTCGGCGCGGGTCAAAACGTTGCGACTTTTAATGGCCCCGGCTTGCACCTTGAGGCTACGATCCATGGTCATGGCAGCGAATCTGAAATGAGAGAACGGGAAGGAGGGTAGGGGTATTTTGGAAGCGACGAAGTCTAGCGAACCGCCCCAATGTTGACAACCTCACCAAACACAATCGGTCGTTTCGGCAACGAGAAACCGGAAAAATCCCGATATTCTTCCGCCCAACCGCGTTTCCCCCTGGAAACCACGATGAACAGCCACTTTCACGCCCGCTCCCGGAGGGCGTTTAATTCCAATTACCGGCCGACTATATTGGCCCTGCGCCCCCATCGGGGGCTGCCCCTGCCTCCCACTCCCCACAACCGAGATGCATGCCAATGCGTTACGCCCATCCCCTGGCCGTCTTTCTGGCCACGATTTGCTTGATTGGCGGCCCCGATTTCGCGTTTGCGCAGGCGCCGAATCCGGGAGGGAACTCAGAGCGACCACCGAACGTGGTGTTGCTGATCTCTGACGATCAGGCTTGGAACGATTATAGCTTTATGGGGCACCCCGATATCCAAACACCCAATTTGGACCAGTTGGCCAAAGAGAGTGCGGTGTTTCGGCGAGGCTACGTCCCCACGGCACTCTGCCGTCCGTCGCTGATGACGATGCTGACCGGTCAATACGCGTCCGTACACGGCGTGACGGGAAATGATCCGTCGCCTAAATACGCCGAGCGCAATTCCGACTTGTATCGTCAACGATGTTCTCAGTTGATTTCCTACGTCGAACGGTTCGAGACACTGCCTGAAACGCTCGGTCGAAAGGGATACCTCAGTCACCAAAGCGGCAAGTTTTGGGAAGGCAGTTACCAACACGGTGGCTTCACGCACGGGATGACTCGAGGGTTCCCGCAACCGGGCGGCCGACACGGTGACGACGGGCTCGCCATCGGACGCCAGGGGATTGAACCGATTGCTGAGTTCGTTGACATGGCCGTTGAAGAGGCACGCCCATTCTTACTTTGGTACGCACCGTTCCTGCCACACTCGCCACACAATCCTCCCGAACGCATTCTCAACAAGTATCGCGACAATCATCCGATCTCGATTGCGAAGTACTACGCAATGTGCGATTGGTTTGACGAAACGTGCGGCGAAGTTCTGAAATTAATCGACGACAAAGACCTACGAGACAACACGTTAGTCGTGTACGTCACCGATAACGGCTGGATCCAGAGTCCTACGAGTTCCAAATACGCTCCGCGCTCGAAGCAAACGCCGTATGAAGGCGGAATCCGAACACCTATCCTCTATCGATTACCGGGCAAGATTCGTCCGGGCGAGAGAACGGAACTGACGTCGAGTATCGACATCTTCCCCACGATTCTCGCGGCCGCAGGTGCCGAAATCCCCAATGGGCTGCCGGGCCTTAATCTACTGCCCGAACTCCAATCAGGTAACGCGATTGAGCGTGACACGATCTTCGGTGAAAGCTTCGCACACGATATCGCAGATATCGAAAACCCGGAAGCGTCGCTGTTGTTCCGGTGGGCGATCCGCGGAAAATGGAAACTGCTGCTGACGTACGATGGCGAAGCAAACCGATACGCGTCCACTCACCCAAGAACGGAAAAGGGGCCACAGTTGTTTGACCTCATTGCCGATCCAAACGAACAGCACAACATCGCCAGCGATAACGCGGACGTTGTCGCTGAGTTAGCCAAAGCGATCGAACAGTGGTATCCGGTGCAACAACGAAAAACGATCGTTTCAGTGACGCCCTAAGCTCATCGGCAAAGCTCAATCGAGCGTGAATCCGATTTTCACGGTCACTTGCCAATGAGCAACTTTGCCCTCACCGATCGTTCCTCGAGTTTCCACGACTTCGAACCAACTGAGGCCACGCACCGTCGAGGAAGCATGCTCGACCGCATTATTAATCGCATCCTCGATGGACACGGTGGACGTCCCGACAATCTCGATCTTTTTATAGGTATGATGAGGCACCCTGTTCTCCTTCTGAAGGCCATGAAGTCCGAAACCGCCTACTCATTGATGAGCGTTATTCAAATGGACGTCCGTTAATACCGCGTGTCGTCTGCGATGCAGGCAAACATGTGGTGACGACATTTGCATCCGCTCATTCTAGAGGCATTGTCGGCATCATACCGCGCCCGGGAGACGGTCGAGGCCCCTACAGCGTATGCATATTGTCGCAGCCATCGGTCGCGACCACTCAAACACGCCCTTTTGTACTTCGCTTCCGCTCTTACATCTTCCAAGACGCTCCATTTCCCTCGAACCCCCGGTCTATCCATGTACAGTCGCCGTCAATCGTTGAAACTACTCGGTGCGTTGTCCGGCACGCTCGTCTCCCCCGCATTTGCCGACAACACGGAGGGCGTCGCCGACAATCCTGGATCGCTCGGCGTGAATCCGCATCTCTCGTCGTGGCAACGAGATCATGACCGCATCTGGTTGGGTGCCGAGTACTGGGCCAACCCGATGGAAAATTGGGCGATCGTCGACGGTGCAGCAGAACTCGTCTCCGCAGCCGGCTATCGAAACGTTCACCTGCTGACACATCACTTGAACAACCCGACCGGTAGCTTTCGGATGAGCGCCGTCGTCAGCGAAGTTCAGCACGGAGATGTCGACAGCAGTGTCGGATTTATGATCGGTGTACGCAGTGAACTCGACGAGGTGAAGAGCAACTGCTTCGCGGCGAATAACGGACCTCGCAAACCAAAGAAGGCGGGGGGGATAGTAAAGCAAGGTCCCGTTGTCGCGGGGATCCGCGAAGGAGAACTGTTCATCAACGACGAATCGAAGAAATTCGATAAGCCCACCGCGTTGGGAAACGTGACGATCAAGCTCGTCGGTATCCCGCACGGAAACGACGTCGAACTGACCCTCCACGCACTCAACGAAGAACACGAGACCGTCGGATCCATGTCGACGATCGTCGCGTCAGACGCAGTTCGCGGGAACGTTGCAATCGGGTGCAACCTGAATTCGAATTACCGCACCCGCATCGGCATGTCACGCTATCGCATTCATAACTGGGAGGCGTCCGGCGATGCGTTCACCGTTAATCGCGATGCCGCCTGGGGTCCTATTCTATGGACGATGTATTCGCTCTCCGATTCACGAAGCGATGAGGGCTTCGTACTCAAGCTCACCGCGTTGACTCCGCCACTCGGGGAAAACGACTCCGACGAACTGCAATTGCAGGTCAAGCGTGGCGAGCAATGGGAACCGGTCGCCGACGCCACACTCGATCACGACGCGTGGACAGCCACATTCCGCATCCCCAACTGGGACGAGTCGTCGGATGTCGTATTCCGAGTGGTTTATGAACAATCCTATCGTGACGGTGAACCGAGCCAGCATGAATGGTCGGGCACGATCAAAGCCAACCCGAAAGACCGTCCGGTGAAGTTCGCGGGTTTGACCTGCCAACATGATTCCGGCTTCCCTTACGCCCCGGTTGCCGAGAACCTGCTGCGTTTGAATCCCGACCTGCTTTACTTCTCCGGAGACCAACTCTACGAAGGCAACGGCGGTTACGGGATCATCCGGGAACCAGCTGAAAAGGCAATCGTAAACTACCTTCGCAAGTTCTACATGTTCGGATGGGCGTTTGGTGAACCGATGCGACACAGCCCGACACTATGCCTTCCTGACGACCATGACGTCTTTCAGGGAAACATCTGGGGTGAAGGTGGCACACCCATGAACATGGAGGACGGGAAAGACAGCGGCGCCTCATCAAAAGGCGGCTACCGCGAACCGGTCCGAATGGTCAACGCCGTCCACCGAACCTGTGTCGGTCATCATCCCGAACCTTTCGATCCGACGCCGGCGGCGCAAGGCATGAGCGTTTATTTCGGCGACATGGTCTACGGCGGCGTTAGTTTTGCAATTATCGCGGACCGGCAATTCAAAAGCGGTCCGGAGAAAGTCGACACAGGATCGGGCCGGGCGGACCACGTCACCGAACGAGGATTCGACACGTCAGCTCTCGACAAACCGGGCCTCGAATTGCTGGGCGAACGCCAAGAGGCATTCCTGAAGCATTGGGCCGACGATTGGCGAGGCGCCAACATAAAAGTGCTGCTCTCGCAAACCGTCTTCGCGGGCGTTGCGACTCACCACGGGAACTACAACGGCTATCTCCTGGGCGACCTCGATTCCGGTGCATGGCCGCAGACCGCACGTAACCGTGCGGTCGATTTGCTCCGAAAATCAAAGGCATTGCACATTAGTGGCGATCAACACTTGACAACCCTCAGCCAATACGGGGTCAAACAACAACGCGATTCGAACTGGTCCTTCTGCACTCCCGCAATTTCGGCCGGCTATCCACGATGGTGGCGTCCCGACGAAGAAAACATGCCTCACACGAACCGCCCAATGCATGACCTGCCTAACACGGGTGAGTACGTCGACGGTTTTGGCAACCTCGTTTACATCTACGCCGTTGGAAATCCGATCGTCCCGAAATCGTCGAATCGGTACGAGCGGGCACACCAAAAGGGAAGTGGCTTCGGCTACGTATTGCTGGACCCCAAAACCCAAACCTACGAAATTCACAGCTACCGGTTTCTCGTCGATGTGACCGACGGAAATCCGGAAAACGAATTCCCTGGCTGGCCCGTTACTCTGCACGCCGACGACAACTCCGGTGCACGCCGTTTGTTCAACGGTGTGAACATGGACGGGTGGCACGGACGACCGCACTTCGATCCGTACAAACTCGATGAGATGTCCGCGAAGGAGAAATCAGAAAAGATCAGCGAATGGACCGCAGACGCCACCAAGCACTGGAGCATCGAAAACGGGGAACTCCTCAATGACGGCACCGGCCCGTACCTGACGACCAACGAGGAATTCGAAGACTACGAATTGCAACTCGAATACAAAACGGTTCCAGAGGCTGACAGCGGCATTTACCTCAAAGGAACCCCGCAGGTTCAAATCTGGGACGCAACTCAGGAGTCGAACTTTTCGATCGGAGCGAACCTCGGCAGCGGCGGATTGTGGAACAACTCCAAAGGCAATCCCGGCAAGAACCCGCTCGTGCTCGCGGACCGCCCCTTCGGCGAATGGAATAAAGTTCGTGTCGTTCAAGTTGGCGCACGAACGAGCGTTTGGCTCAACGACCAAATGGTCGTCGATCGTGCGATCATGGAAAACTTTTGGCGGCGAAACGAACCGCTGCGACGTCGTGGCCCGATCCAGTTGCAGACACACGGCGGCGAGATCCGGTGGCGCAACATCACGCTGCGCCCACTCGACACCGACGCGTCCAACGACTTTTTGGCGGAGGACGACGACACCGGGTTCACATCCCTGACCGACGGCAAAACGCTCAATGGTTGGATCGGCGCGATCGACGATTATGAAGTCACACCCGAAGGCACGATTCAGTGCCGCCCCGGACGCGGTGGCAATTTGCTCACAAAAGACGAATACGACGATTTCATCGTGCGACTGTACTTCCGGCTTCCACCGCGAGGCAACAACGGTTTGGCAATCCGGAGCCCCGAGAAAGGCAATCCCGCGTACCTCGCGATGTGCGAACTACAGGTGCTCGACAACGATCATCCGGCATACGCAAAACTAGACAAACGCCAATACCACGGCTCCGCCTATGGCATGGCAGCGGCGGCACGCGGTTACCTGCGGCCGACGGGGCAGTGGAACTATCAGCAGGTACGTGTGGAAGGATCAACCATCGAAGTCGAGTTAAACGGCAACGTGATCCTCCAAACGGATCTTTCCCCGATCACCGACTACATGGCCGACAGTGCCCATCCAGGCAAAGATCGCAAGAGCGGCCACTTCGGTTTCGCCGGCCACAACGACCCGGTCGAATACCGAGACGTCACGATCCGCCGCTTGAAATAGAATTCCAATACGCTACTGCGAACAGCAGTGCAGTCGCGGACATCGCATCTGCCGCTGAAGCCTCGAAGGTTTCTCTACAACGCTTGCTAGATGTTTTTCCGCGTGCCCGCTGACGCAGTCCAGATCTGAAGCCGAAGAACAAACAAGCCGCTGGCGTCTGCCCTCCCGATCATGGAAAAGGTGACTCAGGACGCGGCCATTGGATTCATAGCTGGTGCAAATATCCACAAGTGTGATCACTGTGGGGTTACGCAGGCCTCCGTTGAACGGCCCTCACAAGGGGTGTTCCTGCGGTACAGACAATTGCTGAGAAAAGTTTTCAGCTAGAGCAGCGAGACGAACAAGTTCCGCAAGGCTACGCACTCGAAGCTTCTTCATCAGGTTGGACCGATGACGCTCAACCGTTTTTGTACTGATGTCAAATTTGCGAGCAATCGTTTTGTTCATTCCGCCAGCGGCTACTTCAATGAGGATTTGCTTCTCACGATCAGATAACATCTCAATTTGCGTTTGCGCGATTTCAGCTTGCCGCGCACGCGTTTCCGCTAGGCTTCGAATCGTAACGTCTTCCACCAATCCATCGATCCGCGGGGGCTCTCCCGCCACATGAATCTGCCTGCCGTTGATGCGCAATACACGTA
Organism: Aporhodopirellula rubra; assembly: GCF_014192335.1. Classification (GTDB taxonomy): domain Bacteria; phylum Planctomycetota; class Planctomycetia; order Pirellulales; family Pirellulaceae; genus Rhodopirellula; species Rhodopirellula rubra. The sequence continues at coordinate 1,973 of NZ_JACHXU010000033.1, read as the reverse complement.
ATGCTCCAGGGTCCGAGTTGAACTCGACCGTGGTTTCCTCAGACGTATTCGCGGCGGCTATCTTTTTAAGGAAAGTGCCTGAATCCACCTGCGATGGAAAGAACTCGCGCAAAGAACGCCCGGGAAGATCCGATGCTGATTTACAGCCAAGCAATTCGAGCATCGCGTCATTGGCATCCGTAAATAGTCCGTCCAACGAGCAACTGAATGCACCTATCTGCAATTGCGTTAAGAGGTTCTGCAATCGAGTCTCGAGATATGCCGCCCTGCGGACGATGGCAGCATTTTCCAACGCATTGCGAACTGCTCCACTGAGTCGCACCATGTGTTGCGAATTTTTAATGACGTAGTCACTCAATCCCGATTTCATTGCTTCGACAGCAATTTCTTCACTTCCCGTCGCCGTAAACATCAGCACTGGACACGTGGGATGCTGGAGTTTGACATGACGCAGCACATCGAGACCATTTGTCCAGCGAATCTGAAAGTCAGTAATCACCAGATCAAATTCGTCACCACTAATTGCTGCTGACAACTCGTTGGCATTGGTGACTTCATGAAAATGCAGCTCTCCAAATTCCTGGCGTAGCTCACGTTTGACAATCCCACGATCGAGAGGGTTGTCGTCAACTAAAAGGATATGCAATTCGTTATTCATTCGAGAACCTTCCCGCATCAGATATCAGTATCAAGTTCCGGCAATTGATTCATCACCATCCAATAGACGTCCAGTTGCCGAAACATTTCAACAAGTGATTCTCCTTCGACCGGTTTGACTAAATACGAGTTAGCCCCTAGATCATAGGCCCTATTCACATCAGGAGATCGGGCGGAAGAAGTAAGCACAACAATTGGCAACCGCTTAAGGCCATCCTGCTGCCTCACCCATTTCAACACATCAAATCCATCGCGTTTAGGAAGCTTTAGATCGAGGAGCACCAACACCGGAAGCGGGTGTTGCTTGCGATCGGTATAGATTCCGGTCCCCTCGAGGTATTCGATTGCCTGCTCACCATCTGTTACCACGACGATGGGATTTGCAATCTTTGCTTTCTTCATCGAGCGTGCTATCAACCGAGCATCCGCCACAAGATCCTCGACGATTAGGATAGGAGTTTCACGCTGATTGCTCATATCATCTCTCCCGCTGGAAGCTCGATCCAAAATCGGCTGCCTTCCCCCGGGTTCGATTCGACCCCAAACTCACCGTCCATGGACTCGACAGCCCGCCGAACGATCGCCAGGCCAATTCCGGTGCCGGGGTAGGTCTCAATTCCATGCAGTCGTTCAAAGACTCGAAAAATCTTACTGTGAAATTCCGGTGAAATCCCAATTCCATTGTCTTGCACCGAAAGGCGAATGGATCCAGGCTTCATTTCAGTAGAAATTCGGATTTCAGGTTTGACGTCAGGCGATACAAATTTCATTGCATTTGCTAGTAAGTTGGAAATGACTTGCACGATGGTGCTGCGGTGTCCTCTGACAAATCCCAGTGGGCTGTCAACATGGATAAGCGGCGCAAATTTGGCGATATCTGATTCGAGCTGCGTTAGACTCCGTTCAACTACTTCGTCCAGGTCGACGTTGTCGATCAACATCTTACTGCCACCGACCTTGCTGTATTCCAATAGGTCACTCGTAAGAACGTCCATTTGAACTGCTGCGGATTCAATGAACTCAGTGAACTCCCGACCTTCCTCATCCAGCCGATCACCATAGTCTTCACGAAGCGCTTTGGAAAATCCGAATAGCGCTCGCAACGGTGCCCGGAGGTCATGTGCCACCGAATGCGCGTACGCCTCAAGATCCTCGTTTGCTCGTTCCAACTCTGCCGTGCGCGCCAAAACTCGCTGCTCTAATTCTGTATTTAGCTTGCTAAGGACTTGTTCGGAAATAACTTCGGCAATCTTGTAGAATCGAGGCATCTCGATTCCACGGAGGCCAACGATGAAGGACGTTTACGGACAGGACAT
>NZ_JACHXU010000032.1:17462-84230 GCF_014192335.1 Aporhodopirellula rubra | reverse complement strand
GGCTGATTCTCTGCGCTGCCCAATCTCATCCCTCGCCGCAAACAGGAAAGTCGCGGAATCACGGGTGCCAGGCGAGGGCTTGAGAACGCGATAGGCTCGCATTCGTTGCTTACAACACGATTGCGTTGCCGTGGCCGCAAGATTGTGGCCGAACCTCCGCGGTCAGTACGTTTTTCTCGTCCAACGGCGGAGCGTTCGGCCTCTTTGATTAAACACTGGAGATCCAGCAAGTGGGCGGCACCTATTGAGAAGGGCTCTTCGATTGAGCACAGGCGATCTAGATGGTGGGTGGCACCCGTTGGGGGAAGGGATAGGTGGGTTAGCTAATTTTGGTGTGGCTGCGTAATCGTTTTTGTTGGCATGGGTGACGGGGTGTGCGGGATGTTTGCTGACTTTTCGCGTTATCGAACGCCCGCGGCGTCTTTGGTGATGCAAAGTTCTCTGCGAGCAGCGTTCAGATGGCGGTGGCGGAATCGAATCATCGAAGAATCGTTGCCAAGCGAACCAGGAGCGGGACGTATGAAAATGGAAACCGTGGGATCCCCTAAAAAAGATCTGGCCCTAGACGGTCTGATTGAATCGTGCAACGCGATGCAGTCGACGATCTATCAATCTCGATCCGCGCCGGTTTCTCGCGATGAATCAGGGCCATTGCGTTGGCGTGAATCGTGCAACAAGAAAATCGCGGTTGCTCGTGATGTCTTGCAATTTCGCATCATCTTGGAAATGACGCAGGTCGATGACGAACGCGACGTCATCGCAATATCTCTCTCCCGCAAATTCCATCCGAACATGATGTTCGATCAGTTGTTGTCGACGTACATCGATGGAAAAGCAGTCCAGCCGACAAACCATTCACTGCACCGAACCCTCGACTTGCACTTCAACGCAGTCCACAGCGGCTCGACGATCGTGATCACCTACCGCACTCGCGTTAACTTCACCGCCGACACATCCATTGTTGCGGTCGGCGACACGAATGTGCAATGGTCATACCTGTCGCGAAGCAAACACCCAAACCGGAACAGGGCACACGAACCAGCCGCACGGGTCCCGGCACCGCTCGGAATTGGCTTGGCAAAACCACCGAGCCACGCAAGCCATGCGGGCGTACCGACGTTGGCCTAACTGCTTGCTCGACTCAACACCGCAGCCATCGCACCGCGACAAGCCAAACAAGAACGCTCGGCGAGCGTCTCGGAAAACGATGCCGACTCTTAGTGACAATCACGCTCACTGTCATGCGTTCCACCGTCCGGTTTCGCTGAGTACGAGTGCAACGCCCTTCGATAGACGACAAGCTTACTGCGCCGCCTCAACCGCGGACAGGCATTCGAACCACTCGGCCGTCGACAGACTTGAGAGCGGCGATTGCCGTGGTGGCTTCCGCCGCCGCACCTTCGCTGGCCTCGTGAGTCATGATTACAAGTGGCACAAACGACGAGTCGACATCGTTGTGCTTTTGAGTCGTCTCTTCCTCGTGCTCTTCATGCTGCATCACTGAGGCGATCGAAATCTTATGCTCAGCGAGCACACCTGTGATCGCCGCCAGCGTTCCAGGATGGTTGGCAACGTGGAGACTGAGATAGTACCGCCCGCGCAGTTTCGCGACATCACGCTGGACCGCCCGCGCCGGACGGTCCTCCGAGAAGTACTCGAGCGTCTGGAACGTGATCGGCGTGCGTCCTACGGCGGTATCGATAATGTCCGCGACGACAGCCGATGCGGTAGGCATCTGGCCTGCACCCTGACCGTGATAGAAGACGGGACCGACCGCGTCGCCGATGACCCGGATCGCATTGTACGCGTCCCGCACTTCCGCCATCGGCGTGCCTTTGCGGACCAGCGTCGGGCCTACCGACAACTCTAACTCGCCGTCGATTAGCCGCGCCGTCGCGAGTAGCTTGATCCGATAACCGAGCTGTGATGCGTAGCGCAGATCCGCAGGATTGAGCCCATCGATGCCGCTGCGAGGAATGTCTCGCCAATCGACCGTCGCACCGAAAGCGAGATGCGACAGGATCGCCAGCTTTTGCGCCGCGTCCGTACCGTCAACATCCATTGCCGGATCCGCCTCGGCGTAGCCGAGATCCTGTGCGACCTTGACGGTCTCCTCATAACCGGCCCCCTTCTCGTCCATCTGTGAAACGATGAAGTTACTGGTCCCGTTCAAAATCCCCTCGAGGGATAGGATTTGGTTTGCCGAAAGACACTGGCTCACGTTGGCAATGATCGGCACGCCACCAGCAACAGCGGCCTCAAACGCGATACTTCGTCCCAATTGACGGGCGCGGGTAAATAGCTCGCCGCCGTGTTCGGCCAACAGAGCTTTGTTCGCGGTGACGATATCCTTGCCCGCTTCCATCGCCCGCAACATCACCTCACGAGCCGGGCTGAGTCCGCCCATCAACTGCACCACGACATCGATTTCGGGATCGTTGAGAACCTCGTCGATCGAGTCGGTCAACACGCCCTCGGGCAGATCGATTCCCCTCGGCTTCTTTAGATCCCGCACGACCGCTTTGGACAACCAGATCGTTTTGCCGGCGTGTCGAGCGGTCCGGTCACCGTGATCGATCAGCAACCGGGCGACCCCGGCCCCGACGGTTCCCATTCCCAAAATTGCAACGTTGGTGCGGGACGAATCACGAGCAGCACGCGGTGAGGACATGTTCAGTGTTAAGAGTATGGGGGAAATCGGACGCAGTATTCGAACAATGGGGCGGCATCATAATCGAGGCGGCGGATCAGTGGCACCCGTTGGGCGCAGCGTGTTCCGCAGAGCAACATTTGCCCGCCGGTTCGACACGCGAGGAACAAATCAGCGGCGTGAATCGGCGTGCCAGATCGAGAGAACGATCAAAAGCTGGGGGGCGGCGATTTCGGCCTGTGAAGCTGCCCGGTCGATTGGCTCAAGAGAGAGACGACCGCACCATCTGCGCGGTCCACCCTCTAGCGACGGTAGCGACGGCAACACGAGACGGCGTTGGACGAGGACGTCAGTGCGCTAGAAGAACGAGCCAAGTCCGCCGGACGGCTTCTCGTCGACTTGCTTGCCTTCCAAAGCTGCGATCCAAGTTTCCGGATCGTTACCAAAGTCCTTGCCGGTGCTACGGCGCAGCGACCCGATCACGAGACTTTGCGTAGCCGGATCACGATCCTGCAGTGCTAACCTGAGCGAATCGGCGGCGATTTGCCCGGGATGTTGCGCGAGTGCTGCGATGGCAGCATGCCGAACATCTTTGTCTTGCGACGAACCGATCGTCGACGCGAGCAAACGCGCGGCTTCGTCCTCGGTTCGGTTTCCGAGAGCCCGGCAGGCTTCCATTCGAACTTTGATGACATCATCGCTGAGGCCCTGCTCGATCAATTTCAGAACGCTGGCGTCAGACGATTTCCCGGCCGCGAGCACCGCCAATCGACGCATCTCGGGACTCTCGTCGTTCTCGAAAATTTGCTGCAGATGGCTCGACCAATATTGTTGGCGATCGGGCGTGAGCGACGGCATCGACTCGGCCAACGATTGCAACTCTTCACGTCGTTGATGATCTGTAATTCCAATCTTCTCATCGTCGGCCCACTGCCGCATCGTGAAATACGGGTTCGCGTGCTTGAGCGCGTACATCGGCCCGTCTTTGCAACCAGTCGCCACGCAGGCGAACCCTGCCGCCAAAACGCTAAGCACGAGGGATTTGCCCCCGCCGCGAAGGCGTCGTGATCGAACGTCAGCAGATACGGGTGTCAAAAATGAACGCAAACGAGTCGCGAAACGTTTTTCGGACGCCATGTGGAGGTTCCGAGAAAGGAAAAATGGTGAACAACGGTAGGCGGAACTACCAGAACCAGCGTGGTTACCAAAAACGGTTCTCAGATTCCAAGGGCAATTTGGGGTTGGGAGGTGGATAGATTGGCTGGGAAACAGGCTGTCAGGTTGCGGGTTGGATGAGGTGACGTGGGGATAAACCAGGAAGTTGTGTTGTTTACTTTTTTGCTGCGGCGTCCAGCTTTCGCTTTTCTTCGACGCGGTACATTTCTGCGAATGGCAACTGGATTCCGCCGTCGATCGTCAGTGTTGTGCCTGTGATGTATTGGCTCGCGGGATCGCACAGAAAAACCACTCCACGGCCGATTTCATCGACTCGCCCGAGTCGTCCCCAGGGCAAGTTCAACGCCTCCTCTTGGAGCTTTTCCTCGGAAAAGAATTTGCGTTCGCCCGGAGTATCGATCCAACCTGGGTGAACGATGTTGACCCGGATTCGGTGTGACGCCAGTTCCACCGCGGCGGTCCGAGCCATTTGGTCGTTTGCGGCTTTCGCCATGTTGTATGCCATCGATCCCGGCATCGCGACTTTCCCCATCGGGCTGCTGATGACAACGATGTTTCCGCCTGCTCCCGCATCGACGAGTTTTTGCGCACCGCAACGAACGAGGTGGAACGCACCCCACATGCTCACATCGATGGTTTTGCGAATTTCGCTCAAATCCGATTCCAACATCAAATGCCGGTCACTGTAGGCTGCATTGCTAACAACGATATCCAAACCGCCCATCGCGTCAGTCGCTTCGTTGACGAGCCGCTCAACGGCCTCGGGATCGGCCATGTCAGCGGCAATCACATGAGCATTCACGCCGTATCCACGACAGACATCCGCGACTTCGTCGGCCTGCGATTGATGCGAACGATAGTTAATGGTGACATCCGCCCCGGCTTGCGCTAACGCGATCACGATCCCACGCCCGATCCCCAGTGAGCTTCCCGAGACGACGGCACGTTGGCCCAAGAGCGGTTTGGAAGGCGAAGCGGTGTCGGGCAAAGTAGAAGCCATTAGCAGAAGACCGAAGTGGGAAGTGAGGTGCGAAGATGAAATCAAGCAGCCAGATCGGAGCGGCCAGAACCAACCGCACCGACACCAAACGGGCTGATAATCGAACAGCATATAGAATAGCGAATCGGGCAGCGCATAGTGAATTCACAACCTTCGGGCTTGCGGTGACAGGAACCACTTTGCTATCGCCGAAATACCTCAAGTTCGACTCCCCACCGAATCGGCCGTGTCTGCCATGAATGAGAACTCCCGTGAATCCCGGTCTGAAACGCCCGTCGGCGGGTCCGCTAATCCCCAACCGAACACGGTCACCGGCTCCAGTGCAACGGTCGTGGTCGCGGACGAGAAACCACTTTCGCTACTGACGACGGCGGGCATTTTGCACCACGCGGGAATGCGATGCATGTGCGCTCGGACCGCCGACGCGGTGATGCGTGCGTGCGGCATGCCACGTCCACCGAGTGCGGACACAATCCTGACCGAAGTCGAAGAGATCGCCAGCGAAGTCGCCGAAGCAGTCGAACCGCTGCGAGTCGACAAACCAAACCCAGGAGTGGTCGCCGCCAACAACACGGCCATCAAACCCGGAAACGTTGACTTGCTCGTGTGGGACGTCGGCGGAAACCCGATGCTGGCGTTGCAAACGCTCGAACAGATCCGCGAGCGTTTCCCGGAACTCCCGGCCGTCTTGTTGGCCGAATCGAAATGGGCGGGACTGGAAAAGAAGACCGAACAATTATCCGCCGCGACGCGATGCCTGTTCAAACCGATCGATCCATCGGCACTGATCGCCGTCTGCGAACCGCTGCTCTGGATGCCCGCTCTGCAATCCGTTCATCGGCTGCGAGGATCCCGTCCGAATCGACCGGGCTGGGTCACGCTCTGAGCGTACAGCCCCGTTGCGGCATATTGCTCCCTCTAGAAATCTCCTGACGAATCGCTAACCTTCTGCCTGATTTACTCGTTTGGCGAAACCGCCGTTATTTCGGAGATTAGGGCGCGTGGGGATTTACATTGGTGTCGACGTTGGCGGAACAACTTCAACCGTTTGCGTGGGCGACGAAAATGGCAAACTGATTGAGATCACGCCGCAATTCCCGACTCGCAGTGACGAGGGCCCCTCGGCCACCATCGCGGACATTGCCGCCGAAATCATCCGTGTACTCGGCAGCAACGGCAAACAGCTCAGCGACGTCGGCATGGTGACGATCGCGACGCCGGGGCCCGCGACCTGCGAGGGCGTCTTGCTGGCGACGCCGAACCTCAAGCATCCGGAGTGGAACAATTGCCCGGTTCGTGAACTACTCGAAAAGAAATTGCGAGAGGAAGCTCGCAAGGACGATCGAGTTGACGCGAAAATTGACGGCGGCGAATTGTCGGTCCGCTATCTCGGCGACGGCCAAGCGGCCGCGTTGGGCGAATTTGCCGTCCGCCGCGGCGACATCACCGTGGCCTCCGAGATTGCATCGCGATGGAACATCACCGTGCAGGCTCCCGAGACGGAGCTGAACTCGCTGTTCATGGTTGCCGTCGGCACAGGACTCGGCGGCGGTGAAGTCCGCAATCGTGAAGTCGTCCGAGGCAGCGAAGGCCGAGCGGGACACGCCGGACACCTGATGCTGCCCGTCGACGTGTTTCGATACAAACAGGATCAAGAACTGCAAGTTGGGAACGCATTTTCGACCGTGGAGTCCGCCGTTTCACTAACCGCATTGACCCATCAACTCGCCTACCGGTTGAAACTCGACCAATGGAAAGATCACTCACTGCACGCGATCAACGGAACGGCAAAAGACCGTGCCAAGCGTCTGCGTGAACTGGCCGCCGACGGTGACGCGCTGGCCCTCGAACTGTTCGACGATCAAGCCACCGCACTCGGCGTCGCACTGTTGATGATCCAGTACATCGGGGACTACGACGAATTGGTAATTGGCGGCGGAGTCTGCGATCTCGCCCCGGCGGTCCGCGACCGTTATCTGTCGAAAGTCAAAGAGGCCTTCTTCCGTAGAGCCCTCGACGGGTTCCGCAGCTTCACCGCGATGTCGTTCTCGCACTGTGGCGACCAAGCCTCGGTGATCGGCGCGTACGTCGACGCGATAGTCAAAGACGCTTAGCTCACGAGAACACCGTACGCTTAACGGCAAAAGCGAACCGAAAGGAAATTTCCGCAAAACCTGCGCGTGATGACCGAACGGCAGTTCGCTAACGCGCCGCGACAGCAGAGTTCTTGCGAGACGCCCGGTGAGTTGCGGTGACGAAAATCACCAACGCGGTCCATACGAAAACGAATCCCGTCAATCGGCTCTGATCGAGCGGCTCGCTGTACAACACGGCACCGACCAGGAATTGCAACGTCGGACCGACATACTGCAAGATTCCGATCAACGATAAATCGACCTTGCGTACCGCAACGGCAAACAGTGCGAGTGGCGAGATCGTAATGACTCCAGCCAATAACAACATGGTTGTCACCATTGGTGAGCCGAACTGCAACGCGCTGACTCCGTCGTTGACCCGCAAACCCAAGTAGAACGCGGCGGGAAGAAAGAGGATCGACACCTCCAGCATTAAGCCGACCAGCACGGGCAGGTAGACTTTCTTCTTGACGAGACCGTAGATCGAAAACGAGGTGGCCATCGCGAGCGACGCCCAGGGGATACCACCACTGCTGACCGTCATGATTCCGACGCCCACCGTCGCAATCGCAATCGCGATCCACTGCCACTTGCCCAATCGCTCGCCGAGCACAGCAACGCCGATCAAAACGTTAAACAACGGGTTGATGTAATATCCGAGCGAGGCCTCGAGGACCCGGCCGTGGTTGACCGCCCACAAGAACGCCAACCAATTGATCCCGATCATCACGGCCGCGATGCTGTACAGCATCCAAACGCGTTTGTCGCGCAGACTTGTCGCGACAGCACGCCATCCGCCCCACCATCCAACACGGAGCATCAGGGGCAGCAGGATCGCTAGGGTGACGAACGACCACACGATTCGGTGACAGGCCAACTCCAACGAATCGGCCCCCTCGATCTGCCGCCAGTAGATCGGAAACAATCCCCACATCGAGTTCGCCGCGATCGCACAGAGCAAACCGACACGATCAACCGAAGTCTGACCGCCCTGCGATTCGATGGCAGATGAACGTTTGGTATCGCGGAGCAAGAGCGTGACTTTACAGAAGTGAAAGCGATACCGGATTGGTCGCCAGGCCAGGGCTCAGAATGAGCGTCAACGAATAAAAGACTCTACCAACGCGGCAAAGGTTCAACTACCGCAGTGACTTTGCCCGGGCGGCGGACGCGACTGTTGCGTCCATGAGCAATTGTTGCGTCCATTAACTGGCCTACGCTGACAATTGCGTGCGTCACGGCTGAACTCCAACCGAGGAATTTCCCGCGCGGAATTGCCGTCGAGGGGGATCAGCGGGCTGCTTGTTCCGGTCTGAGATATTTCGGCAGCGATTCGATGAGCTCTTGCCGGTTGTCCCGCATGCTTTCGTCGTCGCCGTAGATTTCCAGTGCGTGCAACCGAATCGCGGCGGCTTCGCGTCCACTGAGCCGCTGGGCCACCTTCGTCCATCGGTCCGCCAACGCGATCCAATCCGAATCACGGCTGCTCGGGCCACCGGATTGCAACAGCTCGCATTCCGCTTTCGCACATCCGGCCACGACGAGATTGCTCGACTGCCCCAACCAAACGATCCCCTCCTCCCAACGCCGTTGGTGCAGGCAGTAAATCGTCCCCAGCAACCCCGAGGGTTTGTCCGCGGCTTGCAGGCGAGCCCATTCGGCTGATGCCGGCAGGCTTTCGATCGCCTTCGTTAACTCATTCGTTTCGGCGAGCAAGTCTTTGTCGCTGACAATCTTCGCCAACCGCTCGACGTCCGTCCGAAACGACGTAAGCGTGTCGGAACGCTTGGTCGCGTCCAAACGATCGCTCACGACGATTCGATCGAGCAACACGTTCGCCTGCAGCAACATCCGCTCGACGTCGACCATCGCCACGACGCGCCGCCGCGCCGCACGCCACGAATCGACCAGCCGCCCGATTTCGACCGCCGTCAGGCTCGCAGTATTTTTCGTCACCGGATCGCTGAGCGCGACATCAATGAACCGAACCGGTTGCTTGGTACTGTTTTGTCGCAAACTCGCGACAATGTCCGACATCGGATGACGCAGCCATGCCGCTTGCCGGATCAAGTGCTGAGCCGCGGCGTATTCGAGAGACTCGGGCCCCGCAATTTCCGCGACCAAGTCCCACTGCTCGATCAAACCCGCGACCGTCGAAACGGTAAACCGCCGAGCCGCCGAATCCGTCTCAGCCCACAATTCCGAAACCGCCGTCGCGATTTCATCGTCGGAATAAGCAGGCGACTTCGGCGCGAGTTTGTCCAAAGACATACCGCTTCGCGAATTAGAACGGGTTACGTTCGCCTCACCAGACGACTCGGCGTTGGTTGCTGGATTGCCCAGCCCCGTTGGACCAGCCAATCCAGTCGGTTCAGCGACGCCTTCGGCATTGGACGACGCAACCATCGATTCACCGCCGATGATGCCCGGATCAGCAGCCTCCCGATCCGCGTTGGGGTTACCGTCTAAAACTTCCGGGCTCAAATCACCCGGAGCGATCATCCTTGGGCCAAGATTACTTGGACCGAGATCACCCGGCGAGACACTTCCTGGAAAACCCTTGCCTGGCACTCGATCACCCGATCCGCCCAAGGGCATGTCCGTTGACGCGTCCGCGATGCTGGTTACGGGGGCTAAATCGGGGAGCTCGTGTTCGATTGCGATGGGCGTCGGTGGAACGATGGGTGTTCCTTTTACGACATCCGCCAGCGCGGCGAGCAATTCGTCCGTCGTCATCACCGGATTCGTGATTTCGGGACTCAACGTCTCGGCATGAGGCATCGCATGGTCAAGAGCCTCCACGTCCGCCGACTCGACCGGGTCAACGGCAACGAGTTCCGATTCAATGTCTGAGGACGCCAAGATCTCAGGGCCAGGGCCGCCGACCGACGCGACCGCATTTCCAGTACCCATTGATTCAGTGGATTGCGATTCCGTGGAATGATCGGGGAGAGGCCGCGGACGGATCAAACTTCGACGGGCCGCGAACAATCCCAACCCGACCGTCGTTGAGGCGATCACCACGATCATTGCCGTCAGAAAACGAGTGTCGTGCACCCACCGACGTAGTGTCGAACCGGATGACTGCAACCGCAACTCCGCGAGCACCTCCAACGCTTCGGCACGCCCGGAAACGACGTCGCCCTTTCGCGAGCCGCGGCGAAGTTTTTTGCGGACAACGGAGTCATGTTTGCCATGAACTTTGACCGGGAACGGATGGCCGAACAATCGCACGGAATCATTCCGCGAAAAACGACTCCGCGTCTGCAAGGTCGGTGGCGTGAAATCGACACACGCGACTCGCTGCAGCGCGAGCGGCAACAAACGACCGACGCGAACTTGCTGAAAATAGCTAACTCGAAACCGCGGATCAATCAAACGGTAAGTCGACAAAACGATCCGAGCGAGCTTCTCCTCCTTGTCTCCCGAAGGTTCCACCAACTGACTCGCGGCAATCGCGTCGGCACTGCGATGAGCGGCAACACGAATGACCGACAACCGCCACTCGTAGTTGCGAACGCCCACGACGGCAAAGTCATCTTCGCTGGCACTGGTGGGATAGTCCGTAGAGATTCCGACTTGTTCCGCCTCGGATTCCAATTCCAAATCGCGGACCATCTCATCGACGGCGATATCATCAAACGAAAGTTCGCCGGGAATCTCACCGACGTCACTGGAAATAACCGGATCAGCGGCAGGATCGATCGCGTCCGTACTCTCCAGAAGCGGATTTTCGGCACGATTCCCGAGATCCGACTCGCCTTCAGCACCAGACGCACCATCGATGCGAAAATCGCGATCGGAATTTGCGTCGCCCGTGGATTGAGGTGCCGCGTTTTCTTGTCCCGACAGACCACCGTCGAGGATCACGTCACCGTGGCCGCCGGCCCCCGTCACATACCGGCCGGTGTTTGCCGGCGGCAGAGGGGCAGGAAGGATGGACCGCGGAACTCGCGTCTGCGGATCCTTCTTAGGCGATTCATCGGCGGGAATGGGTTCAGAGTGCATCGTTGATCCATTGGGGACCATTGTACGCTCCCCATACAGACGGGTCATTCGATTTTCTTGGGTGGTCAAAATTTGGGCAAAAAAGTTTCGTTGGCGAGCGAGAACGGGCCACGCATCATGACCGTTGAGTAGATAAATTCCATGCGAAATACTAGCTCGAGAGCCTCCCGGAGGGCTCCCGGCCGAAATCCGCCCCGCAACCGCACCCTACGGGTTAAGAGCCTCATTTTCGACCAATCCGGACAAACCGGCAGAATCCGATCAAGTCGCCTAATCGTCAAAGTCGATACCTCCTGTGCAGGACGCTCTGGCGACGAAGTGTCGTGCCTTGCTAAACAGCACCGTACCGACCGAGGGAACTATGCCCCTCGGGAGTACCGAGCGAATACGCCTCGTTATTAGCCGAAAGATTGAACCGCCGTGAAAACGCATCCCACTCGAATTAAGAAACACAGCTTTGTTCGTGAAATGGAGATGGATCGAGTGGCGGGAACGGCCGAGCCGAAAACGGTTTCCATCCCGCTCGCTCAGATCACTCGTGTGTTGATCGACGCGGCGGAAACCAATCGAACTTGGTTAAACGATTTCGCAGACGATTGCGTGAAGATCGATGCCGACCTGTACGAAGTGCTATTGGCGTATCAATCGCTCCGACACTCATCGGTTTAAACAACCAGCCTCCAGACATCGATTGTGATTTCACAATCAGCCCTCAGCCCTCAAATCGGAGATTTGTCATGCGTTCGATCGCTGTTATCAATCAAAAAGGCGGCGTGGGAAAAACGACCAGCAGCGTGAACCTGGCCGCCGCGCTCGCTCGCGCCGGACGACGGGTTTGCGTGATGGATTTGGATCCGCAAGCTCACGCGTCGCTGCACCTCGGGATCACCGCAATCGACGGCGAAGCGACCATGTACGAGGTGCTCTGTGGTGACGCGTCGATCGCCGATGCCCGTCAACAAGTCGATGAAAACTTGTTCGTCGTGCCCTCGAACCTCGACCTCGCCGCCGCCGAAATGGAACTCGCCTGCGAAGTCGGTCGGGAAATGATCCTCAGTGACAAACTCGCCGACGACCAGGACGATTTCGATTACCTGATCTTGGACTGCCCGCCGAGCCTGGGTGTGTTGACGATCAACGCACTCGTCGCGGTCAGCGAAGTGTTCCTGCCGCTGCAGCCGCACTTTCTCGCCCTGCACGGATTGAGCAAACTGTTGCGAACCATCGAAGTGGTTTCGCGCCGCATGAACAGCCGACTGCGTCTTTCGGGCGTGGTGCTCTGCATGTACGACTCGAACACGCGTTTGGCCGCCGAAGTCAGCACGGACATCGATGAGTTCTTCACCGTATCGAAAGATTCACGTGAGTTCTTCCGGAACGCCAAGTTCTTTGACACTCGCATCCGTCGCAACATTCGCTTGGCCGAAGCACCGAGTTTCGGCAAATCGATCTTCGACTACTCAGCCGAGAGCAACGGGGCCGTCGATTACCAATCGCTGGCCGAAGAAGTGATCGCACAAGAAGAGAGCCGCGAAGCGATGAACGCACCGGAATTGACCGCCAGCGAACAGGCCCGGATGGCTGCCTAAACATCGGCCTCTATCCACGCTCTCCCCAAAAACTCTTTCCTGCTACACTGTCGCCGACATTTGCCACCCCGGTATTTCTTCGACGGTGGTAGCGGAAGCCGGGTTCTATTGGGTCATCTATGTTTTTACTGCTGACGTACCTCGTCGCGGCGATCGGTTTTTCTTTCTACTGCAGCGTCGCCGAGGCGGTGCTGTTGTCGATCACGCCATCTTTCATCGCGACGCTGCGTGACACAAACGCCAAAGCGGCCGAGCGACTCCAACGCCTCAAGGCGAATGTCGACCGACCTCTCGCGGCCATCCTCAGCCTGAACACGATCGCCCACACCATCGGTGCAGCGGGCGTCGGTGCTCAAGCCGCAGTCGTTTACGGCCAAGGCCGATACGGTGAACACGCCGTCGGCATCGCCAGTGCCGTGATGACGCTGCTGATCCTGGTTTTCAGCGAGATCATCCCCAAGACAATCGGTGCGTTGCACTGGCGTCGACTCGGCCCGACGATCGCGATGACGGTTGAGTGGCTGATCTGGTTGCTGTATCCGTTGGTTTGGTTGAGCGAAATCCTGACTAAACTGCTGTCCGGTGGTCATCCCACACACGCGTTGACCCGTGATGAATTGTCGGCGATGGCCGAAATCGGTGTGCAGCAAGGCGTGCTGGAAGATCACGAATCTCGCGTCTTCCGATCGCTGATGAAACTGCCCGAACTCACGGCCAGCGACATCATGACGCCGAGGGTTGTCGTCATCGGCTACAAGGACAATATGACGATCGGCGAACTGTTCGATTCCACCGATGATCTGCCGGTATCGCGAATTCCGATCTTCCACCAAAAACTCGATGACTTGACCGGGTTCGTTCTGAAGAACGATCTGTTGCTGGCCCGAGCCAACGGGGAATCGGACCGAAAACTCAGCGAATTCTCGCGGCCGATCAAAACCGTCCAGGCGACCACGGCGTTGCCGCATCTACTCGAAATGCTGCTCGAAGGACGATTTCATTTGGCGATGGTCAGTGACCAGTACGGCAGCATTGTCGGGTTGGTCACACTCGAGGATTTGGTCGAAACGCTACTCGGCCTCGAAATCGTGGACGAGTCGGACGCTCAAGTCGACATGCAATCGTACGCCCGGAAACGATGGGAAGAACGAGCCACCCGCCGCGGAATCCGATTGCAAACGACTGCGGACTCCGCATCGAGCACCGATTCGGCGCCGAACGCAGACGCTGCGGACGGCGATTCGCCTGAGGCCGCCGCTCGCGACGAATCCCGATAGCTCGCGACGAATCCCAATAGCTCGCAGGCATACGGCCTCGCGATGCGGTGTCTTATCTGAAACCGCTTTGGATTCTCGGTGTCCGTTGACGCTCACAGAAACGCCTTTCTCTGATAGGTGTCCCGAATCGTTGACGCATCCCTCGGGTGGCGACTACGATTTGGAGCGGGGCACCATCATGAGGGTCCATGTTTCTATCTCAAGAGTGACACGATGCATCGCACCGGGCAATCTTCTTCCATTGGTCTACCTCCTTCCATTGGCCGACGAGCGTTGGCCTTTTCGATCGGTGACATCAGTCTCGCCCGGTCTAGCAACCGAAATCCCCTGACCAGCACACTGGCGATTCTGCTCGTCGCGATCACGTTCGCCGGCGGTTCGCTCCGTGTTTCGGCCGACGAAGAAAAGTCGATCGCGACAGCCCAATCGGATTTGGATTTCAGTTCCTCGAAAAAAGAGAAAGTCGACAAGACTCGGTTTGAAGAAGAACGCTTCGACGCTGCCGGAAGCGGGCCGATCCGCGAACTGCCTCGCTTGGTCAATAACCTCGAAGGTTTTTCGAGCCTGATCGCTGACATGGCCTTTCACCCCGATGGCAAACACCTCGCGGTCGCGTGTGGTGGCGAAACGCAAATTTGGGACATCGAGAACGACCGGTTGGTCACCAAAATTCGAGGTGCCATCGACCCGAATTCGGGTGCCGTCTTTGACCTCGCGTATAGCCCCGGCGGCACATGGTTGATGATCGGGATCGAAACCGCGCGTGGCAGTTTCATCCGTTGTTGCCGAACGGATGACTACACATCGACGTTCGGATACACCGGCAGCGAAATGGAATACGCTCGCGGCGCATATACGCTCGATTTCACCGGCGACGGCAAACACCTCCTCACGCAAACTTATTTCGAAGAATACATCAACGACGATCCAGACGACTACACAACCGAAACAATCTATAACCAGACGTTGTACGGGTTCGTCGAGAACCCTGCCGACGACGAGATCGATCCCGTCATCTTTGAAGAGGCCGACCCGCGAGGTGAAGTCAACGGTGCGCCGACATTCTACGGATCGAATCGATACGGCTATGACGCCATCGGCGACCGCACGCTCGACATCCAGGCGAGGAAGATCCTGCCTGGTGCGATCGGTTCGGAGGCACAATGGGTCCGGCGACTCTATCAACACACCACAGCAAAGGCAGAGAGGACCGACGGCGAACTCACATGGTTGGACGCCGACGTGAACAGCCGAATCGCCGCCGCCGCGTCCACCATCGGCAGCAGTGGCACCGCCCGTTACCAGGTCGAGCTCTATCGTGGCGACTCCCTGACACCATTCAACGTCTACAAACGTGTGAACTGGGAAGTCACCGCGTTGGACCTTTCCGCTGATAGCCAACGGCTCGCAATTGGTGATGCGTTGGGTAATTTCCAGGTGATCGACGTCGCATCGGGAAAGCAAATTTTTTCGAAACGCCCGTCACTGCGGCCTCTCTATGCCGCTGCGATCGACGTCGACACGGGT
Organism: Aporhodopirellula rubra; assembly: GCF_014192335.1. Taxonomy (GTDB): domain Bacteria; phylum Planctomycetota; class Planctomycetia; order Pirellulales; family Pirellulaceae; genus Rhodopirellula; species Rhodopirellula rubra. The sequence continues at coordinate 68,868 of NZ_JACHXU010000032.1, read as the reverse complement.
CTGCTCGGACTCGGCCGACGCCCACACTCCGGCGCCGCATGGAAACAAAACGACTACGCTGATATCGAACAAGCGTTTGATCTCGTCGATCGACAATTCGTTGACCCGAGTCGGGGTCACTTCCGTGAGCCGGTGACCTCATTCCCGCCCCCGATCAACGTGTCGGTGCAGCAAATGAAAACGGCGGAGCAATACTACCGCCTACGGTTATCGACGCCGCAGAAAACGATCTTGGACACCGAAGAACAGGGCAGCATGATCTTCAGTTGGCACTTCCAACCGGGCATTCAAGGTTCACCCTTAATCCTCTACGGCGGAACCAGTTTCCTACAAGCCGAAACGCTCGGCACCACCAAACCATCCCACTCCAACGTCGTCGCGTTGTTGTCCGCGGACTGTGAAGCGATCGCCACGGACATCACGCCGACAAAGAAAAACGAATACGTTGTCACCGCGTGGAGCGACGGGATCGCCCGTATCTATCGCAACGCCGACATCAAACCACAAGCCGGTTTTCAACTCCCGTTTACCTATGAAGAAACGGATGAGATCGGCGTGGTTAAGATCATTGAAATCCACGACGCCGGCGCCAGTGGTGGCCTTCGAGTCGGCGACATGATCACGGCCATTGACGGCATCGAACCGATGCTGCATTCACGGCGATCGAGCAGCGATTTCGGTTTCGAACGCAACGTGGTCCCCGGAACTCCCATCGAGGTGACTCGAGAGAACGGTCAAATCGCGAGAGCGAAATACATCGCGTTTGACGATTGGTTCATCCGATCGATTGATCCCGTATTGAGTTTTCTGTCGACCTCCGACGGCGAATGGATTCTCTTCACCCCCGAAGGTGTCTTTGACGCATCACCCAACGCGAGTCGATTGATCGGATGGCAACGTAACCGCGAGTTTGATCAAACCGCGGAGTTCTTCGCCGCACAAATGCTCCGCCGCAAACTGCAGCGTCCCGATCTGATTCAAGAACGCGTCCGTCAAATCCTCGGCCGCGGCGTCTCAACCGCGGCGTCTTCCGCATCACCCGGAACGTCCGCGACAGACAACTCCGCGATCCCCGATGCCTCGAGCGACGCGGTCATGCCGCCGCCGAGCAACGCCGCGCCGGCTCCCGATTTGAGAGAGCCCGCCGCGTTCAATGAAATTTTGCCGCCGAAAATTCGCATCGAGGGCATCCCCGACAGCGGAAAGACCCGTGAACGAGAGATTGAATTGGTCGTCACCGCAGCACCGCAGAACGACCTCCGCGTGCGTGAAATCATCGTGCTCTCGGGAGGCCGGCCAACCGGCACGATCGAGAATATCGAACGACTCGACAACGGGCATCTCGTGCTCACGACACGAATCAAACTGAATTCGGGCGACAACGAACTGTCGTTCATCGCAACCAACGAAGCCGCATCGAGCCCGCGGCGGAGCGTCAACGTCAAGTGCACGGCACAAACCTTAGCCGCCGGTGAACTGCAGCCACGGTTGTTCATTCTCTCGATCGGAGTCTCCGACTACGCCAACGATAATTTCGATTTGAAATACCCTTCCGTCGACGCCGAATCGTTCGCGGAACTGTGGAAACCGCAACAAGGCCCGTTCTACCGCGAAGTCGAAACGAAAGTCCTGGTCAATGAGAACGCGACCAAGCCGGACATCCTCGACGGAATGGATTGGCTGATCACGTCGGTGACGCAGCGTGACCTTGCGATGGTCTTCCTCGCCGGCCACGCCACATTCGACACACGAAGCAATTATTACTTCTGCTCGCACGAGGTAGACCCTGACCGATTGCGTTCATCCGCGTTGCCCTACAGCGCGATCGAACAATTGATCCAAGATTTGCCCTGCAAGGTGCTGCTCTTCGCGGACACGTGTCACTCGGGCGCCGCGACCGGTGCACGCGGAGCGACGCGAGCGTTCGGGCAAGAACCATGGAGCGATATCGTTTCCGATGAGATCGGTGCCGTCCTGTTTGCCAGCAGCAAGCCGAGACAACTCAGCATGGAATCAGACGTTTGGGGACATGGTGCGTTCACCCGCGCGATTCTCGATGGCATGAATGCGGCATCGAGCGACGTTGACGGAGATGGGTTCATCAATCTGATCGAACTCGATCAGCAGATTAGCAATCGGGTGCAAAAGCTCACCGAAGGCCAGCAAACTCCGTCAACGGCGAAACCCAGCACGATCGGAAACTTCAAACTCGCCACGATGCTGAGTGACACGGCCCCATAGAACGGCCCCGTAACACAGCCCCCATCAAACCGAACGGCATACCGGAACGGTAAGATCAATCCGGAAGGCTCGTGTTGCTACGTTCGCACGCACGTGGCCCACCGTCGGGCGACGGTGGCTACAACAAAAAAAATTGGAAGTGCTCTCGCTCCGAACCGGCGAACACATGGAGACGACCGGCGTGGGCAGGGCACTTCTGTCGGCGCATAAAAAAACGGGGCGAGTTTCCTTCCAGAGGAAACTCAACCCCGATTTGGTTTGAGACATTCTTTCGTCGCTAGCGGGCTATCTCCCGTTGAATCCGCCGCCGGTCGCTCGTTGTTCGTTGAGTTGTCCGAGCAGACACGGTCGGCGAATTCGTGAGGGGAAAAGGGCCAGCGTGGAAAGCGTCCTATTTCACTGAGCTAACTTAAAATCCGTGAGGATTCGTGATTAGCATCCGCAAGCTGGTGCAACGTCGCAGCAAGGCTCGATGACTTCGCATCCGCAACCACAAGCAGCTGGCTTGTTGAAGAGCTTGTCGAACAAGCCTTTCAGGCAGCATGGCTTCTTAGGTGCACAGCAAGGAGCTGGTTCGCAGCATGCGTCGGCACATCCGCAAGCAGGAGCTGCGTCGCAGCCACATGCCGAAGACGAACCGCACGAGTCACATCCACCACAAGCGTCGCCACAAGCTGGTGCGTCGCAGCAAGGTGCTGGGCAGCAGACGGTGACAGGAACTTGACGGCAAACAACACGTGGAACGCACTTGGTCACGGTGTAAGGCTCGCAAACTTTACGGCACTTAGCAACCTTGATCGTTTCTTGGTAGCACTCTTTGCGGCACACGGTGTGGCAAACGGTCTTGGTGCGGCACTCAGGAACCATTTTGCAGACCTTGTAGGTGCAAACCTTCGTGCGGCATTCTGGGACCATTTTGCAAACGGTGTAGTTGCAAGTCTTTTGACGGTTTTCGCAAACCATCTTGCAGACGGTGTAGTTGCAAACCTTCGTGCGGCACTCAGGAACCATCTTGCAGGTCGTGTAGTTGCAAGTCTTTTGACGGTTTTCGCAAACCATTCGGCAAACTTTGTATTCGCAGGTCTTCGTGCGGCACTCAGGAACCATCTTGCAAACGGTGTAGTTGCAGGTCTTTGTGCGGCACTCAGGAACCATACGGCAAACTTTGTATTCGCAAACCTTGGTGCGGCATTCAGGAACTCGGCGGCACACGGTGTAAGGAATTTCGCGGGTGCGGCATTCGGTTACGTATTTGGTGCAGCAAACTTCTTTTTGCTCACAGGTAGGAACCCAAACTTTCTTGCAGATCGTCTTCGGGCAACCTTGGACACACTCAACGCGGCACTTGCCTGGGCAGTACACGGTCTTGCAGGTCGCGGCGTCGAAGTATGACGTACCGGGCTCACGCACGGTGCGACGGATCATTGGGCCAGGAACCGTTTCCGTGACTGTGTCCCAATGTCCACCCTTGACCGTGATGGTCTTGGTGTACGTTTGAGGAACGCGAACGGTGTAGTTCTCGGTGCGAACTTTTTGCTCTTTAACGGTGTTGTAAACCGTGTAGTTGATGTTCCGTGTACGTGTTTCGTACACTGGGTTCATCACGGTGTAGTTGATCGTCTTCGTACGTGTTTCGTAAACTGGTTTGTTTACGGTGTAGTTGATCGTCTTCGTACGTGTTTCGTACACAGGTTTCTTGACTGTGTAGTTGATCACCCGTTGGTGCTGTTCGTAAACAGGCTTGCACACGGTGTAGTTGATCGTCTTTTGACGAGTTTCGTACACTGGCTTTTTAACGGTGTAGTTGATCACTCGCGAGCGAGTTTCGTACACAGGTTTGTTGACCGTGTAGTTGATCGTTTTTTCGCGTGTTTCGTACGTTGGGACCATGACCGTGTACTGAACCTCACGTTGAACGGTTTCAGGAACCATTCGTGTGCGGTTGACGACTTGGTCAACGTAGTAGGTTTCGTTGCGAACGCGAGTGCGAGTCTCTTCGACTTGCTCCATCACGGTTTCGCGAACAGTCCGCATTACGGTGTACGATCCACTTCCGGCAGCTGAACCTTCGCTGACGATAGCTTCTGGAGCTGCTGCAACGACCGAGTCGCCGGCAACAACAGTTCCGCCGCCACCGCAGCTGCTACAACCTTGGTAGCTGATCGCGCTGCTGTACGCAGCGTGAGCAGCATTGGCGCCCGATACGATCGCAATGATCGCCAGGGCGGGCAGTAACCACAACCTTTTCATATCAAATTCCTCTCTAGATACAACGCTTCGAGCGTCGCAAGACATAGCTTTCCACTGGCCGCCGGAACCCCCCGGCATAGCCCTTCACGATCGAAACCAAAATCCACCAACCCACTCCTCGATGCACGCCAACGGCAGGTGCCGTGTCGCATCCCCGATAACTCTCTTGTCCGCAGGGTGCCCGTCGGCCACACTAAAGCCGTTCGGTTGCTGACAAGAGCGGGAGGGTCGAGTAGCAATCACTCGCCGCTAACACATGCACAAAGCTTGCGGGATAGCGAAAACGATTCCGATGCACAGACTTAATCGTCTACGGAGTAACCGTTGAACACGTAAACGTGCCCGTCCAGGTAAATTAGGCGGGCTAGGACGGGTGAACATTCCGTCCATTACTTTCGTGACGCCTGTAACGATCATGACGCCACGATTCAGGGAGAATCGCTCGATGACGCCGTCAAAACAGCCAGAAATCCCCGCTGATGGCGATTCCCCCAATGTTGCGCGGGCGGATCTGTCTACACCTGCCGTGGGGCGTCTGAGCCTCTATTACCGAGAGCTACATCGCCTTCTCGACGCCGGGCAAATGTCCACCAACAGTCGCGACCTGGCGGCGATGGTGAACGTCTCGGCCGCCGTCGTTCGGCGTGACCTCAGCTCGATCGGATCGGTGGGCCGCCGAGGGGTCGGATACGACGTCGCGTCACTGGCCCATCACATCGGGGTCGTGCTCGGCAGCGGCGTGAACTGGAAAGCCGTGATGATCGGCGTCGGCTATCTCGGAAACGCCCTTTTGAGATACCGCGGGTTCGAACGACTCGGGTTTTCCCTCGCAGCGGCATTCGATACCGATCCGTCGAAAATTAACCGCGTCGTGGGAAACACACGCATCCTCGCAATGGATCAGCTCGATCCCGTGTTGCGTGAACTCAAACCCGAATTGGCGATTCTCGCGGTGCCCAGCGAAGAGGCGATGGACGTCGCCTCACGCGTCGTTGCCCTTGGCATTCAAGGCATCTTAAATTTCGCCCCCACGACGCTGCGGGTGTCGTCGTCTGTTGCCGTCATTAACGTGGATCTCGCCAGCGAATTGCAACAGCTCGCGTTCCGAATTCAGAACGGATAATCGCCCGCAAAAAACGCCTTCAAACAACGTTATTTGCGGCCTCAAACGATCTCAGGCGAGATTCTCAAAGGCGGCCCTACCACGCGTTTTCACGGCATGTTTAACGTGGTCTTTACCGCCGTCCAGGAGCCTCGGCGATCGAGGTAATTTCGCCGCAATCTAACCACACGGTTTCGCACCGATTGCACGAGTCGATCGCCACGCGTCCCGGTCCCGCGTAGAAGAACGAGTCCATCAAAATTCGACATTGGGGACAGGTCAATCGTGAATGGTGATCACGTGGTCCGTCGAGCGCGGGATCAAACTCGCCGTTGCGTTCGGGACCTTCGTACGATTCACGCCGGCCTTGCACGAGCCGCGCGAACGACGATCGTTTAATTAGAACGCCTTGGCATCGACGACAGCCCTGGATCGGAAACGTGTCGAGCGAACCGATTTCCAAATGCGCTTCACCACAGCACAAACATGGTGTTTCTGCATAGGTACCCGTTAAAACGAGACCATCGAGAGAGTTTTCGATCGGTGTCGCAACCGCTTCATTGTCACAATAGTCACAGCTATAACGTCCCGATCGGCCCAAACGTTTTACGGGCGCGCCGCAAGATTTGCATTTCATCGATATCGCTTCCGCAATCCAACTGACTCAGAATTTCCCAGCGAAAAATCTCGCTCTTGGAATCCTGGGTCACGGATTCACCGGGAGAGTCCCCCTTTCCGACCGCGCTGACGAGCAATCTCGACACAACTGACCGGTCGGCGTGAATGTGAGGATTGAGACGGTGATGTTGAGATCGCACGCGATCCGTCTCCCCCGGGCGATCAAAACGCCTTCATCAGCAAACGCCAAAACTCTTCATCGAACGCCGGTCCGCCTCGCACCGCCGGATTGTCACCCAAACGGGTAACGACTAATTGCATCGAGGGCACCACGTGCAGTTTCCGGCCCAGTGCTCCTTCGGCGGCATACAAATCGCTCGGTGCGTTTTTGATCAGCGGCCCGTCGGCCTTCCCTTTCCCTGGTCGGACCATGGAGTCTTGCCCGTTGAGCCACCACAGATAACCGTACGAGAGATTCAACTTTTGCGATGGCGATGTCGCCGCAGTCAAATACGCCGGGTTATTCACGACGTTTCGCCCGTCCCAGTGCCCTTGGTTGAGCATCAGCACGCCGACGCGGGCGAGATCGAGTGCGGTCGTCACGAACCCATAACCGTTGGTTGTCCCCAAAATGCTCTTGCGTGCCTTCCATTCGGACTCCTCCATCCCCAACGGTTCGGTCAACCACTGACGAGTCAACTCCTCCCGTGATAACCCGGACGCCTTCGCGATCACGTCCATCGTCAACTGATAGGCTTTCGTGTTGTACTTCCACTGCGTGCCCGGCAGCGAAACAAACCTCAATTTGTCATCCACTCCCGACGTCATCGTGATCAGATGCCGCAACTGGATCGCAGATTCCTGTGTCGCGGTCGCGTCAGACCACCCCCGGCCGAGATAACGGTCGACTGAATCGTCCAGACTAAGCAAGTTTTTGCTGAGTGCGATGCCCAACAGAATGCTGGTGATACTTTTCTGCACTGACGCGACGTCTTCGATCGCGTTGCCCTCGGCGTTCGTTCCCTGATGCGTCCGGCGATAGACGATCCCGGGCGATCTCACCGCCGCGTGCCGCTGAGCGACCACCTTTCCGTCGACGACCACCACAATGCCCGATGAGCTGCGTTTCATGCCGAAGTCGAGCGCCACATCGAGAGCCCGAGCGTCAACTCCGATCGATGCGGGGTCTACGATTTCCCATCTCTCACCGGGGAACACCAGTGACGAATCGTCAACCGGGATATCCTCATTCGACGATACGTTTGTCGACGAAGGCATTTTCGCTGCACCGGAGTCCGACTGGACGTTGCCCTCGGCCGGTTGACGAGCATGGTTTTGAAAAAAATCCCAGATCAAATCGAAACCGTTGACGTCTTGGTTGGAATATCCGATCAGACGAGCGGGAAGGTACTGAGATCCACCGGGTATCCCGTGACCGCCGCCGATCACTTTGTGCAGCATCACGGCCGTGCCACGCTCTCCGTTTTCCCAAAGACTGCTTACGATGTGTGAGCCATCCTCTTTGTCCGTGTCGGGAATCGAATCGACAATCGGCTCGGGATCGGTTTGGTTGCGTTTCACCCACAACGAGACGGCATCGTCCGTCGAGATCGCACGCCCCCGCGGCGCGTCCTCATGGCCCTCGACTTGGTTGAACCGCGTCATCAGGGGCATTCCGACCGGTCCGCCCTCGTAGGGGACGAATGTGTCTTCGGTTCCGTTGAGATAGAGAACAGAGACCGGCAGTTCCGGCGCAAATCGCTCGCTAATCGGCTCACCCATCGTTGCGATCACAACGCCGACGGCCGCGAAGGTTTCCGAATGCTCCATCGCCAATCGCTGAGTCATGAATCCGCCATTGGACAGCCCCGTGGCAAAGATGCGATTCGAATCGATCGGGTACTGTTCACGAATGCTTCTGATCAAGTCCATCACGAAGGCGACATCGTCAATCGCTTCGTCGTGTTCGGCAAACTTTGGTGAATCGCGTCCATCGTTCCAATGTTTGTCGATCGAGTTGGGGTAGATGACGATAAACCCCTCTCTATCGGCAATCGGGGTCAAACCCATCATCGAAGCCGTCCTCGAGTTCCCACCGCCGCCATGAAGACAAACGACGAGCGGAACGTCGCGATCGGCCGGTAGATTGGCAGGAACGTGAATACGGTACTCACGTTCCATGCCGCCGTGTTCGAACGAAACACTCGTGCCGGTTTCAGCGGCCCGCATTCGGAACTGAGCCCAACCAACGAGTGATCCGATTCCAACGACCATCAGGGTGATCGCGGAAACGCTGATCTTAAAAACGATGCTTCTCTTGCGTGACATTTCGGTCTCCGTTGAAAAGTGTCACGAATACGATTCGATACTTTTCCGCCAAAGACACGATAACTGAAATCGCGTTGTCCCGCGCACCCAAAGCGTGCTCGCAAAACTTCTCAAACGCCGCGTGAGCGTTGAATTGAGTTTTTTTCGTAGGCCGGACCAAGCAAACGACGCAATTGCCGGAGCGGCGGACGCGATTGTAAACGTCTTTGGACATTTCGATTCGTTCGGCAAAGCGACCGTTTGCGCAGTTCCGGCACGCCTCGCGTCCTTGATCCGGCCTACGTTGAACGCGAGTTTTCAAACGTGTTACTGCATGACTCGCAGGCGAGGATCGGTTCTTTACGGCTAACAACGCCTCCGGATATCGTAGGCCGGACCAAGCAAACAACTCGAATGCCGAAGCGGCGGACGCGATTGAAAACGTCTTTGGACATTTCGATTCGTTCGGTGAAGCGACCGTTTGCGCAGTTCCGGCACGATTAGCGTCCTTGATCCGGCCTACGCCTACTTACGATGCCGCCACCGGTTCAATGGCGCAATACGCAGCCGCACCGCGTTTAGAGACCACGTTTACTCAACGTCCAGGCGGACGCATTGCGGCGGATTGTGATTTCAACCGATTGGCGTGCTGTTTCATCCGCACCGTCAGGCGACGCAACTCTTCGTCGAGCCGCGTGGCCGCGACGGGCGATGAAGCGATCGGATCGGTTCCCGGGCGGACCGTGTCTCGGTCCATTGCGTGTCCAAATATTTCGGACGTGGCCGCTGACAGGGCCTGCGTCGTCATGCGATCGATCAGCAGGCTCTGCAATGAGCGATGCCCCACCGGAACCACCGTCGGTTCGCCCCACGTCACCTCGACGTTTTCGAGCAACTTGCCCAACGACGAATCAAACTGCCGCAGCCGTTCGCCGACGTTGCGGTGATCCGCGTCGAGAACCCACACCCACGTGCGGCGCGTCGTTCGATAACTCATCTCAAACCGCCCCAATCGGCTCTGCAAGATTCGATCGAACGTATCCACGGCGGCGGATGATTTGTCGCCTGCGATCGTGGTCGTTCCGATCGCCACGCGACTGCCGCATCGAGGCGGCGCACCGACAAACCCGAGCGTCACCTCTTCCCAAGACGAAGCCGTCGCCGCACCATCTCGCACTCGGACTTCGTTCGCAGTCGGCGCCACAGCGGTGGGACGCACCGTGGGACCGAAAACTTGATTACGAAACCGAGCGAACGCGGTCGCGACGGCGGTGGGATGCGCCAGCGGGGTTTCGAACATCACGTCCGTTCCACTGCCAACACGCGAACGAATCGTCAGGTCTGAGAAATGCAACGTCGCGAGTTGGCGACAAATCATCAACCCCAGCCCCGTGCCCGACGAACGCTCGCCGTAATCGGCGTTCGCCCGTTTCGACTTCGCCTTGAGATTGGGATTGGCCAACTGACGCAACCGTTCACCCGAGATACCGCCGCCACAATCAACGACCGACCACCGCGCCACACCCGATTCATGATCGTCGTGTGCCTTGATCAGGATCGTCGAATCCTCGCCGCTGGCACGCTCCGCGTTCACGACTAAATTCACCAACAACCGGCATAGCAACGTCGCGTCTACGTAGATCGGCGATGCGTTCGCATCCAAACCGTCGAACAACAATTCAATCCGCTTCGTCGCGAGCACGGCCGCGGTCGCGTCGCTGACCATCTCCTGGATCTCGCTCCGGCGAACCACGCGCCGGTGCATCGTAGTGGTACCGCCGATCAAGCCATCGGCGTGCAACATTTCGCCCACGAGGGCGTTGAGGTAATCACACTGACGCAGCGCCGCCTGCAAAACATCGTTCTGCATCGACGTGATCTCGCCCAGTTGGCCGTCGCGAATCAACTCCATCGTCGCCGCAACACTGGCCAAGGGAGACCGCAGATCGTGAGCCGTTTCGCTGATCAACCGCACCGCCATTTCGACCGGAGCGGTGCCCTGATCCTCGACGTTCACGCGTCCGTCGCCTCTTCCTGCCTGCTTCCCGCCCTGGCGATCGACGCGGTGCACTGCTCCGTTGTCTTCGATCAAGACAGACCCCGGCTGAATCAATCCGGTGATCGGATCATCATGCGTCGAGGCACGGCGGGGACGGATTCGAGGCTGCGTCGACGGAGAGACAGCGGATGGCGTCTGGGGGCGCTGCGACATCTCGGTGAACCTAGGGGGCATGAGCGGAGAAACGTGACACGAGGCTGGGTATGGCCTCTCGTCTCGCATCGGCGTTCGCTCAGCACCAAATTCATCAAAGTGACGTCATCGGCCTCTCATTCCGCCACCCATGACGGGAAATTCGTTCTGGACCGCTTACGCAGCCAAACGGTCCATCGAATTGCTTGCTTCGGCCAGCAAATAATAAAACGTTACGCGGCACTTCGCGGTGTCACCTTGCATCTTCGCGCAAACCGCGTCCATCGCCTTGTCGGCTTCTTCGGGCGTCAGGTCGAGCGTCTTCGAGCAGTAGCCGCTCTTGATCCGCGCGAGCTCTTCGGGATCCGTCGCTGCGACAACTGCCGAATCGCGACTCTGCAACGCCAATCCCAAGTGCCCGACCAAGGCCTCGACAGCCGCTTCGTTGGGGGAGTCGACGTATTTCTTAACGTTCTCGAGGTAATTGCTCATCGGATTTCCTAATAAATCTTCTGGGGAAACGCAAACATGTTGTGACCGTTCTAGGGAGATCCCCGACCGGCCAACCGAAGGAACGAAAGTATACCGGCTTTCAACGGCCGCTGTTACCACCGTGCGAGCCGCTACCACCATCGATGACGCCCATGCGGAAGCGACAGCAATCTTCACTCTCGCAATTAACTCTCGCGGCGAAACGCACGCAGCACGGAAGTCAATACCGTGATCACCCCAAACATCGGCAAGATCGCGATGATCAGTTTGGGTTGAGCCGCAACCATCACGATCCCGACCACGCCAATCATCGCGAGCCCAGGAGGCAACCATCGTGCAGGCTTTCTCAGCGAGTCCCACGCCAACCACATCGCACCAAGAACGAGCCCGATTCGAGTCAACGCGGCCAACGCGAATTGGCTAGTCGACGCCGATCCCGTCCAGTCCTCCAACGTACCGGTGAAGTAACCGGTTCCCGCGACAAGCAACATCACTAACGAAGCCCCACCAACGAGCCTGCGACGAAACGCCCAACTTTTTGCGGCCTCGCTTCTCGAGTTCTCCTTTGCAGTCTTCTCGTTCGCAGTGCTTGAACTGCCGCTCGGCCGAGAAGCAGCACGTGAACTCGATCGCCGCCCGCCCGCTTTCGCCTTGCCATCCCGAGTCTCGCGTTTCGGCATCTCAGCCCCCCGCATCGGTTTTCCATGAACCGCATCGCTTCCAAATGCGTCGGATTGATTCGCATTGGCGCGAGATTCGCGTGACTCGCCGCCTCGCCCCTCCGCCAACTCTCGGACGGCGGATTGCAGCAGTTTTTGAAATAGCTTCTGATAAATTGCCATTGCCGCCGTGGAGGGCTGTTCGGAACTAGAAGGGTGGCGGATTATACTACTCGATCTGTCGTTACTCACCTCGACCAATTTCCACTGCATGTTCAACATGAATTTCCCGCAACGGAATCCCGTTCGTCGCCACACCGCGCGAACCTTCTGCGCAGTCGTCGACGACTGCAACACTCCGCGGCACTGGGGCTATCTCGCTACTAAAACCTTCAACTGCCACGCTGCCCCCGCTTTTTGTTGCGTTTTGACACTCTGTGGCCTCTCGATCACAGCCTACGCCGACAATCCCACCCCCGCACCCCCGGCAGTCACCGCGAACGCTGAACAAACACAAACAGCCCCCGCCGAAACCGCCGATCAACCACCAACGTCTGATAATTCCCAACCGTCCGATAACGCTGCGGATCCGGCTCAGGAGAAACCAGCCGAACCGGCAAGCCCCAGCCAAACCGCAAACGAAACCGAAAGCCCGTCAACGGAAAATCTGCCATCGGAAACGCCAGCACCGGAAACGCCCACCGATGATTCTCCCGACGCGGGCCCCGCTCAACCAACACCACCCGCGACGCCCCAGCGAACACCGATCTTCGATGGGAAATCGCTGACCGGTTGGACCAACCCGTATGAATGGGGAAAAGTGGAAGTCGTTGACGGGGAAATCCACCTGACGGCCGAACGAAAGTTCTTTCTCGTCACGGAGAAGGAATATCACGACTACGAGTTCGAAGGCGAACTCAAACTGCCCGAAGGAAAATCGAACAGCGGGTTCATGGCCCGCGGGCAAGTCATGCCCAATTTGGTTTACGGATACCAAGCCGAAGCGGACCCAACGGAACGACGTTGGTCAGGTGGCCTTTACGACGAGAGCCGCCGGCAATGGCTCAACCCGCTATGGAAACAGAACGAAGCTCAAGCGGCGTTCGACCGAAACCGGTGGAATCGATTTCGAATCCGCTGCGTCGGTCATCACCTTCAGTTCTTCGTCAACGATGTGCCGACGACCGACTATTTCGATACCGCCGACCTGAGCGGCCGCATCGGTTTGCAACACCACGGCGAGAAAGGACAAACCTACCGGTTCCGCAACCTGATCGTTCGCGACCTCGGAAAACAACAATGGGTGCCCCTTTTCAATGCCGAGACCAACGCGGGCGAGACCGCTGACGGAGAAATCATTCCGGGTTGGAAAGCGATCGGCGGAGGCACGTGGACCGTCAACGACGGAATCCTGCAAGGCCGCGCCAGCATCGAGGCGAACGAGCCGAACGGATTGCTGTATTCGACTCGTGAGTTCACCAACGCAACGGTCCGAATCGTTTATCGTTTCAAGGAAGGGGACAGTGGCTTTTTCGTTCGCAGCAAGATCACTCAAGCAAACCCCTTCATTGCGGGCGTGCAGTGCGAGATCGACGGCACCGACGAAGTCGCCGGGCTATACCAAACCGGTGGCAAGGGCTGGCTCGCCAAACCGCTGCACTATCTCGAGAAACGATTCCCACCTGATCGCCGCGACGTCGTTCGATTCCGCTGGGAACAGGCACGCAGCGGCGTCCCGTTGGCGGACCTGAAAACGAAGTCGCCCGCACCGGATTCAGCTTCCAATGACGAAAACAAAGAGGCACCGTGGCAAACCATGGTCGTCAGTGTCGACGGAAAACGGATCGTCACCCACCTGAACGGTTGCCTGGCGTCGGACCTCGTGGTCAATGACCTGGCCGAATCAGGTGTCATCGCGTTGCAGTTGCACGGGAATCAAAATCTCGAAATCGATTTCCGCAGCATCGAAGTCCTTCAGCCGGTTACTCCCTAACGAGATCGCCTGAATGATCGCTGCGTGAACTGTTCTTGTGGCGACAAAGCCCTTGATACGTGGCCACGTTCGGCAAAACGTGGCCCTCCGTCTGGTGACGGAGGCAACGGCGGACAACACGCATTCTACGCTGACGTGCCGGTTACCAAACGGTTGATCCGTTGCAGCGTTTCCTCGTTGAGCGGCCGGGCGTCGGCGACCTCGCGAATCTGATCCGGCCGGCGTGCCCCGACCAGCGCAGCCGTGACGCCGGGTTGCGACAGCGTCCACGACACACTCAGGCTCGCGACCGTGCGTCCCGTCTCGCCCGCGATTTCCTTTAAGCCGTCAACAACCCGATGCGCCGTCGCGCGACGCTCGCCTTGAAACACCGCGTACCCCGGTCGGCTGTCGCCCTCAGGGAACACATGATCCGGTGAAATCTTCCCGGCCAGCAATCCTTTCATCAGCGTCCAATACACCAACACATCACAACCATTGGCCGCGGCTCCCGCAATCACACTCTGCAACGTGCCGGATTCCAACAGGTTCAACGGACACTGGATCGCCCGGCACTCACACACGGATTGGAATCGCCGTCGCTCTTCGTCGGTGGCGTTACACAACCCGATTCGATCGGCGAGCCCGCGATCCCGCAGTTCGCACAACGCCTCGGCACTGCATTCGATTTCGACGTTTTCGTCGATGCTGTGCAACATCAACGTATTGAATCGTTCGATCCCGAGACGACGGAGCGACTCCTCAGCGTCAGCCTGTAACGTCGCCGGACTGGAATCGACCGTCCGCGTCCCGTCGTCGAGATACCGCTGCCCGACTTTGCTGATCACATGAAAACGATCCGCCCGACCACGAATCGCGTCGGCGAGATAGCGATCGGATTCACCGTTCAATCCATAACTGTAGGCGGTATCAAAGGTGGAGATCCCCAGTTCGATCGCGGTGTCAATCGTCCGCTTCGCATCCTCCGGAGTCACGCCGACCGTGGTCACACCCGCGATCGGCCATAGCCCAAGAACCACTTCCGCTTGAAACAAAGGGCCTGGACCAGAAGAAGAATTTTGGTTCACCACGAACGAGCCTCAAAATCAACAAGAAGAACGAAAAACCAACCAAAACATCCCGCCCACCTCATCCCCCGTCAAGCCAACCTCGACGTCAAACCTTGCAAGCGCCCGCCGGTCGAGCCAAACTCATCCTGGCTCCGGACACCGTGGTGATTGGCGACAACGGTTTTGGATATGAACATCCACACGCGAACTCTCAAAACTAGATTCAATGGCAGTCTACCGGATTGACGTACGAACCGACGATGCTGCCGCGTTCCGCCAATGGCTGGATGACAACGTTCCGAGAACCGCACTCGTGCGTTCGATGGGATACGGCGTTCGCGACGGCTGGCACTTCAAAAATGTCTTCTCTGACCGCGAAGTGGCAGAGAGATTTCACCGCCACTGGTTCCCGGATGCTGAAAACCACGATGTCAGCGTCTTTGGTGACACAGCAAGATAGATCGCACTACATGGTCTCGCTCTAATCCTGCAGCAAACTGAGGCAACCATTTTTTCGCTTCATCGAAAACAACACTTCAGCGATATTTCTGTGCGTGATCGTTTGGAACGTCATTGGGCTCGCATTTCTTCTTTGGCGTCGATCACGTAAAAGTCAAAACTTTCCTCCGCTCTCGAATGTTACGATTGTATTTCGCGAACGCTTTGCCTCCGGTACATCACACAGTTCATGGTTTACACGCTTCGGTGGTGCTTCAAACTGCTTGTCGGTCGTCGTCACCGACTCTGAACTGTGGATAACGACCTTTTTCCCATTCAAAGCGATAGCTGGAATCTATGACCTCGAACATCGCGTCCTAACCCAATCACTTACGAACGTCAGTCGAAATGGCAACTTAGTATCCATCGATTTTGGTACGCAAAACGGTAGTCACAGACGGATCGTTTTGCGTCTCCGTCGCGCCGTCGAATTCGTCTCCGCGTTGCCACAGCATGTGTCCCTGTTCGATTTCGCCGACACCACTACACGGAAACATTCGTGTGGTATCGCCTCAACTTTGATGGTGCGGTCGTCGGAGCTATATACCCGCCGTCTGAAAGCGAACGTGTAGCAGTTTACGAATTCCACGCAGGTAGCAACAATCGCGAGAGGGTGGAGCACCACACGCAGATGAGGCTTCCTCGGTCGCTACAACCAGGTTTTCCATGAACGGCATTTCGGACCTATCGCGATTGCTCGCGTCGCTGTCCCCGGCGTTGTCTCCAAAGACATATGTTTTCCTGACGCGTCCCGCGGCGGTGTATGGTGACGGTGGAGAGCTCGAGCCAATTGCGTCGTTTGTGGAGCGTGAGGGTCTGACGCTTATCGTTCCTAAGGATCGTGCCGATCGAGCGGGCGAATCCTATGCCGGCGAATTTGGCTTGCTCTCGCTCGGCGTGCATTCGGACTTGGAAGCCGTCGGTCTGACCGCCGCGATCGCCAGCGCACTATCAGAACGCGGGATCAGTGCAAACGTCGTCGCCGGCTTCTACCATGACCACCTGTTCGTGCCGGTGTCGCGAACCGGCGAAGCGATGACGATCCTGCGACAACTCGCGGAGAGCGATCAATCGAAGTAGAGGACGCAGAAGCCCTCCGCTGCGTTGCTGACTTCGCCTATCTAGCTTGGTTCGACCATTGCCTTGCGATGCGCGACGGCGTCCTTCTTGCTCTTGAAGGTTTTGAAGCGCTGCACACCGTCTTCCTGCCATGTGGCAACCCAACGTCCGTAAAAGTTTCTGCTGACGCCCGTTGTTCCGGAGGTGTTGTTGGACGCTTTCTTCCGCGGGCCTTTGCGCCACTGACGCTCGCCTAATTCGCCGAGCTTCTTATCTCGCCACTTCTGGGCTTGAGCGAGCGACTTCCGGACCCCTCCGTTGGTGAAGCGGAAATACTTCGAATGCAACTGACCGTTGCGCAGTATCCGCACCGTCCAACCGGCCGGGCCTCGGGTAATGTTTGGGTAACGACTCATGCCTCTCATCATAAACTCATACAATCAACCGATCAACATGCTTTTGTCGTAGGACCCGACTGGGCAGCCCAGCGATCGCCGCAGCCTTGACGCCGATCGGCACAGCCTTGACGCCAATCAGTAGTCGGCCCCGTTGATGCTGCGAACGACCGATCGCATCCAGGCGTCGAGAGCGTCTTGCATGCGAGCCGAGCGTCCCTGGTGAGCGGGAGCGCCCGCGAGATCGTTCGTCTCCATGGGATCGTCCACCAAGTTGTAGAGCTCAAATCGATTGCCGTTGATGCGATGAAGCTTCCATGGCCAATCGTTCCAGGCGGCGTGGCCGGTCGTCGTGTTTTCGGGGAACTGCGGGAAGTCCGCGACGTCCTTTTGCATCCGGTATTGGTTGTGCGGCAGCGGCGCTGACGCCTGTTGCGACTCCATGATGCCTTTCAATATCCGGTCACTGTACGTCGCTTGGCCGGGCTGGAAATGATGCCAAAACCCCATCGGCGTGCCGCGGGACGTGGACTCGCCCGCGATGATGCCGCTGATGTTGATTCCGTCGAGCGG
Organism: Aporhodopirellula rubra; assembly: GCF_014192335.1. Lineage (GTDB taxonomy): Bacteria > Planctomycetota > Planctomycetia > Pirellulales > Pirellulaceae > Rhodopirellula > Rhodopirellula rubra. Next base: position 51,441 of record NZ_JACHXU010000032.1, on the reverse strand, counting down.
ATGCACCGTGTGCCCGCGATCCTCCACGTCATCAGGTGTTTCGACGCCCGCCATGGACAGCAATGTCGGATAGATATCACAGGTCCACGCGGGAACGGCCGTTCGCCCGTGCAGTTGACGAGCGGGCCACTCGATGATTGCGGGAACGCGAAGACCGCCTTCGTAGACGCTTCCCTTCTTGTCGCGTCCGCCCGATGTCTCTCGATTCAGCCCACCGTTGTCGCTGCAGTACCACAGGATTGTGTTGTCCGCGATTTTCAATCGACGCAGATGCCTCCGCAGTCGCCCGAGCTGCTGATCGAGCAGCGTGATCTCTCGATAGTACCCGGCGTGCTTCTTTCCCTCATAGAGCGGCGGGCCATCGGGGACTTCTTGGTGCGGGTCATGAGGCGACGGAAGCCAAACGGTCATGAAGAACGGTTGATCGCGACTGTCGTGATTCGCGTCGCTCTGGTTCGCATCGCTATGTCTCGAAACAAACTCGATCGCATCGTCCATCGCGAGCACCGAGCCCTTGCCGATGCGATGTTCGACTTTTCCGTTGCGACTGAGGTAGGGGTCGTTGTCGAAGAAATTCAACCCGATGCACCATTCGTCGAACCCCATGCCGGTAGGGTTGCACGGCGAGTCTGGTTGCCCGGAGCCCAGATGAACCTTGCCGAAGATTCCGGTCACGTATCCGGCGGCCTTCAACGATTCAGCAATCGTTTGTTCCTGAGGTCGCATGTAGCGTCCATGGTTGGGCACCTTGCAACGGATCGGATTCCGTCCGGTCATCACACTCGCTCGTGTCGGCGAGCAAACCGGCGCCGCGGCGTAGAATCGATCGAACACGAATCCGTCGTTCGCCATCGCGTCAATTTCGGGCGTCTGCACGAACGGGTGCCCGTTGTAACCGGCATCTCCCCATCCCTGGTCATCGGCCATGACGAGAATGATGTTGGGTGCGGCGTTCGAGCCATCACGCGGCGACTCCTCCTCCGCACACAACACAGGCACGCACACAAAGAGGAACACCCAACTCAATCGAGTTGGCGTCACAGTCAACGCAAGTCGATTCATAAATCGAAACTCATTCGCAGCGGTCTAGGAGCTTGATGAGCATCGAGTATACGTCAGACCAAACGACCGGATAGCGGCATGAAGCCGCCCACCCCCGTCACCCGTCACCCGTCACCCGTCACCCGTCACCTGCCACCTGCCACCTGCCACCTGCCACCTGCCACCTGCCACCTGCCACCCAGAACATCGACCTAAAACTTATAAAGCAACAACGCCGAATAGTAGAAGTCGTTCGCCAACGCACCTTGGGGCGTGCTGTCGTAACGGTCGGTTACCGACAAACGCAGCGACAGGTTCTCGGAGCTGTCGATGAGCGATTCCCATGCGACATCGGTCACGAGTCGGAAATCGCTGAAGTCTTCGAACGTCGGGAAGTAATCAATCTTCGCTTTGAGTTTCTGACGCGCCGACAGCTTGTGATCAGCCTCGAGCCCGAACACGGCTTCCGGCGTCCAACTGTCGTCAGGTGAACCGATTTCCTTCGACGCACCAGCACCGATTCGGGTGACGATGTTCGTATTGTCGTTGCGAATCCAGTAGTAACCCAAACCGCCGTTCAAGTTCAAACGCAGGTCAAACGACTTAAATTCATCGTATTCAATGCCGAACTTTCCAAACATCGTCCAATTGGAATCGCCGAGCATTCGGTCGTAGTCGAGGTTGAGCCGGGCGTTGTCCTCGGTCGTCTGACTTTGCGCACTGGCTTGCCGGTAGTCGATATCAAGAGCGAGTGTGTAGAGATCCGTTTTGCGTTTCATTTCGAGACCGGTTTGGATCGCGAGTGTTTCGGCGTTTCCGCTGCTGCCATCGAGTCCGAATTCGGCGTGGTTTTCCCACCCCTTGGTCATCCATCGCCACGGAACTTGATACCAACGTACGATTTCTTCGCGGAGTGGCGGTTCATCCAACGTCGCTCCATCGGCGATCGCGGCCCCGATCGGCATCGAGGGCTCCGGAATCGGCTCGATCGGCGGAGCACCGGACGCCCCCCCTGGATCGGTTAGCGGCAGGTCGACGACGGGTTGCTGCAATTGGGCGTCGGAAAGTCCAAAATTATCGTTCCATTCATCCGGCAATTCATTAATCGAAGGCGGTGAGGGGAGTGTTTCGTACCCCGACCCGTTCCACGTCGATTGCCCCGATTGCCACGACGGCGCAGGCGTCGGCACGGACTGGGCCGATACGGGGGGCGCCGCGAAAACGGTAAGAAAGCAAACGATTCCCGCTGCGGCGAACAATCGAAAACCAGCGTGACGGGTATGCATGACATGCCTCATAAAAACAAATTGTCACCGGCGATCGGCCCGGCTGACCAAGGTGAAGCCATGTACAGTGCCATGGATCCACAATCAACTTCGCGTGTTAACAAAAACGAAGCGACCGCGGAAAGATGAAAACCGACCTCGGTGAGCGTTCATCTTGAGCAGAATCGGCGATCCCGCGACCAGTGAAACCGCCCGTGAAACGGAGCCCCGCCGACACCATTGCGCGTGCCGGGCGGCGTGGTCCGGGTCATTCAAACCGATCGTCTTTGATAAACGGAATTGCCCGAACGGAAGCAGTATTAAGGTTTTGTCGCGACTGCTATTCTGTGGGAATGAATCAACCCGATGCTCCTGCTCGCACGACCGACGCTTTGCACCCCGCTCGCATTCCCGAACTGCTCTCGCCGGCGGGTAGTTGGCAGTGCGCGGAGGCTGCCGTCGAAAACGGAGCGGACGCGATTTACTTCGGCGTCGACCGCGGATTCAACGCGCGATCCCGAGCCGCGAACTTTGGTTTGGGTGACTTACCTGACCTAATGCGGATGCTCCGCCTTCGAGGCGTGCGGGGCTACGTGACACTCAATACACTGGTCTTTCCTGACGAGATGCCTTCCTTGATCGAGGTCGTTGACGCGATCGCCAAAGCGGGCGTCGACGCGGTTCTGGTTCAAGATTTCGGCGTCGCTCGCGTGGTCCGTGCGATGTGCGAGGACCTGGAAATTCATGCCTCGACGCAAATGAGTTTGACGTCGGCGGAAACGATCCAAGTCGCCGAGGAGCTGGGACTCGCCCGTGTGGTTCTCGCTCGTGAATTGTCGGTACGCGAAATCGCCAAAATTCGCGAGGCGACGTCGATGCCTCTCGAAGCGTTCATTCACGGAGCGTTGTGCGTGGCCTACTCGGGGCAATGTTTGACGAGCGAATCGTTGGGCGGCCGCAGTGCAAACCGCGGCCAATGCGCCCAGGCGTGTCGCTTGCCGTACGAATTGGTCTGCGACGGCGAGGACCGTGATCTCGGCGACGTCCGCTATTTGTTGTCACCGCAAGACCTCGCCGGTTACGCGGCGATCCCGGACATGATTGCCGCGGGCGTCGACAGCCTGAAGATCGAAGGGCGTCTGAAAACGCCCGAATACGTTGCCAACATCACAGGCCACTACCGCCGAGCGATCGACCAAGCCGTCGCCCACGGCGCCGTGCGGGTCAGCCAACGCGATCGGCAGGAAATGGAACTGTCGTTCTCTCGTGGTTTCGCACCGGGATGGCTCGAGGGCAACGATCACAAACGACTGGTGCCGGGAATCCGAGCGGCGAAACAGGGAATCGTGCTGGGCGAAGTCGACGAGATTCGGGGCGATGAAATTCGAGTCCAAATCGCCGCCGACGTGGCACTCGGCGACGGATTGGCGATCGCATCGGAAGCGGAATACCGCGGCAATCGGGGCGATGACGCGTACGCCGGCAGCGGTTTCGCGGACAACCACCAAGGCGGTCGAATCTATTCGCTGCGGCCTGCCGGACGTGGCAGGAAGAACGAAAAGTTGAAAGCGGCAACCTCCGGCGACGACGTTTGGATCGGATTCGGACGCGGAGCGATCGACTTTTCGCGGATCAATGAAGGTGCCTCGGTTTTCAAAAACGACGATCCCAAACTGAACAAGAAGCTCGCCTCCACGTTCGGCGGAAAACCGCGCCGCACCCGAGCGATCGACATCGACGTGTTCGCCCAAGCCGGCCAACCGCTGCGTGTGACAGCGCAGATTCACGAACCGAAATCAAAGGCAACGGGCGAGCCATCTGCGGGCGTGACTGCAGCAGCGTCGAGAGAACGGTTCGCGGTAACCGTGGTCGCGGACACGCCGCTGGAGGTGGCACGCAAACACGCGATCGCTCAAGACGTGTTGGCGGACAAACTCGGCCGACTCGGCGGCACGCCTTTTCATCTCGCGGACCTCACTGCGAAAATCATTGGTGGCCCCCTTGTTCCGCTGGGACTGCTCAATTCGATTCGGCGTGACTTGATTGAACAATTGACCGCTCGACTCGAAGAACCGCCAACACGGACGGTGGACACAGAGGCCGGACGGGCAATGGTCACGGGTCTGCGTGACTCGGCCTGCGAAGTACCGGCATCTGCACCGGAGTCGCCAGGCGTCCCCAAGATGTCCGTACTGTGCCGCACGCTGGAACAACTCGAAGCCGCGGTCGCCGCGGGCGCGGACGCGGTGATCGCCGATTTCCACGACGTCCGCACGCACCGAGAAGCGGTTCGGGTGGCACGCGAAGGCGGCGTGCACGTGATGCTCGCGTCGATCCGGATGCAAAAGCCCGGTGAATTTGGTTTGATCCGGCAATTACTGAAATACAAACCCGACGCCGTGCTGGCACGCAACCTGGCCGTCATGGACGCAGCGATGGCCGCTGACATCCCGGTCGTTGCGGACTTTTCGCTGAACGTTGCCAATCATCGATCGGCGGAGTGGTTGATCGGCCGCGGAGTCAAACGTGTGACAACGTCGTACGATTTGAATGCTGATCAACTCGACGGCCTCGTGGGGGCGACCCCGGGTGAGTGGCTGGAAGTCGTCATGCATCAACACATGCCGATGTTCCACATGGAGCACTGCGTATTCTGCAGCGTCTTGTCACCGGGAACGAACAAAACCAACTGCGGCCGTCCCTGCGATGATCACGTCGTCCAACTGCGTGACCGAGTCGGCAAACTACATGTTCTGCAGGCCGATATCGCCTGCCGCAACACGCTTTATAACGCGACACCGCAGAGTGCGGCCGACGTCGTGGGATCGCTGATCCAGCGAGGCGTCGCATGGTTCCGGGTGGAACTGCTCGAAGAAAACGCTCATCAGACCGGCGAAATGATTCAGTTGTATCGCGATCTATTATGCGGTCATGTCAGTGGGCCGGAAGTATGGCGTCGGCTGTCGGCGGATAACCGCGTCGGTGTGACGCGTGGGACGTTGGAAGCGAAACGCGACCCGCTGGCAATTTTGTAAACACACGCATTGATCACCACACAACGGGTCAACAACTCCGTGCCGAACACTGTCTCACGTCTTCCGACCGACCTCCGCTACCGCCAAGGCGGTTGGTTGTTCTTGGGCACGTTGCTGGTTTTCTTCCTCAGCAGCCTGTTGCTATACGGGATTTATGCGGCATCACGACAAGGCGATCCGCAGAGCGCCGTTGCGTTGCCGCGGAGTTTCCTGCTCAGCACAGGAATCCTGATCGGGATCAGTGCTCTGGTTCACGCGGCCACGCGTACCGTTCGCCGCAGCAAGCGAATCATGACGGCCACTCTGCTCGCCGTCAGCGCGTTATCGGCCGTGTTGTTCATGCTGATCCAATACGACTCCATGCTCGAACTGCTCGCCGGCCCGGCGATGCACGGCGGCACGGGCAAAGGCGTGGCGGGCATGGTCGTCGTGCTCGCGTTTCTACACGCGTTGCACGTCGCCGGCGGTGTCGTGTCGCTGGGGATCGTCGGCGTGCGGGCCGCGATGGGACGATACGACCACGAAAGATATTGGCCGGTCGATTTCGCAGCCCACTATTGGCACTTTCTCGACCTCGTTTGGTTGTGCATGCTGGCCGCGTTCATCATCACCACCGGCGGCTTCGGTGTTTAGCTTCTAGCTTCTAGCTTCTAGCTTCTAGCTTCTAGCTTCTAGCTTCTAGCTTCTAGCTTCTAGCTTCTAGCTTGGGACGCCGCGAATACGTCGCGTGTTCGGATGTCTGTCCCTTTTCACAACGTGAAGTTGCTACCCGTTGCTTAGCGCAATCGCGTTAAACAATCTTTTCTGGCAACGGTTCGCCAGCGGGGATCAGCCGCATCGAGATGCTGTTGACGCAGTGACGCGTGTTTTTCCCCGTCAACCGTTCGCCTTCGAAGACGTGACCGAGGTGTCCGCCACAGTTGTTGCACATGATTTCAACACGGCGTCCGTCCGCGTCGACTTCACGTAGGATCGCACCTTCGATTTCGTCATCGAAGCTCGGCCATCCGCAATGGCTATCGAACTTGTCGTCGCTTCGATACAGCGGCGCGTTGCATCGCCGACAAATGTACGTGCCGGCGTCTTTCGTGTTCGTGTAACCGCCCGGCCCGGGTGCTTCGGTGCCCTTATGCAAGATCACCCGTGCCGCTTCGGCGTCGAGTTCGTTGTACTTCGGGGCGTCGCTGTTCGATTCGGATGTCATGATGCGTCTATAAAAGGAGGGTCAGGATTTTCAGGGCGAAGCGGCTCGGAGGGGCGGTTCTCTTCGATCCTCGCATCCGCCTGCGCTTCGACCGCACCGCTGTAAATCTCGTGCGCGACCAATACGATCATGCCAACGAATAAAGGCAGGATGTAGTAAAGGATACGGAATATTAGCACGGAGGCGAGCACGGGCTGCCCGACGGTATCTTTCAGCAGCGTCCAGAGGATCAGCTCCAAAACACCGAGCCCGCCGGGGACCTGAGAAATCAGCGAAACGACAATCGCAACCAAGTACGCAGCGAGCACCATCGGGAACGGAACGTCCGCGTTGCCCGGCATCACGAGATACAGTGCCGTGGCCGAAATTAATAAGTCGACCGCCGCGACGGACGCCTGAACCGACGCGAGCCCGACCGACGGTGGACGCAGATGCAGTTTTCCGATCGGCCACGGCTTGTGCCAGAACAAGCACACCAACCCGTAGAAACACGTCACCGACAGCAAGATGATCCCGAGGGTCCGGGTCCCAAACGGCAACGCGTACTTCGCCGGCAACTCGATCGGCGCAAGGGTCAACGCGACACCGCCGAGCACGCAAACGCCCGACCAAAACGTCAACGCCAACACCGACATCAACGCAACGATCTGCGTGTGCGTCAGCCCCCAGCGATGATAAAACCGGTATCGAATCGGTGCCGCTGCGATCAGCGTGCCGAGATTATTGCCGAGCGAATAGCCCAGGAACGCGACCAACACGACACGCCGCAGCGGCAGCACACGGCAAACGTACCGCAGCGCGAGCAGGTCATAGCACGTCAACAATCCGTAGTTCAACGCGATCAAAAACGCCGCAATCAACAGATAGGCGGGCTCGATGCTGGTGATGCCGCCCACGAATTCTTCATGCGTGATCTTGCCCGCTTCGGTGATCAGCAACCTGATCGCGAATGCGAAAAGGACCAACGCCATGGCTGGGCCAACGAGTTTGCGCGGATCGACCTTGAACAATTGACGGTTGCCTTGGGGGGTGCGTGGCCGGGTCAACGATAAAATGCAGAGTGGCCACTTTCATAACACCCCCAACCAATTTCTCGAAGGGGCAGGCCATCTGAGGGCTGCGATTCACACGGTGAGATCGAACACCGAATTGTAGATCCAAAACGAATCGCCGCTCAGCTCATCCCGATTCTTGCCCAGGGAAATCTTGCGAGCGCGTTTCAGAAGGCGACTTGCCCGCTCAGAGTCCCGGGATTCGCCGAAATTGACGGCCGAGGACGTCCCTGCAAATGACGTAGGTTTTCAAAAGCAACTTCGTTCGCCAGCACGTGGTCCACCGACGGGCGACGGTTGCCACAACAAATTCTGGCCGTGCTACGCGTAACTCACTCGCAACGCGTGTTCGACTACTGCCAGCCCTGCTGCGATTCGCCCGTTTCTTCGTAATCGATGTCCTGCAATTCCAAATTGCGGAATCGATCCTGCATTTCCTGCATGTCGCGGTCATCGAGCTCGAGGTCGCGTTCTGGTTCTTCGGGCGTTTCCATGTCATCGCCTTCGGCCTCATCGCCGTCGCGCTCGTCATCGCCCTCGGTCCCGCCGATCCGGTCGCGATATCGCTCGTCCGCCGCATCGGAATCGATGCGAGCGGAAAGGTCCGACGCTCGACTGCCGCCGGGATCAAAGATACTGCCCACGCGGCCCGAATCGCGAAGAGTCCGCTGCCACGCTCCGCCGTACGACGGATACGATTCCAGATCGCAATCGGCACACAACCGACATCCGCCCATCAACGCGAGAACGGGCATCGCGAGAAAAACGCACGCCAACAGCATCGGATTGACTCGCGCGGCGAGGTTCAACGCGGGAATTTGCCGTGAGGCGACACTCGTGCGGGAAACGCGATCAGCAGCGTTGTGGGTTGAGTTGTTAGCCATGGGAGCACCGAAAACGTAAGTTTTTTGGGAGGCGAAGCCGTTCGACGGGGATCACTCTCGTTTTCGGCGTTTGGCCCCGCCCCCGTTGAGTCAAACTGGGAAGAATTTGCGGGTTAATCCGGTCGCAACGAATTTTCTGGCATTTTTTTCCAAAATTCACTCAAGTTCGACCTTCCCCGCGAGAGGCCAAATACGAGAGAAAGAAATTGTCGCGGCCGGCAAGGATGGCTCGCCCGACGCTCGAGCAGGATCGCTCGAGTCTTTTCTGCTCAGTACAAGGAAGTAAAGTAATGGCTCAAATCGTATTCATCGCGTCGGCATTCAGTGCACTCGGACTGCCCATGGTCGCTCTCTTGGCGTTGTTGCTAGCCAAGTTGACCACCGGGACAGCGGCACGCAAGGCCGAACGCCGATTCCTGGCCGTCTTGGTCGTGATGACGCTCGTGACGGCCCATACGGTTATGATGCAGAATGCGGCGTGGCTGATCCACACGACGACGTTGTCGTTGATGGTGGTCGGATCGCTGTGGATCCCTGGCCAGAAAACACTTAGCGAATCCAACGACCCGTTCTTCGCGGGATAAATTTATGACTCAACCCGCCGTCAAAATCGAACCCGCCGCCTCGACAGTCACGAGAGTTTGCGTCGTTCCTGGCGGCCCCGTCGAAGGCAAGATCCGCCCACCAGGCAGCAAGAGCCTGACCAACCGGGCGTTGATCTGTGCGGCCTTCGCCAGCGGCACGAGCCGGTTGGCCGGAACCCTGGTCAGCGAAGACACCGAAGTCATGATCGACTCGCTGGCGAAAATCGGCGTCTCGATCAAACCAGTCGATGGCGGCCGAACGCTCGTCGTGGAAGGTGTCGGCGGAGTGGTCAGCGACGACGCTCGCAAAATCAGCTCGGACGCCCCCGTCGAAATGTTCATCGCCAACAGTGGCACGACCGTTCGATTCTTGACGGCGGCCCTCTCGGCATTTGGTGGCAAATACAAACTATCGGGCGTAGACCGGATGCACGAGCGACCGATCGGTGACCTGGTCGACGCAATCGCCCCGGCCCTCGACGGATGGATCGTAGCGACCTCGGACGGCAAATGCCCGCCCGTCGATATCGACTCCAACGGATGGACCGGCCAACCGATGCGAGTCGGAGGCGGCGTCAGCAGCCAATACCTCAGCGGCCTGATGATGGCGGGCCCGATTGCTAGCAAACCAATCCGGATCGAGATCGTCGGTGAGATGGTGTCGATCCCTTACGTTCGGATGACCGCCCGATTAATGAAATCGTTCGGCGGAACCTGCGAATGGGAATTCGACGGCGACGAACCGTGGAGTGGACTGCGGAGCGTCACGGTGGGCGGGTCCTACCAGGGATGTGAATTCGACGTCGAACCCGACGCGTCGGCGGCCAGCTATTTTTGGGCGGCGGCGGCGATCTCGGGCGGCTCGGTCCTCGTCGAGGGACTCGATGAAAACGCCTCCCAGGGCGATGTCGGGTTTGCTCGAGTGCTGGAGACGATGGGCTGCGAATTCATCGTTCGCGATGGCGGGATCGAAATCAAAGGCGGCCCGCTACGTGGCGTCGATGTCGAGATGGGTGAAATCAGCGACACAGTGCAAACGCTCGCGGTCGTCGCGTTGTTCGCCGACGGTCCGACCCGGGTCCGCGGCGTGGCCCACAACCGTTTCAAAGAGACCGACCGCATCGGCAACCTCGCGATCGAGCTTCGCAAATTGGGCGGCCGCGTCGACGAGCATGACGACGGCCTGACGATCCATCCGCTCTCCAGCGACGCCCAATCGAGCCACCGGCATGACGTCGTGATGGAGACCTACAACGACCACCGGATGGCGATGAGCTTCGCGTTGCTGGGCCTGCGAATTCCCGGCATCGAGATTTTGAACCCTGCCTGCACCCGGAAAACCTACCCCGACTTCTGGGCCGATTTGGAATCACTGACCGGCCGATCGCACACGTGGACGACCAATCGCATCGGCGGAGCGAGAGCGTCATGAGCCTGCTGATCACCTGCGACACGGGCGGATGGAAAACGCCTTCGCGTCTACGCTCACGTCTCGAGGGCACCGAACTCGAGTCCGCTGACACGATGCGTGATCGCTCGGTGATCGCCGGAACGCTGCACACCGAACCGATGCCCCACGCGGGCTCACACGCTCGACCTGACAATCAGGCTCAACCTGACGTCTCGGCTCAACTCGACACACAGGCCCAAACGGGTCTCATGCTCCGCACGGGCATCGATCGCGAATCCAACCTCGCCGCTCGTCGGCTCGCCTATCGCAGCGGCGCGATGCTCGTCTGCAACGAGTACCGTGGCGATCTGATCGATGTAGGCCATTCGTTGCATCACCGCGAACTCTACCCGGCCGCCGTTCGTGCCCTGCCCCAGTCAACCCGCGACGCGATCGTCGAAGAGATCTACGTGCCGTATCGGAATCAAGTCGAGCGAGCGATCCTGCACTTGCTGACCGGCTGGTCGTACGTCGTTCATCTGTCGGTGAGGACATACGACGCGAAAACCAGTCAAGGCAAATGGCGACGCGGCGACGTGGGATTGCTCTACGATCCGTCACATCCCGATGAAGTCGATTGGTGCCTGGATCTGATCGAAGAGCTGTACGCGATTTCGCCTGACCTCAAAGTTCGCCGCAATCATCCGGGCCGCGGCACGAACGACTCGCTGACGAAAGCGATGCGGGGGCTATTTTCGCAGGAGGTGTATCTCGGCATCGAGTTGGTGCTCAATCGCGCCTGGATGGCTCGCCCGGTCATCCGCCGCGAACTCGTGCTCGACAAGATCGGCGACGCGATCGGCAGCCTCACCGCCGAACCGGCCGCCCGAGCTGCCTAGGCAAATCAGCCGCCGAGCCAAATCGGCTGCCTCGACAGAGTACTTCGTCTCTGCCGTCGCCACTGCCACCCGACGGTGGACCACGTTCCGGCGAGCGTCTTTGCTCGCTCTCCACGGCCTCCGATTCTGCCGCCGCCGAGCCTCCCACCGGCCGTCGGCAACTTTTGCGCATCCACGGGTTCTGCCGCCGGAACTGAATTCTGGAAATTTCCGTTGGCGTGCGCGCCGATGAAGGAGAGACAAGCACACGCATGAAGCGAAAGAATGTGCGTTTCAAGGACGAAGCTGGTCTCCTCCACCATCCAGCTGACGAGTCCCCTATCGTGCGAAATCTCACCATCGGCGCCCTGATCATCATCGGCGGCACCGTCGCTGCCCTGCCCTTCCGACGAGCCTCCGTCGCCACCGGGCCCGAAAACAACGAATCCGTCTTGGCCACCGGTCCGTCGTCTGACCTCACCACGACGGGTGATTCGGTCCCGTTCGAACAACTGTGGGTGGCGTCCGAATCGAACTACGGCGTTCCAAGTCGCAGTGCCGCCGGGTCCCCCACGTCGCTGGCGTCGCAAGTCCGGTCCGCCGACGCTCCCCAGGGGATTCCCTCCAACGCCGTCGCTCGACCACGACGGGATCTGCGTGTGCCTCTGTCCTACGACGATTTGGCCGTGCCGCTGAACACGCCTCATTTCACCGACGGGCGATTCGACGCACTGGCAACGCATCAAGACCGAGCCAGACAAAACGCGAGCCCCCTCGCTCAATCCCCAACGGATTCGATCGCGAACCGAACGCCCCGCTCGAACGGCATCCCCCGGGGATACGAATCGATGAAAGTTGCAGCCGATCCATCGGACTCTGTCGACCGACGTCGAGCCCCATGGGAGATGGACAGCGACCTTCCGCAATCGATCCTTGCCGACTCCGCAGGACCGGGCACTGTTGCGACCACGCCGCCCCCCCGGACCGCCGCCGCGTTTGCCGCTGCCCCGCCCTCCACTTCGATGTTCGGCCCAGCCCCGACACACCGGGATTCCCAGAACCAGCAAATGAATACCAATCAAGTGAATCAAGAACAAACGGTCCAGGGCCAACTCGCGAGCGAATCGAAACCAAGAGCGTCAGCAGCCCATCAACCGGTTCCCTCAACAAGAACACGCCACTGGATCCGCCAACCCGAATAAGTTCCCCCGCCCTGCTCTGCCCTCCACTAGCCACTAGCCACTAGCCACTAGCCACTAGCAACCTCAAAACCCCTCCACGTTCCACGGGGAACCGCGATTCAGAATCGCACGACCGCGTCAACCCCGGTTTCTTATGAAACCGACCTTGTTTCCCAGCGCGCGTTTCACTTAGTTTCCCGGTCGTGTCCGAAAGAGATGGATCGCAATCCCGCGGCCCAGAAGGACACGATCAGGAACATCAATCGTGGCTAGGATCTTCAGCGTTGTGAATCAGAAAGGGGGCGTCGGTAAAACCACGACGTCAGTCAACCTTTCTGCCGCGCTGGCTCTGTCGGGCAACCGCACGTTGCTGATCGACATCGACCCGCAATGCAACGCAACGGGCGCCATCGGCAGTGATCCCGCCGCCCATCACGCCCTGCTCGGCGACACACCGCTGGCCGAAGCCGTGATCACGACCGAGACCGACAACCTCAGTCTGCTTCCCGGCAGTCGGCGATTCCAAGACGCTGACGTCATGGCGAACTCGGACGAACACGCCACGACCAAACTGCGAGCCCACCTCGACAGTGTCATGGACGACTACGACTACATCCTCATCGACTGCCCGCCGAGTGCCGGAGCGATGACCGAAACCGCATTGACGGCGAGCACCGAAGTGCTGATCCCGATTCAGTGCGAGTACTTTGCGATGGTCGGAGTCGCCCAATTGATCGGAACCATTAAGAAGGTCATCGGAGCGACCGACGGACGACTCACGTTCGGCGGCATCCTGTTGACCATGTATGACGAGTCTCTCGAACTAACTCGGGAGATTGACGAAGACGTCCGTGACTTCTTCGGCGACATCGTTTTCGAAAACGTCGTGCCGCGGGATGTCGCTCTGTGCGAAGCCCCGAGCCACGGCCAAACTGTTTTTCAATACGCACCGCGCAGTCGCGGTGCGTTCGCTTACACTCAACTGTGCATGGAGGTGCTGCAGCGTGACTAGTGCAACGACCCAGGGATCCTCGCAAGGGAATTCGTCAGGCTCATCTCAACGTGGCGGCGCGTCACGCACCGGCAGCGGCAAGGACCGACGCCTCGGCAAAGGTCTCGCCGCATTGTTGGGTACACCGATGGACGACGACGGCATGCCGATCGACGAAGGCAGCTCGTTCGGTGCCGAAGGCGGATCGGGCAAACCGAAGAAGGCAGCCGCGTCCGGCGACAACGAGAACGCCTCGTCGGTCCAAACGCTCGAACTGCCCATCGATCAAATCGGCGCGAACCCGTTCCAACCACGGCGCGAATTCAATCCTGACGAGATCGCGTCGCTCGCCGAGAGCATCAAGAACCACCAGCAATTGCAACCGGTTCTCGTTCGCATCGTCGACGGCAATTACCAACTGATCAGTGGCGAGCGTCGCTTGCGGGCGACCATCCACGCCGGACTGAAAACCATCCGGGCGGAAGTCCGCGAGGCAGACGATCGACTCGTCGCTGAATTGGCGATCATCGAGAACCTGCAACGCAAGGACCTCAACCCGATCGAAAAAGCGATGTCGTTCAAACGCTACATCGACGAGCACCAATGCAAACAAGATGACCTGGCTCGCCGCCTGAGCATCGACCGAAGCACGATCGCAAACCTGATGCGTTTGCTCGAGCTGCCGCAATCGATCTTGGACATGCTGACCGCAGGCGAGATCAGTGCCGGCCACGCTCGCGCCTTGCTGCCGATCGGTGAGGAAGAAATCCAAATGCAGATGGCGACCAAGATCGTTTCGGAAACCTGGAGTGTCCGCATGACCGAGAACGCAGTGGGCGAATTGTTGCGTGCCGAAGAAGACGCCGAGACGGGACTGAAGGTCACGAACAAATCTCGCCAAAAACGCAAACCGATCCCGCCGCACATCGAAGCGATGCAGCAAGAGATGCGGATGGTGTTCGGTACGAAGGTCGAGATCAAAGCGTCGGCACGTAGCCGCGGCAAAATCACGATCCACTTTAACGACGCCGAAGAGTTCGAGCGTCTGCGTGAACTCCTCGGCTCAGCCACTCGCCCGCAACTCCGCGTCGCCGGCTAAGCCAACCAACGCCCGCGTCGAATCTCTTATCCACCGACGCGAGCATTCCATCCTTCTCCCCTCCGACCTGCCCCGCAGGTCGCGAGGGTCGAGACCAAGCCCGCAGGCAACAACTCCCCTGCCCTTCTCAGCCCCGGCTCAGGCCTCCGACCCCGAAAGAGTCGCAACCAGAACCTCGGTCCTGCGGCGCCGGGAAGAGCGACAGCGCTACGGCTTCGCGAACCGTCTATCCAACACGAGTCAATACGCCGAAGGCGTTTCAGACAATAGCCGGCAGTCGAGCAAAGCGAACACTGCCGGATCAATTCAAACGAACGCACCTCGACCCCGAAGGTGGTCGCAGAACAACACGCTGCAATTCTGCGCCCCCATCCGGGGTCGAAAATATCCGGTCGTCGCACGGCATCCGTAGGTGCGCTACGCGACCTACGGCTACTCTCTTCGATCCCTTCGGGATCCCTGCGTGAGCAACCAATCGCAGAACAGATGGCCGCCCTGCCCCACCACTTCCAACTCCCTGCCAACCCCCAAAGTTTCACAATGTTTCACGGCGCAACACCACAGAGGTATTCCTAATGATCTGAATGCGCGCGTCCTGCGTTTCCGTCCGCCTTCGCCACCTTTTCCTAATCATCTCGTCGTGCTCAATCCGTCGTTCGTGCGTGATGGGCAGGCGTGGCAATCGATTCTGTTTTGTTCAGCCCTTTACCGACGATACCTGCCATGACGACGAGTGAAAGTTGAAGGGGCACGTCGTCTCTCGGGATCAGGGTAGCTGTGGTGAGATCCACGACAGCCATTCAAGTCTCGACAAAGTCGTGTTTGACCACGGAGGGCAATGAATGCACCACCTCCGCAAATCACGACTGCCCCACTCCTCCTCCCCGATTGCAATGGATGCTCCCACGGGCATTGGTACGATGAACAAGGACGTCAAACGAGCACTGATTTTGTGGCCGGTGATATGCTCAACAGCTATCGTCGCCGCGACCACTTTGCCCCTTTGCTGGGACGCTCAATCACATTCTTCCCGATCGCACGGTGTTGCGATCGACTCATCGACTTTGGCACGTGTTGTTCGCATCGCGCACCATCTGATCAGCCCGAGTGATCGATCCGACAGTCCATCCCGGCACCATGGGATGCTGCTACGTGACGAACTCGCGGACGACTCGATGACGAAATCATTGCAGAACGTTGCACCCGCCCATCGTCCCGATCGGGGCAAGCGTGGGCTTGCGATGCCGCAACGTTTGGCGGGAAACCTGGCAGGCGACAAAAGTGCCACCCAGGCGGGGATCATGTTGGACGAGAACGCAACCTCGTCAGAGCCAGCGGACCTGGAGGCGAGCAGCCAGGTGATCGCTCGGATGTTGTTGGCACCGGTATTGGATCCGGTGGCGGAGCTCGCGGGATATTCGGGATCGGCATCACCCATGCCGTCGGACGCCGCGCCCACGGCTGATTCGATGATCCTCGCCACTCCCGGCCCTGGAGTGGACGATCCCTTAGCCGCCACCGGTACGACCGGCGAAAATGAGTTGAAACTTGCTTACCAAAGCGTGCCCGGAATTGGCGAACACAACACGACGAACGAGAAAACGAACGACCAATCTCGCCTCCATCCCGGCGACCTTCCTCAATCGTTAATCCCGAAGAACGTGGAAGTGTTGGCCAAACCGAGTCGCCAACCCATTCGCATCGAGTCTCGCCGCAACACCGACCTCAAAACGGCAACGGCGACACTGCGTCCGGCAACATTGGTCGGTAACCCGGTGACATGGCCGCGACCCAAACAGCTCTGCCAAGACCTCGCGTTGATTGCGTCGGACGCCGACATGAATCGCGTGCTCGATCGTCACAACGGTATTGCAACATTAACATCGGTCAATCGACCGACCAGTGACACGATGCGAGACCTGATCGCCGACGGAAATCGACGTATCGATTTCGACCACGGGGTCAGTTCACTGCAACGTCAAGCCACCGCCGTGGTGATGGGCCGATGGGCCAACAACGTCGAGACCACGCTCGACCAATTGCGATCACTACCGCGAATCGGTGATGACCGCAGCGGACAACTGATTCGAAAACTCGCCTCGTTGTCCGAAGCCGGGTTGCAGTTGGCCGAACGCGTGCCGGCACGCGACCAACAAGTCCGATGGCTCAGAGCATCGCACGCTCTTTCGCGTCGGGCCGCCGTTTGGGGACCGATCTGGCAATTGGCACGCCAATCCGATGACAAGAACGCGTCGTCGATCAGCCAAGATGC
Organism: Aporhodopirellula rubra; assembly: GCF_014192335.1. Lineage (GTDB taxonomy): Bacteria > Planctomycetota > Planctomycetia > Pirellulales > Pirellulaceae > Rhodopirellula > Rhodopirellula rubra. The sequence continues at coordinate 34,565 of NZ_JACHXU010000032.1, read as the reverse complement.
AACATCGGTCCCCGGCGAACGACTCTTCGGCAACACCAACGGCTATTCGCTGGTCCGTTTCCACGAAAAAACACCCGCGATCGGCGATCACATCACCAACACGATCGAACAGTTGCGTGACGAACTCGTCGAAACCGGCGACGTCGAAGGATGGAACAACTTCCTACTGCTCGACGAGATCAACGAGGCAACCGACAGCGACGACGCGGACGCACGTTCGTTGCTCGCCCAACGTTTCCTCTCGCGATTGGATCATCACTCGTTGGACGGTGCTCACCGCGAGTGGCTGCAACGTGACACGATTCACGTGTTGGCATCCGTCATGCAAACCTGGACCGCTCAACCGATCGATTACGCTCGCTTGCTCTCAGACATCGAACGCGGTGAAACGGACTCGATCGACCTCGCGGCCATCAAAGTCAGCGAAGCGTTTCAGTCGTTACGTTTTTCAAACGACGCGGACGCCGCTCGCGTGGCCAAAGCCATCGACGTTACTTACCGAAACGCCAACGTACGGACCGCGATCTCGGTCGACTTGATCGATCGGCTGCTACCTCCCGTTGAACCGCGCACCGAACCGATCAACACCACGGTCTTGGGCAACCAAGTCCGTGGGACCAGCACCGTGAACACAAACTTAAGCTTGAGTTTGCAACCGTCGCCTGACACATGGAGCCTCGCAATCGCAACCGACGGCAGTGTCAATACCCGCAGCCAAAGCGGACAATCGGGCGTCTCCGTGTTCAGCAACGGGCACAGCGTTTTCAACGCAACGACTCCGCTGATCATCCGCCCCAACGGTTATCACATCGGCCAAACGCACGTTGACGTTTCGGGATCCCAACAACTTCGCGGCATCCGCAGCCGTTACGAACGATGGCCGCTCCTCGGTTCGCTCGTCCACGGTATCGCGGAAAGCCGATTCCAAGACGCACGCCCTGCCGCGGAAAAAATCAGCGAGAACCAAATTCGCGATCAGGTCAGCACCGAGATGCAGTCGCAACTCAACGAGAAATCTCAAGCGGCCGAGGCACGACTCGACGAATTCGTGTTCGGACCACTCGGGCGATTGAACCTCGACCCCAAAGTGATCGATCTGAAAACGACCCGCAGCCGTCTGGTCGCACGTTACCGCTTGGCCGGCGATTGGCAACTCGCGTCCAACACGCCACGCCCGCGTGCGTGGAGCGACAGTTGGATGAGTTTGCAAGTTCATCAATCGGCGATCAACAACACGATGGAACGTTTGATGCCAACCGGGCAATCCAAAACCATCGAACAGTTTTACACCCAAACGATGGAACTGTTCGGTCGTGACGCGAAAGCCCTCCCCGAAGACGTGCCCGCCGGAGCGATGATCGAATTCGCATCGACACGCCCGGTCACGATCGAAATTGAAAACGGCAAAATGTGGCTCACCCTGCGAGTCGTCAGTCTGTCGCAAGGTGAAGGCCCGTCGCTGCGACGGTTCATCGTGCGGGCAGCCTATCGCCCCGAGATCGACGGACTCGACGCCAAACTCGTCCGCGACGGTCACCTCAGCATCAGCGGACCAGGCATGTCGATGCGTCAACGCATCCCGATTCGAGCGGTGTTTAACAAGATCCTCGCCGAAGGCCGCAGCATCCCACTGACGACTCCCAAACTGATCGAACATCCCGCGACCAACGGTCTCGCGATTAGTCAACTCGAACTCCGCGACGGATGGCTCGCTCTCGCGATCAGCCCCGAGACGTCGACGCGGATCGCAGTGGGCGCACGATCGGTGGTGACTCGATGATCCTCTTCCTGCTGATCTTGTTAATCAAATGCATGCTGCACCTCGTCCGAGGTGCAGCATAAACCAGACTGCTCGCGTACCAGTTTCGCTAGCCTCCTCGGCGACAGCACGCGAGCCCACCACCTGCCCCAAAACAGTCAGCAAAAGGCAAAACGCACCAACCACTACTCGACAACAATCAAGAACCCGCCCGCGATTCCCCATCTCGAATCGCGAACACTCGCCCCATCGATCGACAAGTCCACCCATCGATCAACCCGCCAACCGCTCGCGGCAAAGTCCGCCATCAATTCCCTGCGCGAGAACTGATGCAAGAACATGTCGGGCAGCCCGCGATACGCATAGACCGCATCACCGAACTCCCAATCCGATCGCGTCAGCGACCGCAGCCCGGTCGTCAAAAGCTGCCTAATTCCGGGCACACTGCTCAGCGCCGAATAGCGATGATGCACGTGCAAATAAAACTTGCCCCCCGGCGCAACGATCCGGCGAACGTGTGTTAGGAATTGCCGACGGTTTGCCCTGCCCTGAATCATTCCCAACGTACTGAACAGGCACACCGCACCGTGCGCAACGTCGTCGGCGATCGCGTCGAGTTCCACCAAATTGGCCTGAATGGTCACGACCGACGACAACCGCCTCGCGGCGACCTCGCGCAGCATCGGAATCGACAGATCGACCGCCGCGACCTCATAGCCGTTGGCTGCCAACACTTCTGACGCCCTGCCGGTGCCACAACCGAGATCGAAAACCCATTTTTTTTGCAGGGGGTCCGTGATCCCTTCCGCACTGCCCTGCCCCGCTGCCGCGTCGCTCTCGCTGGCACGTTCTGCGGGAACCGAGGCCGCCCGATCGCCGGGAAAAACCTCCGACAACATCGTCATATCCACCTGACAAAGCGGTGTGGCGGCCACAAATTCGTCGTAGCGGGTTGCGATCGTCCCTTCGTGAACGTACCGCCATGTTCCAGGGGCGACACCGACCGGCCGTCTCCAAGACGCTTTTTCCGACCGCCCAGAGCGTGAATGCGAACCGCGGGACGGGGAACCGGGGGCGTCGGGTGAGGGTTCGGGCATCGGGTGCAGACGGCTTGTTGTCGCAGGGGTGGGTTCGGGGGCTGTTTCAATTCTTGCGAACGTTCCTATAATTCGCGCCACAGTCGTAACTGAACTTCAATTAATAGGGAATCTGAGCAAAGTGGCTATCAAAGTAGGTATTAACGGATTTGGCCGTATCGGACGGATGGTTTTTCGCGCGTCGGTAAATCGCGATGACATCGAAGTAGTGGGCATCAACGACTTGTTGGACGTCGACTACCTAGCATACATGCTCAAGTACGATTCCGTTCACGGCCGCTTCGACGGTGAAGTTTCGGTCAAAGACGGCAGCCTCGTCGTTAACGGCAAGACCGTTCGCATCACCGCCGAAACCGATCCTTCCAAGCTGGCTTGGGGTGACATCGGTGCTGACGTCGTTGTCGAATCCACCGGTATTTTCTTGACCGCCGAAAAGGCTCAAGGACACATCGACGCCGGCGCCAAAAAGGTTGTCATGTCGGCACCTTCGAAGGACGACACCCCGATGTTCGTCATGGGCGTCAACGACAGCAGCTACAACGGCGAAGTCTTCGTTTCCAACGCGTCGTGCACGACCAACTGCTTGGCTCCAATCGCTAAAGTGCTCAACGACAAGTTCGGCATCAAACGCGGTCTGATGACCACCGTTCACGCAGCAACCGCAACGCAAAAGACCGTCGACGGTCCTTCGATGAAGGATTGGCGTGGCGGACGCGGTATCCTCGAAAACATCATTCCTTCGAGCACCGGTGCTGCCAAGGCAGTCGGCAAAGTCATTCCTGAACTCAACGGCAAGTTGACCGGGATGGCTTTCCGCGTTCCAACCTCCGACGTTTCAGTTGTCGACTTGACCGTCGAACTCGAAAAATCGGCGACGTACGAAGAAATCTGTGCGGCCATGAAAGCCGAATCCGAAGGCGCCATGAAGGGCGTTCTCGGTTACACCGAAGACAACGTGGTCTCGACCGACTTCCGTGACGAATCACGCACTTCGGTCTTCGACGCCGGTGCCGGCATCCAACTCGACGGCACGTTCGTCAAAGTGGTGTCATGGTACGACAACGAATGGGGCTACTCCTGCAAGGTCCTCGACTTGGTCGCACGCATCTCGTCCTAAGACCGAGAACACGACAATAACACAGCCTCACGAGTATTGTGGTACTGTGTAGAACCAATGGGGACGCGATGATGTTTTCATCGTGTCCTCTTTTTATTGAATCGCTCAACATCCGGCACGCGGCTTCATTTTCGAACGCGGCCCTCTCTCACTTTCCCCACTCTCAACCTCATGTTCATTGATCGCGTCGAAGTCGAATTCACCGCTGGTAAAGGTGGCGACGGCTGCATGAGTTTCCGTCGCGAAAAATTCGTTCCCCGAGGCGGCCCCGACGGAGGCGATGGCGGCAAAGGCGGCAGCATCGTGCTCGAAGCCCGCGTGGGTGTGAACTCACTCGCGATGTTCGCCAACCGCCGATTCTTCCGAGCCGAAAAGGGCAAACACGGCGAAGGCAGCCTGCGCCACGGCCGAAAAGGCGAAGAGATGCGTCTCTACGTGCCCTGCGGTACCTCCATCATCGACACCGCCGACGGTTTCGTCATCAAAGACCTCACCCATCCCGGCGAAGAGTTTGTGATCTGTCGAGGCGGCCGCGGCGGACACGGCAACGCCCGATTCAAATCGGCAACCAACCAAACCCCGCGGCAACGAACCCTCGGCGGCGACGGCGAAACCCGCCACGTGATCATGCAACTGAAGTCGATCGCCGACGTCGGACTGATCGGAAAACCAAACGCGGGTAAAAGCACACTGTTGTCTCGTATCTCCAGCGCCCGGCCCGAAATCGCCGACTATCCGTTTACTACGAAATTCCCCAACCTCGGAATCGTCGACGTCGATCAAGAACGATCGTTCGTGACCGCCGACATTCCCGGATTGATCGAAGGCGCGAGCGAGGGACTCGGACTGGGCCACGAATTCCTACGGCACGTCGAGAGAGCCGGGTTGCTCGTCCACCTCGTCGAACCGACCCCCGTCGACGGAACCGACCCGATCGAGAACTACTCCGCGATCCGTGAAGAACTCAGGCAATACGACACCAAACTCGGCGAACGCGACGAACTGGTTGTCCTGACCAAATGTGAACTCGATCCCGATCGCGAAGTCTTCGAACGCTTGCAACAACACTTCGCTGAAAACAAAGTCGAACACGAACGCGAACTGTTCGCGATCAGCGCCGCGTCGGAAATCGGCTTGCATGATCTCGTCGAAGAAATCATGCAGCGTGTGACCCGTCGACGACAAGAAATGCTCGACGCCGGCGAAGACCTCAACCCGATCCGGGAAGTCGACGTGCCGACGGAAACCAAACCGTCACGACGCACCCCGCCACACAAGTCCGGCCCCACCTCGTCATTGTCCAACGACAAACAGGCTCGAGACATTCCTTCCATCTGGGGAAAACAATCTCCGATGGGACGAACGCTCGCCACGCCGCCTTCACAGCCGACACCCCAACCGGGCGACGATGACAATCCGGATGAGCATCCGTGATTGTTGGAATCGACGTCGGCAATACAGCGATCAAAATTGCGATCGACACGCAGGATGATGTGAAAGTCCTCCGCGTCGCCAATCGCCAAACGATTCCCGACACCTCTCGTTTGCTCGTTGATCTCGCCGAACAACACCGCCGCCTCGACGTGCGTGTCGCGAGCGTGAACCGCACCGCCGCATCCGAACTGATCGACGCGACTCAGCAACTCGACAACAGCCAGATCAACAACGGCCGAATCGACTTCCGCCGGATCACACGCGTCGATCTTCCCATTGAGGTCGCGACCGATCATCCCGACCGCGTCGGCATTGATCGACTCGTCGGTGCGTTCGGCGCCTCCTCGGCCTACCCGCTCCCGCTCGTCATCGTCGACGCGGGAACCACCGTGACAGTCGATTTGGTCGATGAGAAAGGAACCTACCGCGGCGGCGCGATCATCCCCGGACTCGAGATGCAAACCGCCGCACTCGCATCGGGCACCGACGCCCTGCCCCACCTCGACTGGCAAACCGCCTGCGACGACTCGGCCACCCAAACGGGAACCAACACCGCCGCCGCCATCCGGCTGGGAATTCTGTCCAGCGTCGTCGGTGGCATCGAGCGACTTGTACGGCTCTACGGCTCGCCCAAGCATGTTGTCGTGACCGGCGGTGACAGTGAACTCATCGCCACGACGCTACAAAACACGTCATGCCGAGACTTTGATGTTCACCATCACCCGCATCTCGTCTGCCGAACACTCGCGACACTAAAAGAGTAACGCGGCTCCGCTCGAGCAGCGTCACTCGCTCCCGCCCGGTAATCGCTTACTTGGCGGGACGCTGTTTAACTCGCTGTCACGTGTTCAATTGGCCGGAGCCTGTCCCTTCCAAATGCGGATGGAATCGACATCGTTTTGAGCCGGCGGCCCATCCGTACTCCGACCTCGCTCAACATCCGACGTCAACTGCTGCAGCAACGCGTCAGCGACTTCTGGGTTCGATGTGTAGAGATTGTTCGTCTCACCCGGATCGGCTTCCATGTCGTAGAGCTGCGCGGGAGGACTGCCCGACGGCATTTGCTTTTCCGTCGGCGACGTCCATCCGCCGGACGCCTTCGATAACAACAACTTCCATTTGCCCTGACGGTATGCGAAGTAGCCACCGATCGAGTGATGAATCACGCCCGCACGGGATGAATGCACCGGCAGCCCCGACAACGCGGGTTGGAAGCTGACACTGTCCTCCCCTGCCCCGCCGGGAATCTCGACATCGAGAATGTCCGCACACGTCGCCATCACATCGGTCTGACAAACCAATTGGTCCGATCGCGATCCCGGCTTCACCGCCTGAGGCCAACGAACGATGAACGGCACGCGATGCCCTCCGTCCCACAAGTCCGCCTTCGAACCACGCAAATGAGCACTCGGGAAGTGCCCCTGTTTTTGCATCGCCGGAATCCCCGCGGCTTTGGAACACCCGTTGTCGCTCGTGACGATCACCAACGTGTTCTCTCGAAAACCCGCATCATCAATCGCCTGCACAATGTCACCGATGATCGCATCAGTTTGCATCACGAAATCGCCATAGATGCCAATGTCGCTGCGCCCCTGCCACTCCTCCGATGGCAAAATCGGCGTGTGCGGCGAGTTCAACGCCACGTATGTGAAAAACGGCGTCGACGCGTCCTGTGCCGCAATGTACTCCGCGGTCTTCTTACCAATCATCGGCAACACATCGACCGCCTCAAAATCTGGCTCGGCCGGTCCACGACGATTGAACGCTTTTGTCGCAGTGCCTTTCCCGACGAAACGGTCGTTCTCGATGTAGATGTACGGTGGCATGTCCAACGACGCTGAAATGCCAAAGTAATAATCAAACCCACGGTCCACCGGCCCGTTCTCGATCACACCGTCCCAATCCACGTTCTGCGGATTGTTCCCACGAAACGGAGTGTCGTCGGTCTTCGGCAAATCCAAACCGAGATGCCATTTGCCGATCGCCGCTGTGTTGTAACCGTGCTGTTTGAGGAATCCGGCAACCGTCAAACGGTCTGGATCAATCAACGGCTCACCGAATCCATACAACACGGACTTCTGCAGGTGCGTCCGCCAGTTATAGCGGCCCGTCAAAAGCGCGTAGCGAGTCGGCGTGCACACGGATGAGGCCGAATGAGCATCCGTGAAAATCATGCCTTCACTAGCAAGCGAATCCATCGCCGGCGTGGCAATCTTCCCACGTTCAGGATTCAAACACTGAACATCGCCGTACCCAAGATCATCGGCAAGAATGACAACGACGTTCGGCTTGGAATCCGCCGCCGACAACCAGCCTGCCAACAGAAATATCGAAAAAAGGGACAGCTGTCGCATTACAATTCACCTGCGGTTGGGGAGACATCATCGGCCACGTCACACGCGACTCAATTAGCGGGTCCCATTACGCCCCCCCACCGCGATTTAATCAACCGCTATTTGCGACACAGAACTCACGTTTTGCGTCACCCGATCGAAGATTCAGCGATCGCGTCGACCGTCACCGCGACGCAATTCCGCTACGGAACAAACACGTACACTTCGCCAGGCCGCGTCGATTCTTGCAACGTCTGGATTTTATTTTCGTACTGCACCACCAACGGATTGCCGACTATCGATCGGATTTCTGCCCGCGTCAACTCTCCGTTCTCCCAGGTCATTGAGAGCTCGAATCCGCCCCGAGCTCTCAACCCCGACACCGATCCACTCGGCCACGCCGAGGGCAACGCCGGCAACAAATCAACGATGTGGTTGCCATTGGAATCACGTCGATGTGACTGCAACAAAGCCTCGGAAATTCCCGCCGTCAAACCAAAGTTCCCGTCGATTTGGAACGGCGGATGGGCGTCAAACAAATTGTTGTAAAATCCCGCCTGCCTCTTCACGCTGGAGTTTTGAAAGAAGCCCGTCAGGACTTTGTTCATGTGCTCGGCATCGCGCAACCGAGCCCAGAAGTTGACTTTCCACCCGCGTGACCAACCGGTCGCCCCATCGCCGCGGAACTCGAGCGTCCTCTTGCACGCCTCAAACAACTCAGGCGTTTCCGGAGTGATCTCGGAACCCGGATGCAGTCCCCACAAATGCGAAACGTGGCGATGCGTCGTCTTTGGGTCCTCTGTGTACAACCATTCCTTCAACTGCCCTTCCGCACCGACTTGATTGGGCGCGATACGCGAAGCCGTTTCCTTCAGCCGGGTCGCGAATTCTTCATCGCGTCCCAAAATCTCCGCCGCCTCTGCGGTGGCATTCAACAAACTACGAATGATCTGATGATCCATCGTCGGCGCCATCACCAAACCGCCACGCTCGGGCGAATTGCTCGGTCCACTCACCAACCAACCGTGTCCGTTAACCGGGTCCTCGATCAGATAATCCAAAAAGAACTCCGACGCACCTTTCATCAACGGATACGCCCGCTTGTCCAGAAACGCCTCGTCACCCGAGAACAGGTAGTGCTCCCAAAGATGCGTCGACATCCACGCACCACCCATCGGCCACACGCCATGATTAGAATGATTGATCGGCGCCGCCCCACGCCAACCGTCCGTGTTGTGATGCACCACCCAACCACCGGCATCATAAAAATCCTTCGCAACCTCCTGCCCCGTGACCGCAACGTCATCGAGCAAGTCAAACAACGGTTCGTGACACTCCGCGAGGTTAGCAACCTCCGCCGGCCAATAGTTCATCTCAGTGTTGATGTTGATCGTGTACTTCGAATCCCATGCCGGTGACTTACTGTCATTCCAAAGTCCCTGCAGGTTTGCGGCCTGCCCACCCGGTCGCGAAGAGGCGATCAAGAGATAGCGGCCGTATTGATATAAAAGTGACACAAAATCCGGATCCGGTTTTTCCTGATATTGGTTGAGTCGCTCGATCGTCGTCTGATCCGCCGAATGACCGCCGCCCAAGTCGATCGACACCTTTCGGAACAACGCACGGTGATCGGATTGATGATCCGCCAAGATTTGCTCGTACGATTTCTCCGCAATCCGATCGAGCGTCGCGGCACACTGCCCCGCCGGATCCGCATCGAGCGAACGGTAGTTCTCGTAACTCGTCGCACCCACCAAATACAACGTCGCCGCGTCGGCATCCTGAACCGAGATCTCACGCTCCGACACACTCGAACGACCACCCTCGGTCGACACTCGCAACCAAGCTTCCAACTCTACCTCGCCAATGAACCGGAAACCGCGACTCTCGTGGTCGTCAACGATGCCGTGCAGTTTCAACGTTCGACCGTCGACCTTGCCGACGCCAGACGCCTTTTGATGCGGCGTCGACAACGTCGCCGAAAAGCTCACCTTGCCCGGCTGGTCGGCCTCAATCCGGACCGCGATCACGCCATCAGGATGACTGGCGAAAACGGTTCGCGTGTACCTGACACCGTTTGACGAAAACTCCGTTACCGCAACCGCTCCATCGAGATCGAGCGAACGCGTGTAGTCGACGGGGTTTTCAATCGATCCGAAATTCAATTTCAGATCACCAAAAGGCTGATAGGCGGCCTGCCCTAACGGCACGGACATGAATTCCTTCATCGCCAGGTTTTCCGCTTCCTTCTGCTTCCCATCGAACAACAGTTGCCGAATCTCAGCCAGATACTGCGACGCTCCCTTGCGTGAATACGATCTCGGACCACCGGCCCACACGGTGTCATGGTTGAATTGAATCTGTTCCGATTCGACACCTCCATAGACCATCGCACCGAACGATCCGTTGCCGACGGGGAGTGCGTCCGTCCACGCCCGGGCCTCTTGGTCATAGACAAGCCGCAGCGACTCGCCATCGGCATTCACGGTTGTCGAGAGGCCCAGAAACAACATCAGGGCGAACATCATGCTTCGATACGTCTTGCAGCTCATCTTGCTCACGTCATGCAGGTGGGAATTCAACGGCAGGGGATGCCGGATTTTCGTGGGAGGCCCCAAATAATAACACAACGAACACGTCCGTTCACCGTGCCCTTCGATGCCCGCTCTCCTGTGCCTTATTTGCTGCCACCGATCGCCACGAGGAACGATTGCTCGTCGTGAGGCGATCAAAGCCAATCGCGCGTGCGACGATCATCAACCAACGGCAGCCTCATGAGGGCTTCTTTTGCCCGACCACCCCAGTCGCACAGCCCCAGAAGAAGGATCGCGTCTCGACCTCGAATCCGGCATCGCGAAACGTATCACACGCAGCCCCGCAATCACGAAACGCACGCGTGTAAACTCCCAACATGCGGTAGTTGTCGGGGTTGCCCATGAAGATCCAACCGATCACCGGAATCACGTGGTTGAGATAGAACAGATAGGGAATGCGGAGCCATCTCGCGTCAGGCACGGAAATCTCAATGAACGAAAACCTCCCGTTCGGCTTCAGAATTCGTTTCACCTCCACAGCCAGTGTTCGAATCTGCTCGCGTGAAAACGTCTTCAACCCAAACGAAGCGATCACCACATCGGCCGAACCGCTCGGAATCCCGCTGCACAACGCGTCCGCTTCGGTGATTTCAATCGCACACTCGGACTCATCCTGCTGATCGAGTTTCTTGATCCGGTGTTTTGCGTTCTGGTGTTTTGCAATCCGGCGTCTGGCGATCCGGCACATCACCGGAGAGTAATCGATCGCCACCACCCTGCCCCGCCGCCCTACCCTTGCCGCGATCCGTGGACACAGTTCCCCCATCCCCGTCATCAAGTCCACCACGACCTGGCCGCTCGCCATCTCGACCTGCTCGACGCACTGGCGTCGCCAGCGTTCACAAAATCCAAACGACGAAACCCAATTCACCGTCGCATACGTCGCCGACATCTCGTCGAACAAATTGCGAACGAACAACGGCTCGTAGATGCGTTCCTCAGACATCCCCGTTTCCACCTCAGCGATCGATGACACTCGACGAGGCAGCACTGCGTTCCTCGGTCACATGCCCCCCGGCTCAGGAGAGCAACCGCATCGGTGAGACCAACGTTAACCGCACACCCAACGTCCCTGCCCGGTGTGACAATAACGCAAAGCGAGGTCGCTGACGCAAAGCGAGGTCGCTACATCGGCCCGGGCGGCAAGTGATCCAGCAAGTAACGGATAATCGTCATCCGCACGTGCGTCGACGTTCCAACACCTTCACGCAATCCGTGATCACGATTCGGATAGACCATGTAGTCGAACGGCTTTCCGAGTTCGATCAGTCGATCGACGAGCCCCTCGATGATCTGGATGTGCGTGTTCGTTTCACCCGACCCCGTCATAATCAGCAGATTGCCCTTGAGCCCGTCAGCATAATTGATCGCCGCGGCCGTTTCGTACCCTTCGGGATTGTCTTCCCGCGTCCGCATGTAGATTTCTTGGAACCATGCGTTGTAGAGGTGCGGTTGCGGTTTCGGCACGACGGCGATTCCCACGTGATAGGTATCGGGTTTGCGAAACATCGCGTTAAGCGTGTTGGACCCGCCGCCACTCCATCCCCAAATGCCGACTCTCGACGCATCGACGTACGGTTTCATTTCCGCCAAGGCTTTCACGCCGGCTTCTTGGTCTTCGGTCGACAAAGGACCGAGGCTTCCGTAGCTCGCTCGTCGCCACGACGCCCCTTTCGGTGCCGGGGTCCCACGGTTGTCGATCGAAACAACGAGGTAGCCGAGATCGGCGATAACACGGTGGAAATCAATCTGTGCGGCTCCCCAACGATCCAACACCGTCTGCAGATACGGCTCGCCGTACACATAGAAGAAGACGGGATACTTCTTGGTTTCGTCGAAATCTTTCGGTTTCACTAACGACGCGTCCATCGTGACACCGTCGCCGATGTCGAGTTGCAGAAACTCAGTCGGATGCGTCACCACTTTCTTCGCACGCGAATGCAATTCTTCGTTAGCTTCGAGCAAACGGACAACACGATGCCCAGCCAACTCGACGAGTTCAGTGATCGGCGGTGTGTCGAGCGACGAGTAAGTGTGAAACGCCCACTTCGCATCGGGCGAGAACACATAGTCATGCGTCCCCGGTTGTCCCTCGGGTGTGATTCGCTGTAACGTTCCCGATCCATCCAACGGCACGCGGTAGAGATACTGTTGGGTGCCGTTTTCGGGAGACGCGTAGAAGTAATACCAACCGCCCTCTTCATCGACCGTCGCCTTATTGATGATGTCGTATTCGCCGGGAGTCAGCGTGGACAACTCCTTTCCCTCACGCGAACACAAAAACGCGTGACGCCATCCGTCCTTTTCGCTGACCACGATAAACGCCTTCCCTTCCTGAACCCACGTCAATCCTGAGTTCTTGCCTTGGCTACCCACCGCCCACGCAGGATCGGTTTCGTCATAAATCTTTTTGACCGTGCCATCAACATTGGCGATCAGGAACTCGCGTTGGTCACGCGAACGGCTCATCTTTTCGATCAACACCTCACAAGAGTTCCCCGCCCAACTGACCTGGCCGAGATACATACCTTCCTCAGGTGATTCGATTGGCAACCACTGAACCGCGTTGTCCTCGCCATCCTGAGCGCTCACCACACCGACACGAAGCGAAACGATCTTCTCGCCGACACGAGCGAACCGGTGATACTCAACGCTCGGATACGACGGGTCATCGGTTTGCAAAACCGGACGCTGCCGCACATCGGTCGAGTCGTTCTCCACGAACACGATCGACGATCCATCAGGACTCCACTCCGCGTCACGGTACTGAATGTCTCGGCCCTCGGGGCGATTCGTTAGACGCGTCCGCGTTCCGCTTTCGAGGTCACGGACGATAAGGTTACCGCCACGATGCTCGAGGACACGTTTACCGTCGGGCGATGTCTTACCGTCCGATTGGAACTTCAAATCTGCTTTCGTTGCCTCACGCGTTTCACCCGTACGCACGTCGTGAATCATCTCGGTCGTCTTATCTGAATTCGGATCACGCTGACGAACGACATACCCCGAACTATCAGGCAACCACGTCGCTTCAAACGTGCGAGGCTTGAACTCACCCTGCTCGTAGATTCCACGAATCCGCGATTGAGTTTCCTGATACCACGGTGATTCGACGGTCGACTGTGCGTGAACGTTGCCAACGCCCATTGCAAACGTGCCTGCGATCGTCAAACAAACCAATAGAAAATCTGAGCGGTGCATGTTGCGTTTCCTGATTGTCACGGTGAGGTCTCATGCCAACGTCGTGCGCTACCGAAGCGTCGACGCGGCAGGTCAACAGACTCTAACCATCCACAAAATGGCCGCCAACCAACACGTCAACGACGAGCCCAAACAAAGAGGTGTAAGGCGAGTTGAAATCCAAAGCACGCTCTTAAAGTGGACGACATCCTCAAACGAAATGGAATCTTTTGCAACAAGAAACCCGCCCGTTTCGCTCACTTTCACCGCGGAAAATTCGGCATAGGAATCGTTCCATCGATTCACGCGGCGTTGCGCATAACGAGGTCACGCGGCCCATCGAAGAACGCTCCCCCCGACGACGCAATCAGTCCGATCGAGCAATCGATCCATCGCGAAGCTGGCGTCAAAACAGCGGTTCGCTACGGCGAGATCAGGGCGGCTTCACCCCACAGCGATGGGTCTTCCGCGACCGGAAACGCATCACTCAGGGTCAACGATTGGTACCCCAACTCGCGGTCAGCAACTGCGTAGAAGAACCCCATCCGCGGTTGATCGATCGGATCGAATCCCGTCATGGCGCTCGCCGGGATCAGGCCCGACAACTCATACCCGTCATGCTTGGGTGCCGCATGAATCTGCAACGTCTTGTCACCGATGGGTTTTGGATTACCACGGGCGCGGTTGATCGGCACCAATCGTGCGACGGGCCGTTCTCGCTGCGGACCACCGCCCGCCGGCAACCACAAAAACCGATGGCAATGCTGCGTCGCGCGGTGAATGTTGGGGCTGTTGCGCGTATCGATCCACAAATGCACGCCGTCACTTTCGTCCAAACGTGTGTCGCGACACCACGGCATCGCACGCTTTCCCGCGACCTTGACCGTGAACCCGATCCCTTCGGGTGCCCACGCGACCCGCAGGTCCGCAAAGATCGGCCCACCCGATAACGCGCCGAACGACGGCAACCGACACGACTCCGGCAGCGTCAGACCGCGCGACGTCCACTTCAATTCATGCCGCAACAGCCGCACCTCAAATCGGAACAGGATCGTCGGATCAACGAGTTGCGAGTCCTTAGCCATGCTCAGATTGCCATCAAATCAGTGAATTGGAACGGGCCGAACTCCAATTGTGTCTTGTCTCGGCGAACTCCGAAAGGCGTCCGATCGGCGAAGACCAGTGTCCATCCGTGCTGGCATGAACCAAATCGCTCTCGATGGACTTCCCTAATCCGCACAAACGGATTGTTTTCAGCAGAATGGCAACTTTCCCTGGCCGATCTTTTTCGCCCACCCGTCAAGGACGTCGATAACCTGCTATGCAGCGATCACGCATGGAAGCGAGTGGACGATCGATCCGGTTGCTCATCTTTATCCGGATCCTATTTACCGATTTCTTGTTTCCTCCGCTCGATCGCCTCCCACCTCAATGTTCCCACCCTCGGCGGACGCCGTTCATTTGTCCGCTGACCTTTGATGTATTCGCCCATTATTCCCGTGAGTTTTCCGGCGGAAAGAGTTCACAACCGGCCGATACACGAAGGTTCATCACCGTAAGGATTATTCAGATGAAAACGCAATTATCAAACCAACGTTCTTGTACCAACACAAATCGCTCGGCTTCGCAACGATCGGCCGGCTCGCGCAAAAATCGCCGCAGCCGCGTCCGCCGCCTCTTGCTCGCTGCCCTCATCGGCGGAACGACATTCTGGTCAGCGACATCCACATCCGCCGCGGCCGGATTGCCCTTCGAAAACCGCGGCGGCATCTCGATCCTCGTTCACGAGTTCACTCCGACACCGAGCGAATCAAAGAACGCCGCGATCGACAACGCCGCAACAACCGCCGATGCCAAAATCGCATCAGTCGAAAAGAAGAGCAACAAAGAACCCGCCCCCGAAGCAAACACAACCGAAGACCAGATCGCCGACGCCGCCCCCGCGACCATCGCCGTCGGCACCCACGACAGCATCCCTGACGTCGTCGCCGCCGAAACACCTCTAAACGTCGCGGCCCACCGAACGTCAAACCAATTCAACGAAATCATCGCCGCAGCCGTTTCCGCTTCGGCGGCCAAGGTGGGAATCTCGGTCGAGCAATTCCTCGAACCGTTTGCGATGGTCGGACCTATTGCATCGAAACCGTTAGCAACGACACCGCTGGACTCCGTTCCCGCCAACGATGCCGAACTGTCCTCCGAACCATCGACCGAAGTCGCCGCGGAACTCGCCGCCAAACCGACTGATCAAATTGCGGATCAGCCGGTCGAACCTGTGTTGAACGAATCGATCCCGTCGGCACAACAACTCGCCGAAGCCGTGGCGCTCAATCGATGGTGGCTCGATGAGTCGACGCCGGCCCCAGAGGAATCCGAGCCCGTCGCCAAAGCCGAAGCCGCGATCGGTTCCGCCATCGCCGACGCGTCGGAGTTGATCGAAGATGCGATCACCGCCGAAGTCGAAATCGCGAGCATCGAAGTCGCGAGCGAAGCACCGCAGAGCGATGAGTTGGCCGTCGACGAACCAGCCGCCGCTGAGTCCGTCGATGATTCCGAAGCGGTGATTGAGAGTGCGGTGAATGAGAGCCTCGAGATCGCGTCGACCGCTGCGGACATGAACGAGTCCGCAGTCGAAGAAGCCGACGACGCGGTCGATCACGCCCCGCTCGTCGGGTCGGCGGCCCTGATCGTCACGATCCCCGAGGCGTATTCGCCCTACGACATCGCCCAACGCGACCTGGAACTGGAGTACCTGAATCTCTCGACCGTGCAACCGATCACGCCAAAGAATTACGTGACGATGCCCGCGACGGATGAACTCGCGTTGGAAGATGAAGAGTCGCTCGAGTACCTCGAAACGGTCGCCCCCGCCGATCTGCCTCCCGCTGAATTCCTGGCGGACGATGCCTCGGCCGCGATCGAAATTGAGAGCGATCTTCCCGCGAGCGAAGCCGTAACGACGGAAATCGCGATTGCCGAAGAAGCCGATGTCGTCGAACCGGCCGTCAACGTCTCGCCTGACTGCCTCCTCGACGAATGGGTTCACACCGCGTCGGATTGGGCAGAGAAGGCACGGGCCGCGGACCTGACGTTCGCAGCCCTCGGCAACTCCATCGGCGAATCGGTGGGAGACTGGCTCGCGAGCCTCACGCCGGACGAAATTGCTCCTCAGGCCGACGAAGTGCCGACCATGATCGTCGCCAACGAAACGATCCCGGCCCCCGTACCGGACGCGGCCCCCAACGCGGCACCGGCGGAGCAACTCGTTTCGGATGAAGCCATCGACGATACCGCTGCTCCCGAGGCGACTGAGATCGCGGCTGCGGAAATCGTGACGATGGATGTCGACGGTGAAAAGATTCCTGCCCCCGTTGCGGATGATGCCCCCAACGCTGCGACGCTGGAACAACTCGCCGTCGAAGAGCTCGCTGAAGAAGCGGCCGAGGAAGCCATCGACGAAACCGCGGCTCCCGAGGCGACTGAGATCGCGGCCGCGGAAATCGTGACGATGGATGTCGACGGTGAAAAGATTCCTGCCCCCGTTGCGGATGATGCCCCCAACGCTGCGACGCTGGAACAACTCGCCGTC
>NZ_JACHXU010000032.1:0-17363 GCF_014192335.1 Aporhodopirellula rubra | reverse complement strand
CGAAGAGGTCGCTGAAGAAGCGACCGAGGAAGCCATCAACGAAACCGCGGCTCCCGAGGCGACCGAGATCGCGGCCGCGGAAATCGTGACGATGGATGTCGACGGTGAAAAGATTCCTGCCCCCGTTGCGGATGATGCCCCCAACGCTGCTACGCTGGAACAACTCGCCGTCGAAGAGGTCGCTGAAGAAGCGACCGAGGAAGCCATCAACGAAACCGTGGCTCCCGAGGCGACCGAGATCGCGGCCGCGGAAATCGTGACGATGGATGTCGACGGTGAAAAGATCCCTGCCCCCGTTGCGGATGATGCCCCCAACGCTGCGACGCTGGAACAACTCGCCGTCAAAGAGGTCGCTGAAGAAGCGACCGAGGAATCCGCACGGACGGACGCCGATGAAGTCGCGATCGCAGAAGTCGTCACGATGGAAGTGGTCGCCGACGTCGTATCCGAGTCGGTAGTCGCAGCAGATTCCGTCATCGAAACGGAATTGGTCACTGCAACGGAGGCAACCGTCGCACCGGACGTTGTCGTCGATGCCGAGCCTGCTGCAGCACCGGTCGAACAGATCGCCACCGCCGAGTCGGTTGAAAACGCGACGCCATCGGCCCCGTCCGACGAAACGCAGCAAGATTCCTTTACCGAGAAAATGTCGATCTCAGCGATGATTGCTGCAATCAACAAGTGGCAAAACCGCACGATCGCGGAAATCCTCGCCGCCGGTGAATCCGAAGCGTCCCCCGCAGAAGCTCCCGAGGTGGAGATCGCCGACGTGAGCGAAGCCAACGACGAAACACTCGTTCGCTAACGCCCCGCGGATATTACGCTCGGGCGTGCCAACCCGCCCGAGCACCAAGAGGTAGAGAACCGGAGACGGCAGACACAGCGGAAACCAACCTTTCCCGGTGCAAACCAAACTCTCTGACTTCTCTACCTCTTTTCATGCGCCGATGGCAATACGGCGCACATACCACGCCGACTCACGTTCAACGCTCACTCAGCCACAGTCAGTCTGCGTGCCGTTTGCGCCATCTCGATCATCTCACGCCGCAAACCATGCGGGTCCTCTCCGGTCGCGTCTTCGGCCGTCCGCAACACCTCCTCGTACGTCCACGATCCGGAAAACTCACTGCCTCGTAGCAACATTCCGAACGCGGCGACCGAGGCGGCGAAGCGGAAGTCGACGTCCGCCTGATCGAAGGGCGATTTCGAATCATCGAGCACCCGAGTCATCAACGTACTCGTGTCCCCTTGCGGCGGCTTGTACCGCAGCTTCAGCGTCAGCATCTCGGTGGACGAAACCACTTCGCTGGCTTGCTCCGCTGCCTCCTCTTCCGTCTCGCGATCACTCTCGGGCTGCGGCTGATTCCGTTCCGGTTGATACTTCAGCGGATCCACGGCCGGTGCCACCGCATCGGGCAACGTGCCCGCCGGGACGACTTCGTAAAACGCCGTCACGCGGTGCCCTGCCCCGATCTCACCGGCATCCTTCGTGTCGTCGTTGAAGTCCTCTTTGGCGAGCAATCGATTCTCGTAGCCGATCAAACGATACGACGACACAACCGCAGGATTGAACTCGATCTGGATCTTAACGTCCTTCGCAACCGTCACCAACGTTCCCGTCAATTGATCCGCCAAAACCTTGCGAGCCTCACCGATCGTATCAACGAACGCGTAATTGCCTTCGGCATCATTGGAAATCTTTTCCATCATCGCGTCGTTATGGTTGCCCATGCCGAACCCGAGAACCGTCAAATCGACTCCGGATTTCGCCTGGCGTCGAGCCTCACGCACCAACTGATCCGTGCCCGTCATTCCGACATTGAAGTCACCGTCGCTACACAGGATCACACGATTAACGCCATCTTTGATCATGTGTTCACGAGCGGTGTCGTAGGCAAGCTGCAAACCCGCACCTCCGTTCGTGCTGCCGCCCGATCGCAATTGAGTCAACGCACGCAGGATCTTCTTGCGATTCTTCACGGGAGTCGAATCGAGCACCAACCCAGCCGAGCCGGCGTAAACCACAATCGCAACTCGGTCCTCTTCGTCGAGCTCTTCCAACAACACCTTCATGCCATCAATCACCAGCGGCAGTTTATTCGCCGAACTCATCGAACCGCTCGTATCGAGCAAGAACACGAGATTGCACCGGGGGCGTTCCTGCTTGGTCAACGTCTTCGCTTGCAAACCTACTCGAACGAGCCGGTGTTTCGGCTCCCACGGGCAAACGGTCGTGGTCATCGCCGCAGCAAACGGATCGCTCGCCTCGCCATCCATGCTCGACGGTCCGGTGTAGTCGTAATCGAAATAGTTAACCATCTCCTCGATTCGAACGGAGTCGGGACGCGGCAATTGGTTGCGTTGCAGATAGCTACGCACCTTCGAATAGCTCGCCGTATCGACGTCGATCGACAGCGTGCTGAGCGGGTGTTCTGAAACACGGCGGAATTCGTTCTCGGTGATCGGAGCAAACTTGTCACCCGACGTCCCAGGCCCGGTTCCCTGTCCCAACATCGCCTCTCCGGGAGCAGTTCCTTCGACGATCGATAACAAATCGGGCACCATCTCCGCGACAGGTGCTCCTCGTTTACTCGCATTGGCCCGCCCACGAAGACCTGACGTGTCAGTTGGGAGACCATAGCCGCCGCGAACGTCCCCAGACGCCGGCGCGGCTAGCTGGACCGGCGCGGCTAGCTGGACCGGCGCGGCTGGCTGCACTGGTTGGGCTTTGACCAACGGATTTTTCGAAAGCTGCGGACGAAACTCGTTTTGAGCGACCTCCTTCTCTTCCATCGTGACCGGTGCCTCCAACACCGGCGCCATTGCGGGCCCCATGGCCGGTTCGTCTTGATCGCCCACGACGCTCCGCCGAGCTTCCCCGAACGGTTTCGCTTCGGCGGCCAATGAACTCGGCGCCGAAAACTTCATCGACATCGAAGAGTCAGGCGTCGGCGCATCCATATCCATGCCCATACTCATCGCCGAATCGCTGGATATTTCCATTCCTCCCATTCCCATTCCCATGTCCATCGCCATATCCATTTGATCGCCGTCCGTCCCCATCAATGCCGGCCCGCTCACATCCATCTCCATATCCATGCCTTCCATCTCCATTCCCATCCCTCGGCCGCTCGATCTTGCGGCACCGACGCGACCACTTCGCGTCGCTCCGTCGGCTGCTGCAAAACCCGTCGGACGCGGGTTGGCGGCAGGTGCCACCTCGTCTGACGAGACCGACAGTGCACTCATCGCACTCGATTTCTCGTCCGAGGCAACCCGTTCTGAAATCGGTGCCGCCGCAGCGACCGTTTTCTCGCTGTTGTCTTCCGTCGCAACCTTTTCGCTCGCCAATGACGACGATTCAGGTGACGAATCATTCATCATCGCGGTTTGCATTCCCGGACGAGACATCATCGCGGGCAACGCCAATCCGATGAACAACACCGAGGCCGCAACGGCCCACAACGCGTAACGTTTGCTCGATCCTTGTGACGCACTCGCTCGATGCGTTTGGGCGGACGCCGCACCGACGATTTGCTCGCGTCGATCCGCATCGAGCGTCGTCGTTGGTATCGAGGCATAGAACCCCGCCAATTTCTCGGTAATCTTGCTGGCCTCCTCGACCGCGGCGACGAGTTCCTCGTTGCCCTTCATTTCTGTTTCAAAGGCGGCCGTTTCTTCGGGCGGCAACTCGCCCATCACGTATGCGGTGATCCGTTCGTCGTCCCACGTGGACGATCCTCCGGACGACTCGTCGGGTCGTAAATTCTGTTCAGATGACATGGTTGAGAACCTATAAAATATGTGTTGTTTTGATGTTTGCCTCACGTCGCTAGCATCCAACCGCTTACCGACGTGAAAGACATTTAGGTCGCGACGAGTTGCTTCCGCAGCGACGCGACGGCTTGATGCAGATGGAAGCCGACGTTCGTCGTCGTCAGCCCCGTGACCTCGGCGATCTCGCGGTAACTCAGCCCGGCCTGCATTCGCAATTGAATGATCTCGCGCTGCCTCGGCGTCAGCCCACCGATCGATTCGGCGACAAGACGGTGTTCCTCACCCGCGACGGCGACGTCATCAGGTGTCGGCCCCGGATCCAAGACGGCGGCCTCGGCGGAAGAGTCGCGGGAGCCGTCTGACTTCTCCCGCACGGCAAAACTTTGGGGTGTTCGCTTACGTTGCATGTCAATCACTCGCGTTCGACAAACCGTAAACAACCATGGTGCCAACCGCGCGGCAAACTCGGCGAGGGTCGGCGGCTCGTCCGTGCTCGCAACATCACGGGCTTTTCGACAAAGTTGCAGGAACGTTTCCTGCACCGCGTCCTGAGCCGCACATCGGTCA
Organism: Aporhodopirellula rubra; assembly: GCF_014192335.1. Taxonomy (GTDB): domain Bacteria; phylum Planctomycetota; class Planctomycetia; order Pirellulales; family Pirellulaceae; genus Rhodopirellula; species Rhodopirellula rubra. The sequence continues at coordinate 13,019 of NZ_JACHXU010000032.1, read as the reverse complement.
CGAAGCAAACCGGCCGCATAGGCCAGCAAACTCCGCTGATGCTCATCGACGGCACGAGCGATCAATTCGCTCGGATCGTCAACAACATCCGCCGATGACACGCCCTCGGGCCTGGTTACCGCTTTGGCTGTCATGGTGGTTCAACTGGGAATGGAAAAAGAATAGAAAAGAGGCGAAACCGATCCGCCTACGAGTGACAACGCATCGGTGAACGCTTTCTTAGCAAATTTATCGAAATTGATTCACGCCGATCGTTTCGTCCTTCAAAGCAACCGTCGATGACAGCCCACAAGATCGCCGTTCTCCCCTCCGGCCACCTCCACCTCATCACGGCCACGGATGAAGACGTCGCGTTCGGAATCGCCTCCGAATTGCCCGTCAAACTGATCACGGCGTTCAACAAATCGGTCGCCGCGGGGCTCACGTCGCTGGTCTCAACCGCCTGCGACGGACCACTGCCCGCATCGCTGCACTTCTGGCGTGACTTCGCGAACCGCTACTTTACCGCGCTGCGACGACGCAATGCGACGGGCGGCAAGGACTGGCATTCCCCCGAACCGCCCGACGATGAAACGCTCCGCGAGATCCTCGCTTCGGCGCCCCCCATGCTCGGTCTCGAATACGCCACGACCGAATCGCTGCGAGAGCAATGGTCGGGACTCGACGAACTCACCGCCGCCGCTGCAACCAAGCGCAAGGGCGGCCTCGCCGGCTACCTGCATTCCCTCCGCCCCGAATGGAACCTCCTCGGCCGCGTCACGTTCCACCTCGCCGAAAATAAAAAGAATCCCGACCGTCCGTTCGCGTTTCTCGCCACCTACACCCAACCCGAATCGACCGGCGGCACACCCCGGCACATCCCGTTGTCCGAAGCCCTCAAGGCGTCTATCGCAGCCGGCGATACCAAACAACTCGACGCCCTGCTCACCCCCGTCGCCCGCGCAGCCGAGACGTGTCCCTCGATCGCAACGATGCTGCAGTCCAAAGCACTGTTCGCGCCCCAGGCGTGGGGAATCGGCCAAGCCTACGAGTTCTTCACCTCGGTACCGCAACTCGAAGAAAGCGGCGTCATCGTCCGCGTCCCCGATTGGTGGAACGCCGCACGCCCACCGCGTCCCCAAGTCACCGTGCGGGTCGGCACGAAATCGCAATCCGTCCTCGGCGGCGATTCCCTCGACCTCGATGTCGACGTCACTATCGACGGCCAACCGCTCACCGGTAAGGAACTCGCCGCCCTCATGAACGCACGCGAAGGGATGGCGTTGCTGCGTGGCAAATGGGTGCAAGTCGATGCCGATCAATTGGAATCGGCATTGCAGCAATGGGAACAACTCCGCGACGCACACGCCACCGGGGTCGGCTTCCTCGAAGGCATGCGTCTGCTCTCGGGAGCATCGATCACCGGCGACGACGTTGACGAAACCCTGCAACCGTGGACCCGCGTCGAACCCGGCCAGTGGCTCGCCGAAACACTCGACGCACTCCGCGACCCCAGCGGCAATCTGCAACTCGATCCCAACAATCGACTCAACGCTTCGCTGCGTCCCTACCAAGCCGACGGCGTCGCGTGGCTGTACTTCGCCACCAAACTCGGTATCGGCGTCTGCCTCGCCGACGACATGGGCCTCGGTAAAACGATCCAAATCATCTCACTGCTATTACAACTGAAATACCCCGAGACAAAATCCAAGAAGAAAGTCGCCGCCAAAAAAGCAAAGCCACCCAAAGGCACGACGACGAATCCCAGCCTCCTGATCCTCCCCACGTCGTTGCTAGGCAATTGGCAACGCGAAGTCGAGCGGTTCGCGCCCGACCTCAATCTTTACATCGCTCACCGCAGCAGCGTCGACGCGTCCGAACTCAAACGCATCGCCGACAACCCCGCCAAGGAACTCGCCGGCTACGACCTCGTCGCGACCACGTACGGTCTCGCCCGTCGGCAAAAGTGGCTTACTGATGTTGATTGGAATCTCGTTATTCTCGACGAAGCCCAAGCGATCAAAAACTCCGGTGCGGCACAAACCAAAGCAATCAAACAAATTCCCGCTCGCGGTCGAATCGTCCTTTCGGGAACCCCCGTCGAAAACCATCTCGGCGATCTGTGGTCGCTCTTTGATTTCTGTTCCCCCGGACTGCTCGGCACGGCGGCTCAGTTCAAACAGTTTGTCAACGCCAAGGACGAAGCCGATCGAACCGCCCGCCTCGCGAGCGTCCGGCGTCTGATCAGTCCCTACGTGCTGCGGCGGATGAAAACGGACCCACGCATCGTTCCCGATCTGCCTCAAAAAACCGAAATGCGGGTCGATTGCGGGCTCACCACAACGCAAGTCGCTCTGTACCGCGCCGTCACCGACGACCTAAAGAAATCGCTCGACATCGCCTCCGGAATACAGCGGCGTGGCATGGTGCTCGGCGCTTTGATGCAGCTCAAACAAATTTGCAACCACCCTGCCCTTCACCTCAAACAGTCCGACTTCGACGTCGACGCGTCCGGCAAATACTCGCAACTCAGATCCATCGCCGAAAACATCATCGAGAAACAAGAGAAGATGCTCGTCTTCACCCAGTTCCAATCGATGTGCGGCCCCATCTCTCAATTCCTTGCCGAAGTATTCGGTCGCGAAGGACTTATCCTCACTGGCAAAACCGCCACCAAGAAACGCGGACAATTGGTCAAGCAATTCCAACACGAATCGGGGCCACCGTTCTTCGTCATCTCCGTCAAAGCCGGCGGCACGGGTCTCAACCTCACCGAAGCCTCCCACGTCGTCCACTTCGACCGATGGTGGAACCCCGCCGTCGAAGACCAAGCCACCGACAGGGCGTTTCGAATCGGACAGAAACGCAACGTGCTCGTGCACAAATTCGTTTGCCGCGGCACCCTGGAAGAACGAATCGACGATATGATCCGCGACAAAAAACAACTCAGCCGCGAACTGTTTGGTGGTGACGGCAAAGACGAAATTCAGTTGACCGAGATGTCAAACGACCAACTGATTGACTTCGTTTCACTCGATCTCACCAAAGCAAAATCCTAACGTCACCGATCTATTCGGTTTCTCACAAACTCCCCGAAACATCACGGTTCACCCCATGTCATGGTATGGCGGCTTCGCACCCTATGTCCCCGTCGGCCAACGCATCGCCCAAGGCAAAGCGGAAGCGATCAGGCGACTCGGCAAAGGCAAAAAACCACAACCGATCGATATCAGCGACAAGGGAATCGCGACGACGTTCTGGGGAAAGAATTGGTGTACCCATCTCGAAAAGTACAGCGATTTCTCCAATCGACTCCCTCGCGGTCGAACATACGCACGCAACGGATCCATCGCCGATTTGCGAATTTCCAAAGGCAAAATCACCTCGATGGTCTGTGGCTCGTACTTGTACGAGATCAAAATCAAAATCGATCCGTTGCCCGCATCGAAATGGTCCGCGATCTGTCGCAGTTGCAGTTCATCGATCCATTCGATCATGGACCTGATGCGCGGCAGACTCGGTGACGATGTCATCCGTCACATCACCGACCCGAAATCAGGATTGTTCCCCGCCACCAACGAAATCAGCTTGCGTTGCTCGTGCCCCGACGGAGCCTACCTCTGCAAACACCTCGCCGCGACGCTGTACGGCGTCGGACACCGTCTCGATTCCTCCCCCGAACTGTTGTTCCTGCTACGCGCCGTCGATCAAAACGAACTCATCTCACAAGCCATGAGCGCCGAAGGTGCGTCGTCCGCGATGGGACTCGATGAAACCTCCGCACTCGGCGACGAAGACCTCGGTGCCATCTTCGGAATCGAAATGGCGGACCTCGATACTCCTCCAACCACGCCGGTAGTACGAAAGAAAGCCGCCAAACGCAAAGCCGCCAAACGAAAAGCCACCCCCAAAAAGAAGAAGGCCACAAAGAAGAAAGCGAACGTCGAAAAGAACGTGACGTCAAAGAAAGCCGTTAAGAAAAAAACATCCAAAAGGAAAGTCACGAAAAAAGCTTCGAAGGCAAAAGCAACCAAAAAGAAGGCTGCAAAAAAGCAGGCTAATAAACCAAGCAAAAAGCCCAAGACATCGAAAAAGAAGTCATCCCCACGACCAGCCAAGAAAGCAGCGAAACGCAAATCAAAAGCCACCAAGCGAGTTCGCAAAACAAACAAAAAGAAAACCGATATCGTGATCCGAATTGGCTAACACAAGTCCCCAACACCCACCTACCCAGGCACGAAGTGCCGACACAACCAATGCCGGGGGTGCCAACCCCCGGAAACAATCCCCACCAAAAACGCCAGGCCCGGAGGGCCGACACAACAACGGCCGCCGAAACCAAGCACGCCCACAAGTCCCCAGCATCTAACTACCCAGGCACGGAGTGCCGACACAACCACTGACAGGGTGCTAACCCCCGGAAACAATCCCAACCAAAAACCCCAGGCCCGAAGGGCCGGCACAACCACCGCCGCCGAAACCAAACACGCCCACAAATCCCCAACACCCACCTACCCAGGCACGAAGTGCCGTCACAACAAATGCCGGGGGTGCCAACCCCCGGAAACAATCCCAACAAAGCCCCGGAGGGCCGACACAATCAATTTTGGACGGTGCTCATTTCGCAAAAACCAACAACCATCTCCTGACAACCAACCCGCAACAAGACCAGCGCAAAAAAGCCTCACTCAACAATCTTCAACTGAACGATCGGGCGAAGAATCCTTTTCAACTCCTCGCTATTCGTCGACCGCCCCGCGACCAACGCCGACGCACGCAGTTGCTTGAACGCATCGACAGCCGCCTCCGCAGCTTGTGCCGGATCAGTCATCGAGTATCGCACTTGATTGGCATCCAAACGGAACTGCACCCATCGCGCATCGAACGAGTTCGCGTCCTCCACCGTCGAGTATTTCCGCACATTCGCCAACGGAATCCGCCCCGATCCATTGAGGTCTCGATTCTCGCCAACTCGGCTCTGCCCACCCCGCGTCATACTCTCGCTCATAGCAGTACCGCCTGCCCCATTGTCCCTCGCACGTTCCGGCCGCTCGCTCAGTCTTCCACGAGCGAGCGCGTTGGCCAGCTCATCCTCACCGGTAATCACCTCCGCCGGGTTGTCAACATCGATGTCGTCGTCCGCATCTCCCTGATCCGAACTACGTCGGTTCGTTGAGTCCGCACCACGTCGGTTTTCGACCATGTAGTCGACATCGTGATCGTAATCATCGGAGTCGTAGATCGAATCCGTGCTGTATGGCAACGATGACGAAAGCGTCCAACCCTCACGGTTGCTAATGCGATCCGACGCCGGACCCGAAATCCCCTCCGGATTCGCTGCGGCCAACGCACCCTCAATCGCGTCTTCGGTCGCGTCCGCCGCGTTCAAACGTTCGGCCCGCGTCTCATCCACATAGTCATCCACGCGATACTGATCAATGTTCACTCTCGCGGGCGTCGGCATCCGCTCATCGTCGAGTCCCGGGTCCTCGCTTCCTGCCGGCGTTTCGGTATCCAAGCGTTTGACGCCCGACGCTTTCGCCTGCACAAACTCATCCAATCGTTCGCCGATCGGGTCGTCACGACGTGAAGCGGTTTCGTCGCTTGCCTTTGACGCCCTATCGATTCTGCCCCACCCAAAACCCTCGAGTTCACGAACGAGTTTTTCGGACCGCTCGGCTAACCCTTGCAACCTTGCCCGCGCATCATCGTCATCCGTCGAGCGTGCCGCCGCATCGGCCAACTTCCGCGTCAAACTCGCGTCGCTCCACACCACTCCCGCGAGTGCCCAATCACTGATGTCGGACGCTTCCGCCGCCGCAACGCCTCTCGGCAAGGATTCAGCGCGTCCCGGCAAGGAATCGGCCGCTCGAGAGCTAACGGGAACGACAGCAACGAACGACGCCGCAACGAGGGAACGAACTGGCACGGCATGTTTTCGAGTGAGCATGACTAAAATCCAGGGCAGGGAAACCGCACGCCGGCAAACACAATTGCGGGCGTTTAAAACGAGAAGGGGCACTCAACGACGAACAGACTTCGGCGTTCACAAACCAACGGCCTATTCGTCGCTCGGGAACGAGACATCGACATCGGGCAGCGACATCGTTCGCTCCTTGGTGTCGACGTCCACATCCACATCGGGGACATCCACCTTTTTCTCTTTCATCGACACATCAACATCGGGCGTGTCAACGTCATAGGTGGGCATCGCCCCCGGATCAGCATCGACATCCACGTCGGGCAGTCGGCCCTCGGACGTTTGCTCCACGTCACAGCCGGTCGTCGCGATCATCAGTCCACCGGCAAACAGAATCGAAAGAAGTTGCTTAAACATCGCAGTTACTCTTGGGGTTGGTTCGCGGCACTTCGTATCGACACCGAAGCCCGCAGGAAGTTTGGTTCATCGTCGATGAAATCCTCAAGACGCAACCAGCATGCCAACGAAATCTTTGGCATCGAAAACCCAACGAATCCCCACCCAAATTATGTTTTCGCCGCGTCAACGGACGCCGCCGCCGACCACCCAACTCGTCTCTGGTCTTTGATCGACCAAATCTCCATCGATGACGCCGCGAGATTCCTCGCCCGCGAACCGGCCGACGCCACACTCATTGCGGCACCCCATTGCCGCACCCCATTGCCGCACCTCGATGCCGTCCCCCGACGCGACACCTGATTGTGGCACCACGATGCGACACCCCATTGCGACACCTCAAGGATGCGCCCAATTACGACACCACAGTGCCCCCGCGTTGTGCGCTACCCGCCGCCCCACACGCAACCCGCGCCGATTCCCTGCCTATCGAACGGGCACTCCGCCGCTAAATCGGGCTAGCGGTGCCTATTGCATCGGCTCGGGTTGGATCACGAGGATCGGCCAAAGCAAATTTCACCCAAAAAATGAATAATTCATTCAGCCTTACAACCGAGGACCACCCCCTGCGGCCCCCTTCCGGCGGATCGACACCCCCTATCTCACGAAGCTCATTATTACCGTCATGTTTGGCCTCATCGTTGCGTTCTCGAGATTCCACACGCACGCGAAACAGTTAGCACCGATTGCAAACGAACGCGAAACCTCGCGATTGATTCCGATCTCGCGCTAACCGCACGGGACTCGCGTGCATTCTGAGCCACGACGGCAGCGTTCTCTTCCGCAGGCGATTCATCTCGCACCGCTCGCTTTGTCGGCGTCCGTCTCTCTGACGGCGTCTTCTTCTGTTCGGACAATCCATTGGTGGATTGCTCCCTCGTTTGGCATCCCATCCTTCCAACGCAATCCGTTTTCCACCTAAGGAGCTCTCATGAGCACGACGCTATCCCCACCCACGTCCTCGACATCATCCAACTCCGGTTCCGCCGCCAACCCATCGCACAGTGGCGGGAAGACACCACGTCAGGCCGCCGTCGCGACCGCGATGAGCTACGCCGCAAAAGGGTCACAAATCAGTTTTGTTGACGTGCCCGCGCAGGATTACTACTCCGCCAACGTGTTCGGCAAGAACGTTATGAAAGACCGACTGCCCAAGTCGGTTTACAAATCACTCATGTCAACGATCGACTCGGGCGAGAAACTCGATCCCGAAATCGCCGACATCGTCGCCTCGGCTATGAAAGACTGGGCGATGGAAAAGGGAGCGACTCACTACGCTCACATCTTCTACCCGCTAACCGGAGCCACGGCTGAGAAACACGACAGTTTCCTGTCGCCAACCACCGACGGCAGCACCCTGTCGGAATTCAGCGGCAAACAATTGATTCAGGGCGAACCCGACGGTTCGAGTTTCCCGACTGGAGGTATCCGCGTCACGTCACAGGCCCGCGGCTACACAATCTGGGACGTGACCAGCCCCGCGTACATTCTTGAAAACCCTAACGGTGCGACGCTCTGTATCCCGACCGCATTCGTATCCTGGACCGGCGAAGCACTCGACAAGAAGACGCCCGTCCTGCGATCAATGCAGGCGCTCAACAAACAGGCCCAACGGATCCTCAAACTCTTCGGCCACGAAGACGGTGCGTTCGTCGCGTCAACCGCAGGCCCCGAACAAGAATACTTTCTGGTCGATCGCAGTTTCTACTATGCACGACCTGACCTGATCGCCGCGGGACGAACCTTGTTCGGCTCCAAACCACCGAAGGGTCAAGAGTTCGACGACCACTACTTCGGCGCGATCCCCGAACGCGTCCTCGCCTTCATGATGGAAGCCGAACGCGAATTATTCAAACTCGGCATCCCAGTCAAAACTCGCCACAACGAAGTCGCACCGGGACAATTCGAAGTCGCTCCCGTTTTCGAATCGGCCAACGTCGCCGCCGACCATCAACAACTGATGATGTTGATCTTGCGAAAGACGGCTGAAAAGTACGGCATGTCCTGCCTGATGCACGAGAAACCTTTCGCGGGTGTCAATGGATCCGGCAAACACGTCAACTGGTCCCTCGGCAGCAGCTCGCAGGGTAACATGCTCAGCCCCGGCGACACGCCTCACGAGAACGCTCAGTTCCTGGTCTTCTGTGCCGCCGTCATCCGTGCCGTCTATCGACACCAAGGACTCTTGCGTGCCGTCGTCGCAACCGCCGGCAACGATCACCGACTCGGTGCCAACGAAGCCCCGCCGGCGATCATCTCGATCTTCCTCGGCGACCAACTGACGGACGTCTTCGAACAGATCAAATCGGGCGGTGCCAATTCATCGATCCCATCGGGAACGTTGACCGTGGGCGTGGATGTCCTGCCGCCGCTGCCTAAGGACGCCGGCGACCGGAACCGCACTAGCCCATTCGCATTCACCGGAAACCGGTTCGAATTCCGCGCCGTCGGCTCGAACCAGTCCATTGCCGGTCCGCTCGTTGCCATGAACACCATCATTGCCGAATCGGTCGATTACTGTGCGACCACGCTCGAAGCCGCCATGGGCGGCGACCCCGCGAAACTAAACTCCGCCGTCCAATCGCTGCTCACCGAAATCATCAACGAATGCTCATCGGTGGTCTTCGACGGCGACGGCTACTCCGAAGAATGGCACGAGGAAGCCGAGAAACGCGGACTCCTCAATCTGAAAACAACCGCGGACGCACTCCCACAATTGCTCAAACCCGAAACGGTCGAGCTCTTTGAAACCTACGGAGTGCTGTCACCACGCGAATTGCATAGCCGATTCGAAACCTACGTCGAGCAGTATTGTCTGTCGATCGATGTCGAGGCCGCCCTGGCCGTCCAAATCGCCAAAACGCAAATCTTCCCGGCCGCGATCCGCTATCAAAGCGAACTGGCCGCGACGTGCGCAAACCTGAAAGCGATCGGATACGAATTCGACACCGACACGCTCGACGCCGTCACCACGCTCGTTAAATCGCTCCAAGACAGCATCGCGAAACTCGAATTTGCGATCGCCGATGGAGAAGAATCTGAACCGATGGATTGTGCCCGACATCATTGCGACGCCATCTTGCCGGCAATGCTAGAAGTCCGCAAATACGTCGACCAACTCGAAGGCTACGTCGCCGACGATCTCTGGCCACTTCCAACGTACGCCGAAATGCTCTTCATCAAGTAACGACGTCGTTCTTGTTGAACGGAGGAGGCGGTTTTGCACTTAGACACCGACTCCGTCTCAGCATTGAAACCAACGATCCCCGTCAACGGTCTGTCCGATGGCGGGGATTGTTGTTGGTCTCAGTAGTTGTTGATCCCAGCAATACTGGCCCCGGTGACTACTGGCCCTAGTGATTACTGGCCCCGGTGACTACTGGCCCTAGTGATTACTGGCCCCGGTGATTACTGGCCCCGGTGATTATTGGTCACTTAGTGATTCCCTCTCATCAAGACTCCAGCGTCGTGCCCCGGCGGATCGCCCCCTTGCCGAACCGATCCAAAATCGAATCGGTCGTCTTGTCGACCTCAGTATCTCGGTGATGGTCATCATCAAACAACTCCATCTGCCGCGTCCGTGTACTCGCCAACGAACTGACCCCCATCCCGACCAAACGCACCGGTTGATCGATTCGAATCCGAGGTAACAAGCCGTCTCGAATCGTCTCCCACAGTTCCTTGGTCGAATTCGTCGGCGTTTTCAGCGTCGCCGAACGCGCGATCGTTTGGAAATCACTCAAACGCACCTTCAACGTCACCGTGCTGCCGTACCGACCATGTCGTCGCAAACGGCGTCCAACCTGTTCGGTCAATCGCAACAGGATCGCCTGCAGAACCTCCTTGTCGGAGATATCCGAATGGAACGTTGTCTCATGAGAAATCGACTTCGCTTCCCGGTCCGGCACCACCGCTCGATGATCCCGCCCCCACGCCAACGCATGCAAATGGTTCGCCGATCCACTGCCAATCGTTTGTGACAACAAATCGAGGTCCACGTGCCGCAGTTGAGCCACGCGGTAGATTCCGATCTGGCCTAACCGTTGTTCCGCACGCTTGCCGACTCCCCAAATTTTTGTGATCGGCAAAGGATCGAGAAATGCGTGCACGTCGTCGGGATCAACGACGGTAAACCCACGCGGCTTGGCATGCCCGCTGGCAACCTTGGCGAGAAACTTGTTCGGCGCGACGCCCACCGAAGCGTGAAGGCAGAGCTCGTCGTCGATCGCCTTTTGGATTTCACGACCGATCTCGACCGCGGTTCCAAACAACGCTCGACTGCCCGTCACGTCCAAGAACGCTTCGTCGAGCGACAGAGGTTCAACGAGAGGCGTGTATCGATGAAAGATCTCACGGATCCGTCGCGAAATCTCCGCGTACACATCCATCCGAGTTCGCACCATCACCAAATCCGCGCAACGCTGCACCGCCGCCCGCATCGGCATCGCGCTGTAAATCCCGAACTTCCGTGCCTCGTAACTCGCCGCCGCCACCACGCCTCGACCTGTCGCCGTTCCCCCAACCACGACCGGTTTACCACGCAGCGCAGGATCATCTCGCTGTTCAACGGACGCGTAGAACGCATCCATATCAATGTGCAAAATCATGGGCTGAAATCGAACGAAGGCACGCGGTAGTTGGGAATGAACGATAGCAGGACAGTCGCCGGATTAGAAAGCCTCCGTCGCCCCAACGGTACCCCGCGCAACCGACGATCACTTATTGGACAGATTCAAACTGCCGCTTCAAAAAGTCGACCGCCATCGTCCACCGTTGGTTGTATACCCTCATATCGTTCTCGTTTTCGACCGAGAACACTTCACATCCAACGCCGAGTTGATCCGCTTTCTTTTTCAGCTCCGTCCCAAAGATAGGATGGTGAATCCCATCCATCGCGTTCTTCTCTGCAATCTCGGGGTCACTCGAACGTCGATAAAACAGCATCATCGGCGGATCGTCCGCGGTGAGATGGTTCAAGGGCGAACACTCTTCGATCAATTCGAATTTCGCATCTGAAATTTCATCCAATCGATCGACATCGTACCCAAACAACTGCTGCAGTCCGTCGCCCTTCCACGCTTCACCGGGAACATGCTCCTGGATCCATCGATAGTCATACGACGTTTGCGCATTGAGCAGGATGATACCGGACACGCGAGTCGACTCTCGCAAAACCGGATCGTCCGCCAACGGGTCCGCACGATCAGGAGTGAACGCAATCCACTGTGACAACCCGGCCCCCGCCGAACCACCACCGATCGCAATTCGCGTCTTGTCGATATTCCACTTGTCGGCGTTGTACCGAATCGTTTGGAGCGCCCGAGCACAATCCTCGAAACACGCGGGCGCAATCGCATGCTGACTGAGCCGGTAATTCAACGTCACATAATGGATCCCGTTCTCGGTAAACGAACGTGCGAACAGCCCACCCTCCGACTTATCACCCCGTCGAAATCCGCCACCGTGAATCCAGATCATGCACGGCGCCGGCTCGTCCGCCTCGGTCTCCGCCAGATAGACATCGAACACATGCCGCTCATGATCGCCATACCGGATGTTCTCATGATCCGGTTCCACCCGCGCTCTCGCACCACCTCGCGTCTCCTGCAACCGCCGGCGGATCGCCTCACGTTGCGATTGATTCCCCATCTCCTCAGAGCGGTTTTCGATTGCCTTGGCAACGTTCGAACGAACTTTCGCCAACCTCGCCGCCGCCTCTTCAATCACCAAAACACCATCGCCGTCACCGTCGAGCGTCTCAAACAATCGCCGCGGACCAGTGAACTCGGCCTCCGTCAGCTTCCCGTCCCCGTTCGCATCATCACGCGAAATCCGAGCAATCAACCGATCCCCACCGACTTGCCCCAACAAGAAAGACGGAGTCAGCAGCACACCAAAAACCACAGCAAACAATCTAGCGGGCATCGCTTCGCTCCGACGGGAATTGAACTTCAACAAATTCGCACCAAGACACTCTACCCGACAAAGCCCACAGTTTCAGCAATCCCCCAAAACCAGCCTCCCCCCGTAGCTGACCGAGGCCCTTCGGTCAGTCCCCCACACCATCACGCCCTAACAGCCTCAGCCCGCTATACCCCAACTCCAACCTCCCCCCCCCCCCAAAAAAAAACAGCCACCTCCAACCCTAGGCCCAACGGGCCGACACAACCAATGCCGGTGGTGCAAACCACCGGTCACCAGCACAAAAAATCCCCCAAGGCCTGAAGGGCCGACACAAAAACCAGCCTCACCCGTAGCTGACCGAGGCCCCTCGGTCAGCCACCCAAACCATCACACCCTAACAGCCTCAGCCCGCTACACCCCAACTCCCACCACGCCCCCCAAAAACCAGGCCACCTCACACCCCCAGACCCAACGGGCCAACACCAAAACCAGCCTCACCCGTAGCTGACCGAGGCCCTTCGGTCAGCCACCCACACCATCACACCCTAACAGCCTCAGCCCGCTACAACCCAACTCCCACCACCCCACAAAACAAACCAACCCCACCCCTAAAACATCCACCCCCAGGCCCAGCGGGCCGACACATCCAATGCCGGTGGCGCCAGCCCTCTTTATAGCCCACATCTTTTAGAGTACATCAATGGTCTTGTAAAAGCCTAAGTTCGCTCATGGAGGGTGTTGGCCGTGCAATGGATCGAAT
>NZ_JACHXU010000031.1:20757-96394 GCF_014192335.1 Aporhodopirellula rubra | reverse complement strand
GCTGTTCCCAGCGAACAGCTCCTCCTGAAAGGTTGCTTCCAACAATCCGTCACGCGTCCATTCCACCACCAATACAAAACCGCCGCGCTAGCGGCCTACTTGAACCACGCCGTGCAACGGAGCACGGCATGACGCGATTGGTCGATAGACACCACAATGGCCGTGCCCGCTGACGGCCGCCGTTCTGCCACTGACTTGACACCATCGATTTGTTTTCTGCGAAACCGAAAATGAACGGACTGTCTAATATCGTCGTCGACTACTTCCTGACCATCATGTTCGCGGATGACGGAACGGTCGATACTGACTATCAATGTCGGCTGCAAGAGTCCCTTCCTGAACATATCAATCCGCTCTCCGACATCGAGAGGAAGTCACTATCACAGGCTGCACAACGAAGGTTGGACGACATCAACGCCGGACCGGATGAATACGGATACGATTCCGGACTGCTTGTAACCGATGATCAGCGAGCGTTCCTTGTCGCACTCGCAACCGGTGAACTGTACAATGGTTTGGAGCCGTGATTCAGTGAACCAAAAGGCAGAACCATCCGAGTGAGAAAAAGGTGTGCGGTACCAAATAGCTGCAACAGTACCGGCCACCATTTCTTCGGCCAGGGCCCATTGCACTCCGGTACAATTTGCTGACTGGTCGAAACCGAGGTGGCGTTAACCTGCGTCACCGAAGCGGCCGACAGCCATCGATCGACATCGGCAACGCATGAGTGCCGATTCTTCCTGCTCCGACTCCCGAAGTTGTCTTCCCTGCGGGACGTCACCTTCGCTTACAATGCTGGCACCGATACGACGCACATTCGCCAATCACACAACCGACGCCCCAACGCAGCCCCGAGCGAATATCCAAGCGGTGCACTGGAACCGACCAGCAACCGAGATTGTTGGTCGAGACCAAATACCGCCAGCCTGGTGACCTCGGGCAATATCCAAATGCAGATGGAAAACTCTTCCTACCATTTAGCGCGTCGCTGTGAATCAGCATCCATTGCCTGGGGACAAACACCATCGCCGCGACTCGACTCCACGCAACTGGAGGAGTCACGCGACCTCATTGACGATCCGCTACCTGACCTACTTGTTGACCTTTACTCCACAGTTGGCAATGGAGGGTTTGGGCCACAGGGCGGACTGCTCGGCTTACGCGGCGGCTTCGCCGGTTTCGATTCACGGATGCCAATTGTTGAAACCTACCTAGAATTCATGTGGGACCCTCGCGCTCTGGAGGAAGGATGGAATTGGCCAGCCGAACTCTTGCCAATCGCAGAGGGTGGCTGTGGTCTTGTGTACTGCATAGATCTTGACTCAGCAGACGCCGCCATTCATCTGTTGGATCCAAATGGATTTGAGTCGGAGGACAATCTGTTGGACTACATTCAGCCCTGCCACACGACCCTGTACGAATGGTTGCTTGATTGGTCACAAACGCGACCGCCCGCACAACAAGTTTCAAAAACGATCAGACGTTCACTATTTGGTCGCTTCTTCGCCCCGTTTCGTAGAAATGCGTGAACTCAAACCCGAAACGCAATTTATAGATGGCGTCAAAGGATGAGGAAAAGGCGTGCGGTACCCAATAGCTGCAACGGTACCGGGCACCGGATCGCGTAGCATGCGCGAACCCGAGCAAAACTAAGTTCGGCCATGACAGTGCTTTTCTTCGGCCAACTTGAATGGCAATCCCAGTGTGATCGCCAGCAGCCAACGCGATTCTTTCGGTGATGTCCGACTGTTGGGACTCATCCAGCCGTGGTAGCGAATCTTCTTAAGACGCGAAGGCAGGAAGTGCTGGGCGAACCCCCGACGAAATCATGGCCGGCAACTTCGTCGTCAGGTTTCCTCTGCTTCCACGTACTCGTCCTCATTCCTGATTTCATGGTTGAGAATCTCGAGCAGGGTTTGCAAGAAGACAACGACCATCGGTCCGACCAAGATCCCGATCGGCCCGAACACCGAAACGCCCCCGATTACGCTTAATAACGCGAACAGCGGATGCAATTGGCTGCGACCTTGCAAAACGTAAACCTTGATCACGTTGTCGATCGACGAAACGACGCCCGCCCCCCAAATCGCCAACAATACCGCCGCAAGCCAACGCTGATCGACCACACCGAGCCACAACGCGCAGGGCACCCACACGGACGCCGCTCCCAAGAACGGCACCAACGCCATCAAACTGGTCAAGAACAACAACAGCACGATCTGTTCAAACCCACATACCCAAAACCCCAACGTCGCGAGGATCCCCTGCACGATCGCGCTGGCGACGCTCGCGAGCACGACCGCACGACTGGTCCGATCGAATTCCATCAACAGTTGGTGCTCGTACGCATCGTCCATCGGGGATAGACGCATTAACGTGGCGATCATCCGAGGCCCGTCGAGCAGAAAGAAGTAAACCGAGATCACGAGGATTACCAACCCGAACACGATCTGCGCCAACACACTGCCCGTCGCACTGGTCAAGCGCACGAACCTCGGTTGCAACGATTCTCGGGCACCGCGAATCAATCGGCTGAAGTCGGCTTTGTCGGGATTGGCCAGCAATTTCAATTGGCTTTGCAACGCCCCGCCGAGTTTGAGGTGCATCCAGGTTCGAATCGACGCCGCGGCAAAGACCGCGTTCTGCTCGAACTGTTCGGACACGTTCAATCTCAACAACGGATTGAGTTTCCCGACGGAAACCTCATCGGTCTGCTTTCGATCCGCCGCCCGGAGTGCTTCGGCGAACTCGCGAGTGTTGGCGATCGCCGCCTCCGCCGCCTCGGTTGCCGACATGCTCCCCGCGACGTCTTCCTGCAAATACTCGACGATCGCGGCCGCCTTATCGAGTTCTTTCGCTTTGGCCGCGTAATCAAACTTCTGTGCCTGATACGACTGGGGCTCCGTAATCGCCGGAGCCGCCACGCCCATCGTGTCGACGATTCGGTCCAATTCGCGAAAGTGTTCTGCGTGTGGCAGGTCTAACCCCAACTGGCCTCTCACGCGGTCCAACGCCACCGAAGCACTGCCGTTCATCCGTGACAATAAAACCGTAAATTGAGTGGTCGCGATCGAGATCAGCATCAGCAGCGGCATCAGCACGATCAACAACACGAGCGATGTCGTCAAACCGGCCGACAACCGTTTGCGGCGTTTCGTTTTCAACAACAACCACTGGTAAACGGGCCGAAAGATCACCACCAACAATGCCGCCAAAAACAACGGCACGAAGAAGCCGACCATGACCTGATAGAACAGCACTCCGACGGCGAGAATCCCGATCACCAGCATCACGACCGACATGATTCGCGAAAGCGACGGTAACTGTGGAAAAAGTGCTCGTTTCAGCGTCTCTTTCAAAACCGGATCCAACGGCACCTCGCCCGTAAACTCTCCCGCCGAACGTGCCGCACTGTCGATAGCCCCGCCTTCGATAGCCCCGCCTTCGATAGCCGCAGCGTCGATGGTTCCGCCGCCACCGGCCGATTCTGCTCCTGTTGCAGTTGCCGCATCCACGCCAGTTTCCCGGTTGGTTGTTTCACGACTCTCGTCGGTCGACGGCGTGTCGGCGGGACGATTCGCGGGCGGAGCGGCTTGTTTGGGTCGGTTTCGTCGTCTCGTCATCGCTTACTCGGAACTCATTCGGGGCTTACTCGGGCGATCCCAGCGGAACCACAGAGCATAGGAATCGGAATAATCGGAAATATCATCAGAATCGTCAAAGTTAACCAAGGGCCCTGGCCGATACCTTCCTCGGACAGAGATCTCATGTCGCTCGGTGGAGCGTACGGCGTGAGATATTTGTAGGGGGGCTTTCCAATTCAACGGTTTGTACGGAAGTCCATGACGTAGGTGCCTTGTGGCGTTTGCAATCATGGGTTTCACGGCGACCGCCGATCCAGGGAAGTCCAGGGCATGAATCGCTCGCTGCTATACCGCTACACTGCTTACTTGCAACTCGGGCTCGCGCTCTTGCTTGCCAGCGGTTGTGCACCCACTCAGCCATTCTTTCTCAACGAATCGCCCGATTTGAAGTATTACCTTCAATCGGCGACGCAGATTGAATATCCCGACGTGGACGTGGCAAGTCTACCCGACACGACGCAAACATTGCGTCCGTTGACGATCGGCAACCACGATTACCAGTTCTGGAATCTTCCGCTCGAGGAAGCCGTCTCGATCGCGCTGGCCAATGCGAAGTTCTTCATCACGACGAGCGGCATCGCCGAAGCACGTCAAAACGTCGCCGACCAATTCATCAGCGGCACCGCCGACCAATTCGGCAGCGTTTACGATGTCGCCATCAGCCAATCGACCACCCAGTCGGTTCCTCTGACCGTCGACGGCAACGGCAACCGAGTCCTGCCACGAGGCGTCTTGCGTGCTAACCAAGTCGGCGGTGTTGAAGACGCGTTGGCTGAATTCGACGCACAAGCGAGCGGGTTCTTCAACTACAGCAACACCGACCGTCCACGTAACTCGGGCAACAGCACCGTTTCGCGATCTGAATTTCAATCCGACGACGTGACCGCCCAAGCCGCGATCAGCAAACGACTCGCCACCGGCGGCGTCGCAACCATCCGCAACCAACTCGTCTACGGCCGCAGCAACCTGCCATTGGGTTCGTTTAACTCGGCATCGCGAATCGTGCCGAGCGATTACACCGTCACCATGGAAGCTCAGGTTCAACAACCTCTGATGCGAAACCGTGGCACGTTGATCAACCGCATCCCCGTCGTACTCGCCAGTTTGAACGAAGACGTTTCGATCGCCGAATACGAAATCCAAATCCGCAACCTCGTCCGTGACGTCGAAGTCGCTTACTGGGACCTGTACGTCGCTTACCGTGGCGTTGCCACCGCGATCATCGGTCGTAACAGTGCGATCGCGACCGCTCAATTCGCTCGCCTCGCACTCGAAAACGGTACCGGAACGCGTCAAGAACTCGCCCAAGCGGTCGAACAGTACTACCAATTCCGCGGCTTGCTCGAATCCGCCATCGCCGGATCGAACCTTCCCGGTTCAGATCGTCAGGGCGTCTACGGTGCCGAACGCCGCCTGCGTGAACTGCTCGGGATCTCACCGACCGACGGACGTTTGATTCGCCCAATCGACGAACCGACGATCGCACGTGTCGAACACGACTGGAACGAATCGGTCGCGCAAGCGTTGTACCTGTCGCCCGAACTGCGTCAAACCAAGACCCGCATCAAACAACAGGAACTCGAACTCATTTCGGCCAAGAACCAAATCTTGCCTGAGGTCAACCTTTCGCTCCTGTACCGTTACGTCGGTGTCGGCGACACACTCGGCCCGCCAAGCGGCTCGGACGTCGACTTCCCCGCCCCGGGCAGCAGTGCACTCGAAAGCCTCACCGATGGCAACTATCAAGAAGGTGCCGTTCGATTGGAAATCACTCCTTCGGCATTCGGTGCCCGTCGCGAACTGACTCGAATCCGCGGTGCCAAATTGCGACTCGCCCGTGAGAAAGCCAACCTGCAGGAGAAAGAACGATTGCTCGTCAGCCGATTGTCCGACGCCGACGCAAAAGTGGCCACCCACTATCAACTCGTCCAAACCAACGCTCAACGTTGGCAAGCCGCCGAGCAAGAAGTGGAAGCCCGTTTGGCGGAATTCAAGAACGGTCGTAGCCCGGTCAACGTCGTGTTGCAGAGTCAACAACGTAAGGCTCAAGCACAAATTGATTACTACCGAGCCCTCGGTGAGTACAACAAATCGCTCAACTACGTCGACTACCTCAAAGGCACCATGCTCGCCAACAACAACATCGTGCTGCGAGAAGGCCCTTGGAACAAGAAAGCCTACTGGGACGCTCTCGAGCGGGCTCGCGAACGCAGTGCTGGCAAAGAACTGGTCTACGGTGTGAGCCGTCCAGGAGTCGTCCGCACCGGACCTCTGCGTGACGCCGCCTCGGCATCGGAGATCATCGGCAGCGGAACGATGACCCACGGTCAAACGTTGTCACCGGAATCCATGATGCTCAACGAACCAGGACTCAACGGCGAATACGGCGGATCGATCAACGATCCATTGGGGATCAACCTCGATCCGTACCGCAACCCGGTCGAAGTCAACGATCAACCGCTCAGCGAACTCGGTGACAGCCCCGCAGAATTGCTCAGCCCCGCACCGGGCGGCAACACACTGCGAGAAGGAAACGTCCCAACTCCAGCACCTTCGCTCGACGCACCGTCGCTGAACTCGTCACCGAGCGTAATCCCAACGCCGCAAGGACAACTCGACACCACCTCGACCACGGGCTCGTCAAAATGGCAATCTGCCCGACACGTCGAACACGCACGGGCCGTCCAACCGGTTACCTACGAAAACAACGCACCCGCCGAGTTTGTTCCGGCACCCGTGCGACGGATGGCGATCCCACGTTGATCGTGAATCGCAACATCCCTCAACCAGACATTGCTTTTTCCGTGTAGGGGCGGAGGCTTGAGTGGTTGTCGCCGGGTACGCGCCCGGATTAACGACGACACTCCCACGACTAGCTCGATCGGTCCGCTTCGGCAGGCCCTTCGGGCTTTTCGTCGTTTCTGCACGTCCTAAATAGATCCGGCAGTGTTCGTATCGCTCGACTGCCGGCGATTTTCTGAAACGCCCTCGGCGTACAGGAACTCATGCGTCATCAACAGGTCTCACCGACGTTCGCAACACGCGAACCCCGGTGACACCACGGCATGTCAAACCTCGCGAACTACTCCGCAACGCCTTGCTGGCCCGACGCCGTTGTGGTCGGCAACTTAGGAACAGGAATGTTTTCGAAGCGATCGCGGTTGATCTTCGTCGCCATGCTACCCGGTGTGGTCGGCGGGATCGCGGCAGTCACGAGGATTTGCGGTTCGATTCCGTCGATCGCCAATCCGGCAACCGCTTCACGAACGGCAGCAACGCGAGCATCGGTTTCGGCCGAGTTGACGCCTTCGAGCACGTGGATCTCGCGACGATTCAAAGGCGACTGGGTCGCAATCCAACGCACGCGGTTTTGGCCCGCGGCCAACAACGCACCGTCGCCCGCACGGAACAGTTCGTGGCCGATCGTGTTGTGCGTTCGCCATCCGTTATTCTTCATGATCTCAAACGGCGTCACAACTTGAATCGCGTCCGCTTCGTTGAACGGATCGGGCCACGCAGCGTTGCGGTAAAACGCCATCTTTTTGTTATGGAGCCACGTGCCGAAGTCCGCAGAGGCGGTCGATGTGAATCCGATCATCAGAAGGAAGATCCAGATGGTCGGTTTTCGAAAGACAGTCACAGCCATCACGATTGAGATCCTTCTACAGAAACGATTTGGTTTGCGGTGCGGTTTCAAATCCGCTAGCCGAACGCGGGGTAACCCCGAGGGCTAATCCGGTTAACCCACACCGTTGGAATCGACATCTGAGCCCAAGCGGCTTAGCACAGCCACCCGGCAGACCCCAACACGCCCCATCCGTTACAAATTACCCTGTTCGAAACCACCACACATTCATCCCGCGAACCGAACCAGAACGTCCAAACGCGAACCAACCTCACCGGATTCCTTTCGCAACCGTTACTTTCCCCCAAAACACCGCTGAACATGTCGCCCTCGCTCATCTGGAAAACCTCCCGCCGCACAATCTCACTGGGCAATCGCCCTCGGATCATGGGAATCCTGAACGTGACGCCCGACAGTTTTTCCGACGGTGGCAAATTTTTTGAGCCCCGCGACTTTGAGCACAGCAATCTTGAGTCAGGCAGCATCGAGCCAAACAGCGAGCACGAACGTTTGCGAATCGATGCGGCGGTCGCGGCGGGGCTGCAAATGCAAGCCGACGGGGCCGACATCCTCGATATCGGCGGCGAAAGCACACGGCCCTACAGCACCCCCGTCGACGCCGCCACCGAAATCGCCCGGGTTGCCCCCGTCATCAAGCGACTGGCCCCGCAACTAAACATCCCGATCAGCATCGACACCAGTAAAGCCGTCGTCGCCAAAGCCGCGATCGAGGCCGGGGCCGAGATCATCAACGACGTCACAGGACTCGAAGGCGATCCTGAGATGACGGACCTCGCGAAAAGAACCGGCGTCGGCGTTTGTGTCATGCACATGCAAGGCAACCCACAAACGATGCAAGACGCACCGACGTACGATAATGTCGTCGAAGAGATCCGCGACTACCTGATCGCTCGACGCGACGCGTGTCTCTCGTCGGGAATCGAACTCGAAAAGATATGCCTAGACCCCGGTGTCGGGTTCGGCAAAACGCACGAACACAACTTTGAACTCATCCAAGGAATCCACCGGTTCACGGACCTCGGCTGCGCCTGTTTGATCGGCCACTCACGCAAAGGATTCATTCGTAAACGTCTTGCCCCGTTGGTCGAAGCATCCGAACGCGAATTCAACCCCATGGCGGGCACCCTCGGTGTGTCACTCGCAGCTACTGCGGCCGGCGCCCACCTGATTCGCGTTCACGATGTGGCCGAGACCGTGCAGGCGATCGAGATGTTCAACGCCTGTAGACGGACTCTGGATCGGAAGTCGACGTAGTGATTTGACCAACATGGAAAATTTGTCCAACCGCAAAAGTCCCTCACCCCTTCATTTCACCGCGTCCGCCTGGGCGGCTTCGATCAGTTCCACAATCCGGTCGAAATCCTCCGGTGTTCCGCGTGGTGATCGGTTTTGGGTTTTGCTCGAGGCGGCCATTCGTGCGTAGTGTTTGGTCTTCGCGCCCGCGTCGACCAACACCTCGGCGACTTCGGGGTTCCCCCACCAACAACACCACGCCAACGGAGTGTTCTGCCACGACTCGTCACTCGCCTCCATGTTGGCTCCCAATCGAATGAGTTCTTTCGTAACTTTGACGGAGTTAAACCACGACGCAAGAATGAGTGGTGTTCCGTTCTCCATCGTACCGTCACGCAGCTCCAACAATCCCGGCTGCTCTTCCATCAGTTTCGCGATCTCGACGTCATCGTCCTTCTGAATCGCAGTCATCAGCCGAATACGCTCTTCCGGGGTCGCTTGATAGCCCGGTTCCGATGCGACCACCAAAATTCGATCCACCTCGAAACTGCCTTTCGCGTCGTTGATCTCCGCCCGACCATTCAGTTTGACGTAACCTGGCAAAACACGCATCGTCGTCCGGTAAGTCTTCCATCCGCCGAGCGAACCGTATCGGTAGAGCGGTTCAACGCGTGGGAGCTCGCGAGTCTTCCCGCTCTTCATTTCCAACGTGTACACCGCTCCCGCACCCGCATCGTCGGAATCGCCCAACTCAATGGTCGGTCCACGCATCCGTGTCAGCACCGTCACAAACTTGATTCGTTTGGGCAGATCAATCGTCGTCGAGACCGAGGTTACGCTGCCATCGTCTGGGCACGTCAATTGAATGACGCCTTTCGCTGGGTCCCGCACGACGGCTCGTCCCGATTCGAATGCGGAAACGTCGCCCCAGCCAACCGGAAACCCACGTTCATCCAATTCCTTCAATTCAGAGTGCGGATAGAAATTGTCATTCCGATCCGCATTCCAATGCGGCGTCCGTTCAAACGCCCACTGGCCAAAACACAATTGCGAAAAAGGGATGCAGAGAACCAAGGTTGCCAATACGCGGAACATGCTGTCAGTCTCCCCGGGGTAGGATGCGTCAGAGTGCGCACGATGCCCACGTCGACGTTTTTAGATGCAGCGTCACGACGATGGAACGAGCAGAGAACCCAACAGACACTGTCGGAAAATTCCTCGACTCGAATATCACGCTGCAACGAAGCAAGAGTCGATCAACCTACCACATGCGCTCACGAAATTCGCATATCTGCCGTCGATCCACGCCCGATGGCGCGGCATCCGACCGACGTGGTTCGTAAGCAGCTGGGTATCAGTGCAAGGTCGCCAGGCACCGACGAGCTGCTCAATGTAGCGTGATCGAAACCACATAGTTCTGAGTTGGGCGGCAGAATCGTGAATGTGCCTGTGTAGATCAGGCCGAAATCAGCCCAGCGACAGCCACGACCAAATCCGGTACCACCCAACGCCACACCCGATTCCGCCCAGAACTGAGGACGAGTAGGGTTGATGAACAGCTCGCAGAACGAAGGGTTGCTGTAAACGGTCGGTCCATCGTTATCAGTTGCGATCCAGTTCGAAATACTACGATCGCCGATGTCCGTCATGATTTCAGCCGCGATGATCGTGTTGGCGAGACCATCGAGGATATCGCGAAACGCCATATTTTGCTTCGCAATGAACTCCACGCAAAGAACATTGCCTCTCAAGTAGGGGCACATGAGCGGGCAAGAATATGAACATCAAAATTCACAAACTTTCAGTATTCCGCGTCACCGCTGCAGCGATCCAGCTATGAAGGGGGCTCCGTCGATAGCGAATGTCGTTTCAAAACGATTTAAACGACAAACGCTTGCTCGTTCGAACGCCGCGTCCCTCTTAGTCAGTGACAAAACGAAACCTACTCGCATGTCCGCCCCCCTTCTTGAGTTAAAAAGGATCAGAAATTCGCAAACGACCGGGACTAGCGAACGCGGCCGCTGAATAGGCTTCCCAATCCCTTATTGCCGCGAAGTGGGATCTTTCGCCGAAGAATCCGGCGTCTCTTCGTCGGCAGCGGCATGGATGCTGCGACTCGCCGACGTGCCCCAGGTGGTCGCGTTGTGCGTCTGCGAATTACCGGGTGCGATCGTTAGCCACCGCCATTGTTCGGCGTGAACCATCCGAGCAATGATCGCAATCTGCCCCACGTGGTACGACACATGAGTCAACGATCTCGTGACCGCTTGAGCGACCGTGTGAGGCTCACCACGAATCAAAACGGTTTGGTGAACATTTTCATGATCGATCGACACCAGAGCATCGACGAGTGCGGACCATCCGGTGTCGAATGCTTCGATCAGTGACTGCCGATCGCCTTCCCAATCCAGGAACTCGGTATCACGATCGCGAGTGTCTTTCTCACCATCGGTCGTGAAGAAATCCGTCCAACGGCTACGAAGATTGCCGCCGAGATGCCGGAGAATGATGGCGACGGAGTTGATTTCAGCCGCGGGTCGCTGAAACAACTCCTCATCGTTGAGCTGCGACACCGACGCATCGATCATGTTCCGATACGAAGCGACCGTCTGACGCGCCGCATCAAGCCAAAGATTCGTCTCAGGATTCATCGATCGTATTCCTTTCGAGCGTTCTCAGACGTCCGGCGACGCAGCGACGCTCGGCCTACGCGGATCTATCCGGCGAGAACTTCGCAGTGCAAAAAGCCGACTTGATAGCTCGCGATGACCGCGTCGACCGCGTCTCGATAATGAGTCTCGTAGTCTTTCACCAACGCCGTCAACTCGCCGCGCGTCAACGGAGTGTGGGAGTGCGAGACGCTGCCTCCGGTCAGCCCCTGTTGGTGAATCGCGGTAAGCAGGTCGCGTGCCGAGGCGTGTCGCACCGTGAAAACCGACTGCGACTCATGCTTGGTCTGCCATCCCATTCGCGAGGCCGCATCGGTCACATCGGCCAACGTCGGCAACCGTGATTGCGGTGGCTTGTGCGGTGCCACACGCAAACGGGCGTCGTGCAACTCGCCGAGCGTCTCACGCAGCATGATCGCGACCACAATCTGCCCACCGGGCTGGACCGCGCGATCGATCGACTCGAACGCTAAATCAATGGGTGTCACCCAGTGCAACGAGGAACTGCTGACGACGAGCGGAAACGGCGACTCGGTTTGGTAGTCACAAACGTCCGACGCGACCCACTCAACGCGATCGCATCCACCGAGGTTGATTTTGGCTTGATCGATCATCGTTTGCGACAAATCGACAGCCGTGATCGACGCGTTTTCGAATCGCGAGCACACCTTCTGAGTCAATCGCCCGGTGCCACACCCCAATTCCAAAACACGATCAACGGGCGGAAGCTTTTTCATCAATTCGATCACGCGATCGGCAACTTGCTCCTGCACGTGCGAGTGGCGATCGTAGGTCGACGAGGCCGCAGAAAATCGCGAACGGATCGTTCTATCCTGCATCGGGGCGAGCCACATCGTTTTTCCAAAATTCAAGTAAGTTCGACACAATCCATTGAGGGTTCCGCACGGGCAAGTCGTGCCCCACATCGTCAATCGTCTTCAACCGCGAGCCACTGATCCTTCGCGAAAGATCAGCCGAAGCCGCCGGAGAAATCACACGGTCATCGGCACCGTGCAAAATCAGCGTGGCGACGCCAACGCGATCGGCCGCATCGCGAAGATCAGCGTCACGTAGGTATTTTAGTCCTTCCAACAATTTCGGACAGTCGTCTTGGTCGGCGTCCGGTTGGTTGGCAACCGCGAGCGGTTCATGCGGAAGTGCCGATTGCCGGAGGAAATTTGCCAACGTTTCCTGCGGTTGGCGACGAAACGAAATCGACATCGAACGAACTTCCGCCACTGGGACACCGTGCGGTGTTTCGTCGCCACCGGTGAACTTGGCCGTCGAGCCGATCAAAACCAACATCGACCCCTCCGCGAGATGCTCAGCCGCCTCCAGCGCTAACATCCCCCCCAACGACCAACCGACCAAAACACACGGCTGATCCGAAGGCAGCATCTCCGCCAATTTTCCTGACGGCAACGCATCTTCGGCTGCGAGACGAGTCACATCGAATTCAGACGCCAACGCTTCAGCGACCCCCGCGAGGGCAGCCTCACCAAATGCCCATCCGCTGACTAAGAATAATTTCGTTTTCATGCGATCATTTTGCATGATGACCGACAACATGGCGATACCCGGACAACCATCGCGTCATGCCAATTCGCCAACCGACCTGCGGGACCGCTGCTCACCGCGATGAGGCATCTTCGTCGACATTGAATTTCCAGGAAACGCCAAAAGGGTCGACGACGATTCCATACCACGACGTGAATCGAGACTTCTCTAGCGGAATCTGAATTTCTCCTCCGACCGCAAGCGCATCGAACGCACGCCGCGCACGTGCCACCGAAGTGTATCGCAACGCGAGCGAAAAACCACGGAAGCCCCGACTGCTCGCGCCGTCAATCCAACCGACATCACTCGCCATGAAGTCCGTGCCGTCAATTCGAAAGGTAGCGTGAAATACCATGTCCTCCATGCCGGGCTGAGTATGAGATTGGTCAGGGCTGTCCCGAAATCTCATCAAGAAAACAGTCTCAGCGTCAACGGCATCGCGATAGAAACCAAGAGCTTCTTCGGTGCGACCAGCAAAACCGAGCGTCGTGACAACTGCCATTCAAAGAGACCAAATGATGGATGGTTTCGAAAATGAAAAGTCCTAGAGATCGGGCATCATAACCAATCCCCCCGACACCGTGATTCCGGACAAACAAAACGGTTCTTCAGCTCGCGAGAAAACAATCTTCGACGAGAGCATTTCTGGAACTGACGTAGGTTGTCAAAGGTAGCTACGTTCGCAAGAACCTGGTCCACCGCCCGGCGAAGGTGGCGATACCCCAAAAAAGAAAATGCTCCAACAAAACATTTCAATGCGAGGCACCCCGCCTCTGACGCGAGGCTCACGTTGCCGCCGTCTCTTCAAGTGATTTCCAACGAGCGAATGCCGGGTGATGGTCCACAGCCGGCCGCGAAAGCGATGCGAGGGATTTTCGTAATTGAAACCTTTGATCCCGCCCGAGACCTCCCGAGACCGCCCGAAAGACTTCGATCTAGCGATCAACGGAATTGAGCGAGCCCCGTTTGGCCACCCATCGCAGTGAAAGGGCGACGGGCCGTCCCAAAATTGCTGCACAGATTCGCACTCCAGCGCTGCCGTCTACGTTTTCGATTAAGATTCTCTGTCGCCGACCAAGCACGACGGTTTGAAACCGGCGACCGAAACGGAACAGGCTACAGCGGAAACGTTGTTGCCAAAGCAGACGTTTGAAACGCGGGCGTTGCGATGAGAGGATGACCTGCGTCTCCAATTCACTACCCTCGAAACCTTTTTAATAACACGGTGAAAAACATGAAATTGAATGGTGCATTGGCGTTCGCGTCATTCCTGATCGTCGGAGCGTGGTCGGGCGCGGTGGCTCAAGAGACCGCCGTCGCTGTCCCCGCGTTGACTCCCGAGGTCCAGACTGCGGAGTGGGCGGTTCAGTGGTGGGGCTCCCGACATGAGCAGAAACTGAAAGAGCTGGCCGAGATGCAGAAAGTCGATCTGTTGATGGTTGGCGACTCGATCACCCATGGCTGGGAAAGTGCGGGCAAGAAGGTTTGGGACCAATATTACGCGCATCGCAACGCGTTCAACATTGGCTTCTCCGGTGATCGCACCGAGCAGGTTTTGTGGCGATTCGAAAACGGCGAAATTGAAGGGATCTCTCCCAAAGCCGCCGTCGTCATGATCGGCACCAACAACACCGGACATCGGCAAGATGATCCGGATGAAACCGCCGCAGGAGTCAAAGCAATTCTTGACAAACTGAACGCGAAGTCGCCCGACACCAAGATCCTGTTGTTGGCTATCTTTCCTCGAGGTGAATCGCCGGACGACAAACTGAGAAAAATCAACGACGCTATCAATGAACGCATCCGCGAATTCGCCGACGGAAACAACATCGTCTACTTAGACATCAGCGATAAGTTTCTCGCCGAAGACGGGACACTCCCGAAAGAAATCATGCCTGACCGCCTGCATCCCAACCCACGTGGCTATGCCATTTGGGCGGAAGCGATCGAGCCAACGCTGGCGAAACTGATGGGTGACGAAGTCGTCGCCCCATCGCCCAGCGAATGACGTGCAGAATTCACCTGAAACGCGGTTCGTCGCTTTAGCAGCGCCGCCAATGGTACGAGCCATGCCACCGCAACGAGGCTCCGCACTCGCACGAAGTCGGTGCGTTTTTTGGGATGTGAACTTGCTCAGTCGTCGTCGGTGACTTCGACCCGCCATACTTGGCTGTTCCAGTTCACTTCGTCGCCCGTGAACAGTTGCCTGCGGCGGCGGGTTTCGACTTCGTCGTTGACGAGCACTTCGCCCGCCTGGATTCGCACCTTGGCTTCGCCTCCCGTACCAACGACGCCAGCCGCTTTGAGGAAATCGTCCAAGCGGATCATCGGGCGAGGATCGGGTTTGCGTTCATTCATAGCTGGCTCGCTCATCGGACTTCGAACTCCGCAACGATAGGATAGTGGTCACTTAAATCTCGCTTGTCATCACTCATTTCCCAATAACGCTCCCAGTGATCTTCCGTCGAATCGACGCCTCCTCGGATCGCGAGATCACTGCGAACGGCGATTGATCGCAAGCATAAATCGGGACGTCCGGGATCGTCTTCGAGAAACGATCGGCTGACCAATATCCGATCAAATTGTTTGCCGGGCAAAAGATGCGTTTGCTGACGCGGCGCGCTGGAGTGTTCGAGCAGATCGACCAAATCGTCGCTGGGGTCTCGAGTCGCACGACTCATCAGGATTGACATTTCGCTGCCCGCACGCACCTTTCCGGCGGACTCTTCGGTATTAAAATCGCCGAGAACCACTACGTGCACCGGGGCTTTCTCCCAAACCCGGAGCCAACGCACCAAACTCGCCGCCTGCTTGTTGCGAATCGCCGCTCCCGCCTCGCCGCTTCGCAAGTGCACGTTCACGACCAGAATCGTTTCAACCGTATCGCCCACCGGGACTTCCAGGATCGCCGCAAGGTGTTTTGAGACGGCGCCGAATTCGCCTTCGCTCTTCATCTGCGACGTCACGTTACCCCGCATCAGCGACAGCACATCGACCGGACGCGTTGTCAGCAATCCGACGTCTTGTTCGGTAAACCGATCGTTGCCTTCGATCGCGTATTCGTCATATTCCAAGTCGTGTTCGCGGTCGAGTGCTCGGGTGAGATACCACAACACGCGTTGCCCCTCGACTTCCTGTAGCGCCGCGACCGACGGTTTGACCTTGGCGATCGCTTCGGCCACCGCATCACGCCGCCAATTCCACTGACCGCGACTGGGGCTCGATTTCTCGAACGCGAGTTGGCTGTAATTATCTTTCTTCGAATCATCAAAGAACCACTCGAGGTTCCACGACATAATGGAGAACGCGGCCTCGCCTTGGCCCGGGCGGGGCGTCGTGCGAACGGACGGTTCGGCACCGTATGACAACGAAGGCGTGATCGCGATCAGCAACGTTGTCACTGCGATGGCGTGGAGTCGTCGTTTCATGAATGGGGTCGCACGGCGAAAAGGAAGCAAAGAGACGGGCGGAATGATTTTTGCAAAACCGTTACGATAGACGTATTCAACCGATTTGTAAGGTAGAGAGGTCTCTATGAAGCCGTTTTCGTTGCCACGTTTCCCCCACACACGTTGCGTTCCCCCACTCCGGGGCGGGCGGACCGGTTTTTCATTGATCGAGATTTTGGTGGTGATCGGGATTTTGGTCATCTTGGCAGCGATCTCGATCCCGGTGCTGCGGGACATGCGGACGATGGCACGGCGAAGTAATTGCGAACAAAACCTGATTCGACTCGCGACGGCCTCCCAAGCCTACGCGATCGATCATATTCATTTGCCCAGCGGCACGCTCACGGGCTCGGCATCCATCGTCACCGGAGAGGGGCTATCCGTTGACGTCGCGACAGACACCGACGACGAGGTGATTCTGCCGCTCACCATCACGAGCCTCCCGAAAGGCTACCACCACAATTGGGTCTCGTCGTTGTTGCCATATTGTGACCGCGAGGGCATGTTTCAGGCGATCAATTTTCAGGTCGGCGTTTACTCACCCGAGAACGCGGTGATGCGTGACGCGGACATCCCATTTCTCCGCTGTCCCTCGTCCGCCGAACAGCAAAAACTCAACACGACCAGTTACGCGGGACTGCACTCCAGCGACGAGCAGCCGATCGGCACCGATAACGACGGTTTGTTGTCGCTGAACCGGTGGCTCATTCCCGACGACGTCCCCGACGGAATCGCCTACACGATCCTGTTCGGTGAGAAGCTATCACCGCCGCAGTTCGACTTGGGTTGGATGAGCGGAACTCGCAGCAGTTTGCGAAACGCGGGCACTCCGATCAACGCGGCGATCACCGAAGAGACCTACCACGACCCCGATTTCGTCGGCGGCCTCGGCAGTTTGCACGCCGGCGGAGCCCTCGTCGCAATGGGCGACGGATCGATCGAATTCCTCAGCGATTCCATCGACATGGAAGTCTTCGCGAGTCTCGCCAGCCGAAACGATCAAACCGAAACACAAACGGTCGATCGATCAATCGACACCAACCCCCAATGATTGCCTACCGAGCCGAGATTCGGATTTCGTCGATATAGACGTCATCCCGGTTATTGCTGGCGTCCGCCATCAGACGAATTTTAGCGTTGGATGCAAACGCATAGTCCTGCGACGAGATCGTCACCGAAGCTTGCCTGAACTCGTTGTTTTGGAATTCGACACCGCGCGTCCAACTTTCAATTGTCCGCCAACGGTTTCCGTCAAAGAACTGCAGCAGGAAGCTTTCGTTGCTTTCGAAGCTCGCGGCGTAGTACCAAAACTCGACCTTCAGTTCGGTGTAATCTGGCGTTTGCAGGTCCAGGCTGTCCGTCAACGTGGCCGATGATTGCGTCCCGCTGTTGTCTTGCAGCCCGAGTGCGTTGTTCCCTTGATGAGCCCGTCCGCCACCGGTGTAGAGGTACGCGTCGCGACCGCCATCAGTGTAAGCCCCAAACCCGTTCTCGAAATCTTCAAACGCCAGGTCGGTCCATACGGCCTCCTCGACGACTTCCACCGTTACCGTCGCCGTCGCGGTCCCACCAAAACCGTCGCTGATCGTATACGCAAACGAATCCGTTCCCACAAAACCCGCGTCCGACGTGTACGACAACGTGCCGTCACCGTTATCGGAAACCTCTCCATTCGCCGCCTGCGAGATCGCTGTAACGGAAATGGTATCACCGTCGAGATCCGAGTCGTTATCGAGGACACTGATGACGACCGGAGTCTGCTGGTTCGCGACCACGCCATCGTTGGTTGCGACGGGAGCATGATTCGCCCCGAAACCTTGGATGGCGATTTCGTCGATGTAAACATCGTCGCCGTTGTTGCTCGCGTCGGCTCGCAGGCGAATGCGGGCGTCGTCGGTGAAAATGACGTCTTGGTCACTCACCTCGACCGACGCGAACACAAACTCATTGTTGTTGAAATCGGTTCCTCGTCTCCAGGACGCAATGGTTTGCCAACTCGATCCATCGTCCGAGTACTGCAACCAGAAATCTTCTCCGTTTTCGAAACTGTTCGTATAAAACCAAAACTCGACTTTCAATTGATCGAGTTCCCTCGTGGCCAATGCCAACGGGTCAGTCAGCGTGATTGACGAGCGTGAACCACTGTTATCCTGCAAATTGGCCGATCGGCTACCTTGGTGCGAACCCGAACCAGTGTGGATACTCGCGTCGCCCCCGCCGTCGGTGTACGTGCCAAATCCACTTTCGAAATCTTCGAACGCCAAATCAAACCAACGTGACGCTGATGCAACCGCTCCCGTCGAATCGCTCGTCAGCGGCCCTTCCGCCGTCCCGCGTCCATCGACATAACTGACCGAAACACTGATTTGGCTGCCGACATCTTCTTGTGTGAGCACATAGCTGTCACCGTTGACACCGGGAACGATTACCGAATCTCGGAGCCATTGATAAGCAAAAACGCCCAAACCATCCGCATCGCTGATTCCGCTGGTGTCCGTCAACAATGTTTGTCCCTCTTGAGCGACACCAACCACCAACGGCAAACCGGTCGGATCTTGGTTGACGTCGTCGTTGGTGACGTCGATCGACGCCGCCGCGGTTCCAAACGCACTGCTGCCACTGATCATCACCGTCTGCGTTTCGTCGATGATCGAGTCATCAACTGCATTAATTACAAACGACGCGGAGGACTCGCCCGCTAGGATCGTCACGCTGACAGGAACCGTTGCCTCGGTAGTATCGCTGCTGGCTATCGAGACGACCGTGTCGGTCGCCGAAGGAGTAGACAACGAAACCGTGCCAGAGGCGGCACCTCCGTTTTCGCTCATCGACGCCACGTCAATCGCCAGCGAAAGCGTCGCCGAGTCAGCGTCACTCACAATCAAACTGTCCGTCGCACTTCCAAATTCCGCGTTCGTCCCGGTCAACGTCACCGCTTGATCGCCATCGATCAAATTGTCCGCAACGCCGGACACGCCGGCGTTTGCAAACATGCTACCTGCGGGGATGTTGATGGACACCGCGCCGATGATGGCTTCGCCGGCGTCGTCGCTGGTCAACTGCACCGTCGTTATCACGTCACGCGGAACCGATAGTCGAGCAAACAACTGCGTCGATCCGTCTTCCGAGATCACGTCGTCTGCCACTTCAACAGTCAAGACCGCTACGTCATCGTCAACAATTTCAATCGTTTGCGATTGAGCACCCACCGCTGCACTCGTCGCCGTGATGACGACAGACGAGTCGACGAGAGTATCCACACCGTCGTCCACCGCCGACACCGTAAAGGAGGCCGACGTTTCTCCTGCCAAAATCTTGACCGAGTCGGGGACGCTCGCCTCACCGGCATCGCTCGACGACAGATCAATTGTCAAATCGGTGTAGTAAGGCGTTGATAACGAAACGATCGCGTTTGCGGTGCCCCCGTTCTCACCGATCGTGCTCTCATCGACCGACAGAGACAGCACTGCGTTATCGTCGTTCGTCACCGTGATGTCGACCGAGTCCGAATTGAGCACGCTGCCTGCAAAAATGGTGACCAGCTCGTCCTCGTCGTCGATCAACTCATCCACACCGGTGACGGTGAACGTGCCCGTCGTGTCTCCTGCGATAATTGTGACACTCGCCGGAACGGACGCTTCGCCTAAATCACTACTGCTAAGCGAAACGACGAGATCATCCACCAGAGGAATCGACAGTGAAATCGTTCCGCTCGCGGTGCCCCCGTTCTCGCTGATGGAAACTTCGTCCAACGCGATCGACAACGTGGAACTGTCCGAATTGCTGACCACGATTGCAGTCGACACGTCTGCGTAACCGACCGGCGACGCCGTGATGACCACCGACTCGTCATGGTCGACCAGATTGTCTGCGACACCGGAAACAGTCACCGTCGCGGACTGCCCACCGGCGGGAATCGTGATGCTCGACGGAGACACGATCGCTTCACCGACATCACTACTCGAAAGATCGATTGTGATCGATTCAGTCAAAATGGAATCCAGGGACACCGTCGCCGTCGTCGAATCCTGTTCCGAAATGGAGTTTGCATCGAGCATGATTTGCAACCCGAAAACATCGTCATCGGCCACGATAAACACGGCCGAGTCGACGGGAGCGGTCGGTTGATCGTAGATCGAGACACTGCCGCTGAGGTCACCGTCAATGACGTTGTTGTCAATCCCCGTTAAAACAAACGTTGCCGAAACACGCCCCGCAGGAATCACCACTGACTGCGGAGCCGAGACTCGATCGAGAATCCCTAATCCGCTCGGAGCCAACGCGATCGAATAGGTTTTATCGGCGACAAGAATTTGATCCAGCGTTACCGTCGCGCTGATCTGCCCCGCGGGTTCATTCAACAATGTCTGGTCCAACGACAGTGATGCGGTCGGTGCAGCAATCGGCAATTGATAGTCTTCGACTTCTCCATCCGGTGCCCAACCTGTCGGCGATTCAACCGCGGCCGCGTCGGTGCTGAACCGGAACCGAGCCTGTACCAAGTCCAACACCGCATCGACCGGCACTTCAACCATCAACGTGGTGACTCCCGCAGCCAGCCCGTTGAACTGAGTCTGCTCGGTCGCACTGTCAAACTGCCCGTTGCCGTTGAAGTCGATCCAAACGCCCAACGAACCGGAAGTTGAGGCATCCACATCGAAAGCAAACTCGGCACCGGCGACCATATTTCCGTGGAACGTGATTCCATCGTCGTCGAAATCATTGCCCGATACGTTCGCGTCCGACGTCGCCATCACTGACGCACCGAGCCGCACAGTCGGATCGACGGCATGCCGAGCACCGTCGGATGCCAACAACGTCCCAAAGCTATCGGACGCATCTCCGAAATCAGCCGTCAACTCCGAAATCAGATCCAAACCGCTGACGTCCTGCCCCGCAAACGCGGTCACACGATGTTCGTTCGCCTGTACCGTCGCCGCCGCAATTGCAAACGGTCGGTATCCGGCCGGCAAGGAGCGAACGGTGTAGTCTTGTCCATTCCAAATCGTGTCAACGTAGATGCCATCTGACGTGCCGCGATAGATTTCTCCGCCTGCCGCCGCGAGACCATTGGGTCGAGGTCCTTGCGCGTTCATCGTGCTGGTCACCACGCCCGTATCCGGATCGATCGTCAAGCCAAAGCCGTCTGCCCACAGGTACAACGCCGTTCCATCAATGGATTCGGATAGGTTGCCTAGAAGATTGTAACTGTTCGCATTGATAGCGTTGATGTTCAAGGTATCGACCACCGCACCGGATACCGGATCGACACGCAAAATCAAATCACTGGTATGGTCGGAAACGAACAAATCGCCGTTAACATACGCTGCTCCGTCATACGCCCCGGGCGACAATTCAACCTGGTTCTTGCTAGCGCCAGTGTCTGGATCGAGCATCCATAGGTTCTGTCCGGCCACGTAGTACAACGTATCGTCGCCCAACGCGAGTCCGGCAACTCCGGTCTGCACTTCGCCGGGTGCCGCGAACTCAGTCAAGACCTGACCGCTGATGGGGTCTAATTCGCGAATCGCCGACGTGCCCGCGCCAAATTGCAACGCAAACAAGCGGGTTTGGTCTTCGGCGACGGCGACTGATCCAACGCCGGGACCGTCCACAACTCGAACGATGTGTTCACCAGGATTAACGTCCTCGAACGAGTACGTTCCGCTAGCGTCAGTGGTTGTCGTTATCTCACCGGTATCGAGAACATGGTTGCGGTTAGCGTCGAGGTAAACCGTCACGCCGGCTCTTGGCGTGTCGGTCTCGTCAATCACGCCATCTCCGTTGTCATCCAGTCCGACCGTGCCGCTCAGTTCAACGTGTTCGGATTGGTAACCGTGGTTGATGCCGCTTACTGCCAATCCGGCCGCGACATCCACGACGACTCGACGATCGTAGGAAGTCCCTCCCGCGAGTCCATCGCCATGTGGCAGATAGATCTGCCTCGTTACATTGAACTGAGCATCCATCACACGGATATAGTTGCTGCCACTATTGGAATCCACGAATACTTCACCGCCCACGCTCGTCGAACCAAAGGTCGCTCGATCGATCGAATTGGCGTAATGAACCGACGTCACGCGAGCAGTTAGCGGATCCAACTTCGCAGCACGACTATTCCCGGGGATCAACAACAACGACTCACCGTCCGGTGACTCGCTCAATCCGACCTCATACGGCTGAACCTGGACAAAACTATTAACTTGACCGTTCACGAAATGAGTGATTGCCTTCGCGTCGACAAACTCGTTGCTGCTCGTATCAAACCGCACTAAGAACTCACCTGTCGCGCTGCCACCGAACTGCAGCATGTAAAAATCGTCGTTGAATACTGCTGGTCCAGCAAAGGCTGCCACACCTTCTGGGAACGGCGTCTGGTCCAACAACGTGCCATCAGTTGCGAGTTCGTAGACCATCCGGTATTGATTGCTCACCAACACCAATCGCTCTCCGTCAAACCCGAGTGAATTCCCACCCCCAGACGGCAACTCTGTGACGTGATGTCCAATGGTTTCGCCCGTGGATCGATCAACTTCAGCAATCGCGAAGTAGTCCCCCGTCGGACTTTCGGAATCGGTAGTGGTTCGAAGCAGAAACAACCTGTCTCGTCCTTGTGCGACAGTCGTTGACCGGTACTTCTCCGGCGCGACGCTTTGCACCAAAACAGATCTACCGGGAACGTTCTCGATGGTGTACTGCCCATCCACGTCACTGACGGCGGACGGCTCGTCTTCATCGAGCCAACCGTTTGCGTTTGCGTCGACAAACACCGTCACACCCGCGAGCGGTTGTTCGCCTGGGTTTTGAATCCCATCACCATTCTCATCGACAAACTGCACACCGCTGATCGTTCCGGTCGCGGAAACCTGGCCGAAGTTCAAGTCCGCGATTTCTTGCCCGCCGAGCACTCGAACCCGGTGCTCTACCGCGGTAACCGAATCTGCCCCATAGGCACGTGCGGCGAACGGCAGCGCCCACTCGAAAACACGGATGGTTTGCCCCAAAGAGTCGCGAACGTGAGTTGCCGTTTGGTTCGTCGAAACCAGAGGGCCGTTAACGAACAGCTCACCTCCCGCCCCGGCGGCTCCGAAAATCGACGGCGTATACTCGCTCGATAGCACCGTCCCCGTTAGCGGATCGATGGTCAACAGTTGATTGGAGCTGCGTGCGATCAACTTCGTCCCATCGGCAGACTCACCCAACGCGCCGAACAAGTTGTAGGAATAAAACGGTAGCGTCCGGGTTACCTCACGGCGGATCAAATCGTAGGCCACGATGGTATTGCGGTCGGAATCGAGCAGGAAACCCTCTCCATCAATGATTGCCATTCCATCGAAATTGCCGTTAAACGACGCGGTGTGAGTCACATGACCCGTGTTTGCATTAAGTTCAAAGACCTTTTCGAGCTGCGACATGTACAGTGTGTCGCCGTCGAGTGCCAACCCAGCACCGAGATTGGGATGAGAGATTCCAGGAGCCGCAAATGAATTGAGTACCTCACCGGAGTCCGAGTCGATTTCATGAATCGACGCGGTTGCGAGTTCGTAATCGTAGATATAGGCGAACAATCGTATCGTGTTCGACGTCCACGCCTGCGACACCAGGTCCGCCGAGGTAACCTGACGAACGACGTAGTCCCCTGCGGCGACCTCAAACGAATAGGCCCCCTGCGCATCGGTGACCGTGGAGACTTCTCCCGCGTCAAAAATGCCGTTGCGGTTCGCATCTAAATAAACCGTGGCGCCCGACAGAGGTTGCTCGCCCGCGTCCGCAACGCCATTCGCATTGACGTCATCCGTGATCACTCCGGCGAGGGTGCTGAGAGTCGACGTGAAACCGTGGTTCACATCCGCTACCTCACTCCCTTCGACGACGAATACACTGACTCCATTGTCCGCAACGCTTCCGCTAGCCAGCCCGAAGACAAACTTAGGGACGAAGACCTCACGGACCCATTGCTCCGCCGAATCACGCACCTCGACTCGATTTCCAAACGACTCAAAGATCTCATCTCCCAAGGTGGTGAGCCCTCGGGTGAGCGGATTGTCTTGGAAAGACACCGGATCGAACGTGGCAACGCCCGTGACGGGATCGATTTCCAAAATCCGATCGTCCTCGGCTGCCAACAGAATTTTGGTTCCGTCGAACGACGCGGCCGATGCAAACGTTATCGTTGGAGGAAACACAGAAGATCCGTCGGGCGATGATTCGAGACCATTGTCCATCGTGAGCGCCGTTCGATAGGTGAACTCATTGGAGACGGGGTCAAACGAATACAGCGACAGACCGCCATAGTTGCTCGGACGGACCGAGAACAGTGTCCCCTGCACATTGACCAACCCAAAATCCACTTCGTTGGTGTAACCGGCGCCATCCTCGGTCAATTCTCCCAACGGCGAACTGTCAATGAGAATTCCGTCCGTTGACAATTCATGAACCAAATCGAGAGAACTGTCCGTGATGAAAAGATGGGTGCCGTCAAACTCGAGAGTCAACGCCGCGGAGTTGACAGGAACCCCGGTCGGCATCGCGCGGAGTATCTGTCCCGTGGCTGGATCCAATTCCATAATCTCGTGAACGAATCCGGTGTCGCTGTCCGCGGAACCCGCCCTCCCCAACGCGAACAACTTTTCTGCTGCGGGAGCGGCATCAATGATTCGATAGTTCTCCGGCGCGATCGACCGGATCGTGACGTTCCCTGCGGGAACGGACTCCAACGTGTACGTCCCGTCACTCGCACTGACCGCGAACGGTTCATCGCCGTCGAGTGACGCATTGTTATTCAGGTCCACAAATACCGTCGCACCTGCGATACCCGCTTCCCCCGGGTCCTGGACGCCGTTCTGATTGGCATCGTCGAATTGCACTCCCGTGACACTGCTGCTGACGTCCACTGCGCCAAAGTCGATCCCGGTGAGTTGTTCATCGAGGGAAACCGAAACGGTTCGCCCGAAATCGACGACCACGCCGGTCGCCAACCCCATAACGCCAACACCTACCGAGACCGTTCCGATCTCGGTTCCATCGGATTGGTATTTCTGAACAGCTGCTTCCAAATAGGACCCTGCGTAGAAGCTGTCGTTTCCTCCGGCGAGCCCGTCGTGCCGCACGCCATCAGGCAGCGGATAGATCTCACCGGTAATCAATCCGGTCTGGGGGTCGATCACCAATTTCGCATCGCCTGGCGTCCCCGCGAGCAACGCCGACCCATCCGCCGTTTCGCCCAAAGAGTACTGAAGGTTCGTGACGCTGGCGTTCGGATTCAGGCTCGGAATGTGGAACGACGCGATCAGTTCGCGCGTGTCCAGATCGATACGAATGATTTCGTCAAACGAGTCATTGGAGAAGAACAGATCGCCGTCGACCACGGCCGCTCCATGCCAATACGATCCAGTATTGATCGGAACCGAAAACGAATCCACGGCGGCGAGCGTATCCGGATCGATCACGACGACGAGCGCATCGTTGCGATCGAGCGTGTAGAGAAATTCGCCATCGAACGCCAAACTCGTTGCCAATACCGCGTGCGTTGGGAATAGCGAAACGACCGCTTGAGCAATCACAGAACCGTTCGCTGGATTCACCTCGCGGAGGGAAGAAAAGCTATGCCAAACGAACAATCGATCGCCGACATTCGATTCGCCGGTTTGCTCAAAGCCAATGGGCGAAATAAAACGCAGTTTCTGTTCGCCGGGAATCAGATCGATCAGTCGATAACTGCCGTCGGCCCCGCTGACGTCGCTCGCCTCACCCGCATCGAGTCGCGAGTTATCGTTGGCGTCGACGTAAACCGTTGCACCGGAGATGGGTGATTCCCCCACGTCGAAGATGCCATTTTCGTTGACGTCTTCGAACAGAGTTCCCTCGATTGCAGTATCGTTCTGACGAACGCCAAAGTCCGCGACCGGTGAATCGGTGCTGCCCGACAACTGCACTGATCGACGAGTGGGGGTCGTATTGAGGTAGCCGCTTACAAACTCGGTCGCGACAACATGTTGTCCCAACGGAAGGGTGTCGAACGAGTAGTTCCCGTTGGAATCGGTTGTGGTCGACGACTCCGA
This sequence comes from Aporhodopirellula rubra, assembly GCF_014192335.1. Classification (GTDB taxonomy): domain Bacteria; phylum Planctomycetota; class Planctomycetia; order Pirellulales; family Pirellulaceae; genus Rhodopirellula; species Rhodopirellula rubra. The sequence continues at coordinate 70,135 of NZ_JACHXU010000031.1, read as the reverse complement.
CGTGTCTAGTCGCCCGTCACCGTCCTCGTCCAGAAATACAGTCCAACCCGCGACACCAGATTCTCCGGTGGATTGGATCCCGTCCGCATCGAGGTCATCAAACACGACACCCGTAATTTGGGTCAGGTTTCTCGTCCAGCCTATGTTAGCAGTCTCAACATCCGACGCCGAATCGATGTCAACTTCCTGCGGATCGCTCGTCGTGTACAGCCACGCGAGGTCCAACACCGACCGAACGCGATGCGACGTGAAGAAAAGTGACTCGAACCGATATTGCCCTGTTTCATCCACATCCGACGTCGCCGGGTCGTCCTCGAGCGTGAGGAACGATTCTTCCCATAAATCGAGGTTGCCGTTGGCGCTTGAATCGAGAAACACTGTTTGCCCGGAAAGTCCCGGTTCACCGGCATCTCGCACACCGTTCTGATTCAAATCCTCAAACAACACGCCTTCGATCACCGACTCGTTGGCAACCGCAGGCACGTCCACCGATACCGATTCAGTGAGGAAGGAAACCGTAATCGGTGCAGACGAAAATGCGGACGAGACAAAATCCGTTCGGTCTCGAACCCGCAGCACGTGTTCACCGAGCGGCACATCGTCCATCTCAAACCACCCCGATTCATCAACATCTGTCGTCGAAGAAAAATCGGCGGCGCTGTAGGTGTCGTACGGTTCGGGATAGCTCCAAACACCGTCGTTGTTCAGATCCACGTAAACCCATGCCCCGGTCGCACCGGGTTCCCCCGCGTCGCGAACCCCATCGTTGTTGACATCATCAAAAACATAGCCGTTTACTGTGCGAAGCGGTTCGCGTTCAATCGAAACCACGTTCCCGTCAAAGTTACCATTTCCTGCACCGGAGTCACCGAGCAATCCGCCCGTGAGGCTAGTGATGGTGTCGTCGTCCACTAACCGCAACTGCAACGTCCCGTCATCCGAACCGGTGTTCACGACAACCGTGTAACTCGATCCGTCCGAACCGGGCACCACTTCCGCGACGGATGCTCCCGTCACCCCGATCTGGTCAACAACGAAATCAGTCGCATCGACCCTGGATACCGCTTCACTGAACGTCAACGAATAACTCACCTGCTCGTTTCCGACCCCGTACGCCGGATCGGCGAGCAGCGATTCGACCGTCGGAAAATCTCCCGCGAGGAGATGTCGTGACTCGAGTGATTCGACAAGCGGTCGGCGACTTCTTGCGGCGACCAGCTTTTCGAGTGCACGGCGACGTGTACGGACGAGTGAACCTGCGGAACCAAATTTAAATCGACGACTAATCAAGCCTATGCCCTCACGAATCAAACCAAATTACGCGTCGCTTGCGACTCAAACCGAGGGCATCGGGGAGGATGCAGGCCGGAAAAGGTAGGCAAAACGACAAGAAAAGATGACAGCGCCGCCCTCAACAAGGGAACCCAGAGCCCCTCTAATGCGGTTCACCGGCGATCCTAGCACAATCCGAAAGGCCAATGCGTGAAGTCAGAAGGATTCTGGATGAATATTTACAAAAGTTGAAAATGAATCTTTGACTATCAATTTCTATAGTGCCAATCACGCCAGAACGCGAGCCTTGAGCAATTCCACCTCGATTCAAACGACGCCGGCTACAAAGGTCTCAAGGCCCCAACATGGGCCTACTGGGCTGAGCAAATCGCTGCGTCTTTGGCCCGAAAACAATCGGAATGCGCAACTGTAAAAACCGCTAGCGTGCCATTCACATCAAAATGCTCTAACGTCGTTTAAGAAACATCCGGGCTAGCGTGATATCAGCCGCCTCAATCGTGGTGGACAGGTAACACGACGGTGAAGGTCGTGCCCGTGGGGCTGGTTTCAAAATCGAGGTTGCCGTTGTGTTGGCGGACGATCTTGTCGCACAGGGCTAGCCCCATTCCCGTGCCCTCACGGCGGGTTGTGAAATAGGGGTCAAAGATCTTCGTTTGAATTTCGTCCGGGATTCCGTTGCCGTTATCGATCACGTCAATCCGAATCGTTTTCTCCTCGCCGGTGATCACGAACCGCAATACCCCGCCGTCAGGCATCGACGCGATCGCGTTGATCGCTAGGTTCAAGAAGACTTGCTCGAGACGCACCGAGTCGGCTTGGATCAGCCCCAGCATCTCGCGTGACGGTTCAACGCGGATCTTCACGTTCTGGCCTTCGGCTTGCGGACGCAACAGCCGTACGAGCTTTTCGATCAACAGATTCACGTCGACGGGTGACCGGCCGATATCGTTGATCGACGCGTAGTTGCGAAATCCATCCAGCACCGCGCCGATGCGTTTCACTTCCGTGTTGAGGATATCCAGCGACTCGTTGACTTCCGCATCACCGGTCTCCTTGGCCAACCTCTCACAGAGTAATTGAATGTGTAGTGCCAGGGCGCTGAGCGGGTTTTTGATCTCATGTTGCAGTCCCGCGGCCAGCGAACCGAGCCCCATGTAGCGTTCCATGCGTCGCAGACGTTCTTCGATCAACGCCTTCTGAGTGACGTCGCGGACGTGAATCACCAGTCCGATTTGTTGGCCGCCTCGATTGTGCAGTCGCGTGCATCCGGCGCGGAGCGTTTTGGCGAGCCCGTCCTGATTGACGGTATAGTCGCGATCGCGAATCGGTTGAATCGTCCGCCGACTCTCATCACAGATCTCGGCCAACAAACCGTGTTCACGAGAGATTTCAGCGATTTTGCTGCCGATTCCTGGACGCTCCCGCGTACCGTTTGGGTCGGTCGAATCGTGGCGATGATCCCAACCGAGCAACGACCGACCGCTCGCGTTCATACTGGTGATCGTTCCGCTGAGGTCCGTCGTGATTACGCCCGCATCCATGCTCGCGAGAATGTCAGAGGACAAAACTTTCACATCGGCGAGCGATTTTTCGCTTGATAGGTACGCACGAACGACAAACACAAACGCGACCGCGGTGGCCGTCACGTTGAGCACCAACAACGCGAGTAGACCGTTCTGTAAGCTCAGATCGCCGGACAACTCGTTGGCGATCTTCAGATCACTCGACGGCAGGTGCTTGATGATCTGATTGAGGATTTCTTGTTCGCGCGAAACCGTCGCAAAGATCCACGCCGTGACGGCGAGTGACAAGAAACTCAGCAAAGCCAGCCCGATGGCGATCCGCCGTACGCCGCGTTCGCCCGGTGGGTCAATCATTAGTGCAGTCCGAAGCGGCCCATCTTGTAATGCAGTGTCCGAACGCTCACGCCGAGCGTTTTGGCGGTTTTTTCGCGGTGCATGCCGCAGGATTCTAACGCCGCTGCGATCGTTTGTCGCTCACACGCCTCGACCGCTTCGGCGAGCGTAGAGACGACGGTGTGCCCGGGTCCGGTCGGCTTGCTGAGTTCCGATGGTAACTCGTTTTCCTGGATCACATCACCCGCCGACGTGATCACCATCCGTTCGATCACGTTGCGGAGTTGCCTGACGTTGCCCGGCCACGGTGCCGACGTCATCGTTTTCATCGCGTCGGCGGATAACCGTTTCATCGGGCGTCGATGGCGAGTGCAAAACTGCTCAAGGAAGTGCTCCACCAACAACGGTATGTCTTCGCGCCGTCCCCGCAACGGCGGCAACTCAATTGGGATGATGTTCAATCGATAGTAAAGGTCTTCACGGAACGTACCCTCGTCAATCAAATCCTGAACCGAACGGTTCGTCGCCGAAACGACGCGAGCATCCGAGAACAGCACCTGTTCGCCACCGACCCGTGTGAATTGCCGCGACTCTAACACCCGCAGCAAATCGACTTGGCTCTTGGCCGACATCTCGGTGACCTCATCGAGAAACAACGTTCCCGAGGAAGCCTGTTCGAAACATCCGGGTTTCCGCCGGCTGGCGCCACTGAACGATCCTTTCTCATGGCCAAACAATTCGCTCTCGAGCAGCGTCTCGGGCAACGCACCGAGATTCACGGCGATAAAGGGGGCGCCGCTACGTTCACTGAGTTCGTGCAACGCGCGAGCGATCAGTTCTTTACCCGTTCCGCTTTCGCCATGGATCATCACTGTCGCATCCGTCGCGGCGACTTGGCGGACCTGCCGGAACACGTCCTGCATCGCGGCCCCACCGGCGACCATGCTTGAGATTTCCCCCGAGTCGGCCAATCGGTTTTTCAGCTGCTGGTTCTCGATCCGCAACCGATAATGTTCTCGCGCCTTGCGAACTTGTTGGCGAACCAGATTTAGGTCGAGTGGTTTAAGGACGAAGTCAAACGCACCGGCACGCATGGCATCCACGGCGGTTTCGACCGTGCCGTGGGCGGTAATCACGATGACCGCGGTATGGGGACGCTCGGCGACAATCCTTTTCATCAGTTCGATACCGGTCATGCTGCAGTTCAATCGAACGTCAACGATGACCAGGGGGAAGTCACCCTTGCTAATGAGCGCGAGCGCCTCGTCAGCGTTGGCGGCCGTCTCGATCACGTCGGCGTCGTCGGCGAGACCACGGGCCAGACCGCTGCGGATGTTCGGTTCATCGTCAACGATCAGAACGCCAAAGGGATCGGGAAAAGGCATATCGTTCAACTTCTTGCAGGTTCGTTTGACGGATGGGATCGCTGTACGGATGGGACCGCTATACAGAAGGGATCAGTGAGCAGGGGATAAGCTGTGTTTAAACGCGGCCCTTCGGAAACGGCCCCGACACAGAGGCCTCATGTCGCGTTTGACTCACGGTTCGGCGCGACTCTCGCGTGGGCTCTCGTGTGGATTGACGAGGCTCGACCGCGAAACCGCACTCCCGTTGGTTTTACGCGACGAACGCGTGAGCAGATTTCGGACCGTCGCCGCGTTCACGGTGTTTCGGTGGCGTGTATAACAGTTTGGCGCGCCGCACGATTGAGCCGATTCCACCCGAATTACCTGCTGTTTCGAACGATCGACGGTCACAAAAAACTTTAACTTGCCGAGCCAATTTATTCGAGCCCCGACGTGCAATCCTTTTCGCAACACGGTGCAAATTATTGCACAACGACATGAAGCGGACTTCCGATTGCAGGTGCGAGCGGAAGGTTATGAGGGCACGCTTTTCACGTTCGAGGAGGCGTCGCCCCTACTGCCGATGAATCCTCTACCCCGTCAACGCATGATGCCAACACGGGTGCGAACGTCACCCCGACACGTCACAAGGAATTCGTTGCAATGGATTGTCCTCCAAACGCCTCCGCCCCATCACGCAGCCCGATGTTGCTCGTACGGATGGTTCTGTTCTCGATCGCGGCTTTGGCAGTCTGCTCGAACGCGTCAGCACAATCATCACTGATCGAAGAAGACCTGTATTCGGAACTCGCTCGGATGCAGCAGCAAATTGATGAGCTGAAGAACGCGTCAATGCAACCAGCTTCACTCGACAATTTTGCAACGTCCTACACCACCGAACCGATCGTTTGTTGCGAACCCAAACCGGTCAAACCGAAGTTCCCAACCGCACGATTGACAGGATTCTTTCAAGCCGACGCGGTTTACTTTGATCAAGACGCGACCAACATTGCCGCGGTCGGCGACGCTCAAGACGGAGCCGATTTTCGCCGTGCCCGATTGGCCGCCGTCGGTCAGGCGTGGGACAACATCAGTTATCAATTGGAAATGGATTTCGCCTTCCCGGGGCGTCCAAGTTTCATGGACGTGTGGTTGGACATCGAAGACGTGATTCTGTCGAACAACCTTCGCATCGGCCAGTTCCGTCAACCGTTCGGCATGGATGGACTGACCAGCGTGAAAGAGATGACGTTTCTCGAACGCGGATTGCCTTTCGCCTTCCTTCCGTTTCGCCAGATCGGCGCGGCAATGTACGGAAACCAAAAGGACGAACTCGCGACCTGGGCGATCGCCGGCTTTCGCTATCCGACGGACGTCTACGGCGGAAACGTTGGTGACAACGGTGGCTATGGCATGGCAACCCGTCTGACGGGACTGTTGATCAATCGTCCCGACGCCGGCGGACTCCTTCATATCGGCGGCGGATTCAGCTTCCTCGATCCCTCAAACGACCAATTCCAGTTTCGTAACCAACCAGAAGTCTTCGTTGGCGAAGAAGGCGGTGGCGTACTCGCGGGCACGAATCCGAAGTTATCGCCGTTCGTGAACACTGGCGAAATCGACGCTAACAACGCGAGCCTGTTCAGCGCCGAACTGGCCGCCGCACACGGATCGTTTTACGCTCAATCCGAATTCATCTACGCATACGTTGACCAAATTAACGGTCCGTCGCTCGGCTTCTCCGGTGCGTACGCCTATTGCGGTTACTTCCTCACCGGCGAAAAACGCCCCTACAACGGCAAGGCCGGTGTCTACGGAAGCGTCAAGCCACGAAAGAGCGTTGGGGAGGAAGGCGGCATCGGTGCGTGGGAAATCGCGACGCGTTACTCGTACATTGACCTCACCGACGAAAACATCAACGGTGGACGACTAAACAACATTACCGCCGGATTGAATTGGTACCTGAATCCACACACCAAATTTCAGTTCAACTACATCTACTCAATGCTCGACGCCCAAGCCGGTGCCGGACCGATCCCCGACACGCCCGCTGGAGTCGGCGACAGCAACGCGGGAATCTTCGCGATGCGAGCCCAAGTGGATTTCTAAAAAATGTGCGTCGTGGAAATCGCTTCCAAAATAGCTGAACTCACCAAAAGTTCCTGCAACGACTTCTTCACGAACTTCTCGATTTCACGAAGCCATTTGATCGTAGAGGCTGTCAACCATTTGTGACGTTTGCAAGAAACTAGATGAACCGATCTTGCTTGCCCCATCGCCGCTTTCCTTCAACTCTTCTTCGACCTTCAAGATCTCGTCTAATGCTTCAATGAACGCGTTGACGACTTCAGGATCAAAGTGCGATCCCGAGCCACTCGTTAGAATGCCGAGCGTCTTTTCCAGATCGAACGCTGGTTTATACGGGCGAGTGCTGCGCAAGGCGTCGAACACGTCCGCAATCGCAACAATCCGTCCTGCCAGCGGAATGTCCGTTCCTCGTAGCCCATACGGGTAGCCGCTACCGTCAAACCTTTCATGATGTGACCCCGCGACAATTCTGGCAAGACTCAGCACTGGACAGTCGTGCCGAGTTGTGCCAGCATCGCCAGTAAGACAGATTTGCTCCGCAAGTTCGGCAAGCCTTGTCTTGTCTGACAAGATGGAAACACCGATTTCGCAGTGGCGTTGCATCAGAGCCATTTCGTCGTTGCTAAGTTTCCCAGGCTTCAGCAAGATGTGATCGGCGACACCTATTTTCCCGACATCATGCAGTGGTGCAGCCAGGAAAAGATTGTTCGCGAACGTTTCGTCCAAACCCATCTGAATCGCGACAATTCGGCTGTAGCAGGCAACCCGGACAACGTGATTGCCAGTATCTTCGTCCCGCAACTCAGCAGCTTTGCCTAGTCGCCAGAGAAGGTCATTCCGCGCTGCGACGAGTTGCGCTGAACGTTCTTGAACGCGTTGTTCTAACTGTTCGTTACATGCCAGCAGCCTATCCCGGTAATCCTTCATTCGAAGCACATTTCGAATGCGCGCAACCAAGTCTTCGATATCGGCCGGTTTACTCAGAAGGTCAGAGGCATCGAGATCGAGTGCCTCGCGTTTGAGAGCACGATCGCTCTCGCCCATGACGATAATGACAGGTGTCGCGTTTAACGCGTCGCTTGCGCGAACTTTGCGAAGCAGCTCAATACCGGACATCACTGGCATCCGAACATCAGAGACAAGTACGTCGACCTGATGTTGATGCATGAATTCAAGAACCTGCTTTGGACAACGATGGAAGCTCATTGTCCAATTCTCAGAATAGCTTCGCAATCCACGCCCATATGAATCGAGGACATTCTGTTCGTCATCCACGAAAGCGATATGGTTCTTCATCTGCTCATGTCCTACACCCGCCACCAACTCAAAGTTGCAATATTAATGAGCGATGCGTTCAACCTGAAACGCTCCCGCTGCGAATTTAATTTAGGTTATCGAAGCGTCCGCGGCGCGTTTTTACATATCGATACTACGAATTCGACTCGCCCTACCACCCGACACGTTGGGCACCGAACCCGCCCTTAACTCGCTCGCACCGACGCATTCCCCCACCCACGATTCGGATATGCCGTCGCAAACTGAATATCCGGCAATTCCGGATGACGGCAAGCAATCTTTGCGAAATCTAAATATTTGATCGAGCCTGAACCGCTGTTTAGATCGCAGGTTTTTGGGAGCACCGTGAGAACGGATGCGAAACAACAGCTTATATGAGGGGCAATCAAATGGGCAAAACAGAGAACGAACCGAAGCGTCGTATACTTATCATCGACGACAATACAGCAATCCACGAGGACTATAAAAAGGTTCTCAAGGGCGTGGCGAGTGATTCGGAGCTTGATCAGCTCGAAGCTGAAATGTTCGGTTCGTCTGAAACGCCTCTCAACGACTCGCCTGAATATGAGACATTCTCCGCTTTCCAAGGCCGAGATGGGTACGAAATGGTGAAGGAGTCAATTGAGGCCAACAACCCTTTTGACATGGCATTTGTGGACATGCGAATGCCTCCTGGTTGGGATGGATTGGAGACGATTCTTCATCTCTGGAAAGCCGACCCTGACCTCAACGTCGTCATTTGCACAGCATTCTCTGACTACGATTGGTCAGAAGTAGCGACGAAGTTGGGCACCAACGACAAATGGCTTATTCTGAAAAAGCCTTTTGACCCAGCAGAAGTTTGCCAACTTGCAGGCGCGTTGACCGAGAAACGCAAACTTTCGACCGCATTGAATACGAGACTCTCTTGGCTGGAATCAGAAGTCCGGGCACGAACAAAAGAGATCGAAGCACGCGAGGAACGTCTCCAAACAGTGTTGGATGTGGCTCCTGATGGAATTGTAACAATCAATCAGCGCGGTGAAATTGAGTCCGCAAACGTCGCTGCTGCGGCCATGTTCGGATACAGCCAAACAGAGATGCAAGGACGTCCTGTCGACATTCTAACCTCGTGTGACGATAGCCTCACTGCTCTGAAGTCGATGATTGAACAAGTGGGGCTGCAGCAGAACCGGACGGTTGACTGTGAATGCCAAAAGAGTTGTGGAGCAACGTTTCCATCACATTGGACCATCGGCAAACGCATCGACGGACCAGGCCGCTTTCAGACCGCGATCGTCAGAGATGAATCCGAACACGAACGAATGCGTGCGAATCTCGCCCAGGCGCAGAAACTCGAGGCTGTTGGTCAGTTAGCAGCGGGAATCGCACACGAGATCAACACCCCTGCCCAATTTGTCGGTGAAAACACAAGGTTCTTAAAAGACGCTTTTGACGACATCGGCACCACCTTAGAGTCGCTCCAGAGACTCGTTGACAAGTGCGATAGCGACAGTCTTGCTACGGAAGAAAAGGAGGCCGCGAAGCATGCGATCGACCAATCTGATATTCCCTATCTAGTTTCTGAAATCCCAAAAGCGATCGATCAATCACTCGATGGCATCAGTCGAATCTCAGCGATTGTTCGCGCCATGAAAGGGTTCTCCCATCCTGGTTCGGCCGAAATGGCGCTGACAAACATTCATGAGTGTTTAGACAACACAATCACCGTTTGCCAAACGGAATGGAAATATGTGGCGGAAATTGAGCGCAACTACGACGAATGCTTGGCATTAGTGCCCTGTAACGCGCCCGAAATCAATCAGGTTTTCATCAACCTTCTGGTGAACGCAGCACATGCCGTCGCCGATAGCCTTGAGAAGTCCACTGAAACCAAAGGAAATATCATTGTTTCCACAAAAGCATTCTCTGACCACGCTGAAATAACTATCCAAGACAGCGGGGTGGGTATCCCCAAAGCGAATTGCTCACGGATTTTCGACCCTTTCTTCACAACCAAAGAGGTTGGCAAGGGCACAGGACAAGGACTGTCGATCGCTCGGTCAATCATCGTAGACAAACACAACGGAAAAATTGAAGTCGATTCCCGACCGGGTGAGGGAACTACCTTTCGAATTCAGCTACCACTGAATCGAGGCGAGGAAGTTCTCAGCTCCCAAGACGAGAACTCGGCCCATCAACCACTCGCGGAGATGGTTGTATGAGTACCACCGAGAAATTGTTGTTCGTTGACGACGAACCAATGCTTTTGGAAAGCATCCAGAGACGTTTTCGAAAAAAGTATTCTCTTGACATCGCAGTTGGCCCAGTCGAAGGAATGACCGCTCTTCAAGAAAAGGGCCCGTACGCCGTCGTGGTTTGTGACATGCGAATGCCCGAGATGAACGGTGCCGAATTTCTTTCCAGGGCAAAAACGATTGCTGGCGAAACGGTTCGAATCATGCTAACCGGCAACGCCGATCAGACCACCGCAATTGACGCGATTAACCATGGGAATGTTTTCCGGTTCGTAAATAAGCCAATCGAAGACGATCAGTTGTCCCAGGCAATTGATGCAGGTTTAGAATTTCACCGCACACTCACTGCAGAAAAAGTATTACTCAGCAGAACGCTTACGGGAAGCGTCAGCGTTCTAACGGATGTACTGTCCATCGCAAGACCCGAAATATACGGACGGACCGAGGGCGTGCGCAGCCTCGTCACTCGATTCTGCGACGAACTCAAGCTCTCGCAACGATGGGCCATTGAATTGGCCGCGAGCCTGGGACGACTCGGCTTCATTGGGCTCCCTGATTCGATTCTTGAAGAAGCACTCAACAATGAACTCGACAACCCCAAAAAAGAAGAAACGTTCCAGTCTCATGCACAGATAGGTGCCAGGCTAGTTTCGAAAATCCCACGTCTTGAAAGCGTCGCTAAGCTCATCTCTCTTCAAGGACGCGGTTACGATGGAACTGGTCTTCCGAAGGATGGCCCAACCGGGGCCGAGATTCCCATAGGCGCGAGAATTCTGAAATTGGTTTTTGACTTCGATCTCGCGTGCCAGCGAACGAAATCGGTGCCCATGGGACTCGACGCAATCTGGAACAACAGTCGTCAATACGATCCAAACCTAATTCAAACATTAGAAAAATTATTGGAAAGCGAATTCCGGCGAATGCAGGTTTCGGTAACCGAACTGGTCCCAGGAATGATTCTTGAAAAGCCGGTGGTCACAGTCGATGGTGATTTGCTGCTAACCTCGAACCAACAACTCACCGAGGTTCAGATTGAACGCATCAGGGCATTCAGCAGGCATCGTACTATCCGCGAACCGATTGATGTTCGTGTTGAAATAAATGAATAACCGTAATAATGTCGCGATTCTTCGACGTTCGTGGCTCACAAAGCACCACTATTTCCCGAAGCAGAATCTTCTAAGACACTTGAAATCATGTCAATCTTCATCAGCTCTCTGAGAGAGAACCAGCAGGACCTTATAAAAGCACTTTGCAGCAAAACAGCACTTTTCATTGGCTGTTGGTGTCTGTTCGTGCTGTCTGGTTTGGCCAGCCTGTTTATCTACTCCGCCACAGCCGGCCATGTTTCACTTGGCTCGATCGATAAGTGGCCGCAATCGTCCAGCCTTCCCCCCTCTGACAGTCCGTTTCGGTTGGTCGGGTTCATTCATCCGAAATGCCCTTGCACCAATGCGACCATGCGAGAGCTTGAACACATCGATGCCGAATGCGAGCGCAAAGTCGATCTTCAATTCGTATTCTACTGTCCCGATGATGAAGAGGTTGAGTGGGCGAAAACAAATTTGTGGACGCACGCCGCTCGACTCTCGTCACATCCCATCTTCATTGATCGCGGCGGAAACGAGGCACGGCTCTTCGGTGCAACAACCTCAGGATTCGTCTGCTTGTTTTCGCGTGATGGAAAGGTTCTCTACGCTGGAGGCGTCACCCCTTCGCGAGGACATGAAGGGGATAACAAGGGACGACAAACGATTCGAGACGTGGTCCTCGGTAGGTCGGTGGAGCATATCCGGTTACCAACCTACGGTTGCCCGATCCACGAATCGACATCGGCAACGAACTGCGGTTCTGAGTGCTGTCAACCAAGTGAAGTCCAAAGAGCCGAGTACTTATGAGCAACCAAACCACGCCTGACGTGCAACCCCGCGCCGCCGAACTCCTGCAGCAAGCCAATCATCGCCAATACGCGTCGACGGACCGCCTGTTTGCAATCCTAATGGTGGTGCAATGGATCGGTGGAATCGGAATCGCACTGGTGATTTCGCCCAGAACATGGCAGGGCGCGGAATCGCAACCTCACGTGCACTTGATCGCTGCTGCACTACTAGGCGGAATCATTTCCTCGGCGCCGATCGCATTGGCAATTTTACGCCCGGGAAAAACGGTTACCCGGCAGGTTATCGCCATCGCGCAAATCTCATGGTCGAGCCTAGCCATCCACCTCATGGGAGGGCGTCTCGAAACCCACTTCCATGTGTTCGGGTCGTTGGCGTTTCTGGCGATGTATCGTGACTGGCGGGTGCTCATGACTGCGACCGTCGTGACTGCGGCCGACCATTATATTCGCGGTGCATGGTGGCCTGAATCGATTTACGGCGTGGTCATGACGTCGCCTTACCGGTGGCTCGAACATTCTGCATGGGTCATTTTTGAAGATGTGTTCCTCATTGTGTCCTGTCGTCAAAGCATGCAAGAAACGAAGGCGAGTTGCGAAGCACGAGCAGAGTTAGAGCTGACCAAAACGGAAATCGAACACCGTGTTTCGGTGAGAACATCTGAGTTGCAAGACGCGCGTGCCTTGCTCGCAGAAGAGTTCGACCGACACAAAGAGACCCAATTGGAGCGTGAGAAACTGTTCAGCGACCTCGCGTCGGCTTCAAGGCATGCTGGCATGGCTGAAGTCGCAACCGGAGTCCTCCACAACGTCGGGAACGTACTCAACAGCGTGAACATTTCATGCGAAATGTTGGGAAAGGTGCTGAGAAACAGCCGCACTCAATCGCTCGCCAAACTTTCGAATCTGCTCAATGAACACAGAGACGATCTTCCGAGTTTCGTAGCCAGCGAACCTGCGGGTAAGATGCTACCTGATTTCATGTCGAAGTTGAGTGATGCGGCCACAGCCGAACGAGACACACTAGATTCTGAGGTGACGAGTCTCCGAGATTCAATCGAGCACATCAAACAGATTATCGCGACTCAGCAATCATACGCGTCGTCATCCTGTATTCTCGAGCCGATCCGAATGGAGTTACTTCTGAAAGATGCGATAAAAATCAACGAGTCTTCTCTACAACGTCACGATGTGAACCTAGACTTTGAAACAGAAGATACTCCTGAGATCATGTCGGACAAGCACCAGCTGCTGCAAATCTTAGTTAACCTGATTAAGAATGCGTCCCAGGCTGTGCAACAAGGAGGAGCCGCCAACTCTGACCAACGGGTTCGGATTAGCCTACAGCTCGCTGATGAAGATAATATCAGCGTGAAGATCGCGGATAACGGAATCGGGATCCCTGATGACGTTATGCAGAAGCTATTTACTCATGGCTTTACCACGAAACCTGATGGACACGGATTCGGCTTGCATAGCGCGGCGCTTTCGATCAAGGAACTTGGTGGAACGTTAACCGCCGAAAGCGATGGCGTGAATCAGGGAGCAACATTTATTCTGACCATTCCAACGAGACACCCAACACCGAACACGTCCGTTGCGCATTCGCCTGCTTGACCAGACGAACGCTCAAAAGCAACGTCAATTGCCCCAGACTATTGCCAAGACCGCAACCATGACAATCGATTCGATTAACTCCACAACGAGACCTCGCATTCTTTTCGTCGATGACGAAGCACTTATTCTTGATTCCCTCAAGCGAGCGTTCCGGCGAGACCGCGAACATTGGGACATCTGCTATCTCGACGCCGGTAGTTCGGTACTGTCGCTGCTCGACAAACCGCAATACGACATCGTCGTCAGCGACATGGTGATGCCGAATGTCAACGGTTTTATGGTAATGAAAGCTGTCGCTAGCAAATGGCCAAATAGCACGCGATATATCATGTCGGGCCAGGCAACGCCGGACATGATTGCACAAGTGCGTCCTTTGGTGCACGGTTTTCTACAAAAACCGATTTCCTGCGACGAGATTCGGATGCGTTTGCAAGAAACGCTTGAGAGTAAAAAAGTGGTACCGCATTGTCAGCGTGAAACTTCCTCTGTGGATAGTCGTCTTTGCCGCACGGCGGACAACAAGCGAACGAGGGTCACCGGGGCCGCAATCCAACAAACACCGGTCCTTCGAATCAAGTCTTACGTAAGGCGAACTTCATCTAAACTGCGAGCACAAATGAGTGGCGTCGCTTGCGCAAGGTTGAGCCAAGGACTCAGCTAACAAACACTCTCTCCCAACGCCGCCATTTGGGGCCAGAAGGGCGACAACGCTCTCATCAATTCGATCGGCAAATCGCGTCCACGGTGCGACCACTGCCTGCTCCCAATCGGACTCGAATCGAAAGCTGTTTCGCTCTGGCCTCCCCTGCTTCCGCGACCGTTTCGCCCCCCCATGCTGCTGCCGATCACTGAGGCCGTTCGAGAAGTGTTCAATGGCAATTGCAGCACCTGCAATTGCCTGCAGTACATCGGCAAACTGCTGCAGCTGTTTCTGCAGTTCTCAAATTCGATTTAGATTTGTGAGAATCCATTAAAAAGTTTGGGAAAGCTTTTCTCGCGTTTTAACGAAATAACGCGGGCTTCACTCGTTTCGCGAACATAGCAGACCAGCTTTTGGTACGAGTTGTGCAACCGACGGTGCAATTCCGATCTTTCACAACTTTGTCGTGTTCAACATGCAAGATGCACCCTCGGGCAGTCTCCTCGCCGCGTCACCGGCAGAGGCAGAACATTCGTCCAGCGATCGTGACGTAGCGTCCATTATCGAGCACGCCAAACACTACTTGCCGTCGCAGGGCCCGATCTCGATCTTCGTGCACCACAACACGCTGCACTCGTTCGAAGACCTGCCGTTCGAGCAAGCAGTCGTGGAAGGCGGCCGGCGATATCGGTGCGAACCGTACTTGTCCGAAGAACGCTACCACAACGAACTGCACCGCGGCCGGATCTCGATCGACGACCTTCGCCAAGTCCTGATGGACGACCTCGATGCGGCGGCCGACGAACTGATCGCGAGCTTCGGGACGCGCTACTCGCTGCGATTGGCGATGTTGCAAATGACACTGCATGCCGCCCCCGACGCGGAACTGCAATGGATGTTGGCGGAAACGAAACTGCTCAAACGGTTCCAGTCGCAGGTCTCGTTACCACGCCGCGAACAGGTCATCACGTCGACACGCAGTTGGGTGATGCGATGCCGCGACACAGGCAAACTGCCGCCGATCGTTGACGCCGTGATCGCGAAACATCGCGCCGACAAAATTCAATCATGGAGCGACGACGACTGGGAAGCCTTCACGCTGAAGCTGCTCTGGCAAGTTTGCCACAACGGCATCGACGAAGCCGCGTTGCCATGCGACCCGCCGCCGCAGAACAACTCACTCAAAGAGCTGCTGTTGCAGGCATGTGGTGAAGACATCGACGTGACGGTTAGCGAGATCTTGATCCGTTTCTGCGGCAGCTACCTCGACCAAGGATTCGCGGATTGGTCGTTGCCTGAACGCGAGCAAGGGTTTGCGAAGTCGTTCGCCAATCTGTATCAGCACCGCATTTCGATCCTACCTTCGTGGATGAGTCGATTGAGTGATGATCTACGCCAGATCAGCGATCAAGATTTCAATCCGATCGCGTCCATCGCGGACTCTCTGGCAGCGTTGGGCATTGGCAACGGCAATGGCAATGGCAATGGCGACGGCAATGGGACATCTACTGTCGAGGAAGAGATCACATCGGCGTTGTTGGCATTGCGTGGGTGGGCGGGAATGATATGGCAAACCGAATCGAATTCACCACACTTGCCTTATCCGATCCCAAGGGGGTCATTGAACGAATACCTCGCGATACGTTTGATCCTGCAGCGTCATGCGATCGCCGACGTCGGTCAGCGTTATTACGGCACTCGCGACATTTCCGAAATCCGAAACGCCATCGAATCTGAACTGCGACGTCACGCACGACGAGGAGTCGAACCCGCATTCCGTCGCCGACCGTCCACGGACGAACGGACCTACGTCATCTTTCAACTCGCGCAGTCCGGTGGATGGACTCCCGAACAATTGATCGGGATGTCGCGACAACAATGGGCACGCGTTGTTGCCGAGATTGAATCGTTTGATTCACTAGAGCGTCGGCGTTTGTTTCAACTCGCCTACGAGAGGCACTACGCCACCGCGACGCTCGACTCACTCGCGATCCACACGGCGCGGCGCCGCGAGTTAGCAAAGAACGTCTCCTCCAAGCCTGCGTATTTGGCGATCTTTTGCATCGACGATCGCGAGGAATCCTTCCGCCGCCATCTCGAAGAGATCGATCCCGAGTGCCGGACCGCTTCGGCCGCGGGCTTTTTTGCCGTCGCGATGTACTACCAGGGTGCCGATCACGCCCACTACCGTCCGCTGTGTCCCGCGATCGTCACGCCGAAACATTATGTTCGAGAGGAACCAACGTTCTCGGCGGTAAACCTGAGTGAAAAGCGAGCCGAACGTCGCCGACGGATCGGTTGGTTCACTCACCAAGTTCACGCTCACTCGCGAACGATGATCGGTGGTTGGTTCACGGGCATCTTTGGTGCGTTGGCGACCTTCCCGATGGTCGCCCGGATTTTGTTCCCACGCTTGACTTCGCGATTCAAAGACGCGATGGGCTCGTTCGTCCGACCACCGTCGTCGGAATTGCACCTCGAACGGATTGCACCGGAACCCGGGCAACAACCCGATGAACTGGGATACAGCCTCGATGAGATGGCGGGCATCGTCATTCGCATTCTCGAAGACATCGGCTGCGTCAAAGATTTTCCACCGATCGTGATTTTCTTCGGCCACGGAAGCGGCAGTTTAAACAACCCACACGAGTCCGCCTACAACTGCGGCGCGTGTAGCGGTGGCCGAGGTGGCCCGAACGCTCGAGCGTTTGCAATGATGGCGAACGATCGACGCGTGCGTCGTTTGACACTCGAGCGAGGCGTCGAGATCCCCGACGATGTGCGATTCGTCGGCGCGTACCACAACACGTGCAGCGACAATGTCGAATACTACGATTTGGATCTTCTGCCGCGGACACACCGCGAACTGTTTCGCCGGATCGAAGCCAGCGTGAACGAAACCCGAGCCCGGAACGCTCACGAGAGAGCCCGCCGTTTCGAGTCGGCACCGTTAGACCTCACGTTTTCCGAAGCACTCGAACACGTTGAACAACGTTCGGAAGATCTCTCTCAAGCTCGCCCCGAATACAACCACGCAACCAACGCGTTGGTCACCGTCGGACGACGCGACTGGACTCGCGGATTGTTCATGGACCGACGGGTATTCCTGACCGAATACGATCCGTCGGTTGACGACGAAAACGCCTCCGTCTTGACCCGCATTTTACAGGCGGCGATTCCCGTTTGTGCGGGCATCAGTTTGGAATACTACTTCTCGTCCGTCGACGTTGAGGGATACGGGTGCGGTTCAAAACTGCCGCACAACGTCGTCTCGATGTTGGGCGTGATGACGGGCGCGGCGAGCGACCTGCGTCCGGGATTGTCACAACAAATGATCGAAATCCACGAACCGATGCGAATCCTGTTCGTGATCGAAACCACTCCCGATGTCATGGACAAAGTCATCCGTGAAAACCCGGGCATTGCCACGTTAATCGTAGGCCGATGGGTGCAGATCGCATTGATCGATCCGTCAACGTCCGAAATCCTGCGTTACGTCAATGGTCGGTATGAGCCGTACACTCCAGAGTCGAACGAGTTGCCCGCGGTCGACTCGTCAACGGACTGGTACCGCGGCCACCGGGATCACCTGGGGTTCGCGTCGGTGAACATTGACCAATCGGCGGCGAGAGAATGATGCGATGGGATGCGTCGCGACGGGCGTGTGATCGTGCGAATGATCGTGCGTGGGTGACTGCAGGCTGGCAGCCTGCGGTACGGAGTTGTTGGCAGAACGACGGTGTTTGCAGCCTGGATTACGAAATTGACCTCTTACTAAATCGACATTCAAGCGAATGATCAGCCTCGACCACACTTTTCAAATTCTCGGCACCGCCGTGATCGTCAGCCCGATGGTTTTATTGGCGATTCTCGGCGTATCGGGATTGTTCAACCGACCGCTGAGCGAAGCGATGATATCACGTCTGACGCAGGCGTCGGTATTGCTTTCGCTGTTGCCCGCGATCGTCATTCTCGTGCTGATGTTGGCGACCGGCATCCGGTACGTCCCCATCGAACTGGGCAACTGGGTATCAATCCCAGAACAGGACTTTCACTTCAATTTGAAATTCGCGTTCGATCGACTGAGCATTCCCTTCCTGATACTCAGTTGCGTGTTATGCGGCGTCGTTGCCGAGTTCACGCGTCGGTATCTCCACCGCGAGGAAGGGTACGCTCGGTTCTTTCTGTTCTACGCCATTTTCTTTTGTGGGATGGTGCTGTCGTCACTGGCCAGCACGATCGAGACGCTGTTCGTCGGTTGGGAAATGGTCGGACTCTCGTCGGCGCTCCTGGTCGCGTACTTCCACGAACGCGTGAACCCCGTCCGAAACGGCCAACGGGTTTGGTCGATCTATCGTCTCTCCGACGCCGCGTTTTTGACCGCCGCAATCACGATGCACCACATGACCGGCGAAGGAGACTTTGGCGGCTTGATGAGCAGCGGAGTGTGGCCCGAAGGGGTTGCCGCAATCGAGCCCCGTCAAGCCTTATTAGTGGGTTCATTGTTGTTGATCGCCGCCGCAGGAAAATCAGGATTGTTCCCCTTTAGCGGTTGGTTGCCTCGAGCGATGGAAGGGCCGACACCTTCGAGTGCGATCTTCTACGGTGCGTTGTCCGTTCACCTCGGTGCGTACCTGTTGTTGCGATTGAGTCCAATCCTTGCGGCGTCGTTCACGTTGCAAATCATGGTGCTGGTGCTGGGAATTGTTTCGGCAGGTTGCGGCGCCGTGATGTCTCGTGTGCAGAGCGACATTAAAGTATCGCTGGCCTACGCGTCGTTGACGCAGGTCGGCATCATCGTCGTCGAAATCGGTCTAGGGCTGTATTACCTCGCGTTGATTCACATCATCGGCCACGCATGCCTGCGAACGATGCAACTGCTACGTGCCCCGACACTTCTGCGAGATTACCAGGACCTCGAAAACCAAATCGGCACTCGTCTGCAACACGAGGAATGGGCGGGTGCCCGATTCCTGCCCGGTCCGGTGCAGCGATGGTGCTATCGGTTCGGATTCGATCGCGGGTTCATGGACATTGCACTGGATAAATTTGTGGTCGGCCCGTTTGTCGGTTTGATGCGTTGGTTCGATCGCCAAGAACAACGCGTCACCGATTGGATCTCGCGAGAACCGTCACGGGAATCCGAGGACATTGACTTGCACCCTGAGGAGATGGGCCGGGCGGCATAGCCAGACCGACACGGTTTACCAATTCGCATTTTCACTCCTGCCGCTTTTTCAATTCAAATATCGTTCCTCGCCAAACATCATGCCTGAACTCCATTTCCCCTGGATCGAAATCTCCATCCTCGTGCCATTGATCGGCGCGTTGTGGGTGCACATGTTCGGTCATCGCGAAACGATCATGACGCACGCCATCGTGTTCTGCGTCGCGACGTTGTTGTTGACGGTCGGTGAACTGCTCGATTTCTTGTTCATGAATACGTTCGAGGCTCACGATCACGGACGGCTGTTGAGCTGGATCTTCAATCCACGATTCTTTGTCATCGATGAACTCAGTGCGTTCCTGATCCCGTTGACCGCGTTGATATTTCTAGTAGTCGTGATGTCGACGCTGCGTACCAAAGCACCGCGTTTTTCGCTAAAGCTCGCATTGCTGTCCGAGACAATGATGCTCGCGACGTTCAGTTGCCGGGCATCGTGGGCGTTGATCTGGTTGTTGATTGCAGCAACAATTCCGCCTTACATTGAACTGCGTCAACGCAAACGTTGCACGCGAATTTATGTGCTGCATATGAGCGTGTTTGGCCTGTTGTTGATTGCGGGCTACGCATGGTTTTCGATGGTCGAGATCACACCAACGACCACATTGATCCCGGGAGCCTTGTTAACGGCGGCGGCTCTCTTGCGAGCGGGCATTTTCCCGCTGCACTTGTGGATGACCGACCTGTTTGAAAAAGGCACGTTTGGAACCGCAATCCTTTTCACGACTCCGTTGGTGGGTGCGTACGCGGTGATGCGACTCGTGCTGCCGATCGCTCCATCGTGGGCATTACAAAGCATCGCGGTGTTATCGTTGATCACGGCGGTGTACGCCGGATCGATGGCGTTGATCCAACGCGAAGCACGCCGCATGTTCTGTTTTCTCCTGCTCAGTCAATCGTCGCTCGTTCTTGTGGGCCTGGAATTGGTGACACCGATCGGATTAGCGGGTGCGTTGTGCATGTGGTTGTCGGTCGGTTTGTCGCTGACCGGATTCGGCATCACACTGCGATGCATCGAAGCACGTATCTCGCGAGTTTCATTAGCGGATTACCACGGCATGTATCGCCAGATGCCCATGATGGCCGGCTTCTTCCTGTTGACGGGTCTTGCCGCGATCGGGTTTCCCGCCACAGTCGGCTTCGTCGGCATGGAACTGTTGATCGAGGGTGCCGTTGACGTCTACCCTTTGGTGGGCACGTTGGTTGTACTGGCCGCGGCACTGTGTGGCATCACCGTCTTGATGACCTATTTCCGAATCTTCACCGGACACGCCAATCGAACGTTAGTCCCGATGAACGCACGTCCGACCGAACGCTTCGCCGTGTTGATGTTGTCGCTGTTAATCGTGGGTGGTGGCTTGGTTCCACAACCAGGCGTGTCGTCGCGATACCACGCCGCCAAAGAGCTGACGAACCTGCGCCAACGTCTTTTAGGCCCGGACGGTTCCGCCGAGACCGAGCATGAAGAAGTCTTGGACGTCGTCGAGATCGTGGAGGTCACCGCCGACACTCATTAGCCGCGCGAAATCGACCGCTTCGAAGTCATTCACCAACAACCACCAATCAGTCCTCTCGTTACATTCTCTCACCTTTCCACCGAAGAACATGAGCACTACAGCAGAAAACCGGCGAGACGTCCCTCGCGGCAACTTCGCCGGTTTCACCAAATACTTCAAGCACGATGTGATCTCCGGGTTGCTCGTCTTTTTGATCGCGTTGCCCTTGTGTTTGGGGATCTCGATCGCGAGCGGTTATCCGGCAATCGCGGGGATTTTCACCGCGATTATCGGGTCGTTCGTCGCCACATTCCTCAGTGACTCGGAACTGACGATTAAGGGCCCAGCGGCGGGTTTGATTGTGATCGCGATCGGGTGCATCGGCGCGTTCGGAGGCGACGGGATGGTGGGCGGTTGGACGGAAGCGGACACGGCGGCATACCAAGCGGCGTTGGCCGTCGGTGTTGCGGCGGCGATTCTGCAGATCTGCTTCGGCTTCTTTCGTGCCGGGATCTTGGGTGAGTTCTTTCCGATCTCCGCCGTTCACGGGATGCTGGCGGCGATCGGCGTGATCATTATCGCCAAACAGATTCCGGTGGCCCTTGGCGTGAGTGCATCGGGAGGACCGCTCGAACTGCTCAAACAGATTCCGCACTTCATCGCCGACGCAAACCCGGCGATCGCCGCGATCGGAATGGTCAGTGTGCTGATCATGTTCTTGTGGCCGATCGTCCAGCAAAAGGCACCCATGTTGAAAGTGCTGCCTTCACCGTTGATCGTGTTGGTCGTCGCGATTCCAATGGGAATGGGATTCGATCTTATGCACAAGCACTCGTACGTTTTGCAGAACCACGAATATCAGCTCGGCGAAAACTATCTCGTGACGATGCCGGACCGTGTATTCGGAATGTTCGATGAACTGACCCTGCCCAACTTTGCGGCACTGCGTGAACCGCGTGCGTGGCCGTGGGTTTTCATGTTCTTCATCATCGGCAGCCTCGAATCGTTGCTCAGTGCGAAGGCGGTCGATCTGCTCGATCCATGGAAACGCAAAACGAACATGGACCGGGACATGGTCGCCGTCGGTGCCGGCAACCTGTGTTGTGCCCTCGCCGGTGGACTGCCTATGATCTCGGAGATCGTGCGTAGCAAAGCGAACATCGACAACGGGGCACGGACACGGTTCGCGGATTTGTGGCACGGTGTGTTCCTATTGGTTTGCGTCGCATTCATCCCCATGGTGCTGCACCGAATCCCGATGGCCGCACTGGCTGCGATGCTGATCTACACGGGTTTCCGACTGGCGCACCCGAAGGAGTTCATGAACGTTTGGAAAGTCGGTCGTGAGCAATTGGTGATCTTCGTCGTCACGCTCGTCAGTGTTCTCGCGACGGACTTGTTGATCGGGATCGCGATCGGGATTGCGACCAAAGTGGTCATTCACCTTTCCAACGGTGTGCCCGTTCGATCGTTGTTCAAACCCGAAATCGAATTGACCGAAGACGACGGCAACACTGTACGTCTCACCGCACGCCAATCGGCCGTGTTCAGTAACTGGATTCCGATGCGGCGACAAATTGAACGGATCGGATTGGTCGATCGACGCAATATTGTGCTCGATCTCTCGGACGTGCAATTGGTTGACCACACGGTGATGGACAAACTGCACGAGATGGAGAGTGATTTCGAACAACAGGGCTTGTCGTTTCACACCGTCGGGCTGGAGTCGCATCAAGCATTCACCGAACACGCTCATTCGGCCAGACGCAAAGGCGTCACGTCGGCGAAACTGCTCACCATCACGACGGATCCGTCGATCGAAGAAATGCTGCAGACCGCGTTCGTGCGTCTGGGCGTGAGTGGATTCACCGCGTTTCCCTGCATGGGAGCGGGGCGTCACGAGATCAACTCCGAAGGCGGTCAACCCCAACGGCGTGTGCGGATCGAAGTGATCGTGACGAAAGAATTGTCTCAGTCGCTGATCGATTATCTCGCCCGCGAAGTGCAGCCGGATCACCGTCTGACGTTCACGGTCGAAAACGTGCAAGTCGCCAGGATCGACGCGTTCACTCCGAATGTCGAATCGAGCGTACCGAAAAAGGGACAGGAAACCTCCGAATTGGTAAAGAACTAGCTCGACCAAAACGAGCAGACCGCGAACCTTTCGCAGGCTGAACGTCCCACACCGCGAACCTCCGTTGCGTTAAGCTGTCGTTTTAGGCACAGCCTCTTTCGCAGCGGAGTTCGCGATGAATTTGTTGGCCGAGATCTACCGCCCGTCGTTGTCCCTGTTGACCGATCTGTATCAACTGACGATGTCGTACGGGTATTGGAAAAACGGCTTGGCCGATCGCACTGCGGTCTTCCATCTTTTCTTTCGCAGCAATCCCTTTGACGGCGGATATTCGATCGCGTGTGGATTGCAGTCCGCGATCGAGTATCTCGAGAACCTGCGCTTCGACACCGACGATCTCACTTACCTCGGCTCGCTGACGGGTGCCGATGCTCAACCGTTGTTCGACGACGGGTTCCTCGATTACCTCGGTGATCTGTCTTTCGAGTTGGACGTTGACGCGATCCCCGAAGGCACCACGGTCTTCCCTCACGAGCGTTTGTTCGGGTTCGCGGGCCGATGCTGCAGTGCCAACTCGTCGAAACACCGTTGTTGAATCTCGTCAATTTCCAAACGCTCATCGCGACCAAGTCCGCACGTGTTTGTTACGCCGCCGGCGTTT
The DNA here is from genome assembly GCF_014192335.1 of Aporhodopirellula rubra. Taxonomy (GTDB): domain Bacteria; phylum Planctomycetota; class Planctomycetia; order Pirellulales; family Pirellulaceae; genus Rhodopirellula; species Rhodopirellula rubra. The sequence continues at coordinate 46,410 of NZ_JACHXU010000031.1, read as the reverse complement.
ATTCGCCCGAGACGACAAAAGACCGGGTGATCGAATTTGGGCTGCGTCGTGCGCAAGGCATCGACGGTGCCCTCGCGGCATCCCGTGCCGCATTCGTTGGCGGTTGTGCGGGAACGTCAAACGTTTTGGCGGGACGTTTGTTCGGGATGCCGATCGTGGGCACGCACGCTCACAGTTGGGTGATGACGTTCCCGAACGAGCGAGAAGCGTTTGATCGCTACGCAGACGCGATGCCGAACAACTGCGTCTTCCTGGTCGACACCTACGATACCCTCGATGGAGTTCGGCGGGCGGTCGAGGTCGGGCGCCGGTTGCGTGAATCGGGCCACGAAATGCTGGGCGTCCGCTTGGACTCCGGTGACCTCGCGTGGCTCAGCATTGAGACGCGAAAGATTCTTGACGATGGTGGTTTTCCGAATGCGAGCATCGTGGCGAGCAACGACCTCGACGAGCGATTGATCACCAGCCTAAAACTTCAGGGTGCACGCATCGATACGTGGGGCGTCGGTACGAAATTGGTGACCGCGTTCGACCAACCGGCACTCGGTGGCGTTTACAAACTTGGCGCGATTCAAGACGAAAACGGCAATTGGCAACACCGCATCAAACTGTCCGAACAAACCATCAAAGTCAGCAATCCGGGGATTTTGCAAGTCCGAAGATTTCAGCGAGACGCCGAACATCGTGGCGACATGATCTATGACGAGCTGCTGAATTGGCGGCACGGCCAAGGTGCCACATTGATTGACCCGGCGGACGCATATCGACAGAAACACTTTGCATCTGGGGCGGAATCGTCGGATTTGTTGGTTCCGATTTTCCGTGGCGGAGAACTCGTCTACGCAATCCCGACGCTCGACGAAATCCGCGACCGCGTGCGAGAGAGTTTGGATCACACCCCCGGGGCGGTGAAGCGATTCGACAACCCTCACGAGTACCCGGTCGGCCTCGAGAGCGGTCTACACAAACTCAAATCGAAAATGATCCTCGACGCACGTGAGCAAACATGAACGCACTGATCATCGTTGACCTGCAGAACGACTTCCTGCCCGGCGGCGCTCTCGCGGTGCCGCACGGTGACGACCTGATCCCGATCGCAAATCGTCTGCAGACACGATTTGATACCGTTATTGCGACGAAGGACTGGCACCCGAAGAACCACTGCAGTTTCGCGAGCCAACACGCGGGGAAACAGGTTGGCGACGTGATCGAAATCGACGGACGACCCCAAGTCCTTTGGCCGGACCACTGCGTCGCGGACACGCCCGGCAGCGAATTCCCTGCGTCCTTGGAAACCGAAAAGATTTCAAAGGTCTTTCACAAGGGCACCGATCCCGAACGTGATAGTTACAGCGGATTCTTCGACAACGGCGGACGCTATGCCACCGGGCTTGGACGTTACCTGCACACCCATGGCATCGACACGGTGCATGTCATGGGTTTGGCCACGGACTACTGCGTCCGAGCGACCGCGATTGATGCCGCAAGACTCGGGTTCAAGACTTTCTTAATCGCAGACGCATGTCGCGGAGTGGAAATGAATGCGGGAGATTGCCGGAGGGCGATCGATGAAATGCGAAACGCGGGCGTTGAGGTTGAAGGAATGTAGAACAATAGTTCCAAATAGTTCCCAATTGTTCCTCCCACCGAAAACCGAACTCCCCATCCCGTGAACAGTTGGGACAACTGTTGTTCTACATTCTCGTCGACTCGGTGTCAGAGTTGAGAGCTAGCTCGATCATTCGTCTTTTCGATGTCGTGATTGGCGAGGGATTCGGTGTCGTTTTTCTTCGACGGTCAGATGGCCCCACTGGAGTGCCTGATCCTGTTCGTACTGTTTGCCCAACTGCGCCGCAATCTTTGCTTTGGCGAGTTCAAAACCGAGATAGAACGCGTGCGAGACATCCACATTTTTTGACTGGGGCATCGACAACAACTCGCTCATCATTCCGAACGGTTCGTCACCGCTCAGATGCACGCCGGCGCTGATCAGGTGAATGACGCCGTCTTGCGCGAGGATGCGATAATTGTTGTCGCGAATTCCCGCAGCGAGTGCTTCGATGGCCTCGGGTGAATACGGACGCAGTTTGGGATCGCGGAGTGTGACGAGTTGATCATTCAAACGTTTCGGTGGCACACCTTCGCGGAGACTGTAGTGGACCATTCGCCGCGCGATGTCACATTCCTTGATCGACGACCTCGCCCAATTAATCACCTGGGTCGTCAACACGCTCGTCACACCGAACTCCTCACACAACGCCAGCAACATCATGTTGACGCCGGCGGAATCCACGTCCGTCAATTCGGTCAGGTTCCCGATCCCCATCATCATCGCGAGATCGGGATAACGACGTCGCGTTTCCACGTACCGCAGGAGTGAGGCACCGAAGCCGAAGCCGATCGGTTCGAGAATCGGATCGAGACGCATAAGCACGCCTCGCTGTTGCAGGAACTCGACCGTCGTATCGAGCGACTCGAGATCGTCCGGTGTGTCGGGAATCGCGACCACCTCGCACCCCCAATCGACCGCGGCGTCTCGGTTGGATTCATTGACCGACAACACCAACGACGCGCCCGCTCGTACCGCCTCGCCGGTTTCCCAGGCGTCGAAGGTGTCGATACTCACCCGGTGGCCCGCGTCGATCAACGCCGCGACATAGTCACCGATCGCGGCACACTTTCGCGACGGATCGCACCCGACGTCGATCCGATCCGCTCCATCGGCACGCAACGATTCGGCAACACGCACAACTTCGTCAATACTCAATCGAGGTGCGTGATTGATCTCCGCAATGATTTCAATCGAGTGATCGTTCAACTCGACGCTGCGGATTTTCCCACCGAGCCACGCGTCCAGGTCGCGACAATCATTGGGGCCACACACAATGTTTTCAGGTTCGAGCCTCGCGATCTCCGCCAATCGGCTTCGCCACGTCGTCTCGGGCAGTTCCGGGTTGACCGCATCATCGATCGCCGACTCGCAATAACCGGGCAGGACGACGTGCGTGGCCGACTCGGGAACATCGAGGTGGCGAGTCAACCATTTCGGTGTGATCAATGCGGCGACCGTGATCGGTGCCACCTGAACGCTGTGCGCGATACTGTGGTTTGCCGCTGCTTCCGCTGCCTGGGCACGCAGCGCCACCTCGGCGAGACGCCCGGTCACGAAATGCAGATGCGTTGAGGGCGTGAGGAGTGGAGGCAACGGTTTTACGATCTAGCGGTTGTGAGATGGGGGATTGGAGGACACGACGACCGAGGTCATTCGATCCGGCATGGCCGGTCGCTGAGGCATGATCAGTCGATGGGGGGAGGACGGCGCCGGGGAAGACGTTTAAGATCACCACCGTCAACGTTCTCACTTTTCGGCCCTCATTCCAGAGCCCTCCCCAGTATGCTTGCTCGTGTCGGTAAATATTTATGCGGCGATGGCCAACCGTTACTTTTGATCGCCGGTCCGTGCGTGTTGCAGACCCGCGAACTCGCGATGCAAATCGGCGAGACGTTGGCTCAGATCAACGAGCGGCCCGACGTGAATGTGGTCTTTAAGGCGTCCTTTGACAAGGCAAATCGTACGAGTTTGTCGGCCAAACGGGGACCCGGCATCGAGGCCGGTTTGCGGCTGCTCGAAGCCGTCGGGGCCGACAGCGGCCTACCCGTGACGACCGACATTCACTTGCCCGAGCAAGCCGCACCGGCCGCCGAGGTTTGCGATCTGCTGCAGATTCCCGCGTTTCTGGCTCGTCAAACCGACCTGCTCGTTGCTGCGGCCAACACCGGGCGATCGGTGAACGTGAAGAAGGGGCAATTCATGGCTCCGACCGACATGCGTTACGCAATCGACAAACTCCGCGGCAGCTTTCCGAATTCCGATACCGACACGGTCGCCAACGACGAAAGCGACTCCGTTCCCGGCAAAGTGCTGGTTTGCGAGCGGGGGACGTTTTTCGGATACGGGCGATTGGTCAACGACATGCAATCCATCCCGATCATGCGATCGCTCGGGGCTCCCGTCGTTTTCGACGCCACGCACAGCGTTCAACAACCCGGCGGATTGGGGGGAGCGACGGGGGGAAATCGGGAAATGGTCGAACCTTTGGCCCGCGCAGCCGTAGCGATCGGATGTGATGCCCTGTTCTTCGAAACCCATCCCGAGCCGGATACGTCGCCCAGCGACGGAGCTAACATGATCTTCCTGGATCAGTTCGCGGGACTCGTTGACCGTTTGTTGCGACTGCGGGAAGCCGTCGAAGGACTTTGAAACAGCCGTTTGTAAACCGTTACCCGAATAGACCCCACCGATGCGATCGACTGTTTTTACCTGCTGTGCGATAGCCCTCGCATTCTCGTCCGCCATCGGTTGCCGGGACGATTCGAGCGAGATGGAACGGATCATGGCCCAGCGTCAGGTGGCGTTGCAGGAAAAAACGCGTCAGGACCATCTCGGCGAAACGGTCTCGCTGCTCGACCAATACGTCGTGCTGAACGAACAAAAGGCACGTCGCCAAATTGCCTATCATGCCAACCAGTGGATTCGCGAAAATGCGGCCCGCCTGAAAAACTCGGCAGACAATAACGACGACGCGACCATCCCGAAAATCGCCCAATCGCTCGGGGAGATGATCGCACCGGATGCGATGGAAGACAAAATACTGCGTCCGGAATTCACCACCGATGACGTCCCTTTCCTGCGTGACGCCAACACGTTCCGCCGTGTCGTCGCGTGGATCGACAGCCCGGTCCGAGACGACTTGTTGTTCGCCGATTGGCTCGCGGGACTTCGCAAATCGTCGGCCGAAAACGCGGACTCCGACGGCGTTCTGACGCCGATGCAGATCGATCGCCTGCAAACGGCAATGCGTCTATTCGATTGGACGGTTCGCAACATCGCACTCGAACCCGAAACGTTACAACCACCAACAGGATTGCAGATTCCACCAATGCCGCCGGGCATTCCTTTCGAAGGCCCCGGTTTTCGCCAGTCCGACTATCAAACGTTGTGGCGTGGTCGTGGCGATTGGCTGCAACGATGCGGTGTGTTCACACAACTGTGCATGCAAGCTGGAATCCCTGCCGCGGTGCTCGCGACCCAGTCGGACGAAACCGGACGACGGACTCCCTGGTGTGTTGGCGTGTTAGTGGGTGAGCAAATTTACCTGTTCGAACCACGACTCGGGCTGCCGATTCCCGGCCCGAACCAAACCGGGGTCGCGACGCTGGCCCAAGCCCGCAAGGACGCCTCGGTGATGCGTCGTTTGGATGTCGCAGGTTACTTTGACTACCCGTTGTCACGGTCGGATATTTCGCAAAGCGTTGCGTTGCTGAACGTCCACGCGGAAACGCTCGCTCCACGGATGAAACTGCTCGAGTCCGGCTTAACCGGTGATCGCCGGATGACGTTGTGGGTTGACGCGAATGACTGGGCCGAGAAGTTCGATGCGGTTCCGGGGATCGCGGGCGCCCGAATTTGGGAGATTCCAACGATCAACGAAATCTACGCTCGCGGCATGGAACTCGTCGCAGAACGGGACCCCGCGTTCGCGTTCTGGTATCGAGCCCGTTTCGCGGTGATGGAGTCAAATGATTCGTCGGCAAACAATCTCGCCAAAGGCCGGTGGAAACACCTGACGGGTCAATTCGTGGACGATGAAATCGAAGGCGAGAGCGGTGCCCGGACACGGTACCTGGAACAACGTGCCCCTGAGTTCGAAATCGACGACCTCCGAATCAACGTGGAATTGCAAAAGCAATACGGACTGCGCCGGGAACTCGGCGTCGAACCCGCCCAATACGACGCTCAATTGCGACAAATGCAAGACTTCATGCGATTGGGTAAACGGACCGCGACCTACTGGTTAGCCCTCGTTCAATACGATGACGGCCGATTCGAAACCGCTCATAACTGGTTCACCAAACGCGTCCTCGACCAAGACCAACGGTCGTACTGGGAAGGTGGCGCGGTCTACAATGCGGCCCGATCGAGCGAAGCGGCCGGGGACATCGAGTCGGCGATTTCGACGCTGAAGACCGACCGAAACGTCGCCGACCACGGTAACCGCTTGCGAGCCCGATTGCTGGATAAGACCCTGCCGACGGACAAATCAGATTCATCGGATTCCTCCGACTCAGAGTCAACGGACTCCGAAGAAACCACCGACGCGGACGCGGAATAGCCCGGCGTCGATAGCGATATCATGTTGAGGCAGACGTTCGTCGTAGCGGACATCACGTCGCCGGCCGACTGTCCAGCAAAATCTTGTGCTCGGCCTTCAGCACGTTTTCGAGCCGTGTGGTTTGGTTCTTCTCAATCGGCTCGCCGATCACTTGGCTGTAGAACTCCAGCGTTGTGGACTCACACACTGACGTCCAGTTGCGAACCAAATCCGACGCCGGACGCGGCATCTTCAACACGCCGGCTTGGTTGAGCTCCTTGGCCGCGTTGACACGGTCTCGCGTGGGCGGGTGCGTGTCGAACCGATCCTGCTTTTCTTTTTGCTTTTCATCTGCGATCCGCCGGACCACTCCGTTGGACATGGTGTCGCCGATGTAGATCATGAAACGCGGAATGTTCTCGATCAGCACACCCGACGACACATACAACATTCGCAAATTCTCGATCGTCAAACCGTGCGCGACGCCGAACCGTTCGATATTCGCCATCGACTCGATGAAGTTCTTCGTGCCGGCGACGTGCACCGCATGTCGGTCCGCGTCGTACTCCATCTCTCGTGACAACGATCCGGCCAACATGTGCCCGAGGTATCCGAAGCACAACATGATTTTTCGTCCGAGCCATCCGATAAACGAGAACACCGCAAGGATCGAATCGTTACTTTCCTCGGCGTCCTGGTAGTAGTCGATCAAATCGGCTCGCAGTTGCCCAAGGAACGCTCTTTCGAAAAACCATCCCGTGAGACTCCGCACGAGATACGTGCTTCGCATCCCCGATCCTTGCCGGAAGTGACCGAACTCGTGTGCGATCACCGACCCGAGCTGCGCGGCACTCTGGCTGGCGATCAAGGGCACACCGAGCTTCAGAACGAGTTCATTTTTCCCGAAGCTCATCCAACCGTTGCGAAACGACGCTGACGCGTTGAAATTGCTATCCAGATCGATCCGCGACGGTGCCGGTGCGCCGACCTTTTCACATATCAGTGTCACGAACTCATACATCACCGGCTGGTCTTCCTGTGTCAGCGTTCGCGCGTCCTCGTCGGGTTCGCTGCTGGCAAAGGCGAGTGACAAGATCGCTCCGATCAGACTGAAAACGGGGATCCACAACGCGAACATCAGAACCAACATCAGCGGGTACACGATCACACCGCCGTACTTCATGAACGTCGCGAAACTGATCGGCAAGGCGCCAAAGGGCAACGCGAATACAACGGCGGTGTAGACGATCACCGAAATCACAAACGCGATCGGCAACAGGATCATCGATGCCGCCACGCAGATCGCTTGGAATTTGGCTCCTTCCCCACGATCGAAATCCTGTAACTCACCGGCGAACGCGGCCTTTACTTGCGCGACACTGATCTTGGGTGCGTTGACGGCCGCATTGGTTTTGAGTTGACGTTTGACCGCAACGTCCACTGCGGCGGTCATCGATTCCCAAACGTCGCCGCCATCGGCACCGACGGCGGCAACTGGAGATGTCGAATCGACAAAGCTCGCTGCTTCGTTCGGTGTTTTTGCTGCCGCAGTATCGAAACCGGTGACGGGCGGATCCTGCGATGACGTCGGCGGCGATTGGCCGTCGTAGTGTGTCTGTGTTCCCGCCGTCATGGCCTCGCGAAACTCGTCGTCGACGCTGCGGGGCTTGGCGACCGGTTGATCAAACGTTTGAAATTCGGGAAGGTCTCCGAACAACGAGTCCGTTTCACCGGATGCAGGTTCGGGAGATGGAGCCGGCCGGCGTGTTGCTTTGCCGGACGTCGTCGATCCTGCGGACGGCTCGAAATGGGACGACGGTTCCGAACTCGCCGATGGTTTCACCTTCGTCGACGATGGCAACTTCGTAGGCGACGCTAGATTCGCACCCGTTCCCGCCGGCTGACTCACCGGTGACGTTTTCGGTGTCGGGACACGCAGCTTCGTCTGGCATTGTTTGCACGTTGCGACTTTGCCGGCGTGAGCCTCGCTCGCACGCAGCACTTTTTCGCACTTGGGACACTGAAAGCGAATCGACATAGTACTGCCTACACGATGGGGATGCTTAATCGCCGAGTCACCAACCGGCCCCGCACGACCTCACGGACGCCTGAGCAGTACGGTTTCTCGCACGTCCGAATGTTAACGCGCCGCCGATCACGAATGTTGGAACCAAACGATCCCATGGCAACCTTTCACGCCGCCGCGAGCGACCGCGGCACCGATCCCCGTTCACCATTCGGCACGCGGAAAAACGCCAGATTTACAAGCTTTGCCGCATTGGTATCCTGAGGCGACGAACGCAACGTCTCCCGCCGTCATCATTGCTGCAGCATCCCGCCGAACGAAAGCGATAGTTTTGTTAAACCTGTTCGATACCCACGCCCACTTGAATTCCGACACATTCGATTCCACCGTCGACGAAGTGGTCGGACGCGCGAAGGAGGCCGGGGTCGGTGGGATCGCCGTGATCGGGATCGATGCCGCGACGAGTCGGCGGGCGTGTGATTTGGCCGCGCTCCATCCGGGATATTTGCACGCCGTCGTCGGCATCCAGCCCAACTCTGCCGCCGAGGCCGCGGAAGGCGACTTTGCCGTCATCGAAGAACTCGCGGACCTTCCCGGAGTCGTCGGTATCGGCGAGACCGGATTGGACTGCTACTGGGACGACACGCCGATCGAAATGCAGCACGAGTATTTCCAACGGCATTTGGATTTCGCCGTCAAGAAATCGTTGCCCGTGGTCATCCACATGCGTGAGAGTTGCTCGCTCATCATCGAACAACTGCGTTCACAATCCGAACTGCCACCCGCAGTGATGCATTCTTTCACCGGCAACATCGACGAAGCTCGCGCGTGCTTGGATCTCGGGTTGATGATCAGCTTTGCCGGAATGGTTACGTTCAAGAAGAGCGACGAGTTGCGTGAAGTCGCCGCCATGGTGCCCGACGAACGATTGCTGGTCGAAACCGATTCCCCGTACCTGTCCCCTGAACCACTCCGCGGCCGACGCCCCAACGAACCGGCACGCGTGGAACACACGTTGCGATGCCTCGCCGAGGTGCGTGGTGTCACGGCCGAAGCCTTCGCCGAAACCACCACCGCAAACGCCCGCAAATTCTTTGGCCTCTAAGTCGAGCACTTCCGTGCCCCTACTGCCCGTTGTAGGCGATGCCTGCGACACGTCGCCGGCGATCAGAACGATTCACTCCCCGATGTCCTGACTTTATGAACGAACTGCTCAAAAAGTATTACGGTTACGATTCGTTTCGGCCTCGGCAAGCCGAAGTGATCGAGCATGTCATGTCGGGCAAACATGCAATGGTGGTGATGCCGACGGGGCGTGGAAAATCACTGTGTTTCCAAATTCCTGCGTTGGCCGCACAGCCCGGTGACGGCAACTTGACGTTAGTGTTGTCGCCTTTGGTCGCACTCATGCAAGACCAAGTCGACGCGTTGCAGGCACGCGACATTGACGCGGCACTGATCAACTCGTCGCTCGATCGATCCACGCGGCTGGAACGACAACAGGAAATCGCCGAAGGCAAATATCGGTTGCTCTACGTGACACCGGAGCGATTTCGCAAGGAGGAGTTTTTGGAAACGATCGGTCGTCGAAACATCTCCTTGCTCGCGATCGATGAAGCTCACTGCGTTAGTCAATGGGGACACGATTTCCGCCCCGACTACAGCCGAATTGCGGAAATTCGCGAGATACTCGGCAATCCGACCACGATCGCTCTGACGGCCACGGCCACGGCGGAATGTCGCGCCGACATTTACGATCAAATGGGCATCGCCCGTGATGACATTCGATTGTTTCACGAAGGGATCGATCGGCCGAATTTGTCGATGGAAGTCGAATCAGTTGTCGACGAGGACGAGAAATTCGAACACCTGATTCAATCGCTCGAAGATCCCAAAATCTGGGGGCAGCGGGGTGATCAACCGGGCGGAACGATCGTCTACTTTTCCTTAATCAAAACGCTCGAACGGTTCGCCGATAAACTGCGTTGCCGAGGAACCGATCACGTCTGTTACCACGGCGACCTCTCCCGCGGCCAACGTCGATCCATGCAGAACGCGTTCATGAGCGGCGACGTCGACACGGTGCTCGCGACACCCGCGTTCGGAATGGGCGTCGACAAAGAAGACATCCGGCTGATCGTTCACGCCGAAACACCGGGCTCGATCGAATCGTATTACCAGGAGATCGGACGGGCCGGTCGTGATGGCGAACCGAGCCGATGTTTGTGGCTGTATGACCAAGCCGACTTGATGACGCAGATGCAATTCATTGAATGGTCGAATCCCGACGCCGGGTTTTATGACCGTTTGATGCACGCGTTGACACAGCACGCCGATCGATGTGACGCCTTCGGGCTCGATTGGCTCAACCAACAACTGCAACGAGTCAGCCCCCACGATCACCGACTCGAAACCGCCATCGCGATGCTCGACCGCCACGGCGTGATCGCCGGTCCGCGGCCGCCGGAGTGCTTCGAAGTGATCAGCGAGTTGCCTCAAGACCTCTTCGGCGAGCAAGCACTGACGGAAAAACTTCGCCGCGATCAACAACGTCTTTATGCGATGGTCGAATTCGCGAAAACGCCCGAAGGCGATCGCCAAGCGTTCTTGAACGAGTATTTCTTGGGCGGGGAATAACCGCTCGGCCCCACACGCAATCTCGCTCGCAGAACGCGACGCGATTCAGCGTCGTGGAGGTGTGTTGTGGCTCTCTTGGACGATGCGGGTGGTGACGCCAACGCCACAAAAAAAGGCCCAGACGGTTGCAGCAAACATTCGGTTTGCTCCATCCGTCCAGGCCTTCGATCGTCGCAAAGACGATGCGTGTTCGTTATTTGAAACGCACCGAGACGGCCACACCCTCGCATAACGAGGGCTCGTAGATCTGCATGACCGCGAACTTACGCCGACAGCAATTCGTTCATCGATGCGACGAGCGACTTGACCGCGTCGACGCTGTTTTGGAACGCTTTAGTTTCCTCATCGGTGAGGCTCAGTTCGATGATCTTCTCAACACCACCGGCTCCCATCACGACAGGCACGCCGACGTAGTATCCGCCAACGCCGTACTGCGAATCGCAATACGCGGCGACGGGGATGACGCGTTTCTTGTCTTTGACAACCGCTTCGACCATCTGGGCACATGCGGCTGCGGGGGCGTAGTAGGCACTGCCGGTCTTGAGCAGCGAGACGATTTCGGCACCGCCCTTGCGAGTCCGGTCAACGATTTCTTCCAAACGGGCAGAGTCGACCAATTGGGTAATCGGGATCCCACCGACGCTCGTGCAGCTCGGGATCGGAACCATCGTGTCGCCGTGTCCACCCATCAACAACGCGCTGATGTCTTCGATGCTGACGCCGAGTTCCATCGCCAGGAACGTGCGATATCGGGCCGTGTCGAGCACACCGGCTTGGCCGATCACGCGGGCCGGATCGAAACCGGTGACCTTCCACATTTGCTGGACCATCGCGTCGAGCGGATTGCTGACCACGATCACGACCGCATTCGGGCTGGTGGCCTTGATCTGCTCAGCGACACTGCTGACGATTTTCGCGTTGGTGGCCAACAAATCGTCGCGGCTCATGCCTGGTTTGCGAGGAATGCCGGCGGTGACGACAATCACGTCGCTGTCGGCGGTATCGGCGTAATCGGTCGTGCCGACGATGTTTGAATCAAATCCCATGATCGGCGAAGCCTGCATCAAATCGAGAGCTTTGCCGCGTGGCATGTCTTCGGTTTGCGGGATATCGAGCAGGTAAACATCGCCGAGTTCGGCCGCTGCACACCAATGGGCACACGTGGCACCTACGTTTCCGGCTCCAATGATCGTGATTTTAGCGCGACGTAACATGAGAATTTGTCAACGTTGATAGGGGAAATAGGCGGAGCGGCGTGATGACCGCCCGTGATGTCCATCGACTTGGACGTTCAGGATGGCGATATGTTGGCAGCCCCCTGACGAGCGTCAAGAGGGGCGACTGCGATAACTCGTCTCACCCCAGCTTTGGCAGCCGATCGAGGACCGATCGCAGGAATCCGGAGATCTGCTCCGCCAACGCGACGTCCTGGCTGCGTCCGACGATGTACGCCACAAATCCGCAATACAGCAGTAACAACAACACCGCCTTGCCTTTTCTCATTTCCACATACTGAATCCCCGCCGGCGTGACCCCTCGGCGACCGAGGAAGTAAACAAAAAACCCAGCCACGGTGAGTCCCAACAACAACAGCCGCAACTCGCCGCTCTGTTCCGCGATATCGGCCGACAATTCGATCGGACCATGAATCAGCGTGAAGACAAACAGCGGAAAGCCCAACGCGAAACAAATGTCAAAAATGTTGCTCCCCAACGCGTTCGCCACCGCGTCGTCATAGTCCCCGTCGCGAGCGTCCCGGATCGAAATCACCGTGTCGGGAACGCTCGTCGCCATCGAGGCAAAGATCACCGCGACGAACATCGCCGGCATCCCAAACCCTTCGAACGTCTGCCCGAACAGCGTGTATGAGGGGTTCTCCACGTTTGCCGCCCCCGTTCCCAACCATTCGCACGCCGTCACCAACGCCCAACACGCCGCCCCGATCACCGCCGTCGAGGTCAACAACAGCCCCCAACCGTTCCACGACTCGTCCTCCATCTGATCGCGATGGTGATCTTTGACAAACCACCGCTCCAGATCCAACAACGGCCCGCCCGACATCCAGTAAAACAGCGTGCCGACCACGCCGGCCGGTTCATCCTCGTCGTCCTGATCGGCACCGTCATCGTCGCCTGACTCTTCGTCGTTCGCCGCCGCCACCTGTTTCATCGATGTCAACATGTAAATCATGTACGCGAAGTACATCACCATCAGCACGAGCCCCTGCCACCAATGCAGCCGGTCGCCGTTGACCAACAAAATCAACACGAACTCGCACAAAATCAGTGAGATCCCATCGCGAAGCAGCACTTTGGTCGACACGTTCACCGACGTCACTCGGACCCCCGCGACGACGAAGCCGACGACGCTCAAGATACACGCGGCAGGAATGATCATGCCGTTGAAAATCGCACTTCCCGCCGTCGTCCCGATCCCCACCGAAAACCCGTCGCGATCGGACAACACGAAGAGCGCGATCAAAGTCGTGAACAGCTCCGGCACACTCGATGAAATCGCATTGATCGTTCCACCGCGAACGCCTTCGGAGAGATTGCGTCCAATGTATTCGCTCGCGATTTCAAACCCGTCACATGCCCGCCAAATGACGAGACACGTGAAGAAGATCAGGATCAGAGGAATCAAAATTCCCATCAGTACTCTTTACTAAATGTTTCAGAAGCGTCCGACGCCACACGACGCGGCGTGAAGCACCCGCGAAAGATAGTTTGCCCGGCATCCTTGCTCGAACGTCCAGCTTTGCTCGGACGCCCAGTCTTACTCGGACGCCCACGCTCGCTCGGACACTCACGCGAGCCCCCCCCCCCGAAAATCAAATTATGATTCGCACAGGACACTTCGTTTCGACGGTCCGCACGTCCAGTCTCGCCGTCGATCGGGTTTCCCTTAACCGCGAAACACAAACGTATCAGCGGGAACTCTGCGGCGAGCATCGACACACCGCGATTGAGTGCATTTGAGGCGTCCGAAGGATCGTAGTCGATTCGGTCCAAACCACGCGACCGGGGAGAAAACGATTTTGGTTTAGTTGAACACAACCTCCGATATCGGTATTGTTCTGGCTCCCTTTCACCGCTGTCGGAGGGCCACCCGTCCGACGCCAACACGTCCGCCACTAACCTGACCGACGCAAAACCCACCGTCAGGTAAACGCGTCCCCCTCAACAACTAACTGTTCGAGTGGCACGCACAGCGAACGGCACGCGAGAAACAAAATGGACACGTGAGTCTCGATTGACCATTTTGACGTCAAATGAATGATTGAAATTCATCGAAATCAAACCGCATCGAGATGCCGACCACGAGATTCCTAACTACTGAACAACGGATGAATGACGACATGACGAATCATGGAGAGGTTTTTAATGCGTTGCGTGCTCACCTTCGTAAGACGTCGTTGGTCGCATCGGCATCCGAGTTATTGGAATGGGACGAGCGAACCGGCATGCCTGTCGACGGCAGAGAATTCCGTGCCGAACAAGTCGCTTACCTGAGCGGACTCGTCCACGACATGCGGACCAGCCCCGAGATCGAATCTTGGCTCGACCAACTCAGCGGCTGGTCGGATGCGGACGCCCCCCACGGCGACGTCGGTGCTACCGTGCGACTGGTTCGCAAAGACTACGAAAAACAAAAACGCCTTCCCAAGGCTCTCGTCGAAGCGATCGCGTCGGCTACCGTTCGCGGCCAAGGACGCTGGGACGCGGCACGTAAAGCGGACGACTATCGCCAATTCCAGCCCGCTCTCGACGAAATGATCTCGCTGCAGCGGCAAGCCGGCGAATGCCTTGCCGATGACGGACAAACGACTTACGAAGCGTTGCTCGATCAATACGAACCCGACGCCAAAGCCGACGAACTGTCGCGAGTGTTCGCGAACCTTCGTGGCGAATTAGTCCAACTGCTCGACGAAATCAAAGGCTCGACTCGCCAAGTCGACGAGACGTTGCTGAAGAAACAATACCCCGTCGATGGCCAACGTAGTCTCTCGCGCACGCTAGCCGAAGCGATCGGATTTGATTTCAATCGCGGACGACTCGACGAAACGTCACACCCTTTCTGCACCAACCTCGGGCCTTCGGATTGCCGAATTTTGACGCGATACGATTCGAGTTGGCTGCCCGGCAGCATCTTTGGGACGCTGCATGAAGCGGGTCATGGGATGTACGAACAGGGCCTGCCGCAAGATTGGTACGGTCTACCGCCGGGGACCTACGCATCGCTGGGGATCCACGAATCACAATCACGGCTTTGGGAAAACCTCGTCGGACGCTCCGCGGAATTCTGGCAGTGCTTCGCTCCCCTGATGCAAGAAACGTTCGGCGAGAACATTGCCGCCGAAAAGTGGCACGCATCATTTAATCGCGTCACGCCTTCGCTGATTCGCGTGGAAGCCGACGAGGCAACCTACAACCTGCACATCATCGTTCGCTTCGAACTCGAGCAAGCGTTGATTTCCGGCGAATTGTCGACCGACGACCTTCCCGCGGTTTGGAACGAACGCTACGAAAACGTCATCGGCGTGCGGCCCCCTTCGGACGCCGACGGAGTGTTGCAGGATGTCCACTGGAGCGCCGGATTGTTCGGGTACTTCCCAACCTACACGTTGGGCAACCTGATCGCGGCGCAGCTCTACGCGGCTGCGGACAAATCACTCGGCGACCTCAACGGCATGATCGCACGCGGTGAATTCGAACCGTTGCTCACCTGGCTACGTGAAAACGTTCACGCTCATGGACGTAAATATTCGGCCGACGAGATTGTGCAAAACGCGACCGGTCGTTCCCTGTCCGCTGAACCGTTGGTGGCGAGCCTTCGCGAACGGTACTCGCTGGTCTACGATGTGTCGCCTCCCGCTTCCGCCAGCACCACGTCCTCATGATTCGAAAGATCACGCTCGAAAACTTCATGTCTCACGGGAAAACCGTGATCGAGTTGGCGGACGGATTGACGGTACTCACGGGGCCAAACAACTGCGGCAAGTCGGCACTCGTTTCGGCCTTGCAAATCATCGCCGCAAACGGCCGCACGACCCACGTCATGCGCCACGGTTCGAAGTTCTGCCGGATTACCGTGGAAACGGACGACGACCACACGATCGTGTGGGAACGTAAGAAGTCGACCGTCAAATACAACATCAACGGCGAGGATGTTCATCGGATCGGACAGAGCGTCCCGGAAGAACTTCACGAGACACTGCGTCTGGACAAAGTCATCACGGAAGTGGGCGCGTCGAAGAACGAATACGACATCCACTTCGGCGAGCAAAAATCGCCCGTGTTCTTGCTCAACGAAAGCGGCAGTCGAGCGGCGGCGTTTTTCGCCTCGTCATCCGACGCCGCCCGCCTCGTCGAGATGCAGCACGTCCACCGCAGCCGCACGACGCGTGCCCGCAGCGAAGCGAAACGGCTCAACACCGAGAGCGAACAAAACATCGCCCGTCTCGCCGCGTTTGCTCCCATCGATGCGATCAGCGAATCGGTCAAAGCCGCTGAGAAGTTGCAGGCGGCGATCGAACAGCAGCAACAACAAATCCGCGATGTCGCGACCCTGATCGATCGATTGCAAACGTCCGCGGCGGACGTCACACGGTGCAGCGGTGAACTCGCGATCCTGAAAACGCTCGACCAAGCCACGACGACGCCCGACGAACTGCTGACGAACCGGACAAGATGCGAACGGCTGCGACATTGGCTTTGTTCGGCGACAGAGATGACGCAAATTCGTGACCGTGAACAATCGCGGTTCCAAACTCTCTCGCAACTGCAACCGCTGCCCGATCAGCATCCCGCCGCGGCACTGGCGGACTTGATTGCGAAGATGGTGCAAACGCAGACTCGTTTCACGATTGCGGAACGGATCTCAAAAAGCTGCACACCGCTGACGTCGCCACCACCACTCGAACCGGCCGACGCTTGTCGGCAAACCGCCCGCCGCCTCGCCGTCGCAATCGAACATCACAACGCGGCCCGCCGCACTCATGAGGCTCTGTCGCAACTCGCCGCACCGCCTGCCGCGCATGACACGCCACGTGTCTCGAGCTTGGTCGAGCGATTGAAGGTTGCGATCGCAAATCATGCCGCGATGCACGCCCGTTTGTCGGCGACGACGGCACTCACACCGCCGCCGGTCATCGAGCCTACCGGCACGCTGCAACGAACGATCCAAGAACTCAACCTCGTCCAGACAAAACACCAAACGATTTCGGATCGAACCGCCAAAATGCAATTACTGCGGCCACTCGAACCACCCCATGACCTTAAACCGGTTGAAACCCATCTCGAACGAATCAAACGAATCAACGAGGACGTGACCAAGGCCCAAGCCAAAGCCGACGCGGCCCAGGCGTTGCTGCAAAAACACGAACGTATGATTCGTGACTTTGTCAGCGAGAACCCGAAGTGCGCCACCTGTGGCGGCAGCATCGATCCTGAAACGTTGATGTCAACGGTCCCCGGCACGCACGATCACGACGACGGTACCGCAGCACGGGAGCCCTCCGTATGAGCGAAAAGAACGGACTGCTCTTCATCGGCGACCCTCACTTGGAAGCCCGCGTTCCCGGGTTCCGCAAGGACGATTACCCGCAAGTCGCGATCGCCAAATTCGCGTGGTGTTTGCGATACGCCCGCGAGCAAAACCTGCAACCGATCCTGCTCGGCGACCTGTTTCATTTGCCGCAAGACAACCCGAACTGGCTGCTGTCGCAGATCATCGAAACGATCTCGGATTTTTACGGCCCCGGACTGCCCGCCATTCATGGCAACCATGACGTGCGTGAAAACTCTCGCAAGCCCAACGACTCGGTCAGTATTTTGTTCGCCGGCGGCCATTTGCGACTGCTCACCGAAACCGATCCGTGGATCGGTACGGTCGACGGTCGACGGGTCATCGTGGGCGGAACCGTGTGGGGCGAACGATTGCCCAAGGAATTCCAACCGCTCGGCGAACCGCCTGAACAGGGACAACTGTTCTCGAGCAACGAAGACGACGCGGACCTCGTCGCCTGGATCACGCACCACGACATCTTGATTCCGGGATACGAGGAAGCCGGCCGGATCCGGCCGAAAATGATTCCGGGCATCGACCTGATCGTCAACGGACACGTCCACCGACGATTAGAACCTGTCCGCAAAGACGGCACGAACTGGATCACCGCGGGCAACATCACTCGCCGTGCCCGCAGCGACGCGTCGCGGTCACACCTCCCCGCGGTAGTCTGCGTCGTGCCACCGACGAACACCGCCGTCGAGAAAGACGACGCGATCGAATCGTTCGACTTTCAATCCCAATCGAACGTGCCTTGGACTCTGCGTTGGGTCCGAGTACCACACGCACCGTTCGACGACGTCTTCCACCCCGAAGTGATCGGCGACGCCGCCGAAGAAGAGGCCGCCGACGGTTCCGCGTTCATCGCCGATTTGCGAGAATTGACGCAGCGAAAAACCGACAGCGGCGCGGGGTTGATGACCTACCTCGAACAGAACGTGAACCAGTTCGACGCGTCCGTCGCTGAAGAGATCATGCGACTCGCCGCCGAAGTCACCGAATCAACTCAATAGCCCATTCGCTTTCCCTCAACGGAACACCATGACCGCACGCACCATCGAACAACTCAAGTCCGAGTACGAACAACTCAACGAACGAAAGATCCAAGCTCAAACGCAACTGCAGGAAGCCCAAAAGCAACTGACAGCGTTGCAAGCCGAAGCCGAGAAAGAATTCGGAACCAGCGACGTGAAGGAACTGACCGAAAAGCTCGAACAGATGGAAACCGAAAACGAAAAACGACGCAGCGAATACCAAACATTGCTCGACAAGATCAGCGGCGACCTAGCCGAAGTCGAGAAGGCCACCGCAGCGAACACAACCGCCGACGCCTAAGCGAAACGCTCGGATCTCGTCAGAAGGCCCCGGCAGTGTTCGCGTCGCTCGGCGGCAGGCTACTGACTGAAACGCCTCCGGCGTACACGAATTCATAATACCCTCCCCGGACCGAAACGGGCGGTCCCTCCCAAGCGGAGGATGAACGAAGCGTTGCCCCGACTCCCGACAAATCAACCGTCTCTCAACAACCTCCCCAAAATCTCATCACCCTCCCTCCGGGAGGGTCGAACGAGGGGAGAGAACATTATTGGCTGATACCTTTCACTAGCCCCACGTCAAACCCTTGACCACGCTTCCCGATCTTGCTGACCTTCGCAACCGCGCCCATCGCATCGAGGGCAAGCGTGATGAATTGGTGTCGCGACAGAAAAAGGTTGCTGAGCAACTCGCTGAAGAAAATCGTTTCCTCGCGATTGCCGACAATGTCACCGCGGCGTTGGAAAAACTCGGCAACGATGTCTTCCAGAGGCAATTGACGCTGATTGAGAACACGATGACCAAGGCACTTCAGGAAGTTCTCGAGCAGGACATCGAGTTCAAGGCCGGTGCCACGTTCACGCGAGGCGCCGCCAGCGTCGAGTTTTCAATCTCACGCGGCGAGAACACCGAAGACATCATGAAAGGTCAGGGCGGTTCGGTTGCGAACGTTGTTTCGGTCGGTTTGCGTATGCTCGCAATCACAACACTCGATGAACGACGCCACCGCAAATTCCTCGTGCTTGACGAGCAAGACTGCTGGCTGCACCCCGACCTCGTCCCCAAACTCACGCGAATCGTGCAAGAAGCGGGCACGGCGTTGGGGTTCCAAGTCTTGATGATCAGCCACCACGACGTGAACCATTTCATCCGCCACGCCGATCGCGTCTACCGCCTGTCTCCCGACCGTGGCGAAGGCGTCGGCATCGAAGAAATTCGCGCCGACACACCTGTCGAATCGGATAACTAACCCAAATCCGATGACCATCGCGCCGCGACAAAACCGCGTGAACGGCATCACGAACGCTCGGCTCCTAAACGAGGAGGTCGCAGGTCATTTTGGAAACGATGCGAACTCACGCCCGCCTGCGACGTTGCCTAAAACGTAGTCCACTGACTGGGGAGGGTGGCTACCGCATAGACACCGACACAACTGTCTTATTCAACCGGTTCGCTCTCACTCGGTTCGCAATCGATCGGTTCGGTCACCTGCATGTTCGTTGACAGGTGTTCTTGAGCGGTTCGTTGCATGTCGTCGGCTTGAGTTTGTTTTTCAACGCGGCGTGCGGTCTTGGGACTCGCCAACTTTCCGAGATGGATCACAGGTTCTCCCGGTTGCACCGCGGGCAGCGTTGTCATGCCGATGACGATCCCATCAAAAGGGGCCTCCAATCGGTTGTGGTCCTCTTGCACGAGACTGCTGTTCGTTGCCAGTGGTTGTCCTTTGACAACGGTGGATCCTGGTGACACGTGCATGTCCATGAAACCGCCGTGTTCGGCCCGCACCCACTTCGTGTGCTTCAACCTGACTTGGTTTTCGGGCACGTCGGGTTCGCCCTCGATCATCTCGAGAACTTTCAGAACGTTCACGATCCCACGTGTCATGCATTCCAAAACCGAAGGCTCGACTTTCCAAACTTCGCCACCTTCGACCACAATCGTTGGACATCCCGCCAAGGTCGCCTCACGTCGAAACGATCCCTTCGGCCCGCGACCGTCCAACAGCACACCGGCGCCGAACGCCATCGCCAATCGCAAACATTCTTGATTCTTGAAATCGCAACGCACGTTGGGATAGTTCGTCCGCCGGACCGCCGCGGTGTGAAGATCGATCCCGAAATCGCATTGCGCGACGACCGCATCAAAGATGACTTTCGCCATCCGTGTCGCCATGCTGCCCGACGCGTTGCCGGGAAAACAACGGTTGAGGTCTCGACGGTCGGGGAGGTACCGCGAGTGTCGTTCGAACCCCAACACGTTCAAGACCGGGATCATCAGCACGTTGCCGCACGAGGGGCCCCATTCAGGATCCGCCAACAGCGACCGAATCGCACCGGTCCCATTGAGTTCATCCCCGTGCAGTGCCCCGGTAACGAAAACGGTCGGGCCAGGTTTGCTGCCGCGGATCACTCGCAAGGGAATCGAGATGTTACGACCGCTGTAACTCTCGGAAATTTCTAAGTCGACGTTTTGATGCGATCCCGCCTCGATTTCGTGCCCAAACCAGTTTTGCGTTTTCCAGTCTTTCATCGCGAGCTTTCAAATTATCCACGGAATTACATGATTCTAATGCAACATGCGACTTTCCGTGAGATGGCATCACTTGCGGCGATTTTGGCACGTCAATGCTGGCATCTCCTCCCAACGATCAGCCGTTGGAAACGCTGATTTCGCGACATCGCGTATGGAACGAGATATCGCGTAAACCGAAATTTTTTTTTCACATTTTTTTGCCGTAGTCCGTTTTGCCCCCCACCCACGAGGTTGTCGCACCGTTTCAATCACCCCGTTTTCCTCGGTCGAAACGACGACTTGAGCCAAACTTTGAAGATTTCGCTATATAAAAAACACCCAAAAACGACTTGACGCCGCCTTCGATCAGTTCGTATTGCCAGACCCACTCGGAAGGTTTCCGTATCGCCTCGAAAGGATTTTGAGCTGATGCGAGAGCTTTCCGAAATCTGTCCAATGTCTCACCGCGAAGAAGGAGAGTCGCGTTGAACCGCTCGAATAAGCCGTCCAGGCAGAAGAGTTCATCTAGTGTCGAACACAGCTACACCACTCATGAAGAGCGGCGTGCTGTCGACTGTAACCTCGACCCCGGTGAGATTGTCGGAACAAGCCCGACCTCATTACCCCATCCGCCAAGGAGATCGCGTATGACTATCCCGAAAGGTTCGGTCATGCCTCTGTGCTTGGTCGGATGTCTGTTCATCGTAACACCAACCGCCAATGGGCAGTTCACGCTGCCCGGATCGACGGCCCAACCGAGCGGCAACGGTGCCGGTGCCAAGAGCATCGCGTCGCAATTGCAAACCATTGACGCAGCGATCGCCGCGGGCAACTTCACCGGTGCGGTGCAAGCCTACCGTGCGGCACACCAATCCGCACCGTCGAGCCCCGAGCTTCGTCAACGTTACGACCGTTTGGTCGCACGTGGCATCGACGGCAGCCTGTTGAACCTCACGCCCGTCGCCGCACCCTCGGCATCGGCGATGCAGCCGATCGACGCTCAACAGGTGAACGCCTCTCCTGCTAATCCGACATTATGGCCGCTCGAACGACGCCAACAGGAAAGCCGCCGACTCACCGCGATGGGCCGCACGGCCTTGGATCGTGGCGACGTTGGTGCCGCCTTCCAATTCGCCACCGCCGCCCAACGGCTCGGGGTGGCTCAACACGAATTCAATCCTGGCGATGCCCGCCCTTGGCAGTTGATGCTCGACGTTCAGTCGGCCGCTCGCCGCAGCGGACTGGACCTGAATCAATTGGCTCAAATGCCAATCACCAATCCAAACATCACCCAAACCAACGGCGTGATGCCGATCGGACAAGCCGGCCAACCCGCCAACGCGATGGTCGCCCAAGCCGGCGGCACGTTCACCCCAGGCGGACCGACCAACATTCAACAAGTGCAAGCCACCGCGTCGACTTTCGTTGGTGACAACAACAGCGGATCGTCCGAAGGCGAACGCCTGTTCTCCGAAGGCATGAAGCTCTTGTCGGCCGGCAACCAATCCGAAGCACGTGCGAAATTCGTCAAAGCATGGGAATTCGAAGCCGACCTGCCCGTCGACACTCGCCGTGCCCTGCAAGACAAACTGACGTTGCTGCAACCTTCGCGGATGCCAACGCCAACCAGCCCCGCCGCACCCATGTCGGCAATCGAAAAGGCTGACCTGGCTGCCGCTCAACAAGTCAAACGACTGTACCGCGAAGTCACCACCGAACTCGCCAAAGCGAACGAGAAGAAAACCGACGCTCCACTGGACGCCGTCAACGACCTCGAACGCCTCGCTCGCAAGGTCGAAGGTGCGAACATCGACGAAGCCTCACGTGCCTCGCTCGCCGCAATGGTCGGTCGTGCCCTGACCGAACAACAAAACTACGTCAACGCAAACCGCGCCAAAATCGACCTCGATCTCGAAAACGAACGCATTCGTACCGAGATGGAAACTGAAGACGCTCGAGAAGCACGAATCGATCAAGAGATTTCGTTGCTGGTCGACAGCTTCAACGACCTGATGGATCAAAAGCGGTACGAAGAAGCCGAAGTGATCGCCAAACAAGTCGGCGAGCTGAAGCCTGACTCGACCATCGCGATGACGATGTTCCACAACAGTCGCACGCAAGTCCGAATCCAAATGGACGACGACATTCGTGCCGACAGCGAGAACGGATTCGCACGCACCATGCTCGACATCGGCCGAACCGCAGTCGCTCCCGACCCGGATCGTCCGTTTCAATTCCGTGACCCGAAAGACTGGGAAGCCATCTCTCGTCGCCGTCTCGCCGCACGTGACAGCAACTCACGTCTGAGCCTCCGCGAACAAGAGATCGAACGCAAACTCGAAACCGATGTCGAACTGAAATACCGCAACAGCCCTCTCGGTGAAGTCCTTGATGATCTGTCCGCCGTCACCGGTGTGCCGATCGTGATCGACCAACGAGCCCTTGCTGCGATCCGAATCAGCCGCGACACGCCGGTATCGAAATCGATCACCAGCCGTCTGCCGCTCAAGAGTGCACTGAACATCTTGCTCGAAGACCTCGACTTGACCTACGTGCTGCAAAATGACGTGCTCAACGTGACCAGCCGCGAAGCACGACGCACGATGACGTTCCCACGAACATATCGCGTCGCTGACCTCGTGACCCCGATCCCGAACTTCATCTCGGGCTACGAACACGGGCTCGCCGGTGCGTTGAAGTCGGCTTACCAAATGATTCGCCCGACAACAGACGTTCAAGTCGTACCGGTTTCGATGACCGATCTCGGCGGCGGCATGGCCAACAATGCGAGCAACAACCTCGGTCGCAACATGCTCGGCCAGTACAATCCGATGGGCAGCGGCTCAGGATTCGCAGGCGGCCTCGGCACCTCCGGCATGGCCCAATCGGGTCGTGGTGGTGGATCGATGGCTGACTTCGACTCGCTCATGCAACTGATCCAACAAACGATCGAACCGGATAGCTGGGAAGCTCTCGGTGGCGTCGGAACGATGGCTCCTTACCCACAAAACTTGTCGCTGGTGATCAGCACGACGAGTGACGTGCACGACCAAATCGTCGACTTGCTCGAATCGCTTCGCCGCCTGCAAAACCTGCAGATCACGATCGAAGTTCGCTTCATCACGCTCGCCGACACGTTCTTCGAACAAATCGGTATCGACTTCGACGTTCGCTTCGATGACAACGCCCAAAGCATCCCTAACGATGACTCGGGTTCCGCCGTCACGATCGGTCTGGACGCCCCTGGTATCCCAACCGCTGACCTCGACATTCGATTCGACAACCAAACCTTCAGTGGTGCGGTTGCCCCGTTCGGTGGTGACACCGGTGCCATTTCAACGATCGGCTTTGCGATCCTGAGTGACATCGAAGCGTTCTTCTTCTTGCAGGCCGCTCAAGGTGACAACCGCAGTAACATCATGCAGGCACCGAAGGTGACCCTGTTCGACGGACAGATCGCATCGATTAACGACACCGTGTCGCGACCATTCGTGACCAGTATCGTCCCCGTCGTCGGTGACTTCGCCGTCGCACAACAGCCCGTCATTGTCGTCCTCGACGAAGGCACACGGCTGAACGTGCAAGGTGTTGTCAGTGATGACAAGCGATTCGTTCGCCTGACGCTCGTTCCGACGTTCAGCCAGATCGGTGAAGTCAACACGTTCACCTACGAAGGCAGCCGCACGACACGCAGCTCGAGCACAAGCGAAGTCGACACCAACGGTGACGGCGTGATCGATGAAAACGACGAGAACGAAGAAGAGGACATCATCCAAGGTACGACCGTGCAGCAACCAACGTTTGCGTCCACTTCGGTCAGCACGACCGTGAGTGTCCCAGACGGCGGTACGATCCTGCTCGGTGGTATCAAGCGAATGAGCGAAGGCCGCAACGAACGCGGTGTCCCATTCTTGAGCAAGATCCCTTACGTCAGCCGCTTGTTCCGCAACACGGGTGTGGGCCGGACCTCGACCAGCCTGATGCTGATGGTGACGCCACGGATCATCATCCAAGAAGAGGAAGAAATCGCCCAAACCGGTTTCGACCCAAGAAACTAAACCCGAAAGCAAACCGCTTTCAGGTCAAACAACCGGAACCCTCCATCAGGAAACTGATGGAGGGTTCTTTCGTTGGGTGGGGAAGAATCTGTCAGCAAAACCGGTCGCTCCCGCCACTGGCAAAGGTTGCACAGGCCCTCCGGGCCCGGTCGCACGCCAACACTGAAGGGACTCGCCAGGCAGGCTTGAGACACGCCGCCCTCTAGATCACCCAGCCATCCCCGCGAATCACAACCGGCCAAGGTTTGCTCCCGTGCACCCCAAGCCTCCCCACCAAAAGGCCCGGAGGGCCGGCACAACCAGTGCCGGGCCTGATAAGGCCCGGTTACCGCCCCGATCCAATCACCCAAGGCCTGAAGGGCCGATACAACTGAGTTTGTACCGGCCCTCCAGGCCTCAAATGATTTCCCATCAACAAAACCGGTGGCTCGCGCCACCGGCATGGGTTGTATCGGCCCTCCGGGCCTGGTCGCGCACCAGCACCAGCACCAGCACCAGCACCAGCACCAGCACCAGCACCAGCACCAGCACCAGCACCAGCACCAACACCAACACCAACACCAACACCAACACCAACACCAACACCAACACCAACACCAACACCAACACCAACACCAACACCAACACCAACACCAACACCAACACCAACACCAACACCAACACCAAT
>NZ_JACHXU010000031.1:0-20662 GCF_014192335.1 Aporhodopirellula rubra | reverse complement strand
ACCATCACCAATCACCAATCACCAATCACCAATCACCAATCACCAATCACCAATCACCAATCACCAATCACCAATCACCACAGACACGGGCTACTGAGGCACTTACCCGGGCAGGCACAAACGACGCCTGCCTACTAAATCGCGGCGGCCATGTCGGCGAGTTGGATTGTGGCTCGTGTTTGTTCTTTCTCGAGATACGTGCGGCCGAACTTCACGTTGACGTGGTCCCAGGGGAGTTTGTCCATCAGCTCGTATTTGTCGTGCAACAAATTTTGCACGTCCAATCCGGCGTCCTCGATCGCGGTCCACCATCTCTCAGGGTCGAGGTGCTCGGTCCAGCCGTCCATTCTCGCCCCGCGCTCCCACGCCAGTCGGATGGCTTTGCCGGTTCGGCGATCGCCACGACTAAGCACACCCTCGAGCAGACTCGTTTCGATATCGTGACACTTGATGTTCACGCTGCGAATCGTCCGGCGGCTGTAAAGATATTTGTGTGCCCATGCGAAATACTCGCGCGACTGCATCCCGTTCCACTGATACGGCGTATGCGCCTTGGGCACGAAATTCGAAACGCTCGCGGTCACTCGTGCGTTTCGGCCATTCACCTCTTTGCCAACCGTTGCGATCGCTTCGGCCAGATCCACGATACCGTCGAGATCGACCTGACGCTCGCCAGGCAGACCGCACATGAAGTACAGCTTGACGCTCTCGAATCCGTTCTGGAACGCGGCGCGGCAACCTTCGATCAAATCGCTGTTCTTAATCTTCTTACGGATCTGCTCACGCATGTCATCGCGGGCGACTTCCGGTGCGAGCGTAAGCGATCGACGGCGATCACTGCCGATCAATTCGGGAAGACTTCGCAACTGATCGTTCACCCGCAAACTCGGCACCGTGATGTTCACACCGAGCGGACGGAAGACTTCGTGCAGACGCCGGATCAGCGGTTCGAAGTGCGGGTAATCACTGCTCGACAGCGACAGAACGCTGATTTCGTTGTAGCCCGTGTTGCGATAACTCTCCAATGCCGCATCCACAATCGTGTCGACTTCACGAATACGCAGCGGTCGTTTGATCACCGTACTTTGACAGAACCGGCAAAGGTGCGGGCAACCCCGCATGATTTCGATCGCGATCCGGTCGTGAACACATTTCACATAAGGAACGATCGGCGCGGTCGGCAACGGGATGCCATCGAGATCCGAGATCACGCTCGGGGCGATCGTTTCAGGAACGTCGTCGCGGTTACGAGGATTCGCCGACACTCGCCCGTCAACGTACTCGGGTGTGTAAAAACGGGGAACGTAAGCGAACTCAAACTCGGCGGCGATTTTCGCAAGAGCATCTTCTCGCTCGCGACGGCCCGCTTCACCTGGCGTGTAACTGCCGTCGGGCAATCGAGCTTCCTGACGGAGTTTCAACCACGCGTCGCAGATCACCGGCAACGCGGGCTCCCCGTCACCGGTCACCATCACGTCAAAATAATCCGCCATCGGCTCGGGGTTCTGACAACACGGCCCGCCGGCGAGCAACAACGGATCGGCCATCGTGCGATCCTCGGCTTCGAGCGGAATGCCGCCGAGATCGATCATCGTCAAAACGTTCGGCGAACTGATTTCATACTGCAACGACAACCCGACGACATCGAATTCACTCAGCGGCGTGAACGTTTCGAGCGTATAGAGAGGCAGATCGTATTCGCGAAGTTTCGCTTCCATGTCCGGCCACGGCGTGAAAACCCGCTCTGCACACCAATCGTCTCGGCGATTGATCAACGAGTACAGTACTTGCAATCCATGGTGGCTCATTCCGATCGTGTAAGCGTCGGGAAATCCGATCGCCAGCCGCCCGGTGACTTCGTCGTGATTTTTGACAACGATGTTGCGTTCACCACCTACATACTGTGCCGGCATCTGAACATACGGCAAAACGACCGATTCGAGCCTGCGTTTGAGAGTGTGGTTGATCATGGCAATCCGTTATATGTAACTAGAGTAAGAACAGCGTGGTAAACCGCAGGTCGCCGGACAGACGCAACTAGGATAAGGTTTAACCCCGTGACAAACCACCGCATCCGGCACGCCGTTTCCACACCACCATCGCCGGGCTCGTCAACGTTCAGGCACCACCCACGCAACCCACCCCACGAAACACAGCCGACCTCCCCCGAAGCCTGACGACTCCGGCGATACCGATAATCACGATCACCCACAAACCTCCCCCAAACGAATCCATCATGAGCGAATACGAGAACGTCGGGAAAGTCACCGAATTCGAAGACAACGTCGGCCGAGCGTTCTCGATCAAAGATCGGATGGTGGCCGTGTTTCGAAAAGGAGACCAGTGGTACGCGATCGACGACATGTGCCCCCATATGGGAGCCTCGCTCGCCGAAGGTTACGTCGAAGGAAACTCGGTCTCATGCCCATGGCATGCGTGGCGGTTTTGCATCGTCGACGGAACTTGGGAAGACAACCCGCGAACGAAAGTCGATTGCTTTGACGTGAAAGTCGAGAACGACGAAGTTTGGGTGCGGGCGAAACCGACGTCCGATTCGACCAGCGAAGCGTAACCGGTTCACACCCACCGCGATGGCCCCGAGCCCGAACGCTCCCACGAGCAAGTCACTCTCGCCATTTCGCTCCAACCCACCCCGTTTCAACCGGCCCCAACTACGCTCAACCGAGACAGATCATGAACTCTTTCGGACGCACACGCGTCTGAATCGGGATTGGGGTTTGTTTTCTAGCACTAGCACGCGACGCAGGGCGTGTGATTACCAAATCCGGGTCCCCCTGGCATCACAAAGCTTCCGTGCGCGTTAAACTGCGTCATCTCTTTTTCTGAAAACGTCCTCTTTGAGACCGTCTGAATGAATCAACCCGAGCACTCTGATCACGCTCAGGAAACCGGCAACGGCCAACCCGGTGGCACCGGATCGCCTGTCGACGCCCCCGTCAGTGAGGCCGACGCCGGCCTTCTGCATGCCGCCCGCGAGCGGGTTTTGGCGGAACTCGGCAAAATCATCGTCGGCCAAGAACACGTGATCGACGAAATTTTGATCTGCCTGTTCAGCCGCGGCCACGTTCTGCTCGAGGGCGTCCCGGGTCTCGCCAAGACGCTGATGATCAGCACGCTGGCGAAGACGCTCGACCTTTCGTTCAGCCGGATCCAATTCACGCCCGACTTGATGCCCGCCGACGTGACGGGGACAGAAATCATCGAAGAGGACCGGGCGTCAGGACACCGCGAACTCAGGTTCATGCCCGGACCGCTGTTTGCCAACATCGTTTTGGCCGACGAAATCAACCGGACGCCTCCCAAGACGCAGGCCTCGCTGCTCGAAGCGATGCAGGAACGTCAGGTCACCGCGGGGCGCGAACGCCACGTGCTCGACGATCCGTTCTTTGTGCTCGCCACCCAAAACCCGATCGAGCAAGAAGGCACCTACCCGCTGCCGGAAGCTCAACAAGACCGGTTCATGTTCAAGATTTTCGTCGACTACCCGAGTTTCGATGAGGAATTCGAAGTCGCACGTCGCACCACGGGAACCGTGTCGGGTACCGCCGAACCGGTCCTCACCGGCGAGGAAATCCTTCGGCTGCAACATCTCGTTCGCCAAGTCCCCGTCAGCGATCACGTGATCCGTTACGCGTTGTCGTTAGTGCGACAAACGCGAGTCGGTGGTGAAGGCGTGCCGGATTTCGTCGACGATTTGGTCGGATGGGGTGCCGGCCCACGGGCGGTTCAGTTCATGATTCTCGGTGGCAAGGCGCGTGCGTTGCTGCAGGGTCGACATCATGTTCAGGTCGAAGACATTCAGGCGCTCGCCCCACCCGTGCTCCGGCATCGGATGGTGGTGAACTTTGCCGCCGAAAGTGAAGGAATCACGAGCGATGACGTGATCGAACGGATCATCGACGCGACCCCAACGACCGAAGACGAATTGTCACGTGATGCCCGATTCCAAAAAATATTTGCGACCTGAGGTCACGGCTCGCATTCGGCGATTGGAACTGACGGCGCGACGTGTCGTCGAAGGGTTCTTGTCGGGGATGCACCGCAGCCCGTACTTCGGCCAATCGATCGAGTTTCTTCAACACCGGCCTTACGTTGCCGGTGATGAATTGCGGCACATCGATTGGAAGGTGTATGCACGCCAGGACCGTTTGACGATCAAGCAATTCGAAGAGGAAACGAACCTTCGCTTGCACCTGCTCGTCGACTGCAGCGGCAGCATGGCGTACGGCGAAAGCGAACGGAACAAATTCCACTACGCGTCGTCAATCGCCGCGTCGCTGGCCTATCTCGCACTTCGTCAAAAAGACGCGGCGGGATTATTCACGTTCGATACCGAGATCCGCGACAGCGTCCCGGCACGCAGCAATCAACATCAACTCAACCGCATGTTGAACGCGCTCGCCTCGTCCACAACGGACGGACAAACGCACTTGCCCAAGGTCACCCGTCAAGTCGCCGCGGCGATCCCGCGGGGCGGTTTGGTGGTGGTCATCTCAGACCTGTTGGGCATCGATTCACTTACCGATGGCCTGCGTTTGCTGCGTTCGCAAGGCCACGACGTCGCGTTGTTTCATGTATTGCATGACGACGAATGGGATTTTGAGTTCACCGGGGCAACCCGATTCGAAGGCTTAGAAGATCCCACCTTCTTGAACTGCAACCCCGCCGCACTGCGTGAGGGATACCTCGAGGCACTCGACGGGTTCATGGAAAATGTTCGCCGCACGTGTGGCCGATTGAAAATTGATACGATGCAAGTCCGCACGTCCGACCCACTCGACGCCGTCCTCGCCAAATTCCTATCCGCACGACAAAGGGGTTAGGAGATTGGAGGAGAAACGTAAACAGGTGGCACGTCGACAGGCAACCGGCCGCATGTAGTCAGTCACCAAATGTAGTCACCCACCAACCGCCCACCTGCTCTCTCGTCCACCAGCCAACCTGTTTCCTGTTTCCTGCCACCTCTTTCCCCCACCAACCTTTCAAAACTTCCTTGCTCCTCTACCCTTCCCTCGCCGCCGGATTCCTTTTCATCGGTGTTCCGTTACTGGTTCACTTGATCAATCTGTTGCGCCACCGACGGACTCAGTGGGCGGCCATGGATTTTTTGCTGGCGAGTTATCGGAAACAACGTCGCTGGATCGTGCTGCGGCAATTGCTGCTGTTGCTCACTCGTCTCGCGGTGGCTGCGTTGTTGATCGCGGTTCTCGCGGGACTGATCGGTGGACGCGGGTTGATTGGTGCGATCGGCGGGCAGACCACTCACCACGTGATCGTCCTCGACGACAGCTACTCGATGCGTCAACGCGTCATGGGCAACAGCGGCTCCGGCGCAGCAGGTGGTGAACCCAAAATCGACGCCAGCCGCGACTCAACGGCCTACGACCGAGCTCTGTCGGCGGTCTCGTCGCTCGTTCGCAGCCTCAGCAATGACGAGGGCATCCATCAAATCACGGTGATGCGAGCCAGTCGTGCGACGATGGTCAGTGACTCCAAGTCAGGATCCGCCGATGCCGCCGCGGACCTCGCCGCGCAAACGGTGACCGGCGACGCGCGTCAAATCGAACGACTGATGAGCACGCGAGCCTCGACGTTGCGTACCGATCTCGTCGCCGCGATCGACCTGGCGAGCGACTTGCTCGACGCCAACCCGGCCGATTCTCGACGGCTGTATGTGGTCAGCGATTTCTCTCGGCGAGATTGGCAATCGCCACGACGGATGGCCGTTTCGCTGGAAAAAGCCAAGAAAAGCGGCGCCGACATCCGTATGATCGACTGCGTCGCCAGCGGCGGAACATCGAGCCCTCGCAACCTCGCCATCACCGACTTGGCGCCCGAGCCGGATGTGTGGGTCGCGGGAGTCCCGGTGATGATGAACGTCACGGTCAAAAACTTCTCGGATACCGAAGTCCGAAACGTGGCCCTGACCGCGGCGGTGATCACGTACGGTGACGATGTCAAAATTGCGGACCCGACATCGACGCTCAGCGGTTCGGTTCAAAGCCTACCGGCGATCATGATCGAATCGATCCCCGCCGGACAGCAATTGACCAAATCGTTTCAAGTTTACATCGACAAACAGGGCACTCACGTCGTCCGCGTTGGATTACCCGACGACTCGTTAGCGATCGATAACACGCGTGTCTGCACCATCCCGCTCGCAGATGCCCAGCGTGTTCTGATCATTGACGGTGACTCCGATGGATTGGGCAGCTACCACATTTCCTCCGTACTTGATCCGGGCAGCCAAGTCCGCATCGGTGCGATCCCGGAAGTGCGACCGATGTCCATGTTGCGTGACGCCTCGCTCGAGACGCTACAACGGTACCGTGCGATTTACCTGATCGACGTCCCGCAAATCAGCGAACGGGCCGCCGACACGCTGACCCAGTACGTGCAGGGCGGTGGCGGCTTGGCCTGGTTCCTTGGCCAAAACGTTTCGGCGCAAAACTACAACAGCACACTCGCGGCCGCGAAACGGAATCTTCTGCCATACCAACTCGATCGCGTCGTGACCGCTGAAACCGTGTTCGGATCGTCGGGCACTGATTTCTCGGGCGACGATTCCTCTACCAATGAGGATCCGAGCCAAAAGAACCGCAAAAACGCCCTCGTCTTCGGTAAAGACTCTGAATTGCTGGGACCGATCGCGAGAGCCGGCAACGGTGTCTTCGGTTTAGTGAACCTGCAAAGCGTTTGGGCACCCGCCCCGCCGCTGCTCGAGGAAATACCCGCCATTGCACCGGAGACGGACGAGCCCTCGGACGCCGATCCTGAATCGCGGGCGGAACCTAGCCTCGCGGCGATTGATGATCCTCTCGATGTCCGCGTGTTGCTCGAACGTGGTGACGGCATTCCTGTCGCCGTACGGCATGCTCTCGGCCGAGGCCGCGTCGTGACGGTCAACACAGGACTGGACGGGACGTGGAACAATTGGCCCGGCGACCCGACCTTCGTCGTGTTCCTTTTGCAAGCCAACGCGATGCTGTTCAGTGGTGCGGCGCCGCCGACGTCACGCCTGATCGACGAACCGGCCGAATTGGCGGTGCCCGGCGACAGCTATCTGCCCACGGTCGTGCTGCTGCCGCCTGCCGACGAACCACCTCGGATGTCGATCGAAATCGAAGCCGATGACCAATCGCCTACCGTGGTTTTGTCACCAATTGAAATGGTGGTTGCCGACCAAGCCGGCTTTGACGATTTTCTAATGCCGGGTGTTGCGGAGTGGCAACGAACCGGCACAGACGGACAAACAAGCGTCCTTCCCGTCGCCTCGGTACTGCGAGTCGGCGAGAGCGATCTGGCTCAGGTTTCTCACGCCGAGGTGTTACGAGACCTGCCGGGCATGGGCATCGAGTTCATGGCGTCGGGAACATGGGAGAACGACGGCAATATCGGCGGAATGTCAACTTTCTTACTGATCCTTCTAGCGTTGTTGGCAATCCTGCTGGCGGTCGAACAAGCACTCGCCGCATGGGCGTCCTATCATGTCAAACCGAACAAATCGGAACGAGCCCGTCCCCACACATCGGGATTCGGAAACGCCCGTGGAGCTCACGAATCGGCGATCGAAACTCGCCCTCGTTCCCGCTCTCGCTCGCGACGCTCTGGCGCCGTCGGATCGGTTGAATCCAGCGACACGACGGAGGTGAAGCGATGATCGTTTACGAATTTGCACGAACCGCATCGATCGACGGATGGTGGATTTGGGCTTCGTTGCTCATCGGAATCATCGGGGCGTTGGCCGTTTGTGCGTTCTACTATCAACGCGACGCCGCGGAATTGCCGCGTCCGGTACGGTGGACACTCATCGGGCTTCGATTGACCGCCATCTTGGCCATCGTGTTCCTGTTCTTCGATCTCGTTCGGCGGACCGAGCGAAGGATCACGCGACCGAGCGAAGTGGTCGTCTTGGTCGACACGAGCCAATCGATGTCGCTGCCATCAAGCGGTGCGATGGACTCTCCGTCGCGAACACAACTCGCCCTCGATCTCCTGCAACAATCCAAACTCGTCGACACGTTCGACGACGAACATCGAACGAGCGTCTACGCGATCGGCGGCCCCGGCGGCCCCACGTTGATCTCGACATCGGCACCGGAGAACGACGACGGTGAGTCGGGCGACGACGATACAAATGACTTGGCCGCGACCGAAAGCTCTCTCGCGAACTCCACCGACGAGAACCCGACCAGTCCGTTCGCACTGTTCGGTTTATTTTGCTTGTCGGTCTTCGCCATCGCTGCCCTGTTGTCGCTGATCGTCGGCGGCGCCGCATCGCTGCGACCCGCAAAGTCCGACGAAAACGGCACAACGAACGCAAACGCGTCCACGCGACGCGGCGAAACAATCGGCTGGATGCTGCTAGTCGCCGCGATCACGATGGTGACAGGCATCATTTCGCTGGGCTCGGTCTACATGGTCCACACCGACCAATCGTTCTCGTCTATCGTCGGATTGGGTGACACGTCGGAATCAAATGCAGACGACTCGAGAGATGAACCGGGATCGCAATCTGAGTCGAGCGACACGAACGCTCCTGAACCGGTTTCGATCGATTGGGAAACCGCACTCGCGGCCAGTCAAGCACAAAGCCCGATCGGCGACGCATTGCGTTCGATCCTTGTCGATCATGATTCGACGACTCTCGCCGGAGTCGTCTTAGTCACCGACGGACAGAACAACGGCGGGACGCCACTGTCGTCCGCACTCGCGATGGCACGCCGTGACGAAGTCTCTCTGTATCCCGTCGGATTGGGCAGCAGCAAACCGCCGACCAATGTTCGCGTTGTCGACCTGGAAGCACCACGCCGAGTTTATCCGGGAGACAAGTTCGTCGTTTCAGCGGTCCTGCAAGCCACCGGTGAATCGGCAATGGACGTGGACGTTGAGCTCATCGACGCCCTGGACAATTCCGCCGAAGAAGGCGTCGCCGCCGCCTCCGACGACGAAACGTCGACGCGTCTGCCGGGTGGACAAGTTCTCGAAAGTCAACGCGTGCGGCTCGAACCAGACGCAACTTTGACGGGGATCCGATTTGAGATCGAACCGCAAACGGTCGGACGGCGGCGCCTGGGCGTTCGCATCGTCGCGCCACCGGAGGATCGCAATCGTGTCGACGACATGCAAACGGCTCGATACGAAGTCGTCGCTCGGAAACTGAAAGTGCTGGCGATCGCGGGCGGCCCCACTCGCGAATATCGTTTCGTACGAAACCTGCTGTTCCGAGACGATTCGGTTCAACTCGACGTGTGGTTGCAGACCGGGCGTTCGGGGATCAGCCAAGACGCGGACGAATTGCTGACGAAATTCCCTGAGACCGCGGAAGACCTTTTCGACTACGACGCGATTCTGATGTTTGACCCTGATTGGTCGGCAATCGATTCCGCGTCGCTCGATCTGATCGATCGCTTCCTGACGCAGCAAGCTGGCGGTTTGGTGCTGGTCGCCGGACCGGTCTACCATCCCAAGATCACTTCGAAGCGCGGTGACGCTCGGTCGAGCCAAATCAACGGATTCTTTCCGGTGAACTTGGCCACCCGTGGCCCTCTGTTGGGCGGTGGTCGACAAGGCGGACGCAACGCTTGGCCGTTGGAATTCACCCCAGAAGCCGCGAGTGCGGAATTCCTATGGGTCGCCGGAACCGCCGAACAGAGCTTCGAAATTTGGCAGGACGTCGGTAACGTCTACGACTATGTCGGCGTAAAAAGCGCGAAACCGGGTGCCAAAGTCTACGCGTACTTCTCGGACCCGACGACGGAAGTCAGCGGTAGTTTGCCGATCTTCTTGGCGAGCCAGTTTTATGGCGCGGGACGAGTTTATTTCCAAGGTAGCGGCGAGATGTGGCGATTGCGTGCGGCCGGTGATCAATACTTCGATAACTATTACACGAAACTGGTTCGATGGGTCAGCGAAGGACGACTGCTGCGGGACAGCAACCGGGGCGTGCTGCTCGTTGATGCGACCCGGGCAATGGTCGGACAAACCGTGACCCTTCGAGCGGTGTTGGTTGATGACCAATTCCAACCGCTCAACGAACCTTTCGTGACCGCCAAACTGCTATCGCCCGACGGACGCATCAAGGACCTTCGCCTCACACCCGCGGCCGATTCGCCACGGGGCGGGACCTACACGGGTAATTTCGTCGCGACCAAGAGCGGCGGGTACGAAGTTCAGTTGACCGTCGGTGATGCGTTGGACGAACAAATCCTCCGCCAAACGGTTCAAGTCCGTCTGCCGACCAGCGAACTCGAACGTCCCCGTCGGGCCGATGATGAATTGCTGCAATTGGCAACGACGACACGGGGTCAGTATTTACCCGTCAACGATGCCGGTTCGATCGCGAACGTTGTCCAATCGCTCACAACGACGATCCAACCCCAACCGCAAGTCACGGTCTTGGCCGGGACTCCCGATCGCCCATTCGGTGAACGCCGCAACGCGATGCTGATGTGGCTGATCGCGTCGGTCCTGACATTCGAATGGATTACACGCCGACTGCACCGACTCGCATAATGACCAAAACGATCAACTGACGATTGGCGTTTGACCAATCCCGACCATTCCCCGACACCCACGCGTTACCACACCTTCAGTTTCATGCCGCAATCCCCTTCCCAACATTTACCACGCTCGGTCGCGTCGTTGTTATCGCGACTGCGTCATCAAGTGCGTCGGTACATCGTGTGGGATTCGGTGCTGGCCGTTGCGATGGTGTTTCTGGCGGCGTTCTGGATCGCGTTTTTGGTGGACTACTTGCCCGTCCGAATCGGCGGCAGTGAGATGCCACGCTCGGCACGCTGCGTCGTCTTGATCGTCACGATTGTCGTCGCGCTCGTGTTCCTGTGGCGATACCTCGTCTCGCGGATGAATCGAGATCTTCCCGACGATTCTCTGGCACTGCTGATCGAACGTCACCATCCCGAGATCGGCGGACGTCTGGTGACCGCGGTGCAATTGGGTGAAACGCCTCGCAAAGGCGATTCCTACAGCCCCACGTTCATTCAAAAGGTACGCAAAGAGGCGGAGAGCCAAGTCGACCGGGTCGACCTGGACCGCGTTTTTCGCCCCGAACCGATTCGTCATAAATTGACGATCGTGATCCCGTTGGTATTGGCTGCCGTCGTGATGGCAATCGCCAGCCCCCAGACGTTCGGACGTGCCGTCGGTCGCTTGACGTTGTTTTCCGATTCGCCGTGGCCACGTCACGCTCAACTCGAAATGGTCGGCGTCGAAGTTCCTATCATCTCGGCTTCCGACGAAGACGATGGAGCCACGCAGTTGGTCGGGTTCGACGACGGCGTTGTGCGTTTGGCACGTGGCAGCAACGCGTCACTGCGAATCCGCGCCGCCGGAGAAGAGTTCGGCCATCAAATCCCCGACCTTTGCACGGTGTCCTACATTGACGACGAAGGCAACCGCGGCCAAAGCAACTTGCGACGCGTCGGCCGCGTGATTGACGGATACCAATCGTTTGTCCTCGACGGACCTCCGCTGACCTCCCTCGCCGATTCGGTGACCCTGTCGATCCGCGGACTCGACGACCGATTGACCGGATATCGCATCGAAGCGGTCGATCCGCCCGCGATCGCACAGATGCAGATGCAAGTTCGATACCCCGACTACTTGCGGGTCTTCTCAAACGGAGCGGAATTCGATCAACAGCTCGACTATCAGGCCGGCGTGAGAATTCGCGAAGGCAGCTCTCTCACCTTGACGGGAATCGCCAGTTCACCGCTCGGTGCCGTCGACGTCGTCGCATCCGACGCCGGCTCCGGCGCAACGATTGGCAACAGCCCTGACGGACACCAATCCGACTCGGCGTTGTCAGCAGAGATCGCAGAGGATGCGATGAGCTTCACCCTCGCTCTCAATGATGTCCGCGAAGCCACTTCGATCCGAATCGTCCCGCGAGACGCCGATGGCATCTCGGCACAAGCAGCCTATCGATATTTTATCGGCGTGGTTCGTGATGAAGCCCCCGAAACCACGATGCGACTTTCAGGGATCGGTTCCTCAATCACGCCGATCGCAAGACTCCCGATCGAGGCGACGGCGAAAGATGATTATGGAATCGAATCGATGTCGATCGCGATGACCGTCCGTGCTCAACCGCCGGAAAATCGTCTCGCCGCCCCCGCCCAACCTGGCGAGACGGCTTCCGAGGAACAGTCCTATTCCGTCGCCCCTGAACTGGATCGCCAAGGCAATACGTCGCTGACCATCGATTTACGTGACCTTGTCGACGAGTCGGTGTTGAATCCGATCACTCCCGGCGGCACGGTGCTGCTGAACACGTTGGCACAAGACCGCTTCAACCTATCCGGCTCGCACGTCACGCAGGGTGAACTCATTCGGCTGCAAATCGTGACACCGGAAACCTTGCTCGCAACGCTGGAGCGTCGGGAACTCGAATTCCGCTCGCGTCTCGAGCAAGCGATCGACGAAACGCGACGTCTGCGTCAAAGCTTAACCGCGATCGAATCCGAGGCGACTGAACTGCTCGCTCCCGCCACGACCGAGGACTCCGATAATTCGGGTGAATCGGATCAAACGAACGAGTCCACTGGCAATGAAGTTTCTGATTCCACCACATCGGACAACGCCAACAGCACAGACCAGGACACATTCCGCGCTCGGCAACGGATTCAATTGCGTATCCGGCAAGCCGAATTACAGGCGGCAAAAACGACCGACGAGCTCAAGGGAATTGTCGCGGGGCTGGACGATTTGCTGCTCGAAATGATCAACAACCGAATCGATTCCGTCGACCGACGCGAACGACTCGACGAGGGCGTACGTAGTCCCCTGTCAGACGTCGTCGAGGAACCTTTCCCCAATCTCAGACGTCAGATCGTTGAGCTAGAACGAATCCTGATGGGGAGTGAAACTCCCGACGAAGCCGCCACCGACGCGATCGCCGCTGACGTAGAAATGCGTTCGGCCGTCGAAACCGCGGTCGCGACGAACGATGCCATTCTGCTGCAACTTTCCGCCGTGCTCGAAAAAATGCTGGACCTGGAGAGTTTCAATGAGATATTGGATCTGATGCGTGGATTAATCCAAGACCAAGAAAATTTGTTGGAAGAAACCGAGGAAGAACAGAAGAAACGCGTGTTGGATCTGTTCAAATAGTCTCATTCATCCTTTGCACGATCGGTAATATGCACGGACCCTCACCCAAACGGCTATCAATCTTCGGTATCGTTCCGATCTTGATCGTGTTGAGCGTCGGCGGAATGACTTGGTTTGCGAATGCCGCGTCCGGGCAAAGCAATGAGGTCACCGAAGAAACCGATCCGCTCGTCGCTCGGCAAACAAGTGTCGCGTCACGCTACGCACGCCTTGAAGAGCTGTTGCTCCGCTTGGCCGACGTCGAAGCTCGCGAGAACCCCGAACGTGCCTCATTGCTCAAACGGGTCGCCCGACAATCACGCGAACGTTTCGTTCTTGAAAAACTCCGCGGTGCCGGTGATTTAATCGCCAATGGTCAATTATCCGCAGCACTCGACGATCAAAAGTCTGCGACCACGGAACTCGAGGGCTTGCTCAAACTGTTGCTAACCGAAGACCGCAGCTCTCGTATTCGCGATGAAAAGAAACGCATCGGCGAAATCATCAAACAGCTTCGCTTGACCGAACGAAACGAACGCAGCGTTCGAGCACGCACCGAAAATGGCGTCGAACTTGACGAAGTGCTCAAAGAGCAAGAAGAGATTTCGAAGCGAGCCGAACAACTTAACGAAGAACTTCAAGGCGACGACGACTCGGACGACAGCGACAGCGACGAAAACAATAGCGACGAAGAGAAAGATCCAACCGACTCCGGCGAACCATCGGAATCCAAAGATCCGTCCAACTCCGATTCATCCGGAGAATCCAAAGAGTCATCGGAGTCAGGCAAAGAATCCGAATCTGATTCAGAAAGCGATCAAGCTGACTCAGAAAACAAGCCGTCGACCGAAAGCCAACCGAGCGAGAACCAACCACAAGACCAGCAAAGCGAAAGCCAGCCTAGCGAGTCACAACAGAGTGAATCCCAGCCCAGTGAATCCCAACCAAGTGAATCGCAGCCAGGCGAATCGCAACAGGGTGAATCGCAGCAAGGACAGCAGGATCAACAGCCTCAACAACCCAAATCGCCTGAACAGGACGCTCAAGAGCAACTCGAGAAAGCGATCGAGCGGATGAAGCAGGCACAGGACAAACTCGCGAAGAACGAGCGTGAGGGTGCCACCGCGGAACAGCGTCAAGCCGAAGAGGAACTCCGAAAAGCGATCGACAAACTGGAAAAGATCCTTCGTCAATTACGCGAAGAGGAAATTCAGCGTGAACTCGCGAAACTCGAATCACGATTGCGAAAAATGGCGGCGATGCAGTCCGCTGTGCTCGACGACACGTCTCAATTAGCACAAACCCCTCTGTCACAACGTGACCGCTCAACTGATTTGAAGGCCGGCGATTTGGCCTTCGAAGAGCAAAAAATTACGCTCGAAGCTGATCGGGCGATGCTACTTTTAAAGGAAGAAGGCTCAAGTGTCGCGTTTCCCGAAGTAATTTTGCAACTTCGGGAGGACACGAAACGAGTGACCACCCGTTTGGGGCAGAGCAAAATCGATGCTGTCACGCAAGGGATCCAGAGTGACATCCTGGCGGCTCTCGAGGAGATGATTGCGGCCCTTGCGAAGGCTCAACGCGATAATGAAAAGAAGCAGCAACAGCAACAACAGGACGGCGGACCACAGCCAAATCAGGGTTCTGGAGAAGAACCGCTCGTCCAAGCACTTGCTGAGCTAAAATTATTGCGAACGATGCAGAGTCGGATTCAAGGGACGACAGATCGCTACGGCGACTTGCTCGATGTTGATAGTGCCGGTGGCGACAATTCCAACGGTGAAGAAATATTGCCCTTGCTTCGAGACCTTGCGCAAAGACAAGATCGGCTGTACCAAATCACACGTGATCTGGTAACCAAACGCAACCGATGAACCTGACTGTTTGGGAGAATGGTGAATGCGACGCGTGACAGAGACCCGGGCTACGGCCTACCGGCTAGACCGACCGCGACGACAACGTCTCGCGACGATCGGGAAACTTCTCGTCCTCGCCGGACTTTCGACGCCCGCCTTCTCTCAAACGCTCTCTGCTAAATCGCCTTTCCACCAGACATCTTCTCCGTTTGCCGCTGATGCGACTTCTCCCGAAGAACCGCCGGCACAACCCGAATCGCAGATTCCCGAGTCGCTGATCCCGGAACACAAGGCCGAACCGTTCGATCCGACTCAAATGGGCGGAACGCCGAACGCTTCGACCGACGAGGCATTGGAAAAGAACGCTGACTGGCAACCGCTCGACGCCGCCGCGATGTCCGAAATGCTGCGCCGATCACTCGACACGATCGGGGTCTCCCCCGAACAAATCGGCCTTTCGGCTGACCAGTTCTTGACCGATGTCCGGCAACAGGACAGCGAACCATTGACCGCGTGGGTCCGTGCGATCGCACTTCAAGTCGATGCCGTCAACGAAATGATGGCGCGTGGTGATGACCAATTGCTCGAATTGGCAACGCGACTCGACCCCAGCGGCCCGGACTACGCGAGCATCGAATCGATGCCTCCGGAAATGCGTGCTGCCGTGAGGACCTGGATCGGCCGGGAACTCGTTCGAGGCAGGTTCTACGATGAAGCGTTGCCGATTTTCGCGGAGGTCGATCCGTCGATCTCCCCCGATGCCGCGGCTCTGCTGTTTTATCGGGGCGTCTGCTACCACTCGCTCCTCAAAGCAACCGAAGCCCTCGCAGACCTTCGCACTCTGCTGCAGCACAAGGAAGAAATTCCCGTGCGGTATGCGAGAACGGCTGAAATGATGATCGCCGACATCAAACCGCTCAAAGAAGATTCACTCGACGAAATCTCTCGGTTGATGACCGATGTCACCCGTCGCCTCGATCTCGGCCGCGCTGATGAACCAACCCAACAACGCGAACAGGAAATCATCGACAAGCTGACCAAGTTGATTGACAAGATTGAAAAACAACAGCAGCAACAGCAGCAGCAACAACAACAGCAGCAACAACAGCAACAAAGTGGAGAGCAAGGCGGAACTCCCAAAAACGGCCAATCCCGTCCGATGGAAGACAGCCGAATTGCTGGTGCCAACGGTCAAGGTGACGTTGAACGCAAGAACGCCTCCGACAAAAACGGCTGGGGAAACCTCCCACCCGCTGAACGCCAAGAGTCGCTACAACAGATCAGCCGCGACCTGCCCACGCACTACCGCGAAGCCATCGAAGCCTACTTCCGCAAACTAGCGACCCAGCAGCAGTAGCCCCTCCACAAAACGCTGACTTTTCCTAACCTCCTCCCCAATCGGTGCCACCCACCCAACGGCTCGCACCCAACGGCTCGCTTAACGAACTTCCGCTTCTTGTCAGGTAGGCCGCGGTAGCTCAAACCGCCGATTCCATTTGGCGTCATACATCCACCGTCGGGCGACGGTGGCTACATCAAAAATGGAACCATCTTCCCGATCGGTGCCACCCACCTAACAGATCGTTTAACGAACTTCTGGTTCTCGTCTGGTAGGCCGCAGTAGCTCAAACCGCCAATTTCATTCGGCGTGTTACAACCACCGTCGGGCGACGTTTGCCACGTCAAAATGGAAATGCTCAACCGCAGAATGAACGAGCTTCAGTGACGAAACTCGCTCTACTGTGATTGCTGCCGAGAGTAAGCGGCTCGCAATTTGCATCACGAGCAGCTCTGAAAATTCGCAGAAGTAGAAACAAGACGCGATTCTCAATACTCGCCTGGAACTTGCCGATCGTCTCGCAGCATCAGGTTCAGAAAGACGCCTTGGTCAACTGTGTCCGTGAGCGTTCGCGAAGATCCGTCACAGAGGCCAATGTGCACCGAGCCTGCGTG
The DNA here is from genome assembly GCF_014192335.1 of Aporhodopirellula rubra. GTDB lineage: Bacteria > Planctomycetota > Planctomycetia > Pirellulales > Pirellulaceae > Rhodopirellula > Rhodopirellula rubra. The sequence goes on along the minus strand of NZ_JACHXU010000031.1, from coordinate 3,719 downwards.
AAAGCTGAACGGTTGACTCTTGTTCGTGTGGTTGATTGAACGATATGTCCCGCACGTATCGATAGTCGCTTCCCACGCGGACATTTTGGTGCAATCAGTCGCGACGTCGGGGATGTTCGGAGTGGTCGTTGAATTCGATTTGCCACTGTTAGAATTGGACGTGTCCGCAAGCAGGTTGTCGCCGTGGTAGGCACGCATTTTCACGCCGTCGCCGCCTCCTGCCCAAGTGAGTCCAGGACCGCCAGTCGCTGCGGCCATTTTGCCTCGAACGAACAACTCTTGCGTACCGATGCACTCGTAATACATCAATGTGTGCGAGAGCCCATCGAGAATACTGGACGCCTTCCCGCCTTTGTTGTTTGGATTGCGGTTACGAGAACCGGATGCCGGAGTCATCGCTGTGCTGAACTGCATTTGAGGCTGGCCGCCTTTGTAGTACAGCGGGTGCCCTTCCGGACGAAGCGCTGGAATCCGCGGAGTGGTGTAGTCAGCAACGCCCATCGATAAGCCGCTGCTATCAATGATGGAACTCGAACCCGTGCGACTCGGGCATTGGAATACCCCCAGTTCTGCGGCAGCAGCTTCGATCAACAGATCCTTGTTGCTCCAGTCCGTCGACAACACACCGTTGTAGCCCCATTTGTACTCCGATTCCGTGGGAACATCGAAATTGGGATGCTTCGCTGCGTTGAACGTATCCCCAAGATCCGGCTGCTCCACGAACGGCAAGATCCGCCACAACGAACCCGTTCGCGAGTACGGATAGTGCTTAAACGTGTGCTCGAACATGGTCATTCCGAGAACGATCTGCTTCACATTGTTTTTACATTGAGTCCGCCGAGCCGCTTCTCGCGCCGCCTGAACGGCTGGGAGCAGCAGGCCGACCAAGACACCAATGATGGCGATCACCACCAAGAGTTCGACCAATGTGAACCCACCTCTTCGACGTACGAGGTAGGAGGAAGTAGGGACCGAGTGAGTGCGCGCATCCATCATGTTCATTAACTTGTACAGGAGACATTGAGAAATCGTTGCCGTTGACAACACGGCGAGACGTCTGGCTGGCTGTACAGAGTTAGCTGGCTCGACTACCTATGCTTTTATTGCGAATGATTCGCAATAGCACCAGGAATCTAAGCAGAGTATCAGGAGCCGTCAACTCACTTACGAATCTTTCCGGGTTTGCTTCGATTTAACGACCACTAAAGCCCTATTCTGCGACCGATCCCCCCAAAAAATGACCGGACATTTCCACCCACCACCCGACCTTATCATCACGACTGGTGCCACCCACCTGACAGCTGCCCGAAGACGGTCCGCAGCGCTCGGCAGGCCGCCTGTTTCCCAGAGCTGCATTCGCCCCGCCGTCGCACATTGAGGTCTGCCAAGTGGGAGGCCCTCGGGGTGCCTGGCGTCGTTGCGTGATCCACAGGTTTTCTCGAGTGAATTGAAAGAAGAAAGACGAAGGGCACCAGCTCGCGTTGGAGGCAACTCGTTCGAAACCAAGGCGGTCTACCGACGCTTTTGTCGTTAGCGGATGGTCCTATTGGGGAACGCCGTTTTTGATGAACCGTTTTGGATCGTGTACTGTAAACGCTTGCCTGCCTTTCCCACGCAATCAATTTCGTCGCCTTTTTTGCGAGCCAACAATCAATCTCACTAGGGCATTTCGTTGAAGCACGAGCCTGATACTGACGACGGTAGTGAACCATTGCATTTTGCTGCCACACAGAGGCAACACTCGAAATGGGCAATGCGGTCGATGGCTATCTTGATCGCCTGCCTGCCGGTCTTACTGTTGGAATTGGGATTGCGAGGCATGGACAATCCCGACCCTCGGGCAATCGATTACGATCCCTATGTTGGGCTGAATCAACTGCGTCCACTGTTTGTTCTGAATGAAGATTCAGGTCGATGGGAGATTCCAGCGGATCGATACAATTTCTTTCGGCCGGAATCTTTCTCAGCGAAAAAAGCACGAGGGACTCGACGTGTATTTGTTTTAGGCGGATCGACCGTTCAAGGCCGACCCTACGCGACGGAAACCGCTTTCTCAACCTGGTTGCGTCTGTCGTTGGAATCCGCCGACCGTGAATTCAGTTACGAAGTCATCAACTGTGGTGGCGCGGCCTATGCCAGTTACCGCGTGGCCAAAATTCTAGAAGAAGTCTTGTTGTACGAGCCCGATGCAATTGTGCTGTACACGGGCCACAATGAATTCCTAGAGGACCGCACCTATGCGCACGTTCGCGAAGCAGGCACTGTGACCCGTTGGGCAACTGCGATCGGATCAAAACTGCACACGGTTCGTTGGGTGCAATCGTTCTTTTCTACGCCCCAGGAACGGACTGAGTTGGTCGCAAATGTTGATACGAAACTGGACCATCCTGGTGGATTGGATAGCTATCAGCGCGACTCAGATTGGCGACGAGGCGTTGAAGAGCATTTTGCTGCTACGCTGGAGCACATCGTTCAACGAACGCAAAAGAGCGGTATACCACTGATCATGTGCGTTCCCGCGTCGGACCTGGTCAACACGCCGCCCTTCAAAACACAAACACGAACGGACTGGACAGACGGTGAGGAGAGTCGCTTTCGGTCGTCTTGGTCGATTGCTTGTGATTTGGATTTAGCCCCATCGCAACGCATTGACGCTTTTCGAGAATGCTTGCGAATTGACCGAGCACATGCAGGGGCAAACTACGCCCTGGGACGGCTTCTCTATGACCACGGAGACAGTGATCAGGCGCGTCCGCATCTGATCGCGGCTCGTGATCAAGATGTTTGTCCACTGCGAGCACCGAGCGTGATCATTCGGGCGACTAGGGACATTGCCAATCGGCACAGTGTCCCACTGATTGACACGCCAAGTTTGCTGGACGATCGGAATTTTCGTGGCGACCTGATTGCCGACCAAGTTCCTGACCCGAGTCGGTTCGTTGATCATGTACACCCGAGTATTGCGGGGCATCAAATTATCGCGGGGGCCTTGGCACAAGAGTTTCAGAAGCTTGGTTGGGTCGAGTTGACCGGAGAGAGCATGCTGCTTTACGGAAACGCCACTAGAGAGCACCTGAGTGAACTGGGGCATGAATACTTTGTTCGTGGGAAACAGCGTTTGGAAGGGTTGCGATTATGGACCATGGGGCGGGCTGGACAACTTGCGACGGAAATCGCTGAAGACCAACCCAACGTGCAGGGCCCCCAGCGCAAACCCGCGACAGATTGACTGATCACGCGGTCTCGAACAAAAAGGCCGCCATCTCCCAGTTGGTGCCACCCACCTTACAGTTGACCCGAGGCGGGTGATCGGTACACTTGGACAGCATCACTTCTCCTTTCGCGAGCCTGAAAATGCCGAGACCTAACCGAGAAGAACAGTTTCACACGAGTGAGATCTGTATTGTCCATGCTGTGCAGAGATGCGTACGGCGTGCGTTTCTCGCGGGTGTCGATGCTGCGACCGGGAAGGACTACTCATTTAGAAAAGAGTGGATTCGGCGCAGAATGGAGGCCCTTGCTTCCGTTTTCGGAATCGACGTGCTCTCGTATGCCATCATGAGCAACCACTTACACGTGATCTTGCGCAATCGACCTGACGTGGTCGCCAATTGGAGTGACGCTGAGGTTGCCATCCGATGGCTGCGAGTGTTTCCTGGACGGCGGATGGAAGAGCACCTTGCGGAACCGACCGAGCATGAAGTCAAAGTCTTGGCGGC
>NZ_JACHXU010000030.1 GCF_014192335.1 Aporhodopirellula rubra | reverse complement strand
CGTTCTGCTGGCGAACAGTGAGTCTGGTGTCGAGGGACTTTGACGATGGCCAACTATTGCAAATCTTCAAGCGGCGAACAGGGACTGAAGTGGGCGCGGGTTTGGTTCAAGCAGTTTTGTCTGTTTCACCGTCGACCGGTCGATCCTTCGAAAGAGTTTACAGCCGAGGAGGTGATCGCTTTCTTGCGTTCGAAGCGGGATGCGGGCGTGCCGGCATGGAAGCGGATGAAGGTTATCAAGGGGCTGAGGCTTGGGGGAGGGAATTGTGTCGGCCCTTCAGGCCTTGGGGTTTTTCTGTGGGGGGGACCGGTGGCTGACGCCACCGGCATTGGATGTGTCGGCCCGTTGGGCCTGGGGTGGTTGGTTTCTGGGGGACGTGGTTGGAGGTTGTGGGGACAAATTGGCGGAGCAATTTGGCGACTATGGGTTGGGGCGTTGGGTGGCCGAAGAAAAGGCAGCCGGTACCGCTGCAGCCATTCGTACCGCACACCTTTTCCTCATCCGGGAGCAGGCGAGTTTCGAAGATTGCGGACTTCGTCCGCTTGGGTGACTTTCTAGGGGACAGCAATGTGCTTCCCGTCCAAGTGCCCCTCGGATACCAGCAGAGGGGGTAATTGTGGCATGTTGGCGGGGGAGGTGCAAGTTTTTTGTTGGTTTGGTGGGGGGAGAGTTGTATGGGGTTGGTGAGTGCTTTTTGTGCTGGGGGGAGGTTGGGGTTTGATTCTTGATCTTAATCTTGATCCTGATCTTTGGTTTTGGGGTGGTCTGTGGGGGTGGGCCTGGGTTGTTGGGGCTTGATGGTGTGGGGGCTGACCGAGGGCCTCGGTCAGCTACGGGGGAGGATGGTTATTGTGTCGGCCCGTTGGGCCTGGGGGTGGCCGGTTTTTGGGGGAGGTTGGGAGCTAGAAGTTTTCTTTGATCCATCTTTGCCATCGTGCGAAGAGGGAGGTGGCGGGGAGGTGGATTCGGGTGGGGGTGACCAATCGTGTTGGGAGGATCCATTCGCGTGCGTTTGCATTATCGAGACGCACGGTGACTTCGTACCAAACTTCTTTCCGTGTCTGCGAATGCGTGAGTTGCTGTGGATGGCTGCTCCATCCTGATGCAATGATCTCTTCAGGGAGTTCGTCCACGGGATCGGCCGAGACTGTTTCGACGGAACCACTGAGTGTTCCGGCGGGGAGGCCGCGATATCCAACCGAAACGGGTTGTCCGGGACGCACCGAGTCAATCGATTCTTGACGGACGAACAGTGAAACGTAGCGACGGGTCGGGTGCCCAAGCCGGCCGAGCAGCGTGCCCGCTTCCATCGTTGCTCCTACATTGCGAGAACGCAGCGGGACGCCCACCCAACTGAATCGTTCACTCATTCGTTGCCACTGAGTGATGCGCCGCGGCGGTGGATCGTATCGTGTCAGTCCGGTGCGGTTTCCCAATCGCAACTCATCGAGCCGGCGGGCGATCGTGGCGTGCGTCTCCTCGGCGCTAGCGAGCCGCTCTTCGAGGATGGGGTGCAACATGGATCGCGAGGGTTGATCCAAGCGGTCGATGCGTGCAGCAGCCAACTCGGCGCGAAGTTCCTTCACTCGTCCACGAGCGACACTCTCCTGTAACCGCAAACGCCAATCATCGAGTTGAACGACTCCGTCGAGCTCGCCTGTTGCGACGAGCGTTCCAGGCCTGGCAACATAAACCGGCCGCTCGTCATCGGCATGGATTAGCCCGCCGACGCGCCGACCGCGGGGCAGTGGCACGAAGAGAATCAAGGCAATCACAATTGCCGCTCCGGCCATGCCCCAACGTTGGCGTCCTCGATCGTTTTGCAGATCGCCCTCCGCCGCGGTCGATCGATTGTTTCGTTTGCGTAGTTGGCTCAACAGCGTGAAGCCGAGCCAGAGGGTGATGGGCAACGCTAGTCCGATGCCGACCCGGGATTCGATGAACGCGTAGGCCGCCCATACAATGGCTGCATACACGAGCGTCCGATACAGGAGGCTGGCCATGCCGTATGCCACCAATCCGAAATTTTGTCCAGCGCCCATTCTGTGTGTGCTTGCAGGTTCCGCCCGGTCTCGTTTACCGCGAAACCAACGCGAGCATGTTGACCGCATGGCCGATTGGGCTTGCGCGGAAAGATTGGGGATACCAATCCAATCGGAAAGGATGTAATAGCCGTCATACCGCAGCAACGGGTTCGCGTTGATTAACAGAGTGCTCACGGATGCGACCATCACGATCAGCGCCGCGAGGTCATGCAGCGTTCCGGGCTGCGTCGTCGCCCACACCATGACCGCGATGGCTGCAACGGTCCATTCCGCGATCATGCCGGCGGCTGAAACGAGAATGCGATCGCGGCGACGCGGCATCAACCACGTGTCACTGACGTCGCAGTACAAACACGGAATCCCCAGCAACAGCAACACGCCGATTTCGCGGCATCGCCCTCCCAAGGCGGTGCAGACGATCGCGTGCGAGAGTTCGTGGATGACTTTCGTGACCACGACCGCGAAGGCGAACATGATCAAGATACCGTTCACCGAAGAGCCCCCGGCACTGGTCGTCGTCAACGATGAAAACAAGCGTGTGCCGGCATCGGCTGAATCGGCCAAGAATTCATCGAATCGCACCCCAACGATCGCGAGAGCGCAAAACACGAGCACCGCGACGACTGCCAAAACACGCCTGGCCCCCTTTTCTTTCTCGTGCGTGAGCGTTTGGGGTGCGGTTTGCGATGCTCCCGGAGAGGTCAACTGATTTTCTACCTGACTGGTGAACCGACGACCGCCCCAACTGCTGAGCAATTGATCTAGCCAACCACGGAGCCAACCACTGCGGCGTCCAGCGAGCCATCGATCGGGGGTGATTCCGGGCAAACGGATCGCGAGTGGCTGGGACCACCACGGACGCCCCGTGTGACTCGGCGATGGCCGCCACAACCGTGACGCTGGCATGACGTCGTTGGTCACCAATAGTCCCGTGCGGGAGGCGGTCGCGAGAAACTGCGCCAGGTTGCTCGGTTCGATCAGCCCGCGGTACTTCGCTTCGATCTCTTCAAACGAGCCGCCTTGGATGAGCGAACGAAGGATCCCGAACTCGGCATCGTCGAAAAAGTGAAACGCTTGCGACAGCGGGTCGTTTAACACCCAGACGTATCGATCACCGAGCGAAATGTGGCTCGCGATCAGGTCCGGCCGCAGTTGCAAACGGGGCACGCTCATCAGCGGATCTCGACACGTGCGTTCGAACCGGGATAGATGCCGCCGATGTTGTCAAACTCGATCCAAAACCGCACCTCTCCGGTAACCGCATCGATCTCGGGACTGACGAATTTTGATCCGCCGGGAACTTCGACGGTCCCGCCTCCAGGTTGTGAAACGAGAATTCGAATCTCGTTTGATTGCCGCAGGGTCTCGGCATCGAGAGCTTTTGCGAATCCCTCGACCCGCAATCGTTTCGTGTTGATCACGCGAGCTACGATTTGCCCGGGACGCACCCAATCTCCGACGCGAACGTGCATGGTCACAACGGTTCCGCCGATCGGTGTTCGCAGGTGATGGGCGGCGAGCCGGTTGTCGGCGAGGTCGAGCTGTAACGCTTCGATCTCCGCCTTGAGCGAATCCTCCTGTCCGGCCGATCGAGCGGCCTCGAGTTCGACCAACGCGGTTTGGCGTTTCAGCCGCAGGGTTTCCGCGGCGGCTTCGTCGAGCCGCACGTCGATCTGCGCCATCTCCAGTTGGAACTTCGCCTCGAGCGTTTCCAACCGGGTTCGCTCGAACGCGAGTCGCAGCGATTCGATCTCCGATTCCGAAACGGCATCCGAAAAATTCTGTCTCGCGTTTTTGGCCCGCATCCATTCGTTCTGCGCAACGGCCTCGGCCTTTTCGGCGGCCTGGACTTTCAAATCGTTCGTCGCCTGTTGGCGGTTCACTTCGCGGCGAACCGTGTGCTCGGTGATCAGTTGTTCGCGTTCAGCGACGGTGGCTTTCGCCGCCTCCAACGCGTCCTTGGCGTCGCGTCGTTGTTCGGCGATTTGCAGTGCACGTTCGGCCAACGAACGTTCGATCTGCGACTTCTCGTCATCGAGCTGCACGATCAGATCGTTCGTTTGTACGGAATCTCCTTCTTGCACGTTGACTTGCCGCACCGTTCCCTCGGTCGCCGATGTGATCGAAGCTTGATCAATCAACACGACCACGAGATCAGCGACGACCGTCTGCGTGGTATTCTCAGTCGCTCTCGCCGCGACCGCACTGAGACTCAACATCCCAACCGCGATCACCCCAACGGCGGAGTGTCCAATAAAGCGACGTCCAACAAAGCAACGTCGCACCATCAAACCGACCTCACGAAAACTCACCATCCGTAACTCCTCACCCATTCGATCAGCGGACGAAACAAGACGAACCCGACGGCCCGGTTCCCGGCATGAACCACCCCGACGACGGTGGCACCGACATGAAGATCCGCGGGCATGGTTTCCGCAGGCATATTTTCGGAAGACATGGATTCCGTGACCCGCATCGTCACTCCGACCACGGGTTCGCCCCGTTCGGTCCAATGGACGGTATTGGCCACGGACATTAATTCGGCGAGAAACTCAACATCGGGTGACGAACGCAATCGCAGCGTCGCGGTGACCGGTTCGCCGGTTTGCGTGGCGGCGCTGAAGTATCCGAAACTCTCGTCGGGCAAATCCAACACCGCGTGATAACCGCCACTGGGGTCGACAATCTGCATGAGCCATTGGCTCTGCATGACGTTTTGCCCCAACAAGTCGGATTGATCGTCCCGCATCATGACACGCCCGTTGACGGGAGACTCGATGGCGAGAGAACGTTTGACGTCGCCGATCAGAGTCGCCTGCTCTCTCAGCGAGTCGATGCGTGACCGCAAAACCATTTGACGTGCCGACCGACTGCGTGATTCCGCAGGGGAGCTTTCACCACGAGAGACGTCGTTTCCTGATCGCCCGTTTGCGGTTCGCCCCGTGCCGGATTGGTTCAGCCGCAGCGTGGCGAGTTCGGTTTCGGCGGATGCCAACTCCCCGGCGAGACGTTCGTACTGCAATTGAATCTCGGGGCTGTTGATTTCCGCGAGCGGGTCTCCGGCCTGGACGAGTTCGCCATCGGAAACCGGTAGCGTCACCAACGTTCCGGAGGCAGGTGCGAACACGCCGCGGGACGTCGCCGGTTCGATTCGTCCTTCGACTGCCAATCGAAAGGGGACAGGAACACTCAGCAGTACTCCCACAATCACGGCGGCGATCGCGAGGCCGGCAAATCGTTGCCCGGTGCTCAACCGTCGCCACCACCGCGACGTGACGCGTTCGGAACGATGTGATGTCGAGAGCCATGACGCCAACACGACCTTGGCGGCCGCATCGATTTGCGGTTGGATCGGCGTGATCGCCTCGGCCAGCGGGACCGCCTGAGGCATGAACCGCTGCATCACGATCACCGCGTGGACGGCAGACGGATTCGAATCACTCGCATCCTCATGTTTGTCCTGTGTGACGTCGTTCCGTATGGCGTCGTTTTGTACGTTGTCCTCGTGCGAGTCTCGATCACGGTGATGGTGATCTCGCCCGTGAATGGGCATCGCGAACAGTTCCAAGCATTCGGGGCGACGCGACTGCGGGTCGATGTCGAATGCGGGTGAGGTGACCGCGGCGCCTTGCTCTCGGACTCGCGCGGCGATCGATTGCAACCGCACGACTTCACGAGAACGAGCATCTAGCGCGACGGTGGTGGACGTCGCGACCAATTGCGGATTGGGCGTCGTCGTGACGAGGTAGCTGACCCGATCGACGTTCGCCACGGCAGCGATCTCGCCGCAGAGGGCGCGGGCGCGCACGGCGGGATCGGCGAGCGAATCGGTTCGCCGCAGACGTTCGAGTTCGAAGACTCCGATTTGCCGCTGGCGGTCGCGAGGAGAGGGAACAGCGTTCATGGGTGCATTCTACCCGGCGACGACGCAAAAGCCTCGACCCATTGGTCAGTTTCACGTTGTGAAACACGCTCAGACAACGTTTCGTAACGGTTTGACTGGATCGAGTTGTGTCGATTCGTCGAATAAAGACGAGAATGCGGAATACTCCGCCGTGCCGGCGCAACACTCTGCTCTTTGGAACATTGAACACATCCACCAAATCTGATAGAGATCCGAAGTCGGGAGCGATCCCCGGACTGAAGGAGTCGTTGGGCACCGGACTGATGTCCGATCCGCCTCAGATGGCGATTGCCTATGGTGGAGTCGACCGGGCGGGACGCACACGGCCTCGTCGCACGGGCGGGTCGACGGCGCACTGGGGGGTGCTGTCGATTTTGCTGTGGTCGCTGTTAACCGGCGGTATTCTGTCGTTGTTTTCGGGCGTGCTGGGGTGTCGTGCCAGCCGTGCGTTGCCTGAAACGGTCTGCAACGACACGACTTGTGTTGACGCTATCATGGCCAACGTCGACGCCGGTGCTCCACCGAGCGAGCGTGACAAGGCGACTGCGATCGCGACGGCACCGCTTCCGCCGATCACGATTCGCGACGCCGATTCGCTCGAAAATGCTGAGTACTTTGACCTCACGCTCGCCGATGCGATCCGCACGGCGCTAACGAACTCGGAAGTCCTTCGCGACCTCGGTGGCACGGTGCTGCGGGCTCCCGAACAAATGCCCACGGAGCAAACGCTGCCGTTGGTCCAAACCGATCCGCAGTCCGGTATCGAAGCCGCGTTGTCGGCCTATGACGCTCAGCTCTACGCACTCGGGAAGTGGCAAAACAACGACCGGCAATTCAACAACCGCTTCTTCGGTGGCGGTGCGAATTCGTTTCAGCAAGACCTGCACGACTACGTCTTCCAGACGACCAAACGGACCGCCACGGGTGCGGAATTGGCGCTGCGCAGCATCACGGACTATGACGCGAACAACGCGACGGGGAACGAGACGCCGAGCGCATGGCAGACACAATGGCACGCCGAATTGCGACAACCGTTGCTGCGTGGCGGTGGGTTAACGTTCAACCGGATCGGTGGTCCGTCGGCGTTGCCGGGGGTTTACAACGGCGTGTTGATCGCCAAAACCAACAACGACATTTCGGTCGCCGAGTTTCGACGTGACGCACGCAATTATGTCAGCAACGTGATCAACGCGTATTGGGATTTGGCGTACGCGTATCGAGACGCCGACGCTCGTGCCGAGGCACTCGAACGAAGCCGCGTGACGTGGCGAAGTTACGACGCACAGAAAACATCCAACCGACGCGGCGGATCGGCCGAAGCACTCGCTCGCGAACAATACTATCGATTCAAATCGGAATACCAGGATGCCGTGGCCGGGAAACTGGTCGGGCGCACTCAAGTCAACAACGCCTCTTCGGGTGGAACGTTCGCGGGCATCGGCGGCGTGTTGGCGACGGAGCGGCGGCTGCGTTTGTTGATCGGCATGCCCGTCAGCGAAGGTATCTTACTGCGGCCGATCGATGAACCGATTACCGCGCCGATCGTTTTCGATACCGAATCGCTAACCGCGGAAGCGATCCGGATGCGAGCGGAACTGCAACAGCAACGTCTGTTGATCAAACGCCGCGAAATGGAATTGTTGGCAGCCAAGAACTTCATGTTGCCGACACTCGATCTGATCTCGACGTATCGACTTCGGGGGCTCGGCAAAGATTTGACGGGGTCCGATTCGGCGTTCCAAGAGATCGGTGACATGGATTTCCAAGAATACGAAGCCGCGCTCGAATTCCGTATGCCGGTTGGTTTTCGCCAAGCCCATGCGACGGTGCAGAACGCGAAGCTGCAAATCGCCCGCGACCGCGCGGTGTTGAACGAGCAACAACGGCAAATCATTCACGACCTGTTGGGTGTTATCGCCGAAACCGATCGAGCCTACGCGTTGGCGGAAACGAGCCTGAACCGGTATCTCGCCGCGAGAGACGCTCTCGACGCGTTGGAGGCGAATCGCGAAGCCGGTTTGCCGATCAGCCTCGAACAGTTGCTCGATTCGCAGCGTCGGCTCAGCGAATCTCAAACGCGGTATTACCTCGCCGTCACCGAATACATGGTCGCGATCAAAAACGTCCAATTCGAAACCGGCACCCTGCTCGAGAACACGCAAATCATGATCGCGGGCGGCTGACCGCTTGAAAACGGAGCCGACTTCGCCAAGACTTGCGGGCCCGTTTGATCCTAATTTGCAAAGATTCTCGCATGGCCGTCCGGCTCAACGTTCTGATTCTCCGTCCCACCGGTGGCGGCTCTTCGTGGCACGCCCACTGCGACGACCTGCTCGGCCACGTGCTCGGACGACCGGGAATCGACGTCACGCTCCTGGAACGTTTGCCGATCGCGGGAGAAGAATCGACCGAGATGCTGGCGCTCGAATCGATCGGCGGTCACGCCGCCTGTTTGGCCTGGGAAGCCCCACAAAAGGTGCTCGAGGATCTCGATCGAGCAGGCCGCCCGATGACACGGCGGCCGCATGCGGGTGACCCCGGTGCCGGGCACGACGGTGAACCAACCGCCGAATCGGGCGTGAATTCATCGCTCTCGGGCAATTCGGCGGCAAACAGTTCGCATGCAGAGAGCACCAACGGCGATCGTCCTCGGGGACGGATGTACTTCTTCGACATGCGGCAGAATCAAAACGCCGCCGAGGTACTCGATTCGCTCGTGTCGCTGCTGAAAACGCTGCAGGTCCCGACGTTTCAGATCGGCGGATCGACGCCCATCCTGGCCGCCCCGGCATCGCCATCGCCAGCCAACCCGGCTGCCGCGAAAACTGCGGCCTCGGAACCCGTGCCACCGGAACCTGCGGCCCCAAAACCTGCGGCTCATTCGGTTGATTCCAGCGAGGCTGACGTCAATCCGGCCGCTCCCGCCACCTCGCCGAACCGATCGAGTGCCACGGCGTCCGAGCGGTCTACCTCGGACGAACTCGACCGTTTGGTCGACCAACTCGATGAGTTGGACATCTAAAGCGTTTCAACGTGACGTGCCCTTTCCACCGCCGCGACGTTCACCAGCACGCGGCCGACCGTCTGGTGACGGTAGCGTCATCTCGATCCCATGGGATACTGCCGTCAGTTGACGTGCCCAGAACTCGCGTCAGACGGTAGACTGGCCCAGCCGCCTCCGTCGAACTCAGCACCACCCCACCGTTTTCCGCTCCCCAGATCTCCATGTCCGACAAGCCCAACGACGCTTCCGAATCGAATCCCGTGTCCGACGACGAGCCACAATCGGAAGCTGCCGTCACCGAACAAACGACGGCTGACGCGAAGAAAGACGATTCGCCAGGTTGCCTCCCGGCTGTTGTCGCCGGCACACTTCTGATGGGAATCGTGGCTGCGGTGTTGTGTGGTGTCACCACGTGGATCCTGTTTCAAAAGCGAGCTGAAATTGCGGTTCGTACATTGGAAGGGTTTGTCCCCATGATCGAACAAAGCTTGCTCGAACCCGAGGACAAGGCCGACGTGATCAAGCAATTCGAATCGTTGATCAAAGAGATGAGTGCGCCGGATTACCCGCCTGCCTCGGCCGCCGCGATCATGCAGCGGGTCGTGCGATTGCCGATCCCACACTGGGGCGAACTGGACGCCGTCGAATCGTTCGTGAATGAAAACTACGAAGGCGACGACAAAGAACGTGCGTTGACGGACTTGTCACGCGTTCGCAAAGCCGTGCAAGCGAATCTTGCGACCGTTTTTGACGTTGTCGATGTTCTCGAACCGGTCGCCGTCGTTAACGAGACCACAGGCAGTCGGTCGTTAAAAACCAAGATGACGCGGAAGGACATCGATCAAGTGATCGAGCGTGCCGGTTTGCTGGCCGATCGCGCAAAGATCAAGGACCAAAGGTATCCCCGCATCGACATGGCAACGATCCTTCGCCAAGAAATCAAAGCGGCGAAAACGGAAGGCGGCTACTAGTCGCGATTGGTAAGTCAAATGCCGCGCCGCTAACAGTAGCTGGAGTCGCTAACAGTCGGTCGCCCGAAGCCCAGCGGCGATCGGTAACTCATTGGAATGCACCATTGATAAGTGCTGGATTTCGATAGATCGCTTGCGGCGATCATAGAACGGGCTAAGCACGGAGTGCCGGCACAATCTTTTGCGATTAGCGGCGAAAGCCGTCTTTGTGTCGGCCCTTCAGGCCTTTTGTTTTGGCTTGATGCGTTTACCGGGGCTTGGCAGCCCCGGCAAAGGTTCTGCCGGCCCTCCGGGCCTTATTGGAGAGCCGGGGCGTTTTCGAGAATGAGTCCGGGGATGCGCAATTAAATAGGTGCGGTGTTTCGTTCGATTGTTTGCGGCGATGATCGAACGGACTAGGCACGGAGTGCCGGTACAAACACTGCCGGGGGTGCCAACCCCTGGCATCAAGCTCAATGACGCACCAAGGCCTGGAGGGCCGATACAACCTTTTCTGATTTGCGGCGAAAGCCGTCTTTGTGTCGGCCCTTCAGGCCTTTTGTTTGGCTTGATGCGCCTACCGGGGCTTGGCAGCCCCGGCAAAGGTTCTGCCGGCCCTCCGGGCCTCATGGCAGCACAACGCGTCATGATGGCGGCATAACGCGTTGCCGGTTTGTTTGCATTGACTTCAATCAGCAATGCAGTTCGTGCCCCGACTATACGAGGGACCTCGATACTACTGGCCTTCGATGTACTTCAGTTGGATGTCAGTGTCGGGCAGTTTCTCTTTCAACTGATCGACGCCTTCTTGGGTCACGGCGGTGCGAGTGACTTTCAGCTCCTTGAGCGACTTCAAGTCTTCGAGGTGGACCAAGCCCGCGTCGGTGATCAAAGTCGATCCGAGGTGCAGGAATGTGAGGTCTTTCAAATCGCTTAGATAAGGCATGCCTTGATCGGTCAACCGAGTGTTGTCCAGATTGAGCCATTGCAATTGGGCGAGTCCCTTGAGCGGTTCGACGCCTCGGTCGGACAGATTCAATCGCCACACGTTCAGCTTTTTGAGCGAACTCATTTCCGCCAGTGGCGTCATCGCGTCATCCAGCAACTGAGAACATTCGCTCAAATCCAACTCTTCGAGCTTGGCGAGTTTCGGCAAGAACTTCATTCCGTCGGCTCCGATACCGGTCCCGGCAACACGGAGCTTTTTCAAATTGGGAAACGCCGACATCACGTCGATGGCGTCGTCACCGATGGTGGTGCCCGCCATGTAAAGTTCCTGCAGATTCGTGAGGTTGGTGACGGAACTTAACCCGTCTTCACTGACCCACAGGAAATCCACGGCGAGTACTTTCAAATTGGTCAGCTTCGAGACCGAAGCCATTCCGTCATCACTAACATCGCAATCACCGCTCTTGCCCGACAGGCGAAGAGCTTTCAGTTTCGATAGTCCCGTCAAATACTCCAACCCGGCATCGCCAATGGGACAATCTCGCAAGTCGAGGTTTTCGAGCGACGCGATCTCACCGATCCATTTCAAACCGTCATCGGAAATCGGAACGCCACCGAGCAATACCGAACGCAAACGCGGCAATTGACTCAGTGGTTCCAAGTCGGCGTCGGTCACCTCCGTGCCACGAAGGTCGATTTCTATGATCATGCCGTTTCCGTCGCGCCGCATCTTCGTCGTCATCGCTTCGACCGCAGCGACCGCGTTGGCGGGATCGGCCGGTTGCGGTTTCGCCTCGGCCGCTGGCGTTGACACGTCGGCGGCCTCGTTGACGTCAGAACTCGCTTCGGTATCCACCGTGCGGGAACTGCACCCGGACACTCCAACGACAAACAGAACAGCGATGCAGACGGGTGCGTGGATAAAACGGCGCAATGAGATTCTCACGTTCGAGAGGTACGGAAATGGGATCGATCGCGACGGCGCGATTACGCGGTGACTTCCCAACCAGGGCGATATTCTTTTCGCAAGAACACGTCGGCTTCAGGGCAGTTGGTCGCCTTGAGATTTTCGCCATCCCAGTCGAGTTGTTTGCCGGTGCGGAACGCCACGTTTCCGAGAAGGACCGATTCACTGAGTGCGCCGGAGTAATCGAAATTACACGTGGTCGCTGAACCGTCCTTGCATGCTTGGATCCATTCGGCGTGGTGCCCGATCGAATTCGGGATCGTTTCCTCGGGAGGAGTGAAGTCGGCGAACTTCTCTTTCGGAAACAGTTTGTAGTTGCTGTAACTAGCGAACAGGCTTCCTTCGCTGCCGACGAACATCACGCCGCTTCCGGGCACCCGCTGACCGGCCACCGTCTTCGGCGTCATAGATCCATCGTACCAGGTCAGATCGACCGGTGGCATTTCGTCACGAGCGGGGAATTTGTATCGAACGATCAATCCGAGCGGGCAGGTTTCCGGATGGACTTCGGGGCCCTCGGCTTCGCACGACGTCGGATGACGCAGGTTCAACGCCCAGAACGGAAGGTCCATGTAGTGACATCCCATGTCGCCCAACGTTCCTTGGCCGAACTGCCACCAACGACGCCACTGTGCCGGATGGTATCGGCCTGCCGCGTAGGGACGCTCGGGAGCCGGTCCCAACCAGAGGTCCCAATCCAGATGCTCGGGAACCGGATCGGCTTTCTCGGGCAGCTCACCACCGCCCCAACCTTTGCCGACCCAGACATGCACTTCTTTGACATCACCGAGCGCACCGGACTGAACGATTTCGACCACGCGACGGTAGTTATCCTCAGCATGTATCTGTGTCCCCATTTGCGTCACCACGCCCATCTCTTTGGATGCGTTGGCAAGGATGCGGGCTTCCTCGATTGTGTGCGTCAGTGGTTTTTCGCAGTAACAGTGCAAACCCGCGCGGATGGCACGGATTGCGGCGGGAGCGTGATGATGATCGGCCGTTGAAATGACAATCCCATCGGCCTTGTCCGCTTCCTTACTGATCATCTCCCGATAGTCGCGATAGGTGGCCGCGCCCTTAAACGTTTCGGACGCGCGATCGAGATAAGTTTGATCGATGTCACACAACCCAACGATGTCTTGCGACTGGACACCGGCCAGGTTCGCGGAGGCTCGGTTAGCCGTTCCGACGATCAAGAGTTTGAGTTTATCGTTAGCCGAATTCGATGCTTGAACAGGGACGCCTGTGTAGACACCCGCGGCGAAGGCGGCACCGGCCATCCCTCGCAGAACGCTTCGACGATTTGGACGAGCGGACGCAACGTTGTTTTTGTTTCGATCGGTAGGCACTGGAGTCGACACCTTGGATGGGAAGGATGTGGGGAGTCGGACAGGAGGGACACTGAGTATAATTCATCTGCGAAAGCAAAGGTTGAATACTCACGTTTTGACATGAGAACGTTCGACGCGAAAGCTACCAACCCCATGCGATCGGATTCAGCTATACTCCTTCTATTGATTTCCTGCGCAGATGGTTTCAGCGGCAACGATACCCGCACAAACCCGCGGATAACTTCTCGATTCCCGCGAAAATTTTCTGCAGAAAATTTTGAGCCTGAATCCCCCACCTACCTTCACTTCCCTCCTCACTCGCCTACCAATTTCAATGCCCCGCTTCTATGCATCGCAATTTGCATGTTTGTTGATTGCCGTCCTGAATTTGCATCTCATCGGTTTGAACGACACCGGTTATGCCGCGTCACCGGATCCGAAACCGGCACCGAACGTCATCTTTATCCTGTGCGATGACCTCGGCTGGGGTGACCTCGGCGTCCTGCATCAGAACGAATCGACTCACCCCAAGAAGTTCGCAACGCCCGCCCTCGATGCGATGGCCCGCGAAGGTGCCCAACTGCGGAACCACTATTGCCCGGCTCCGGTTTGTGCCCCGAGTCGCGCGTCGTTGTTGTTGGGTGTCCATCAAGGTCACTGCGGTGTTCGAGACAACCAATTCGACAAAGCCCTTCCTGACAACCACACGCTCGCGACGGTCTTAAAAACCGCCGGTTACCGTACCGCCATCATCGGGAAGTATGGTCTACAAGGCGGCGTCAAAGGCGATACGTCATCTGGTTTATCCCAACGGTGGTCTGCGTATCCGACCAAGCGAGGTTTTGACGACTTCTTCGGTTATGTGCGCCACGTCGACGGCCATTTGCATTACCCGGCGGAAGACTGGCCACTGGGAAATTCGGAAAACCACCGCACTCCGAAAGAGTTCTGGCACAACGACCAGGAGATCTCGCAACAACTCGGTCGTTGCTACACGACGGATCTGTTCACCGCTTATGCGAAGAAGTGGATCACCGAACGATCACGTGATGACAATACTGCGCCGTTCTTTCTTTATCTCGCCTACGACACACCACACGCGGCTTTGCAAGTTCCCACGATGGAATACCCATCGGGGCAAGGGCTCAACGGTGGCATCCAATGGGTCGGTAAAGATGGAGAGATGATTAACACCGCGCACGGAACGATCGACTCGTTTCGGTATCCCGAACACACCGGTAAAGAATGGTCGGATGTGGAAGAACGTTTCGCGACGATGGTCAAACGCATCGATGATTCGGTCGGCGACCTTCTGCAAACACTTCGCGATTTGAAGATCGACGAGAACACGCTCGTTGTTTTCTCGAGTGACAACGGACCGCATCACGAATCGTATTTGAAAGACGTCAACTACGCTCCGACATCGTTTCAATCCTACGGACCGTTCGACGGCACCAAACGTGACACTTGGGAGGGCGGTATCCGTGTCCCGACACTCGCGTGGTGGCCGTCGCAAATTCCGGCTGGAACGATCGACCGCACGCCGAGCCAATTCCACGACTGGATGGCGACGTTTGCGGACGTTGCCCGAACGTCTCCACCGGCAGTATGCGATGGCGTCTCGTTAGTGCGATCGATGACCGGTAACGCCGACCGGAGTGCGAGCAAAGTTTACGTCGAGTATTCGGTCGGTGGCTCGACGCAGCCATATGACGATTTCGAAAAACGAAAGCGAAAACGCAAACGCGGCCAAATGCAGGTCTTGATGCACAAGGGCTACAAAGGCGTCCGGGTCAACATCACCGACCCGAACGCGCCGTTCGAAATCTACGACCTCGAGAACGATCCCAGCGAAACGAAAAACCTGGCCGACACGTCGGACGAATTCGTCAAACTACAACAAGAGATGCAAGACCGCGTTCTTCGCATGCGGCGGCCTAACGAAACCGCGAAGCGTCCCTACGATCAAATGCCGGTTCCCTCGTTACCCGCAGTTCCGATGACGCCGGGCATCATTCGATCGGTCGCCAAGGGCTCCTTCGACTGCGTTCCGGATTTTGATTCCATTCGTAGCCAACCGCCATCGGCTGTAATTATCAAAGGCATCCCGAACCGTCCGGCCGAGTCGCATCTCGGCAATGAAGACCGCGTCTACCGGTATATCGGTTTCCTGGACATGCCCGCCGATGGCGAATATCGGTTTGAATTGCAATCGTCGACACCGTCATTCGTTCGGGTCCACGACGCGATTCTGATCGACAATGACTTTCATCACGACGCGTCGCAGAAGCGGTCGACTCGAATTCGCTTGGCAGAGGGTCGCCACCGGTTTACGATTACGATGTTGGCGAAACAGGGAGAGCCGATGTGGTATCTGACTTGCCACGCCGAAGGCGATTCTTCGAACGATCTCACAGACGGTGGTTGGGGCATACCGAAACCATAACGCGAACCTTCGCAATAGATTGCCGGTTGCGCCACGGGCGCGACTTTCACTACGAACGGATTTTGATAGATGGCAGCTTTTTCTCGTCGTTCTCGCAAACCGAATGCCCCTCCTCAGGCTTCCGAGACGACGAACCGATACCGCCAAAACGCGAACGGAACCGCGGGCGTCCCGCGACCGACCGGTTCGGCGGTAACCGCCCAAGGTTCGGCGAGTCCGGGTCAAACCTCCGCCGGCAAAGTTCGCCCGGCACCGCCGAAGATCCGCCCACGCGACCCCGCCGCATTGACGGGATTGGCGATCTGGATTCGCCAGAACCAGCCGTCGTTGGAAAAAATCAAATCCGAGCAGCAGCGTATTCACGCCGAGATGCTCAAACTCAGCCGCGCGATCGATCGCCCCAATTTCCTGAAAGTTGGCCGTGACGACCTGGTGCGTTTGATCCACTTGATGGACGAGGCGTTCTTTGAATCGCGGGTGTTGCCGGTCGCAAAAGCCGAAGGGCTCGACTTCAAATTCTCGTCACGAATGACCAGTGCGGCGGGGAAACTGGTTACTCATTACCCGACGGGCCGAAAAGACGCGCCGCGAACGTTTGAATTGATCCTTTCGTCGACGCTACTGTTCCAAACGTTCGAAGACGTCGATCGCCCGGTCACCGTCACCGGACGTAAGTGTCGAGACCGACTCGAAGCGATGCAGCGGGTTGCCGAACATGAAATGACACACTTGATTGAAATGTTGATTTGGAACACCGGCAATTGCTCTCAACCGCGTTTTCAGGGCATCGCGAAATCGTTCTTCGCTCACACCGACTACCAACACGACCTGATCACGCAGCGGGAACGTGCCGCGGCGAAATTTAACATTCGTGTTGGTGATATGGTCTGGTTTGACAACGGTGGCTCGAAAATCGTCGGCCGCGTCAATCGCATCACCCGCCGAGCCACCGTGCTCGTGAGCGATCCCAAAGGCGAACGGTTCAGCGACGGCGGGCGTTACACGCGTTGGTACGTGCCGCTGGAAAAATTGCGTCCGATGGGATGACATTCGATCGGGATCGCACGCCGGGAACGCGCACAACGTTGTGGGTCCTTCGCGTGTTGACCGACTTCACTACGTTGCCACGGCGCGTTTGGTCTTCTACCATTCAACTGATCGCGCAGCATTTGCGTGGTCTCTCGGCGTCTGATTTGTCTTTCAATATTCATCGGGCGTCTGAGGTTCACCTCGATCGACTCGCAGGCACAGCGGGTCGCTTTCCCTCCCTCGTCCCCACCTCGTTCCTGTGAAAGTAACTTGCATGCTCGGCGGCTCGCTTCGACATCTGACCTTGGCCCTTTCGGTGATTGCGGTATCCATGATTCCATCGACGACGACCACAACCCATGGCGATGAGGGCATGTATCTGTTCAATGATTTGCCGCGCAGCCTTCTGCAGGAACGATACGGTTTCCAACCATCGGACACGTGGGCCGAAGAGTTGCGTCTGGCCTCGGTTCGATTCAATTCGGGAGGATCAGGATCATTTGTTTCGTCGACGGGACTGGTTTTGACCAATCATCACGTCGCCAGTGACACGTTGCAGAAACTCAGCAGCGAAGAACATAACCTGATCAAAGACGGATACCTCGCGAAATCTCACGACGAGGAACTCAAGGCACCCGACCTCGAACTCAACGTCCTGATTGAGATCGAAGACGTCACCGATCGGATCAATGCCGCGGTCACGAACACGACCAACCCAGACGTTTCGGCGAAACAACGCCAAGGGGCGATTGCGGCGATCGAAAGTGAATCGTTAGACCAAACGGGTCTTCGCAGCGACGTGGTCACCCTGTTCGGCGGCGCCCGTTATCACTTGTACCGATATAAGAAGTACACCGACGTGCGTTTGGTGTGGGCCCCCGAAACGGCCGCCGCATTCTTTGGCGGCGATGCGGATAATTTTGAATACCCGCGTTACAACCTCGATGCCACGTTGATGCGAGTTTACGAGAACGGCGAGCCGGCCAAGATCGATCACTTTCTGCGGTGGAGCGACACGCCGGTCAGTGACGGCGATCTGATCTTCGTCAGCGGGCATCCCGGCCGAACCCAACGCATCTTCACCGTCGAGGCTCTGGAGTATCTCCGCGACACGCGTCTGCCATTCGTGTTGGACTATTTACGACGCAAGGAAATCCTTTTCCAACAATATCAACTCGAAGGCAACGAAGCCTCGCGCCGCGGACGAGACGAATTGTTCGGAATTCAGAACGCACGGAAAGCCTACACGGGCATGCTCGCCGGTTTGCAAGACCCGCAAACGATCGCGACACGGCGAGGCCGACAACACCGCTTGATCACCGAAGCGAGCAACAACCCGCAATTGCGGCCACTCGTTTCGGCATGGCAGGAAATCGCTGAAATCCAAAAAGAGAAAGCCGCTCAGTTAACACGATCGGTTTCTCTGCGTAGCGATCTGGTCCAACTCGCGATCTCGATTCTGTTGCTCGCCAAAGAAGATCAGAAACCCAACGGTGACCGGTTGGCGGAATACACCGACGCGTCGCGTGAGTCGCTGCTCAATCGATTGACCAGCCCGGCGCCACTGTATGACGATTTGCAACGAGTCAAACTCGCCGATGAGATCGCGTTGTTGCTCGAACGACGCGGCATGGGCGACACGCTCGTCCAGGAAGTTTTGGCGGGTCGTTCGCCTCGTGAAGTCGCGGCGGAAATTGTCGACCAGTCGAATTTGGACGATCCCGAAGTCCGCCGACAATTGATCGATGGTGGCGTCAACGCGGTACTCGGCAGCGACGATCCCGCGATGCGACTCGCCCGGATTCTCGAACCGGAATACCGAGCCTACCGCGCGGTCGATGACCAATTGTCCGAACGCGAAAAACAGGCCTACGCAAAAATCGCTCAGGTCGTCACCGCGATCGAAGGAACCGGTGGATACCCCGATGCCACGTTCACACTGCGTCTCGCGTTCGGGACGGTGAAGGGTTACATCGAAAATGCGGCCGAGATTCAACCCACCACCAATTTCGAAGGCGCGTTCGAACACGCCGCCGCTCACGCCGGCCAAGACGACTTCGATCTTCCGGAGAGTTGGATGAACGCGAAGGACAAGATCGACTTATCGACACAATTGAATTTCGTCTCGACGGCGGACATCATCGGCGGCAACAGCGGTTCACCGGTCGTCAACCGTGAGGGGAAATTGGTCGGATTGATCTTCGATGGGAACATCCAAAGCCTCACGAGCGATTACCTCTACACCGACCAACAGGCTCGCGCGGTCAGTGTCTCGGGCGTCGGAATTCGCGAAGCGTTGCGGACGATTTACGAAACAGAGTCGCTCGCAAACGAACTTGGGCGATAGGAATGGGCTCTCTTTCAATGGATGGCGAGCGTTGTTGATTCAATTCCACTCGCGGAGCGAGTGGTTGACGAATTAATTCCCTGGGAGAGAGAGTGATTGACGTTTCCATTCCACTCGCGGAGCGAGTGGGCGACGATTTAATTCCCCGGGAGAGAGTGGTTGACGTTTCCATTCCGCTCGTGGGGCGAGTGGGCGACGTATTAACTCCACTCGCGGAGCGAGTGGTCGACTTTGTCGCCGATTTTTGACACGGGCTTAATTCATGAACGCTGCGATCGATCCCGCCGAAATCACTCATCTCGCAGCCAATCTGCGGCGAGATGTGTTGGAACCGATCAAAGAGCGTCTGATCGGCAAAGACGAAATTGTCGAGGTCCTCGGTGTCGCACTGACGGCGGGTGAGAACGCGTTTTTATTGGGGCCGCCCGGCACGGGAAAGAGTGCGTTGGTGAGCGAACTCGCCGGACGACTTCACGGTCGCTCGTTCGACTATCTGCTGACACGGTTTACTGAACCGAGCGAATTGTTTGGTCCGTTTGATTTGCGTCGGTTGCGCGACGGTGACCTCGTGACGAACACCGAAGGCATGTTGCCGGAGGCCGATTTCGTTTTTTTGGACGAGCTCCTCAATGCGAACTCGGCAATTCTCAACAGCCTGCTGCTGGCGCTCAATGAACGGGTGTTTCGCCGCGGGAAAGAACGTGTGCGGCTGCCCATGTTGATGGCGGTCGGCGCGAGCAACCGATTGCCCGAGGACGATGCATTGGCGGCGTTGTTTGACCGTTTTCTTTTGCGGGTTCGATGCGACAACGTGATCACGGATCGCTTGGGTGAAGTGCTCGCGGCGGGTTGGAAACGCGAGCAGCACGATCCGCCGGCACCCTCGCTCGATATCGAGGATGCGCGACGGTTGCAGGCCTGCGTCACGCACGTGGACCTTACGGAAATGTTACCCGCGTACGGCAAGTTGATCTCGCGACTGCGAACCGCGGGCATGGAACTGAGCGATCGGCGGGCGGTGCGATTGCAGAAAACGATTGCGGCGAGTGCCGTGACGTGTGGCCGGACGCACGCAACTGTATCGGACCTGTGGATCATGCGTTACATCTGGGACACACCCGATCAAGAAGAATTGCTGGCCGCTCAGTTGGCGAGCGTGCAGGCCGAGTTTGGCGGCGGGGCGGACGATCCGATTCCGCCCGAAGGCGACGAACTGCAAAGGCACCCGATGGCGGATCATCACATGGAGTCGGGCCCTGATCCTGAACAACTCTCGCGTTTGTTGGACCGAATCGCCGACGAACCCCAGGCCCCCGCGTCGGCCGACACTCTTTCGCTCGTAGCGGCGAGGCTGAACTGGGTCCAAACCGATGCCGCCCGTGAACACCTGCAATCGCGTGTCACGGAGATTCGCGAATCGATCCGTTTGACTCAAGAGGCGACCACGTGAACCGCACGCCGGGGGGCGATCGCGACCGCGATTGGTACGTTCGTCTGGACTCACTCAGTGAGCCTGCGATGAACGCGGTGGCCTCACAATTGGTCGCGATGAACGCGTCCACGCGCGTCGCGACGATTGGCTCGGACGTGTGGGTCCGCACGACGGATTCGAGCAACCGGTCGAACCGTGGTTCGAATACTGAATCAAACGGCGACCTCTTGTCGGTGTTGCGACGGTTACCGGGCGTGGTTTTCCACGTCCACGAGAAAGGCGGCCTCGTGCGTTTGGGCGACAACGTCCCCTCGGTTGCTGCTCATGAGTCGGCCGAAACGCCGCCGCAGTGGCTTCCGATCGAACAGGTCTGCGAAGTCGTCGTGCCGGTTCCTCAAATTGCTCGCCGAGATCCAAACGCCACGCGGCGACCAGTTCAATTGATACGTGGCGGCGTCGCGATGCCATGTAACGCGATGCTGACTCAACTGGCACACCTGCAGGAATGGATCGAATGGACTCCCAAAGCCAGAATTGATCGGCTTCGATGGACGTGCCGCGGCGATGAATGTCTTATGATGGGTGACCCTTTACCGCCGATCGAAGGCCGATACTTCGTTTGCAGGGATCGAGTGATTGTGCCTGCGGGAATGACGTGGACGCCGGCGGTACCCAATGATGTGTTGTTGACCACTTTTGGTGTGTCGCAGAGCGAGTGGTTGTTGTGGGAAACGGAGGATCGTTGGTCGCTAGTTCCTGACGACACGATCACCGCGATGTCACGCGGGGGCGTTCGATCGGCGTTCGCGTCGAGTCATGCAAATCGACACATTAACACTCCACGAGACTCCGCTGACTCGATCGACGCGGGGAACTCGGCCTGATGATGGAATACCTACGCTCACCGGCTCCTAACCTTTGGCGGTGCGATGACGACGGGGACGCGTTCGTTTGGTGTGACGACTCCAGCACGATCGCGTTGGCCGCCGAACTCGCCGCGATTCTGGGTCCGCTGCGAATTTCACTCGGGGCGTTGCCCTCATTCACCGCGGTTCTATTCGTGATCGCGGCGGTGCGGCGACAGGAACTCGCGCGAGACGTTTGGAAACGGCGACTGAGTATTCTGTCCGGTTCCACCCGTGTCGACGCGATCGCCGAGTGGCTGCACTCCCTCGGCGAGTTACCTCTGGACATTCGTTCGCAAACCGAGGGGCCGATGGTGATCTTCGGATGCGGCCTCGAAAACTGCCGGGCTTACCTCTACGAAGCCGACATGCCGCAGTCGGATCTTGTTTTGGAAACTCTATCCCTGTCACGCATTGATCGTGCACCGGAAGAATCTGCAAACGAAATTGGGCGTGAAGGTTCTCCGTCGGATCGTTCTCAATCCAGGCGATATGGTGATGCCTCACGGAGTAAGCGTGCGTGGGAAACGCTGGTTTACCTGAGTCGGTCGGGATTGACGGCGGACTCACTCCGCACGTGGAGAGAAACGGGTATCAAGCTGTTACCCGAACCCGCTGACCAGGCGCCCGTTCCACCGCCACCGCGTGACCCGATCAATCGGTTGCTCGCGGAGTTGTCTGACGATGTCCAATACGGTGCTCTCGCGCGGGCAAGTCGTTCGGCCTCATCGATCGTTTCGTTACCCCGTCGTCCGAGCGAACCGGAAGCGTTACCGATCGGCGGTGTTTCCGATGTGACCAACCGCGGCAATCCCGAACGGTTGCTCATGACGGAATTAGCCGCCGACCCGATGTTGTTGTTGGCGAGGATCGCGAACGGTCAAGCGTTGTATCTGCGACGCGAGACACCGCCGGGACCTGCGCCTCGACAACGTCCGATTGCGATCGAGAACGGCATTCGGTGTTGGGGGGAAACACGAGTTTGGATGTCGGCGTTCGCTTTGGCACTCGGCGCGGCCGAAGAACGACGCGGCGACACGCGGGCGGAATTCTGGACGGTCGCCGGCGATCGCGTCCTTCGTGAGGATTTCACAACACGCGAAGGGACGATCACGCAGTTATCACGACTCGAACCGGACGCTCACCCGGGAGACGCGATTGCGTCCTGGGACGCGTCGCTGCGGGAAGACACCAACGATTGGGACGAGACCTATGCCGAACCGTTGATCATCGTGAGTGAGGCGACCGATCATGACCAAGGCTTCACCGAATCGATTCGTTCGATCAAACGACCATTCTTAATCGCAACGGTAAGCAGTGATGGACGCGTGCAATTGTCACGTCGCACGTCGCTCGGTGACGAAAAACTCCAGCGGTTAAAACTCGAATTGACCGGACCATCCGAGTCCATCGTCAAAGGTGATTCCAAGGAACGGCCCGTTTTCCTTAGCCAAACGATTCCACCGCTGTCATTCAGTGCGGACTCCAAAGTGATTTGGGGGCGGATGGTGATCGACCGCTACGAGAAGCCCATGGCGTGGTTGATCACCCGCGACCGCCGGATGCTATTGAGCACGTCGACACGACACGGTTGCACTGAAATCGTGAACGACCTCCCCAGCAGCAAAGTGTTGGCACATCATTGGCTCAATGACCGATTGAGCATCGTGGTCGGCAGCGAAAACAGGCCGCATGCCTTGCTGCACGTTACCCCCGAATCGAAGATCCAAAGGTTTGACCTGCCTCCCGATTTCGGTTCCTGCAAATATGAATTCGTCGACCAGGAACTCATGCGTTTTCATAATGACCTCTACCAATTCATCGATACTGCGACAGGACGCGTCGCGAGCGAAGGGACTAAAAACGGACAGTCCGTCGGCAACGGGTTCGTGGTACGCCATGGCAAGGAACTCGTTCGCATCGATGGTCAACGCCCCAACACATGGCACAAACTCGGACGATTCCGCCTGGAGTCGGTCTTCGGAATCGGATGCGTCGTTGATGGCGAAAACGAAAACCCCGTGATCATCGCACAGAACCTTAGTTCCGTCCGCCTACTCGGCGAAGAGTTTGAAAAACAACTGACCGGCGTCAACGTGCAATCCATCCATCGACCTCGCCCGATCGTTTGCGATCCGACGCGACGGTGGTGGGTGGTCGAATACGAACAGACGCAACAAATCACCGGGTTGGAAGGCTATCACGTTCCGGATCATCGATTTTTCCGGATCGACACGCGTGAGGCGACCGTTCGCGCCGTGCAGGACGACGACTTTCGAATGCGGCTATGGGCGAGTGAAAAACAGTTCTCGTTCGCGATCCTTCAAAAGTCAGTGCGTACTCAGGTTCGAGGCGTCGCGATGACGGCAAATGGACTCGTGTTCCTGACGCGATCCAACCATGTCCGCCGTCTGCAAGTCGAACGCGAACCTCGATTTCATTTAGCACTCGTTACCGAGATGGGTGACTGGGAAAGCGATTTCGTGTTGTTCGAATCCTCATCGCAAACATCGGGAAACCGCGATGCGGGATGGAGCCTGCGGTCGGCGAAAATCAGCGGCGGGACGGTGTGGTTGGACTCTCGCGGACTCGTTCATTTGCAACGTGATGACGACCATCGAGAACTCACACTCGTGTTGGTCGATTCTCACTGCGCGGGCTGGTTCAGCGACGAAGGATTCTTCGGTCCCCCATTTTTTTCTAACACCGAAGACAACGTGATCGTCGACATACCGGTACCCGACTCGGTGCTCGATTGGCTGGAATCATGGGCG
Source organism: Aporhodopirellula rubra (assembly GCF_014192335.1). Classification (GTDB taxonomy): domain Bacteria; phylum Planctomycetota; class Planctomycetia; order Pirellulales; family Pirellulaceae; genus Rhodopirellula; species Rhodopirellula rubra. Next base: position 74,112 of record NZ_JACHXU010000030.1, on the reverse strand, counting down.
CATCAACAATGAAATTGACAATCCGTCCACGACTGTGCTTTGACGATTCTGAACGTGAGTCAATTACAAACGCCGGATCCTCCGGTGCAGCGCTCGGTTGCTGGCTTCCCAGCGGCGATGTCGACACGCAAATCGACTTCATGATCCGGTGTCGTGGTGATCAAGACGAATCGATTGCGTTTTACCGGGTTCCGTCGGCGGCGCACGATGGGACAGAAAAACGTGCTAACGAGCAGGGCCTACTCGCGTTGCCGCTCGGGGTTTTTAAGATTCCATCGGTTCCCGCCACCGTACCAGTACACGAAGTGCTGGCCCAGCGACCGGGCACGAACAACACGCGGTCGTTCGCGACATCGCAATGTTGGATCGCATCGCAAAGCCGACTCGAACCGGCGTGTCCGCCACAATGGCTCGCCGAAGCCTTGCCCTCGGACGATGCCGCCGTGTGCGCGTGGTTGCCACGGATTGGCTTATTCGTGCTCGAACCGTCTGACCGCGTAACGCTCGATCAGTGCGTGTGCCCGCCCTCCCCACCCGTCACGTTCGACAAACAATCGGATGATCGGTGTGCCGAGTGGACTGCGCCGCCAACGCCGCCCGCGCTACCGCATCGGCTCGCGGGGTTACGTTTGCTCGACCCCTTGACCGCCGAAGATGTGCTCGGCCCCAGCGGTCTCGGTGCCGCCGGTGCCGACATCGGTCGTGATACGGAAGGCCTCGGCGATCAACCGGATACTCCCGCCGGAACAAAGGACGAAAAGTCGGGGCGTCGTCAAAGCTCAACGAGCGGACCACGAAATTGGAAATCGTGGATGCTCCGCAAACTCGACAAACTCGCCGGCCCCAAAGACACCCAGTCGAAGGATTCCCAGGCGAAGGACAATCAAAAGGGAACACCCGCATCTCCTTTGGGAACACACGACACGTCACAACACGGGTCGAACGCGAGAAACCGTCGCACGTCGGGCGCCGGTTCGATCTCCGCGTCGCTGTTTCGCTATCTGTCCCGTAGCGTGGCCCAGGAACGCGAAAACCAGCTCGAGAAACTGCTGCGGATGTCGCGGATGGATCCTGATCGGGCACTTCGATTCGCGATCCCGCTGGCGGGTGCGGATGCCTTTCGTGGGCTCGCCGTTCCGGGCGCACGATTGATGTCGCGTCTGCCGAACTTTTCGCTCTCGGGTCTCCACGGCGGTGGCGGACCGGCTGACGTTTGGGATATCGATCCTCAGGTACGATCACGACTCGTCGCGGCTTATCATGAGATGGCCAACCGCGAATCGGCGGCGGGTAGACATCGTCGCGCCGCGTACATCCACGCAAATTTGCTCGGCAACTACGCCGCCGCGGCCTCGGTACTGGAAGCGGGCGGTTATTTTCAAGAAGCTGCGGCGTTGTATCGCGAGAAACTGAACCGACCCGCCGAAGCCGCCAAGTGTTTGATGGCGGCAGGTCTTTTTGAACAAGCGGCCGAGATCTACGCGAAGATCCAAGACCACGTTAATGAATGCGATGCATGGCGACGTGCCGGAGACGAGGCGCGAGCGACACGTGCTCTCGAACATGCCGTCACGAAACTGGTCTCGTCGAGGCAAATCGTCGACGCCGCGGAAATGATCGACGACCTGTTAGACGACCGGGCACGAGCGATCGAGTTGTTGTTTGACCAATGGCCGAACGGACACGACGTGCGTCGGTGCTTGGTCAAAGCGTTCACGTGGTGGGGCGAGGCAAACGAACACGCGATCGCCGCGGACCGACTGCGCACGGTCGTTGAAACGACATCCGATCGAGACCGGCTGCGGCTCGTCGAACTGACACACCATTTAGCGCGTCGATATCCCGATCGTCATTTGCAACGAACGGCCGAAGACCGATGCCGTGTTGCCGTCTCGCAGATTCTCGTCACGCCGACCTTATCGGGCGACGCTGACAGAGCCTTGACGATGCTGCGAACTCTTGATTCGTCGAGCCCGCTGCTCGGATCCGACGCGACGCGTTTTGCATCGAGGCATCGCAGACGAGAACATGAACGAGTCAAATCCGAGCACCCCGCTTCGAGATCGAGCTCGCGCGAACTCGATCGTTTGCGGTCGATCACGCTGCCCAAGGGGAACTACATCACCGCACAGATGGTGAACGACGAACTGTTCGTGATGCGGCATCAAGGCACGGACGTATGGGTGTCCCGATTGGCAGACCCGGGGAAAATCAGCGGCACGCAAGAGAACCTACCCTTTCATCGAATCAACGGGGTATCTGAAAACCTGAACGAGTTGTGTCCTGTCGACTTGATTGTCAGCGGCACGCAGATCTACGTTCGATTCCCGCATGAGCAGACGATGATGCCATCACTGCGGTTGGAATCGCAAACACTCGCCGACGCGTGGACAATCCATTGGCGTTGGCCGGGCGGATTGCAATCCAGTGACGTGGCCGTGGCCGCATCCGACGACACGTTCGCGAATTTGGAAACGAACGACGGAGAAACCATTCTCACGCAGTGGTCGAATCACTCGATGGCGCTGCGAACGTACTCGCTCACGTCGCTGATCGAATCGGTGCATGACATTAACATCGACGAAATCGGGTTCGACTTGGCATCGCAGGAATTTCAAATTCGAGATGACACGTCGATATGCCCAGCCTACTCGCATCCCACACGATCGACATCGCACCTCGCCTTCCTCGACCAATCACTGGTCGTCGCGGCGGGCAGCACCTTGATCGTCGACGCTCTGTCCTCGTCCGCGTTTGTCGCAGCAGTCGGCCACCCGATTACGGCAATATGTGTTTCGCCTCGCAGCACACGGCGGCGGATCGCGGTCGCTCACGAAGGCGGACTGAACGTTTATTGGTGGGAATTGGGTGAACTGCATTGCCAGATCATTGAAACCGAAAGATCCTTTCAACACGTGATGTGGATGCGCGGCGGCAGATTGTTCGCGGTATCCGGTGCGCAGTTGTCACGCTATCAAATAGGTCGTCAAACGGTCGTCAAGAGTGGCAAGATCACACTATGGAGCGGACCGACGCTCGGTTTGCTCGCGTTGTCGCCGAGCGTTTGTGGCGTCGCCTCGCGGACGGGATCGATTGAACGGTTCTAGCTGTGATAGTATCGGCGTGACTGATTCCGCTTCCTATCGCGATTATGTATCCAAATTGTGCTCATGAACCTCACCAATAAGACATCCAACGCGTGGCGCGGCATTGGTCGAATTTGCGGTCTTGTCATTGCGATTTTGATTGCCTGTGATTCCGCGAACCTGCGTGCTCAAACGTTGCCCGAACCGGCGTGGGATCAGTTGCCGCGTTGGCGTGGGTTTAATCTACTCGAGAAGTTTCACCTCGATTGGAGCAACGGACCGTTCCTCGAATCTGACTTCCAGATGATTTCGGATTTGGGATTCAACTTCGTCCGATTGCCGATGGATTACCGCGTTTGGATTCAAAACGGTGATTGGAACCGGTTCGATGAGAAAACGTTTCGCGAAATCGATCAAGCGATCGCGTGGGGAAAGGAATACTCGATCCACGTTTGCATTAACTTTCACCGGGCTCCGGGATTCACGGTCGCCTCGCCACCGGAAAAAACCAACCTGTGGACCGACCCGGTAACTCAACAGGTGTGTGCGAAACACTGGGGTGAGTTCGCGAGACGTTACGAAAATGTTTCGAACCGGAACTTGAGTTTCAATCTGTTCAACGAACCGGCCGACATTGATGAATCCGCCTATGTCGCGGTGGTTCAGAAAATGGCGGACGCGATTCGGCAGCACGATCCGAAACGGTTGATCATCTGCGACGGGATGCAATGGGGACAACAACCCGTCGCCGGTTTGCGGGATCTTCATGTCGCTCAGGCAACACGTGGTTATGCCCCGATCCAGATCACGCACTACCGTGCCAATTGGATGAAGGGCTCCGACCAATTCCCAACCCCGACATGGCCACGGATCGTTGCCGATGGCACGTTGTACGCGCCGACGAAAGACGACATTCCCATCAACGCGCGAGGCCCGCTGCGGATCACATCCCACTGGACCGACGATACGCCGCTGCGTCTGCGCGTCGGCACGGTGTCCTCCGACAATACACTTGTTGTGCGTGCCGATGGCCGGACCGTGTTCGAGAAATCATTCGCCCCGGGACCGGGCGACGGCGAATGGCGATCGTCCGAATATTCGAAACAGTGGCAGTCTTACAAGGCGATTTATAATCGCAACTACGAAACCATAATCCCCGCTGGCACGCGAAGCGTCGAAATTGCGAACACGAAAGGCGATTGGCTGTCGCTCACCGAAATCGGAATCGGTCACCGCAACGCCAAAGGATACCAACGGGAAACGATCGTGGGGTTTCGCAATCGATGGGCATCCCCGCCGTCGTCGTTGACTTACCACACGATCAAACCCAGCGATGATTCATCGCGACCTCATTTCACCGGTGCCGAACAAGAAGACCGCCTGTGGCTGTGGGACGAGGGTGTCGCCCCGTGGCTGGACGCCTCGCGATCGGGGACGGGCGTTCTCGTCGGTGAATTTGGATGCTATCACCGGACCCCGCATGACGTTACGCTCGCATGGATGGAAGACAGTCTCGCGAATTGGCAACGTGCGGGCATCGGTTGGGCGTTGTGGAATCTACGCGGCAGCTTCGGGGTGCTCGACAGTGAACGCAGGGACGTGAAATATGAGCAGTATCGAGGACACAAACTCGACCGCAAAATGCTCGACCTTCTCCAGCGATATTGACGCCCACGTGGCAAAGCCGCACGCCCGCATTCGGCAGACTCGCCGGGGCCTTATAGTACGGAAAACTTATCTCGGCCCGCGTGCTCGGCCGCCCGAACGTCAGGAAGACATCGTCTCTGAGACCCCAAATGAATAAAAAGAAAATCGTGATCGTCGGTGCCGGGCCTGGCGGATTGGCAACCGCGATGCAGTTAGCTCAGGCGGGATGCGACGTCACCGTGCTCGAACGCCGGGATCGTGTGGGTGGTCGCACCTCTGCAATCGAAACCGAGGGTTTTCGATTCGACTGCGGCCCGACGTTCTTTCTCTACCCCCGCGTGCTCGCGGAGATTTTTCATTCGGTCGGTCGCGACTTAATGGAAGAGGTGCCGATGGAACGTCTCGACCCGCAATACCGCTTAACGTTTGGTGGCGAAAGGGGCGGCGTGCTCGATTGCACGCCCGACATGGACGAAATGGATCGCCAGATTGCCAAGTTTTCCGAAGCCGATGTCGGTCAATTGCGGCGATACATGGACGACAATCGTGAGAAGCTAGAAAAGTTTCGACCGATCCTGGAATCTCCTTTTAACTCTCCACTGGACCTGTTGCGTCCTTCGCTGCTCGGTGCGGCGGCGAAATTGCATCCGTTTCGTAGTCTGGGTAAAGAGCTGGAGCGTTATTTCAGCGACCCGCGACTGGTGATCGCGTTTGCGTTTCAAGCGAAATATTTGGGCATGTCCCCTTTTAACTGCCCGAGTTTGTTCAGCATTCTTTCGTTTCTCGAGTATGAACACGGCGTCTTTCACCCGATCGGTGGATGCAGCCGGGTGAGCGAGCGGATGGCGGAAATCGCCGAAGAGCTCGGCGTCAAGATTCGTCTGAACGAACCGGTCGATTCGATCGAAATTCAAGACCAACGCGTGACCGCTCTGCGAACGTCCCAGGATCGCTACACCGTCGACGCGATCGTCGTCAACGCCGATTTCGCCGATTGGATGACCAAAACCGTTCCCAATGAAACACGGCGGCGATGGACGAACGAAAAAATCGAAAAGAAAAAATTCTCGTGCAGCACCTTCATGCTGTATCTCGGCATCGAAGGCATGTACGAGGATTTGCCGCATCACAACATTCATATCAGCGAAACGTATGATCGGAATTTGCGCGAGATCGAACTCGATCACGTACTCAGCTCCGATCCGTCGGTGTACGTGCAGAATGCGTGCGTGACCGATCCGAGTTTGGCTCCCGCGGGATGCTCGACCTTGTACGTGTTGGTTCCCGTATCGCATCAAAGCGAGAACATTGATTGGTCGACGCAGGCGGACGCGTTTCGCGAAAAAACGCTCGATCAACTCGCCGCGATCGGGCTCGGTGATGTCCGTGACCGGATCCGCGTCGAACATCGCATCACGCCCGACGACTGGGTCAACGACTATGCGATCTACAAGGGGGCCACGTTCAACCTGGCGCACAACCTCGGGCAAATGCTACACCTGCGGCCCAAGAATCGATTCGACGAACTCGATGGCGTGTACCTGGTCGGCGGCGGCACACACCCAGGCAGCGGTCTGCCGGTGATCTACGAGTCGAGCCGGATCAGCTCGCGTTTGCTACTCGAGGACCTGGGGATATCGACGCAGTTCATTGACGAGGCGGCGAAGGGCGTTCCCGTGACCAACGGAATTGCCGCGAGTTTACGTGATCCGGCGATGGCGTGAAATTTAGGTTGGCAAGTGGCAGGAGAGATGGGGAGCGTCTGTTCATTATTCACATTGGCGCCGATCCGGTGGACCCAGTATTAGCAGGGGGTGCATTTGGGGCGCCCTGCTTGTCGGCACAGCAACGGGGGTTTTAGAAAGCTGAACCCGATACGAAACGCTTGAAGACTTTCCGCCTAACTTGCCACTCCAACCTATCCTACCGTTTCTCGTCCTCGCGACGCTGCTCCAGAGCGGTGCGTGCGTGTATCGGCCATTGCCGCCACGCATCTCGGTCGATGAGTTGATTCAAGAATCTCTGGATCGGTCCAACGCGGTCAACAGCGGCGACGAACACTACGTCCAGCCGATCCTCGAAGATGAATTGATCGTGGATAACGGGCACTGGGAAAACGGAGCCTGGGTCGAATCCAACGTCGTCCCAACCGATGCGCCGTACGGATCGGGCCTAATCGACACGGCACTCGATCCACACGTTGCGTCGATCGACGATAGCATTCGCATCAATGAAGAGTTCATTGAGACCGACGTTCGCGAAGTCCTGATGATGCTGACCACGGAAGCGAACCTTGACTTGGTCATGGACGACAACGTCGGAGGAATCGTTAACGCTCAGATCAACGATCTGTTGGTCGATGAGGCGATCGAGAAAGTTTTGATGCCGCTGGGGTTGTCGCACACCAGACGCGGCGATCAAGTCATCGTCGCGCCACCGGATCCGAGTTCGCCGCTGTTCTCTTACATCTCCGTCCGAAAAGACTACCGTCCGCTGCACATCGACAGCCGCGCGTTGATGGAAACGGTACCGGCCTCGTGGTTGCAATATGTCACGTCAATCGAGTCCGCCAAGCTATTGATGGTGCACGCACCTCCACGGATCACCGACGATATCATTTCACGATTCGCGAGCATCGATCAACCGATTCCACAAGTCGTCCTCGAAGCGATCATTTGCGTCGTCTCGCCCGATTGTGGGTTTCAGTTTGGGCTGGATTGGCAGCACGCGGTGGAACTCGACGGCGCGAAATCGCTGGCACTCGGCGCGACCGGACTGGCGCTCAACGGCACCGTCAGTAGCGAGGGCATGAATCAAATTTTTTCAGAATTCAGCAGCACGTCGACATTCGTCAAATTGCTCAACGAACACGGATACCTGACCATTCGCGCCTCACCTCACGTGATGGCGAAAGACGGCGAGCAAGCGAACATTGCGATCAATCGCGAAACGTTCTTTTCGGTGCAACCGCCCGGTACGACGGGAAACAACGCGGTCTTCTTTCAACAGGACATTCAAAAAGTCGATGCGGGCATCACGCTCGATATCACCCCTCACATTCGAGGCGACGTCGTGACGATCGATATCGAGAAAGCGGAGGTCAGCGAAGATGTCCGTACGGCCAACAACGAATTGTCCGTCAACCCGTTCCCGGTGATCAATCGACGCAGCGTCTCGACAACTGTCAGCGTTAAAGACGGAAAAACCATTGTGATCGGCGGATTGGTACAACGAGAAACCATTGATCGGGTCAATCGGGTTCCCGGTCTGAGTCGGTTGCCCGGCGTGGGCTATCTTTTTCAGTCGACCCAACGGCAGACGCGAGACGCCGAGGTGGTGATTTTCATCTCACCTCGCATCGTTCGGTCGGAAGGGTCGTGAACAAGAAACCGAAACTTCCGATCAGAATGCTTGCCCCCATGTCTGTCTTTCATCGCCTGCCCGCTGTCGCACCGAACACCAACAGCCCCGTCGCCCACCGGCGTCGCTGCCAATCGGCGTTTCGCCGGTCGATCGCATTCCGATCGATGGCAATGGCATGCATCGCAGTCGCGGTCAGTTCGAACGCGTTCGCCCAAGCCCAATCCGGTGCCGCATCGGCTGGAAAACGCATCTCGTTGACCCGCAGTGTCGAACCATCCTTCCGCGTCGAACCGGTCGTCCATCGGTTCCGCGCTCGACGCGGTGAAGTAATCCCGTTCTCGTTTGAGATCGCATCGACGGGAAAGATCATGAACGTCGACATCAGTGCGGTAAATCTTCGTCAGGAAGAGACCGGGATCATCTTGCACGATGAAAACAGCAAACCGATGGACGGAGTCCGTTTCACATCACCGAAACAATTCCAATTGCGTCCGGGCGAAAAATTCCAAATCGAAGGCGAAGTCACCGTACCGCTGAACAAAACCAATTACGTCTCGTTCGGAATCCTCGTCCGCGACGGCGGCCAAATCTCCGACAACCCGAACGAGCCTTTGGAGACCGGCAAAACGCGAGCAGCGATTCGCTTCGTCACTCAGTACGTTTTGCGTGTGGACATTGAAACGGGTGCTCAAGACGTTGGCGACATGAACCGGTTGCATTTCGATCGCGGTGAATTGATCGCCATAGACGGTCTCCCTTACATCAACGCGTACCTGACCAACCCGACCGACGATGCGCTCGAATGCGATGTGCGGGCACAACTAAATGCCAACGATTCCGCGACGACGGCGCCCATCCGATTGAACATGCCGTCCCGCAGCGAACTGGAAGATGACAGTCGATACCTCGTCCGCATCATGCCGCACAGTCGTTTGCGATTGGAGGGTCCGGTCGAGGGCATCATTCCCGAAGGCGACTACGACCTGAACGTTCGATTGAGTAACGGGCGTCGCTCGATGGTCCAAGCCAACTTCCCGACCCGCGTCGACTCGAACAGTTTCCGTGGTCTCAGTGCTTTGGTGGCAACGCTCGGTGACGGCCTTTCGATCGAGCCCGCACAAGTCGAACTGGGGCGTGTTTCGGGCACCAACCGCATGACGACGCTGCAATTTCTCAATCGTGGAAACGAACCGAAGAGCGTTCGGTTGATCGCCAAGGACCACACCGGCGTTGCTCTCGACGGAATCATTTTGACCAGTAAATCGTTCGTGCTCAAACCGGGGCGCAGCAAGACGGTTCGCGCCATGCTCCGCGGACAGAACGACGCGAACCATCAGTGGGGAACCCTCGAGGTCGTCTGCGACGAAGCGAACGCATCCAAACAATTGCCTCTCGCCTTGATCCACGCACAACGCCCGGAAATTCAACTCGTCACCGACGAAATGCAGTGGGCACAACTCCCCACCGGCAACGCGTTCACGATGAAGGTGCAAAACCAGGGCGATGGATACGCACCGTTGTTCGCCAATTTGAAATTAGCCGCCACGAAAGGACACCCCGTCAAACTTTCCGACGGCTTCGGAGCTTGGCTCGCGCCGGGTCAGACGCGTGAACTGCAATTTGTCGTGCCCGAATCCACTCAACCGGGCCCGTATCAAATCACGCTCGACGTTCGCTCGGCCAACGATTTGATCGTCGCCGAACGCACCCTCATGCTCGAGTTAACCCCTGAAATGCTGGGTCAGGCGAGCGAACAGGTTGCCGCCCGTCCGTAAGCGTCGAACTCGCGTTTCGCGCCCCAATTCGTCAACTTAGGTTGATCGCGGGGTGCCCGAAAGCCGGCATATGTGATAAGAAAACGCCTTCTCCTGTTTTCCTCACACCTCTCGCGAGTTCCCTCACGATGACCGCCGACGCCAGCCTAAAACCATTGATCGAATTGATGCAGCGTGAAGCGTTGCAGCGTGGCACCTTCACGCTCGCGAGCGGAAAAACGGCGAGCTACTATCTGGACTGCCGCCGCGTCACGTTGCACCCCAAGGGCGCCGGGATGATCGGCAACGCGATGTTGAATTTCATCAGCCGCAACGGCAGTGCCGACGGCGAGATGCCTGACGCGGTCGGTGGAATGGCCATCGGCGCCGACCCGATCACCGCTTCTATTGTCACGATCGCCGGGGGACAAGACATCGACCTGCACGGGTTCATGGTTCGCAAAGAAGCCAAGGGCCACGGCATGGGTCAACAGGTCGAAGGCCCCGTCGAGCCTGGACAAAATGTCGTCATCGTCGAAGACGTCATCACCAGCGGCGGCAGTGCGATCAAAGCCGCCGAAGCAGCCCAAGCGTTCGGGCTCAATGTGCTTTACGTGCTCGCCATCATCGACCGTTTGGCCGGCGGTGAAGAAGCGTTCGCCGCCAAGGGTTTGAAGCTCCACACGCTGACGACAATTCGGGACTTCGGTATCGAACCGGAGTGAACCGGCGTTTGATAGGCCAGCGTTCGCTAGGGCAGCATTCGTCCGCAGGTGGTTCTGCGTCTAGCAACGGTGGCGACGACGGAGAATCGATGCATCAGCCTTTTACTAATGCCGATGCGTGACGGATGATCGGCAGGACGCAGTGATTCATTGCGGTCGTGACCGCTCCCGTCGAACCCGGCAGAGCGAACACGACGACCTGACCGATTCGGCCCGCGGTCGCCCGACTGAGCATCGCTTTGGGGCCAATCTCGGCGATCGAGATCGCGCGAAAGTGTTCGCCAAATCCGGGCAAACTGACGTCGAGCAACTCTTCGATCACATCAACGGCGAGGTCACGCGGGGCGATCCCCGTGCCCCCGGTCGTGATGATCGCATCGACCGAATCGTCGGCGACAAACGCCTTGATCGACTCACGCAGCGGCCCCTCATCGTCGGTGATCACAATCCGTTCGGCAACGAGATGGCCGACGTCTTCGAGCAACGCCACGATGCGATCGCCGCTCGGATCGTTGTCGATCGTTCGCGTGTCACTCAGCGTGATCACCGCCACCCGCAACGCCGCACTGACGTCGACATTGCTGCAGCCACAATCCGGCGACTCACATTGGTGTGAGGCCGGTGATTTCGATGGGTTAGTCATACAGTTCTACTTTTTCGGCGGTCGGTGTCACGATTTGAAAGGGGAAAGGCGAGTCGTTCTCGCGGAGCATTCACGTCAGCGAAATTTCGACTCGGTCTTCGAGTTGACGAACCGGGAACGATTCCTGCAACGGTTGGCGGTTGATCATTTGGATGCCTGTCGCGAGGTCGTATTGCCAACCGTGCCACGGACACGTCACGCATCCGTCACGCACCACCCCTTCGGCGAGCGGGCCGCCTTGGTGCGAACACATGCCATCCATCGCATACCAATCACCGGCGTGTCGAAAGATTGCTACGACCCGTCCGTCGATCAGAGCCTCGACGGCAAAGTCTTCTCCCGATTCGACTTGCGACCGCGAGACTATTTTCAGCGTCGACTCCCCCGAGCATGATTGATCCTCTCGGATTTCAATGACGGGTTGCCATTCGCGTTCCTCATTTCCGTCCGCTCGGTTGGCGGGCGAAACCACATCGTTGGGAAAGCGTGGCACGCGGTCGGAGTCGGACATCTTTTTCGTAGCCGTGCGGTCGAAGGTCGGTTCGAAGGTCAAATTCAGAAATTCATCTTTAGCGAAGCCATCCTAACCGAAGCCCGCTCGGTGACGACCCGTGATCAGCATGAGGCCATCACGTAGACGCCCGCAAAAGGAGACAACAGCCTCCGCTAAACACCTGCGACGTCCGCGATCGGTTTGGGGTGATGGTCGCCCCGGTGGCCTAGACGTTACAATGCCGGCGTAACGCTCGATCTGCAACACAAACGGATTTCCATCAGATGAACCGGCACGTTTCCCCGCCCCGATCTTGGTCACACTCGTCTCGAATTTGCGTCGCCGCACGCTCCGGCCTCGCGCCGATCCTGATTGGTCTCGCGTTCGCCGTGAGCCCGATTGTTTTTGCCGCCGACGTCTCTTCGTCAACGGACGATGGCGCGACCGCCGCCGCAACTGAAACCGAAACCACCGAGACGTCGCAAACTTCTGACTCAACAACCGCCAAGGATGACCACGTGGCCGCAACCGACAGCCTTCCGAAGATGCTCCGCAGCGTCGAAGGGATCTCGCAATATGAACTCGACAACGGAGTTCAAATTCTGCTTTTCCCGGACGAGAGCAAAGAGGTCGTGACGGTAAACATGACCGTGTTCGTTGGTTCTCGACACGAGGGTTACGGCGAGGCGGGCATGGCTCACTTGCTCGAACACATGCTGTTCAAAGGCACGCCGACTCACCCCGAGGTCCCCAAAGTCCTCACCCAACGCGGCGCCCGTTTCAACGGAACGACGTGGATGGATCGCACGAACTACTACGAAACGCTTCCCGCGAGCGAAGACAACCTGGAGTTCGCGGTCAACCTGGAAGCCGACCGTTTGGTCAACAGTTTCATCCGCGGCGAAGACCTCGCGAGCGAAATGACGGTCGTTCGTAATGAATTCGAACGCGGCGAAAATTCACCCACCCGCGTCTTGATGCAGCGGATCGAATCGGCCGCGTTCGACTGGCACAACTACGGCAAATCAACAATCGGCAACCGCAGCGACATCGAACGAGTGCCCGTCGTCAAGCTGCGAAATTTCTATCGCAAGTTTTACCGTCCTGACAACGTGATGGTAATCGTCGCCGGTAAGTTCGATCCTGATCACGCATTGGCAACCATCCAAAACGCGTTCGGACCGCTTCCGGTCCCCTCCAAACCGATTGACGAAACCTACACCGTTGAACCCGCCAAAGACGGCGAACGAACCGTCGTGCTTCGCCGCGTCGGCGACATCCAATGCGTCGGAACCGCCTACCACATCCCCGCCGGCAGCCACCCCGACTACGCTGCCGCGAAAGCTCTCACGGTGGTGCTCGGCGATGAACCGAGCGGACGCCTGTACAAAGAAATGGTCGAGACCGAAATCGCCAGCAGCGTGTATGCGATGGCATTCGGCTTTCGTGAACCCGTCTTGCTGATGTGCATGGCCGAAGTGCCGGTCGATCAATCGCTCGAACAAGCCCGCACGAAACTGCTCGATATCCTCGAGGACTCGTGGGACAAACAACCGATCACGGATGCGGAAGTCGAGCGGGCCAAAGCTCAAATTCTCAAACAACGAGAGATGGCGTCCGCGGACACCGATAAAATCGCCGTCACGCTGAGCGACTGGGCCGCCCAAGGTGATTGGCGTTTGTACTTCCTGTACCGGGATGCCGTCGAAGCACTGACCGCCGACCAAGTTCGCGAAGTCGCGAAGAAGTACTTGGTTCGCAACAACCGCACCGTCGGGCTGTTCATCCCGAGCGACGAGTCCGACCGAGTCAGCATTCCTGAATCGCCGGACCTCAATATCCTGCTCAAAGACTACAAGGGCCGCGCCGCCGTCGCAGCCGGTGAGAGCTTCGATCCTGATCCGATGGTAATCGAGAAACGCGTTCTGCGAGGTGACTTGGTCGGCGGAATGACTTACGCATTGCTCCCCAAACGCACGCGTGGTGATTCGGTCTCGCTCAAACTCACGGTTCGATTCGGTACCCCCGATACCCTGAAAGATCGGATGGGCGCCGTCGAAATGCTGGGGCTGTTGATGGCCCGCGGGACAACGGAAATGACCTACCAAGAACTGCAGGATGAATACACCCGATTGAAAGCTGATGTCTCGGTCTACACGCTGATGGGATTGTTGCAAATCGAAGTGAAGACCAAACAGGAGAACCTCGATGAGGTCATCGCACTGGTCGGTGACGTGCTCAAGACGCCGCGTCTAGACGACACGGAACTCGAACTGATTCGTCGCCAAATCATCACCAGTTTGCAACAGAGCCAATCTGAACCGAGCGTTGTCGCCCCGCGGCACGTCCGTCGCACCCTGTCGCCGTACACCAAAGATGACATCCGTTACGTCATGACCATTGACGAGGAAATCACGATGTACGAAGAAGCCACGATCGAACAGATCCGCGAACTGCATGCGGACTACCTCGGCAACCAAGCCGGTGAGTTGTCCGTGGTTGGTAACTTCGAACCCGCCGACGTCTTAAAGGCGTTCCAATCCGAACTCGAAGGCTGGACGACGGATCAACCTTACGTGCGAATCGATCGCCCCGCTCACCCGGACACGCCCGGTCATTTCGAAGCCCTCGAAACGCCTGATAAATCCAACGCGTTCATGTACAGCAGCCAACAGTACGCTCTCTCGGATCTCGATCCCGAGTACGCCGCACTGACGCTCGGCAACTTCATCCTCGGTGGCGGTTCGCTCAGCAGTCGTTTGGCTGATCGCGTTCGTCAACAAGAAGGATTGTCGTACGGCGTTCGCTCCGGCGTGAGCCCGCGTCCGAAAGACAACCGGGTTGACCTGACGATCTACGCAATCACGAATCCGGCCAACAAAGACAAGTTGCTGAAAGTGATCCGTGAAGAAATCGATCGATTGATCGCAGAGGGTGTCACGCAGGAAGAACTCGACGCCGCCAAACAGTCTTACCTGCAGGCCGCTCGGATCTCACGCACCGGCGATCCAGCGCTCGCATCGATGCTGTTGATGGCGATGTTCACTGACCGCACGTTGGCCGACGTTGCCAAACATGAGCAACAAATCCAAGACGCGACCGTTGAAGACGTCAACGCAGCGATCCGGAAGTTCATCAACCCGGACAAACTCGTCACCGCGATTGCGGGCGACTTTGCGAACCTTCCGAAACCGGAATAAAATTCGATCGCGGTTCGCGGCGTAGAACTCGCGGCGTAGAACTATCGAGACCACATGATTGATCCGTGTCGCTGATTCACAGCGGCGCGGATCAATTCGTTTGATGGGTTCACTCGTAGGCTTCGAACAATTGGCGGAGCCCGCGAAGGTGATCGTCGGCATCACGTTTGAGGTCATCGAGGGATCGCATCGGAACGGTAGATTCGTTCGCCAGCGTCTGAGATTGCGGCACGATCGCCTGCGCCGCCAACGCACTGGCACCGACCGGCACGGTCTCGAATTGCTCGAACGCTTCGCTGCGTTCAAACCCGCGAGCGATGCGACTCGTCCCATCGGCACCGGTCCACTGCGTCAACGATTCACTCGTGTGCCAACTTCCGTCGGGGCTGTCCACGTAGATTCGCACGGTATCTTCGCCGCCACGTGACGCGGTCGCGACAACGTCTTCAAACCCTGAGGCACTCGCGCGATAACCGACACCGCTGATGAGAGAACGCGTTTGCGCGATCGACATCACATCATTTACTGAGCTATCGCCCAGGTCTGCGGTGTCATGCCCGCCTGCTTCCGCGTACGCAAACACTCGCTCGAAACCAAACGCAGCTTGGAACTGATCGCCGCCACGCATCGAACTGAATTGAGGCCGGATGACGAGCTGATCGTCGTGCACCGAATCACTCAAGTGCGCCGTGTCGTTTCCTCCCGACGTCGCGTACACGTACAGTTTATTGACGCCTTCCAACTGGAAGTCGAACCCACGGCCGCTGAACTGAGCCGAATGCTCGTTCGATCGCAACACATCGTCGCCGTCGGAGTCGTACATTGTGACGCGGTCCTGTCCGCCTCCGCTGACGAAACTCACGTTTTCAAAACCACGCAGTTCGATCACTCCGCCTGGAAACGTCAACAACGAGTGCCCGCCGTTCGCTCCACTCGAAGGACGCAGCGTGAGCTGTTCGGATCCGGTTGACCCCAATATTTCAATCGTGTCACCGCCCGCACCCGCATCAATCACGATCGGATTCGATGCCGTTGAGGTCGTGCCCGCATCGAGCAAGTAGCGTCCGGCCTCGTCGCTCAACCAAACATCACCGTCGATTTGCGATCCGCTGTTGGTGATCAAGTCGCGGAGATCCAGAACTAATTCATCCGAGTCGTTACCGCTGGTGTAGCCGTCGATAGTCGTTGGTGTCTCGACCGTTGATCCACCGCCGTCGGGTTCGCCTTCGTTGCCGCCACCACCGGCGAGGTCACCAAAGTCGACGGCCGCTTCGATATCGAGTGTTCGGTAGGTCAGCCCCGTGGACGAATCGGTATGCGTGACGGAGGTCGACTCGAGCCGTTCGAGAATACTCTCCGAGGTCGCCTCAATGCCCGCTGCTTGCATCGCTTGACGCACCAACATGGATGCGGCCGCGACTTGCGGGCTCGCCATGCTCGTTCCACTGAGCGATGCGTAGTCGTTCACGTAACCGTCGTAGCCACGCACGTGCTCCGGCACGGCGCTCGTCAATTGCTGCCCTTCACCAGCAAAGATGCCCTCTTCGCGTTGCGAGAATCCACTGAGGTTTCCGTTCGTATCGACCGAACCGACCGCGGACACCCACTGGCTCGACGCGGGATACATCAGGTCATCGGAGGCCGGATCGAGTGTCGCCTGCGAATTTCCGGCCGCCGCGAAAACGAGGATGTCGTCTTCATAGAGCATCTGCAATTCGTCTTCGAGCATCGCCATCGCTCCGTCGCGGTTGGAATCGTTCAGTTCCGTACCGAGAGACAAGTTGACCGTCGTGATCGGAGATTCAAACGCGTCTTGGTTGTCGTGCACCCATCGCAACGCTTGCTCGATCCATGCCAAGTTTCCGGCACCCGCGTCATCAAACACACGCAGTGCGACGATGTCCGCTCCCGGAGCAACGCCACGGAACGTGTCGCCGTCGAGGGTCGTCGCCACTCCACTGGCCAAACCTGCCACGTGCGATCCGTGATACCCGGCCGGTGCGTCGTCGTAGGGGTCAGCATCGTTTTCGGCAAAGTCCCAACCTCCGACGACTCGCGTCCCGGTGCCGTATCCCGATCCGAACGCGTGGTGATCGTATGCGATTCCCGAGTCGATCACGGCGATCGTTTGCCCGGCCCCGTCGAATCCGCTCGATGCCCCGATCCGCGCTGACTGCTCCATCAGGCTGCTGCCCGATCCATCGGCGCCATTCAGCGCCGACTGCGCGAATGCTTGATCGAGATCGTTGAGCGTCGATCCGTAGGTGTTTGGCGTCAAAACCGCAGGCGCGATCGAGAGCGGAAAGTCTGCGGTCGAGACGGGCAACGCGGAGCCACCGGCGTCATGGCCGACGGCATATGCGTCCGCGGGACAGGGTGCCGAGAATTCAGGTTGAAGATCGACGGCCTGATCAGTCAACGGATCGGAAAAGGGATCTGCCAAGGGCGCGAGCCAGGCCCCCATCATGCTGGCCGATAACGCTAAACGTGGCTCGCAACTCTCGATGCCTGCGGGCGCAAGTTCGATTCCATGGTTGGCGGAATATGTAGCGGTCGTACGAGATTTCATGCCTGACGCCGTCGAGTCCCCACGTGCCGATTCGACACAATACGAGAGATATCGTTACAACCGGAACGGATCATTCAGTGGATTCCAATCCGCGCGGTTCTTCCGTTGAAACCTAGTACACGTTTTGAGCGTTTGTCGCGTGAAATACGACAACAAACGACGTTTCGACTTACCGATCTTGCCCAACCGGACCCTGCATCAAGAGGTTTGAGTCCGTGGTCAGGGTGTTCCGAAAGAAGTGGGTAGCCAGGCGGCACGCGCGATGACTCGCGCCCTTGGCGGTGTATAAGTCCGGTGGGAGCGACAAGTCAGGGTGCGACAGCGATGTCTTTAAGAAAGATTTGGAATTCACTATGCGGGCGTTCCGAGAACTCGGACACGACCGCGAATCCAGAGACCACTGCGGCACAACCGGCCGCACCCGCAGCACCGCGTCAGGCGGCTGAGGTCGCGGTCGCATCGACGGCACCAACCGCGCCGGCGAAAGCGAAACCAGCTACCCGCCGAACCGCATCGCGTCCGGCCGCTCCGGTTGTCGCCGAAGCGAAACCTGCCGCCCCTGCACCGCAGATCACACCGCCCAAACGCAGCGTCCTGTCGATGCTCTCGCGTGGCGAACACGATGCGCTGCTGAAGATCGTCGGCGACAAACAACCGACCAGCATTCTCGAAATCGGTGTCGGCGACGGATCCCGAATGCCCGCGATCCTCGCAATGCTCGATCAATCGGGAATCGAGCAAGGTGTTGTCAAAGCCATCGTGATCGATGAGTTTGAACTCGGCAGCGGTGACGTCGCGATGCGTGACTACCACCGCCAACTCGCCGGACTGGCCATTCGCCCTGTGATCTTCCCCGAGTCGGTCGGACGCGGGCTCGTCAACGTCGCCCACCGTTTCGGCGCGATCGACCTGATCCTCGTCGACGCGAAAACCGACGAAACGAACTCCGAAGCACTCGCCTCATTCCTCGGCAAAGTCACCCATTCGGCAACGACCGTGTTGACCAACACGACCGGGAAGTGGACGACTCGCCAAACCGGTTCGGAACAAACACGACGCGCCGCTTAACCGTCCGCGTTTGTCGTTAGTTCATCCATCCGGCATCACGCAAAAACGTGATCGTCTCGCCGAGTGTCTCGCGGTAGTACTTACCGCCGGACCGATTGACGTTGAAAAACCCATGCGGTTGTCCCGCATAGGTTCTCAACTCGCTCTTCAGGCCCGCTTCGCGACTGAGTCGCTGGAATCGTTCGGCCGTCGTTACGGGGATCAACCGATCACTGTCCCCTAAAAACACGATCGCCGGAGGATCGTCGGCCGTGATATTGTGTGCCGGTGAATACTCCTGGTATTGATCTGCGACGCGTTTGGTTCCCCAACCACCAGGCCCGTTGTCGTAAACGGGATTGAACAACAGAAGCGCGTTGGGTTTTCTCGAAACACCTTCGACAATCTCGTCGTCCATCATGCCGAGATACGCGGCCAAGTGCCCGCCCGCCGAACCGCCGCCCGCTGCGATCCGGTTCGGGTCGATTCCGAATCGTTTCGCATTGCCTCGCACGAATCGAAACGCGTCTTGGGCGTCGGCGATGCAGACATCCGGCGGCGCGGTTCCCTTCTTATCGAGTAGCCGGTACTCAACACGGAAACACACCAAACCTAACTTGGCGAGTTCTTGGCTGTGCTTCGCGAACGGGCCTGGTTCGCCGCCGACCCAACCTCCGCCATGAAAGAACACGACCGCACCGCGAGAGCCACCCGCCTGCCAATCCGAAGGACGCGTCCAGTCGATCCGCAAGTCCCGTGGTTTGCTCTCGTGTTCGACCTGTTTGTAAATAAAAGAATCTTCGATCGTCGCCTGTGCCACCGCTTCCGCACTTCCGCCATCAGCCACCGCGACCGTGTCGCCGGCCGTTCCGATCGATGCCAGCGGACTGAACGCAGCCGAAACTAGAAAGAGGAACACAACACAATTCTGCAGACGCGCAAACATCATCGATCCGGGGTGGGGAGGGGGGGAATCGGAGGGAGGGAGCGTGGTAAAGGGCAATCGTCAGGTCACCCGAATCACCACGAAGATATTACACCATCGAAGGCCGAGATGCTCGCGATCGGCATGATTTGTCAAACGCGGCAATCCCCACGGCGCGGCAGTGACGATCGAAGGCAACGACTCTAGAAGCGAGCCTGACGTTGCTGCAAATACTCCGTCAACGCTTTGTCGAACGGCATGCTGGTATCTAGCGCAACGTAGTCAATCCGCATCTTGTTGCAACCTTCGCTATACGTTTCTCGAAACGCATCGACCCCGCGAAGGTACTCGTCTCGAAAACCGGTCGCATCAACGGTGACCAACTCACCCGTTTCGGGATCTTCAAACTCTACCGGTCCGTCGTATGGAAAGTGCACCTCGGCTTCGTCCATGACATGAAACACAATCACATCGTGCCCACCATGCCGGAGCCTCCCCAATGCGGTCAATATTTCAGCGGGATCGCCTAACAAATCCGAGAACAACATCACCAAACTTTTTTGCCGCAACATCGCCGCGACCTGCACGAGACTCGCGGTAATGTCGGTTGTCCCATCCGGCGTCATTGCCGAAAGGGCCGCCATCACGTCTCCGAGATGCCCACGACGACTGCGGGCCGGCAACACGGCGCGAAGCTTGTCGCGAAAAGTCAGCAATCCGACCGGGTCTTTTTGCATCGTCATCAAATACGTCAACGATGCCGCCAAACACGTCGCATACTCGAACTTGGTCATCGATTGACGTTCGCTAAACCCCATCGACTTCGACAAATCCATGACGAGGTATCCCGTCAGGTTCGTCTCCGCTTCAAACCGTTTGATGTAATACTTGTCCGTCTTCGCGAAGACCAACCAATCGATCAGTTTCGGATCATCGCCGCGGTTGTATCGTCGGTGCTCACTGAACTGGACCGAGAATCCCTGCAACGGACTCGAGTGCAATCCCTGCAAAAACCCACGCACGACCATGCGGGCCCGTAGATCAAGCCGCTTGATTTTCTGCAACGTCTCAGGGGAGAGCGACTGGGTCATGCGTCAACAACGTCCGTGTGTTTGAAAGAGGAAAACATGAGCGACGCTCACGCCATCGAACGTTCGACCAGAGCGCCGCCGGTGAGTTCGAATTGACTTTGCATTGCATCGGCGAGTGCCAACGAATGCGTCACCGTCACCAACACCGCGTTCTCATCGGCTTGCAAACGGAGCAACAACTTCGTGATATCCGAAGCCGTTTTCGCATCCAGGTTTCCGGTCGGTTCATCAGCAAGAATCAGCGTCGGACGCATCAACATGGCCCGGGCGATCGCGACGCGTTCACGTTCACCGCCGGACAATTCTCCCGGCAAGTGCGTGCTACGTTCGCTCAGCCCCACGGCCTCGATCAACGCTTCGGCCCGCCGCGTGTCGTCGGCCGTCGGTTTGCCCGTGGCGAGCGAAGGGATCAACACATTCTCGATCACCGATAATTGCGGCAACAGATGGTGATCTTGAAAAACGAATCCGATCGTTTGGTTGCGAAACGCCGCTCGGGCCTTCTCATCGAGGGCAAACGGATCCGTTCCGTTGATGGAAACGCGTCCCTCGTCGGGCTGATCGAGCGTTCCCAGAATCTGCAACAGCGTCGTTTTCCCGGTACCGCTCGGACCAACGATCGCCGCCGACTGCCCCGGTTCGAGTCGCAATGACACATCCTCCAACACGCGGAGCGGTTGCCCCACCGTGGCGTAAGATTTTTTAACATTCTCGACAACTAGCATTCCCTGGCCTTTGTCATTGTGTTTGGTTCGTCCGTTTCGCGTCATCTGGAATTGTTTTCGTCGGCAAATCACGGGTGCACGCCCGAACGCCACACGCAAACCCCATGATCGACTCTGTCGCAACACAGTGTATCGCACAACGAAGAGAACGGTCAGGTGAAAGACGCGTCGGAGGAACTCCCTGCCAGAAACTCCGATCCGATCCGACCTGAACAGTGGCGTGTACGGCTGTCGCAATGGATTAATCGACTGCCGCACATTATGCTCTCATGAGATATCGCAACCCGCTATAGTGGTCCTCTTCGCGTTGCGAACTGACGCCGTTTGAGAGAAAGCATATGACTGACGTCTCCCGTTTGCGTTGCCTCCTGATCGCTGCCGCTGCGTTCGTGTGGCATTCGAATCAAGGCACTGCGGAAGAGATCGCCCCCCCCGAGTTCACGTCTGAACAGCTCGAGTTTTTCGAAAAAGACGTGCGTCCGGTATTGGTGGAACACTGCTATTCCTGCCACAGCGGAGACTCCGAAAAACTGCAAGCGGGTTTGTTCGTCGACAGCCGCGAGGCGTTGCTGCATGGTGGTGATTCAGGCGAAGCGATCATCCCAGGTGATATCGACGGCAGCCTGTTGATCGAAGCGGTTCGGTTTGAGTCCTACGAAATGCCACCGGACGGAAAGCTGCCCGACGAACAAATCGCGGCGCTCGAACGGTGGATCGAAATGGGCGCGCCGTGGCCCGAAGAAGAATCCGGGGGTGACTTCACGCGTCCCTCTTTTGACATCGAATCTCGGCGCGAGGAACATTGGGTTTGGCAGCCGGTGCAGTCTCCCGAGGTCCCGTCGGTTAAAGATGCGACCTGGCCCCGCGACAAGATCGATCACTTTATCCTCGCCCGCTTAGAAGCCGAGGGTCTGCAGCCGACTCACGATGCAACTCGCACGGCGCTCATGCGGCGGTTGTACTTCGACTTGATCGGCTTGCCGCCGACACCTCAACAAACATCCGAATTCCTCAACGACACATCACCGGCGGCGGTCGAACATCTCGTCGATCAACTCCTCGAATCGCCTCACTTCGGCGAACGATGGGGACGCCATTGGTTGGATCTCGTTCGATACGCTGAATCCCGCGGTCACGAATTCGACGACGACGCACGCAACGCGTTCCAATATCGCGACTACATCATCCGCGCTCTCAACGCCGACGTCCCCTATGACCAATTGGTGCGTGAACACCTCGCGGGCGATTTGCTGTCAACGCCACGTCTGAATCCTCAATCGGGTTTCAACGAATCGGTTTTGGGAACCGGTTATTGGTTCCTCGGCGAGTGGGTGCACTCCCCGGTGGACGTTCGCAAAGATGAATCGGACCGATTCGACAACATGATCGACGTGATGTCGAAAACGTTCCTGGGTGTGACGGTGGCATGTGCCCGTTGCCATGATCACAAATTCGACGCGATCTCGACGGCGGACTACTACTCGTTGTCCGGTTTCTTGCAGAGCAGCGATTACCGTCAAGTTCGATTCGAATCGCTCGAACACAACCGGATCGTCGCTCGCCAAATCGAGGCTCTCGATCGCGACTATCGCGCCCGAATCTCAAGCATCCTCGAACAAAGCCAACTGCCTCAACCGACCGCCGCTGCGTTGGATGTCCCCGCCGTGGTCGACTACGGCAACCTGCCACCGAACGACTACATGCAGAACGGGTTCATTTTCTCGTCGCAACCGACGCAGGTTGGACAACCCTACTGGACCTCCGACGACAACGGCATGTCGTTGCACTTCGCCACCGAAACAGCCGCGATCAATGATCCCATCTGGAACGGACTGGAATCGATCTCCGAAAAAGGGATCGGCAACCGTAACAAACTCGACCAGATTCCGCGTGCCGGTCGAACATTGCGAACACCTACCTTCCTGCTTGAGAACGGACAGGTTAGCTGTCGCGTTCGCGGCACCGGACACGTCGTCGCTTGCGTGGACTCACATCGATTGGTTGCGGGACCGTTGCACGGCGAAACGATCAGGCCAATTAAAGAATCCGACGAATGGGTGACGCTGAACCTAACACGCTACGTCGGTCATCGATTGCACCTCGAGTTCACACCCGCAGAGGACAGCCAATTGGCGGTCGCCTACGTGCTGCAAGGTTCCGAACGCCCGACGATCAAAAAGATTAACCGACAAACCGCGGAGGCATCCGCAGCGGTGGCCGAATACGAAAACGCGGCTCTGAAAGTGATCGGCGAACAAGCCCCCGATCTCGTGGATTCGTGGAAACGCGAGCGAGAAGAACTGCAATCTCAGATCATGCGTCGCTCCCATTTGGCAATGGCGATGATGGACGGGACCGGCGAAGACGATCATGTCCTCATCCGTGGAAACTCGTCCAAACCGGGTGATTTGGAACCACGTCATTTCCTAACTGCCATTTCCTCCAACCAGCCGATGAAAATCAAGGCCGGCAGTGGACGTCTCGAACTCGCTGAACACATCAACGATCCCTCCAACCCACTCACCTCGCGAGTCGCGGTCAACCGGATTTGGCACTACTTGATGGGACGCGGCATCGTGCCGACGCCTGACGACTTCGGCGTACTCGGCCAATTGCCGTCGCACCCAAAACTGCTGGACTATCTGGCAACCGAATTCGACGCCGACGGACGCAGCATCAAGCGGATGATTCGCCGCATCGTTCTGTCGCGAACGTATCAACTCGGCAGCCAATCCGATCCCGACGCGGTCAGCGCCGATCCAAAGAACATGCTCTGGCACCATCGTGCTCCGAAACGACTCGAAGGTGAAATCATTCGCGACTCGCTGTTGTCACTCTCGGGACGTTTTGATTCGACCATGCACGGCGAACCGATCCCCATCCACCTGACGCCGTTCATGGATGGTCGTGGCCGTCCGAAAAAGAGTGGCCCGCTCGATGGGGATGGTCGACGATCGATCTACTCGGCGGTACGGAGAAATTTTTTGTCCCCCTTTATGTTAACGTTCGACACACCTGCCCCGTTCAGCACGATGGGGCGCCGCAACGTATCGAACGTTCCCGCCCAAGCCTTGATTTTGATGAATGATCCGTTTGTGATCGAGCAAACGAAACAATGGGCGACCCGCGCAATCGGAGAATCAGACGACGTCGATCAACGACTGCGTTGGATGTACGAGACGGCGTTCGCGAGACCACCCACCGAGGATGAAGCGATGATGGCACCCGCCTACCTCCACGCCGAAGCGAAGGCACGCAACGTGTCCGAAAATGACGCCGAACTTTGGGCCGACATCGCTCACGCGTTGGTCAACACGAAGGAGTTCATCTTCCTGCCCTGAGCGTGCAAACGGGTGTCCTCGCGTGTACCGCCAGCGGCATTCCCATTCGCCGACACCGCCACTAGCCGACACCGCGGCGCTTCGCAATCGCCTCGCCCCCCACCTCAAACTTGCCCACTGCAAACCTGCCCACCTCGAACCCGCCCCGCACCGAAATCCTGCCTTTCATAATCCTGCCCTCAGGACGCCCACCCATGAATCAAAATTTCCTGTACCCGTGCCAGAGATACCAGTCCGCCCCGACTTCGCGACGAGACATGCTCAAGCGATGCGCGAGTGGATTCGGGGCCGTCGCATTGGCTGGATTGCAAACCGATCCTGCGTTTGCCGCGTCCGCATCGTCATCGAATACCGGCGGTGCAGGGAAAGCCGGCCACGGGCCTCACCACCGTGTCCGCGCCAAAAACGTGATTTTTCTCTACATGGACGGCGGGCCATCGCAGATCGACACGTTTGACCCCAAACCGCTGCTCGATAAGTTCGACGGCAAAGACCCTGGGAAACTGTTCGACGTCGAACCGACGCAGTTCAACAACAACGGCAACGTGCTCGCGAGTCCCTGGAAGTTCAACCAATACGGCGAATCAGGCATTCCGGTCAGCGACCTGTTCCCTCACGTGGCGACCTGCGCGGATGAACTCGCGGTGATCCGATCGATGGTCTCCGAGTTCCCCGAGCACACCTTCGCGAACTACTTTCTGCACACCGGCAGTGGACTGCAGGGCCGCCCCAGCATGGGAGCGTGGGTGAATTATGGCCTCGGCAGTGAGTGTCAAAACCTGCCGGGATTTGTCGTCATCAACGGCGGACTGATTCCACCAGGCGGCGTGGATTGCTTCGGCAGCGGTTTCCTGCCGGCGAGCTATCAGGGATCGATCTTCAAACCAACCGGCAGCGGCGTCGCCAACATCGAACGGACCGAACCCACGCTGGAACGCCAACGCTCCAAACTCGACCTGATCGGGCAACTCGACGGCTTCGCCCCCGACCGATTCGGACAACACGACAGCCTCGAGTCGGCGATCCGAAATTACGAACTCGCTTATGCGATGCAGATGGCGGTTCCCGACGTCATGGCACTCAACGACGAGCCCGCGCATATCCAGCAGGCGTACGGCATGGAATCGGAATACGCTCCAACCCGCACCTATGGGGCGCAGTGCCTGATCGCGCGTCGGATGATCGAGCGAGGCGTGCGTTTCATTGAACTGACGTGCCCGAGCGTCGGTGGCGACCGATGGGACCAACACGGCAGTCTCAAAGAGGGGCACGAAAACAACGCCCGCGCGGTCGACCAACCGATCGCCGCTCTGCTGAAAGATCTTCGCCAACGCGGCATGCTCGACGACACGCTCGTCGTGTGGGCAGGCGAATTCGGACGCACCCCGTTCGCTCAAGGCAAAAATGGCCGCGACCACAACCAATTCGGCTTCACCGTCTGGATGGCGGGCGGCGGCGTCAAACCGGGAACGATCTATGGTGCCACCGACGAATGGGGCTACAAAGCGATTGAAAACCGCGTCGAGATTCACGACCTGCACGCCACGATGCTGCACCTGATGGGCGTCGATCACACACGATCGACGTTCCGCTTCGGTGGCCGCGACATGCGACTGACGGATGTCAAAGGACACGTCATCGATAGCGTGATCGCCTGACCTCGCTGTCGCGAAAACACATTACTGTTCGGTTTCATTTTCCCCACCCGCGACGGCTTTCACGCCACCGCTGAACTCGAAACAAACGTGAACCATGGAGCACTCAACGAGTGAACTTTCTGAGCTAGGCACGCGCGTGCACCTCGGGACGGTCGACATCATTGTCGCAGTCATTTATCTAATCGGAATCGTCGCGATCGGCTTGCTAGCCGCGTGGCGACATAAAAAGCGAGAAGGGGCCGCGGATGAATACTTCCTCGCCGGAAAGAGCCTCGGATGGGCGAGCATCGGCCTGGCACTCTTCGCCACCAACATCTCGACACTGCACCTCGTCAGTTTCGCGCAGAACGGGTTCGACACCGGACTGCTCAACGGCAACTTCGAGTGGATGGCGGGCTTCACCCTGGTTCTCCTCGGACTGTTCTTCGCACCGTTTTACATCCGCTCGGGCATCTCAACGCTGCCCGATTTTCTTGAACGACGCTACAACCGCACGTGCCGCGATTGTCTCGCATTCGTATCCGTCCTGACCGCGATCGTGATTCATATCGCGTTCGCTCTTTTGACGGGCGGCATCATCCTGGAGGAACTGCTCGAGATCCCGATGATCTACAGCCTTCTGGTGTTGTGCGTTTTGACGGGCATTTACACGATCGTCGGTGGACTGCTCGCCGTCGTCGTGACCGAGAGCATTCAAACAATCGTGCTTCTCACCGGCGCCGCACTGATCACTTATTTCGCACTTTGGGAACTCGGCGGCACCGCGGACTCTCCCGGCGGGTGGGACGGCTGGCAAAACCTGTTGTCGATTTTGCAGCGTGAAGGCGAAACGGAAAAACTCTCCATGTTGCGTCCGCACGGTGACCCCGACGGCATGCCGTGGTACGCCGTGTTGCTGGGCTATCCCGTGTTGGGCATTTGGTATTGGTGCGCCGACCAAACGATCGTGCAACGCGTGCTCGGTGCTAAAGACGAACAACATGCACGCCAAGGTCCGATCTTCGCGGGCGTGCTGAAGATATTACCGGTGTTTCTATTTGTGCTGCCGGGACTGCTCGCCTATGCCCTTTTCGTCGACGGACGACTCGACCTATCGATGATCACCGTCGACGGCGAAGTCCAATCGAAAGGCGTCTACGCGAGCATGATCACAGAACTGTTGCCATTGGGCATGCGTGGCATTCTCGTCGCGGCGTTGATGGCCGCACTCATGAGCACGGTGTCCGGAGCGTTAAACTCAATCTCGACTCTCGTCAGCTACGACCTCGTGAAGCGATTCAACCCCAGCGTCAGCGACAATACGCTCGTCCGCGCGGGCCGGATCGCCGCCGCGATCGCGTTGTTCGTCGCCGTCGGGCTCGTTCCCGCCCTGAACATGTTCGAGAGCATCTACAACGGCATGGCGAGCATCATCTCGCACGTCGCGCCGCCAATCACGGCCGTCTTGGTCCTCGGCGTTTTTTGGCGAGGCTCGAGTGCTCGCGCCGCCGCCTCCGTGCTGATCGGCGGATCCATTTTGGGCATCAGTGTCTTCACGATCAACACGTTTGTCCCGGACGGGCTCCTCAACCAACTGCCCGGAGGTTTCATGATGATGGCGTTCACTTTGTTTGTGCTCTGCGTGATCGGCCAAGTCATCCTCAGCCTGATGCTGCCCGATCCGAAACCGGTCGCAGCCGATGGCGTACTCAACGGATCCGAATTGGCGTGGGAAACGCCTCTCGCGGCGTTAAGAATTCCTGGCAAGACTCGATTGGGTGATCCCCGCCTTCTCTCGGCCTTGCTGATCGTCGTTATGGTCATCCTGTACTGGATCTTCCGCTAGTTCCCTCGCCTCCCGCATTCACGCCTAGCCTCGGCGTCATCGATACCCTGCCTCAACATCCATCCTGCGTCCTTTATTCCTTGCCTTCACTCTTGCCCCGCATCGAGAAACCGAGCATGCCAAAGCTTCTCCGAATTTGCTTCATCATCGCGTTCTTTTTCGCGTTTACGAACTCGCACATCAATATCGCTCCGGTGCTCGGGGCAGACGAATCAGATGTCGTGACGCACGGATTTTTGGCATGTGGCAAGACGACTTACATCGTCGGTGAGAGTGGCACGAAAACATGGAGCTACCCGCAC
This sequence comes from Aporhodopirellula rubra, assembly GCF_014192335.1. GTDB lineage: Bacteria > Planctomycetota > Planctomycetia > Pirellulales > Pirellulaceae > Rhodopirellula > Rhodopirellula rubra. Next base: position 45,718 of record NZ_JACHXU010000030.1, on the reverse strand, counting down.
TCGACCCGCGACGGATATGTACTCGACAGCGGCGAGATCGTTTTAACACTCAGCAAATCGAAAAAACATCCCGGTGGCGCCGTCGTCGCGATCGCAACCGACGGGACCGAAACGGTCTTGTGGAAAGGCAGCCAAGCCGAAGTCAACAGCGCCCACCCGACGGACTCAGGAACGTTGGTGATTACTGAAGCCGGCAACAACCCGCGTCTAGTCGAAATCGATCGCGACGGAAACGTGTTGGTCGAGTTCTCATTGCAGTGTCAGAAACCGAACTTTCACATGCAAACTCGAATGGCACGCAAACTCAGCGACGGAACGTACCTCGTTCCTCACTTGCTGGACTTTGCCGTTCACCAATATGACGCAGAAGGGAATGTGTTGAACAAGATCGACACGACCGTTCCGGGTGACACCGAGCGTAAAATCCATTCTTGGCCCTTCACCGCGATCCGCCATCACGACGGCCACACCTTGGTTTGCTGCACCAACGGCAATCGCGTCGTAGATTTTGACGAGAGCGGAGAGATCGCGTGGCAACTCACTAACGAAGATCTCCCTGGGCCGTGGTTACAAGATCCCTGCGGCAGTCAACTCCTTCCCAACGGCAACATCGTCATCACGAGTTACGCGGGCGGTCGAGCCGACGTCAACGCTCCCAAATTGATCGAAGTCAACCAGGAGAAAGAAGTCGTCTGGACCTATTCCGATGGGCAGAAAGTCGGAATCCATCACTTCCAAATTCTCACGACCAACGGGCAAAATCTCGCAGGGCCGATCCTCAAATAGTTCTTGCGGTCTATTGCAACTGGCACGATGAAAGCAAACGTCTGATGGAAGCAAACAACCGATGAACGTCCTCCGACACATCCTGCTGCTCACGTTCGTTTGTGTCAGCACATTCCTATCGTTTCCCACTCAGGTAAACGACGCGGCCCCCGATGCGGGCGTGGTCGCGTATGAGGACTTTGGCGCCGTCGGTGATGGCGTCCACGATGACCTGCCCGCAATCGTTCGAACGCACGAACATGCCAACGCCAACGACATGGCCGTCGCGAGCAACCCCAACGCGACCTACCACCTCGGTCGCACGGCGTTGACTGCGGTCATCATGACGGACACCGACTGGAGCACGTCGCGTTTCATCATCGACGACACCGATGTGGACGATCACAAACGGACGCTATTCGAGGTTCGCAGCCGACTGCGACCTGAGGAATTGACGATCCAAAAACTCAAACGTGATCAGAAACATTTGGACCTGGCGATCGACACGGATTGCTACGTCACGGTGACAAACCAAAACATCAAACGTTACATCCGGCGCGGAAACAACCAGAACTCCGGAACCTCCCAGCGTGACAGTTTCATACTCCACCGTGACGGACGGATCACGGGAGACATTGATTGGGATTACGACAAAATCGACCGGGCGGCGGCGTTTCCGATCGATCAGGCGCGATTGTTCCTACGCGGTGGCATCTTCACCACCACCGCCAACCGAATGAAGCAGGACGTGGGTTACAACTATTGGCAACGTAACATTCTGATTACGCGATCCAATACCGAAGTTGACGGAATCGTCCACCACGTCGTCGGCGAAACCGCGACGGGGCATCCTTATTCAGGATTCATCAACGTCAAAGAATGCGCGAACGTGACCCTGCGCAATTGCTTCGCCACCGCGCACAAGACCTATCGCACGATCGGCGCCGCTGGCAAACCCGTCAGCATGGGATCCTACGACTACAGTGCCAACGGCGTGGTCAATTTCACGATGATCAATTGCCGGATGGAGAACATCACTGACCGTTCTCGCTGGGGAGTCATCGGGACGAATTTTTGCAAGAACATTGTTCTGGAAAACTGCGTGCTCAATCGCATGGACACGCACATGGGCGTCTCAGGACGCTATGAAATCCGTGGTTGCACGCTCGGTTACATGGGTTTGAACGCGATCGGACGCGGTCTCCTCACGGTCGAAAACTCGACACTGCATGGTCGCTCGCTCATCAATTTCCGTGACGACTATGGCAGCACCTGGAACGGGGACATCATCATTCGCGATTGCCAGTGGATTCCCAACTCCGGAAAGAAGTGCGATCCGCATCTGTTTAACCTACGAAACGACGGCACTCACGACTTCGGTTACCGCTGCTTCATGCCTCACACGATCAAGATCAACGGACTGCACGTCGACGACTCGAATCACTCGGACGCCTATGAAGGCATCTACCTCTTCTCGGACCCCGGCGGAAACTCGCAATCAAACGCTGCTTTTCCGTACGCGTGGTGTCAAAGCATCAAGATAGAAAACCTAACCGCCACGAGCGGTAAGCCCATTCGCATTTCACCGAATCCCCACCTCGCCGAAAGCGTTGAAGTCACCTTCATCGATGCTGCCAAATAACGGCACGTGGCGTCATCAGCGCGAGTGCGAAGGACAAAGAACAGCGAGAATATGAATTCGTTTGTCGATCGATAATGCTGATGACACTTGATCTCGAGCATCTCAAATGATGACGTGCCCGAACACAGTAGCTGAATTCATTAGAATTCAATTCCCCGACGTCTGGCGTCATCGGCTTTATTTATTTTCGGAATGCTCTCGTCACCCGTCAAACTGGCACGCCCACCAAACGCTCTGCGGGCTAGCAACTTTTTCGGCGTCAAACCAAAACAGTACGATCTTGACTCGCGGCACATTCGAACGATGCAAAACGGACACTCTGTGATTTTCCTGACACGTCTGGCAAATCGAAACTGCGAGACAAACGCCGAGAATGCCTTCTCATTGATGCATGACGGCGCCGGTCGGTCTATGCTGTTGGGACCGCGAGCGATGCCATTGAGCAATCCGGCAAAGCCCGACCCGCCTCCGCATCCTACCTCCCTAACCCGCCGTCACTCCCCACCCGATGCATCCTTGAGTCATCTCGTTTGAGTTCTCGAAGGCGTCAGCATCTGCCTTCCGTCGTTAGCCGTTTCACCGAGGATCCCCATGCCACCTCTGCCCCCGTCACGTCTCCTCCCGGCACCGCTCACGTCGATGCTGATTGCGTCAACCCGCAATGTGCCCGCTACACGAGAACCAATCGCTGGCGTCCTATCGGCCTGTGCCGCATTGGTGTTGGCGTGGTTCGTTTCGTTTGGTCAGATCAACGCTGCCAACGCCGCGGAAGGTGAAACGGAATCCGCAGAACGCCCCAACGTAATCGTCATTTTCACGGACGACCAAGGCTACGGTGATTTGGGTTGCTTCGGTTCGACGACAATCGCGACACCCAACATTGACCGCATGGCGAAAGAAGGCCGCACGTACACGAGCTTCTACACCGCATGTTCGGTCTGTTCGCCCTCACGTGCGGCATTGCTCACCGGTTGTTATCCCAAACGCGTCGGCATGCACCGTCACGTTTTGTTCCCCAAGAGCGACTACGGTCTTAACGCGGCGGAATACACCATCGCGGACCATTTGAAATCGGCCGGCTACGCGACCGCCTGCGTGGGCAAGTGGCATCTCGGTCACCACCCTGAGGTCCTTCCTCGGGCAAACGGTTTTGATTCCTATTATGGAATCCCGTACTCCAACGACATGAACCATCCGGCCAACCAAAACAAACCACGCAACGCGTCGGACGAACTATGGGCCGACCAAGAATCCTGCGTGAACCTTTGGCAAACGCCATTGTATGAAAACGAATCCATCATCGAACTCCCCGTCGACCAGCGAACGATCACTCGCCGATACACCGACCGGGCGATCGAGTTCATCACTGCGAATCAGGAACAACCATTCTTTTTGTATCTGCCGCATTCGATGCCACACATTCCGTTGTACGTCCCCGATGATGTCTACGACCCCAATCCCAAGAACGCGTACAAATGCGTGATTGAGCACATCGACGCGGAAGTCGGACGGTTGATGGACACGGTTCGAGAACTCGGATTGTCGGAAAACACGATGGTCGTTTACACCAGTGATAACGGACCGTGGTTACGTTTCAAGAACCACGGCGGAACCGCGGGCCCACTGCGAGACGGCAAAGGCACCACGTTCGAAGGCGGCCAACGAGTTCCTTGCGTCATGTGGGCACCTGGACGGATCCCCGCGGGCACCACCACCGACGCGTTCACGTCAACGATGGATCTCCTCCCAACGATCGCGGCGGTAACCGATCATCCGCTGCCCACCGACATCACGATCGACGGTTACGATATTTCGAGCACGTTCGCCAGCGACGAGTCGCCTCGAAATGAACTCGTTTTCTACTCCTCAAAAGGATTGCTCGAAGGCATCCGAGTGGGGAACTGGAAACTGCTGGAAAAACCCGTGCCGGGCAAGAAGATCCAAGGCACCAAGAAAGGCCAGGATGCCAGTTCGATCAATCGCATCCTCTCTGACCTCAGCAACGACATCGGTGAGAAGGACAATCGGTTTGCCAGCGAACCCGAAATCGCTCAACGACTCAAAGCCAGAATGGTCGCCGCGGACCAAGAAATCACCGCAAACGCCCGCCCCGTATGGCGTCAGACGGAACCAACGACGTCGAAATAACCACTCTAAAACGCATGTTTACCGACACTGTCATGTCAACTTTCCCTCCCCCATTCCCCACGAGAACGATGTTGCCCTCCTATCCCACCCAAGGCATGCGCCTCTTCTGTTGCCTAATGCTTCCTCTCTTCGCAGCCGTGAATTCGCACGCAGATGATTCCGCAAAGGCTTCGCCGCCCTACCAAACGTTTTCACTGTGGAGCGATTCGGAATTGGGGAATACGGAGTCAGACAATACGGAAGTTTTCGAAGCACGGGGAGTTTCCAACGGCTGGATGACGAAGATCAACCGCCCGACTCTCGCGGTCTATCGGCCAACACCTGAGTCCAATACGGGGACGGGCATTGTTATTTGCCCCGGTGGCGGATACGGCGGATTATCGATCGAAAAGGAAGGACACGCGGTCGCTCAGTGGATGGCCGAACAAGGTGTCACCGCGGGCGTGTTGAAGTATCGCTGTGGCGGCGGTGCGAACCAGCATCCCGTTCCCTTGCAAGACGCACGTCGAGCGATCGCGATCATGCGAGAAAACGCAGCGCAATGGGACCTCAAAACCGACCAAATGGGCATTCTCGGATTCTCAGCCGGTGGCCATCTCGCGGCGAGCGTCGCGACCGACGAAGAGGCCGACATCAACTACGCCGTCCTCGTCTATCCCGTCATTTCCATGCGGGAAGGCGTCACTCATCAAGGTTCGCGCAGAAACCTATTGGGCGACTCTCCCACCGAGGAACTCTCGCGTGAAATGTCGCGTGACGAACAAGTCAACGAGTCGACCTGCCCGACATTTCTCATGCACGCCGGCGACGACAAAGCGGTTCCGGTCGAAAACAGCCTGCGGTTTTATGCGGCGATGCAAAAACACAACATTCCCGGTGAACTGCATATCTATGATCGCGGCGGTCACGGGTTCGGAATGTATCGCGGGGATCGCCCCGTCGATCAGTGGCCTGATGCCTGCAAGGCTTGGATGCAAATGAACGGTTGGATCGCAAAAGAACCAACCGGCGATACGACCGCTGCGACCGATTCGGTGCACGCCGCGATGGACGACACCCAACCTGGGTGGACTTCATTGACCGAAGATGACTTCGCCCACGTCAACAGCAACGACGACACGTGGAGTTGGCACGATGGAGTGCTGCACTGCACGGGTAGACCGGTGAGTGTCCTGAGGACTGCGAAACAGTACGAGAACTTCGAACTCGTGGTCGAATGGATGCATGAGAAACCAGCGGGCAACTCGGGATGTTTCGTTTGGACGACTCCCGAATCGATCGAGAAACTAACTGAGGCTGCCAAACCGGGTCTGCCTGACGGCATCGAAGTTCAAATGCTCGACCACGGGTACACCGACATGATCCGCCAACGTGGCAAAGACACGTCGTGGTTCGGAACCAATGGCGACGTCTTTCCGGTGCGTGTCCAAATGACCCCGTTCCCTCCGCTCTCACCCGATGGAAGCCGCAGCTTTCCTCGCAAACATTTGGCAAAGGGACACGGACAATGGAACCAGTACTACGTCCGGGCGATCAACGGCGAGGTGCGATTGTGGGTTAACGGCGAAGAGGTTTCCGGAGGCACCGACATCGAACCGGCCCAAGGTTACCTCTGCCTCGAAAGCGAAGGCTCGCCGATTCAGTTCCGCAAGCTTCGCATCCGAGAACTACCCTAACGTTTCCGGGGTCTTCGGTTTAACGAGGCAGTGGAACCCGAAACACGGTTCCTCATCGACACGCTCGGCCTCGGCGTCGCTAAGAATCTCTTGCACCTGTTTCATGCGTTGCGGATCCAGTGCCGCGGAAATCACCCGTTGGTTTCCGTCGGGACCGATCACCACCGTCGTTAATACCGCGACGGTGTTCTCATGCTGCAACGCCGCGATGATGTTTTCACCGACCTGCTGCTCTGAATTCTTGATCGTGGTGACGAACTGAGCGATTTGCTTTTTGTCTACATCGTTGGTCACGTGCTGCGACAAAGATCCGGGCAGCGTTTCTTGCAGTTCGCCGTTTTGGGATGATTCGGGAACATCGTCTGTTTCGACATTGGGCTTATCAGGTTGGGACGCCATGTTGAGTGAGGCCTAGCGAGGTGAAAAGGATTGCGGACAAAGGAACGCGTAAGCAAGTTCGAAAAACCGTGCCTCCATTCTAAGACGAAAAGGGAACAGCCAACCAAATCACGCGTCTTTACAACTGATCGGCTGAGACGGTTTCGATACGCCCGAAACCCGCGACCAAGTGGGCCGTCGTGATTGAGAATTCATAGATCGCGAAATCACCGAACCCGGCGTACAGTTCCGCCGACGGGTGAGCGTCGAGGAAAACTGCTCGGGCTTCAGCATCAGATCCTGACTCGAGCTTCTTAACCGTCCCCACCAACGTCACACGGGCCGCGGCCAGAGGTTCGCCAGTCGTTCCAGAGGGAGCCTCGGCGAGCAACAGCGAGGCGGACGCGTTTGCGTTCAGATTTTGGGTGTGCCGGGCCAATCCGCTCAACAGCATCAACACGGTCGGCACCGATTCGGGATCTGAACCGGACGTCGCCGCCACGGTGACCAGCGAGACGAACGGACCGCCGTCGGATTCGATCGTCCCGAGACTCGCCGATCGCGCCGCGCGAACGATCGATTTGGCCAGTCCGGCGTCGGTCATCAAAATTCCCATCAAACAGTGCAAAAGAACGTTCCCTAGGCAGTATAGCGGTGTTCTCGCGTCCACGGGTTAGTCAGCAAAATGCGGAATCTGGCGGACTGGCACCGTTCGTGCTGTGATTCCTGGTCGCACTCCGTGCTTTTATTGCCAAACTAGCTAAACTGGCGAAGCCCACATTCCCCGCAGTCCGCCTAGAACATCCATGCTCCAAAAACACGGTTTTTCGATCGTTCTCGCCACCGCCGCCGTTTTCCAGGTCATGGCTCCTGGTGACATGGCTCCCGTAGTAGCGACCGCGACCGCCGGATGGCCGATCGTCGAGAACGCCCCGCTTTCGCATTCCTTCGCCGCGCCGCAATATCCGCCGCTGCCCGAGGGAGCGATTTTGCTGGAGACCGTGGCCAGCCCCACGAACCCGATCGACCAAGTCACCGAATTGCTCAACGCGATCGATCGAGCTCGCGGCGAACTGAACCCCGATACGCTGCCGGACCTCGTTCGCGCCGAAGCCGAAGTGGTCACACGAATGGCGGCGGTGGAATCGTACTTCGAACGGTCGACCAATTCCTCGAACAAGTCCGCGTGGCTGCGTTACTTGACGATGGGCCCGTTGATGGAGGCGATCGAGAACGAAGAGTCGATCGCCCGCCGAGGCCGTCCCGCCGTCGAACTCGAGTCACGTTTGCGGGGCATTCACACGGGCTTGGAACTGGCCCCATTGGTGAACCTTCGCACGGCCGTTCAACACTACATCGCGGCGCTGCGATACTCCGATCCGAAACGAGGCCTCGCGTCGATCAACAAACAACTCGACGCATTGAGCGACCTGTTCGCTCCCGAAGAGACGTCTGAGAAAGGAGCGACCTCCGAGTCCTCCGAACCGATCCGATCGCCACGACCGCTGAGCGAATTGTCGGCCGAAGACGTTGCCCAGTTAGAGCGTCTGCTCGGAGGCCTCTCCGACGCCAATCAAGCGACCGCGTTGGTCTCGCAAATCCGTTCGCACTTCAGCAAACCGAACTTACGCGGATGGGTCGACGGACGCACGATCACTGACGCGTTGAGTCGACCGATCAACAATCCCAACGACGTCAACGATTGTATCCTCGGCACTCGAATGCTCGGTCGCGCCCGAATCACCGGGCACGTCACGTCGCAACTGCTGCCCTCGGATCAATATGTTCGGTTGATGGTTCGGATGGACGGCACGTTCACCTCGACCGCTCGTGGATTTCATAAACCGATCACGCTGGACACCACAGGCCTCGGCAAGGTGTACGCGGCCCGGCAATTCGCAATCACGGAGAAAGGCATCACTCTCGGTGAGACCATTGCGACCGCGGATCTGTCGACACAAATCAGACGGATCAACCATCCGCTCAAACTCGTGCGGAAAATCGCGTTGCGGAAAGCCGCCGAACAACGACCACTTGCCGAGGCCATTTCGAGTAACAAACTGCGAGACCAAACGTTAGAAGGATTCGACGAACAAACCGCCGAAGCCGCCAAACGCGAGTTCCCAAGTATTGATGAGGCCATCACGCCATGGTTCCTCCGACTCGATTTTCCAACGCTGACGCGATCAATCGGATCGACGAGCGAAGCCGTCTATTCACGCGCGAACCTCCAACGTCCCTTCGGTCTCGCCGCGTTAGCCGAACCACCGCCGCTCGCTTCCATCCGTTCGGTCGATGGCGAGGGCGTGCATCCCGGTGGTTACTTCAGTGCCGTGCAAGTGCATCAGAGCGTGCTGGACAACACGATCGTCAATCTGCTCGCCGGACAAACGCTCTCGCCTGCCAAGATCAATGAATTGGTGGCGGCATTGGGAATCCCGATCCCCGCGCAAGTCACATCGTCACCCGCAATCAAGGCGGCCGTGACCAGCAGCGGCGTCGAACCGCTCGATCTCGATATCGACGATCTCAGCGTCGACGATGTGGTCGAGGCGGTCGCCGAAGCTGAACCACCGGAAGAATTCGAAGTCGACTTACACGATTTCCGCCCCGTGTTCGTCGAAGCGGTCGACCAGTCACTGCGAATCGGATTGCGTGGTACACGTTTCTCGCAAGGTGACCGCGAAATCAGTCGCACTCTGGAAGTCGCCGCAACTTACCGACCGGTCATCAGCGACGAGGAGATGTGGTTGATCCGCGATGAAGAAGTCGACCTTTCGTTCCCCGGCACACGCCGGCTCACGATCAGCCAAACGGCGATCAAAACCAACATGGAAAAGAGCTTCAACGATCTCTTCCCGAAAGAACTCCTACACCGCAGCTTTCCGATGCCCCCGTCGGTCAAACTGCCCACGTTGGCAGGACGCGTGCTGAAGGTATCCGCGATCGACTTCACCGACGGTTGGATCTCAATCGCGTTGCGATAGCTTTAACGCGGTAGTCACCGTTTCACCGGCCCGATCGGCCAGGGAACGACGACCGCGTCATCGTTCTTCCCCGAATTGCGACAGGCGACTGAATCGTCGCTACGTGGCAACGGGTTCGCCTTCCTCCGCCGCTTCGACTTCTTCTTCGGCAGAAGTCTCTTCTTGGGGCGACGTCGAGTCTGGTTCGCGGAGCCTCAGAATGATCGACTCGCCTTCGACTTCGATGGTTTCGAACTTCCTCAGCATCTCTGCGTTTTCTGGATTCTTGTAGACGTCCTTGGCCAAGTTTTCGAGGGCAAACTGGTCGAGAATCTGTTGTGGAATCTGTTCGCCCTTGACGCTCGCGTCGATCAACCGCACGACCAGAATGCCGTCTTGCATCGAGACATCAAATTCTCCATCGGCGTTAAAGAATCGCCCATCGCCTCCCGGGAACATATCTGTCGGAATGCTGACCTTACCAAACACCCGCCCGTCTTCAATTTCGACGAACACGCGTCCCTTCAACTCCGGTTTCGATGCGATCAAACCGTTGATCTCTTTCGCGGTCAGTTCCAATTCGCGGACCGGCAATTGACCAGTGGCGAGTTCTTCGCTGTCGGTATCCGATTCGCCATCGGCATCAACATCGACGTCCTCCCCCACGTTGACGCTTTGTTCACCACGAACTTGATTGGTAAACGATTCGATGCGGGTCTCCAATGCGCTGAGTTCTTCCTCATCCATTTCGACGACCGGCATTTCGGCGGCCTGAGTGTCGGTGTACTTGGCGACCTGCGTGGTGAGTAAGTAATACCCACCGACACCGAGACCGACCATCGCGAGCAGCATGAAGACGATCGCGCCGAGACATCCCCACACCCAACAACCGAGCCCCTTTTTTGGCTCGCGTTGTCCGGCTGCGGCCTCGTGAGGTGCGTAGGGGCCCGAAGCGGGATTGTTCATCGGGTCTCCCGCACCGCCCGGCGTCGTCCACGGGGCACGGTTGGGGTTTTGATCGCTACCATCACTCATTCGATGAATCCGTTTTGAGGGGGTTAAAGATCTTTCAGTTGCAAAACCGATTGTCGGGCTCGCCGCAAAAAGTCGGCTTTGGGTTCGCCCGCTTCGAGGAAAATCGGAGCTCCGATCGTGATGCACGAAAGCAGCGGCACGGGCAAAACCTCGCCACGCGGCAAGATCCGGTTGAGGTTTTCCATATAAACGGGAACCAATTCAAGATCAGGTCGTTTTTTGCCCAAGTAATACAGCCCGCTTTTGAAATCACTCATTTCTTCCCCGGCGCTCCGACCGCCTTCGGGGAACACGATTAGCGAATAGATATCGCCCATTTGGCGAATCATGCTGTCGATCGGACTCTTGTGAACCCGGATCTCTTTGCGGTCGATCAGCAGAGCGTTGAAACTCGCCGCGATATGGGGTTTGAACCATCCGCCGCTCCAATAATCCTTCGCCGCCACCGGACGCGTCAACGCGCGGATCTCTTTCGGTAACGCCGACCACAGCACCACCGCATCGAGGTGGCTGGTGTGATTGGCGAAATAAATGCGTTGGCAGGTGTCCGGTTGGCAGTCGATCCAGCGAACGGTGAAACCGCTGAATAACTTTGCCAAGAGGACGATCGCGTGGCTGGTCAAGGTCATGGCGACGAGTTTACCCTGACGCCGCGATTGCCAGTAGATCCCCCGGCGGGCCCGTCATTCGTCCTCAGCGAATGAGAGACTATATTCTTGCCCGTCGCCTTCCGTGAATTTCCCAAAGTGTCGCCTGACACGAGACCGATCGCGATCCATTTCAACTCTCGCAAGTCCGCTTGCCCGCTCTTTTTTCGGAGATTTTCGTGCCGGCCCCAATGCCCACCGTTTTGCCTAACGTCCTCGCCTCCCGTTACGCCAGCGACGCGATGGTCGCAATCTGGTCCCCCGAAGCCAAGGTGATCCAAGAGCGAAAATTGTGGATCGCGGTGATGGAAGCCCAGAACGATCTCGGCGTTTCGATCCCTGATGACGTGATCGATGCGTACCGCAAAGTCGTCGATCAAGTGAATCTGCAATCGATCGATGATCGCGAACGGGTCACCAAGCACGACGTCAAAGCCCGCATTGAAGAGTTCAACGCGCTGGCCGGACACGAGCACGTCCACAAAGGAATGACGAGCCGCGATTTAACCGAAAACGTCGAACAACTACAAATCCGCTCGGGCCTAATGCTCGTCCGCGACCGGATCGTGACGTCGTTATCGTTGGTCGCCGAACGTGCGTCGGAATTCGCCGAATTGGCGATCGCCGGACGCAGCCACAACGTCCCCGCCCAAGTCACGACGGTCGGCAAACGGTTCGCCAACATCGCCGAAGAATTGTTAGTTGCGCACCAACGCATCGACGAATTGATCGCCCGCTATCCTCTGCGTGGCATCAAGGGCCCCGTCGGGACACAGCAGGACATGCTCGACCTGTTCCAAAACGACGCCAGCAAACTCGACCAACTCGACGTTCGTATCGCCGAACGTCTCGGGTTCACGTCGGTGTTCGATAGCGTTGGACAAGTCTACGCACGATCGCTCGATTTCGATGTCGTCTCGGCACTGACGCAGCTTTCGTCCGCGCCCGCGAACTTTGCCCGGACGCTGCGTTTGATGGCGGGTGCGGAACTGGCGACGGAAGGTTTCCGGCCCGGCCAAGTCGGATCGTCGGCGATGCCGCACAAGATGAACGCTCGATCAGCCGAACGAATCGACGGGTTCTGCGTGTTGTTGCGTGGTTACCTCGCCATGGTCGGCGGTTTGATCGGCGACCAGTGGAACGAGGGCGACGTCAGTTGCAGTGTCGTGCGACGTGTTGCCGTGCCGGACGCGTTTCTGGCGATCGACGGACAACTCGAAACGTTCCTTACCGTGCTCGCTGACTACGGCGTTTACCCCGCGGTGATCGAGCGTGAGCTTCGCCGGTACCTGCCGTTCCTCGCAACGACCAAAATCTTGGTGGCCGCAGTCAAAGCCGGCGTGGGTCGCGAAACCGCACACGAAGCGATCAAGGAACACGCCGTCGCGGCGGCCCTCGCGATGCGTGACACCGGTCGTGACGACAACGATCTGCTCGAACGTCTCGCCGAAGACGACCGAATCCCGATGACCGGAGAACAACTGAGTGCGGCAATCGGCGCACCGATCGAGTTCATCGGCAACGCGGCTCAACAGATCGAAAAGGTGAACGCCAAGATCGCCAAACTCGTCGACGCCAACCCCGACGCGGCCGCCTATCGCCCTGGCAACATTCTGTAGCGTGACCCTTTGTTCCCGGGCGCGGCGACCAGCACGCCGCCCGGTGCAAAATCAGAACGCAGCAAGACCAAGTCCAATCGCAAACAGGTTCCCCACGCATCGACACCCTGCGTCCCGGCGTCCAGCCTACCTGTTACCTGCAACTGCAACCTAGAGTCAGCGATTCGCCCCAACCTGATCGCGAGCGTCGAAACGGATTAACCGTGGATCAGCTTTAACAGATCGCCGATCGTTCGATGGGCTTCGATCGGGTGACGCAATTGCTCATCCGGCAGGACTTCGTAGTGGTTCTTCCGGCCGACTTTCTCTCGGCGGATAAACCCCTCGTCTTCCAGATCCTGCACAATCCGCTGGACCGCCCGTTCGGTGATGCCGACTTTCAACGCGACTTCCCGGAGTACCAAATCGGGATCGCCGTGCAGCGTGATCAGCACGTGCGCGTGATTGGTGAGGAATGTCCACCGACTCGCCGGGGATTCGCTCTTTCCGGTTGATTTCTCCGCCGCACCCTTTGCCACCTTGAGAGCCGACGTTTCTCGCGCCGGTTGCTCTTTTCCGGTCTCTTTCGAGGCCGTTGCCGTTGATCGAGTTGCCGATCGCTTCATGATCAAAAATTCCGCCTGTCCGCGAGTGAAATGCAGTCGAAGCGCCTCCGTGGCCGCTCGCATTCCACAAAACATACCATCGAATTCACGAAACAAAATTCGCGGGATTAAAAAGACGCAGTAAAAAGCGGGTTTTCATGCGATTTCGGAGGCAAACTGACCGGATTCGATCAAGATTCGCCGCCAAAACAACGAAACTGAATTGACGACAGGCATGTCGTGCTTTACTATTCGCGTATCCCATACCGCAAATTGGAGTTCACGCAATGAGTTGGTTTCTGTCGCTTGGTTTTCTGCTTCCGGTCACCCTGATCGCGACGGCATGCGTCCCCCGCTCGCTCGCCAAAGGCGAAGTGGTTCGGTATCGCCGCTGGGTCACGTTCCTCGCCGGTGGGCAAGCCTTGGTTGCCGCCGCAATGTTGTTGTCGCTGGGAATGTCCACGGCCTTCGGATCGGCAGAGACGCTGGGCCTGGGAACGACGCAACCCGCCGACGCGACGCTGCTGCGACTTTCGGATGATTTGCCGCTGACAGTTTCGGTTCACTACGACGGCGTCGCCGCATTGATGTTCGCGTTGGTGTCTTTCGTCGGATGGGTCATCTGTCGCTATTCGATGCGTTACCTCGACGGCGAACCATCCCAAGGTCGCTACTACCGGTGGACCAGCTTCACGATCGGATCGGTTTGCCTGATGGTGATTTCGGGAAACCTCCTGATGTTCGTCACGGCATGGGTGATGACGAGCCTGGGGCTACATCAACTGCTGCTGCACTACGGCGATCGTCCTGCAGCTCGGCGAGCGGCGTGGACCAAGTTCACAATCAGCCGAATCGGTGATGCGGCTTTGTTGGTCGCGATCACGCTGATCTATCGAGAGTTCAGCACGCTCGAATTCGCTGAACTGCTCGCCGCCGCAGGATCCACCGTGACCGCCACGCCCGGCATTCAAGCGGCCTGCTTTCTCTTGGTCGCCGGTGCGATTACGAAGTCCGCACAATTTCCGTTTCACACTTGGTTGCCGTTGACGATGGAGACGCCCACTCCTGTCTCCGCACTGATGCACGCTGGCATCGTCAACGCGGGTGGCTACCTGTTGATCCGGACCAGCCCGATCCTCGCACTGACGCCCACGGCAATGACAATGCTCGCCTTTATCGGCGGGCTAACAGCTTGCTTCGGCGCCGTGGTGATGTTGACGCAGACAAGCGTGAAGAAGTCACTCGCATATTCAACGATTGCCCAGATGGGATTCATGATGTTGCAATGCGGGCTCGGTGCGTTCTCGGCCGCGATGCTGCACATCATCGCCCACTCGCTCTACAAAGCACACGCGTTCCTGAGCAGCGGCAGCGTCCTGACGCAGCAGGCCGCAACACGGGGCGCTGCCACGCCACGATCTGCGCCCGAACATGTCTTGCCGCATAACACCGGCCTGCGACACGGTTCATTGACTCCCTCGAACGTTCATCCGTCTGTGGTTACTTCCCATCCCACCACGAATACTGGTGAAACGTGGAAACAAGTCGCAGGCTCAGTGTTGATCTCGACGGCAGCGTTAACGGCGGCTTTTGTGGTCTTTCAAATCAACCCGTTGGCCAAACCGGGCGGACTCCTACTCGGCGGCGTCCTCTGTGTTTCTCTGGCCTACTGGATGCAGCGAGTGATGGCCTCAGGCGAATCTAAGCTGGTCATGCGGTCCGTCGCGGTGACCGCGGCGATGTGTTTCGCCTACACGGCGAGCTTTTGCGGCGTCGACAAAATCGTCTCAGCGAGTCTGCCGGCCGCCACGTCGCCGACCTGGCAACTGTTCGTCGCAGTGGCGGTCGCATTCGGTTTCGGAATGCTTCTGGCGATTCAACTTCGTGCGACAACGCCGTGGAAATCGTCTCGCTTCGAACGATGGCAAATCCACGCCGCCAACGGCTTCTATCTCGACAGCATTATCCGACGCGTTTTCGGACCACTCGTTTCGAGTTGACCTCGTTTGTTGCCCAATCCCCTGCAAATTCACCTGATCCCTTTTCGTCGATCCACTCCACCTGACTCAACTTCCACCAAAGGAATCTCATGTCGAACGTAATGACTCAAAACGCTCCCGCGTCGCCGATGAAAGCAGCGGTCGCAAAGATCATCTCGCGATCCGAACCTGGAACATCCGGTTTCGGCACGACCATCCGCGAAGCGCTCAAAAGGGTCAGCGATGTGATCGCACCGGTTTGGCCGCTGCGGGATTACGTGGCGGTGAATCCCTACGCGGGACTCTCAGCGAACAGCTTTTTGGAGGCACGTTCCCTTTTACAATCCTTTTCAGATTGCGAAACCCTGATGGGAATCGAGTACTACCGAGACGCCTACCGCGAAGGCCGTTTTACCGCCGACGACATCGCGGAATCGATGAAGGAATTGGCCGAACAACAAATCACAACATCGCTCGACGCGCAGGACACCTGCGACCTACTCGCCCAAAATTCCAATTCGGAAAATCCCGGAATCCGCGAACAAAAGGTGCAACCGCGTCTGCGAACGATTGCGGAAATTGCAACCACGTCACACAGCATCGATTGGAGCGAAGCGATTCGCGACGAAGTATCGAAACATTGTGCGGCACACTACGACGAAGGCGAATCGGTTTGGGCGAGCCCCGTGGCGCACTTGTCGCTCTACCAAGCTTGGCGAACGGTCGCACCCCATGACCGGAACATCGAGATCCTCGGTCTGCGAGGGATTCGCCAGTTCATTGCGAAGTTGCCCGCGATGCCAGAAACCGCCATCACCGAACTCTTGACGCGGTTGAATGTCCCGCAACCACTCTGGTCTTCGTTCCTGCTTTGCCAAGCGTTCTCGATCCCCGGGTGGAGTGCCTGGACGAAGTATCAAACGAACTGGAAAGGGAACGCCCCCGTGTCAAACGACTCGTTCAGCGAGAACGACCTGGTCGGCCTGCTGGCCATCCGGTTGGCCTACGATGTCGCACTGGCCGAGAGCGAATCGATTGAAATCGATCTCTCGGGATTGGTGGACAAGAATTGGCCGGCGGGTATTGGCCGAACAAACGGGAACGAGGAAGCCGTCGTTCGACTGGTGCTCCTGCGAGCCAGCGAAATCGCGTTCCGCAACAACCTCCTCGATTCGATGTGCGAGAAACCCTTCTCACCGCATCACGAAACGTCGGATCTTGCGAGCCCGCCCCAACGCAAACTCGCGCAGATGGTGTTTTGCATCGACGTTCGATCCGAACGAATCCGACGCCAACTCGAATCCCTTTCCGACCAGATCGACACTCTTGGATTTGCCGGCTTCTTCGGCATGCCGATTCAATCAGTGTCGATCGGACAAACCACCGGAGACGCTCATGTGCCGGTATTGATCAAACCGAAATTCAAATTGCACGAAGGGTTGCCCCATCAAGAACACGAACCGAGCGTCATTTCAAAGCGAAAACAAACACGGACTTGGCGTCAAACCTGGAACGAGTACTCGACCAGCGGCATCGGGTGTTTCTCATTCGTCGAGTCGACCGGGTTGCTGTACGGCTGGAAACTCGCATCGCGAGCGTTCGGTAAAGCCGGCTCCAACGACCATCGTTACGACGCCGTGCCCGACCACGAACGAGATCAACTCGGACCAACGCTTCGAGGCCTCAACCATCAGGGGATCACACTCACCCAGCAAGCCGACCTCGCCGAATCGATACTTCGCAACATGGGCCTGACCGAAGACTTCGCGTCGTTGGTCGTGTTCTGTGGGCACGCCAGCCAAACGGACAACAATCCACTCGCCGCGGGACTCGATTGCGGTGCATGCGGAGGTCACTCCGGTGAACCGAATGCGAGACTGGCCGCAATGCTTCTCAACCAACATTCCATCCGAACGATTTTGGCGAACCGCGGGATCATGATTCCCGACGACACGCTCTTCGTCGCCGGACTTCACAACACCGCCACCGACAGCATCACATTTTTTCACGCAGACGACGTTCCGGAATCACACCGGGATCACGTTCAACAATTGACCGAGATCGCCGACAACGCGAGCGAGCAGACACGACTCGAACGACTTCCGATCGTCGCCAGCGACACGGTCGAAAAACTTATCCAACGGGCGGGCGATTGGTCCGAGGTGCGACCGGAGTGGGCGTTGGCGGGTAACGCGGCATTCATCGTCGCTCCACGGTCACTGACACGCGACGTGAATCTCGACGGCCGTTCCTTCCTCCACAGTTATGATTGGCAACAAGACCCCGAGGGCAAAGTCCTGGAGTCCATCATGACCGCACCGATGGTCGTGGCTCACTGGATCAACATGCAGTACTACGCGTCCACGGTCGACAACGCCCACTTCGGAAGCGGATGCAAGACGGTCCACAACGTGGTCGGTCGGTTCGGCATTTTGTCGGGCAACGGAGGCGACCTGATGACGGGGCTGCCATGGCAATCGGTCCACACGGGATCCGCGTATCAGCACGCACCGATGCGGTTGCAAGTGATCATCGCGGCGCCGCTGGAATCGATCGACCGAGTGCTTCAAAAACACCTTCCCGTCGCGGAACTCGTCGAGGGCGGCTGGCTGCACTTGGTCGCGATCCACGACGGCATGTCCTATCAACGTGCCCCGTCGGGCGATTGGTCGGCCATGCCGTCAGCCATGCCGTCGGCGTGCAACACGGTGAACTGACGGTGCTGAAAACACCGACCCGAGAACATTCTCGAAATCTAAATGGGTCCCATCATCACCAGCTCGCTGGCACATCACTCGTGCTGGCGGCTGGTTTTGATTTTCTGTTTTCGCATCTTGCCGTACAACGTTGTGGGTTTGAGCCCCAACGCGGCGGCGGCACCATCGTGGCCATAAACCTTCCCGCCGCAACGTTCGAGCGCGTCAAGAATGGCTTGCCTTTCGATTTCCGCGAGAGTCCCATACGCGCCATCCGTTGCACCGGAGAAACCGGAACCTCCAAATGACATATCGCCGCCCAGCGTTTCACCACTGGAGGCAATTCCGCCTGAGACGACACTGCCCGACAACCACGACGCGTCGAGCGAAAGCGTGTCGCCGCGGCTGATGATCATCGAACGTTCGATAATGTTCTCAAGCTCGCGAACGTTGCCCGGCCAATCGTACTGCATCAGCACCTCCATCCCACGACGGTCCACGCGGGTGATGCTCTTGTTCATGCGTGCGGAAAAGCGGCCAATGAAATGATTCAATAGCGCCGGAATGTCTTCCCGACGCTCACGCAGCGGCGGAACGACGATCGGGAAGACGTTGAGGCGATAGTAGAGATCATCGCGAAAGCGACCTTCTTCGGCAGCGGTTTTCAAGTTCCGGTTGCTGGCCGCGATCACACGTGTGTCGACATCGATCGGCTCGCTGCCGCCGACGCGTTCGATCACCCGTTCCTGCAACACACGCAACAACATCACTTGCGTTTCCGCCGGGACCTCCGAGATTTCATCGAGGAAGATACTGCCGTGATGCGACAACTCAAACCGACCACGACGTCGCTCGGTAGCGCCCGTGAACGCACCCGCCTCGTGACCGAACAACTCGCTCGCGATCAGCGACGGCGACAGCGAGGCGCAGTTGACCTTCACCATCAAATTTTCGCGGCGCGCACTTCCGTCGTGAATCGCTCGAGCGATCAACTCCTTTCCTGTCCCCGTTTCACCGAGAATCAAGACCGTCGAATCTGTTAACGCGACCTGCTCGACCGCGACACGAACTTGCCGCATCGCGGGCGAGTCGCCGATGATGTTTCCGAAATCATGATCGGTGCGAATCTCGTCGCGGAGGTACACGTTCTGTTGTTCCAGCTCACTCTTCAATCGATCGATTTCGCTGTATGCGGACGCGTTGTCCAGCGCGATCGATAACTGGCTACAAATCTCTCGCAACAGCTCCAAATCCCATTGGTCGGGTTGATGTTCCTTGCGAGACACGATGCCCAAAACGCCGACGCTCTGTTCACGCGACAACAACGGTAGATAGACCTTCGATCCGTAACCGACTTCGAACAATCGCCGATCTTCGGGGAACGCCTGGGCTTCCTTGAGCGACCGGACGACCTGGGGAACCCGGTGTTGCATCACCCAATCGAACGCGGACCCCGGCAGCGGCTGCGTCGGGATTTCGGCCCAATGATGCCGGTCCCCGTTGAACTCCAGAGCAAACCCGTGACGCGACGTCGCCCGGGCGGACACCAGCAATAAACTCACGCGGTCGCAGTTGAGGTGTTTGCGAATCTGCACCGCGGCATGACGGAACACCTGCCGCATGTCGAGACTCGAATTGACGACCTGCCCCATTTCGACGAGCAACCGATACCGGCTCTCCGATCGGCGGAGTTGCTCGGTCTGCTTGTCGACTTCGAGTCGCAAGGTGTCGAGGAAATCGTCCTTCGCCGAGTTCGCGCGAGCGAGTTCCTCGTTGCTCTGCTGCAACTGCCCGATCAACCGAGTCTTCTCCACGCCGATCGCGATCGGACTGGCGAGGCGACCGAGCAATTCGGCGTGCCGTGTCTTGTATCGGTTCTTCTCGCGACTGGAAAAGAAGATCACCCCGATCGGTTTCCCATCGGCGAGCAGCGGCAACGTTAGGCTGGACCGCATCCCTTCGCGGACGATCAATTCGGTCGAACTCGACGCCGGTTTGTGACGCAGGTATTCATCGAGGTCCGAGATGATCCGCGGTTCGCCGGTCTCTAGCAGAGGCGCCAGCGTGGAGCCTTCCACTCGAGCGGCGTATCCGATCTTCAGCTTCACATCGCCGTCGGACCGACACGCAACGAGCCGGAGCACGTGAGCGGGCTCCTCAAGAAGTGCCACCCCGATACGGTTCGACGGAACGACATCGGCCAGGTGATCGAATACCGAGGCGAGCAACTCATCGAGGCCGTGGCCCATGTTGAGTTGCCTGAGCATCCGCTCGACGAGGTGCTCGTAACTCGCGGCCTCGGCCGCAGCATCCGAAATCACAGAAGATTCGGTCACAGCAGATCGCGTCTCAGAAGCCCGACTCGCATCCGACCCAGAGGGCCGCGACGCGGGCTTCGACGAATCCATGGACTGAGAATCCGTGATTTGAGAATCTGCGGACTGAGAATCTGGCGACTGAGAATTTGGGGACAATGCGTGGGACTCGAAGGATTGCAACGCGGGCTCGAGACCATCTCAATATGAACAAACGACCAAATATCGACAAGCAGCAAATCGAGCGGATTCAAGGCGTTCCTCGGCAAAAGCCGATAATCGGTAAAACCGCGCCAGCCAGAATGACCAAATATGGTCACCCTTCAAAAAACACCTCTTTCATTAAGATTTTCTTAACTCGTTTGCTTCAAACGCGTTGCGTCGTCGGGGTGGGTCGCGATTCGTATTCTGGCACACCGGGTGCATTCATGGATCGAAGAAGTTCCAGGTTGCCACCCGTCGTTGGGGCACGGCGGCCTTCGATCTGCTTCCTTTTCGACACCTCTCCTCTCCCGCGTTCATTTCTCATGGCCCACGTTGTTGCCGAGCCTTGCTGCGACTGCAAACACACAGATTGTGTGGTGGTTTGCCCGGTGGAGTGTTTTCACGAGGGACCTCGCATGCTGTACATCCACCCGGATGAATGCATCGATTGCGAAGCCTGTGTGCCGGAGTGTCCGGAGGAAGCAATTTACCATGAGGACCGGTTGCCGGCAGATTGGGCACCGTTCCGAGACCTCAACGCCACGATGGCTCGGCAAACTCCCCTAGTGAGCTGAACTGTTCCTCGTCGTGGTGGTTCACCATCGACGAAAACCGGGCTACTTTACGAGCCCTCATAGTTTTTAAGAAAACGAAGTTTTTAAGCATACAAACGAAATTCAGTCGCGAGCGATCCCCCGTCCCATCCCAGGGAACAGAATCCCCCCAAACTGGCGTCCTATGACCACACCGGAGAAACAAACCATGTCATCTGAAAACGCGCTGCTGGAAGAATACGCCCAGCGTGAATACGAGCACGGGTTCATCACTGACATCGAAGCGGATTCCATTCCGGCGGGTTTGAGTGAAGACGTCGTGCGTTTGATTTCGCAAAAGAAGAACGAACCGGAATGGTTGCTCGAATGGCGTTTGAAGGCCTACCGTCATTGGTTGACCCTCGAAGAGCCGAACTGGCACAACGTCAAATTCCCGCCGATCGATTACCAGGCGTCGGTTTACTATTCCGCACCGAAACAAAAGCCGAAGCTGAACAGCCTCGACGAAGTTGACCCGGTGTTGCTGGAAACGTACGAGAAATTGGGCATCCCGCTCGAAGAGCAAAAGGTGCTCGCCAACGTCGCCGTCGACGCGGTCTTCGATAGCGTTTCGATCGTGACCACGTTCCGCGAAACTCTCGAAAAGCACGGCGTCATTTTCTGCCCATTCTCCGAAGCCGTTCAGCGTTTCCCTGAATTGGTGCAAAAGTACCTCGGCTCGGTCGTGCCTTACTCGGACAACTTCTACGCGTCGCTGAACTCGGCCGTCTTCAGCGACGGCTCGTTCTGCTACATCCCCAAGGGTGTGCGATGCCCGATGGAATTGTCGACGTACTTCCGCATCAACGCACAGAACACCGGACAATTCGAACGGACCCTGATCATCGCCGAAGAGGGCAGCTACGTCAGCTATCTCGAGGGTTGCACGGCACCGAAGCGTGACGAAAACCAACTGCACGCCGCAGTGGTTGAACTCGTCGCGATGGACGACGCTCAAATCAAATACTCGACCGTCCAGAACTGGTACCCCGGCGACGCCGAAGGCAAGGGCGGTATCTATAACTTCGTGACCAAACGCGGAGCCTGCCGCGGCGAGAATTCGAAGATCTCGTGGACGCAGGTCGAAACCGGTTCGGCGATCACGTGGAAATACCCGAGCGTGATCTTGCAAGGCGACAACTCCGTCGGTGAATTCTACAGCGTCGCTGTTACCGCGAATCATCAACAGGCCGACACCGGCACGAAGATGATTCACATCGGCAAGAACACCAAGAGCACGATCATCTCCAAGGGGATCTCGGCGGGTGTTGGCCAGAACAGCTACCGCGGCGAAGTCAAAATCATGAAGGGCGCGACCAACGCTCGCAACTTCTCGCAGTGCGATTCGTTGTTGATCGGTGACCGCTGCGGTGCCCACACGTTCCCCTACATCGAAGTCCGCAACACGACGGGCAAAGTGGAGCACGAAGCGTCCACCTCGAAGGTTGGCGAAGACCAGATTTACTATCTCCGCCAGCGCGGACTGCCGACCGAAGACGCGGTCAACATGATCGTCAACGGCTTCTGCAAAGAAGTCTACGACGTGTTGCCAATGGAATTCGCGGTTGAAGCCCGCAAACTGTTGAACGTCAGCCTCGAAGGCAGCGTCGGTTAAACGTCACCAACACAACTCCATCGCGGTGGAGCGTGAGCCCTCCGGTCCGGTCACCCCGGACGCGTGCAATCACCCATTCGCACGCCATCGGCAACACGTGTTCTCCGCTCCTCCCATTTCCAATCACCTGATTCACTCAACCACTCATCATGTTAGAAATCAAAAACCTCCACGCCCGTAGCGAAGACACCGAAATCCTCAAGGGCATCAACCTCAGCGTCGCTGCGGGCGAAGTCCACGCGATCATGGGGCCCAACGGTTCGGGAAAGAGCACGCTCGCTCACGTTCTCGCCGGTCGCGAAGATTATGAAATCACCGAGGGTGAAGTGACCTATGACGGCAAAGATTTGCTGGACATGGAAATCGAGGAACGGGCCGCCGAAGGTGTCTTCCTGGCCTACCAATACCCTGTCGAAATTTCCGGCGTCAGCAACAAGTATTTCCTCAAGGCGGCGATTAACTCGATCCGCAAACACAACGAACAGCCTTTGATCAGCCGGGGTGATTTCGTGGCGATGCTTAAGGAAAAACTCGCGTTGTTGGGCATGGACAAATCCATGATGGACCGTAGCGTCAACGAAGGCTTCTCAGGCGGTGAAAAGAAACGCAACGAGATTCTCCAAATGGCGATGCTCGAACCGAAACTCGCGATTCTCGACGAAACCGATTCTGGTCTCGACATCGACGCGTTGAAGATCGTCTCCGAAGGCGTCAACGCACTTCGCAGCCCCGAACGTGCGATCGTCGTGGTGACTCACTACCAACGACTGCTCGACTACATCGTGCCGGACAAAGTTCATGTGTTGGCCGGTGGCAAGATCGTTCGCTCCGGCGACAAATCGCTGGCACTCGAACTCGAAGATAAGGGTTACAGCTTCCTCAACGAAGGAACCGAAGCCGTCGCGGCGAGCTAACACCGCTGACGTAAATCGCGTCCGGTCGCCGGACCACGATCAACCCGAACACTGAAACCAACCCGAACGACGAAAATGATTGCCACCGAAAACGACGCGTATCAAGAATCCTTCAACCAATTTCAAACCGAGCAGTCCGCGACCGCTCCGGCTTGGTTGACCGAATTGCGACAGGCTGCGATGACCCGCTTCACCGAATTGGGAATTCCGACCAAACGCATCGAGGACTGGCGTTTCACCAACGTGAAATCGCTCGCGGCGAAGCCGTACCAAAACGTGCAATCGATTTCGCTCGCCAGCGGTGACGCCGAAGAGTTGCTGCAACGTGCGAAGCTCGACGATTCGTTTCATCGGCTCGTGTTCGTCAATGGACACTACGTATCACAGTGGTCGACTCAACATGAATTGCCCGAAGGTGTCGTGATCGAAAACCTCGCGTCTTCGATCCGCGAAAACTCGGGCGATCTGCAAGAGCGTTTGTCGTTGGAAACATCCGACGAGGCCGCTGCGTTCATCGCGTTGAACACCGCGTTCGTTAACGACGGTGCGTTGATCGACATCCCGGAAGGCGTCGTTCTCGATCGTCCGATTCACCTGATCTTCCTCAGCGTCGAATCAGGGCAAACCGTCTGCCATCCTCGCAACCTGATCCGTCTCGGCAAAGGCAGCCGCGCCGCGGTCATCGAAAGCTATCTCGGTCGTGAAGGCGAAGGCTACTTCACCAACGCGATCACGCAAATCGAACTCGACAAATCCGCCGACCTCGATCACCACAAACTGCAGCACGAGCAAACCGATTCGCTGCATGTGGCCTCCACGCACATCGACCAGAAGGACAGCAGCGAATTCCGCTCGCACTACTTCTCGTTCGGATCGTTGATGGCTCGAAACGAAATCAACTGCATGCTCGACGGCGGAGAAATCGTCGCGACGCTCAACGGCCTCTACATGCCCACCGGCGAACAGTTGATGGACTGCCGCACGCGGATCGATCACGCCAAACCAAACTGCAACACGTACGAGTTGTACAAAGGCATCCTCGACGATCACGCCAAAGGCGTCTTCAACGGAAAGATCTTCGTGCACCAAGACGCACAGAAGACGGACGCCAAGCAGAGCAACCAAGCCCTGTTGCTGTCCGACGATGCGGTCGTCAATACGAAGCCACAGTTGGAAATTTATGCCGACGACGTGAAGTGCACCCACGGTGCCACCATCGGTGAACTCGACGAGAACGCGTTGTACTACCTACGTTCACGTGGCGTCTCGAAAGATCTCGCTCGCAAGATGCTGATCTTCGCATTCGCTAACGACGTTGTCCAAGGCGTCGAAATCCCCGCCGTTCGCCAACACCTCGAAACGATCTTGCTGTCCAGCCATGGTCTGCCAGACGTTTAACAGACGGTCAATATTTTCGCAAAACGGTCGGTTCCAACAACGCAACGGGTCGTTCAATCTTCTGTCGCCGGCGGTTCCAATTCCAGCGAACCGGTACTGAGATAAGTCGACCAGAACAACGGCGTATCCCCCGGGATCGCCGGCACGTCGGTGTCGGGTTTCCCCAACAGCGGCTCACGCGACGTCGACAATTCCGCCTGACGCAGCATCATGGTGCCCCGCCGGAGCGCCGCGGCGAGCGAAGTGTGCGGGATCTCGTTGACGATCTCAGTCAGCACCGTGACCGCGGACGATCCCCCGGTCGGCCATCGACTGACCGCGACTTCACGAACCCCCGAGGCTCGCAACGCGGCGAGCGGGAAGAACAACTCGCTCCCGTCGCCGAGCTTCGTCGTCGTTGCACTCGTTCGCAGACCGGCAATGACGACCGACTGCGGACCACTCGCGGGATAGCGAATCCAATCACGAAGTGCGTCCCAGTCGCCACGGCCCGCCGTTCGTCCCGATGAGTTGTCGACGGGGATGACATGCGTTGAGAGCGCGTCGGACACATTCGGTGTCAGGGGAGCGGCGACCAACAGGTGACCGATATCCAATCCAATGTTCTGCGTCGGTGGAGCCTTCGCGGGTGTCGTCACCAACGGATCCTGAGCTGGCATGATCACATCATCGATCATTGCTTGGTTGGCCTCGGAATCACGTAGTGCGAAGAACGTGCTCGCGACCATTGCGATGCGTTCGGATGTCGTTGCGGCGCCGACACTGCGAAGTGCAAACCCCGGCGTCGGTGCGTATTCGATCTGCAGACTGTCCGCCCACAACGGCACCGTCACTTCCGAACCGGCATCATCTCCTTCCTTGACCGCGGCCATCGCACGAGCAGGCAACAATTCAAACGGCAAGTACCACAACTGTCCGTCGGGGACAACAATGATCTTTTCGAGTCCCTCTTCCGACCATCCCGAACTTTCGGGCATCAAGAACGAACGAAGTTTGTCGGCCGCAGATTTCCAACCCTCATCCGAATCAGGCAGACGCTTTCCACGATTGCGGGACACGCCGACGTCTTGCAACAAGCGGTTGACCATCGCGGGCAATCGGTTGGCGGCGGGGACCATCCATGTGCGCGTGGTTCCGTCGCGCGTGGCGGTGGCGAAGATTTTGCCGGAGTCGACCACAAACGTGAGCAGCGCGACTCCATCAGGAACTTCGACCACGTCGGTCGTCGCAATCGCGGGCGGATTGATCTCCGGAACCGCAACTCGCGAAAGGGTCAGGTCGCTCAGTTCCGCTTCCATCGCGAGGGCCGCGGGAGCAGACCGCTCCGGCACGTTGTCGCCCTGGGCGGGCACCTGAATCGACGCTTGCGTTTTCTCACGCAATCGGGTGAACGCGGGGGGCGCGTCGGCGAGCAATCCGCGTCCTGACGGCCACAGCGTGTATGCGGGCGACGTGGCGAGCGTTCGCAATTGCAACATTCGTCCCTGCAGCGGCAAACGCGACGTCAAGCGTTTGGCGAGCACACGATCGGATTGCCGCAGAACCTCGGGCCCGTTGTTCTCCATCGAGGCCATTTTCATCAGCGCCGAGTGCATGGCCGAATCGTCAAAGTAGGTCGCCGCGAGTGCGTTGAGTGGATCTTGACGCCACAGCGAAATCCCAACCGGCCCGGCATATCCGCTCAAAATCCGTTTCGCGGATTGGTTCCCGACGTTGCCACCGAGGCCCGCCAACACGATGTCCGCTTGATACATGAACGGCATCGAGATCACGCGTCGTCGCTGGTCCCGCCGGTCGAGCACGAAATCGGCGACCGCCTTCAGTGCCGACGCCATGTCTGAACCGCCCGACGATCCGATCGGTTGCCCTTTCGCTGCGGCCAATCGAGCGGCAATGTACGCGCCGTAGGCCTCCAAGCGAGGCAGTTCAACATCACGACGTGTTGCCAACGCGATCG
The DNA here is from genome assembly GCF_014192335.1 of Aporhodopirellula rubra. Lineage (GTDB taxonomy): Bacteria > Planctomycetota > Planctomycetia > Pirellulales > Pirellulaceae > Rhodopirellula > Rhodopirellula rubra. Next base: position 18,587 of record NZ_JACHXU010000030.1, on the reverse strand, counting down.
CGGATTGAAAGTGTTCCGCACCCACCGCGTGACGTCCCGCTGAGACCGCCGCGTCGGCGGCGACGAGATAGCAATGCAACGACGCCAAACGGGATTGCCGGACGAGGGACCGTCCCGCGAGCACCGCCGTCTGCTCGACACGGGCCAACCCCGCCGGATCAGCGACACCGACTGCGATCTGCAATGCCTCACCGATCCATTCATATTGTTCCAACGCAGCGGCAGCGTTGGTAATTTGCGACGCCGAAGCGACCATCAACGCACGCGATTCCGGATTGAGTTTCCCTGTATCATCGCCACCGGACGCGATCTTCAACGCACACAGCATTAATACCGGCGTATTCGAATGAACTCCCCCCGGCGACGCGTACTTGCTCGCCCGATCGATCACCGTCTTGTCTTCGCCAATGGCGAAATACTCACAACCCCGCATCGCGTGCAGTAGACTCCGGGCCAACGGATGGTTGACGCCGGACGGCATTTTGGTCGCTTCGAGAAGTTCGCGTGAGAGCGGATCGTCGACGGCGAGGGGTCCGAGCAGGACACGGCGACGGTGCATCAAGACCGCGATCGAGTGCATGATTTCGAGCGCGTCAATGTTCTGAATATTCGGCGACTCGATCACACCTCCTGCCGCCAGCGAACTCTCCGTGACCGCTTGTCCACGCTGAATCGGGATCGACCGTGGCAACGGCAGCAATCGAACCGCGGCGACCTCCGGCCACAAATTGTTGGTCGCCTGTTTGATCTGAGCCCCCGGGTTCAGTACCGAGAAATCGAGCTGGCCGATCCAACCACGGTTTCGAATCGCGATCCGCGCCGCCTCATCGAGTTGCACACGACAGGCGGGGAGGTGCCCGAGTTGCCAATAACACTCGGCGAGCATGACGCGACCGGGGATCGCATCGACCCACTTCCCGTTCACGTCCGTGCGGGCGCTGCGAGCCGCGTATTCGAATCCACGGATCGCGTTGTCGATATCACCGTCGCGATACGCCTGCATCGCGTCGTAGTAAATCTGCATCGGGTCGGTACCGCGACCGGTCACCTGAGCCCACGCTGTGACGTCTCCCACTAGTAGAATCGTCAACGAGAAAAGGATTGTGAACAGTTTCGTGGGTAATGCCATCGGACGATACGTTGAATTCATGCTAGCGTTGAGTTGCGGTAATCGGTCTGACTACCCCTTAGTGTAGCCGTGTTGTCGAGCGGACTCGAACGATCTCGCCGATACCGACGCCCTGCACATGGCCGCGAGTGCCGTCGATGGCGGATACAACGATTGTACGCCTGTCGTCGCGAAAGACGCGTGGACTGTTTAGAATGCGGGCACTGTTATTTGCGATTGAGTCGTTTCCTCTTCACCTCACCCTCTCTTCCCGATCGCGTGGACACTTGAGAGGGGACTGAACGTTCGGTTTTTATGCCTGTCATTCAATGCCCAAGCTGCCAAAAATCGCTCAATGTCAAACAAATGCCAGCGGGCGGACGGATTAAGTGTCCCGGCTGCGGAAACGTGATCAACGTCGGCGGGGCCAAACAGCCCGCTGCACGCCCCGCTGCACAACGACCTGCGTCGGCACGTCCCGGGGCCCAGCGAAAGATGCTGACTCCCGAAGACGAAGGTTTCGATTTCGGACAAATTCAATTTCCGACCGCGGGCCCGGTCGCCGTTTCTAGTTTTCCCACCGATCCCTACGAACGCTCCGCGTACCAGGGCCCCATTCCGGGTGACCCACTCGGCGAATACATCGGCCAACCGACCGCCCAACCGGAAGCAGGCGAAGGGAACAGCAAGTCGAAAAAGAAGGGCACGCTCAGCCCACTCGCACTGGCGGCGATTCTCGGCGGCACGTTTATGTTTTTGCTGATCGCGATCGTGATCGGTACGATTCTCGCAAGTTCCGGCGGCGACGAGGGAGATACCGCCGGCGCCCCGAAGAGTGGTTCCCCCTCATCACCCGTCGCCGATGTCGATGCAGTAAAAGCGAACGTTCCCGCCGGTTACGACCTCGTCGAAATCGCCGGCGGCGTCATCTACATGCCTCAGGGAACTTCACTCGCCAACGAAGACATCATCACGGTGCTGGAATACAAAGCCGTCAGAAGTGCGAAGACCGAATCGAGTTTCTTCTTCGGCTCGATGTCAGAAACGGCCGAAGAAGTCGAAGCGGAAACGCTCCGAAAACGGATCGCCGCACAACTCAAAGGCGGCTACATCGGTGGCACGCAGTGGCAACGCAACGGCTACAGTGGCATCAAAGGACGTGTCGACCAAAGCCGCTTTGTCGGCGAAATGCAGGTCGAAACGTTTCATGTCGACGGACGGATCTTTGTCGTCGGATACGCACCATTTAGCATGGGCGCCGACACCTCGGTGCAGATGAGCGTCGACCGTGGCGCGGAAAACGAAGAAGTCGAAACCTTCTTGAATTCCTTCACCGTGGGACCGAGACCGAAGGGCGGTTTGTTTTGGTAAAAGGAAACCGGTCGAACCCCAAAGCGAGCCGCAACGGTGCCGCCGATGGCGTGCGCCGTTCTCGCAGGATGAAACCTCTCGAACCCGAACAACTGCCGCTGGCTCGCCGCAAAGACGTGCACGATGCCGACGAGCAGTTGCTGCCGTTGTCGGATGAACAATTGCTCGACCTTCGGATGTCGGATCTCAAACTGACCATCCGCGGAACCGTTCTTGAAAAACGCATCGCCCAGCTCAACGAAGAATTGGCGGCACGAGGACTAAAATTCAAACCGCATTTTTGGTTGAGTGAAGATTGGTTTTCGCCCGACGACGTCCCCGGCATCGCGATTCCGTTTTACCTCGCCCATCGCCGGCTGATGCGTTTGGAACGCAAACAATTGCTGGACGTGGAGGGGGGAACGCATGAATGGTGCATGAAAATTTTGCGTCACGAGACCGGACACGCGATCGACACCGCGTTCCGTCTGCGACGCCGGGCGATCTATCGCCGCGTGTTCGGCAGGTCGTCGGTGCCATATCCGGAATCGTATCAACCCAAACCGTCCAGCCGTGACTACGTCCACCACTTGGAAATGTGGTACGCCCAATCACACCCGCTCGAAGACTTTGCCGAGACGTTCGCAGTTTGGCTGCGGCCGGGGTCGCGTTGGCGTGCCCGGTATCGGAATTGGCCCGCGATAAAAAAGCTCGAAACGGTGGACGAGTTAATGAACTCAATCCGCGGCAAAAAACCCGTCGTGCAATCTCGAGCCACCGTCGATCCACTTTCGCGACTCCGCAAAACCCTGCGAACGCATTACGAACGGAAACGAACCCACTACGGTTTGGACTTACCGAGCGTTTATGACAACGACCTTCGCAAACTGTTTTCGTCCGAAGAAGCTCATCGCCGCAACATGACCGCCGCCGCATTTCTGACCCGCATTCGCACCGAACTGCATCGAACGGTTTCGAAATGGACCGGCGAGAACGCCTACACGATCGACCAAGTCGTGCAGGAAATGATCGAGAGATGCCGCGAACTGAACTTGCGACTCGGCGGCCCCGCCGAGGAAGTCAAACGCGATGCCATGATCTTGGTCGCTGTCCGCATTACTAATTTCTTACACGAAGGTGGCCACCGTGTCGCAGTTTAGAAACGCCCGGCACACTGCCACCGCCCTACTATCGGTGCGGGAGAAAACCGCGTGAGTAAGTTACGTGTGCTAGTACTGGTGCGAGACGGACACGTCCCGCCGGAATCCCTCGAAGGCATCGACGAGAAAGAATGGGGACCGTGGAAAGCAGAATTCGATATCTGCGAAACGCTCCGCAACCTCGGTCACGAAGTGTTACCGCTAGGCATCTATGATGACTTGGCCCCGATCCGTAACGCGCTGAAAGATTTCGAGCCCGACATCACGTACATGTTGTTGGAGGAATTCCACGGCGTCGTGACGTATGACTTTGCCGTGATCAGCTATCTCGAGTTGATGCAACAACCCTACACGGGCTGCAACCCGCGCGGACTGCTGTTGAGCAAAGACAAAGCGTTGTCGAAAAAAATCCTGACTTATCACCGGATCCCAACGCCGCGATTCGCTGTTTTTCGACACGGACGGGCGGTACGCCGCCCGCAACGATTATCGTTCCCACTGTTCGTCAAATCGGTCACTGAAGACGCGTCGTTCGCGATTTCCCAAGCATCGATTGTTCACAACGATGCCGCACTCGCTGAACGTGTCGCGTTCGTCCATGAGAAAACAGGTGAGGACGCAATCGTGGAACAGTACATCGAAGGTCGCGAGATCTACTGTGGTGTACTCGGCAACGACCGACTGGTTTGCTTTCCCGCTTGGGAAATGGATTTCGGAACACTTCCCGAGGACGCCGCCCGCATTGCGACGAGCCGCGTGAAATGGGACCGCAAATATCAGGAACGCCACGAGATCACCACGCACGCCGCGAAAGACCTCGACCCGGCAATGGAGAAGCAAATCTTCAAACTGTGCAAACGCGTTTACCGTGCGTTGAGCATGAGCGGTTACGGACGCATGGACCTTCGGTTGACTCCCTCGGGCGAAATCTACGTGATCGAAGCCAACGCGAACCCGAACATCGAATACGGCGAAGACTTTGCCGAATCCGCTGAGGCCGCGGGCATCACCTACGAAGCCCTGATTCAACGCATCCTGAACCTCGGACTCAGCTACAAAGCCGCCTGGATGGCGTAGCGGGTGTGACGCGATTCAATCGCAACGGGCAATTGGAGCAGTCGCCACGCGCATGATCGGTTCTGTAAATAACCGGTCCGTGTAAATGACCGGTCCGTGTAAATAATCCGGCCGTGTGAATAACCGGGCCGTGTGAAATCCTGATCCGCAGGAATAACTGGGTGCGTAATTAACCGAACCGCGTGCGTGATTGAGACGTGCTAACGCGCGGCACACATCCGCAGAACCGCCCCGGTTTACAATTCTTGGGCGATCTCTTGCACCGCCGCGATGACGCGATCCACGTCATCCATCGTCGTGCCGTGCCCGCCGCTCAGACGCAGCGTCCCATCGGCTTGGGTGCCCAAACACTCGTGCACCAACGCGGCGCAGTGGTATCCCGACCTAGCTTCGATTCCGAATTCGGCGTCCAAAATCGCGGCGGCCTCGGCCGGCGACAACTGCGGTCCGAAATCGAGACTCGCGATCGGCAGTTCCCCGCGTCCTCCCACCACTCGCACACCGTTGATATTTCGCAAACCGTCGTGCATGTACGTCGCGAGCCGCAACATGCCATCGGGATCAGGCGAATACCGAGTGAGCGCCGCGTTCCATCCCGCGATAGCGGGAACGTTCTGCGTCCCGGGCTCGAGACGTCCGGGCATCTCCTTAGGCATCTCACCGGCGAGCCCGTCGTGCCCACTGCCTCCCTGAACGGTCGGCTCGATTAAAGCATGCCAATCACGGTGCACATACAACATCGCGATTCCGACCGGCCCGCCACTGCCCTTGTGCGACGGCGCCGCCAACACGTGAACGCCCATGGAACTCACGTCGACAGGAAGATAGCCGAACGTTTGCGCAGCATCGCACAACAACACAATCTGATTCGACGGATCACGTTTCGCATTGTGATCGGCAACGACACGTCCCGCCTCCGTCACCGGCTGCACCATCCCCGTCACATTCGACGCGTGAGTCAACGCGATCATTCGCGTTCGCTCGCTGATAGCGTCGGCCAAACGGGACACATCAACGAGCCCATCGTCATCACACGGGATCACGTTCAGATCGGCACCCACGCGTGACGTCGCCGACCGCAGCGGTCGCAACACCGCGTTATGCTCGACCGCGGATGTGATCACCTCGCGACCGCGACCGACCACGTTAGGCACTAACCCATGAATGGCCGCATTGAGTGCCGCCGTGCAGCCACCATGAAACGAAATGCAACGTGGATCATCGGCGCCGATACTGCGTGCCAAAGCTTCACGCGTTCGGGCGACGAGGGCACCGGCATCACGCGCCGCCGCATAACCGCCTCGAGATGCACTCGCACCACATTCACGCATGAAATCCGTCATCGCTTCAATCACGCCATCGGCTTTAGGCCAACTCGTTGAGGCGTGATCGAAATACAATCGCTGCACTACTTCAATTCCCGGTTCGATTTCATGGCGTTGCCTGAATGGATCGCGTTACCTGACTTCATCGCGCTGCCCGTCTTCACCACATTGTTAGAGCGAAGATGAAAGCGAGACACAATCCATTTCCGCGACCAATCACTACCGCCGAGAACGACGGCAGCCAACATCAGCCCCGCCGCCATCGGGATTGGCATCAACATGAATCCAATCCCGCTCAACACGAACAACCATAACGACGGATGGTCCCAATTCACACGGGGCAGCCATTCCGGTAATTCCGGTTCGTTCTTCTCGTCGCGAGACCGATTGCGGGGAATCAAGACCGCGATCAGAACCAATCCAGCCAACGCCACGAAAATTCCGCCACGCAGCACCTGTTGCCGAGCGTACTCACTCAGCGGCGTGCGTTGCTGGGCGAGCAATTGAACCGGCAAACGTCTGCCTTTCCAAACAAACGTCCAACGGTCGACAAACCCGGGAGGCGTTGTCACGGCAAGAAAGTCAGACCATGTTGTCGAGGAATCACGACCGGCGAGTGCCAAATCACCCAAACGTGATGAAGGATTCGAAGAACGCAGCCCGCCGTCGGAAACACTCGGATCGAGATTCGGAACCGCATCGGCTAAAAACGCATCGAGCGAAAAGTACCGAGTCTCTTGCGAAAGGATGTACGCGTCCATCTCTTCCCAACTCAGCAGCGGTTTCGAAATCACATCGTCAGAGTCCGCCGGCAAGGGCGTACCATCGGATTCCACCGCATCCGAGTCCGAGTCCGAGTCCGTGGAATTTTCTTTGACGGGGCCACCAATACGACGTCCTGCTGCGTCGCACAACATTCGATATCGCAATATCCACGGACGCAGCCAAACGGCAACTTCTTCATCACGTCGGTCGGCAAGTGCGTCCGAGGACGATCGAATCGCCTCAACGACACAGGACGCGAGCCATCGCAAACGGGTTTGCGAAGTGATCGAGGAAATTGCTCCCCTCGATTGCCCGCCGCCACCTGTATTACCGCCCACTGTAACGTCGCCGATCGACTCACCATCGACCGCTTCACCTTTAGCAGCGTCGCTGCGAATCGCGTCCATCATTTCATCCGACGGTTCAACCGATTGCCCCAACACGGTCGACTGCAATGGAATCTCGCACCAATCTACGCTCGACTCGGTGTCGTCGGTCGCCAACCCGACCAACGTCGGCATCAAGACGTTCCCCAAATCTTTGGGAAACGCAATCAAGACCTCAACCGTTTGGCTCAAACGGCTCAGCGGCAAAGGAACATCCCAAATCACTTCCCCGGCATCCACCGACGTTTCGGTCACCTCGTTCTGCGCAGTATCCCCCGACGCCAGTGGAGATCCGGAAACCCGGCGCAGGTCGGCTGCGCGAGTTCCCGCCCAAACACCCACCAAATCCGCCACCGCCGGCACCGACAGACGAACCGACGATTGGTCGCCGGGCAATAGATCGAACCGGCTGACCATCAGCCAATGTTCGCTCTGCGGTCGTACGAGCACACGATGGTCGGCGTGAATCAACTCAGCGATCCGATCGGTCCGCGGCAGTGTTTCCAAATCGATCGACCACCCCGGACTCGTGACTGCGTAAACCGATAACTCGGCGTTCGATTCGACGCCGGATGCCGACGCGTCCGAATCACCGGACGACACGACCGATGCGGCATTGGTGTATTGCTCCAACGCCCCGTCACTTCGCCAACGCGGTTTCTCGATCGGTCCGGCAAAATTACTTCGCCATCGAACTTGCTCGTTCGTCAATCGAGTCGGCACGACGACATCGATACGATGCCGACGAACATCCATAATCCGAATTTCAGGAACGCTGACTCGAGTGATTTCACTCACGGCGAGACGACTGATCAATCGGAAACTGCGAACATGTTGCCCGTCGGAATCCTCTGGTTTCTCGCCGCCTGTGTCTACCTCGGGAGTCGCGTCGTCGCGGCGAAGTTCCAATCGCAATACCTGCAACGCCGGATCGAGCGTGGGTTGCCGCGACGAAATGCACAACGGCACAATCTGCAGCGAATCACACCAACGTGTCGGCAACGCGATGTCCAAATAATCCGGGCAATACTCGCTCGTAATCACACAATCGGTTTGCGCCGTCCATCGGCCCTCTTCCCAACGCAACGTGATTCGCGAATCAACGTCGAAGGGCCGATTGTTTCGTCGCACTCGGAACCGGGCCGAAGCGAAGGCATCCTGAATCGGGCCAGTAGTCGCGAATCGATCCACCAGCACTTTGCCTGACGTCAGCAACGATGCCGCATCCTCGACACCGGCATCGAGTTTCTGACCACCGACCGGGCGAGTCCAATTGACGAACGCGTCGATGCTTCGCGTGATTAGCAATTCGTGTGACTGATCGAAATCAGTGCTCTCGTCGCGATCGTCGGCCTGCGCCCCGTCTCCCGCTTTCATGATTTTGGTGAGGTGCATCAACGGCAGCCGGTTGTCTCTGCCGCCCGCAGAAAGCGGCAACACCGCGTTAACTTTGACTCGAAATCCGACCTGATCACTGGTCAGCAGAAGTGTTGTGATCTTTCCACGTTTCGAAACCGTCCACGGTTGGACGACGGGCTGGGTGCCCGACTCGTTGGTCGATCCGTTCGAATTGCGGTCCAGCGGAATAGATGATGCGTCGTCGAATTCCGTTCCGCCCGGGAACTCACCCGCTCCGTTGGTTTGGCCATTCGCCGCAAACGCGGTGGCCGATTCATCGCCAATCGGTTCAAACTTCCAATCTAGCAAACGCGCCCCAACGGGCAGATCCACTGCGTAGCGTGTCGCACCGACCGAAGTCGACGTGCCGGTTTTGGGGCCGTTCACTTCGGCGAAGAACTCAACCCGCTGAGAATCATTATCGATTGAGATTTCGTGTTTGGTCGTCAACGGGGTTTTCGGTTTCGCGATCCGCCGCAGCGTCAAATCCGTGACCGTCCCGACGGCGGCACGATTGATCGAACTGAGGTACCCAGTCCACTTTGCATAGAATTGATCCACCGCGAGCGGCTCGAGCCCACCGATCTGCGACCAATCGGGTTGCAGGTCATTCGCGATCGTCCAGGCCACCCACGGAAGAGATTCATCGGCAGCACGCCTGAGCGGTGACAACGCCGCGTCGGGAGCAAACTCGGCAGCCCCCTCCGGTGTAACGACGGGTACGGACAACGCATCGCGAGCCGCAATCCCTTCTGCCCCGATCTTGACCTTAGGCATACGAATCCGCCACACACCGTCTTTCGGTGTCGCGAGCGTCCATCCCAACCGGATCGGTCGCGTCGGTGTGGCGAGCGACATCAGACGCAGAGTCTGCATGTCCGATCCGCTATCCGGTTTCTGTCGGCTCCAATGCTGAGTTAGCAATTTGCATTGCGCCGTTTCTCGCGACTCAGCATCTCGACCGTCAATCGATTCATTATCGCCCAACAGTTTCGCCGCACTTCCTGCATCCTTGGTCGCTTTATCGAGCGCATCGTCATCCGTACTGTTTTCCTCACCGAAACCAGGATGGATTGGCCCGTCGATATCGTCAAAGGAATCCACCCCCTGAACTTCGGGGACCGTTGTCGATAACGCAACAATCGCCTCGGGCGGCAAGGGACTGCGTGGTTGAATCTCGCACTCGATGACCGTCTTGCCCGCCTGCGAGTGAACCCAAAATCGCTTCTGCCAATAGTTTTCATCGTCCCATGGCAATGTCGGGGCGGAGGACTTTGTGGTATCGGACGCTGCGTCACGGAACTGGTACCGCAAACTGAGCCGTCGCGTCGGACCGAGATAAATGACGTCGGCAACTTGTGAATACCCGTTCGAGGTTGAACTCGACGTGGCGAGCGATCCTTCGAGAGTGTCATCGGACTGAAGATCGACCACCCAACTCGACGTCTGGTTCTGCAACATCACCGACTCGACGTCGTCACCGGCGGACACGTTCAGATTGGCGGCGGAGAGTGGCGGCAACGTTGCCGACACCAACACCCATGGCGACTCCCACTCGAACTGACACTGCAGCGACAAAACAATCTCCGCGGATCGCACCGCCTCGAAGTCACGTTCGGACGAAGGCATTTCGACCCACACCCAACCTTCGCCGTCGTCTCCCCAACGCAGCGTTTGTCGCTCGACTCCGGACTGAACCCGCGCCACACCGATCACCTGTTCGAAACGATACGGCAATCGCAAACGACGTGTTTCAGGAGGCAACACCAAACCGATCTTCGCGGTCAGCTTTGCAACGCCCGTTTGCCGAAGTTTTTCGGCTGTCAACGAGGCTCGGTTGCCTCCCAAACCGGGCTGGTTTCTCCGGTTCGTTTCATTGGCACTCTCGAACAGACCACCTTCGGTTTCCGTTGTCCCAACCGATGGAAATCCCGAACGCGGCAAAGCCCCCAACGCGGGTCCGACGTCCGGCTGCAAAGGAGAACGCAATTTCAAATCATAGGATACGTTCTGAATCATCGGAGACTGGATCTGCGAACGAACATCACTAAAAAACAGTTCGTTGTAGAACGCCTCGGGAATGTAAATTTTATTCCCCAACATTTCGCCGTCACGTTGGAGCGGTACCAAAACATCGATCGTCGGCGGCGTCCTCTCTTTCACCGTGGTCGCATTCGGAACCACCGTGGGTGGGCCAATCAGTGGCGTCTGCGCGGCGACGTTGTCTCCGCCGAACCATGTCGCAAGTGTGACGGCAAAACCGATCAAGACGGGAACGATCGACGAACTCGAAAAGTCGTCACCCGAGCCTGGCTCCGATTCCGATTCTTCCCGCGACGAACCGTCACCTCCGACGATATCGTCCGTGTGCAACTCGCTCGAGATGATCTCACCCGCATCGAACTTTCGTGTCCATGAATCAGACGGCACGTTGGGCGCCGGAGTGTTGGCCGGAGGAGTCTTCGGCGTCTGTTCACCCCGCGAACGCGCCCCGCCGAATTCACGACCGACCGGCACCACTGCACTCGATGGCTCCCGCCGCCCCGACACGCGATCAGCGGAATGCGAAACGGCTTTCGATAGACTCGAACTGCCCAAACCCGCTTCGGCTGCTTTGCGTTCTCGCATCCAATCCGTCGTCGCGAGTTGCAATGCAGCGAGCGTCAACGGCATGGCTACAAACGCAATTAACGGCAATGCCGTGCTCGGCCACAACAATGCCGCCGATACGGCCAAAATGATTCCCGCTGCGATCGTGATGAAGCCACGATGGCCGACCATCCGTGCAAGCCCCAACAAGATAAACGCAACCACCCAACCGATCGAACCGAGGAACCCGGCCGGTAAAAGCAACGGCCTTGTCATTCCCGAAACGCCCCACGGAGCGGCCGACAATTGAATCACGGTTGTCCCCGTTGCCGCGACCAGCTCCCGCCGAGCGTCAACGACTAATTGATCGAGTTGAATATCAGGATAACGGAACCATCGATACCAACTCCCGCGAGTCGCGGGCGAAATCCAACTGACCTCCAAACGCGTCCAACGCGGAGGCGTCACCGACGATTGAGACAGGGCCGACTTTGGCGGCGGCGACTCTTGTGTTGTCGGGCGTGCCAACGCCGCCGAAGCCACATTGTTAACCGGAACCGGCGAAGGCAACACGATGCCCCGACCGGGGATGATCCGCGGCGTAACCAACTCGCCATCGCGTCGAACTTCAACCAAATGCAGCGAAAGCGGGTACGTCAACTCCATCTCTGAATTGGATCGCACCAAACAAGTCAACTTCAGCATGTCGGTCCCGTTGACCGAGGCTACCGCGGCAAGGCGTTGCCCAACGATCAAACCGGTCGGCGAATGATGCGACCGCGGCATCACCTCAATCCACGGGCGGTCATTGGGTTCGTATCGGTAGCGAGCGGTCTCGGCGATCGGCGCATCCGGTCGAGACCAACGCACCCGTGAACTCACGAGCGGTTCACTGCGACTCGCCTTCGCGTTGTCGAGCGTAGGAACGCCTTTTAAGGCATCAAAATTCCGTGACAATTGCAGCGACGGGTCGATCCAAACTTCCGCCGATTGAGAGGCCGCATCGGGAACATTCGGCAAACCGATTGTCAGTTTTGATCCGACATGATCGATGCGTTGACGTCGTCGGCCGATCAATAACGATTGGTTCGTAAACCGCGGAGGTAACGCGACACGGACCTCCCATGAATTGACACCGTCAATGAATTGCCGCGTAACCGCGTCATCGTCAATCGCGAATTCGGGTTGATTGGCCTGCAATTGCACTGACCACTGCATCGCCGACCAAGATGGCGGCGGCGTGGGGTCTCCGCCCCCGTTCGCTTTCGACGACTTCGGATCCGCCGCGAAACGCAATCGCATCGAACGAATTTCCCCGGCCGTCCCTTCGGTCTTCACCTCGAGGGTTTGCCAAACGTGATCGCTCGGCAGCGGACGCTGCGGCGATTCACTCTGAAGGGTCACACGTTCCAGTGGACGTCCGATGGGCGTCGTGCGTCCGCCCCGTAATAACGTCCGCAACGAAACAGACAAATTGACATCGGGTTTCTCGAGTGACACCGCAGGCGTCGCCTCGATCGCACCGCCGAACACAATCGCATCGCCCGGCAACGGTGCAAAGAAACGTCGCTGCTCCGCCGTCAAATCCGAGAATGCCTTTCGCGAAGGTTCGATCGCCGCCTTGGCTGACCAACTCAAGTTAGAGGGTGGAATGATCGCCGCCAACATTTGCCCTGGACAATCCACGGCCCGGATCAACCAAAGTGCGTCCACCCGCTGAATCGATTGCCCCGCGATCGCGGCGCCCCGGTTCCCCGGAGGATTCACGCCGCTCTCTCGAGGCAACGATGCAGGATCGGGTTGCGATGGTGGAGTGTTGGCGTTTCCCGGTAGTGTGATCAAATCGGACGCCGCCTGCGGAACGTTAAGATCCTCTGAATCGACCAGAACACCGGCGACGTCTCGCTGAGCGCCGTTGTCGTTTCGCTCAGTATTCTCTTTCGCGATGGCTTCGTTCTGCCCGGCGTCGTTGGAACGGCGATACAGGTTGCTGCGTCGAGCACGTGCGGTGACATAGACAGACACACGATTGTCGACGACCTCGTTGCCTCCCGGCCAAATCGTCAATCGGCGTCCGCGACCGACCGGCGGCCCCGTCGGAACACTGCGTCTCGCTTCGCCGACACCGACAAATTCGAATTGAAAACCGTCTTGGATTTCGAGCACGATCGGCCGAACGGATCCTTGCGGCATTTCGATAGTGACTTTCCCTCTCGCCTGGATCGACGTTTCATCCATTTCGAAACGCACCTGGTGATTCGCAAATACCAACGCGTCGTTTTGAGAAATAGAAACCGACCACGGGTCGTCCGCCCTCGGTGGCGGCCCCGACGCCATCCAAGTCGACGTGGGATCGGCGGACAATTCTCCCGACATCCCGGTGGGAGTCGCGACACCGATCCGGTCGCCCGCGCGAACGAAGTCACCGGGCAGAGTTCGCACACTCCACCCATCGGGCAATTGGACTTCGTTAAAAACGCTCCACGACGGAACCTCTAGCTGGATTTGCCACGTCTGAGGAGGAACAAAAAACTGATCCGGTGGCAGCAAAGGTCGAGGCAACCACAACTGCTTGCCACGCTGTTTGGAAACGCCTTCGAATACCAACGTCGTCGACGCATTACCCGACGTTGCCCCGGTGCCTGTTCTCGTAGCCGAACCGCTACCTATCGGATTCGTCCAACGCACACGGCCCTCGGTCCACTCGAATGGCACCTCGATGTTGTCACGACGAACTGCCGTCACGTCCGCATTGGCCCACCCCAATTCCGACAACTCGATCTCGTCATTGGCGTCGAGCGTCAACCGATACGACCATCGCAGTTGATTGCCCATCCATTGTGCTTGCAAACGACAACCACGCACCACCGAAATCATCGTGGGGTCGTGTGACGTGTCATCCGCGATCGAGGTTGGTCCGCGAGAGTCGTCCGCGTTTTCCTCGTTCGAGGAACGCAACAACAGCGTCAACATTTGCCCCGGTGTTGGTTCGATCAAATACCAATTTCCGCCGGACGGCTGAATCGTCGCAGCAGACTCATCGTTTTCAGATCCGGCGAGGGCAAATCCGAGATCATCCACCGACGGCGGTTCATCCAATCGAACAACCGATCCGCCTTCGGCATCCAAGACCTCGCGTTGTCCCACACGAAGGTAGAACTGCGTCACGGTCGCATCGGGCAACCGCAGCGTCCACCGCCGCCCGCGAGTGACGTGCTGACACCGCGACGACCATTCGAAGTCAATCGTTCCACCAACCGGTCCCAACGCATAACATTCGCCCGAGACATCACTGACGATTCGCGATCCGATCCGTTCGTCCGTTTTGACACCGACTTCGGTGCCGGTTTCGGCCAACCTTTCGGTCACCGCGAGATCCGAATCGGTTTCGATCAAATTAAGATTCAGAGGCCCGAGCCGGTAACGACGCATGGCCACCTGCGTGCGGGCGAATTCGTCCGAGTCGTTTTCGTTGACGTCCTGGGATTGAGGCAGCACCAACCGGCTCGCTCGGCTGACCAAGTAATTCTCGTCAACGTGAGCGACCATCACGAGTCGACTGACCGGCGCATTGGAAATCTGCAACGCCGATTGCGGCGCATCACGCAGCGCCGCGGCTAAATCTTCGATCGAGATCGGACGGAACGATTGCGGAATCATGTCCGCCAATTGCGAACCATACAACGCGATCCAACGCGGCTTGCGTCGTCGCCACTGCGAGGCCGCGAGCGGATGATCCAGACGCATGGGTGTCTCGATCGCTTCGGCTTCTTCATCCGTCTCTTCAGGTTCCGCCTCCATGGGCTCGTCAGATACATCACCGTCCCCTTTCAAATCGGCATCGCCCGCGTTCATTTTCTCGGTGGCGGGATCCGCCGATGCGTCCTCAGCTGCGCTGATCTCGTCCGGTGCACCCGTCTCCTCTGACGCATCGGTTTCCTCTGACGAAATAGCCGCAACGGTCTTTTTTTCGTCCGCTGGTTGCTTTTCAACGGGTTGGTCGACCGGCGGAACGGTTTGCGCGTACGAAACCGAGGCGAGCCAAGCGGAGGACAAGGCCGCGATGAAGAGGGAAAACGCGAGGTTCCGCCAACGGACGCGATGCCGCGGCCAAGACGTCCCTGCAACGGAACGGGACAGCGTGATCACCGAATGGCCTCCGACGAATCCGGATCGGACACATCGAAGACGCCTGAACGGGAAGCCGATCCGTCGTCCGCGTTTTCTTGCGTTGGTTTCGCGAGACTGGCCGTGGGGACGGCCGAAGGAGTTGGGTCGGATGACCCCGGCGTGTATCGCGGATCGAAGTCTTGCGTCTCGGTCTGACCGCCGCGAGATTCGCGGCTCGGCGTGTTGCCCACTCCCGTTTCAGATTCACCACGACGCGATCCGTCACCACGACGCGTCACGCTATCCCGGCCCGTCGTTCGAGGTTGCAACACACGTTGGCCCGTACGTGGTACCGCGACCGCGGATACAGCATAGAAGACTGCCACTAACGTCAACGAAATCATGACCAATTGAGCCGTCAACACGACACCATCGGGTGCGATCACCAACAACCCGGCCAACGCGATCGCCAACACAAATGCCACCAACGGATGATGGAGTGACGGGAACCACTGGAACGCCGATGCGAGCAATAACACAAACCCGCCCACGGCCAGCCACAGGATCGTTCGCGAGATTGTAATCGTGTCGAATGAGAACACATTTCCTGCAAAGAACAGATAGCGATTACCGGGAACCGTAAAAGTGGAATTCGACATTGATTCGCGAATCGCTTCCTGAAGAATTTCATCAGGCGACATCTTCGACACGAGTTCCGCATCGCCGGACGCACTGCCTGCCGACGTTGCCGCCGAAGCTAACTCCGCCGACGATTCCGTATCCGAAACGTCCCGCGAGAACGCCGCGGCCCCACCGTCACTCAGTTGCCAATCTAAATCCAACGCCCATCGGATCAATGACGGATCGCTGATCGCGGGCACGCGGGCCATTCGCAATCGATCTCGCTCCCACCGCATCGCTTTCCCGGATTGCGACGACGCCCAGAAAAGATGCGAATCCGGCGGCACCACCAATTGCCAATACTGCAATCCGGAACCGACCGGCAACCGGATCAATGGTTGGCAACGTGACCACCACGGATTGTTCGGCTCCTCGGTCCAAATCCGCACATCGAGCAAATGGGTGTCTGACGCGGCGTCGCCCGATTGCGAGGCCACCGTCGAATCGGCATTTGACGCTACAGACAACGTCGATGCTCCGGCCGTCGAAAAATCATTGCGTTCGGGAAGATCGATTCGCAACCCGCTCGCATCTCGGGTGCTCGCCACGGGCAACCCGTCGAGCATCACTTCCACGCGAATCGTCTGCAACCTCGACGGCAATCCGAGCCGCACGCGACGACCTCCCCGAACCGATGCCAGCAAATGTTCGTGTCGAAACTGTTTCCCCACGAGGCTACGCAAGAACGAACGTGGGATCTCAGTCAATCGTTCCTCACCCACGCGGCTGCGCAGAACGATTGGAACCGGGAAGTCAGGCAGAACGTTGAACGTCCAACGATTTGACCGATCGGAATACTCCGTCCCAACGTCAGCACTCGATGCGGAGCCAACCGTCCACTCGAAACGACCGGCATCACGGAGGTTGCCGAGCACACCGTCGCTTTCAGGTAACACGCGCCAGAACAAACCTGCGGAATCCGTCACACCGACCGGCATTTCCACACGCAGTGGCGACTTCAAATCGACTTGGTCGGCAACCGGACTTGGCAACGTGATCAAGCTAGCGATTTCACCACGAGCCGCAGGACTGTCGGGCAAACTGCTTTGTTGTCCCGCTGGCACGGCCGCCACGATCGGCGGCTGAAAAACCAATTCAATGCGGTGTGTCCCCGAATCCAAACGAGGCGAGATGATCTCGAATGTTTTGCTGCCGGCGAATTTGGATCCGTCGGGCTGCTCCACGCTGCGAACAATCGCCGGTCCACCGTCGACCGTCGCCAACCACTGCCCGGCGTCGTCCTCGAGACTGGCGTTGTCGTCGGCGAGCGTTTCGGTCTCACTGAGCAGCGCGTCAAGGGCGTCATCAATATCGGTTTCGTCAACGGGATCCGATCCGTCCGCCAGGTCCGTCTCTGTGCCATCGCTGGTGGATGTTTCCGGTTCCGGTTCGCCCGCACCCGAACCCACCGTCGGGATCGCGAACCGCAATCGCCCCTCGAGGTCCAACGGACTCGTGATCGTCCACACCGATCGAGACATCCATCGGTCACTCGACTGAGTCATCGAAACCTCACCCGACCATTGCAACTGCAGCGGCCGGGACGCAAAACTGCCGCTGAGCGACCACGGCGATTCCGGACTCAGAATCCGGAACTTCGAATCCGCCTGACCGCTGATGCGTTGCAGCGTGGGGCTTTCAGCGAGATCGACCAACCAGGATTCGCGACGCCCATCGAGGACAGTCAACTGCACATCACTCAGGATGGTCGCGGCATCAGTGGAAAGAATACGCGGCAACACCAACGATCTAAAATCATCCGTTGTCGCCGAGGCTAACAACTCCGCCGTGATGCGGTACCGTTCCGGCCACTTGCCGTCGGGCGTGTCGACCTGCCATTCGATCAGATCTCCCGTGGTGCTGATTTCCAATGACGCCGTCCGGCTCTCAGTCGTAATGCCGAGTAAGCGCCACGGCCCCGTTTCCAATCGCAACCCCTTGGGGTCGATCCCGCCACTGCCAGCACGTAAATCGATCTGGACCCGCGCCGCACGACGGGTCACCTGCAATTCCGCTTCGCCGGTCAAACGAACCTGTTGCTGCTTACCCGACAGCCAAACCGGCAACTCAAACCGGGTTTGTGTAAAACGGAACGGGTACACCAATTCACCGTTCTTTTCACTCGCTTGTTGTGAAACGATCGCATCGATTCCCAACCGCGGCCGCCACCGCAAACGATGATCGCTGGCGGTACGAATGGTGACTTGGCCCCGGTGTCCGATCGCACCGGCGACCTGCGGCACGGTCAGCACCCACGGTTCCGTCGCGGTGGCCTCGGGCGGAAATTGTCGCAACTGCAAACGCAAACGAACTGTCGATGGAGCCTGGGTTTCGGGGCCCCCCGCCCATCGCACGCTGATCCGCGTCGCCGGAACCACACCTCCGTTACCATCGGGCGGTCCGGGTGTGGCGTTTGACGCCGGGTTGTTCGCGTTCGTTGTCTTGTTGGGTGTCCCGCCTGGGTTTGCTTCCGATGCCGTTTGCGGTTCGCCGACATCGCCCGAGCGAGTGATACTAATGTCCCACATCGACGCATCGGTAGTACCAATAAGGATTTGACTTCGCGTGGATGCGACGGTTGCGTCACTTTCTCTTTCATATTGCTTCGTTCGTCGCGGTTCAAAACGCTTCGCCTAGC
>NZ_JACHXU010000029.1 GCF_014192335.1 Aporhodopirellula rubra | reverse complement strand
CAATTTAAGCGTCGCAAACTCCGATTCGATCCATTGCACGGCCAACACCCTCCATGAGCGAACTTAGGCTTTTACAAGACCATTGATGTACTCTAAAAGATGTGGGCTATAAAGAGGGGCTCATCCCTGGAGTGCTGCACGCGATCTACATCATGTCGTCGCGTCGTCCAGGACTGGCGCGTCTCTCGTAACACTCCTACGTAACACCTTCTCGCAATGCACTCGATTCCGCTCGCACACGGTCGAACCGACGGGTCATTGCCGAGTCACGATGACGGCGACGTACGCTCACGCATTGATCGCATCGTGCTCATTCCGGGTTTGATGGAACCGCGAACGTTGATGCTCCCAATGTGGTTTCGTCTGCGCCGTTTCCGAAAACATGTCAGTATTTGGCAGGATCACTACGTGTTTCGAAACACGGAATCCAGTATCTCGCGTCTCGCCGAACTAATTTCCGACAAATCGGATGGCGAACGAATCGGAATCGTCACGCATAGTTTCGGCGATTGGATCGCGAGACAAGCCATTGCGAAGACGCAAAATCACAACGTCGGTGGACTGGTATCAATCGCTCCAGTGATCGGTTGCGGATTCATCCCCAAAATCATGCATTGTCTCGGTGGTGATTTGATCCCCGAGATCGCCATCATTGCGAACGCAGAGAAAGCAATGGCATCGCTCCAATGCGATCCCAAACTAAAGCGGATGGTCATTTGGGCGCAGATCGACTTAGGCGTCCGCCAAGTGGATTTGTCTCATCTGCCAGACATCGATGTCCGGTGCGTCCCGGCAACGCACATGTCTGTTGTGATGCAACCGAACGTGATTTCAACCGTCGAGCAATTTCTGTTCGGAGATGAATTGCCCACGCGGCAATAAGCTCCTCGGCAATGATCGCTTCACCCCCCACCGCAGTGAGCCCTACCGAGCGGATTCCACAATGACTTGGCAAGGACGGCGTCTGGAACAAGACCTCGACTGAGCAACGGCTGCGTACTCGATATTGAGACGACGACCGAGTTAGAACGGGACCGAACCGGGAGGCTCATCGCCGTCGTCGAGATCCTCGAGATGGTCCTCGTACGAGCTGCCTCGCATTTCGTGATCGTCGAGAAAGCTCTCTTCGTCGTCTCCGTCGAGAAGCTCGTCGAGTTCCTCGTCCATCTCCTCATCGCCCGGATCGAGCAGGTGCTCTGGCGGTTCGTGCGGATCTTCGGGGATCCATCGAATCGTGGGCCGGGGAGGATCGGAAAGCGACGTGCCGCACTCAATCGCCGACCAACTGATGTCTCCCGGGCCGTCAGCGGTGTCTCCCGTGCACACGTCTTCGTCGCCGGCGAGCAAATAGAGAGTCGCGTGGCGAAGGAAATTTTCAATGTCACCAGGCTGGTAGACGTCTCGCCGACAGACGGCCTCCATATCGGGCAGGTCAAATTGACCGTTTCCGACGGTATCCATCACGACCCAGCCGTCTTCCTCGGAAAAAATCCGAACGTTTGTCCACATATCCAGCGGTGGCAGTTCGTGGCACCAAGCGTGATTGAGCCCCTGACGCAGCAAAGTGGCGTCTCGCAAGATTTCGCCGCCAGGGTTGAAGTAGCACAGAGATTGAGGGGATTCCAGTAAAGCGGTCACCGCCCGCGTGAGGGTCTGCAGCTCCGCGATCGCGTCATAGTCCTCGGGAACCATTGGCAGATCCTCGTCGTCGTCCTCGTCCGATCCCAGCACGTAACTGATCAGGAGCCTAACGTGCGCCGTGTGCTGTGACACGACATCAGGAGCACCTTCCCAGCCCCAGGACTGGGACGTCGCACGGTCCAATCCCCCGGGAAACGCGAGCGGTCCGAACTGTCCTAACGACCACGCGACGAAACGCTCAGGGGACTCATCGGGATCGCCCATGTCGTCCGGCCAGGGTGACGAAGTCGGTGTGACGAGCAGATGGCCACCCACATCAGGGCGAAACTCGTAGACCAGGGTCTCGGGAGCGTCATCGTCGTCGGATTCTTGGCGCGCGACCAACTCAAACGATTTCAAACGTTCTTGGATTTCCTCCAACGGTAGCGGCTGCTTCAAAAGCACGCACATCCCTTGGGTGAACAATCCCTTTGCCATCAAGTCACTCCTATCCGGTTGGTTTGCCGGCGATTTTTTTTCCGTAGCCGGGGGCGCCGAACCGATCGGTTTTCTGTCACGCCGTTTCTCTCGCTCTTGCAACACTCAATCTAAGGCAGTGACCGTATTAAAGCGACCGTTTGAGGGTCTTTTTGCGACGGTTGCACCAAAAATAGCGACTGCGAGAGAGAAAAAACCTGAAATGATTCCACTGCGGAGGACCGAACAAATTAACAGTTCAACTGTATTAATTACAGTTAAGGAGTTCCTCTTGCGTGAGACAGGGCCACCCGTGGATCGCCCCACCTGCTTGACAAGAGTTTTCCAAACAGGGGGTATTTGGTAGAAAAAAAGCACCACTGGTAACATCCAACCGGGAATTCCGTAATAATTCATTACGGCTGCCGCTACTGGTTGCCGCTTTCCTACCTTACAGAGGTAGATTTTCGTGCCCCCCCGATTTCCAGTTCTATCCGAATTTTCGGTGGAACCGAGCGAGTCGTGTCGCCGTCTACTTGCCAAATACCTCTTTCTCGTAACGTCTCACCCCCTATTCCTCCGGAAATTCCAATGTCAAAACGACTCCTCATCGTCGATGACCACGCCGTCTCGCGGTTGGGCACACGGGCTGCCCTCGCCGACACCGACATCGAAATCGTTGGCGAAGCGACCAAGGCCGCTGAAGCTCTCGAATTCGTAAACAATGACGCTCCCGATGCGATCCTCCTCGACATCCGTATGGATGGCGGCGACGGACTCAATACCCTCGGCCGCGTCAAACTCGATCACCCCGATCTACCCGTGTTGCTGTTCTCGGGATACGACAACCCGACCTACGTCGCTCGAGCCGTTGCTCTGGGTGCATCGGGATACGTTCTCAAGACCGCTCCTGTCGAGCGATTGATCGAAGCACTGAACCTTTGTTTCGCAGGCGAGCAATCCTGGACACGGGAAGAACTCCGTCGCGTGACCGGTGCATTGGCGACTCCACGGATGAACCAAGACATCGACGTTCCGTTGACTCAGCGTGAAAGCGAAGTCCTTCGTCAAATGGCTCTTGGTCTGACGAACAAAGAAATCGCCAAGATGCTCGGCATCAGTTACGAAACGGTGAAAGAACACGTTCAACACATCTTGCGTAAGCTCGGCGTTTCCGATCGTACACAAGCCGCTGTCTGGGCCGTTCGCAAAAACCTCGTCTAATAACTGACACACCCATTTTGGTTGCCCTGATGGCTGTCGTGGCAACCCGATACGGCGTGTCCATTTGATGATTCAAAAAAACTCAAGCGGGCGCCCCACCGCTGTTTTTTTGAAAACAAACGACGACTCTCGCCGCCCCCACAAAACAAACCACTTCGACAATTTCGAATACCTCTCGCCCGGCATCTTCCATGTCCGACCGAGAGGTTTTTTCGTAGCCCAGCGGCATCTGTCCAACCCGCGTTCGAGCGTTCCCCGATAAGCATGAATACCCTCCCTCCAACCTCCCTTACCAATTTCACGCTGCAACTCGAGGAGGAGTCCTACCGATATCGCACGCCAATGAAATTTGGAGGCAGGGTGGTTACCGATGTGACGGTTTTAAACGTGTACTGCGATGCCTCTCTCGCTGACGGGCGAAGTGCTCGAGGCCTTGGCAGCATGACGATGGGCGTCGCCTGGGCCTGGCCGGATCCGGAGATTTCCGACACGACCAAATTGGAGATGGTGCTCGAGATCGCACGCCGCACAGCTGCTGCGTTTGAGTCCTCCATGTCGCCGGGACATCCGATCGAAATTTGTGTCCGTTTGGCTGACCAACGGCACCAAATCGTCAACGAAATCGCAGAAGAACGTGGCCTCCAACAATCGATTCCCGAACTCGCCGTTCTCCTGGCGGGCTCCGCGATCGAGGCCGCCCTGTTCGACGCCCATGGCAAAGCTGCCCAGGCGAGTAGTTACGCTTTGTTAACGCCCGAACATCTGCCATCCGATCTCGGAGAACTCTTGCACGACGACGCGTACCGGGGACTCACACTCGACCGCTTCATCTCACCAACGCCGACGGCCTCTCTGCCACTCTATCACTTGGTCGGAGCCCTCGATCCACTCACTGCGGACGACGTTACGAGCCCCGTCGACGACGGACTTCCCGAAACACTGGGCCAATGGATTGAACGTAACGAACTGACGCACCTCAAGATCAAACTCAACGGTGACGATCCTCAATGGGATTTACAGCGGATCATTCACATTGACGAGGTCGCTAACCAAACAGTGAACCGGGGAAGTTCCACGGGCAAACCCTATTGGTATTCGCTCGACTTCAACGAACGATGCCCAGACGAAGAGTATGTTCTGCAACTGCTCGCGGATCTGCGAACACAATGCCCGGAAGGCTACGACCGAATCGAGTACATCGAACAACCCACCGCACGCGATCTCAACCGTCCGAACGCCGTCACGATGCACCGTGTCGCGAAGTTGAAACCGGTCGTGATTGACGAATCATTGACGGACCTCACAAGCCTGAAACGGGCGGTCTCGCAGGGTTATTCGGGGATCGCGTTGAAGGCATGCAAGGGGCATTCCGAGGCATTGCTACTCGGAGCCGTTGCTAGGCACGAAGGGCGATTCTTATGCGTTCAGGACCTCACCTGCGTGGGCGCGTCGCTGCTACATTCCGCTTCACTGTCGGCCCATATCCTGGGTGTTGCCGCCGTTGAAAGTAACGGACGGCAATACTGCCCGGAAGGAAACCGGGCATGGATGAGCCGATACGAACCGATGTTTGAAATCCGCGGCGGACAAGTTCCGACGGCAATCCTTGACGGCAACGGCTTAGGCTACACGCAGCCTTAGAATGAAGCGTGTTAGGAGACCTTCGCCAACGTTTGGTCGATGCGACTGAGCGTTCGCTCTTTCCCCACGACCGCGAGCGTGTCAAACATGCCAAAACCGCCTGCCGCACCGGTCGTCGCGACCCGTAGGGCGTGAATGATTTCACCGAGACCGATCGACTCTTGTTCACAAAAGTCGTTCACGAACTTCTCTACCGCGGCGGCTGAAAAATCATCGCACGCGGAAAGATGATCACGCAACTTGGCAAGCAACTCGACCGCTTTGGCCGGCTTAACGATCCGTTTCTGATACGCCTTGTCGTTGATCTGATAGTCATCAACGAAGCAGTAATCAAAGTCGATAATGTCTCCCGCCATTTTCAATCGATCCCCCGCGGCGGCGACCACGTCCGCCAAACGTTGTTCCGACGCGGCATCACCGGATTCCACCCATCCCGCCGCAATCGCGAATGGTTTAACCAGTTCGGTCCGCTGATCGTCCGGTAGACCGGCAAACGCGTCAGCCTGAAATGATGTCAACTTCGCCGGATCGAAAGACGCGGGGGCTTTATTGACCCGGTCAAGCGTGAACAGTTTGATCATCTCTTCGCGGGTGAACTTTTCGTGTTCACCATCGAGCGACCATCCCAACAACATCAGATAATTCAACAACGCGTCCGGTAGGAATCCAATCTCGCGATAGAAGTCGACCAGAACCGGATTGAACGTGTCGTCTTCCGTTGTCAACGAACAACGCTCGGCGATCGCCTTGCCGCGAGCCATCAGGTTTGCGAAGTCACGATTCTTGAGATACTTGTCGAGTTTACGCTTGCTCAACTTGGCCGTCCCACCTGGTTCCGCCACGTACGGCAGGTGAGCATAAGTCGGCAACGGATATCCGAGTGATTGCGCGATGAAGACCTGACGTGGCGTATTAGGAAGATGCTCGGCCGCACGAACGACATGTGTGATTCCAAACGCGTGGTCGTCGACAACGCTGGCGAGGTGATACAGCGGACTACCGTCGGCTCGCGCGATCACGTGATCTTGCTCCGACGCCCATTCGACAACGACCTCGCCACGAATCAAATCATTGATGACACATTGCCCCTCACGTGGCATCTTCAGCCGGACGACTCCTTCACGCCCTTCGGCTTCATACTTTTCAATGGTCGCGTCGTCTTCCGCCATCCACTGGCGGTCGTAAACAAAAGCCTGACCACTTTCTCGGGCTGCTTCACGGAGAGCTTGCAGTTCCTCCGGTTTTGCAAAGTCGCGATAGGCGTGTCCTGACGCGAGCAATTTGGCGATCGCGTCCGCGTACAATTCGCCACGCTGTGATTGAAAATAAGGACCGTGTGCCCCACCGACCTCAGGACCTTCATCCCAATCCATCCCCAACCAACGAAAGCCATCCAAGATCGGTTGGAGAGCGGCCTCAACGTTGCGTCCGGCGTCGGTGTCGTCGATACGCAAAATGAATTGTCCGCCACTTTGTCGGGCAAGAATCCAATTGAACAACGCGGTACGAACCCCGCCGATATGGAGGTATCCGGTCGGGCTGGGTGCAAAACGGGTGCGAATCATGAGATAACGGACGGCTTGGGGGAAAGCGGAGGCGATGCCGAGAGATTGGACCGGCCGACCAACAGAATCCTCGAAACCGAGGCGGATCCGTGGGCAGGCACGTTGTGGCTTCCGGACATTCTGCCAGTAACTCACGAGAAAGAAAGTGGGCGCCGCGATGTATCCATGTGGTCACGCCGGCCGACTCGGACACCAGTGCATCGTCCGGTGTCGTTTCCAAAGACGCCGCACGTAGTCCCCTCGGTCCCCAAACCGATCCCTGCACCGGCGTCGCCACGTGCAGAGAATCTCCACGGCCCGTCTCAACAACCGTTCCCAGAAGCGGTTCTCAGCGGCGGTTCTCAGCGGCCGCGGCGATAGCGTCCCGGTGGCACATTCATGGCGCGGCGAAACGCGACGCTCATGTACTCTTCGTTTTGATAACCGGTGCGTTGAGCGATCTCCGCGAGCGTCAGTCCCGTCTCGTTGAGCAACTGACAAACTCGACTGATACGACGACGCGTGATTTCCTGATGCAGGGTTCGGCCAACCCGAGATTGAAAGCGGGACTCAAGCGAACGACGCGACAGCGATACCGCGTCCACCACATCCTGCACGTTGATTCCGTCGCAGTGATGGTCGCGAATGAAGCGAACCGCCACAGCGATTTCGTTATCCTCAATCGCCAACACGTCCGTCGATTGTCGCGACGCGATCCCGAGAGGATCAACCAACATGCATTCCCGGTCCGGCGTTTCGCCGCGCATCAAACGATCGAGATTCCGAGCCGCTTCATACCCGACCCGCTTCCCCGGCAAAATCACACTCGACAGCGAAGGCGTGCAGAGATCGCACAACACTTCGTCATTATCGACGCCGAGTACCGCAACCTCTTCGGGCACGCGGATTCGGTTCTCGCGACAAACGGCGAGAACCTCTTGCGCCTTGATGTCGTTAACGGCAAACAATCCGATCGGCTTGGGCAGCGAACTGAGCCACGCAGCGAGACTGATGCGTTGCTGTTCCGCTGATGAATCTCCGTTGGGCGACTCCTCATGATCGAAGCGGTAGCAGACAAACCCTGCCGCCTCGACACACTGCGCGAACGCCGACGCCCTCATTTCCGAACAATGATGATGAGGTTCGCCACAAAACGCAAACGATTCAAATCCACACTGACGCAAATGCTCGAATGCCATTTTGGCGACGCCGGCCTCGTTGATTTCCACGTAAGAAACACGAGGCAAATGGTCCGCTGCACTCACTGCCACCGCAGGGATATTGAGGTTCTGCACCGTATCGACAACGGTCTTGTTGTCCAGCCGGGCAATGATCCCGTCACCCTTCCAATCAGACAGCCGATTGAGTGAACTCGTTGCAGAATCGTTCTCGGAAAAGTATATCGACCATGACTCGTTCTCGTTCATGTACGAGGCGATGCCCTGCAGCAGTGAACGGGTGTACGAATTAGAGTTCTCTACTAGCAGCGTGACAGCTTTGCTTCGATTCATATGCCGGACCTGCTCGGGGTACGTAAACCCCCATACTAGTCACTCACCCAATTTCTGGCTAGGCATATACCATCCCCCCGACAGGATTTCACGACTGGCAACGACTGTGTTCGATATTGTTTACTCGCAGGGGCCGTAATTCAGGCACTAATAGCGGCTCTTTCACTCTGCCGTCAACTAACCAGATACGCGGCCGCGAGCGTTACCGGCAGGATCAACAGCACGATCGCACCGGCACATCCGGTCTTGGAACTGACCAATGGACTATCGGGCGTGCTCGCTTTTAGTTCGGCTTCAATCGCTTCAACGGCGTTTTTCGCTTCTAACAAAGAGGTCTCTTGCGAGGCTTTGTAAAACTTGACCGCCTGCAGTTTCTGTCCGCGAGCAAGTAAATCGCGGATTTCATTCGTCACGTCGTCTGAAGGTTCACTCATCGTCGACTCGATGGCAACTGGGAAATGTATGGCAGGAACATGATTCTAAAGCATCACCGCGTGATGGGGTAAACGCTCGATACTGAACATGCTCATGCAATCGTCTATGATTCCTTCGGCATCGTTATCCTTCTCGGTTCACTCACATCCCAGGTCTTCCTCATGTTCGCAGTGACACGTTTCGGCATTGCGGTTCTCGCTTTACTGGTGGGGCAGATTTTGCTTGGACAAACCATGTTTGGACCTCGCGCATGGTCGGACGACACCACTCATACAGCCCGCCATGATCGGGCCATCACCATTGCCACCGAGTTACTTGAATCTCAACAGGACTCGCCAACGGCATCAGCCCTGACCAGACTCGGCGATGCTTTGCTGCGATCGGGACGATGCCAAGAAGCGGTGGAAAATTTCGAAACCGCCATTCAACTGAGCCCGCAATCCGAACCTTATCTGTGGCAGCACGGCATCGCGTTGTTTTTCGCCGGCAGATACGACGACGCGCGAGAGTTGTTTGAGAAGCACCGACTGGTCAACCCACATGATGTCGAGAACGCGGCCTGGCATTTCCTTTGTGTGGCCAAAGCCCAGGACGTCGATCGGGCTCGAAAAATCCTTCTGCCGGCCCCGGGTGACGCGAGAATCCCGATGGAAGAGGTCCTTAAACGTCTTCCCGGTGGCGGCTTTGACGAGATCCGTTCTGCGGTTGCCAAGACCGAAGATACCAGAGACCACGCCTCGGCAGCCTTCTACGGAGACTTCTACATCGGGCTCATTGCTGACGCAGAAGGTAATCGCGAAATCGCTAAGACGCACCTCGAGAAAGCTGCCGCGACGGATTTCACACATTACATGGCCGACGTCGCCCGTGTTTACGCAAACCACTTGCAGTAACACGCAGGGTCGGTGTGAGCAAAAACATCGGGATCAAGCGTCCCGCAAAAGCTTCTACAGCGGCGTGATCGCCAATCCACCAAAGGCGTTTCTACCACAGCGGCAATTTCACATCGACCGAGAGAGAAAAGATGTTACCGATAAGACAAAGCGGCAAGAGCTTACCTCTCTGAATCACTCAGTGACGTGAGTCGTGGAAAAGGCCGCACACTGCCAACACCCAATGCCCCCATGGGTGCTGGCAGTATGCGGCCCTAACCAAAAGCGTCACAAGTTCACTGACGGTCGGTAAGATCGATCGCTTCCCGAAGCAATCGAACGCATATCACTTGCGTGATGTTTGACACGCTAAGGACGCGAGCATCAAGATTCGGCTTGGCGAGCCTGACCAGCCGACAACGCGTTTTTAACCATTCCGACGACTGCTAATAAAACGCCACCTCCGACACCTCCGGACGCAACGCTGCCGAGAATAGCAGACAGATCCATCGCTCCACTCGGGCCAGCGGACATGCCTAGCATCGCGAGCAGTTGCCCACCGAGTCCGCCACCGATGATGCCGGCAATTGAGTTCCCCACAATGCCGAGGTCCAATTTCTTAAGCAGTTTCGCGGCCGCGTTACCACCGCCTGCACCGGTGACGAGTTGGATAATAAGAGGAAGATATTCCATGAAGTCAGCTCAATAACAAAGACAAGAAAACGTTGGAGTAATAGAAGACGCGTCCCACTCTCTCAAAACCCGCACTACCTTTGTCCCACACCGACCAGCCTGTTTGAGGTTCAACTCGCGTTTTTCCATCACCAACACCGCAGTTCGCTAGGAAACCGCCGCCGAATCGCGATGTCCAAATACGTAACGCGATGGAGCTTGTGCTAGGATAGGGACTGCGCACATTGCCGTGCGTCCCTCCCCACCATCCCCACCTCTGAATTGACAGGCGTCTTGATGAACCCGCAGTCTCTCCGTCGTTCTCTTAGTTGCCAAACGGTATTGGCAGGGCTCGCGTTGCTGGCAAGCCTGCATTGGGCACCGGCCGTCGCCGACGAACGCGTTCCAGAAACCGCGGCAAAACGCCCTCATATTGTGATGGCGTTTGCCGATGACTGGGGATGTTACGCCAGTGCGTATGCCACACGTTTTCCCAACAGTCCGTCGGAAGTCGTTCGCACACCCAACTTCGACCGGATTGCCGGTGAGGGTGTTTTGTTTGCCAACGCATTTGTGAGTGCACCTTCATGCACCCCCTGTCGCAGTTCACTCTTGTCGGGACAACCGTTTTGGCGATGCGAGCGTGCCTCGATCTTACAAGGTGCGATTTGGGATTTCAGTCAGCCCGCCTATCCATTGCTACTCGAAGAGTCTGGATATCGCATCGGACAAACCTATAAAGTCTGGAGCCCCGGCTCTCCCGCCGATGCCCCTCATGGTGGCAAGCGAGCCGAATTCGAATCCGCAGGTCGGCGATTCAACGGGTTCTCACAGAACGCGATGAAAGTGAAAGACCATGAAGTGGGCAAGCAGAATTTGCTTGCCGAGGTGCGCGCAAACATTCGATCTTTCCTCGATGCCGATGACGACGGGACACTCGATGGAGATGGCCCGATCTGTTATTGGTTCGGCCCCACCAACACACATCGCAAATGGGTCGCCGGAAGTGGCAAAACGTTGTGGGGAATCGATCCTGACGACCTGAAAGGAAAGCTGCCTTCGTACCTGCCCGACGTGCCCGTTGTCCGAGAAGACTTCGCTGACTACCTCGGCGAAGCGATGGCCTTCGATGCGGCGCTCGGCGTTCTCGATGAAGAACTGCGCCGAGTGGGAATCGCGGACGACACACTTTTGGTCGTCAGTGGCGATCATGGGGTCCCCGGCGTGAGTCGTGGCAAATGCAACCTGTACGACTTTGGGACTCACGTGCCAATGGCGATCCGTTGGCCCAACGGAGTCCCTCATCCCGGTCGGCTCGTCGAAGACTTCGTCAGCCTGCCGAGTCTAGCAACGACCTTCCTCTCCGTCGCCGACGTTGCCATTCCTGAAAAGATGATCTCAAAACCTATTGTGGATATCTTGGTCGATTCCCGCAGCGGACAGATTGATCCGTCGCGCGATGCGGCAATTACCGGCCGCGAACGACACGTTGCGGCCGCTCGTGAGGACAATCTGCCTTATCCCCAACGCGCCATTCAAACCAAGGACTGGCTGTACGTCATCAACTTTGAACCGGAGCGAACTCCGATGGGCGATGGTCCTGTATTGCAAGCCGATCGCACGATTCCAAACAAAGATGCGCTGACGAACAACACCTTCGCCGCGTATGCCGATTTGGACGCGAGTCCGACCAAAGCGTTTATCGTACTGAACCGTGAAGAGTATCCCGAGGCGTTCGACGCAGCCGTAGGACGACGCCCGCGGATCGAGCTCTACTATCTGGCGAACGATCCTGACTGCCGCACCAACCTCGCCGAAAACCCCGACTGGGACGGCGAGCGTCAGCGGTTGCATCACCGATTGATGAGCACTCTGAAGTCAACGGGCGATCCACGTGTCAGCGACGACGTCATTTTCGAACGCGGGACCTACATCGCGCCAAACCTTTAATCATTCCGGCGCAGACCATGCCAGCCACTCGCGTGAGACACTCACGCGAGAGCAACGCGTCGATAACGCGACGCAGACTTGCAATGTCGATCCCGCGATCGTTTCGAAAACGCAGGTTCGATTTGGCAATCGTTCCTTAGGACGACAGCGTCCAATCGCGACGCTGGCGGCTGCTGGGGATGCCCATTTTCTTGCGGTACTTGGTAACGGTACGACGGGCGACATTCATGCCGGCGCCACGCAGTTCGTCCACCAGTGCCTCGTCGCTGAACGGTTTGCTCTTGTCTTCCTTGTCGATCAGTTCCTGCAACTTCAAACGAATCGTGTCCCACGCGACATCGTCACCATCTTCCGTTTGCGTACCGCCGACGAAGAAACGCCGTAGCGGCAAGATACCTCGAGGGGTTTGGATCCACTTATCGTCAACCGCACGACTGACCGTGGTCACGTGAACCCCGACCTTGTCCGCGATCTGTTGCATCTTGAGCGGCTCGATCGCCTCGGGACCTTCGTCGAGGAAACGTTTTTGATGTTCGACGATTGCTTCGGCGACCTTCGTTAGCGTGGAACGTCGCTGTTCGATCGAATCGATCAGCCACTGGGCCCCGTTAATTTTTTGCTTGATAAATTCGCGTTCTTCGGACGTGCAATCCGACGCTTGCAAACGTCGCCGGTAGTACTCACTGATGAATAAATTCGGAACCCGGTCGTCATCCAACCGCACGCGATACTCACCCGATTCATCCTGTTCGAGGATAATGTCCGGAGTGACGTTTGGAACGTATGTTTCCAGGAACGCGGCGCCCGGCTTCGGGTTGAGTAGATGCAGGTCTTCCCGCAACTCTTGAATTTGCTCGATCGAAAAGCCGGTCTTCTTCGAAATTTGTGGCAACCGGTTCTCTGCGAGATCGTTGAGATGAAATCGGATGAGCGTTTGCAATTCTTCGTTGTGCGGATGGTCAGGATCAAGTTGCAAGATCAGGCATTCGGCCAAATCTCGTGCCGCGATACCGGTGGGCTCGAGCGACTGGACGATCCGCAACGCCTCTTCCGCCTGCGCGAGATCTTCTTTGCTGTGTCCCGGAGCCAACATGTCCGCGATCGGGGTGCGAAGGTATCCGCCATCGGACGCGTTGAGAGTGCTGATGATTCGCTCGGCGATTTGTTCGACGTTATCGTCGATATCCATTTCAGCGAGTTGGTGCAGCAGAAAATCGTTCAGTGACTCCGGACGTGACTGCGCATTGGCCATCATGTCGTGTCGTCGATCAGCCTCTTCCGACATTCGGTTGGCGCTGCGACGGAACGAATCGTCAAAGGTGCTCGACGAATCAGCATCCATATTCAACAGACGCTCGAAATCGTCCTTGTTGTCATGGTCGTTGTCGACAACCAACTCTTTCTCGTTCTCGCTGCGCGTGTCCTTGCCGGGCCCGTCATCGTCGGATTCTTCTGGCGAAAGGGGATCACCCACAACCTGCTCGAGCAACGGGTTTTCGTTCATCTCCTGCTCGATCCGCTCCTGCAGCGCCAGCGTCGGCATCTGCAGGATCTCCATCGACTGGATCATCCGAGGCGCCAGCTTTTGCACCTGGCTTTGTCGGGCATGGAGCCCCACTGACATCCGCATGAGAGTTCAATTCTTCTGAAGAAAAGTTGGGGAAATGAGTGTCCCGCACATTCTACAGCGAATTCAGTGCCAATTAAAAGAATGATTCGCGTTTTTTTTCGAAAGACGACCGCTAAATCACGTTTCGGCCGGTATTTTCCTATAGTTTTTGACGTCCCGTGAGGGCGTCAGCGATGATCTCGCGGTTGGCATATTCGAGGACACTTCCAGCCGTAATGCCTCTGGCCAACCGAGTGATCTCGACTGGGAACTCAGCCAACTGATTGGAAAGATACAGCGACGTGCCATCGCCTTCGACCGTCGGATTGGTCGCCATGATGATTTCGGAGAAATTCCCGGTCCGGACACGATCCACCAACGCGTCGATGGTCAATTGGTCGGGCGTGACGCCATCGAGCGGAGCGATCCTGCCGAGCAAAACGTGGTAGAGCCCCTTGTAGGCACCGGACGCTTCGAGGCTGAGAAGATCGCGGGGCTGTTCGACCACACACAGCCGAGACTGATCCCGTTTCGGATCAGCACAGATTTGACAAAGTTCTTTTTCGGACAGATTGTAACAGTCGGCGCAGTACCGAACATCGGTTCGGACACGGCGAATCGCGTCGGCCAACGCCAACGCTTCGTCCTCGCGAACCCGCAACAGATGGAACGCCAAACGCTCGGCACTCTTTCGACCAATGCCAGGCAATTGGCTCAAACGATCTACGAGCTGCGAGACCGCACCGGCATGACTGCTCATCCGTTGCCGCCGGTCAAACTCGACAACAATCCGTCCATGCCTGGAATGTTGAGATCGAGATCGTTGGCGAGTTGTCCGACCGCTCCCGCATAGAGTTGCTTCGCCCCGGCGCCTGCCGAATTGGTCGCATCTTGAATCGCCTGGGCCAAGGTTTCCGGTGCCACGGCGGTGGAACCTTCCCCGCCGAAGACCTCGGGACTCACATCAACGGATTGCACTTCGCCGACACCGTTCATCGTCACCGAGACATGCCCGCAATTCGAACTGGCGGTGACACGTTCTGATTTCATGCGATCGTTGAGAGCCTGCATTTGCTGAGGCAGATCCTGCAACTTACCAATCATCGATGCGATGTTGCCGAGGTTACCGAGTCCTTTGAACATGGGGTCGTCCTATTGAGGAGATGAAAAAAATGATCAGTTTCGTGGCGTGTCGATACGAACGATTTCAGCGCCGAGCAAGTCGATGCACGCACGCACCATCGGATTTGACTCGATCTCTCGCATCCGCTGCATTCGATTTTTTGTTTTCGGTTTCGCGACCGCATTGGCCACAACCGGTGCTCTGGTTCCGGTGGCAAAGGCAACGGTGAGCTGACGCCCGGTGACGCGACTGACCGTTCGGACAATCTCATCTTTGTTTGTTGGCGAGCCACACCGGCTCATCGCCAGTCCCGAAGTTTCGGGAAACGTCAACTCGAGCACTCCCGGCTGCGACACAGCAATACGCTCAGCCGCCTTAACCAACGTAGCCGTGATCGGGTCCATCTCGTCGAGAACTTGTGGCCACTTGGGCTGAAGCTCTGCATCGGTGAGCGGCGCGTTCGTACCGGATACGATCGCACTGGACGGCTTCGATTCCGTGCCGGCAGACGCCGAAGCGGCGACCTCCGATTCCGGCATAACCGCTTGTGCCGTGCCTCCGCCGGCCGCAGGTTGCGTTCCCGCGGCTGGAGACGCGTCAGCCTGAGAAACAGCAGTCTGGGCAACCGCGACTTGGGCCCCAACAGATTGCGAATCCGTGGACGCAGACGCCGGAGCAACCGTGGGCGACGAACCCGCGACAGACGGCGATGCTGCCGAGCCAGATGCGTTTGCGTTGCCGGGACTGGCAACGGATGTCTGTCCCCCATTGGCCGCCGCGTTGACAGCAGGCGATTGCGGGGCAGACTGCGCCGGTGAAGACGCAGAAGGTGACGTGGCTGCGGAAGAACCGGCCGCGGAACTCGTCCCGGCGGCATGATCGCTATGTGGGCGAGCCAGAGTTCGCGCTACGATGTTTTTTTTTTCGCCACTGCCTGCCCCGGCATCTTTCGCGGCGGCGGTCAAATCCACGATCGCTTGGAGGTCAGGAAGGTGGCAAATTTGAATCAGTGTAGATTCGAGCAACACCCGCGCATGAACACTGTGCCGAATCCGGACGAGTGTTTCGTCAACGAGCCCGACAATGGCGAGAACAGTTTGCAGGCCCCATTTCTGGCCGAGTTCGACGAGCGATCCGTGCATGGAACCGGCGGCATAACGCATCATCGACGCGTCGCAACCAACACTGACGGTCATCAAGTCACGGAAGTAGCCGAGCATTTGTTCGGTCAATCGGCCCGCGTCCACTCCGGCGGCGACGGCCTCATCGACCTGCCCGATCGCTGCGGCGGCATCACGGGCCTGCATCGCTTGGGCGAGTTTATGCAATCGCTGATCGTCCGCCGTGCCGAGCATGGCGTGAACCTGGTCCGCGGTCAGATGCCCGTCACTGAAACTGAGCACTTGCTCGAGTAACGACTGACTATCTCGCATCGAACCGGCAGCCCGACGAGCGAGCAGTTCGAGCGCCTCATCTTCGGCGGTATTGTCTTCCGCTTCGACAATTTCACGAAGGCGTCCGACAATTTTGCTGCTCTCGACAGGCGCGAAATCGAAACGCTGGCAACGGCTCAAGACCGTGATCGGAATTTTCTCCGGATCGGTCGTGCAAAAGATGAACTTCACATGCTCGGGCGGTTCCTCGAGCGTTTTCAGCAACGCGTTGAACGCGGCGCCGGTCAACATGTGAACTTCGTCGATGATGTAGATCTTGTATCGCGATCGGCTCGGACGCACGCCAACGTTGGCACGCAACGAGCGAATTTCATCGATCCCGCGATTACTCGCACCGTCGATTTCGATCACGTCGACGTCTTCACCAGAATCGATCGCTTGAGCGATATCACTCTCGCTGTCGGGGTTCGCCGTGGGACCGCCTGGGTGGTTCAGCGCCTTGGCGAAGATCCGCGCGGTACTGGTTTTTCCGACTCCGCGAGCACCGGTAAAGAGGTACGCGTGCCCGACACGCGACGTTTCGATCGCCCCTTGCAGGGCTTTGGCGACGTGGTCCTGCCCGACCAGTTGGTCGAAATCGCGAGGGCGATAGCGACGCGCCACCACGACGTAGGAACCATTTTCGGAGTCCTGCTCTCTAGCTGAATTGCCCATTTTTATGGCGATTATTTAACCTGATGCTGGCGAGAGTGGCCCGTCGATAGGAAGAAGAGAAAAAATAACCCGCGTGGTGGAGGCGACCCTCACACAAAGCGACACCGCTTATGGCTGCTCCAGTTAAGGCCTGACCAGGTTCACAGCTTGCAGTCGCAAGGGCCGCCACCATCACACGGGAAATTTTTCCGATCGATCCGTAGTTTAGAACAACATCCCTGTTCGCGGAAGACACGGCAATCGGCTAACTTGAGATTAGCCGGGACTGCTAGGATAGGGCACAAATAGCATCCATTCTTTGATTTTAGTCAGCGATACTCTGGAGAACTCTTTGTGGACGAGGAACATCAGCCGGTCACCAGACCGTCCGAGACGGCGAAAGGAAGGATCCCGCAGAACCAACGAGGCGACGTTTCCTGGAAATCTTACTCCGATCAGTGGAAAGCGAACCACGGAACACTCCTGATGTGTTTCGCTGCAGGAGTCTTTTTGGTCGGCGTTGCGGTGCTGGCGTTTCAGCAGAACCGCTTCCAAGCTCCCGCGTTCCCGGATGCAGGCTCGATCGATCAAGCCAACGCACTCAATCAAGTTGCCGCCAGCGATGTTCCTGAATCAAACACCGGAATCCAACTCGAAATCGCGGGCGCTGCCGACAACACGGGTGAAATTCGCTTCGCGGTCTACGCGACCGAAGAGAGTTTCAACATTCCCGAGAACGCAATTTGGCGACAATCGATCCCGATCGATGCCGACGGATTGGCAAAAGTCCGCATTCCCCGGGATGAGTTGCCCGAATCCTTTGCAATCGCGGCTTACCACGACAACAACTCAAACGGCAGCCTCGATCGCAACGCCCTGGGTATTCCCACGGAACGTTACGGATTCAGCAACGCCGCTCGCGGTACGGTCGGCCCGCCATCCTTTGAGAGTGCCGTTATCGAAGCTCCGGTACAGGACGGCGTGATCGAATTGAAGATTTGGTAGCGTCGGACAACGACTAACGACGCCGGCGTTCAACACCACTGGGAGGTGCTCCCTCGACGGGGCGTTGCCCCGGTGGATGGTTGCCAGGATCGGTGCTGCGTCGTCCGGTGAGGTAATCTCCCAGACGACGACCGAACGTGGGTCCCGTCGGTCCCGGTGCCACTAAGAAGACCGTCCCCAACCCGAAGACGAGTCCAGCGACCATCGAACCGAACGTCGTCATTGATCCAGACATGCCTTCAGGTGTGTCACCGACCTGAGGCGGCCCGAGTTCCGAAAGCAGGTTAGTTGACAACGCGGCAGATCGACTCGCTTGTGCCTTGCTGAGCGCCTCTTCGGCTCCGGCAAGATGATCGGTCAAAGCACGGATTTCCGAATCGAGTTTAGAGTATCCCGTTCGGACTCCCGCCAGCCGCGTCAACTTTTCGCCCAAGTCAGAATGCTGCTCACGCAAACGACGAACGCGTTCGGTACTCAGTCTCAACGTCGGCTCCATTGCCCGCAACGCACCCCGTGCTTCCTCGAGCATGCGTTGTTCGATTTCGCGTTCGGTGGTGATGGCGGCGCGGCGCCGCGGATGTTCTGTGGTGTAAACGCTCGCCAAACGACTGGCTTCGATTTGAGCATCGATCAAACCGTCTTTGAGACGTTGTAACGATGGCTGACTCGACAACAACTCATCTCCGCTGATCAAAAGCGTTCGTGCGTTTTGCGAACCGGCCAAGAGCAATTGATACAGTGAGTCGAGCCGACGCATTTCGAGTTCGGCGGTTTGCAGTTCACGTTCGATTTCTTGCATCGAACGACGGTTTGCACCATCGCCGGAAATCGTGTCATTAAGATTACGGAGTTCGCCGAGATCGGATCCGACCTGCAATTCGATCTCTCGCATGCGGCCTAACGCCGAATCCAATTTTTGACGTGCGAGGTCACGGGCGTGGGTGAGCTCCACAATCACGCTATCGGCGCGAATGCGGCGAACCTCACGCAAGTGCGAGGTCAGACTGTCTAACAAGACGCGGCAAAACTCGCCGGCCCGTTCCTGAGTCTCCGCCTCAACGGTGAGATAAACGACTTCGGTGTTTCCGAACTCGCGACCTTGTGGCGCGACCACGTTGACTGACTCTTTGGCGATCTCGTCAACTTCTCGAGCGCTCGGATACGAAGGATCATTACCGCCACCGACAGGTCCTAACTGACGCAGAGCAGCGGCGACAACCTCTGGATTCTGAGCCAACTCGAGAATCGTTTCCTGAGCCGCTTTCAGTTCCGTTTGGCTAGAAAATCTCCCCAGCCGATCGACAGCACCGTTAGCCTCGTCACGAAGAACGAGCGGTTGCCGTGCCGACCATCGATCTTTCGACAAGACCGCGATACCGAGACCACCGATCCCAAACAACAACGCCGATCCCACCCACAACGGTGCGAAGAGAACGAGAATGTTACGAAGGTATTTCCAAGGTATCGGTGCGGAAGACATGGCAGAGTCGGCAATGGGATAGAGTCGTTTCGTCACACAGGAAGACGAATCGCCGAAACAACACAAACTCACATTCGAGCAGCACGCTCAGTGAACCCGCGGTTCGGTACGTCTGCAGAACACTAGGACGCAGCGACGTACACACCGGATAAGAATACCGCTCGCGGCAAACCCGCCGCAGGGTTGGCTCACGATCATAGCGATCGCGCCGGTCGCAACGATTCCGTCGCGTCGTGCCCCCATTGCATGAACCCATTAACATTGGCCCCCAACAGCTCGTGAATCAATTGCGGGTTTCAATCGTATGATTCAACAAAAAACAGCTTCCGCGAAAACGCTGAGTCGGGTGGCGACCAAAGCATCCATAAAAAATCGGCAAGGACACCGAGCAAGCCCGCAGGTTGGCCTCGACAGGGTTTCCTTGCCGGAATGAAAAACAGTGCTTTGGGAGCGTGAGAACGACGTGCTTCTCAGCGCTCCATCTCGACCCAAACGTTGTCCTCGTGCGAGCTCTTCACGGCCGCTTGAATGAAGGCCATGCCGGTGTAGCCGTCGTCGATGTTCGCGTACTTACTGCCGTCGCAATCGAACGGTTTGCCATCGTTGTAGGCTCTCACATCTTGTTCGAAACAACGGTGCAGTCTTGCGAACGCGTCATGGAACGCTTCGGGGTGCCCCGGAGGAACATTTGGTTCCGCCATCAAGTCCTCAGGCAGATCCTTAAGAAAACCATCGTTAGCCGAAACCGCGCCGCGGAAATAAGTCCGGTCCGGTTGGTCGGGCAATCGGATCGTTAACTCTTCAGGGAACTCCTGACGCCAGACCAAAGAACCCTTCGTTCCGTTCACTTCAATGCCGAGGTCGTTCTTGTGACCGATCGCGATTTGCGATGCACGAACCAACCCACGACCACCATTGGACAATTCGACGTAGGTGGTGAAGTGATCGTCGAGGCTGCGACCACCAACGAAGGTTTCCAAGTGGGCCTGCACTCGTTTGACGTCTAATCCGGTGACGTATCGCAATTGCATCAGCGCGTGCGTACCGATGTCGCCGCCACACAAACTCGCGCCTGACTTCTTAGGATCGACGCGCCATTCCGCTTGGGCGTTGCCCGAATCTTCCGTTCGCGCGGCCAGCCAACCTTGCAGGTAGTACGAATCGACCCAACGAACGTCGCCCAACAGTCCGCTCGTGACAATGAATCTCGCAAACCGACTCGTCCAGTGACCGAGGTAAGTGTGCGAAACGGCGAACGGCACATTTTTCTCTTTCACCGCGTCGACCAATTGCTTGGCCTCATCGATGTTCAACGTCAGCGGCTTTTCGCAGAAGACGGGAATCCCAGCCTGCACACACTTGATCGCGGGATCGAAGTGGACGTGATTGGGGGTCACGATCAGTGCGTAATCAATTCGCTCGCCTAGAGGCTTGGCGGCCTCCTGCTTGATCAGTTCGTCGTAGCTGTCGTATCCCTTGATTGGGTAGTCCCAGTTTTCAGCTTCCGATTGAGCGACTAGGGGATCGGGGTGTAGCGCCGCGACGGTCACTCGGCGTGTTCCATCGAAATGAATCGCTCGTTGATGCGGTTGCACGATAAATGCACCGCCCCCGCCACCAATCAAACCAACGTTGAGGGGTCGACTCGACATAATTCTCTGCTCACTTCACTCAGGTTGTAGACGTGACCACTCGAACCCATCGGGCCCGAACACGCCGCAGAGTATAAGCGCGGCTCATCTTCCCGAACACCTGCACAAGGGTGCCTCTCGGAACTCAATTTGTCGCAGTTTTCAAGCCACCGGTCAGGCTGCGCGGCTCCCGAGCGAGTCATCTTCATAGGAAGTGCCATCATCATCAGCCAGATCGTGCTCCTGGCACTGATCCGCCGCCAAGCCGTCGACCAAGTCCTCCGCCAAATCATCGGCGGGCGAATTATCAATGATGTCGTCGTTCGTGCCACGCGAGCGGCTCGCAACGACTTCCTGATCGACGTCGTCATTGCTAGGTTCGTTCTCGTTTTCGCCTTCGTCCTGCTCGGCCGACTCGTCCGGTTCGGCGGAGGCAGCTTCGTCGTCGTCGGCATCGCCCTCCGGCTCGGACTCTTCTCTCGCCTCAATATCTCTTTCTAAACGAGCCTGCTCGGCGGCAAATTCCAGCCCCCAACTGTCGGCGACCTCCAATTTACGGATCTCGGTCAACAACAATTTGGACGCATGCAATCGGCCGGTATGTCGATAAATCGCCGATAGTAGCAAGAGAGCGGGCGGATCTCGTGGTTCGATCGCTAGGTTCTCGCCAAGCAGTTTTTCCGCTTCCGGATAGTCGCCACGCAAAAACGCAATTTGGGCTTCGGGAAACCGATCGGGCTCTTCGCTCGCTTGCAGCGGCGTCAGCAACAGGGGCAATTCTCGGATCGCACGGATCGTGAGCACGCCCCAAGCGGCCGCGACGACCCAGCACGCCAACAGCACCAATCCTCCCGAAAGCCAGTCCGAATAGATGAATTTCGCGATTAAGAGAGCGTTCACGACCGCCGCAAATGCGATCGCAGCCGGAAGCGCCGAGAAACGACCTCGCCACCATAATTCAGCCATCCCCGGCCAAAGGCAGGTGAGATAGTGTTTCGGTTGGAGCGAGACCTCTTCCATCCTGTGAGTGGTAGCGTTTCACAACGCCGCGAGGCAAGAGAACTTGGGCAACTTCGGAACACAGGGAAAACCACCGCCTCCGAAGTAGACAAACACACACCTATTGCCGACTTACACCCACTCCTGAGTCGTCGGCTTGATCACAATCTCAGGCACACAGGCACGAGGCGGCAATTGGCAGATCGACAGCACGACGCCCGCGATATCTTCAGGCTGCAAAATTGATTCGCGATGCTCATCAGAAACCGGCACGGGTCGGCGATCGAGAATCGGTGTGTTGACTTCACCTGGATAAACGTTGGTGATCCGTACACCTTCGTGCCTCACCTCGTTCGCCACCGCCGTCCCTAACGCGGTCATCGCAAATTTGCTGGCACAGTAAACGACGCCTCCCAAACTGATCGCTCGCTTGCCGGCGACCGATGAAATGTTGATCACCAGTCCGTCACGTCGGTCTCGCATCGCGGGCAACACTTCGCACATGCACCGGTACGCGCCGGTGGCATTAATCCGCAACACCCGGTCCCACTCATCGGGATCCATCTCGGCCATCGTTCGTTTTGCGATATTGATTCCCGCGCTATTCACGAGGATGTCCACCGGTCCGACGTTGTCCCGAACATCTTGAAAGAACGCCTCGATGCTGGCATTTTCAGCCACGTCGATGGTATGCGTCCGGATCGGATGAGGTGACTCCACCAATGCGGCGAGTTGCTCGAGAGGCTCACTTCGCCTGCCGCCAATGGCCACTTTCGCCCCGGATTCGGCGAGTGCCCGAGCGATTCCGGCGCCGATTCCTGTGCCTCCACCAGTGATCGCAACGACTTTTCCGTCCAAATTCATCTCGATTAACCTCTACATGTTCGCAGCAAAAACGGTGGCGACATCCGTGCCATGCGGCAGGGCACTGGCTGACCCACTATCATACCGCGAGTTCCCACTTTGCCCCAGTTCCTTCCCACCTGGAAACCACCTGATGACTCGACTCTTTTTGCTCACCCTCGCACTCGGATGTTTGATGACCGCTCCCGTTTCCGCAGATGACGGCGCGGCAGCCGAACACTCCTGCTCACTCGACTTCACCGCCAAAACCATTGACGGCGACACGGTCGACCTTCACGACTACGAAGGCAAAGTCGTGTTGATCGTCAACGTAGCCAGCAAATGCGGCTACACGAAACAATATGCCGGCCTTCAAGATTTATATGAGAAGTACAAAGACAAAGGCCTCGTCATTGTCGGTTTTCCGAGCAACGAGTTCCGCGGCCAGGAACCCGGAACAGACGCCGAAATCAAAGAATTTTGCACCAGCAAATTCGGAGTCACGTTCCCAATGATGAGCAAGGTCGAAGTCAACACGCCGCAGGCCTGTGCCCTCTACAAACACCTGACCCAGCAAGACGCGAAACCATTGGGCAAGGGTCCCGTCGCCTGGAACTTTGAAAAATTCCTGATCGGCCGCGACGGGCAAGTTATCAACCGGTTCGGTTCGAAAACCAAACCTTTCGATGAAGAACTCGTTTCGGCTATCGAAGCTCAATTGTCGAGCAAGAGCTAGAGCCTTCGCTCCGCCGACAACGGTTAACGAACCGACGCGATGAGTTCACTCGCTCCGGCGTCACGCAACTTGTCGGCAACTTCTTTTCCGAGCATGACTGCGGCGGCGACATCCGTTGTCGCTGCAGCGTGATCGAGAGTGCAGCGAGCATGCTCTTCAAGACGCTGCGTTCCGTCGGGCGACATGACGACCACACTCAAACAAAGTTCGCCGGGTTGATCGTCACTCTCTTTCTCGACGGTGCCATACGCTGCGATCGGGGCAAGGCACCCGCCATGCAATTCCGCGAGCACGGTGCGTTCAGCAACTACCGCCAATCGGGTTTCCAGATCATCGAGATTGGCGAGCGCGTCACGCGCAAAGGCGTCGTCACTGCGGACCTCGATCCCGAGTGCACCTTGGCCGGGAGCGGGCAGCATCTCATCGAGCGAGAACTGCACGCGTGGCAGGTCATGCATCTCCAATCGCACCACGCCCGCCTCTGCTAATACAATCGCATCGAACTCACCGTCGTGAAGTTTCGACAAACGGGTCTGCACGTTGCCGCGAATCGGCAAGATCTCCAAATCGCTACGCATCGATTTCAATTGGGCCATCCGGCGTGTGCTCCCCGTGCCTACCTTGGCCCCCGGGAGCAAACTGCCGAGATCGATCCCTTTCTCTGAAACCAGACTATCGCGGACGGTCTCTCGCGGCGGCACCGCGGCGAGTGCGAACCGCTCGTCCACCTGCGTCGGCAAGTCCTTGAGCGAATGGACCGCCACGTCGGCCTCGTCATCGAGGAGCGCCTGTTGAATCCGTTTGGTGAACAATCCGACCTGACGCGTCCCGTCGATCGGGCGGAGATCCGTGTCTCCTTTGCTGACCAAGGGCACGAGTTCGGTTTCGAACCCGTATTCGGCCAAACGCGCGGCCACGTGGCGTGCCTGCCACATCGCCAGGGGGCTTTCACGGGTGGCGATTCGGAGCATTCGCGATGAATCGCCGGGTACCTGGGAATCGTTGGTGCGTTTGGGGGATGGGGACGATTTTTCGTTCAAGGGGATTCAGTCAGAATATTAGGAGGACGAACGCCAGATATAATCACGAGAAAGCACCTAATCCGAACAATCCGGACGATGCAAAAGAACGCAAAACATGGCCTTGCGCCGCGGTCGACCTGGACGATTGATCGAAATGTGCGTTTCTCAAAAGCTCTACTAGTCTATCCTAGAGCCCAGTTCCTCCGGCAGTTTAGGGGGACAATGACGCTGCTGAAACCTGACACCACTGAACACTCTTTTTCGGATTGACCTCAACGTGTCTTCCCACGCCAGCAACGCTGATTCATCGCCACCCGAGCAGGATTCCGAAGGTTTCAACTCGAGCGACTGGGCGCCACCGATTAGCCACCATTCCTCATCGAGCGGATCAGCCAAACCGGGTTCCGACGCCACGCACTTCCGCGACGCCAATCACTCGCTCGGACACACCCAAGAATGGCAGTCCGACGACAACTCCATCTCCATCGAACTCGACGATGAGCCGGAAGATTACGGCCCGCTGCCGGAAGTGATCGGCGGGTACCGCGTCGGCACACGACTGGGACGCGGAGGAATGGGGGAAGTGTTCCTCGCCGAACACCGGTCGATGGGTCGCACCGTGGCACTGAAAATTCTGCCGGCAAAGTGGCTGGGACGCAGCGGATCGGTCGACCGTTTTCACGAGGAAATCCGCGCCGCCTCGCGTTTGATGCACCCGAACATTGTGACCGCCTTCGACGCCGGCCAATCCGAAGGCATCCATTTCCTCGCGATGGAGTACGTCAACGGAAAAACGCTTTCACAAATCGTCGCAGACGAAGGACCGTTCTCTATCGGCGACGCCACGTCCGCGATCCGCCAAGCCGCCTTCGCGCTGCACCACGCTCATACGGCGGGAATCATTCATCGAGACGTGAAGCCCGGCAACCTGATGCGTTCTCATGAGGGCACGATCAAACTACTCGACCTCGGATTAGCACGCTTCTCGCGTCACTGGCATAACGCCAACGAAAGCAAACTCAGCAACAGCAAGATCGGCGTCATTGATCCCAACCAAGTCGTGCGTCCCACATCGCGCGACGAACCCAAAGCCCCCGATTCCCCAAAATCGGACTCGCTAAAACCACTCACGTCCCCCAAACGATCGCTCTTGGGAACGCTTGCGTTCATCTCACCCGAACAACTCGAAGACCCTGAGTCGGCCGACGCCCGCAGCGACCAATACTCGCTCGGCGCAACGCTGTTCTATCTGCTCGTGGGACACCCACCGTTCCCCGGCGAGATGATTGACCAAATCTACGGGCACCGTCATGGCGAGATTCCCGACCTGATGTCTTATCGCCAAGACGTTGACCTGACACTCGCAAACATCGTCAGCCGGATGCTCGCAAAGTCGCCGGCGCAGCGATACGGTTCGATGGACGAAGTCGCCCGCGCAATGTCGCCTTACGATAACGACCGTTCGACACCCGCCTGGGTTTTGGATTTTGCAGAACGAAAACTCGATGAAGAGGGATCGACCGCCAACGAAGTCAGCCGCAGCACGCGAGCGACTCGAAATAAAACACTCAGTGTTCTGGGCATCGACATGGGCCTCACCCACGCCGCCACCGCGGTCGGCCTGCCTGACGGCAATATCCATCCCGGATGGCCCGCATTAACCGCGGGAGGGCCACAACCATTGTTCCGGATGGCTGTTGCCGAACGGCCGAGTTCCTCTAACTCACAAACGGACAAAGTCCTCTTCGGTCAAGCAGCCTACGAACTACGGAAGAATCATCCGCACCGTGTCTCGCATTGCCAAATGATGTACTTCGGCCGCAACGAAATGCTGCG
Organism: Aporhodopirellula rubra; assembly: GCF_014192335.1. GTDB lineage: Bacteria > Planctomycetota > Planctomycetia > Pirellulales > Pirellulaceae > Rhodopirellula > Rhodopirellula rubra. The sequence continues at coordinate 73,402 of NZ_JACHXU010000029.1, read as the reverse complement.
AAGAATCGACGGCCGCATGTGCCCACCGATTGTCGCCACATCGCTCTGCCTGCGACGACTCGTCGGCACGACTTTGATGAATCACAGCTCCGCGAAAAAAGAGACACCACCGGCCGTTCCAGGCCAACCCTCCTCCGGCGCAACGACTGGTTCTATCGACAGCGTTCTCGGCGCCACATGGCATCGACATGAAAGCTGGCCTGATGCGGTCGCGATCACGGTACCTGGATGCTACGACCAACTGCACCGCCGCGCCGTTTACACGGCCGCACGGATCGCCGGACTCCCTTCGGTGCGTCTGATCGACCGGGGTGTCGCGATCGCGAGGTTCGCGTTGAGAAGTGATCAGTCCTACGGCGACCCGGATACGAAATACACCGAACAAACTCGCTCACTCGATGGCGATGAATCCGAGTCGATCCTCTACGTTGGCTTGACCGGTCAAGCGTTTGACGTTGCGATGATACGTCGCCGGGGCAAGAAGATCGAACAGATCTCCTCAGCGGGGCACTGGCAACTCAGCGCGATCGCGTGGTCGAGTCGCCTGGTCGAAATCATTCAATCCCGACTCGTTAATCGCCCCAAGCGAGGTTCAAAGAGGACGTCAAACCGGAGTTGGCTGCTCCACGCGGCGAAGGTTCAGATTGCGGGAGAACGGGCGATGAACTCGTTGCTGTTGCTCCCCGAAACTACGGTCGAAATCCGCCACGAAGGCAAAACAGAAACCGTCAAGATCACTCGCACCGAATGGCTGCAAGCCTGCAACGACCTGATGACATCGATCGAGCGTGGCATCGCGTTGGCGTGCTCACGTGCGGAAATCGACGCGAACAAGATCGAGCGCTGCTTCGTGCTCAGTCCGATCCTGCGACTGCCGCCGATTCGAAAGCGTGTGTTCGCGGCTCTCAACAAGAACGCGTCCATTGAATTCTTTGATTACACCGACGCCGCAACGGGGGCCGCTGCCTGCCTGGCATCGGAACTCCCCGGACACCGCGACGGGATCTTGCCGACGCAAACCTCAGTGTCCCACTCGGTCGGCTTTGTCATCTCCGAAGCCACCGGCAAACGAAAGATCCTGCCGATCATCACCCGCGGGACACCCACCCCGGCACGAACCAATCGCCAACTCGGCGGCACAGCCAAAGACGAAGCGTTGACGCTCGCCTTAGTGGAATCGTCAGGGGTCGAAGACGAAGCCTGGCAGACCCTCGGTCGACACCGCATTGCCGTCGACGCATCCGAGCGAGCCCCCACCCGCAAGATCGGATTTGAGATCGACATCAACGGCCTGTTGTCGGTGCATTTAGAACGGCCCGACCTCGGACGAACCGTGCGAATGCCCTCACTCCCGGAACTGGGAATGAGCCCCGATCAGTGGGAGGATTGGCGGGAATGGGTGGAAAATCAGGCTTAAGCAAAACGTAGCGTTGCCCGCCTTTGTCAAACGCTAACGCTCGTAACGGTCAGGCGGATATTCGCCGCCTCAATTCTTCAAGATTGGGTTGTTTTTACTCAATTCTCGTTTGATCAGCGAAGGCCATTGGATAGCCTAGGTGGGTCGCAGGAAGACCAGATTTGCAACCGCAACTTCCCGCGATCGAGAATTCAAAATGGAGTGTGGGGAACGTTCCCCGAATCACATCGCACCGCATGTGGCCTGTTTCAATTGGGAAGGTGAAGGAAACAATGGATATGAGTGAAACGAGTCGACCTATGATCGATGAAGTGGATCTGATGATCGATAACGCTCGACTCCGAGATGAGTTAGAACCGTATCGTGACGATTCAATCGACGACCCAACGATGCGGTACATGCCGTTACCGGTGGAGAACGAATACCTCGCATCCATCCTTGCTTGGGAACGTGCGCCCGCTCTTCCGATTCGCGATTGGTTCAACCCACCACTGCAAATCCCTGCTCCCGACGCGCTCGACGACGAAACGCTGTCGAGCACACTGCAGCGGACGATCGCCAAACTGAAGTCACAACGGATCGTGCTTTCATGCACTGATCACTTGAGCGACCGGGAACTGTACCGGGTTATCTATCGCGACATTCTTCCATGTTGCGAAAAGAAGGTTGCCGTTGAAGGCAATGAACTCGAGTGGCGCTGCGTTGACGACAGCGAGACGTGGTTGACCTATTACGCCGATGCCGTTGAACGACGCCGTTTTCAAGAAGAACACCAGATCGATTTACCGAAGGCAAAGAAGCCACGTTATCGCCGCGACGCTCGGTAGCACACGCTCCATTCGAACACACAAGCCATTCGAACACACAAGAAGTGATCGGCCAGTTGACCAACCCGCTCATCCGACGTCGCGTTGATTCGCGAAGTCGTCACTGAGATAAAAAAAGCGAACCAGCTCCACATCCTGCTTCACTGAGTTCGCTTTGTTGATCCTTCAGCCTTGATCCGACGCACGTCATCCTTGAAACGCGTCAGGCCTGAAGCCTGCCGGCAAATGAATTTGCCGAATTGAGTTCTGCGGTAAAACTCATCAGGTTATCAACAACAAAAATTAGGGAGTGACGATCCGTGTCCCGAGATCTAAGTCTCGTTGGTGGCGTCCGTCTGATACCATCTCCCGATGACCCGTTCACAATCATTGTGACGTACCAATAGGTGACGCGTTCCTGCGTCAACCGATGATTCAGAACCTAGCGAGTTGAAGCCCAGAGGCACTGTCGCTGGAAGGAACTCGGAGCAACTCCGAAGGTGTGTTGAAGCGGTGCTTTTCGATGTGAGTTAACTATGCACATTGTGTTCGTTACTCTATCAAAATGCATCGTTTACACTCCGTATGGAAAAGCAGGGCGTCAAGAAAAGTGAGACCAAGAAAACTTGATCATTGCGAGCAACTATCGCGTTGGGTCGCGTCGACGCCCGTGTTGTTGAAGCCACGAAGAATTTGTCTTCAGCGGTCTCGAATGTCAACAACAAACTGGACCTTTGCACCACGGAAAAGTTTTTTCAATGCGTTTGAGCTTGAAAAAAACGGTATCTTAGCGTGAAGATTTTTTTTGTGCAAAACTCGTCCGAAACCGAATGCCATCGGCTTGCCTGCGAGACAGGATCAACATGAATGAACCCTCGGATCTGGCCCCAAAACTTCCGCCAATCGACGACGCCATCGCAACCAAACGGATACGCTGGTTTGACGATGACTACGTTGCCGAAATGGTGCGATTCCTCGGACCAAACGCGTGCCGACGGCTCGCGATCTTTCCATTGCCTCGGGCGTTCACTCTCAGCGTGATCGTACCAGTCTACAACGAATGCGATACCGTTGCGGACGTACTCGAACGACTGCGTCAAACTGGCCTCCCGGTAGAAATCATTTTGGTCGACGACGGATCCAATGACGGATCATCCGAAGTCCTCGACACATGCAGCATCGCCGATGATGTAACGCTGATTCGACACGAGCGAAATCGCGGCAAAGGCGCCGCGATTCGCAGCGGCATCGAGGCCGCAACGGGCGACGTCATCGTTATCCAAGATGCCGACAGTGAATACGATCCCGATGACCTTCGCGGATTGCTGCAACCGCTCATCGAGAACTCCGCTGACGTCGTCTACGGTACACGCTACGGCCACTGCGATCGTCAGGTTTCGCCGTGGTGGCACCAAGCCGTCAATGGGTTCATCACCACACTCGCCAACGTCTCGATCGGCCCGCGGTTGAGCGACGTGGAAACATGCTACAAGATGTCCACTCGCGAGAACTTCCAACGTATCTTGCCGCAACTCAAAGAAGACCGATTCGGCATTGAGATCGAATTGACCGCACGTTGGGCGCGACTGGGACTGCGTTTCACCGAACGCCCCATTCGGTATCAACACCGCTGGTACGACGAAGGAAAGAAGATCACTTGGAAAGACGGCGTCTCGGCCCTGTTCTGCATCGCGAAGTACGGGCTATTTCGCCGCTAGAACATCTTCAAAGAGAGAGAGGTTGCCAGACTTCTCTCGGGGGGCTCAACCCCTCACGCGCCCCGCCTCTGCGTATAGATGCGTCATCGTCGGAAATGCGTTAAAGCAGCGTCACCGCCGAACACATCAGCATTGTGCCGATGCAAGCAGCATGGCGACGCACGACACAGCGGCCTACGAACCTGAACGCAGAACAAGTGACTCGAAGAACGAGTGTTCTCACGTCCGCCCGACATCTGCGTTGAGTCCTTGAATGCGGCCCGTGAATGCCATGCGGGCCGCCCCCTCCCTTGGAACGAGCACGAGAAGAGATGACGTTCGCAACGATTGCGCCGGTTAGCGGATTGCATCGGTTGGCGAACGGGTGACTGCTATCGGATTTGTTGCATTGCCCTGTTGCCTGACGCGTCGATATCAACCAACGGTAGTCCGACTACAGATCGGGATGACATCTCCAAGGATCAATCATGAAACGTTCGCTCTCCGCCGCTCTCGCCATCATCGCAACCGTATGCGGCGCAACCGCTGCACGTGCTGATCTCGATTCATTACTCGGAGACTGGGCCGAAGCGGCATCGCATGAATCCGACGCCTACGCGGCGGAAGACTTCACGCTCGCGCCGGCAAGTGCTGGCATTGGCGGACCCGACACTGCCCAACCTCAAACGCCCGCTCGCGTGCAAGCTACCGCTTCGGAGAACAAAGACGCCGACAAGACCCTCACATCACATGCGGGTAGCGGAATTTACCAAGACCACGCGGGTGCGATTCCAGGCGTGGTTGAATCGCCCGTCATGGAAGGCTACTCGGCACCGACCGCGACCATTAACCCGTACTACACTCCGGCGTCGTCCGACTGCGGTTGCGACTCGGGTGAATGCAAGAAAACGTCATCGTGGGGATGCAGCGGCGGGTGCGGTGAACTGATCGACGGCGGTCAAGGCTGTTATTGCAAAGGCCTGAGCGAATGCCGGCCTCACCAACGCCCCGTTTTGCCACCACCGAGCAGCCTGCTGCAGATTTTCCGCAGCCGGAACTCATACTCGTCCGTATGGGCGGGCTACGCCGAAGAAACTCGCGCACGTTGCCGGAACACCAGCCCTCACCTCTTAGGCACCTGGCGTACGTGTGACCACGGCGGATTGCTCGAACCCGACTGCAACACGTGCAACTCATGTGAGTCAGGCGAAAGCTGCGATTCAGGTTGCGATCGCTAAAAGATTACTCTTCGGTGACTCGCACCGTCGTCATCTCATCGCCCTTCTTGATCGAATCGACGACGTCTTGTCCTTCGATCACCTTTCCGAACACGGTATGGCGATCGTCGAGGTGCGGCGTGGCGACGTGAGTGATGAAGAATTGGGAACCGTTGGTGTTCGGCCCCGCGTTAGCCATCGACAAGACCCCGGGTCCGTCGTGACGCAGCGAAGGATCGAATTCGTCTTCGAATTGGTACCCAGGACCGCCGGTTCCGGTACCTTGCGGGCATCCGCCTTGGATCATGAAGTCAGCGATCACGCGGTGAAACGTGAGCCCGTCGTAGTACTTCTTCTCGCAAAGTTTTTCGAAATTGCCGACCGTCTTCGGCGTTTTTTCTTCGAAGAGTTCGACTTTGATCGTACCGCGATTGGTTTCGAAGGTTGCAACTTTCATCGTTGTGTTTCGTAAAGAGAATGTTTGGGGGAAATTGGCTCGATATTGCAGTCGGGACCATACCGGACGCATCGCACCGGATCAATGATGCCGGCGGACTCCACAACATCAGAAACCGCCCTCACAGCGGGCCAATTCCTCCGTCAGCCGAATGACGTCGCTACCGCGCCGGAGGCTTTCTCCAACGAGCTAATTGAGGTCGAGCTCAGATTCGAGTTCGCGAAGTTCCCGCTCAGTCGGATCGAGAACATCACCGTCGCCTGAGTCCGATACACCCGATGGCGGACCGTTCCCCTCTTGCTCATCGCTCGACGGTTCCTCGCCTTCGGTCCCTGGAGGCGGAACAACCGTGGTGGAACTAACTCGGTTATCCATATCAATCGGCTTGCGACTGCCATCGGGCATGACCAAAAAGACTTTCTGCAACTCGCCAGCATTGGTCATTTTGATCGAAAGCTGGAAATCTCCCTTCTCCGATTTGCCATCCAAGATCATGAATTCCGGATTGGCTTTTCCTTCCTCGACGGTCGCAAAGACATTCATACTCAGCGACTCGATCTCGCCAACTTCGCTTCGCAATTCCGCCATCTGGTTCAGTTGGCTACGAATCGGTTCAAAAATCGCCGAGCCGTAATTCTGGACCCCGTACAAGCCGACACCGCAACAGATAATCAGACAAAAGAGTCCTCCACCGAGCAAAAGTGCGACGATCCACAGACACGTGCGGCGACTCTTGGGGGCGACAGAAGCACCGGGCTGGCCTCCCGCGACGCCGGAATTGCCGGTGGGATTCCCGGAAGGAAATGGGTCGTTGGACATATCGCCCTTTAATCCGTTATTGGGGGTCGGACGCACAGCAGGAATGCCCGCCATCCGAATCGTTTAGAGTCGCGGGATGTTCGAAATCACGTCCCAGCAGAGGACGAATTTTAGCGGAGAACGACGAAACATTCGAGTCGGCACAGTGATCGAGCCACTCGGATGCGTCATTTTGTCTCGCGGCGTCCACCGATCCAGAAAGAAACACACTCGCCCTCACACGGGCGGCTCCCTGTGGGCAGAATGACGTGGAATCAAACCCTGCAAGCCCGTACAGACGCAGATCACCCCCACCCGGACCAACAAACGCAGATCGGGTTACCATCCTAAGAGCGTGAGAGGCCGCTTAGTGGCAGGAAAACCTCCGTCATTCCAAACGACACCACCTCCAACACACGCATTACGAACCCGCAGAAATAGATTATACCACTAGAGCGCACGAGGATTTCGGCTATTTTAATACTGCGTTAGCAAACGACGTTGGGAAACCTCGCTACGTCGCAAGGGCATTTAAACACGCGTGCGGTTGGGTAGACCGTTTTTTGTCCACGAATATTCGTTTTCAGGCCATTGCGACTCATAGAACTCGCTGGCCCAACTAGTCTGAGGAGACTCCTGTAGATGACTAAGTGCAAGTTGGAGTACATCTGGCTCGACGGCTACCAGCCGACACAGAGCATGCGTAGCAAGACCAAAGTCGTTGATGATTTCAGCGGTAATGTTGAGGACGCTCCCCAATGGTCGTTCGACGGTTCGTCGACCGAACAAGCGCCAGGCGGCGCCAGCGATTGTTTGCTGAAACCCGTTTTCTGCTGCCCCGATCCCGATCGCCTCGGCACGGGCTTCCTCGTCATGTGCGAAGTGCTCAACGCAGACGGCAGCCCACACCGCAGCAACGGCCGCGCAACGATCAAGGACAAAGACGACGATTTCTGGTTCGGTTTCGAGCAGGAATACACAATCTTCGATCCTGAAACCAATCGCCCGATCGGTTTCCCAGCAGAAGGCTTCCCCGCCCCTCAAGGCCCGTACTACTGCAGCGTCGGTGCCGGCAAAGCAGTCGGACGTGAAATCGTAGAAGAGCACCTCGAACTGTGCTTGGAAGCTGGCCTGAATGTCGAAGGCATCAACGCCGAAGTCATGATGGGTCAGTGGGAATTCCAAATCTTCGCCAAGGGCGCCTGCCGCGCTGGTGACGAAATCTGGGTCGCCCGCTACCTGCTCGACCGTACCGCCGAGAAATACGGCATGGTCATCAACTACCACTGCAAACCAGTCAAAGGCGACTGGAACGGCAGCGGCATGCACGCCAACTTCTCCAACACGCTCCTGCGTACCTGCGGCAGCAAAGAAGTTTACGAAGCAGTTTGCCAAGCGTTCGAGCCACGCATCAGCGAGCACATCGACGTTTACGGTGCAGACAACGATCAGCGTCTGACCGGTTTGCACGAAACTCAGTCGATCGACAAGTTCAGCTACGGCATCTCGGACCGCGGTGCTTCGATCCGCATTCCAATCTTCACCGTCGAGCACGGCTGGAAGGGATGGCTCGAAGATCGTCGCCCAGCATCCAACGCTGACCCTTACATGGTTGCCAGCGCAATCATCGCAACAGTACGCACGGCCAAGATCCCTGCAACTGTCTAAAGCTCACTGACATCAGTGATTACAGAACAAAGCCCTGATCGCCTTACGGTGGTCCGGGCTTTTTTCGTTGGCGTGCGTCTTCTCGAATTGCGTCCGTAATCTTCAACCCAGCCACCGAGACCAATCCGCTCCAATCTCCCCTCTCGCATTTTCGCATCACCAACCCCAAAGAGCCTTGCCAATGGACGCCCCTTTTCGCGGCAACCTGCTTGCGCCGCCGGCAGCCACCGGATCCGAAGAGGTCGTCCAGACCATCGACCAAAGCTCCCACACTCGAATCGAACGGATCGTTTCCAACGGACAGTGCAGCCCACCGGGATTCTGGTACGACCAAGACGAACACGAATGGGTCACGGTGATCGCAGGACAGGCCAAGATCCGATTTGATGACCACGGCGACGAGTCGATCATCCACTTGAGACCAGGCGATCACCTGACGATCGAAGCCCACCGGCGACACCGCGTGGAATGGACAGACACCGAAGAACCAACGATTTGGATCGCGGTATTCTACGACAATAGGCCAGACAAAATCTGACCTATTATGACTTCAACGATTCTTTACATCACCCGCGTGTCGGTGGATCACGATAGACCCACCGACATAAACGAACACGAATGACTCAGCTCATCGCAGCGTTGCAGACGAAGATCTTCATCGAGTGACGCCCCATCTCAATGATGCGGTTACTCGGAGCAACCGGGCCATCGACATCCGGGTAGATGTCCTTCGGCGAAGGAGCCGATGTGTCAACGAACAGATTCCAAACCGCGCCACGCCCGATCGACGGAAGTTCAAACTCCAGGTTATCGCCGGTGCTGTTGAACATCATGATTAAGTCACGACCGAGACCTTCGGGATCATCCAAACGACTCGGTGCGGCGATGTACGCGGTCATCGCAAGCGCCCCTTGATCCCAGTGCAACGGATTGCCGTCGGCGCCGTACCAAGACACGTCCGGAATCTTTCGGCCATCGACCGGTCGCCCGGTCAGATACTCTTTCCGACGGATTGTTGGTTGGCTCTTACGGAACTGAATCAGGGCACTCACAAAACGCGTTAAGTCCGCGTTCTTCTCAACCAATCGCCAATCAAACCATGAAATATCGTTGTCTTGGCAATAGGCGTTGTTGTTGCCTTTTTGGGTCCGCCGAACTTCGTCACCGCTGACAATCATCGGCACGCCTTGGCTGACCAACAACGTCGTCAACATGTTTCGCACTTGCTGGCTGCGAATCGTCGCGATGCATTTCTTACGCGTCGGGCCTTCCACACCATAGTTGTCACTAATGTTGTGGTTGTCACCGTCGTTGTTGTTCTCGCCGTTGGCGTCGTTGTGCTTGTCCTTGTACGACACGAGGTCGCTCATCGTGAATCCGTCATGACTTGTAATGAAGTTGATGCTGCAGAACGGAGGCCGTCCGGCATGCTCATACAAGTCACTACTGCCTGCCAAACGCGTGGCCAAAGGTCCGAGCGTTCCGCCGTCACCACGCCAAAAACCGCGTGCATCGTCACGATATCGCCCGTTCCATTCGGCCCAACGATAGTTACCAAAACTACCGACCTGATAGGCACCTGCGGCGTCCCATGCTTCGGCGATGATCTTCGTATCGGCGAGCATCGGATCTTCAGCGATCAATTCGACCATCGGCGGGTTCGGCACCAAATTGCCGGACCGGTCACGACTCAAAATACTCGCCAAATCGAAGCGGAATCCGTCGATGTGATAGTTGTGAACCCAGTGACGCAAACAATGGAAAATCATCTCACGAACAACAGGGTGGTTCCCATTGATCGTGTTGCCGCATCCGCTGTAGTTACAGTAGTGCTGGCCTTCACTGAGGATGTAATAGACTTGGTTCTCGAGTCCCTTAAACGACAACGTTGGACCGTTCTCATTGCCTTCACACGTGTGGTTAAAGACAACATCGAGAATCACTTCGATGCCCGCTTCGTGAAGCGCCTTGACCATTTGTTTGAATTCAACAACTTGGGCACCCGGTGCACTGCTGTGAGCGTACCCACGGTGAGGCGCGAAGAACGCCATCGGGTCATAGCCCCAGTAATTGGGCCGAGAGAGCTTCTTGCCGTGCGGGTCACGAATCGGGAATTCGTGAACAGGCATCAGTTCAACGGCCGTGATGCCGAGCGATTTCAGATAAGGGATCTTCTCGATCACGCCGAGGTAACTGCCGCCGGCTTTCACTTTCGCCGTACGACTCTTGGTGAACCCACGAACGTGCATTTCATAAATGACCGTCTCGCTCATGTCGCGACGCAGATGGCGATCGCCTTCCCAATCGAACGAGTGATCAACCACAACACACTTAGGCGGACGAACGAGACCGTCTTTACCGGTTTGGTAGGTCCCCGCGAGAGCTTGTGCGTAAGGATCAATCAGGCGTGCGGAGGAATCGAACCGATGACCGTTTTCGGGTTCCCAAGGACCTGACGCCTGAAAGTGATAGAGCTGCCCCGCTTCGAGTCCGGGTACGTTGAGACTCCATACATCGCCCCAGCGATCTGTATCACGGTCGAAGTCGATGACCTGAGCCGGCTCCCGGTCGTTCACTTTGTTGTACAGCAACAGTCGCATTTCCGTTGCCGAACGGCTGAAAACCGAGAACTGCGTCCCGGTTGCCGATGGCGTGGCGCCAAACGGAGATGCGTATCCAAATTGTAGGTCGGTGCACGGTTGTCGCATCAGCATTGAAAGATCGCTCCTTGAGTCATTCATTCAGGACCACGGCACTTGTCTGCTCGATGACATGTGACATGTCGTCAACTGCAGCTCTGTCACCGCAATCCTGTCGGGTTCCAGTTGTCAGTCAAACCCTACCACCAAGCCTTGCACTAGGCTGCTAAATCTTAAAACCGGGCATTGAAATCCCATCCCCGCAGGCAACTGCGTACTAATGGGGCAATCGGTTCGTTCCAGGCAAGGCGTGAGAGCGATTACGAATAAATCACTCCTGCCAAAACTGCGGGGTGATCTGGACCATCACACTCACGTGAAGGGTTCGAAACTAATGGGTTCGGAACTCGTTGAAGCGACAGAAGTCACCTCAGTGGACTCAAAAACGGTCTCCTTTGAAGGAAGTGAAACGTCGTAAACTGCATCATACTACCGTCACAAGCCGCCGTGACAGACAGCGAAGAGAAATGCCCTAGCCTGGAAATGCCATACGACCCCTAAAGCCGCAATTAGCGGCGTCATCGAGGACTCAGGCAATGCTGCCTCCGCCGCCCATGCGGCAAAATGCAACACGCTGTGCCCAATTGCGGCGATAAACGACCAATTCATAGCGGCGGATTTCGTTCACTTAAGCAGATCACTTGTGGGGGCGTCCTCCGACCCTTGGTCGCATAGAATTGGGCCTTGGTCGCATAGAATTTGGCATTGGTCGCATAAAACAGGCCAATGCTCGTACCGAGTTGAATCCTCCGACTTGGTCGAACGACTCCCCGACCGGGCATCTCTTCTCAAACAGCACTTCTCTCCCGCAAATCACGCACCGGAGTGGCGATGGCGTCCCCAACCCCACAACAACGAATCAACGAACTCGCCGAACAGATTCGACATCACGATCATCTCTACTACCAAGCCGCGGCGCCTGAGATTTCGGATTTACAGTACGACCAGTTAATGGCCGAACTGATCAACCTGGAGAAAAAACACCCCGAATTCGCCTCCGACGACTCTCCCACCCAACGCGTCGGTGGCGACACGGTCGATCACCTCGTTCAGGTGCCTCACAAGGTCCCGATGCTGTCGATCGACAACACCTACAGCCGCGAAGAATTGAAAGCGGCGATGCAGCGAATCGAAAAATCGCTCGAAGGATCACTCGAAGACGGCGAATCCGTGGCGTGGGTGATGGAATACAAAATCGACGGCGTCGCCGGATCGATCCGCTACGAAAACGGCAGGCTCGCCCTCGCACTCACGCGCGGCAACGGTGTCGTTGGTGACGACATCACCCACAACGTGCGAACGATCCGAGACCTGCCGCTGACACTGCGATGCCCGAACCCACCGGCCGTCGCCGAACTCCGTGGCGAAATCTACATGACGGAAGCTGACCTCGCTGACCTCAACGTTCGCCAAACCGAAGCCGGCGGCGAACCTTACAAGAACACCCGCAACGTGACCGCGGGAACCATTCGATTGCTCGATCCCAAGATTGCCGCCGAGCGAAAGCTTCGCTTCTTTTGCCACGGCAACGGCCAAATCGAAGGTCTCGACGTCTCCGACCACATGTCCTTTCTAAACTGGGTCAAATCCGTCGGCGTCCCTTGCACACCAGACGCCACACCGCTTCAGTCGATCGACGCGGCACTCGAAGCGGTTGCCAAACTCGAAGTCGAAATGCCGGACCTACCCTTCGAAGTCGATGGGATCGTCTTCAAAGTCGACTCCTTCTCTCAACGCGAAACTCTCGGCATCCGCAGCAAGAGCCCACGATGGGTGATCGCATACAAGTTCGAACGATACGAAGCGACCACACGTCTCGAGGCGATCGAAGTTCAAGTCGGGAAAGCGGGAACGATCACGCCGGTCGCCTATCTCACGCCCGTCGAAATCGCGGGCACAACGGTGTCACGTGCGTCGCTGCACAACGTGGACGAGATTGAGCGTCTCGACGTGCGAGTCGGCGACCTCGTTGTCGTTGAGAAAGCGGGCAAGATCATCCCCAAGGTCGTCCGCGTCGAGAAGCACGCGAGAACCAAAGCGTTGCCCGAATACCAATTCCCGACCGAATGCCCCGAATGTGGCGAGCCGCTGACTCGCGACGAGGGCGGCGTTTACATCCGCTGCACCAACCCGCAGTGCCCCGCCCAATTGCGACAACGACTCGTCTACTTCGGCAGCCGCGCGGGAATGGACATCGATGGACTCGGCGAAGAAGTCGTTGACCTGCTGCTGCAAAAACAACTCGTCAGTTCCTTTGCCGATCTCTACCGACTCGACGTTGACACGCTCGCGGACTTGACTTGGCCGCGGCAACGCAAAGGAAAGGGCGACGAAATGATCGACGTTCAGTTCGGTCGCAAAAACGCCGAAAACTTGGTCGCCGGAATCGACGCCAGCCGTTCGCGAGGACTGGCTCGGCTGTTGTCTTCAATCAGCATTCGACACGTCGGTCCACGCGTTGCGAAATTGATCACCGCTAAATTCTGGAACGTCGAACTGTTGAAGAAAGCGACCGCCGAAGAGATCGCATCGATCCACGAGATTGGAGAACGCATCGCCGAAAGCCTTGTGGGATTCATTCAAAGCGATGTCGGTTCCCAAACGCTCGACGACCTCGCGTCCGTCGACGTTGTGCTCGCCGAACCCGAACCCAAAGAGTCCGAGCTCGACGAAAGCTCGCTACCGCTATCGGGCAAGAATGTCGTCGCCACCGGAACCCTTGAACATTACACCCGCGATGAGATCAAAGCCCGAATCGAAGCCCTCGGCGGGAGGGCCGCCGGCAGCGTCAGCAAGAAAACCGATTTCGTCATCGCAGGAGACAAAGCGGGCAGCAAACGAGACAAAGCCGAAAGCCTGGGAGTTGAGATCCTGTCGGAGGAGGAGTTCCGAAAACGCTACGAGACCGACGCGTAGACCGGCCGAGGCACTCTCGACAACCGGTCCCCTCGCCGGCGCATCCCCCTCCATGATTAGCCAGTTTGCCGAGAAAACCGCCTATCGCTACACTCCCGTACAGATTTCGCCCGCCGCCTACCTAACGAGAACGGACGCATGAGCTTTGGATCCGAAGTGAACACCCCTTACGAGACGATGAGGGGCCGAGAATTTCCCGCGATCCGTCAATTCACTATTTTTCTCGAAAACCGTGTCGGCCAACTCTTGGAAGTCGTCCGCCGTTTCGAGGGAACAGGAATCCGCATTGTTGCCCTTTCAATCAACGATGCGGCTGAATGCGCGTTCGTGCGATTTTTGATCAGTGATGCCGATCGCGGACGCGAGATCCTCGAACGCTCTGGTTTGGCGATTATCGAAACCGACCTGATCGGCGTCGAGCTTCCCGAAGGACCGCAACCACTTTTGCGAGTTTGCACTGCGCTCCTTCAGGCGGAACTGAACATCATCCAGGCCTACCCTCTGATCGTTCGCCCACATGGCAAACCGGCCGTCGCGATCATGGTCGAAGGTATCGACATGGCGATGAAAACGCTGCACGAAAAGGGCTTCCGAATCATCACGGAAGCGGACCTCGACGGCGACGACGCCACGGGAGACGGAGTCTGAGATGTCCGATCTTCCTCCCTACGACTCCTTTTTACTGGTCTCGTTCGGTGGCCCCGAAGGCCAGGACGACGTCATGCCGTTTCTCGAAAATGTGCTGCGGGGCAAAAACGTTCCCCGCGAGCGAATGCTCGAAGTCGCTGAGCACTACGCTCACTTTGACGGCATCAGCCCGATCAACCAACACAACCGCGAACTGCTCGCCGCGATCAAATCCGAATTCGAAGCCAACGGAATCGACTTGCCCGTTTACTGGGGCAATCGGAATTGGACACCGTACTTTTCAGAGACACTGCGTCAGATGAAAGCCGACGGGTGCAAACGGACGCTCGCGTTCTTCACCAGCATGTTCAGTTGCTACAGCGGTTGCCGGCAATATCGCGAAGACATCATTGCCGCGCGCGAGGAAGTCGGGGACGGCGCGCCGATCGTCGAGAAGGTCCGCATGGGCTTCAACCATCCCGGATTCGTCGCGGCCATGGCGGACAACATTCAAACCGCTGCCAAGTCGATTGACGTTTCACCGGGTGAAACGAAAGTGCTGTTCACCGCGCACAGCATCCCGATGGGCATGGCCGACAACTGCGATTACGAGAAACAACTCCGCGAGTCCAGCCGACTCGTCGCAGAAGCCTGCGGGGCGACGGATTGGGATCTTGTTTATCAAAGCCGCAGCGGTCCGCCGAGCCAACCATGGCTCGAACCCGACGTCCTCGACGCGATCGCTCGGCTCGACGACGAACAAAAGCTGTCGTCACTGATCGTGCTCCCCATCGGTTTCGTCAGCGATCACATGGAAGTGCTCTTCGACCTCGACGAAGAAGCGGCCGCCTTATGCCAGGAACGCAATATCAAGATGGCTCGTGCGGCCAGCGCCGGAACTCACCCCGAGTTTGTGTCCATGATCCGCGGCCTCGTGTCGGAACGTCTCGGGCTGACAGACGAAAAACCTGCGATCGGCGATCTTGGCCCATGGCACGACGTCTGCCCCCAGGACTGCTGCACTTACACACCCCGTCGACCGCCGTCCCCGGTTGGGGCAGGGCGACCGAATCGCTAAAGTTTGCGAGTGGCATTTCCGAGCTGACTAGCGTCCCTCACGTGTCCGAATTCGTCCTCACCACCCAACCTCCAATCCCCTAAACCAATCAACACCATGCCACGACTCGCCCATCAAGTTTTCTTCAAACTCAAAAACCGCGATGAAGCGTCGGTCACCAAACTGCTCGACGCCTGCGAAGAATACTTGACGAATCACGAAGGTACTGTGGACTTCGCCGTCGGCCAACGCGAACCGCGGTACGACCGCCCCGTCAACGCGGACTATGACGTGGCCCTGCATGTCGTGTTTTCAGATCAAGCGGCACACGACAAATACCAGGTTGCCGAGCGGCACTTAAAATTCATCGAACAACAAAAAGACAACTGGGATTCAGTCCAGGTTTTCGACACCAACCTCCGTGACTGATCGCCTCGGCGACCCCATCCCGTTACGTTAACCAACCATTCCTTCAAGAGACTTTACAGAGAGACATACAATGAGCGTTTTGGTCACGCAGCAAGCCCCCAATTTCACAGCAACCGCCGTCATGCCCAACGGCACCTTCAAAGATGATTTTTCGCTCAGCGATTACAAGGGCAAGTATGTGTTGCTGTTCTTCTGGCCTTTGGACTTCACGTTCGTTTGCCCGACTGAAATCATCGCATTCAGCGACCGAGCCAAAGAGTTCGAAGCGCTCGGCGTGAACATCATCGGCGTTTCCGTCGACAGCCACTTCTCGCACCTCGCGTGGACCAACACGCCACGCAACCAAGGCGGCATCGGCAAAACCGACTACCCACTGGTTTCGGATTTGAACAAACAAATCTCGCGAGACTACGACGTGCTGCTCGACGGCGGCGTCGCACTTCGCGGATTGTTCTTGATCGACAAAGACGGCGTCGTGCGTCACCAAGTCGTCAATGACTTGCCACTGGGCCGTAGCGTCGATGAAGCACTTCGCATGGTACAGGCTCTGCAGTACTTCGAAGCCAACGGTGAGGTCTGCCCCGCCAACTGGCAAGAAGGCTCGCGCACGATCAAGGCGGACGTCGAAGGCAGCAAAGAGTTTTTCGGCGCTGAATACTCAGCCAGCTGAACTGAATGTCTAAACGATTGAAAACAGGTATCCCACCACTCGACGACATGTTGGGTGGTGGGTTGTTGCCTGGAAAATTGACCGTGGTGCTCGGCGCCACGGGAATCGGCAAAACGCAACTCGGTGTGAGTTTTGCCAACCAAGGTGCTGCGCAAGAAGGCGAACGCGGAATCTTCTTTGACCTCACCTCGCGAGGCGATTCCCAAAACCATCGCGACTACGCCCGCCGGCTCTTCGACTGGGACCTCGCTCCGGCGACAATCAACGGCCGCGTCAACGCGGAACAAGTTTGGAATCGCGACCAAACCCGACGCGACGTGATGCACCTTTTTCAAGACGCCGGTCGCCGCGTGACGTCCGCGGACATGGACGCCGACGAATGGCGACTTTGGAAAAGCGAACAGATCAAAAAACTGGACCAAGCCATCGCGTTCTTCTATGGCAACTTCGTCCATGGTGTCCGCCGCGCTGTCATCGACGGCATCGAACCGGTCGACCGTGCTGCCGAATCGATCCAGCTCGAATTGTTCGAATACGTCTATCAGCAAATCATTCGCAAAGAACACGATTGGCTCGCTCGAGACCTATTCCGAGTTCACTATCGCGAGAATGCTGAAAAGGTCGCCGAAAAAGCTTACGACCACGAGTCGATCGGTGGCATGCTGCTCGCAACCAGCCACGAAGTTATGCTCGACGATTTGATCACCCGTCCGATCGAGAGCGGAGACCTGCTGTCCAACGCGAACACGATCATCCTGATGGGTAAAATGCGGGAAGGCAATCGAATGGGACGCGCACTTTACATTACCAAACATCGCGGCAGTGCCTGCGACGAGTCGATCGTGCCATACGTGATCGAAGAAAACGGACTCCGGCTGGCTCCCTAGTTTCTCGCCGACGTCCGATGCCGTTATCATCAACGGTGACGTTGACGTGATTCCCCACTCCCTTCGCCCGAGTTACCGCACGATGTGGCAGATTCAAGAACCGACCGCTGATCCGAAAACAGCGGCCATACCGGATTTGACCGGAACCTGGTCATCCGACGGCAAGGACTGGATCTGCTCTGCCTCCGGTGGTGCACGGGGCATCACACTCGGCGACGCCGACAGTAGCTTCCAACTCAGCGTCGCCAATGTTGGCAGCGATACCCTGCCGGTTTCGGGTGAACAATACGTCAGCGGCGATTCGTGGAAAATTGACTATCCACAAGTAACAGGACAATACCGCCTACGTCTGTCGATTCGAGTCGTGCACGCATCGGCCACGCGTATCGTGTGGGAGCCGACTTTTTCGATCCAAACGTCGCTCCTCGACACGGACCCATCGCTGGAATTGACCGCGATCGGCCGTTTCGACGAGACCGCCAACGCGAATCTCCCCGCCGATTTGCCCGATGACGTTTCCGTCTCGGCGATCCGTGCGGGCGACGGCAACGGCCAGCTATTGGTTCTGCTCGGCCCTCAAGACGCCCCTTTTACGAAGCATCGCTCGAGCGGCAAACGCCTCGACTTACGCGTTTTCGGCGAATTTCTTGAAAAAGGCGTCATTCGAAAAGCCCGGCCTTGGGTCATCCTTGACCGCACCGACGCGGGCGTTTCGTCTGAGGACCTGTCACGATATTGCAACGAACTATGCAACACGCCGTTACCACTGACCGCCTGATTCACAGCAATCTTGGGTTCTTCAGTCGGTTTGCCTTTTCAAAAATCTCCCCAGCGGGCAGAATGCGGGTTTCACCAACCGTGCCTCCAATGGCCGATTGGCGTCCAACATCCGCCCATCTCGATCGGCCAATAATTTCGTGGATCGTCGCTTTTCCTCATTCCTTCTCGCTTCCACAGCGTTTTTCCTGATCTACATGTCGCTGCGGACGATGTTCGTGCCGCCGCAGCCGATTGCACCTCCACCGGAACCGGAGGCCGCGGGCCTTGTCGAACCCGCCGAGGTTGCCCAAGTAACACCGGATGCTACCGACACGGACGCTGATTCCGACGACGAATCGGACGCCCCCGTCGTCCGCCCGGAATCGCCGCAATGGACGACTCTCGGATCGATGGATCCGACGAGCGGACATGTGCTGCTCGTCACGCTCAATAGTCGCGGCGCCGGCATCGAACGCATCGAAGTCACCGAACGCAAAGAGAACGGACGACTGAAATATCGCCGGGTCGACGTCCGCAGCGGATACCTCGGCTATTTTGCCGCCGATCCGACCGAAACCGCCAATGGCGTCGTCGTCAACGTTGTCGGACCGGGGACGCCCGCCGCCAATGCCGTTTCGAAATCATCAGGCACTGCCAATGGCTTGCGTGCCGGTGACGAAATCGTCGCCATCAACGCGACCGCGGTCAGTAACATCACGGGCCTGCAAAATGCATTGGAAGATACAAAACCGGGTGACGTCGTCACGCTCGACGTGATTCGAGGCGACGGTCCCGTTATCCAATTTGACGCGACTCTGAGTGAGCATCCTCTCGACCTCGTCCGCCTGGCCGACACCGCAGGTGACGATCAAGTCCCAGGGAACCTATCTCGGTTGTCATCTTTGCTCACGGTTGGAAAGATCGGTCGCCGAGAAATCGCTCCTGGCGAACGTTCGATCGCCGCACTCAACGACCCGAGCAATCTGGTTTGGAACGTCAACAACGACGACAACGCGAACGCCAACTCGCAAACGGTTTCCTTCGACGTCCAACTGAGCGAAAAGGAAGTCCAAGCCGCGGGCGGTCACGCGATCGGTTTGCGGCGTTCCTACACGTTGCATCCGGGCAGTTTTGTGCTCGACATGGACGTGCAAATCGACAACCGGTCCGATGAGTCTCAACAACTCGCCTATCGACTCGAAGGCATCAACGGCGTCACGCTCGAAGGTTGGTGGTACAGCAACAAGATCAGTCCTAACTGGGGCGGCTCGGCTGCCCGCGATCTCGTCTACCGCACCAAAGCCGAAGGCCACGAACTGGTCTCCGGATTCGGACTGCTCAAACGGGCACGCAACGATTCAGTCCCCGATGATCAAAACCTGTTCGCCCCCGATTCTCAGGCTCCCGAACGCGAACTTTCCTACATCGGTGTCGACGCTCAATACTTCACGGTCGCTTACCTCCCCAAGGAAGGCGAGCAAACCCTCAATACGTTCCGCCGCGCGATCGCAACCCTGGCTGCCTCGCCTTCCGAGATTCCAAAGAACAAGGAACGTGCGGTCAATACAACGTTCTATCTCGACAGTGGCGTTGCTGAAGTCCCGGCCGGTTCGAGCTTGAAACAAAGCCTCCGATTGTTCGCCGGCCCGAAACAACCTGAACTGTTCACGCAGTACGGCCTCGATGACTGTATCTACTACGGTTGGTTCTCGTGGCCTGCCAAACTTCTCGGCAAACTCTTGCACGTGCTCTCGGGCGTCGGCAACTACGCGTTGGCCATTTTCCTGCTCACCGTGATCGTTCGTGGAGCCATGTTCCCGCTCTCGCGGAAAGCAGCCGTCAACGCTCAACGCATGCAAGAACTCGCCCCGGAACTGAAGAAGATCTCGGAGCAATACAAAGACGACATGGAGGGCCGCGTTCGAGCCCAACGTGAACTCCAGCAGCGGGTCGGGTTCAACCCGATGTCGGGCTGCCTCCCAATGTTCCTACAACTGCCGATCTTCATCGGTCTCTATCGCACCCTGTCGGTCGATATCGAGCTCCGCCAAGCCGCATTCTCGTCTTGGACGTCATGGGCATCGAACCTCGCCGCCCCCGACATGTTGTACTACTGGGGCGATTGGATGTGGGACTACATGGCCGGTCGCGGAACCGGATGGCTCGGCCCGTACTTCAATATCCTGCCTGTGATCGTGATGGGTCTGTTCTTGGCCCAGCAAAAACTGTTCATGCCTCCGGCGACGGACGAACAGACCGCGATGACACAGAAAATGATGAGCTACATGACGCTCATCATGGGTCTGTTCTTCTTCCGCGTCCCCGCTGGTTTGTGCATCTACTTCATCACGAGCAGCATCTGGGGCATCGGCGAGCGAATCCTGGTTAAGAAAACCCTGCCCAAGACACCCCATTTCGACAAAACCGTCTTGGAAGGCAAAGTCAACCGTCGCGGCGGCAATGATTCTGGCGGCGATCTGGTCACCCCGAGCAAGCCGACTGATTCACCCAATGGCGGCGGATCGTGGGCCGATCGGCTGCGTCAGCGGATGAATCCGGAAGAGCCCGCCGCACCGCTGCCTCGCGACCGAAAACGCCCGAAACCCAACAAGAAACGCAATTAAGCGTTCTCGTCCCCGGTACGCACACCCTGGCGGCCGGTATCGGCCCGGTTGATTCCTGCCGCCGCTGAGCGGCATTCGTGCTGCCTCTGCCCTCAAACCTCCTTCCAAGACCGCCCATTCGCGGCTGGCACTCCGGCCGGACTAGCTCGGGGTCGAGGGCTCGCAGCAGGCGGCCCAGCCGCGACTGTTTCTCCCGGTGTGAGGTGTCGCCCGTTGCGGTTTGCACGCCAGCGTTTATCTTACGCGTCCGGTTTTCCTGTTCCATTTCAACACGCCTTTGGTTCCCCTCCTGTGCTCCGTACCCACACCTGCGGTCAACTCCGTAAATCCGACGTCGGTTCGCCTGTCACCCTTTGCGGTTGGGTTGAAAACAAACGCGACCACGGAGGCGCCGTTTTCATCGACCTGCGAGACCGGTACGGCCTCACCCAAGTCGTTGTAGGACCACCCGAAGCGAACGCCGAACTGATTGACGCCGCCGGACACGTTCCCAACGAGAGCGTCGTCTTGATCCGCGGTAAAGTCGCCGATCGCCTCGAAGGCAAAGTGAACGCGAAACTCGCCACCGGTGAAATCGAAGTACGCAGCGAGCATTTCGAAATCCTTTCTGCCGCCCAAACGCCTCCCTTCACTCCCGGCCAATCCGACCTGCCCGGCGAAGACCTGCGTTTGAAGTATCGCTACCTCGATTTGCGCCGCAAAGAAATGCAGGATGCCCTAATCCGCCGCAGCGAGATCATCAAATGCATGCGAGATTACTTCGCCGAGCACGATTTCATCGACGTCGAAACTCCGATTCTCGGACGCAGCACACCCGAGGGAGCTCGCGATTACCTCGTGCCGAGCCGCGTGCACCCGGGCAACTTTTACGCTCTCCCGCAATCGCCACAGCTCTACAAACAGATTCTGATGGTCGCCGGATTTGACCGCTATGTGCAGGTCGCCAAGTGTTTCCGCGACGAAGACCTGCGAGCCGATCGTCAACCTGAATTCACGCAGCTCGACCTTGAGATGTCGTTCATCGACGCCGACGACATCATGGGCCTGATCGATGGTCTCGTCGCAAAGACCGCCAAACAGGTCCTCGGCAAAGACATCACTCTGCCGCTGCCACGAATGACCTACGAAGAAGCCATGCGTCGCTTCGGCAGCGATGCCCCTGACCTTCGCTTCGGGCTCGAAATCGTTGACGTCACCTCCGTCGCTGCGAAAACGGAATTCCGTGTCTTCCGCGGAACCGCCGACGCCGGCAACTTCGTACGTGGTATTCGCGTTCCAGGCGCGGCCACCCTTTACTCGCGTCGCCAAATCGACGAACTGACCGCCTACGTCCAACAGGACTTCGGCGCTAAGGGACTCGCATGGTTCCGCGTTGAGGACGACCAAACACTGTGGAGCCCGATCGCGAAGAACTTCGATCCGGAACACCTCGCCGAAATTCGCGAAATGCTAGGCGGCGAACCCGGCGACCTCCTGATGTTCCTCGCCGACACATGGGAAGTCACCTGCAAAGGCCTCTCGGGACTCCGCAAACGTCTCGCTACCGAGATGAAGCTTTACTCACCCGGCGATTTGAACTGCAGCTGGGTGACCGAGTTCCCAATGTTCGAGCGTGACGAAGAAAGCGGCCGCTACGTCGCAATGCACCACCCGTTCACAGCACCTTTGGCCGAAGACCTCCCGCACCTCGTCGACTCGCCCGAAAAATGCCGGGCTCAAGCATACGACTTGGTGATCAACGGCAGCGAAGCCGGCGGTGGAACGATTCGGATCCACGACAGCAAAGTGCAATCACAAGTCTTCGAATTGCTAGGCATGGACGAAGAGACTGCCAAGGATCGATTCGGCTTCCTACTCGATGCCTTGCGTTTCGGAGCCCCACCCCACGGCGGAATCGCACTCGGCGTTGACCGATGGGTGATGCTGTTCGCAGGATTGGACAACATCCGCGAAGTCATCGCATTCCCGAAGACTCAAAAGGCGACCGACTTGATGACCCAGGCTCCTGGCGAAGTCGACTCCGCCCAACTCAACGAACTGCAGTTGCGAACGGTCTCGGTAAAGACCTAACACGCCATCGCAATTGAATTCGATGCGAACAAACGCTTGTTAAATAGTCTTTGTTCGATCATTCAGAAAATCCACTCCGGGCTGGGCTTCACCAGCCCGAACGGATCGCGACTCACACCGATCACGACCGGTATTAACCGGTCCCCAAGATCAACAAACGCGGACCGTCGTGCATCTGCGAAAGCATTTCATTCACGAAGTGCCCCGTTAAGCATCGCTGGATTAGGCAGAACTTGGGCCCGCAAAGCCTGATGACATCGGCTAAGTCTCTTTTAAGAACGCTTTAAAGACTTCGTGCAAATGCGTAGGTCTTCAGAAGCAACTACGTTTGCCCGAACTTGGGCCACCGTGTGGCAACGGTGGCTACAACGAAACTGCAAACGCTCTAACCCGCGAGCTACTTCAACCGCAACATCTCAGTGGTATTCAACTCGGGGCCTCCGCCGCGCCCACCGCTGCCGGCACTCGTGTACAACGCACCGTCCCAATAGATAACGCCGGTGCCATGACGCCCAACGGAAAACGTCGATGTGGTTTGCCACTGCTGCGTTCCCGGATCGAACGTTAGGATTTCCGAATATGCGGTCTTCTGTTCGCTACTCTCGCCCCCGGCGACTAGCAGTTTTCCATCGAAGGAAATCGCAAAGCATCCCGCACGCGGTGTCGGCATATCACTCGCCTCGGGCAGTGTCGTCCACGTCGCGTTTTCAATGTCATAAACATCGACTTCGGGGATCGTCAGCGAGAACACCTCTTTGCTCACTCCCGAGGTCTTGCGACCGCCCGCCGCGTAGAGCTTGCCTCCGACAACGGCAACTTGAAAGTGATCGCGAACCCTCGGTGCGCCAGGCAATTGCTCCCATTGCCCGGTTTTGAGATCCAGCCGATCGAGCCAATTCACCCATCCGTCCCAATGTCCGTTGCGGATTCCACATACCAAATACAGTCCGCCGTCATGAATGACTGCCCCGGCACCGCCACGCCGACGGTCTTCGGGAATCTCACTCCCCCACGACCACTCATCCGTCCGCGGGTCGTAGATCATGATACGATCGATCGGCGTTTCGTGCGGGTACCGTCCCGTCATCGCACCGGCCAACCAAATCCGATTTTCCCAAACGACTGGTTGAAAATGGTGAATTTCGATCGGCGGCTTGGCCCCTTGAGTCCACGTCTTTGTCTCCGGATGAAAGATATCAACCGGCTTAATTCGACGACCTCCCATCAGGAAAAACCGACCGTCGCACTCGACGAACGCAGCCTCGTGTCGAGCATGCGGAGCTCCCTCGGTAATCAAGGGCTGCCACCGCATCGGCACACTTGTTTTTTCCGCAATCGCAACATCCAAGGACACGATTGCCCACGCCAACGCGGTCACAACAGACAGGCAAACCCGGAGACGACACAAACTCATGCTAGCTCTCTTCAGCAGACAAAACAGCGATGCGATTACACACCGATCATAGCAACAACACGCCCAAACTGACCGCCCGCTGCGGTGTTCGCATCAAATCATTTGACGCAACTCGCGAACCAATTCACAGCACGCATTCAATCGCGTGCTAGCTAACACCGCTACGACGCGTTTGTTTCTCGGTTGATCACCTGAAGCATCGCTTCACGAATTTGGTTTTGATAGTCCGAGTCGACAATCGGTTGATCGTTGGCGTCGGTGATATAGAACACGTCCGCAATTTGATCCAGGTGCGTATCGATTTTTGCGAATTGAATCGAAACATCATTGGCGAATAACACCTTGGCAATCTCCGACAACAATCCCAACCGATCATACGTGAAGAGCGACAAGATCGTCTGATGGTCAAACGTGTCGTTGTCAAAAATGATCTTGGTCGGCAACAAGTGCACGACCTCAGGCTCGCTGTTGCCTTTCGTCTTCCAAACCCGTCGTGCGGCGGGTAACGGCGCGTCCGGTTCGTCGATCGCTTTCCGGATCACACTACACACTTTCTGAATCCGATCGACGGGCGGTTGATCGGCAAAGTCTGGATCACTGACCCAGAACGAGTCCCACACGAGGTCTTCACCGACAGTCTCGATATTAGCGCGGAAGATCGTCAAACCACACGCATAGAGAGCCCCGGTAATCCGAGCGAACGTCCCGACCCGACGCTCGCCTTGGCGAACCACCACATTGTACCGAACCGCGCCTCCGTCGGGCTCGATCAGTCCCGCACAGTAACAGCCCTCTTCCTTGCCGAGCCATTGTCCAACCTGGATTAGCTCGTGAGCAATCTCCTCGCTGGCGCGATGACGCAGCAGTGACAGCGGCAATTCGCCGACGAGATCCACCACAGAATCGCTGCCACCTGCAGCTCGAATCAACTCCACGGTCTCCTGCCGATGCTGGTCGAGTTCGGGATCGTTCTCGCCGGGAAGATTTCCAGTTTCGAAATACCGACGCGTCCTCAGATACAAATCCTCAATTAACTTCATCTTCCAATCGGTCAGCACGTCAGGCCCAACGGCGATCAGGTCAGCGACACTGTGAACGAGCAACAATTCAAGCCGCCCCACTGATCCCACCTCGGCGGCAAAGTCATGGACGACATCCGGGTCGTTGAGATCATGCCGGAACGCAACCGTGTTCATCAACAAATGTTTGTGTATCAGCCACTGCAACGTCTCCTTTTGACTCGTCTCCAGCTCAAACGCGTCGGCAACTTCACCCGCGATTCGTCGTCCCACCTCGCTGTGATCTTCGTCGTAACCTTTACCCAGATCATGAATCAGAAGTGCTAGGTGCAACAGTGTCTTGTCTTTGATGCGACGATAACGCCGCCCCATCGCACTGTCATCGTCCTCGAACTCGGTTGCCGCCTGCACCGCGCGGAGACAATGAGCATCGACGGTGAATTGATGGTAGGCGTTGAACTGCAATAACCCACGACATCGCCGCATCGCGGGAATCAACTGCTCGATAATCCGCAGCTCATGTAAACGTCGCAGCAATGAGGCCAAACGACCGGGTTGACTCAGCAAAGCCAAGAAAGACTGCACACTCTGCGGATCCGGAGGACTCAAGCGACGGTCCAGCATCGCCACCCGAATCGCCTGCCAGGTCGGATGAGCAATCCGTCGGCGATTCTCATTGGCGAATTGCATCAACCGCAGCACGTCGGGCAAACTCACCGCAAACGATTCGAGCTTTTTAGAGACCACCCAAATGTGCGTCGGCCCCATACGAATCTTGTCATCAATACGCCGCGACAACACCTTCTCGAGCGCCGTCGCGGTGCGAGACCGAGCGCGATGGTCGTCATCGAAAAACGCCGAAACATAACGCACTCCACGTGTATGCTCGAAATAGTCTTGCATGAAATCTTCGACCGGCAAAACCCCCACCTCACCCTGGTATCCCCAGTCACGCGCGATCTCCATTTGCGTTGGTCGATCCAAGATGTCTTGGCTACGCCCGGCACGGAAATGAAGCTCGTGGCGAAGACGAAGCATGAATCCATGTGCCCGCCGCAGCGTCTCCAGATCGTCGCCTGAAAGTGCACCAAGACTGGATAACTGGGCGAGGTCCGTCTGACCGTGCGTGGCAAAACCGAGCCACCGAACCAATTGAATGTCTCGAAGTGCGCCTCGGGATCGTTTGATATTGGGACGAAGCAAATAGATCGTTTCACCCCATTTACGACGCTCTTCGCGCCGCGTCTGGATCGCTTTCTGGTTGAGCGATTTCCAGCGGCGTTTGGCGCCGGCCCGGAATGATTCATAGAACCGGCGATACGTCGTCTCGTCGCCGCACAGCAACCGCGACTCAGTTAACGACGTGTATATTTTTGGATCCGTCCATGCCAGCGAACACGCTTCGGCAGGAGTCCGAACCGAAAAACCGACATCCATGCCCGCGTCGGTCAGGTCGCGAACCAAATTCCCCGCCACCGGAGCGGCACACGACGCACTGATACGAGGCGTCAACAGCATCAAATCCGCATCGCTATAGGGCGACAGGTCCCGACGGCCATGGCCACCATGGGCCACCAAGGCCAGCCGATTGATGTGCTGGCTCTTCGCACCACCAGCAAGAGCCTGTTCAAGCGAATCCTCAAATACCGAACAGACAATCTGATCGTAGAGGTCACTCAGAGCTGTCGCGGTCTGAAAACTCGGCAATCCGGTTCGAAATCTCGCTTCGATCCGGGACCGTCCTTCCGTGAGTTGGTCTCGGTACCGTAGGGCCGTGGATGCTAACGAGATCGATTTAGCCACGGGTTTAAGATCGGACAGCGTAAATTCCGGATGCTCGAGGAAAGATCAACGAGCCGCCATATCGACCCGATAACGAGTCATCAGCACTTAAAGTGCCTCTTCGCCCCGCTCGCCGGTTCGAATCCGTACCGAATCTTCCAGATTGGTGACGAAGATTTTACCGTCGCCGATTTGACCGGTCTGAGCAGTTTGCAAAATCGTGTCGATTACGGTTTGCAAGTTATCGCTGGTGCAGACCACTTCGATTTTGACTTTCGGAACGAAATCGATCGCGTATTCCGTACCGCGGTAAATTTCCGTATGCCCTTTTTGGCGACCGAAACCGCGTACTTCGCTAACGGTCATGCCGTGGATGCCTTGCTCCGTCAATGCGTTTTTAACATCTTCGAGCTTAAAGTGGCGAACGATGGCTTCGACTTTTTTCACGGCAGAGGGCTCCAGCGGATTTAACGAGTTTGCGTGAGACGACCCGGTTGATAGCGGCGTCATGCTGTGGTCGCCGCACGAAGTTGATAGGCGACCGTTCCTGTATCGCCCCATTCTACACGCATGGCAGGGCACTTCACCAGACGGGCAATTTCAACGGAAACCAGCGGAATCCTGCTCAAAAATCACGATATTGGTCCGTCGCCGCACCAACATGGCGTTCTAACCGGCACCCTGAACGCCCTAAACCGACACCGCCGATCCGTCAGCACGACGCCGCAAAAACGGTAGGCAGCCTTTCGGCACCCAAAGAGTCCAGGTAAGCGAACTTTCGCCCCCTCAGCTCTCACGCTCGCACGCCTCGTTTCCAACCGCCCAACGCGACAGACACGATGACAAAACACCTACCCAGCAGCCGGCGGTGCCGGATCGCGCGTCGGCACGAAAATTCCCGCGATAATGAATGCAAGTTGTACCGCAAAGAACACCGCCAACGCCTTGAGCATCCCTTCGGTGAACCCGTAGCTGTGCAACCCGATGCCCAATTCGTTCGTCCCGAACCAACTCCACGCGGTGATGATGTTGCCACCGATCGCCAAGATCGCAAACCCTTTCGCCTTGACCATCCCGTCCCACCGAGCGTGCAGCATCAGAGCGTTCCAGATCACAATCAGCAAAGCACCGTTCTCCTTGGGATCCCAGCCCCAGAATCGTCCCCACGAGTCGTCCGCCCAAAGACCGCCCAACACCGTACCGACGAAACTGAACAAGATCCCGAAACACGACGCTCCGTAGATGACGCGATACAAGTCACGCTTAGCCCGATCGCTCGCGCCGAGCCAACACGAAACCAGATATCCGATCCCCAGCATCCCCGACACCATTGTGGCGACGTAACCGAGTGCGACCGTGATCACGTGAGTCGACAACCAGAATTGAGTATCCAAGACCGCCTGCAACACCCCCATCGTTTCCGCTTGCCCGACCGGCAACGTGATGTAATCGGCGACCCGCAATGTCATGAAACCCGCAAACGCAGCGAGCAAATTGCCGGTCCCGTAACGGAACATCCGCTCCACCACCAAACCAAACAATGCCGCAGCCCAACCGACGAAAATCGCGGACGAGTAGAGGTTGATCACGGGAGCCCGACCGGTGATATAAACTCGCGCCCCGATCACGATCGTGTGCACAATAAACGCAATCACGACCGTGCCCCACACGGCGGTGTTCAAACGCGGTGCGTCGATTGCCATCGCAATCAACCCCAACACGAATGCGAGCGTGTAGATAAAGATCGCAACGTTCGTTGGGCTCGCACTTCCGATCCATCCCTCTAACGAAACGGCCGCGCGATCGTATCCATCAATCGGATACGACTGCACACTCGCCAAGTGCTTGTCCACGGCGGCATTGAAAGCCGCCGCGTCTTCGGCGCCATACGACCGAATCATCTCACTGAACGTGCGAATGCCCGCGGGCGTTTCGCCTTCGCTGAGTCCGTTCTTCGCCATGTCAAAGAACGCGGGCGCGAACGGCGTCCATCTCGGCTGAATCTCATCGGAAACCGCCTCGCTCGGTTTCGGCGGAATCATCGCGGGGGCTTTCATGCTCGCCAAGCTATTCATACGCTCTTCGAGTCGCCGGAGTGCAAAGAGCTGCCGTGTCTGTTCGCTCGTTCCTTCCGGGAAAAAGTCAGCCGGAATCGCGTCAGGGATCGGCAACCGAAACGAAGCTGCCGCGAGCGTGTATTGCCGCGTCCGCATATCAAGTTCGATCAGCTTCTTGTCCTTGAAATCCTGTTCAAGCGTGTCTTTCGCACCGGCTTCACGAACCAAGGTGGTGAACCGTTCGAGGTTATCGCCAATATCCTGCAACGAATACAGCTTGCTCTCACGTCGCTCGAGATCCAACTCCGCGCGAACCTCTTCGGCGTCGATACGGAACATCGGCAATCGGCGAATCTCTTCACTGTCCATGGCGACTTCCATCAACCACTGAACGGCAGACATTTTACGCGTGTCGACGCGTTCTTGGATTTTGGACGGGGCGCCATCGATCGGCAACGAATCTTTGTTCGTCATCGCCTTCAGAGTCTGGCGTGCATACGCATCCAAAGGCATCACTCGCCCGCCGTACTGCACCGGCAGGTTACCGGCGACAGCGAAATCAAACTTCGCATCGCGCTCGGTCGGTCGGCGCATATTCTGCATCGATGAGGCGGGCAACAACAAATAGACAACGCCCAAAACGACGGCCGAAATCCACAACGCCACCGGCCAGCTCGCGCGTTCCTTCTTTTGCCCCCGCTTGAGATCAACTCCCGCACCATCGCCATTGATGACACCGCCCGAAAGCTCATCTTCGCCGAACCGCCCAAACGGATCGGGCTCCAGCGGGGATGACACGTTGCCGCTCGTTTCGCGTCGCCGCCGAGCAATGAATCGAGTCAGCGTTCCCCAGAAGTGGACCAACATCCCCAGCGCCGTAATGCTGCATGCGACGTAGGGGATCAACCATCCCGAATTACGAACCACCTGAATCCCGGTCAGTTCTTTACCGCCAGGCAATTCGGTGTAATTGGATTGATAAAACGTTTCACCGCGATATCGCAACGGGTTGTTCATCCAAACCCGTTCTTTTCGATCATCACCCGTCTCTTCATCAACGATGCGAATGAACGATGAGTAATCACGAGGCGTGTCCGAACCGCTCCAATTCACACGACGAACATCGTCGAGTTGAACCCAGTAAGGCTTGACCTCTCGATGCAAACGCAATCCGAACTCGTAGGTTTCTCCGTCGACCGTGACGGAGTCCATCATGTCTTTGCTCTTGCCGTCCGGCATCAAGATCGCACGATCGTTAATCGAGTGGCTGACCAAGAACGTACCGAGCGACTCGTCCGTGTCGGGGTTGATCAGTTCGATATACGCCGACGGTGTATTCATTTCCATTTTGGCGCCGCCGGACTTACCACGTTCGGCCGCAGACACCTCCAGCCCGATGCCTTTCGTTGCGGGGTTGTCCTTTTTCAATTCAACGAGCGAGGAGTTTTCAAAATACTCAATCACTCGCACGTCCAAAGGCAATGACGGATCACTGAGCACGTCGTCACGGCCCGCAACGTCTACCAACCGCTGCGCCGGAATCGCGGTCACGGTTTGAATCCCGTCTTCGGTCCGAATCAACTGCAACTCGACTTGGTCGAGATTGACAAACGTGTTGGTGGACTGCCCTTCAACAAGGCTGAGCCGCTGTTCGGTTTGCCGGTCGCCGAATGCGAATTGACCAACCATCAACAACCCGACGCCCAGATGCAACAACACGTTCCCGCCCTGTTTTCCAAACGCGATTTGACACCCGACCAACATCACGAGGCCCGCACCGAGCCCCTTGGCTAACTGCCATACGATCCGCAAACCCGGATCGCCAATTCGAAACCCCGTTGCCAACGACACGATGACCGCGACGCCAAGCAACGCCGCCACAACGAAACCTAATCGTTGGAACACAACCGATCGAGCACTCGACGCGGCGACACCGCACGCGATAGCCCCGACCGCCAACGTCGCCATGATCAATGCCCACAACCGCTCGTACCCCAACCATTCCGGCGGCGTACCCTGCAAACCATCGTCGTTATGCCCGAGGAAAACAACGACGCCCGCGATCCCGATTCCGAGTGCCAGGAAAGCAAGCCCCGCGGCGAGTCGACCACCTTTTGCCTGTAACCGGAAACGGGTGATCTTGGCGGCGATCAGGTTCACCATCAACAGAAACCCGATCAATGCACCACCGGTAAACGGAATCACACCCGGAATCGGAGTGTCGTGACGATAGAACGCCTGCGGGAAAAAGTCATCAATATGCAGGGGTGCGATCCAAGAAAGGAAATACCGTTCTTTCACCTCCTGCATGTTCATTTCATCTTGAGCCAACGTCCCGACCAACACCAACACGATCGACAATGCAAACAAGACGACCGTCATCTTAAGCGAGCCAATCGCGGCGAGAAATTGATACGCTATCGATGTCTGCCCCGTCTTCGTACCGACAGGAGAGGAGCGATCAGCGGGGAAATCGGTAGTAACAGAAGCCATGATGGATGGGGCCTGAAGGCGAGGGAGGGAGGATTAAGTTCGAGGTGCTGAGACGGCTCAGAACTCAATGCTCTGCAAGAATGCTTTCATTTGTTCGGATTGTGAATTGATCGTTTCGACCGGTCCGGTCATTTTGACAAACATGCTGAATCCTTCTTCGAGAGGGATGATCGTCGCATCGATGGCAGTAGCTTCGCCAGCGTCGCTTCGCTCCTCGG
Organism: Aporhodopirellula rubra; assembly: GCF_014192335.1. GTDB lineage: Bacteria > Planctomycetota > Planctomycetia > Pirellulales > Pirellulaceae > Rhodopirellula > Rhodopirellula rubra. The sequence continues at coordinate 41,621 of NZ_JACHXU010000029.1, read as the reverse complement.
GCAATAACACAAACCGCTGCGCAGGCCGACCGCTTACCTCAAATTTCTCTGCGTTTTCTAACGCCGCGTCGACCTCTTCGTCTGGCACGGCGGATTCACGAATTTGCCCCATCCATCGGGCAACGTTGCCGCGCAAATCACCACCGGCATTAATGATCGTGACTTCGGCCGCGCTGTCTTCAGGGCCGACATTAAACGCGGCCAATCGCATCATACTCATGCGGCCATCTCTCCATCCCTCGGGACGGTCGTATTTGAGTTTCGATTTCGAGGCTTCCTCATCCGTAGTTGAATCGGATTGCTTCGCATCGGTGTTCTCCGTTCCTCCCACCTCTTTGGCGCGGGCAGCGATCGCCTCGCGTGCCGAACGAGGCAATCCCGCGTGTGGATCCGGAGAACCGCTCGCCCCCGATGGCATCGCACCAGAACCGGCAAACGGGGCGTCCCCCGAAAACGGGCCACCACCAGCAATCGGAGCCCCGCCTGCGAAAGGGGGACTGCCCATCGCAGGCGGCCCCGAGGTTGAGGGGCGTCCCGTAACGTCGACCCAAACCGCGGCAGCCGACGAGTCGCCGTTTTGCCAATCCAATTCCTCGGCTCCTGACCATTTTTCGTCCGTCGCCTCGAGCCCCACCTGACCGCGCCACCGTGTCACGTTGCTCGTGACCAACGCGTCCCAATCATCCATCCGGGCGAGCTGTGAAATACTGAGATCGAGCTGCTGCTCCGGCGTGTTGATATCGATCGAGGCGAACCGCATCGCCCGTGCACCGCCGCGTTTCCAATTTTCGGGCAGTTCCCCAATGACCGGCTCGCCGTCCTTGAATTCAATCTGCTCGACAAACTCACGAAACTCATCCGCAATCCGATCGACCGCCGAGACACGCCCCATGATTTTAAAGAACCAAGCCTGCTTTTCTTGCGGCAAAATCGCCGCAACCATCCGAGTGTCCTCGGCCGCCAGTGCCGCCGGAACCGTCGTCGGAATCTGATAGGTCACAATCGGTGCCTCTTCAGAACATCCCGCGAGAAGTACGCAGGTCGCAACTCCTCCGATGCAGCAAAAGCGAACGAGCGTTTTCTGAAGAAACAGATTCAAAGAATCAAAATACGTGGACAATTGAGCAGCACAAGGTGAGATGGGGGAAGGCTGAGGCGGGAGGTTTCGACAACCGGAGCACTTCAGGAAGGATCAGGTCCATTACCAGGACGCCAGAATACCAAATGAGTCCGTTTAAACCTAACCGCTATGTCGGTTTCAACGCGACAGACATCGCTTTTGTTCTCAGTCCATCAGCGAGAAATTTGACATCATCCGCGGCCCTCACTCCCCAATGTTTGGTCCGAAATCCATCGAATGAAGCTTTCCGCCGCTTCGATCTGGCGATCGGTCCGATTCGTCGACGTCAAAACGAACTCGCCCGAGGCAACCTTCTCGACTTTGTTGCCCGTCGATCGACCAGCCAACGAAACAAAAATATGCCCATCGGTCGCCGCCGGTGCCCCAGGCCCCAGATGCCCGGTGATCGCGGCTCCCCAGCGAGCCTCCGACGTACGTTGCAGCAGACAACTCGCCATTTCGTCAGTCGTCTGCTGGCTCTCTGCGGTAAACTGTCGCAGGGTAGCCGCATCGACACCCAACCAGTCCGATTTGACCGATTCGCGGTACGTCACCGCACTTCCGCAGAACACGTCACTGGCCCCCGGCACTTGGCCCATGATCGCAGCCGCCATTCCACAGGTGCAGCTTTCGGCCAACACGATCCGCCACCCCGATTCGCGAAATCGTTTGATGAGAGAAACGGCTTCGGGCAATGGCATCGGATTCGTCATTCTGTTTTTGTTTTGGTCAAAGCCTCACTCAACAAGCGACGCGCAACTTCGGCCAGTTGATCGGCTTCGGGGAATTCAAATCGATCGAGCCTTTCCCGCCAATCATCGTCGGGCGTCACGTCAGAAAAAAACTCGTCCCATTGCTCACGTTCGCTCTCGTTGAGTCCGCGATACCAAAAAACATACTTCGCGAGTTCCTCACCCGACAACACCGTCGAACCAAAGAGGCGTTCTTGATTCTCGACATCAGGTTGGCTCCAGGCGGCAAACGCCAGTACAGGAATGGTCGCATCATCGATCGAATCATTCCAACTCACAGATTTCGATTCTTCATCCCATGTCCCGTTGGTCGCAAAAGGTTCAATGCCGCATTCCAGATCGACCTCCACGACCGTCCATCCCGAACCCGATTTTGGAAGCGTCGCCTCCAACGCAAACCCCGCCAACAACCCTAGCGGATCAATCTCTTCGGACGAATCGCCCTCGTCGTCGGCCGGGTGTTCTTCTTGATAGCGAGCAAGTTCGGTTCGATAGATTTCCGTTTCACGGAAAGACTCTCTCAACGAATTCGCGAGTCGCTCAGCATCGGCAAGAATCGCTAATGATTCACCTTCGGGAATCCCCAACTTGCGAATCACGGTCGCATGAAGCAGGCCCGCGAATTGGTCAGGGTCTTCGGAACTAAATACTCGCAACAATCTCGGAACCTCCTGCCAACGTACGTAGTCGCGTTCAACGAGATACTGCGCCATGCGGGCGGCCAGGCGTTTTCCGATTTCCTGCTCATCGAGATCACTGAGCATCGCGTGAGTCAGACAATACGCAGAGAGATTCATCAGATCCCGCCGTAGATCTTGATCGAGGAACACCTCTATCCGCTGACGTGTTTCTAATTCAGGCAGTTCGTTTCGCGCCCAATGCAGCAACAACGCAATGATCTTGTCGACCGCCTGGTTACGTTTCGCTATCGAATCCTGCAGATCATCCTCGCCGCGAAACCGCTCACTGTACAAAGACGTTGAACCGAGTGGAGATTCGAAATGCGTGTAACTGCCTGCCCCGCCAACGTCCTGCGGCATCTCTCCTTCGAATCGACCTGAGAAAACATGCTTGTCACCTTCCAAGCGATCGTTGGCCGAATCGTAAAACTGTCGAAAGTGCCTCAGTTCCCCTTCCGGAAGCGGCGATACTTTTTTGTCGGCGCTCGTGGTCTCGCTCCACACGGTCAATGTTCGCTCAATCGACGTCCCGTCCGGTTTGAGCTGAATTTCATAGACTTTTCGCGTGCATCCGGTACTAATCATCGCCGCGACCAATGACAAAAACAAAACGCGGGCGGCAGCATAGCCATGCATCGGACTTTCCCCAATCACGTAAATAAAACGAAGCATCCCCTCATTGTCTGCGACCAAAACCACACGATCAATCCATTTATGCCAATCAATTTCGGTATTCTACAAATGTCTTACCCGCACACTTTTCGACAGCCCTCGATTCGAGTCACTTCATGATCCGTCCGATCGACCTGGAATTGCTCTTCACCGCCTTCGCGTTTCGCCACGCGAAAATTGACAACGAACAACTCGGCCGCGCCGTTGCGCGGATGGAATCGCACGGATCAATCGCCGACACGATGGTGCAAACCGGAATGATCGATGAAGCGAAACGCCAACAAATCGACGCGGCCGTCAAAGACCATCTGCGGCAGCATCACGACGACAGTTCGGCGAGCCTTGCCGCGATCGATCCGCTTCCGTTCCCGCTTTCCTTGTTCGATCATCTCTTGGAAACGCACGCCGCGACTCCCGACGCACTGCTCACCTACCAGACCGTTGTCCCAGAAGTGGGACATAACGTTGTCGCAAATCCGAATGCCAAACAACGTGTGGCGTCGCCAAATTCATCGATGCGTCCCACGTTGACGAACACACCTGGAATCCCGGCGCGTTATCGATCCAAACGTTTCCATGCCCGAGGCGGACTCGGGGAAATCTACGTTGCCACAGACATGGAAGTGCACCGCGACATCGCGTTGAAAGAAATCCAAAACCACTACGCCGACAACATGGCGAGCCGGCAGATGTTCATTGTCGAAGGCTCCATCACCGGTTCGCTCGAACATCCGGGCGTCGTCCCCGTCTACGGCATGGGCCAATACGAAGACGGACGCCCTTTTTACGCAATGCGTTTCATACGTGGCAAAAGCCTCAAAACCGCGATCAAAACGCTGCACTCGGGCGAACCACTTTTCCCAAACGGTCGCGACCCGTCGCTCGCGCTACGGCAACTGCTCAACCGGTTCCTCGACGTCTGCAATACGATCCACTACGCCCACAGCCGGGGCGTTATTCATCGTGACATCAAACCCGACAACATCATGCTCGGTCCTTATGGCGAAACCCTCGTCGTCGACTGGGGCTTGGCCGCGATCTTTCAACACGACTCATCGCGCGACGCCGATAACCTTCACGACCAACTCAGCGAGCAAACTCCGAGGTTTGAATCGATTCGTCTTACCAAAGACTCTGAGGGCAAAATCTGGGGGACGCCACCCTACATGTCGCCTGAGCAGGCCAACGGTCGACAATCCGAAATGGGCCCCAGCAGTGATGTCTTCAGTTTGGGTGCAACGCTATACACCATCCTCACTGGGACGATCATGTACCCGGGCACGTCAACGGGTCGTGTGCTGGAGAAGGCAAAGCACCGAGACGCCGTTGCCCCGACGCAGATCAACCCCAGCATTCCCGTCGCACTCGCAGCCATCGTTGAGAAGGCGACTGCGAAACTACCATCGGATCGCTACCAAACGGCCAAGCAATTCGCAGACGATCTCGACGCATGGCTCGCCGACGAACCGGTCACCGCATACCGAGAACGGTGGCACGAGCGACTGCGTCGCTGGATGCGTCAGCACCGAACGTTGGTGACGTCAGGAATCGCCGCATTACTAATGGGAATCATCGCTCTGAGCGTTATCGCCGCACTGCTATCGACGAAGAACGCGGAGGTCGCCGCTCAACGCGATACCGCCGAACGCAACCTGATCGCGGCCCGAAAGGCCGTTCGAGAATCCTTCGTGCAGATCAGCGAGGACGAACGTCTCAAGGCCGAAGGGCTCGAACAACTTCGCATGAAACTTCTCAAATCGCCCGAACCCTACTTTGTCGAATTCCTCTCGCAGAACCCCGACGATCCGCGACTCCGATTGGAACAGGCCCAGTGGCGATCGCTTCTCGCGGCGATCATTCACAACACGCAATCGCCTACCGATGCAATCAAACAATACGAGACCGTCGAGAAGAACTTGCACGATCTTGGCGAGGAATTTGAATCGCCGGATCTCGCCCTCAATAACAAAAACGAATTCGAAAGCCTCCGTGCAAACACGCACCTGCAACTCGCCACGCTCTACGACATAACAGCAGAATTCGATCAATCGATGAATCATGCACGTCAGGCCATTGCGTACGCCGACTCCGTGGCCACCGCTGACATGGCGTCAATCTCAATCGCCGCATCGACGCAACTGGCAAAATCTCAGTTCACCACAGGACACACCGATGCGGCCATCACAACCCTGGATGAAGCGATCAGTCGCCGCTCATCTGCAGCCAAACGTTTTTCTGAAAATTGGCGACTGCGTCTGAACCACAGCCTCGCCGAGCGAGCCGAATGTCGGGCTGCCGAAGGCGATGTATTGGGCGCCATCGATGATTGGAAGACGGCATTGTCGCAATCCGACGAGATTGAGATTACGCGTGAAAACGAAATTACCGTACTCGAATTCCGCGCGCGAGTCTTGGTGTCGATGGCCCGAGAAACCGGCAACGCTCGCTTGCGAAATCCTTCACTGGAGTACGCCGAACAGGCACAAAAAATCGCCCAGCAACTCGTTAACCGACATCCCGATAACCTTTCCTACGCCGAACTGAAAATCGACGTTGAAAACACGATGGCCACGACACTCGCGATCGCAGGACCGAACCCCGATCCAAACGCGGTTCGAAACGGACTGACCAAGGGCATCGAACTTTACGGCCAACTCGTCAACGCACATCCATCCGTGGTGATGTATCGCTATCGTTTGTTGAAATCCCGATTGAATCTCGTCTTCGCTGATCTGAGCCAGGGCAAGGCTCCCGATGAAATCATCCAAGACGCCACTGGCGTTTTGAGTCCCGTCGAACAACTCGCACATGAATATCCCCAGATACCAGACATCCAGGTTCTCTTTGCCAAAACGCTGATCAATACCGCGATGCTTTCGATGTGGTTCGAAGACGAATCTGCGGTGTCTGAAATCAAACGACGTTTCGATGTCGCCGAGGAAACCCTTGATCAACTCGACTCGCTTCCCAATCGCGTCGCCTACACCGAAGTTCGCTCAAGCCTTTACTCGGTACTCGGTCGACTCGATCAATCCAATGAACGTTGGGCGGATGCGGCGGGCAAAGAAGCCCATCGTCAACAGATGATGGAACAATTCCCGGACACCTACTGGAACGTCCCATTTCCCAACGAACGGAAAGCCGACTCCCTCGACACGGAAGCTCAGTACCGATTCGGGGCAGGGCAGGTCGACGCAGGGTTTGCTCGCCTGGACAACGCAATCGCCGTTCGCGAAACGCTCGTTCGCGACTTTCCCAACGAACCCGTATTACGGAAAAATCTCGCCACATCCCTCCGTGATTACGGCGACTGGCTAAAGGAATTTGACCTCGAGAATGCCGAAGAAAACAGCAACGCCTATACACGCAAGAGTCTCGACGTGATCAAGGAAGTGCCGCTCAACGAACTCGACAATGCGCAACTCCTTTCGATCGTCGGTGATCTAGTCCAACTGGCAACGATCAGCTCATCCGACGGGGAACTGGAAACGGCAGCCGACCAATGCAAACGGGCCCGTCAAGCAGCAATCGAACTACACCGCCGCGAGCCCACGTCCCAAAACCTCGCGTATCAGTTGTTGGTCGAAAACCTGTTGATCGGGTACCTGTTGGACCTCGACCAAGACGTTGACGACCTTGTCAATTCATTGCACCAAACCGTCACCGCCATGCTGAATGAATACGATCATTCGGATGATGTTCGCGACACCGCGATGCTCGCCTACCGACAAACTGCCGCGCATTTCCACAGCAAGAAAAACTACGAGCAAGCGAGATACTTTTTGTCCGAAGCGTACAAGATCAGTGAACGCAGTCCGCAACGAAACACGATCGCGATTAACCTCAGCGACGCTGAGATTCGCCTCGGATCGTTCCTCGCGGGCACTGAACGTTCCGCTCCGTTGCTCGGCGCTGACGAGCTCGAACCGCTTTCTTACTACAACCTCGCGGTCAACTTCGCACTCGCGATCCGGGCGTTGCAAAACGACGCCCATCTCAGCGAACCGGTTCGACATTCGCTCTCGACCTGGTATCAAACCAACGCCATCAAAGGACTCGAAAAAGCCGCCGATGCAGGCCTCTTTGACGATCCAGCTTGGCGATCAACCTTCGACGCTGACGCCGATCTCGAATCGATCCGCGAAACCGATGACTATCGCGAGTTCACGAAAGCACGCTTTCCACAGGAACCAAACAGAACGGATCCCTAGGGAAAGCCCCGTCGCTACGCCGCGCGACGCTTGGATTGCGAACGTGAATCGCCAATTCCCAACATGTCGATAGTGCGATCGTAGGCACCACGATGCTCATCAACGATCGATTGAGCGTTTCGTCCGAGATCATCGGCGGCCGGAATATCATCCAAACAACGACGTACGAACTGTTCGAGCTCATCCTCATCGGCAACCCGAACGGCGCCTCCCCCATCGAGTAACCGACCAGCGATCGTGTCAAAATTCTTGGTATTAGGGCCGAACGAAACCGCACACCCATAACCTGCCGGTTCGAGCATATTCTGCCCGCCGCGGTCACCAAAACTGCCACCCACTGTCGCGATTTGGGCAACGCCCCACCAGTGCTTTAGCTCTCCGATCGTATCGACCAAGATCACTTCATCGCTTTCCCATTGATCATCGAATTGACTGTCATTTCGACTTCGTCGCACCACACGATCACCGTTTGCGACAATCAGGTCAGCGACGCTGTCGAATCGCTCGGGATGCCGCGGAACGAGGATCAGACGCAACTCGGGATGCTCTTGTCGACAACGGTGAAAAACCCGGATCGCCAACGCTTCTTCGCCTGATTGTGTACTTCCAAAACACCAAACGCGGTGCCACGCGTCCACACCCGCCCAATTCATCCGTGAAGCAACTTCCGTGGTCTCACGCGAACGCGGTGCGTTGTCAAATTTCAACGACCCGGTCACACGGGTTCGAGTCCGTTCAACGCCACAATCAACAAACCGTTTTGCCGTCACCACATCTTGGCATCCGACCATCGACAACCGCGCAAACGTCGGCGTTAACAAACGAGCAAACTTCTGATAGCCGGCCGCACTCCGTTCACTCAATCGCCCGTTGACAACGGCAACCGGACACCCCAGTCGCTCCGCAGCGGCAATCAGATTTGGCCACAACTCCAACTCCGCGAGAACCAAATGGCTACACTGGAGATTCCGGAGCGTTCGAGAAACGGCCCACGTGAAATCGAGTGGGCAGAAGAAGACTCGATCCGCCCCAAAATGCTTGACGGCCAGATCGTAACCGGTGTCAGTCGACGAACTAATCACGATCGCGGCATCGGGTGAGCGAACCGCAAGTCGCTTGACCAATTCGGGCAATAAATTAACTTCGCCCACACTGACGGCGTGCAACCAAATCACTCGCCCATGGTCGCCCCGCAACTGCGCCGCGTGATGCCGCGACAACCCGAACAGCTTTTGCGAACCCCCACGTCGATAACGCCCGTGACGAATCATGCGGTAAAGAACCACCGGCGACAGCATCACGAGTGCGGTCGCGTAGAGCAAATTCAGAAACATCCGTGTTCCCTTTGGTTTCGAAACTAGCTTTCGGTGACGAGTGATTCGTCTCAGTTGAAAATGTGAATCCCTGTCTTCGCCCGAATGCTCTCGGCAAAAACGTGAACCGCAGACGATCAGTCTGCACGTTCACGTCGCCGCTTTGAATTCAGCGACGTTAAACCATTTTCCGCATGCAGCACGACTTGTACTTTTTGCCACTGCCACACGGACAAGGCGAGTTGCGACCGACACGTGGCTCATCTTTGCGAATCGGTTCCGGTTTCGCTTCTTCACCATCTCCTCGACCTTCGCTACCCGATGCGGCACGTTGTGCAGCGGTATCGCTGGCCATCCGTGCTGCCGTGCCCGCTTCGTGAGCATCGTCGTGACGAGCACGCGCGTCGACCCATGTGCTGCGGATGAAGTCCTCATTGAAAGATTCCATACGGAAGATCAGATCGGACACACGTTCGCCGATGGCTCCCCACATGGTTTCAAACAACCGCATGCCTTCGCGTTTGTATTCGACCTTCGGATCCATTTGGGCGTAGCCCTTCAGTCCGACGCTGCTGCGAAGGTGATCCATCGTCAGCAAGTGATTCTTCCACGAATCGTCGACGATATTGAGCAAAATCTGTCGCTCCATTCGCCGCATTTCAGGATAGAACCGGTCATCGACCGCACCTTGGACCGCCAATGTCAGATCCGCGCGATTGAGTCGCGACAGGTCTTCCACGGCAGTTTCGTGATTCAATTCGGTGCCGAGCCATTCGACGAGTGCTTCGAGTTTGCCACTATCTCCGCTGGCCAACAAAGCAGTGGTTTCGTCGTCGGCGCCCGAGAAGATTTCGGCGACTTTTTCGAGAGCCTTGTCCTGTGCAGCGACAGACTCGCTCGCGGACTTTTTGCTATGCTGGATTAACTGTTGTTTCAGGTCATCGCGGTTGAGTTTGATCTCATCGAGTGACAGGTCCGTGTTGAACCGGCCCTTCACCCAGGAAATCAGACCTTCGCGATCGAGCGAAACTTGCGAGCCCTGCTTCTCAGTGAAACGCGAAATCCCCGTGAGCACTGGATACTCGGCTTCCTTCTCGGCATAGGCCGATTCGGCTCGCTGCATCAGCGTCTCGGTGACCTTCCGGCGATCTTCGACGTCGCGGAATTCTTCAGGCGTCGTTTCGATACCGAACTTGTGCCGCATCCAACCGCATAGGACTCGCAGACCGTACTCGGCATCGAGCAGCGGTTCGCCTTCGGAGAGGTCAGTCTTTTCGATCAGAGCGTGAGCCTTCTCGACGAACTCGTCGATCATCTCGTCGCGATCGAGTTGTTTGAGCTTGTGATCCTGGTAATTTCCTTGCAGACGCGTGTTGGCCCACGTCGCCATCGCCTTCCAGTTCCACTCCTCTTCCATGCCGCCAGGGAGGTTTTCCTCAACCGCTTCGGCAACCATCACTTCGGCTTTGCGTTCAGCCTGATCTTTTGCGTACCCGTCAGCCATCTCGAATTCCATGTTCTGGAAATCACGAGCGTCGAGTTGGCATTGCAGTTGAGATCCGGCAAACGTCGCGAACGTTTCGACGCCGTAATTTGGATCGAGGAACGTGTCGACATGCGTTTGAATTTCGGCACGAATGAGACCGAGAATCATGTTGCGTGAGGAGTGACCGTCGAGCAGGTTTTGGCGATAGCGATAAACGCGTTTGCGTTGCTCGTCCATAACCTCGTCGTACTCGAGCAGGCTCTTACGAATTTCGAAGTTGCGTTCTTCGACCTTCTTCTGAGCCGCGGCGATTCGGCGGGTCACGAGTGTTGACTCGATCGCTTCGCCTTCCTTCATTCCCATCCGTTCCATGATGCTCTTGACGAAATCGCCTGCGAAAATTCGCATCAGGTCGTCTTCGAGCGACAGGAAGAATCGACTGCCACCGGGATCGCCTTGACGACCGCAACGACCGCGGAGCTGCAAGTCGATCCGTCGCGATTCGTGACGTTCGGTACCGAGGACGTAAAGCCCACCGAGTTTCCGCACGACTTCGCCCTCGGCCTTCATGCCTTCACGATCGTCGATCTCTTTGACGAGATCGTTCCAAACGTCGTCCGGCACTTCCAATCGAGTCGGATAGGTGTGTTGCAGTTGGGCCCACGCCATTGTTTCCGGATTACCACCGAGGATAATGTCCGTACCGCGACCAGCCATGTTCGTCGCAATCGTAACGGCACCGATGCGTCCAGCCTGAGACACGATTTCGGCTTCGCGACCGTGCTGTTTTGCGTTCAGCACGCTGTGAGGGATGCCGCGTCGTTCGAGCATCTGACCGAGACGTTCACTCTTTTCGATACTAACGGTACCGACGAGAACAGGGCGTCCGGCGCGTTCGACCGATGTCACCTCAGAGCGTGAGATGCTCTCGACGTTCTTTTCGTTCTTGGCAATGAATTTGATTTCGGTGTCGGTTTCGCTTTCGATTTTCCCCCAAACCTCGTTGCCGTCTTTGAAGGTCAACACGTCCCATTTATGGGCACGTTCGACATCATCGGCAATCGCGCGGAACTTGTCTTTCTCAGTGAGGTAGATCAGGTCAGGATGCTCGATCCGCTGCATGTGACGATGCGTCGGAATGGCAACGACATCGAGTTTGTAGATCTTCCAAAACTCGTCCGCTTCCGTCATTGCCGTCCCCGTCATTCCGGAGAGCTTCTTGTACATCTTGAAGATGTTCTGCAACGACGCGGTGGCAAACGTTTGCGTCTCTTGCTTGATCGGCACGCCTTCTTTGGCTTCACAGGCCTGATGCAACCCGTCGGACCATTGCCGGCCCTCCATCAAACGCCCGGTAAACTCGTCAACGATGACAATTTGTTTGTCTTTGATGACGTAATTGACGTCGATCTTGTAGAGATAATGCGCCTTCAACGCGTTATCGATCAAGTGCGGCCATTCCATGTTGCCAGCCGTGTAGAAGCTCTCCACACCGGCGAGTTCCTCTGCCGCACGAACACCTTCGTCCGTCAGCGTCACGTTGTGCTGTTTTTCGTCGACGGTGAAGTGAATTTCTTTCTGCAATTGGCGAGCGACACGATCGGCTTCGGCGTACCGGCCCAAATCAAGATCGGCGGGACCACTGATGATCAGCGGCGTCCGAGCTTCGTCGATCAGAATATTGTCAACTTCGTCGATGATGGCGTAGTTCAACGGCCCCTGGCACTGTTGTGCGTCACTCGGGAAACGATCGTCACCCTTGCCCGCCGGACGCATGTTGTCACGGAGATAATCGAACCCGAACTCGTTGTTCGTTCCGTAGGTAATGTCACATTGATATGCGGCCTGCTTGGCTTCGGTACTCATCCCCGACTGGATCGCGTTGACCGTCAATCCGAGGTTCATGTAAAGCGGAGCCATCCATTCCATGTCACGACGAGCGAGGTAATCGTTCACCGTAATCACGTGAACGCCTTTACCCTCGAGTGCGTTGAGGTAGGCGGCGAGCGTCGCGCAAAGCGTTTTACCTTCCCCGGTCACCATTTCGGCGATCGCTCCGGAATGCAGCACCATCCCCCCGATCAACTGCACGTCATAGTGACGCATACCGAGGAACCGCTTACTGCCTTCGCGGCAGACGGCAAACGCCTCGACCAATAAATCATCGAGAGTTTCGCCCTGTCGAAGCCGTTTCCGGAACGCTTCGGTCTGCGCCCGAAGCTCTTCGTCGGTCATCTTCTCGTAGGTAGGTTCCAGGGCGGTGATTTTGTCGACGCGTTCTTGCAACTTGGCAACTTGGCGTGCGTTGGCCGAACCGAAAACGCTGGTAGCGAGCTGGCCGATTTTTTCGAAGGTTCCTCCGAAAAGAAGGCCGAGAAGGTCCCAGAGACGCTCGAGGATGGACATATATGTTAAGGGGGCGAGGGCGAAACGGTGCGGTCAGGAAAGCGGAAAAGCGTGCGGTTTACGTAAACCGTGCCAGCGTTCAACGTTACGGGTTCTGAGAAACTGGGTCAACTGCGATCACGTCATGCTCTCTGCGGCTCGCCCAGACCTCCAGTCCTGCCTCATTCGCCATTCTGGCTTTGGTTTTGAGGGAATCGGGCAGGGTTTGCAAACGCCGGGCCAGACTCTCCATCGCAAACCTCTCGCTCGCGTAATGTCCGACCAGGGCGAGCGATAAACTCGTGTTTTCCGCCTCCAAGCACGTGTGAAAGGTTGCCTCCCCGGTCAGCAGCAGATCGCAACCGACCCGGCGAGCCGCTCCCACGAAGCTGCCACCACTGCCACATGCGACACCGATCCGCCGAATCGGCCGATGGGGGTCGCCGACCATCCGAGGTCGCGTCGCACTGGAAAATTCCGCCGCCGCGGCCAAGATTTCACTCGCAGGTCGAGCCTCAGGCAGATCTCCATAACGTCCCGCACCGATCGCCATGGTCACCTCGCGGGTGTCCCTATCTTTCACCGTGCGAGCGTCGGTCGGATGAGAAGTGATCTGGGGAATTAACGGCTTGCCTCCGGAAAGGCCCAACGCCTCACACCACTGATCATTGATGCCGCCAACCGCAGAATCATAAGCCGTGTGGGCGCTATATAGTGCAGTCCCCGCTCGACACAGTCGCCAAACCAACTCGCCGGCCGCCGAATCGGTATTGATCTTCCCCATCGGTTTAAACGGCAGGGGATGGTGCGCGATGATCAGGTCAACGTTTTCGTCCTCCGCCTCGCTGACCACGGCTGGAGTGACCGTCAGGCACGTCATTACCCGCGCCGCCGGTGCCGAACGATGCCCCAGTAGCAAACCGACATTGTCCCAGTCTTCGGCTAGCCGCAGCGGCGCGATTTCGGACATCGCCTGACAGAGATGATGGACTTGCATGGGTCGTCTGCAGAACGAGGTAGGACGGTCAATCGGCATTGGTGAACACAAAACGCCAGAGTATCGATCCGGATTCCAACCGTAAACGCCCGCAAACAGGCCCCTCACTCGTCCTATATCTTCGAAAACGCCAAACTCGCTCAATACCGCGAGCGCGTTCCCGCAACGAACACGACTCTAACGAGCCCCCGTTTTCGAGGCCGTGTTTTTCCGATCCCTACAAATCGCGATCGATCGGCCCTCCCCGGCACGAACCGCGTGATCTTCCCCACCGTCGACAGCGAATCGCATTACGCCCGACATCGCATCCGGCCGTCTGACCGACATCCTTGGCGACGAGATGGAGATTGAATACTCCGGCGGGAACTGGTCTCTCGACGGAACGAAGTTGGTTTTCGTAGGTAAGCGAGACGGCAAAGAACACGTGGCGACCATAGAGGCCTCGGGTGATCTCGATACGCTGCAGATTCTCTATACCGAACATCGCCGCGGTTTGCGACTGTACGGTCCGCCGGCGTGGTCGCCCGATGGAGAACAGATTGTCGTGTCGATTCAAGAGCCGGGCCAACTACGGCTCTCAGGACAGTGGACGAACTCTTACCTCTATTCGCTCTCGGTTTCTGAGCCAGGATTGATCTCGCTGTTGGAACCAGAGCGAATCGGAACGATCAATCGCGGCATGAGCTTTTCACCTGATGGCAAAACCATCGCTTTCAGCAGCGATCGTTAGTTCCATTCGAGCGTTGTCCGCGAGAGTCGTTGAGCAAATGAATTCGGCGCGTCTTATCGTCGTGCCGCGGGATGACTCAGCGGCATCCACGCCGAGTTCTGTTGATGACTGGCCACGCACTGCTCAATGAACAACATGCCTTCCACACCGTCGTACACGTTCGGATAAACAGTATCGCGTCGTTCGAATGGCAACCCCTGAGCTCGCAGGGCGATGTCATCAAACGCCGCAGCATAAATGTTTGAGAACGCCCCGTAGAAGCCTTCGGGGTGTCCCGCTGGCAAACGGCACGATGCCTCGGCGAGCGGCTTCATGAATTCGGAACCGGGACTGCGAGTATAGACTTGATGCGGTTGCCCGTTTTTGCGAACGACCATCTCATTGGGTGATTCCTGACGCCACTTCAAGGAACCCAGCGTACCGTCCACTTCCAGCTCGAAATCGTTTTCACGCCCGTGGCTGATTTGCGACGCGGTGACCGTTCCGAGCGCTCCGTTTTGATAACGAATGACAGCCGTTCCGTAATCATCAAGGCGACGGCCTTCGACGAAGGTCTTCAGATGACAACTCACCGACTCCGGCAACTCACCGGTTACATAACGTCCCAAGTTAAACGCGTGCGTCGCGATGTCACCAAACGCCCCAGCGACTCCGCTCTTTGCCGGATCGGTTCGCCAAGCGGCCTGTTTGTGGTCCCCCTCTTCAACGCGTTCGGCGAGCCACCCTTGAATGTATTGACTTCGGATCGCGTTGATCCTCCCGAGTTCCCCGGCTTTGATCATCTCGCGAGCCTGACGGATCATCGGGTAGCCGGTGTAGTTGTGCGTCAACGCGAAAACAACATCGGAGTTTTCTACCGTCTTGAGCAACGCCTCCGCTTGCGCCAAATCAAACGTCATCGGCTTGTCACAGATTACGTTGAACCCCGCCTCAACGGCAGCTTTCGCGATTTCGTAATGCGTGTGGTTAGGCGTCGTGATGCTGATGAAGTCGATCCGGTCTTCGGCGGGCAGACGTGATTCAGCGTCCAACATCGCTTCGAAACTGCCATACGCACGCGATTCCTCGACGCCGTAGGTGGGAGCAGTCTTTTTGCTCTTCTCGGGGTCACTCGAAAACGCACCGGCCACCAACGTGCAGCGGTGATCGAGTCCGGCTGCCATCGTGTGCACGCGACCAATGAACGAGCCCAGTCCGCCGCCCACGATGCCCATGCGAAGCCTACGAGCCAGAGGAGGATTCAACGCCATGTCATTTCTCGGATGTAAAAAAGTAGTCGAAAGTACAAACCCTAACGCAACTCGGCTTGCCAACACGTCCAACATCGGCACGCAGGTGCAACCTCGGCCAGTAAGTTCAGCCCGGCCGGCAGTTCAGCACCGCCTGCGGTCCAGATCATAAGACGGCCGACGGATTCTCCAATCGTAAAGTTCTTGAGGAAAGGGTACAATCAGAGCGCCAATAGGCGTTCAACTCGTGTCCCATTCGGGATGCCTCGTTTTTTCTGCCAACCCAACCCTGCGGTCCCGTGATGCACGAAAACTCATCTGACAACTTTCCTTCCGCTTCTTCACAAAGCGATCCAACTCTGACGGCTCTTCCGGTCGCCCGAACCGCGACGTGTTGTGGTCTGTTGGAAACGAAAACTTTACAACGATGCGGCATCGCCTTGCTCGCGATCGTTGCCGTTACTGCCACCTGCGCGGCAACTTACTTTGCCGGTGCCGCCCGCCAGGCGAGCCAACAAAACCAAGCTCAGTCGCAATCCAACACGATTGCCAACTGGGCGGGATTACCGATTGCCAACGCGGCCGCAGCGGTCTCCAGCGAAAAGTTCTCGATGTGCACCGGCCCGATCAGTGAACAAACCGAGGCGTTGTTTGTTCTCGATCACAACTCCGGTCTGCTGCAGTGCTCGGTGCTCTACCCGCGACTCGGACGATTCATGGCGACGTACACCATCAACGTCGCCGACGCGTTGGGGATGGAGGCCAAAGGCGGCAACTACATCATGGCAACGGGAACGGCTGATTTCCCTAGCAGTAGCAACCGCCCGCTCGGGTTTTCGGTCGTTTATGTCTTGGACACCGCGTCGGGCAACTACGCATGTTATGGCATCCCGTTTGATCGCATCTCGATGAAGTCCAATCGCCCACAACAAGGCGTGATGTTCCTCGTCGGCCAAGGCACCGCCAACCCGGTCGTCGATCGCGACGACCTTCGATAACGCTCGATTATCGTTGCCTGGAGTGCTCCAACGTGCCTGGAGTGATCCCACGCCGCGACGGCAGCGGAAACTCACCAGTCGCCAAAATTGCCAGCCACCAAACCTGCCTGCGATCCTGATTGCCGGCAGGTTTTCTTTTGCCTGTCGCTTGGCCGCCGCGCCCGACTCACACCACTACGTCGCTTCGCTGAGTTCAGGAAACACGCCAGGATCGAGATCTTGGCGAGCGATGATCGCTTTCAATCGCGTCAAGAAATCGCTCTTGAGGTTCGCCACCTGCTGCTGTGATATCCCCAAACGCTCGGCAACCTCGAGGTTGCCACGCCCGGCAACAAAGATCAGTTCCAGGGTCTGCAGTTTGGTGTAGTTACCGGTTTCCTGCCAACGTTGGATTTGATCGCGAATCGCGCCGGACACGACCTTGCGTTCCAACTCCAAACGCTCGGCACTTCGCGCGATTGAACTCGCCCCGCGATTGCGTCCTGGAATCTGCATCTCCGTCCCCGACGATCGCTGCGACTCGCCACGACCGTACAACGGCAACGTCGGACGACGACCGGTCCGTCGGAGGTGATCGGTCAATTTGTAGCCGCAGATCGAAAACAGATAGTTCTCCAGACGCCGACGCCGATCGTAGTTGGGCAACGATACCAAAAACCCGACCAACGTTTCCTGGACGATGTCCTCACTCACGCTCCGGTCCTGCAACCGACGGTGCACGTACGCGAGCAAGCGTCCCTCGTATTGATCGATCAGTCGACGCCACGCCGACTCGTCACCGGCCTGGATCGCGTCGATCAATTCACTCTCGGCAGACTCGGGCGTCTCAGCGGCGTCAGATCGCGGTTCATTCATTCTGGTAATCTAACACCCCCAGCGGCAAGCGACGATCCTGGCCCGAGCGATAAGATAACGTGCGTCGATCGAACGCGACCTCACCGCCCAATCCATCCCGCGATCGAGCAAACGCCCCACGACGCCGGTCGTCCGATCTTCAACATTCCCACTCACCTCCCGCCCCATAGTCAAACCCAGCTGGTTTCATCTCCGATCGTTTCGACTCCCTTCAAACCGTCCCTGACATTACCAGAGGCCATCGCAATGAACTCTTCTCACGAATCGAAACCGGAAAACGTTCCGAACGACGACAACCTGCCGCTCGCTCAACGTCGATGCTCGGCATGCGAGGGCGGCATTGCCCCCATTGCCGCGGAAGAGGCCCGGAATTTTGCCGATGCCCTCGTCGACTGGAAATTAGACGAGACTGCAACCACCATTTCTCGTAAGATCAACTGCAAAACGTTTGCGAAAGCGGTGCAGTGCCTCAACCAAATAGCGGAAATCGCCGAGGATCAGCAACATCACCCTGATCTTCACTTGACCGGTTATCGCCACCTCCAAATCGTCCTCACGACACACGCCATCGGCGGCCTCAGCGAAAACGACTTCATCATCGCAGCAAAAATCGATGAGCTCCTAAAATGAAACTAAGCCCCGACGTCGCCTTGGCACTACTCGATGAATGCACCGGCGACGACTTATGGAGTGTTGAGCACTGCCTCGAACGACGCGTCCCTCAATCCTGGATCGACGAACTCGCCGACGCTTTTGAGACCAGTTACCGCGTCAGCAGCCAAACCATTTACGTCCCTGACCCCCAAACCGGTCGCCGGATCGTCAACCAGTATTACGGCGTACGCGACGTCGATTTGGCAAAGCGGATCGCGACGGACTTGGGTCTCGATGTCGAATCGATCGAAGCCGCGTGCCTGTCACGTCAGGCGATCGTGCGAACGATCAAAGAAGCCATCATGGATGGCTGAACCGATGCACGACCGCGTCTGATTTCGCAGGCCGAGTCGTCGCCCTTTGCACGAACTCACGAACGATCTACTCGGGTCTTTACTCAGGCCTCATCTGCTCTGGCCTTACCTGCTCTGGCCGACGTCGCCTTGCAGGGTCAACACGAGACGGCGAGAGGATGCCCGGTCTCGGTGCTCGCATAGATAAATGCCCTGCCAGGTTCCTAACCGCAAACGACCATCTCGCACCGGAACGCTGACGCTCGAGCCCATCATCGATGCCTTCACATGCGCGGGCATGTCATCCGGCCCCTCGAGCGTGTGAACATAGGCAAGGTTCTCGGGCACGGCATGGTTCATCGCGGTTTCAAAGTCGACTCGTACGTCGGGATCGGCGTTCTCATTGATGGTCAGTGAGGCGCTGGTGTGCGTAATGAAGCAATGCAACAGCCCGATACGAACGCGGTGGAGGTCGACAACCTCTCTCTCGATCGCGGATGTGATCAGGTGAAAACCTCGAGGTCGTGCTGGCAATCGCACTTCGTATTCGAACCAAGCTGTCATGGGAGTGTCTCAAAAAGGATATTCATCAAAAAAAATCTGATTTTTTTCGCCGCCCCAACCGGTCCTACTGGTTATCCGTAACTGGGGGGCAAAACAATTGTTTTCCTCGTGTCTCGCGCTGCAAAATGCACCGAAAACGGCTTATCCGAAAACCATCTAAACCCCCTTCAAAGGCCGAGCAAAGCGAGTTTCAGCCCCCTTGAAGGAATCATGAAGATTTGTTTCGGATTTGGCGCGCAAATTCTTCTCATGCCTTACCTGTCCAGGACGAAGCTGCTAAGCGAACCGAACGCCACTTTCATCCTTACTTGAACACCATCGCCCGCGAGAATTTTCTTGACTACCCGTCAATCTCGCGAATAATCCACTCGTGTGTGATGTCCGACGACGAAACGAGTTCGCCACCGGACTGTCGACCAACTTTTTGTGATCGCGAAGCCAACAGGATGGGACCGCGATACCTATTGGAACATTAGAGACGCATGACTCATTGCAAAAACGTTTTCGAAGCAATCCTTCGTTATGGCCACGACGAAGACTTCAGCCCTCAAGAGGATGATGGCTTCGTTGCCACTGACGCGCCTGCCGGCAGCCCCGAGAAAATCGAGGTGCTCCGCCGTCGCGTTGAGCTGGGACAACCTTTGTGGCACACCACCGATCGCATCGACTACAGCGGTCTGACGGGAGCAATCCGCCCCCGCGAGTAATCTGAAACAGCTTATCATCCCCCCACGATCAGCTCACACGACCCAGAAACCCCGGACGCTCCCGCGCGTTCGGGGTTTTTTCGTGGCCTGATCGCTCGTCTAACCCCTGCTCGCGCAGTCTGTTATGATGTTTGCTTCGCCTCCTCTCCTTCGAATTACTCGTCAGGACTCGCCTTAAGTGAAGCTACGTGTCGGCTTGATCGGTCTGGGTGACCAATGGCAAACCATGCACCGACCCGCCCTCCGGATGCTCAGCGAGCGTTTTGACGTCCGAGCGATCTATTGTTCGGTCGCCAAGTTGGCCGAGAATGCGGTTTCTGATTTCCAGGCAGATCCGGTCGACGGATATCAATCGATGGTCGCTCGTGACGACATCGATGCGGTGTTGATCCTTGAGCAAACTTGGCTCAAACACCTCCCCGCCTTAGCCGCCTGCGATCACGGCAAAGCGATCTACTGGGCCAGCGGGTTGGACTTCGACCCCGTCGGAGATGCCGACTTCAAACGCTGCGTCGAGGACGCCGGAATCGCATTCATGGCGAGCTTCCCGAGACGTTTTGCCCCCGCGACCCTGCGACTGAAAGAACTGATCGCAACGGATCTCGGCGCCCCGCGATTGCTGTTCTGTCACAAACGACTGAGTCTCGTCGAGCAGCAGACCCGTTTATCCCGCCGGGGAGATCCCTCCGACCCCGTCCGCCCACGTCTGGGTGACCAATCACGCGATGACTCGGGCACGATGAGTTCTCACGGACATGTCGAAGCCCAGGCGACAATGCGAAATGAATTGATCGAGCTAATCGATTGGTGCAGCTATGTCGTCGGCGGCAACCCGGCCAGCGTCATGTCGGCGAACTGCTTTCCTAACACCGCCTGGGACTACCGTGCATTAAGCCTGCGATTCGAATCCCAATCCGACCCCGCACCGATCCAATTGGGACAGGCGGCCGCACAGCAGTGGGAAACACGCTCCCCGCGGAATCGGTCGAAACCCAAATCCCAGGTTCCGTCGAGCCCCGCGACGGCACAAATCAGTTGCGGTAACTACATCCCCGCGAAGTGGCAGGAGGCGATCGGCTTTCGTCCGCCCGCAGGCATGCAGGTGTGTTGCCAGCATGGTGTCGCGTTCATCGACCTGCCAGGTACGTTGGTTTGGTTTGACGACGCCGGACGTCATCAAGAATCACTCGAGAGTGAATCGCCCGTGGGAGAAAAAATCCTCGGCCAATTTCATCGTGCGGTGACGAGTCTGGTGCGTAATTTGAGCGGCCTCGAAGATGCCTTCCGCGCAGCCTCGATCTTGAAGGCCGCCGAGACGAGCAGCGAAAGCGGGCGGCGCGTCGATTTGTAGACAGTGCGAAAACCCGCGACATACCGGCGGCTTTTTCTAAAATCTCTTCAACTCGATCACGAAAATGCCCGATCTACCTTGCTGCAGATGGCCTCGTGCCTAGAATGCGTTTAGCAAGCCTTGTGAGGCTTGTCAGGGATCAGCCCATCACATCGGCAGAGGGATCATTTTTAGGGTTCGCCTGAGTCACTTAAAGGCACGTGCAGTAGCACGCCGAGACTCACGCGTTTCTCCCAGCGGCTCCATTTGCCGCCGCGTGGCTGAAACCGAATTGGACCGGTAGGTCGTCTCGATGGAGACAACCTGCCGGTTTTTTTGTGCGCGTACCGATTTTTCATGCAATGTCGTGCGAATTCGCACCATAGCCGCGATCAGAGGCTGCGAAAATACAAATTCCAACTAAGCTAGGCACTTCTGTTCATGCCTATTCTTGTTGTTATTGCAATGAATCACGCCCCACCTCAAGACGATGGCGTCGACCTCGATCATTTTCGCCCGTTGCGGCTGGATGAGCTGTTCGGTGCATTGTGGCGCCGTCGCGTTTCTGCCGTCGCAATCGCTTTGTTGTTGATGCCACTGCTTTTGCTGGTCGTCTATCTAATTCCCGCACAATTCGATTCATATGCCCAACTGCTCGTGCGTCTCGGGCGCGGTGCCGTCTCGCTCGACCCGACCGCGTCTCTGTCACCGACGGTCGCCTTGCAAGACAGTCGCAGCTCCCAGGTTAGTAGCGTCCGGGAAATGATGCACAGCCGCGCGATGGCTCAACGTGTCGTTCGGGAAGTCGGTGCCGATCGGATTCTCGAACCACGCAGCACGGTCTCAAAGCTAACCAACACGATCACCAGTTGGATCCCCTCGAGCGCCCCCAAGCCACTCGGTGAAATGTCTGCGGATGAAGTTTCCGAGCAGATCAAAGAAGAGATGGCGATCATGAAGTTCCAACGATCGCTGGCCCTGTACACCGCGCCGGATTCCTACACGATCGATTTGGAAGTACGCAGCGAAGATCCCTTTTTGTCACGCGACCTTTTGAGCACGTTGATTCGGGTTTACCAAGAACACCATGCGACCGCGCATCGTTCGGAAGGCTCCTACGATTTCTTCTGCGAACAAGCCGACGCTGCTTATCAACGAGCAATGTCTGCGAAGGAAGCACTGCGACAAGCCCGCTCCGACCGCGGCATGATCAACGTCGGTTCGTCTCAGTCTGCATTGCGTTCCCTACTCAGTCGTATTGAAGGAGATCTGGTTCAAACCAAGAGCGAACTCGCATCCGCTGAATCGGAGATCCAACGGCTCACCAGCCAAATTGCGGCGACCCCAAACACGATCGAAAGCGAGGTCGTCCGCGGCATTCCCAAGAAGACAGGCAGCACGATGCGCCAAAGCCTTTACGACCTCGAGGTTCGCTACAGCGAGCTGGCGGCGAAATACAAAGACGACCACCCGAAAATGCGGGCACTGCGTGAACAGCTCAACGCGTCGTCTCGAATCGCCAATTCGGAACGCGGTGATCAACCTCAAACAAAAGAGGCGATCAACCCGATCCGGCAATCACTCGAACTCGCCCATCGCCAAACCACGACCCGACTTGCAGGTTTGGAATCCAAGCAAACGCAATTGGCCGCCCAACGGGAAAAGCTGCTCGAAGAACTCGACCAACTGAACCACGATGAAGTCGACATGACGCAGATGAACTGGGAGGCCACACTTGCCGAAGCCGAATACCTCCGGGCCGCCGAAGCTCGCGATAACGCGAAGATGATTGACCAACTCGCTTCAGGGCGAGTAAGTGAAATTGCCGTCGTTCAAGACGCCAGCCTGGGGCTCAAGAAGGTCAAACCCCAACGTGGAATCCTTGCAATTCTGGTGACCATCCTGGCATTCGCGTTTGGAATTTTCCAGGCGATTGCCCGCGGGCTACTATTCGATCGATCGTCAAACGCCGCTTCACGCCAAAACGGTTCGAGCACTCGTGTCAGTTCTCGTTTCGATCGGCCCCACGGCGAATCACGTGAACTCGTATCGTCGCACGAATCGGCACACGATCCATCTGTTCGCTTACCAGCGTTGTCCTCGAACCGGGATGAATTTGCTGATTCAGCGTCTGTACCGGGCGTTCCCCGCTAGCTATCGTTTGGCAAGCTCTTCCGCTGTGCCCGGGGGCTATTTGTATCAGCAGCCGATTCATTTCAGCCCACCGCACCCCCAGCTCCGCATGCGAATTCTACTCGTCCATAGCTACTATCGCTTGCGCGGCGGCGAGGACGTGGTTTTCGAGGCAGAAGCGAACATGCTCGAGTCTTTCGGACACGAGGTTTTTCGCTACACCCGGCGAAACGAAGATCTCGTCGCACAAGGCCGACTCGCCAACTTCAAAAACACGATTTGGAATCGTGAGGTAGCCGACGACATCACCCGTCTGATTCGCAGCCAACGGATCGATGTCGCGCACTTCCATAACACGTTCCCGGCAATTTCGCCTCTATCCATCCGTGCCGCTCACCGAGCAGGCGCCGTTACGGTTCAGACGCTCCACAATTCACGCCCACTCTGCGCCGCGGGTGTTTGCTACCGCGACCATCAACCGTGCACCGCATGCATTGGAAAGACATTCGCGTTACCTGCGATTCAGCACGCCTGTTTTCATGACAGCCGGATGGCCACGAGTGCGGTGGTTCTGAAAAACCTCGTCCATCGTGCCAAGAAGACGTTTCAAAACTATCTCGACGTTGCCATCGCGCCGACGAAGTACGTGCGTGACCGCTACGTATCGTCAAACTTCCCGTTCGCCCCCATCGTGGTCAAACCACACTTCATTGACGTCGAGCTAGCGACCGGTGCCGGACGTGGCGGATACGCACTGTTCGTAGGCAGGCTCAGCGAAGAGAAAGGCCTTCGCACGCTGCTGGAGGCATGGCCCAAACTTCGTGGGCACCTGCCATTGAAAATCATCGGCAAAGGACCGCTCGAGAATGAAGTGCGGGACGTTGCGGCCAATTCATTGCGTCACGATCAAAACAATCCACCATGCAATGCCGTCGAACACCTCGGACAACTCGACCAACATTCAGTGTACGATGCCATCGGTGATGCGGCCGTCTTGATATTACCATCACACTGCGCCGAATCGTTCGGCCGTGTGGTGATTGAAGCATACGCCAAGGGAACCCCCGTCGTTTGTGCCAATCAAGGCGGCCAAGCAGAGTTGGTTCACCCCGGCGTGGGAGGAACATTCCAAAGCGGCGACGCCGATGATCTCGCTCGCGTGATCGACTCCCTCATCACTCTGACAAACAACCAACCTGACGCCGCGGCGAACGGCCCCGGTCGGTACGAAGTGCTCGACGCAATGCGTCCGCTGGCGCGGTTAGAATACGAGCAGTATTACACCGCTGCGATCAATCACGATCGATTGCAACAGATCTATACCAACGCGATAGCAAAACGATGGCCTGATCGACATCACTCCATCAAGGACGCTCCACTCGAAGGAATCGACACACGGACGCCGCATCCGTCACCTGTTTTGCCCACAACAGAACGCCGTACCGAGACCGCATGATGACGTCCAAAGCGATACTGACCACGAGTTGGGATGATGGGCACCCACTCGATCAAAAGCTCGCCGACATGCTTGAAAGCAACGGCATCGACGCCACGTTTTACATTCCTCGCCAATCTCAATTAGCTACACTCGGAGAATCCGAGGTCGCAGCATTGAGTGACCGGTTCGAGATCGGTGGGCACACGCTCGATCACCTCGCCCTGACCACGCTCTCCGATGACGAAACCGCACGACAAGTAAAACAGTGCAAAGATTGGGTCCAAGACGTCACCGGTCGCCCGTGTGAAATGTTCTGTCCGCCGCTAGGCAAATTCGCCGATGCTGACGTACGCTGCATCGCCGACGCAGGATTCCGTGGTTTTCGCAGCGTCGAATTACTACGAACCTGTCCTCCAAAATCCACCTCGGTCGTCGCAGATAACGGCGACACAACCGAACTGTGGGAACTGCCCACGTCGATCCAAACCAATCCTCATGGTCGGGTTCGCTATCTACGTAACACGTTAAAACGCCGTCGTGTTCGATCAACGATCACCGCGTTGATGGGCTCGAAATTGTCCGACTGGACATCCATGACCGAACGCCTCCTGAAGCGAACCATCCGTCACGGTGGCGTCTTTCATCTGTGGGGACACAGTTGGGAAATCGAACAAAACAATCAATGGCAGTCTCTCGAGCGAGTGCTATCGATGTTGGGCCGACATGTCAAAAACGGCGCCATTCAAACCATGAACAACACGCAGGTCTGTCGCGCGTTCGAATCCAAATAGCCTATCGATCGGCGAGCACCTTCACGAGCCACACGTGCGCTGCGTGCACCGACTCGTGCGAACCACGGTCACCATAATTAGGCGACATTCGGTTAGAAACGGTGACCGTGATTCCCGCCAACCGCCACTCCCCGTCGCGTTGAACAAACACAGGCGAACCGCTGTCAAAAAGCGATGGCAGGACTTCTTCAAGCTCGCTATCGTCACCCGGTGCGTCAAACACAATCTGATTGCGGTGTGATCCGACATGAGTGATCCGGTTGTATCCCGATGCGAATCGACCAGTGCGATATCCCGACGCAAAATTCAAACGAGCCGCCGCGGCAGCAATCGCATTCTTATCGTTTTCGATCAATGGGCCCGAGATACCGTAGCCTCCCATCCACACACGCTCGCCTTGACTCAACGCCCCCATCGCAATTGGAAGCGAACGCTCTGGGCCGATCGAGTCAGCCAAACGGATCACGGCCAAATCGACCTTCGTATCCGGATGGCGCATGATCTCTTGCACGACACGAACCTGATCACCGAGCCGCACGTAAATCGACGAAACCGCCCAACCGTCAACAGCGTGACCGGCTGTCAGCACCGTTTCGGCATTCAATAAAACGCCGCAACCGCCCAACACCTGCAGCGGCGTGTAGTGCAGACTCACCACGGACGTCATCACGCCTTCAGGCTCGTGATATCGACTCGATTGAGCATCGCGGTGCCAAATCATCGCGTTGCATGAACCCGACATGAAAACCGTCAAAACAACCGATACAACAAACGCACGCGACCACGTCGATGCACGAAGAGGTTTCATGGTAACGCCCGTCGAAAAGGTCCAGGATAATGTCTGCGGAAATCAAAGCGGACCGCAATTGGAAACTTCTTACCAGACGCAGCAGAATCCAGCTCCGTTCTGCCATTGCCGAAAAGCCGCCTTCGAGAATCATCCCAGGTAGGAACACTGCCGGACGTGCTCAAACAACACGATTCCGGCGGTCGTTGCGAGATTCAAACTCCGGACCTTACTGGTCGTCGGCAACCGCACCGCACGCTCATCCTCGGGATCCATGATCTGTGCGGGCAATCCACTGGTCTCTCGGCCGAAAACAAATACGTCACCAACACTCAGCGGAGCGTCCCAAAGCGTGCGTTTGGCAAATCGCGACAGAAAATAGAATCGGGCGGGATCAAGACGCGTGGTGAGCGTCTCCCAATCGGGAACCATTTCAATGTCGAGATGCTGCCAATAATCCAACCCCGCACGACGCAGACGCTTTTCTTCGAATGAGAACGCGGCCGGTTGCACGATCCACAACTTGGCCCCGACCGCAACACAACTGCGACCGATGTTCCCCGTATTTTGCGGAATCTCGGGCTGATAGAGCACGACGTGGACGGGAGGAGGCGGGCTCGAAGCCGTCTCATTTGATTGGTCGATAGGTGACGTGGGTTGATCCATCTGATTCAACTAATGCCGGCAAGACTCAGTGCGTTTTGCATCAAGATACCTGCCTCAGCCCCGCGCACCATGACCCGCGCATCTTAGCTCGGGTAACCGTCCTCATCCGAACATCCTCCCGCCAACGCTCCCCCACAACGGGCTGCGTATAACGAGCAACCGGGCAAAAGAAGCGAAACTTCTCAACATTTCCCGCAAAAATAGCTCATGTCTTGGGACTATCTATAGGCCAGCCGTCGCACACTAACGGCCCCGTACGCCGCTTCATTGCGCACTACCAGTATTCTTTTGCAGGAATTTTCAAATGAAACGTTATCGATCAGGATTCACTTTGGTCGAGCTTTTGGTGGTCATTGCGATCATCGGAGTGCTCGTTGGTCTTCTCTTACCTGCCGTCCAAGCGGCCCGCGAAGCAGCCCGCCGAATGAGCTGCAGCAACAATTTCAAGCAAATCGGCTTGGGGATTCACAACTATCACTCCGCATACAAACAGATGCCCGTTCAGGGCTGCGGCAACGAAGACCCCAACGGTCGTGACCCTTGGGATAACAACAGTTCCACGGTGTCGATCAATCGGGCCGGATCGTTTCTGATTGGAATCCTCCCATTCATCGAACAACAAGCAGTCTGGGAGCAAATCAGCAACCCGCTCGATAACAACGGTGGCACCCCAGCGAGGTGGCAGGCAATGGGGCCTGGTGTCGGTCGAGCCGACTACGCACCGTGGACAATTGAGTTGAAAACATACCGGTGTCCGAGTGATCCCGGATTCGGCCTCCCTTCGCTTGGGCGAACCAACTATGCCGCCAACATGGGCGACTCCAGTTGCATGACACGTGAAGGTGGCCTCGACGTGGACGAAGTCTCCGCAGGCGCCACGCTTCCCTACTCCTACAGCGATTCCACCCAGGCAGAGCGATCAAGAATGGTCCACCGTGGTGCATTCGTGATGTACAAAGACATGAAGTTCCGAGACTTCCTCGATGGACTCGCCAACACAATCATGGCTGGCGAGATCGCTACCGACTTGGGAGACATGGATCGTCGTACCGCAATGCCGAACGCACCCTACCAACAGAACAACAATGGACGTACACGCGAATGCTACCGTGATCCAAACTATGCCGAGGCACAAGGATGGTTCAACCCAGAGCGTCCCCAGTTTTGGCCTGCCGATGCGACGCAATCAAGCATTCTCGATGCACGCGGATTCCGTTGGTACGACGCTCGTCACATTCACACCCAATTCCACACGGTCCTGCCTCCTAACAGCGGCATGTGCACAGCAGGTTTGATCTCGCGTGACTCGCTCAACCCACCGTCGAGTCGCCACCAAGGTGGCTGTCACGTGCTAATGGGCGACGGTGCCGTCAAGTTCATCACCGACTCGATTGAGGCGGGTAGCGCCACTGCGAACATGGTGACCTATTACGGTGACTCCGCTCCCATCGGTGCTGCCAGCCCTTATGGACTTTGGGGAGCACTCGGCACGCGTGCGAATAAAGAAGTGATCGATCAAGAGTTTTAGTACTCCATTCGATTTGCTTTCACCGGCCTGTGGCTCTCACGCCCAGGCCGTATTTTCAGTAGCGTAGCCAATGGATTCAGTATCACACGGGTTGCCTGCGACCTTAATCAAAGAAAGTTCTGAAAAAATGAAACCACATTTACCCGCATTGTTACTGTTGCTGTTCCTCGGCCTTTTGATTGGTTGCGGCTCGAATCAGGGAACCACTAACGCACTCGAAGGGGCATCAGAAGAAGAAGTTCAAAACTACCTGGACATGGTTGCCAAAGAAGACGCGCAGATGGCTGGACAGCCCGATCTCGGCCGCAACGAATAAGCCGCCATCATCGAATGATTGACAAACTCCTCTCACGGGCTCGCTTCTCACACCCGAGAAGCGAGCCTGTATTCGTTCACGACGATCGAATCTGGCCGTTCACGCAATGCGTCCTCATTCGCGGCGGTTGACAACATGCTGCTACGCTTAGATAGACATCGAAACATCTCATCCACAGTTTTCAACATGACGATCCACCAACGCACGCGTCGACTCTTTTCCATCTCACTGGCCACGACTCTGCTGCTGAATATTTGCGATGCACAAGCACCGTCGTTAGATCCCATTCTCGCCCCCGCAATTGAACATGACGACGGTGCAGGCTTCGACGCAATGGCCAGTCGCGGTTACTCGCCCTTGTTCAACGGCAAGGATTTATCTGGTTGGTGGAATCCTTATCCACATGGCGAAGCCAACGTTGTCGACGGCGAAATCCATTTGACCGCTGACCAGAAATTCTTCTTAGTCACGAAAGAGAAGTACTCTAATTTCCGGGTCAGCGTCGAAATCCATCTTCCCGAAGGCCCGGCCAACTCGGGCGTGATGTTTCGGTGTCACGTCGACGAAGACGCGAAGAAAAAAGTCTTTGGCTATCAAGCGGAGTGCGACGGCTCTGACCGCCGATGGTCGGGCGGACTGTTTGACGAATCGCGTCGTGGATGGATCTGGCCCAGCACGAAGGGAAGGTCACTCAACCAGTTTCTTCAACATGAAGAGGAATCCAAAGCCGCGTTTGCCGATCCACGCATCGCGAATGCACTCAACCGCAACGGCTGGAACCGCTACGTCGTCACGTGTGTCAATGACGTTATCACGATCGAAGTCAACGGCATCCAAACGGTTCGCTTTCGCGACGCCATGGACGCCACGGGATACATCGGGATTCAACATCATGGCGAAAAAGATCAAACCTATCGCTTTCGCAACCTGTTCATCAAAGAGCTTCCTCAGATCCCTGCCGAACAACATGTCCAGCTGACCGTGCAGGAACCAGTCTCCATCAAACGCATCAACGACTCGGTCACTCAAATCGATTTCGGCAAAGTTGCGTTTGGAAACATCGTGATGCCCGCTCCACCTGGTCGTGGAACCGCCACAATCCACTTTGGCGAAAAAACCAAAGACGGCCGTATCGACCAAGATCCGCCAGGAACCGTGCGGTATGGTTTCACGCCAATCCGCCTCGGACAACAGCGTGGAAACTGGATCGTCCCGACTCCGATCGACCCCCGAAACGTTCAACAATCGGGATTGATGAACGCAAATCCGCCTGCGGTCTTATCACCCGACTCATGGCAGTCCGTGATGCCGTTTCGCTGGATCGAAATCGAAGGCCTCGACCCGGACTATCCCTTCGAACTCGTCCGTCGAAGAGCGGCTTTCTCGTCAACCTGGAACGACGACGCGAGTGCATTTGAGTGCTCCGATGAAACACTCAACCGCATTTGGGAGTTGTGCAAATACAGCATCAAAGCGACGACGTTCGCGGGGGTATACGTGGACGGAGACCGAGAACGCATCCCCTATGAAGCCGATGCGTATCTGAATCAACTCAGTCACTACGCGACGGACGACAACGTCACGATGGCCGCTCGCACGTTCGATTGGCTGATGGAAAACGGAACCTGGCCCACCGAATGGGCGCCTCACATGGTGTTCATGGCACATGCGGAATGGATGCACTCGGGTGACACCGAATGGTTAAGTCACCGGTATGAGTCCTTGAAGTCAAAAACACTTCTGAACCGCAGTGGCGACGACGGACTCGTTCGCAGTGCCGAGATAGACCGCAAACGCCATGACATCGTTGACTGGCCGCAGAAAGAGCGTGACGGTTTTGTGTTCACCGAGATCAACACGGTGGTCAACGCTTTCCACATCAAAGCCCTCCAGCGAATGGCCGAATTGGCCCGGGCGGTTGGAAAACCGAACGAAGCAAAACGGTTCTCCGATCGGGCAAAACTCGCGATGTCTTCGTTGCAGAAACAGGTTTTCGATGACGAAGCAGGAATCTATCGAGACGGAATCGGAACCAATCACAGCAGCATTCACGCTAACTTTTTCCCGCTGGCGTTTGGTTTGATTCCCGATGACAAACGTCCAGGTGTGCTGGCATGGCTAGAAGAACAGGACATGCAATGCAGCGTCTATGCCGCGCAGTATTTCATGGAAGGGCTGTTCAACAACGGCAGTGATTGTAAAGCAATCGAGCTCATGACCGCTGATGGAGATCGCAGTTGGAAGCACATGGTAAACAGTGGCACCACGATCACTTGGGAAGCCTGGGGCATGAATTACAAACCCAATCAAGATTGGAACCACGCGTGGGGCGCCGCACCGGCCAATCTCTTACCGCGTTTTATCCTAGGCGTCCAACCGCTTTCCCCGGGTTGGACAACCACAACGATTCGCCCATGTCCAGGCGATCTGAAGTTTGCCAATGGGCAGATTCCTACGCCGCGTGGTCCCATTTCGATTCAATGGAAAAAGGATTCATCCTTCGTGATGTTGGTCAATCTGCCTGGTGGCGTCTCCGCGGACATCGCACTCCCCGTGACCGATGAAGCCACGGGGGTTTGGGTCGACGGACAACCGGTCGAGGCAACCAAGACAAAAGATCGCTGGATCCTTCGCGATCCGATCCAAGGCTCAGCCACCATCGAAGCGAAGTAAGACGATCAATTTGCGAATAGAAAATCGCCGGACTCACACTTCACGCCGAAGCAAACCGCCGTTGGCTTCGGTGTCATCGGTGTCGCTTGCCTGTTCGCAGAAACGAGACGCTGATCCCTTGCGAAGTGGAGTAATCAGCCGTTTGCCCAATCGGATCGATTAGGTTGGCAACTGCAAGCCTTCGGGGAGAATCCCTTGTGCGACTTCCTCGTCCCATTGATCCATTAAGGGCCAATCGTCAGCGAGCGTTCCGAAATCTGCCATGTGCAGGTAACCTTCGACACGCTTGATCACCTTGTCGAGCATCGCGTTGTCTTTGGCAAAGATCGGCCCGTGACTCGGCGCGAGCCATCGGACATCGCTGTCACGAATCCGCGTCAGCGACTTGATGAAGGCCCTGATGTCGCTGCCGTGGTGGGCATCAATCGCCCCGATGCAACCGTCCCGATAGACGTTGTCACCGGATAACAAAACATCACCCAAACGGAATGCCAATTGGCTGTCGGTATGGCCAGGCGTGTGCCAAACTTCGAGTTCCAAATCTCCGACCCGAATAACATCGCCATCATTGACTTGCGTTTCGATCTCGACCGGCGGCATCGCCATCCGAAGATTTTGCGCTTCGATCAACGCCAACGTCTTGAGCGTGTCGCCGGTTCTCAGCGGCTCGACGGCATTGGGATGAGCCGTCACGGTGGTTTTGAGAGCCTGTTTCGCCTTGGCGAGTCCCTGGATGTGATCGACATCGGCATGCGTGGCGATCAAAGATTTGCAACGGGACAGTGGAAAGTCCAAATCTCGAATGATTTGGATGTAATCATCCACCGTTTCTTCATACCCGATGTCGATCAAAACCCATTCGTCTTGGTCGTAAATCAGGTAGAGGTTGCACCCGAGCACCTCGCCGGCTTGAAAATTAAGCTCGATGAGGCCGGGAAAAAGTGGTTTGCGAACAATCATGAAGAAAAGAGATCAGATCGGAGCGAGGAGTAAAGAGGCCTATTAGTGTAGATCGTTTGTCTACTTTTTGTAGCCGTGTGAACCGCGTCGTACGGTTCGAATCGGGCCACGTCGTCTCTCCACTCCTGCCAACTGCCCATCGCATCATCACCATTTTCAGCTTTGCCGAGTGTTGGCACCGTCCGTGAGGATCATGCCAACACTCGCCGATCCGGGCGGAATTACCAGATGTATTCGGCACCGATCGTGAAACCTTGCAGCACAACCGAGTCGAAACTCACAGCCGGTGCGTCGGTAACTGGGTTCCCGGCACCCACCGTCGTCAAAGAGTCCTGGATATACGAGGCCTCAGGAACGGTGTTGAGAATTTCATCCATGGCGATCAAGTGGTGAGCCATTCGGAGTGACCACGAGTGCGAGAATCGGTACACGATTTTGGTTTCGATCTCACCCATGAAGGTATCGAGCCGGTCGCGGTCGCTCACGCTGACAACTCCTGCGGTCGCACCAGGGCCCGCCGAGTTGGCGTTGATGTAGGTGGACCGTTCCCAGTCGTTTTGGCCCCAACCACCCTTCATTCCGAAGCCCAGTTGGATACCGGGCACCATGTTCCACCACACGTCGTAACCGATTTGACCGAAGAACATGTTGTTCTTGGTACGGGTCGACGAGTTGTAGAAACGCAGCTCGTCGTTGCCCGGACCGCCTTCGGTACCAGCGATGACGTTGCCCGCTCCGTCGGTCAGCGTACCGACCGCATCAAATCCGAATCCGTTGTCCAATCGCAGGTAGCGAAGACCGGCCAACCAAGAACCTTGGAAGCGGCAGCCTGGCCCGACGGTGCGGCGACGATAGTTCAATTCGCCACTGTGGAAGACCGAATCAACCGAGACCGAGTGGGTGAGTGAACGATCGGGATCGTCAAAGCCACCGGCCGGATTAACACCGAAATCTGAGATATAGGAGTACAAGTCAGGAGCCACCGTGTTGGTCGCGGTTGCCCGAGCAGTGTTACCCCATTCATGTCCCCCGACATAAACCATTTCCAAATTCCCACCGACTCCCATAATCATCGCAGCAGACACTCGCACACCCGCTTCGAGGTCGTTGACTTTTGCATCACCCAGGCTGATGGCCGGAGTTCCATTGACTCCGAGCGTGCTGATCACCGCGTTGCCTTGGCTGAAGTTGTGTCCCAGGAACATCGCCTCAACCGAGACGTCGTACCAACGCTGGGCACACTTGCCGGCTTCGCTGTAAGGTTGAACCGCATCACAGATCGCCGCGAGGTTGCCGCCGATGGTTCCCATCAGAAGGCCGAAATCACCTTGCATGCATTTTCCGCTGCACCAATCTCCCAGCATGCCGCCTTTGCCGAGACATCCGCTCTGGTAGAGGCTCGAATTGCAAACGCCACAGCCGTTGCCGTTGCAGCATCCGCAACTTCCTGCCAATGCGGGTAGAATTCCGCTGAAGCCGCCTCCGCCTCCTGAACCGCATCCACAGCCACATGCAGCACCGTCACACGAACCGGCGTCGCATGAACCACAGTCGCATCCGTACGAATCACCATAGCCGCCGTTGTAGACCTGGTAGGCCCCGGCGTCCTGGTAGTTAATCGGCATGACCTGACCGTAGGGATTTTGCATCGCCGCTTGATAGGCGGCGGGTCCGATCGGCCCTGGCAATCCTGTGGAAACGGGCATTCCGGGAATCGGTCCCGATGGGAACGACGCTGGAATTTTTTGTGCCATGGGCATGTTGCCCATCATCGGTCCACCAATGCCAGGAGCCATTCCCGGATTTCCCATTGCGGGTCCTCCCATGACAGGTCCGCCCATGCCGGGCATTCCCATTCCTGGGCCTCCCATCATTGGGCCGCCGATCGCGGGTTGGCTGGCGTAATTAATGCCGCCGGCAGCACTTGCCCGGGCGGCTGTCGCCCATGCCGTGGGCGAAACCCCTGGCGGCAGTACAAATCCACTAGCGGCATAATCAATGTCGTCTTCCGCCGTTGGCGGTGCCGCTGACAGGATTGTCGGCGAGCCG
The DNA here is from genome assembly GCF_014192335.1 of Aporhodopirellula rubra. Classification (GTDB taxonomy): domain Bacteria; phylum Planctomycetota; class Planctomycetia; order Pirellulales; family Pirellulaceae; genus Rhodopirellula; species Rhodopirellula rubra. Next base: position 7,304 of record NZ_JACHXU010000029.1, on the reverse strand, counting down.
ACGACAACTAGCATCGCAGCGACATAGCCGGCTGCGACAATCGACCGGAATACGGCCGCCGAGTTTTTCGTCGGTATCGAGGTGTGTTTTGAGCGAGTGTTCATCCCTGATTCCTGAATCAATGCCTGCCTGAGTACGGGACCAATCGTCGAGATCCGTTGGCGGTTCGAGGCACGGCGGGTAAAACCGAAAAACACGCGACCTGACAGATCGCCGGCTTTTCAATCGTTTCCCACCGCACATCTCGGAACGAAGCGTCAGCCGATATCGACAGAACCACTTCAAGCAGAGTTATCGGCAAAACTTACCGCGAACATTCGGTAAATCCCGAACAATCGGCCTAACTGGGCTCGGATAACTGCAATCTTCGGCACAATCCGAACCCGACTCGCCTCCTCGCGTACAATCAATTGCCTATGAAATCGCGGTTGCCTGACTTTCCGCCCTTTCCTACTATCCCTTAATGACCTCTCTGAAATTCTTGCTCACTCGCATCCGATTTCCCGCTCAGACTCGCTGAGCAGTGTCAAATGCCTGCGAGAGGGCGCGGCCACTTCACCCACGCAGATACTCTATGTCGCAACACCTTCGTTCCTACGCTCCTCAGTTCGCAGTCGCGACATTGGGCTTCTTGGTGGCTTTTTCTTGCGGTTTCCCGCCCGCCCAAGCTCAAAACGCGACCATTCTTCGAGAAGCCATTCCGCCGGGTCAGCAACCGGTCGAATTGATCCCGAGTGAAGGTGCTCGCCAAGCGACTGCCCCGCAAAACGGGCAAAATCCCCGCCCCGCCGCTCGCCCGACACAAATGCCCAAACCGGCTCCGCAAGACGGTGTCGTGTCACGGCTAATCGCACGCCTGATGCCGAGCGAACATGTCTCCGGCAAAGAACTCAACGATGAATCGAGTGCCCGGGCTCTCGACCTGTACATCGAGTCATTTGATCCGCTCAAACTCTACTTTTTGCAAAGCGATATCGACCAATTCAAACGCTACTCGACCGTGGTGGACGATCACGTGCGAGCGGGAAACCTCGATCTCGCATACTACATCTTTGGCCGATTCACACAGCGAGTTGATGAGCGCGTTGAAACCATCCGCCAACTTCTCAAGACGGACTTCGATTTTAGCGCCGATGAACAAGTCATCGTCGATCGCGACGCCGCTCAGTACGCCCAAAACGTCGACGAAGCGACCGACCGCTGGCGTCGTCAATTGAAGCTCTCGCTGCTCGACCTCAAGGACTCCGATGACCCGATCGTCGGACAAGAAGCTCGCGATCAATTAATGCGGCGTTATGACCGATACGCCAATCGCTGGAAAACGACCAGCAGCGACGACATTCTGGAAATCTTCCTGACCGCGGTGACCAACAGCTACGACCCACACTCGACGTACATGTCGCCCGCCACGCTCGAGGATTTCACGATCAGCATGAGCCTGAACCTCGACGGGATCGGTGCGTCGCTCGGCGAGAAAGACGGTTTGACACAAGTCAAAGCGATCATTCCCGGCGGTGCTGCTGACCTGCACGGCAAACTGAAACCAGACGATTCGATCGTGTCCGTCGGCCAAGGTGAGAACGGCGAGATGGTCGACATCATCGAGATGCCTCTCAAAGACGTCGTCAAACTCATTCGCGGCAAAGCGGGAACGACGGTGCGTTTGGGCGTCCGTCCAGGCGGAAACGGAAATCTCGAAGTCTTTAAGATCGTTCGTGCCCGAGTTGAACTCGAAGACTCAGCCGCACGCGGCGAGATCATCGAACATCAAATGCCCAGCCAATCGTCCACGCTTAAAATCGGCTACATCAATCTGCCGAGTTTCTATATGGACATGGAAGGGGCCAAACGTAACGACGCCGACTTCCGCAGTAGCACACGGGACGTTGCTAAAATCCTCGAAGATTTCAAACGGCAAAATGTCGGCGGTGTGGTCCTCGACCTCAGCCGAAATGGCGGTGGCTCGCTCACCGAAGCGATCAGCCTGACCGGACTGTTCATCGACCAAGGCCCCGTCGTGCAGGTCAAAGACGCCAACGGTTCGGTACAGAAGTACGACGACGATCAACGCGGTACCGTTTGGGACGGCCCACTCGTTGTTCTGACGAGCAAGCTCAGCGCAAGTGCGAGCGAAATTTTCGCCGGGGCGATCAAGGATTACCGTCGTGGGATTGTGGTGGGTGACCCGCAAACGCACGGCAAAGGAACCGTTCAAACCCTGATGGATATCGGACAATCACTCTTCCGTATCAAACGGGCAAACTACGGCGCACTGAAAGTCACGCTGCAGCAGTTCTATCTGCCCGACGGTGAGAGCACTCAACTCAAAGGCGTCGCCGCGGATATCATTTTGCCGAGCGTCATCAGCAAAATGCCCGTTGCCGAAGGCGACTTGGAATACGCCCTCGAACATGATCGCGTGAACCCAGCACGGCACAACCTTTACAGCATGGTGCCGATGGATCTCATCAACAGCCTCCGAGTCAATTCGCAACAACGAATTGCCAACAACGACGAGTTCACTGAACTAATGCGTCGAATCGCACTCTACGTCCAGCAAAAGGATCAGAAGAGCATCTCGCTGAACGAAGAGAAATTCATGCAACGACGTGCCGAAATGAAGGCACAGAAGGACGAGGAGGAAGAGGAACTCGAGGCTCAACTCGGGGGCGATGAAGTCTTCCGTGACACGTACTACAACCAAGAAGTTCTCAATATTACCCATCAATACATCGATGGATTGAGGGCGCAGAATCTGGCACGTGCAAATTGATACTCGGCCGATCATCATTCGTAACGATCCTCACCTGCTTGCTGTTTCCGCCCGCACTTCTTAGTGCGGAGGAAGCGGCATCGGTGAAGGTCAAAACGTTCTGGGACATTCGCTATAGCAGTTCTGTCGAACTGCAGGATGGCAAGTCGGGACTCGCCGATCTTTACGTCCCTGTCTTCGCTGACGATACACTTCGTGAAAACGAAGATGACATCGCCCGCAACAGCGATGATGCCTCCAAAGCCCACTCGCAAAACAGCTCAATCAAACTCACCGGGCGGCCTCGTCCGGCGGTGGTTGTCGTGCATGGTGGCGGATGGCTGGTGGGCGACAAATGGTCACTCGGCAGCTATAGCAAGTACCTCGCGGAAATGGGGCTCTGCGTCCTTAACATTAATTACCGCCTGGCCCCTTATTCAAAGTTCCCGGCTCAAGTTGACGATGTTCGCGAGGCGTTGCTTTTCCTCACCGATCACGCTGACGAACTCAGCATTGACCGCCAACGAATTGGCATGTTTGGCTACTCGGCAGGAGGCCACCTCTCGGCACTCGTAGGCGTCATGGCGGACGAACCCGGCGAGGTCCAAATCACGTCGAGTGACTGGCCCATCGACGACCCACGTTGGAAACGTCTTCCCAAGATCGCTGCCGTCTGTGCTGGAGGTCCGCCCTGCGATCTCCGGGAAGTCCCCATCGACAGTGAAGCACTATCGTTCTTCCTGCACGGATCACGCCGTCAATTCCCGGAACTCTATACCGCGGCATCACCTACAGCCCACGCTTCGGCGGGTGATCCACCGACGCAATTGATTCACGGCGAGAAAGACCTGATCGTACCGATCGAAAGCAGTCGCCAATTTGCCGCTGCACTCCGCTCCGTAGGCGTTTCGGTTGCGTTAACTGTGATCGAGAACCAGGGCCACCTCGTCACTCTCATGCACCCGAACACCCAAAATCAGGTTCGGGACTTCTTCGCTGAGCAGCTACTCGGCAACGATCAGTAGCCACTCTGGCTCAATCATGCGCATCGCAGCGCCAAGAACGCTCAAAATGAACACCCAATTGTTCTTGCTCGACAAAAACCCTTCTACGGGAGGGCCCGCACAAGCCCAAACTTCCTGTGATTTTGAAGCTCTGCGAAGACTCATGTTCAGGTTGTGTGAAAGGTTGATGAATGGACTTAGTTAGCACTTACGCCACTCCAAAGCTCCGCTAGAACACGCACATCGAAGAGGGCAACGCCGCCAAAAAGATTGCATTTCACGGGCTAGTTTCAAATTTCGCACTGCGAAAGAAATGGCCCGCAATCGACTCCACAGCAGCCTCTTCCCTACTGTTTGTCCCAATTCTCTTAACCAAGAAAGGAGCGTTCTTCCCCTCTTTAGCATGCTCAATGCCAAAGGACGTCAGATGTCGGGTGGCAGCACGGCAGTCCCCTGACATGTCGACACGAGCGGGACTTTCCTGCACGCGTCCGTAAAGAAGAAAAAGAAGAAAGGAGTCGTGACACATCGCTTTTCAAACACCGCTGCAACGGGGCTTGGGAGTTAACAGCGACATGCCACGAAGCTCACTAACATCACCAAATATTAACAAGCTATCGGGTCTCCTGCCGAGATCCGATCGAATTTTCTGAAGGAATACCAAAATGCAAACGCGTATGCGTAAACAGGGTTTCACCCTGATCGAACTGTTGGTCGTTATCGCGATCATCGCATTGCTCGCCGCTCTCTTGCTGCCTGCAATCACCAAGGCTCGCGAAGCCGCCCGCCAAGCCCAGTGCCAAGCTAACCTCAAGAACATCGGCGTCGGCCTGTTCAAATACAGCGGACGTTCGCCAAGCGGTGCTTACTCTTCGGGTGCGTCGGACTTCCGTCGCGACGGCTGCATGGACACCTACGGCTGGGTTGCTGACATCGTCAACGTCGGCGACGGCAACATGAACGAGTCGCTCGACCCATCGAACCCACTCAAAGGTTCGGAAAAAATCAACGACCTTTACGGTGCCGATACCACCGACGCCAAAGACGGTGCACCAGCAGCCCGCTTGGCCGCCGGCCAGTGTGGCAAGCCGAGCTTCAACAACATCACTGGTAGCGGAGCCGTCACGACCTTCGCATCGACCGACGAACTGACTGCCGAACGCGCTGAATTGATTTCACGCTACTTCTTCACCAACGGTTACAACACCAACTACGCAGCCAGTTGGCACATGGTCCGTGGAATGATGAAGACTGAAAATGGCGCCACCGGTTTGCAAACCTCTTCGGGAGGCGGATTCAAAGGCCTCGGCGGAACGACCGGCCCACTCAGCGCCAACGTCATGGATCGTAGTCGCGTCAGCAGCAGCAACGTCGGCATGATCGGTTGTGCAGCCCCTGGCGATATCGACGAAGCAATCATGGCAGTTGCAATCGCTCACGGCCCTGGCGTCAGCCGCACCGTGTTTGCAGCAGCAGGAAACGCTGACGATACGATCACCTACATCAATGCAGGTGACCTTCTGACCGAAGCATTCAACGATGGCCCTGCCTACGTTGCCGATGCGACTGCAGCCGGTGCTGACATCGATTTGATCGGATCGGGAGCCCCACTTCGTGCCCAACTTTTGTGTGAGCGTGGCAATCCGACTACGGCCGCATGCGATGCTCCTACCGGGACCGCGGGCGGTAGCGCCGGAAATGGTCTGTATCTTCAAGACACTCGTGACTGGTTCGCCATTCACCAAGGTTCTTGCAACATCCTGATGGCGGACGGCAGCGTCAAAGTCTTCTACGACCAAAACAGCGACGGCTTCTTGAACCCAGGTTTCGCACTGAACCCGGATGACGCTCGAGTCGATGCGGTTGGTTATGCCGACGACACCTTGGAAATGGCCCGTGACGATTTCTTCGCTGGCATTTTCCTGAACGACCTCTACCTCAAAGGCTCGTTCGAATAAGGATCACACGATTGATCGCACAACGGTGATCATCGTTTCCTAAATCTCCTCCGCAGTCTCGATGAGGCTGCGGAGGTTTTTCCAATTAGTTTGAGCATTTCACGTTTGTAAGTTCGTCATGAGATCTCCGTTAACCAAATTCATCGCACTACCGATCACGGCAATTTTGCTAATCAGCGTCGCGGGTGCATTCTCTCTCACGGTGGAGTACAAACCATACGGCGTACCGGACCATCGCCGAGAAGAATACGACGAAAAGCTATCCTTGATCGCGCAACAGCAAAAGGTACTGCACGGAGAGGTTCCAACTGACGAACTGCCTATCGCGATCGTCAAAGAAAAGTCATATGACTTTGGGATGATTGACCCACACGTTACCGCGAGCCACACGTTTACGATCGGCAATGAGGGCAAAGCACCACTGAGTCTGAAAGTCGCGGGGACGAGCTGCAAATGCACCGTCGGCAAACTCGAACACCAACTGCTAATGCCAGGCGCGACGACCACCGTCACGATGGAATGGAACACCGGATACCAAGCCGAACGTTATGAACAAACGGCAAAGATCATCACTAGCGATCCACTCCAAAAAGAGATTGAACTCAAAGTCGAAGGCATCGTTCGCGCGCAATTGGTCGCTCCTGAATCGGTGGCGTTGGTTGCCCAACACGTAGGCGACGTGGCAACCGGAGACATCGTGCTATTCAGCCAACTATGGAACGACTTCACAATCATGAGCGTCACGACGGATGAAAGCGACACGACACTAAATTGGGAAGTCACACCAATCGAGAACGACGACATTGAGCTGGCCGACAAACAATCGCGTTCTGCGGCTCGCGTTGCTCTCTCAATGCCGCGACATCGTCCTGGCCAATTTCAAGGAACACTGACGGCCGTAATTCGCCCAGGCGATGGCTCCCCCGATGTGACACGTGAAATCGAATACACCGGAAAGGTACGCCCTCCGATCTCTTTCATTAGCCCGCTTCTCCACATGCACGATGGGCTACACATCGGGTCGCTAACCGCCGGCGAAGAATCAACTTGGCACATCTTCGTGCGTGTCCGCGGAGGAGTAGGAAGAAACATCGAAGTCCTTGATGTCGAACCTAAAGTTCTTGATGCAACCATTGAACCGACCTCCCGGGAAGGCGACTACCGACTGACGCTAAAGATCGGAAAAGACTGCCCAATGACCATCTTTAACCTGGATCACCAGCGAGGCTATGTTCAAGTCGGCGACCCAGCTGACAAACAGTTCTCAAACTGGTTTCCCGTTGTAGGCGCCGTCGTTGAAATCGACGACTGATCTCTTCATCATGTGCGACATCTGAGGATCAGATTCGCACGGGTCAAACACGAGCGAGCAGACACAAAAGATCACAGCACGTATCGGTCGACCACATGAAATATGCGAGATCGCCAATCACATTTCAGACGTAACCGCTGACAAGGTTCGAAGACGTAACTTGTCTGATTGACACTGCTCAGCTGGGGTGCATGACAGGGTTTGTTAGGTTTCTTTGATTTTGGTGTTGCGACGTCGATGGCGGAAGCCGTCGTTTCTTTGGCCTCGGCGATGCCAGA
>NZ_JACHXU010000028.1 GCF_014192335.1 Aporhodopirellula rubra | reverse complement strand
CTGGCGAGGACTGCGGCGAATGGAAGCCTACCGCGAAGCCTACACCGTCTTCGGAACTAGCTAATAAGATGTGGGCTATAAAGAGGGTTGGCACCCCCGGGCAGTGATTGTGTCGGCACTCCGTGCCTGGTGGTTCAAGTGCTCGACGGTCGTGATGTATGAAGGGATGTGTCGGGGGGCAGCGGCAAAGGCTACCGCGATGGTCGGCACGTGTTTTGGGTTGGCTGCGTTTGCGATTTTGCTGATTGGAAGATCGATGCGCCAGGTTACTGAGCCACTTGCTCGGTAGAAGAGGACTCGTCAAGCGTCGAATGGTCTGTTGATCGAGACATTTGAGAACCCTTGCAGCGTTCTGACTGATGGGAGGCCGGTTCGGTGTCTCGGATGTTGCAGTGGGGGTGTGAATGCGGGCGTGCGCGGGATGATGAAGGTGAGTGGTGAACACGGATGTTGGCTCGTTTGCGGGAAGGTTTTTTCGGGGAACGCTAATTTGAAGTTCGTCGTTTGGAACGCACATCCGTTTGGCGAGTGGGTACATTGTGTGGCGGTGTTTGTCTGAGTTCGTTCCCCAGCGAGATTTCTGATGTGTCGATGCGTTTTGCTTTGCCGTGGCAGTGTTGTTCTTTGTGCTGCGTTTTTGATTGGTTGCTTGGGGGCTGTTCGGGCGAGTGCCTTCGACGGGGCGGGATTGGTTTCGTACTACGGATACGACGACTGCATCGAACTGCGCAATGAGAAGGTGAGGGTGGTGCTGTGTCCCGGTGCCGGTGGCCGAGTGCTCGAGTATTCGCTCGAGGGAACCAATGTGTTGAGCCTGTCGCCGGATGGAGCGGGATGGACAGCGGGTTCGGGAGACAAACGCCCTTTGCTCGATGCCGGGCGTTTTGACATCGGTCCGGAGAAGGTGATCAACCGCGGTCAAGTGTTGTGGTCGGGTGAGTGGCGAGGTGAAGTCACCGGTGATCGTGCGGCGCGGATGACGAGCCAGTTTGATCCTGAGTCGGGCGTGCGTTTGATTCGCGACTTTTATTTGCATGAAACGGATTCGCAATTGCGATGCACTCAAACGATCGTCAACGAATCCCAAAAGCCGGTGAGTGTTTGTCACTGGGGTCGGACGTTCGCGGTTGGTGGTGGGGTTGTGGTCGTGCCGCGTTCGTCTCGCGGTCGGTTTCCAAACGGATACGTGATGTACGAAGGTGCGAATTCAATTCAGTTGAAACCGGAAGATGCGAAAGTCGTCGTGAGCAAAGATTCGGTTATTGTCACGGGATCACCGGAGCATGAGAAACTCGGGTTTGGCTCTCACGCGGGTTGGTTGGCCTATCTGGCACCGACGAATCAGATGTTGGTTAAGCGGTTCCCGACGTATCCCGATCGCCCCTACAACGAGGTTGCAGGGTTAACGGTATCGGTGTGGTATCCGGAAAAGGATCGAGTGGAGTTGGAGCCGATCGGTCCGGCGGAGGATTTGAAGCCAGGGCAACGGGCAGCGTTTACGGAGCAGTGGTGGTTGTTGCCACACGCGTTGCCTGAAAATCGAGGCGAGGTCGATTATCAAGACATTCGGAAAATCGTTTCGCGCCGGACGACGCCGGCAGGCCAAGAGCCGGGCACGATCATTTCACCGGAAGTTCACTCGGATCGAAAAGTGACGTTTCGATTTTCGGGTGGAGATTCCAAGTCCGTGAACGTGCGGTTGAATCATAAGGCGACACCGCTGAAACGTGATGCCGATGGGATCTGGAAGATCACTACGAAGCCTCTCACGCCGGGCATCTATGAGTATGTTTTCGAAGTCGACGGCGTCCAGGTGACGGACCCGCGAAACCGGTGGACTAAAAAATGGTTTGTTTGCCAGAGTTTGTTTGAGGTTCCCACGGATGCGTCGTCGGAGGAGCAGTTGTTGACGGAGCATTTGAGTGTCCCGCATGGCGTCGTGCACCGTCATCTTTATGCGTCGGGGACGACGGGCGGTCAGCGTGCGGCGATGGTGTATACGCCGCCGGGTTATGACGCCGACGCACCGGAACCGTATCCCGTGATGGTGTTATGTCACGGGTTTGGAGATGACGAGACCGCGTGGACTGACGTAGGACGTGCCAACTTGATTCTGGATAACTTGATCACGGCCGGTCAAATTTCGCCGTTGGTGGTCGTGATGCCGAACGGGCACCCGTTGCCGCCGGAGGAGCGAACGTGGTCGGAAGACTACAACAGCAAGAACAGTGAAATGTTGGTCGACGATATTGTCGACGATTTGTTGCCGTTGGTCGCGAGTGAGTATCACATCACTGATGATCCTCAGCGAAAGGCAATCACGGGGCTGTCGATGGGAGGCGGGCATTCGATCATGATGGCGATGACGCGGCCGAAAGAGTTTGCGTGGGTGGGCGCGTTCAGTGCCGCGGCCCCGGCGGGAGATTTTGCGAAGGAGCATCCCGAATGGATTTCGGCATCTTCCGATGGCAGCGAGCCGCGGCGGTTGTTTTGGATCGCGTGTGGCATTGACGACTTTTTGCTCGAGCGAAACCGTGACTTTGTCCGGCAGCTCGCGTCCAATCAGATTTCACACACGTATGTCGAAACGGAAGGGAATCACTCGTGGGGCGTTTGGCGTGAGTACTTGCCCACGTTATTGCAGTTGCTGTTTCGATAGCAAATAGAGCATTGCCGACGACGACGTGATCGTTGAGGGTAGCGAGATGTCGCCTGAGTTCAGTTCCCCGAAGTCAGGCGACATCTATTTCGATAAGGTATTCGTGGGCGGTCGGCATCAATGTATGCGTCGATGGGTGACATCGACGCATGACACTGACGCGTTGCGTTGGCGGGACACGGATCAGGGACGCGTGTCTTCGTCTCCGCTGCGTTCTTAGAACTGGATCGAGAAACCGGGGAGGCTCAGCCGTGTGGATGATCGGCGTCGCGTGGAGTTTGTCGAGTGGTGGTTGTTGACGGGATAGCGGTGTGACGAGTGCACGTCGTGAATATCATGGACGTCGCGATGGTGCGTCGATCCGTAGAGCGTCAATTCCATTCGCTGCAGCAACGGTAACGCTTCGTCGGTGATGACCTGACGCATGTGGTTGATGGCGACGTAGTCACACTGAAGGGCGCCGTCGTATCCTTGATGTTGGAGTTCTCGGTAGAGCGTCAACAGGAGCGAGCGGACGCTGTTCATGTCGGAGGCGACGTGGGCGATCAGGCTGCTCGACGCGTACCGTGAGTTAGCGGCGTTATGCAGAATTTGATGCATGTGTTCTTGAAGCCGTTCGAGCTTCACGACCGTCCGTTCGATCGAGTACGAGTGTTCGTAGTCTTGGCTGAGCTGGTGTGCGTCGTCATGAAGGTGGCGAGCGACTTCGGCGAGTTGGTCAGCGTAGCGATCGAGTTCCGCGACGCTGGCGTGATGAACCTGCGAATCGTGATGACGACCGGAATGATAGGAGTGACGCGAATTGTCGTAGTGGCGGTCGACGCTTTGTACCGGGCGCGTGGAGAAGCCGAAGCGACTGAAGACTTGGGCGTTGGCCGAGGAGCCGGTGAACGAGACGGTGGCGGCGACGAGGGCGAGGGCGAAAACTCGGATCATTGGGAAGCTCCAAAGGAAAAGGGTGTTTGTTGGAGACTCCTTAACGCATGAGCTGTGCCAATTAGGCAGGAATCGCTGTTTCACCGTGTTTCACGGGATTAAATGAAATTACAGGTGTGTCAATACGACGACGCGTGTAGTCTTGTTGATATCGCTTGGTGTTGTCAAGATGGTGGCGCTTCGCGTGTGTCAGGCGGGAAGGTTGGGAAGCCGAACGCGTGCCCAACGGCGAATTTTCACTTATTTCGGACGCGTCTGCCGTTAGAGTTCGACGCCGGATTGGCCGTCCCAACGGACGAAGCCTTCGATGGCCGCGTATTCGGCGAGGCCGAGGGCATCGTAGCGGCGAGCGGTTTCGGCGTTGCGGGCTTCGGCTCGTTGCCAGAATTCCCTCGCGTCGCTGCCGGGGAAGAGTGCGCGGTCTTTTTGCGATTGGTGTTTGAAGATCGCTTGGCGTTTGCGTTCGACCTCTTGGGGGCTCAGCGGCACGGCCATTTCGATTTGATGGGTCGACCATTCTTGCCAGGCTCCGCGGTAGAACCAGACGACTGCGGACTCGTACCAGGGCTCGTTTTGGCATCGCAAGCACGATTGCAGGATCACTGACAGGCAGGTGCGGTGGGTGCCGTGAGGGTCTGACAGATCGCCAGCGGCGTAGATTTGGTGAGGTTGGATTCGGCGTAGCAGGTCGATGGTGATGTCGAGATCGGCGTCGGAGATCGGTGACTTTTTGACTCGACCGGTTTGATAAAACGGCAGGTCGAGAAAGTGCAGATGTTCGTCGCGGACTCCGCAACACCGGGCACCTTGGCGTGCTTCGTTCCGCCGGATCAGTCCTTTGATGTTTTGGACTTGGTCGCTGTCGATCTGGCCGGCTTTCTTGTTACGAAGAAAGGTGTCGACGTGATCGGCAAGTTCATCGAGTCCGGAGGCGGCCAATCCGAATTGTTGGCAGAACTCTTCGACGAATTCGGCATAGCGAAGTGCGTCTTCGTCGAAGACGGCGATGTTGCCGGAGGTTTGATAGGCGACGTGGACTTCGTGTCCTTGATCGACCAAACGTATCAGCGTGCCGCCCATCGAGATCACGTCGTCGTCGGGATGGGGCGAAAACAGCAGGATCCGTTTGGGAAAGATATCGTCGCGGTTGCCGGGGCGGTCACCGGCTTGTTTGGCATGGTCGGGTTTTCCACCGGGCCAACCGGTGATGGTGGATTGCAGGTGACGGAAGACGCGAAGGTTGATGTCGTAGGCGCTGCCGTGAGCGGCGAGGAGGTCTTGCAGTCCTTGTTCGTTGTAGTCGGCGTCGGTGAGTTTCAGGATCGCTTTGCCGGTGGAATCGGAAAGGTCGATCACGGCGCGACGGATCGTTGACGCGTCCCATGTCACATCGCCGAGGAGCCAGGGGCTTTGCACACGCATGAGGTTGGAAGCGGCGGCTTCGTCGAGCAAGAGTGTGACGTCGGGATGATCTTGCAAAAAGGTGGACGGGGTGCTCGCGTTGGCGAAACCTTCGACGGTTCGTTTGACGATGCCGGCTTTGCCTTCGCCGAATGCGAGCAAGAGGATCCGTCGGGCTTCGAGGATCGTGCCGACTCCCATGGTGAGTGCGTGGCGTGGAACGTTTTCGGCACCGAAGAAATCACTCGCCGCATCGGTTCGCGTGATTTGGTCGAGCGTGATCATCCGAGTCCGAGAACCGCGATCGGACCCGGGTTCGTTGAGTCCGATGTGCCCGGCTCGGTTGATGCCGAGCAGTTGTAGATCGAGTCCGCCGTGATCGCGGATCGCGTGCTCGTACTTTTGACAGTGTGCAGCAATTTCGTCCCGCGGTAGGGAGCCGTCGAGGAGATGGATCTGGGACTCGGGGAGGTCCACGTGATCAAAAAGGTGTTCATGCATGAACCGCGAGACGCTCTGCAGTTCGAACGGCTGCATCGGAAAAAATTCATCCAAATTGAACGTGACGACGTTGGCGAATGACAACGATTCGTCGCGATGCAGTCGGACCAGTTCGTTGTAAACGTTTACCGGTGAGGAACCCGAGACGAGGCCGAGAACGCAGCGATCACCGCTAGCGGCATGTTGCCGAATGAGTCCGGCGATCTCGTTTGCGGCGGCGACACTCGCGTCAGAGGCCCGGTCGTAGATGCGACAGGGAATCCGTTCGTTGGGATTGAGCATGGTGGGAACGGTCGATCTTCATGAGTTGTTGAAACAGGCGTCTGCGGCGGCTTGTTTTGCGACGAGTGCCGCACCGACGATGCCTGCATCGTTACCGAGCGACGCGAAATCGACAATCAGGTTGCCTCCGACTTGCACGAGCGTGGTCTCCCGGACCGTGGCTCGCACCTTTTCCAAAAAACGGATTCCCGTTGAAGATTGTTTGCCGCCGAAAGTCATCGCGCCGCCGAGCAGGACGACGGCGGGATCGATGGTTTGGCCGAGCATTCCGATCGCTGAGCCGACGTGGATGGCGGTTTCGTCGATCACATCGAGACAAATCGTGTCACCTTTGATTGCTTCGTCAGCGATGTCTTTGGGCGACGCCAGGGGCGATTGCAGGGAGGCGGGGATGCGATGTTTCGGATTGGTTGCGTAGGCCAATTTAAGCCGCGCGAGGACGCCGCCGGCACCCGCGTAGGTTTCCAAGTGTCCGCGGCTGCCGCAGGTGCAGGGCAACGCGTCGTCACCGAAGCGGATGGCAATGTGTCCGAGTTCACCGGCGCAGCCGTGATCGCCGCTGAAGGGCCGACCGCCGATCACGACACCACAACCGATTCCTGTTCCCAAAGTGACGAGGGCGAGTGATCGGTCGCCGAGTCCACGTCGAGAATGTTCGGCGAAGGCGGCCGCGTTGGCATCGTTGACGACCATTGCGGGAGTGTCGCATTGATCCGACAGCAATCGCAGCAATGGCCGGTCGATCCATCCGGGCAGGTTGACGACTTCTCGTAATACCATCTCTTCGGAATCGAGGATGCCGGGGATCGCGAGTCCAACGCCACCGATTCGTTGGTGGCTGGTCGTTTCTTCGTTCGCGAAGCTCAGGGCGTACTCGATCACACGCTCGGGTGTTTTCAGCGGAGGCGTGGGGACGGCGTGTTGAGCAATGATCTGGCCTCCGTCTTCGATCAGCCCCAACTTGACGTTCGTTCCACCGACGTCGATGCCGAGGAAGACGGTTTGAGGAGGTGAAGGTGTCGTCGAGACAACGTTCTGATGGCAGGGTCGGGTCATGTTGCCGCGTCGACGATTCTGGTCGACCTCGTTGAGGGTGGGGAGGGAGGTGACAGGGTGTGGGGGGCGGTGGTTGTCAGGCTACCATGCGAAGAAGGGCCAGGGGCCTGGGTGGTGGGCGGTGGGGGGCATTTCGATGAAACCGTCGCTCGCGCCGAGTGAAACGAGGTCGCCGGATCCTTTTCCTACGACGAGTTCAGCGGTGCCGGGGCCCGTCATGCGGACCGCTCGCATCCAGTGCAGGTGCAGCGTTTTCGTTCCAATCTCGTCCAACATGATCGACGGCGGATTGGGTTCCCAGCGAGTGATGCCGGCGAGTTTGTCGATCAACGGCAACGCGAACCGCACCGCGCCCATGGTGGCGCTGACGGGGTTGCCGGGCAGCCCGATGATCGGTTTGGCGGTCGCAGAATCAGGGACATGGTAGAGGGCGCCGAGAATTGGTTTGCCCGGGCGTAGTGGCAGTTTGTGGAATACCGTTTGGGCGCCGATTTCGGAAACGACTTTGGGAACATAGTCGTGATCGCCCATTGAGACGCCGCCGGTTAAGAGGACGATGTCGTGGTCCGCGACGGCGTCGGAAACGACTTGTTTCAGTTGCTCGGGTTCGTCGGGTGCGTGTAGCATCGTCGGCGGATTCACGTAGGGCCGCGGTGTGACGATGGCGCGTAGTGCGTGCGCGTTGCTGTTGCGGATCTTCCATGGCGGAAGTGTTTCGTTTGTGGCCGAGTCGATGCGGCCGAGTTCGTCGCCGGTGGTGATGATCGCGACACGGACGCGGCGACGCACGCTCGCCGACTCGACTCCGAAACTGGCAATGGCGGCGACCTGAGGTGAGCGTACGACGACGCCGGACGGCAGGGCTTCCTCGCCGGCTTCGATGTTTTCACCGCGTCCTCGGATGTTGGCGGCCGGTTGGGTGAGTTTGGCTTCGGCACGCCAGCGGACCGTGCCTAACGGCATCGAATCGTTGCCCGGTGATTCGATTGTGTATTCGCGTTGGATGACCCGGTCGCAGCCTGCGGGGACCATCCCACCGGTGAAGATGCGGATGACGCCGAAGTCGGAAAAATCAGGCGGAGGCGAGCCCGGGATACTTTCGCCGGTGACGGGGATCTCTTCGTTGCAGTGAATTTCGCCGGAGTTGGCGGGACGGCGCATTGCGAGAGCGTAACCATCCATCGCCGAAACGTCGGCGGCGGGGTGATCGCGGTCAGCAACGATAGAGCAGGCGAGAACTCGGCCGAGCAAATCGCGGCAATCGTGTTGGACGTCCACCGGAGCGAGCGGTGCGGCCAGTGCAGCGATCGCATCGTTTGGGCTGTCGTAGGCTAAACGCTTCATGTCAGGAGATCGTGAGGTGAGTTAACGTTATGGAGAGCGTCGGCGGGGAGTCCGACGGTGACATGTTCGGATGATTGTATGAAACGATACAGGCTGCGATGCGATGACCTCGCGAGCGAGCACAGTTCGTCCGTCAACGAGACCGGATAGATTGCGACGAGAGGTTGCAGCGGTTTGTTTGATGACGGATCTTCGTTGAGCGCGCAAACGATTTTTTCGCAATCGGTTTCGAACCGCCGCAGCAGTCGGTTTAGATGTTCTGCGTTGATCGCAGGGACGTCAACAGGCGTGAAGAGGACTCCGGTGCAGTGAAGTGTTCCGGCGAACTCGAGTGAACGCGAGACTCCTTCGGCGGGGCCGCAATCGGGTTGCGAGTCGACGATGGCATGAACGGTCGCGGGAAAGCTCGCTGGCGGAGGAGGTGCGTCTTCGGCGAGTGAAACGGCGACTTCGCTACAGACGCCCCGCATCGTCCTGACGGCTCGCTCGAGATAAGTGCCGCCGTCGGGGTGAGGGAGAGTCGTTTTGCACTGCCCCATTCGCGTGGAACGACCGCCGGCAAGAACAACGCCGAGAATCCGCTGCGATCGATCGTTGGGGGACGATGGCATGATCCACTGCTTGGGCGTTGGTTAGCCGGTTTCGGCTAAGGATGTGGCGGGGATGCCTTGCAGTTCGTTGTAGTGGAACTGGGTGCGGTCGACGGTGAAGCGGATTTGTTCTTCGGAATGTTCGCTGGTGATGAAGAACCGCAGTCGTGCGGCGGATTCATCGACGGCGGGATACAAGATCGGTTGCACGTTGATCGCGTCTTTCTTGAGCCGGTTGCTCAGTCGCAGTGCGACCAGCGAGTTGCCCGTGATGACAGGCACGACGGGCGTTCCGCCGCTGTCGCCCGTATCGAGACCCGCTTTGCGGCACAGCGAGAGGAACAGTTGGCTGTTATGCCGGAGTCGTTCGACACGTTCGGGTTCGCGTTCGAGTACATCGAGCGATGCGATCGCCGCGGCGACTTGGCTCGGCGGCATTCCGACGCTGAAGACGAACCCGGGGGCCGTGTACCGGAGCAGTTCGACGAGTGCGTGCGAGCCGGCGATGTAACCGCCGCACGACGAGGCCGATTTGCTGAGGGTGCCCATCCAGATGTCGACATCTTTTGGGTTGATGCCAAAGTGTTCGGCGATGCCGTGGCCGGTCTTGCCCATCGTTCCGAAACTGTGGGCTTCATCGACCATCAACATGCATCGGTGACGCTTTTTGATCTCAATGAATTTTGGCACATCGGCGAAGTCGCCGTCCATGCTGTAAACGCCTTCGATGACAACCAGCGTTCGACGATATTGATGCCGCAGGGCGGTCAACATGCGATCGAGTGCTTCGTAATCGTTGTGGGGGAAGGGGCGTCGTTTGGCACCGGAAAGCAGTGCACCTTGGACGATGCTGTTGTGTGATAAGGCGTCGTGGAGGATCAGATCTTCGGGGCCGACGAGATGTCCGATGGTGGTTTCGTTTGTCGCGTGACCGCCGACCATGGTGATCGCGGCGTCCACGCCGACCCATTCCGCGATGCGGCGTTCGAGTTGACCGTGGATCGGTTTTTCGCCGGAAACCAAACGGCTCGCTGAAACGCTGGTGCCGTACTGGGCGATCGCATCGGAGGCGGCTGTGGAGACTTCCGGGTGCCCGCTGAGGCCGAGGTAGTTGTAGCTGGCGAAGCTGATGTAGGTTTCTCCGTCGATCATCGTCGTGTCGCCGACGATGTTGTCGTGGACGGTGAAGTACGGGTTGGGGCAGCCCGTCAGTTGCATTTGCCGCATCGTGGCTTTGAGGCGGCGGTACTCGGTAAACTGAGTCACGTCATCCTCGGGAGCGACCGTGACACTGCGGATAGGACGTGTGACGTTCCCATCGATGGAGTGAGACGAGATCGCGTCCTGCAGATTGGTACCGTTGATTTGGTCGTCGGTCGCGCCGAGTTGTTGGTTGGGGTCGGCGAGGAAGGCTTCGGCGCGAGCCCGGGCACCGGCGGACAGGTATCGTTCGACGGCGGCGGCGGTTTGTCCGATCGTTTCGACTTCGTCGAGCACTTGTTCGGGGAATCGACCGCCGAAGGTCCGTTCCAAACTTCGTGCGATCTCGAGCCGTTCGAGGCTGTCGAGTCCGAGGTCCAAAACGATGTTCGTGTCGGTCGACATTTGCCCGGCCCGTTCACCGGCGACGCGGCGGACGTGCGTTTCGATCGCGTCGATGATGACTGGGTCGGCCGGTGCGTTCAGTCCGCTGCTGCCCGCGGCGGCCTTCATCATCGTTTCACCCTGCAACGCCGACGGCTGCAGAGAGGATTCTTCACCACGGATCCACTGCGCGACGATTTTCAGTTCGTTATCACGGACGGCGTGCAGGCAGGCGTGACGTTGGATCTTGCCGCTGCTCGTTTTGGGAACGCTGCTGTTGCGGACGAGGTAGACCGCATCGGGTGGCAGGTCATGTTCGGCCGTCACGGCGCGGCGGATTGATTGCAGGTGGTCGTCCCAATCGAGGTCGCGGCGTCGAATCGTTTCGGCGACGATGACCAATTGTTCGCGATCGCTGTCGGTCATCGCGAAAGCGGCGACGGAACCGGCCTGCACCACGTCGCTGGCTCGTTCGACGGTTTCCTCGATATCCTGCGGGTAACGATTGACGCCCCGTACGATGATCATGTCTTTGAGGCGACCGGAGACGAACAGTTGACCTTCGTGCAAGAAACCCAAATCGCCGGTTCGCAGGAACGGGCCCTGTTTGTCGCTGGTCATCGCGGCAAACGTCTTGTTGGATTCTTCGCGGCGTTGCCAGTAACCGCGACCGACCGAGGGGCTCTGCACCCAAATTTCGCCGATTGATCCGGTGGGCATCAGTTGGCGGGTGTCTGGATCAACGATCTCGATGCGTTCACCAGGTAGCACGCGTCCACAGCCGACGAGTTCGCGGGCGGAATCCGGATCAACGGGGGCACGCACCGTTTTGTTGTCGAGGGAGGGGCCGTCGAATGCGGTCAACACCGGCCGTTTCATGTCGGCGCCGTTATCCTTCGGGCCGCCGGTGACGATCAGCGTCGTTTCGGCCATTCCGTAACACGGCAGGTGCGACGTGGCGCGGAATCCGAGTTTGCTGAACCGCTGCGTGAACGCGTCGAGCGTTGAGGCGCGAATCGGCTCGGCTCCATTGAACGCGATCTCCCAAGAGGAAAGGTCGAGGCCGGCGACTTCATCGTCGTCGATCTTGTCGACGCATAATTGATAGGCGAAGTTGGGCCCGCCGCTGACCGTGACGTTGTACTTCGAGACGACTTGCAACCATCGGGCCGGACGCTGCAGGAACGCCATCGGGCTCATCAAGACGTTGGGCCGTCCCATGAACATCGGCATCACGACGCCACCGATCAGACCCATGTCGTGATAGGTGGGCAACCAAGAGGCGCCGACGATGAATTGATCGGGTTGGAACGCGTGCAGAATCAGTTCGCTATTGGCGATCAAATTCTCGTGCGTCAGCATCACGCCTTTGGGCGATCCGGTCGAACCCGAGGTGTATTGCAGAACGCCGAGTGCGTCGCTCCTGAGTCGTGGGCATCGCCAGTACGACCCGTCGCGGTGGTCGGGGGAATCGGTCCCCAGCAATTGGACACCGACGAGGTCTTCGTGGAGGTCGGGGCCGGAGAGTTGTTCGATGACCGAACTGGTCGACAACGCCCAACGTGCGTCAGCGTCGAGGACGATCGAACGGATCCGTGATGCCTTGCGGTTACGTCGCGGTGGGAAGGCGGGGACCGCGATTGCTCCGGCGGCGAAGACCGCGAACAACGAGACAACGAAATCCAGACCGGGAGGATACAGCAGCAGGACTCGGTCGCCCGGGCGGATGCCGCATCGGCCTTGCAAATACCCGGCGAGGCCCCGGACTTCGTCCCATAACTCGGCGTAGCTGAGCGATTCTTCGGATTCTTCACCATCGGTGAACGAGAACGCCATGCTGTCCGATCGGGCCTGCTCCCAATGTCGCAGGATCGATACGAAATGGTCCCGCGGGGGCAAGTCGCCTGAGAAGTATTTTTGCAGATCCACCAGTTTCAACCTATCGCGGTTACGAGCTTTCGACGAGTTAGTCTAACTTCCCTGACAGAAATCTTCATCGGCATGAGGGCCTAAGGACGCCGCCTTAGACCTGAATTATCCAGATGCTACAGTTTGACAGGAGGTTACAACTCGGAAAACCCTTGAAACCGGACGATTTTCAACGCCAGATCCGAGGAACGGACAGTCCCGCGACGCCTGTCGTGTTGCCGATCCCCAGCGGTTGGGTGTAGCCGCGAGCCGCATCGGGGGCCAATTCGGTCGCCCGCAGTCCTGATTGCAAGGACGAGCGATTGTCGTCTCGGGTAACGAAACTGCTGCTCGTCGGGGTGGCGCCGCTCGTGCCGAGCGGTTGAACGGGGGCCGACGTATCGAGCGGCCGCAATCGGGCGGCGATCTCGGGAGCGACGTTGCTGGCGAGAGTTCTCGCCGCCGGGGGGGCTACTCGCCCGACGGGTTCAAAGTCGACTTGTTCCTCTCTGGCGATCCGCGTCAAACGCTGTGGCACGTCGACGGTCTGCGTGACGGCTTCCCATTGCACCTGGGTTTTCGTTTCGGCGATGACCTCGTCTCGCGATTGCCAGCGGGTTTCGGGAACGTGGTGGTAGGCGACGGTGGGTTGCCGGAACGGATTCCAACGGCCTTCGACACGAGGCACCCACCGGAATTCGGTCACGGGAGTGTACGTGCGGCGAGTCGTTGGTCGCGTTTCGACGACGGTTTTGGGTTTGTAAACGGTTTCCTGTCGTTGTGCGATTTTGGTCTCCACGACCGGACGCTCGATGGTCCGGACGACTTTGCGATAAACGATTCCTGTCGATGGATCGGTGTAATATCCAGGCGTATCTTCGCCCTGCAAAAGAGTAGGGGAACCAACCATGATCGTCGAACCAGCGATCAGGGTAAGCATGTGCTTGCGAAAACGTGCGACATGTCGCATGACAATCCCTCGTCGTGCGTGAGGAGCACTCGCCGCCGAGAGAGGCTAGGCGAGTGATCTAAAAGAGAAGACAATGCTAATCTTGATCGGACATCGGTACCCGAACGCATTAAAACCAAAACCCATCGCGGATAGAAACGCATGATGATTACCCCGGATATTTTACCTATCCTACGCTGTCCGTTTGGGGGTGACTCACTGGTTCTGGCGGAACCGGAACTGGTCGAGCGGGTCAACGAGGCGATTTCCGCGGGTGCCGCTCGAGATCAATTGGGCACGCGAGTTGAGACGCCGATCGATGCCGGAATGGTTAACTCCGCGAAGGATCGGCTGTACCCGGTTCGAGAGAATATCGCGACGTTGATCGCGGATAGCGCGATCCAAATCAAGGATTTGCGTTAAGCCGGATTCGCTGAATCGATTGCCTCCATGCATTTATTTGCTCCATCAATAACTCGTTCTTCTTTATTACTTCGGATTCTAGTTTCTTAACGCGTCGATTTTATGAAAGCAGCATTCCTGACAGCCACCGGTGCGCCGGAGGCGATTCAATATGGCGACGTACCTGACCCTCAGATCGATGGTGATCAGGTTCTGATTCGGACACACACGATGTCGGTGAATCCGATTGACACCTACGTCCGTTCGGGAGTGGTGGCGATGGATCTGCCATGGCCGTATTTCCCTGGTTGCGATGCCGCGGGCGTGGTTGAGGCGATCGGTGCGAACGTGAAGCGGTTTGCAGTCGGTGACCGGGTTTGGACGACCAATCAAGGTCTGCTGGGCCGGCAGGGAACGTTTGCCGAAAAGATTGCGGTCGACGAAAAATGGGTATTCGGTTTGCCTGACGCGGTTTCGTTTGAAGATGCCGCGGCCTGTGCGTTGGTCGGCATCACGGCACACTTAGGGTTGTTTCGCGAAGCTCAGTTGCAACCCGGCGAGACTGTGTTGGTGATCGGCGGCAGCGGTGGCGTCGGTTCGATGGTGGTTCAGATGGCCGCGGCATCGGGGGCTCGCGTGATTGCGACGGCGGGCAGTGACGAGAAAGCCGAGAAGGTACGGGGCTTTGGCGCCGAAGAAGTCATCCTTTACAAGACGCAGTCGATCGCCGAGCAAGTCCGTCAGTTTAGCGAGCGGGGCGTCAACGTCGTTTGGGAAACCCGCCGTGAGCCTGACTTTGCGACCGCGGTCGACGTCATGGCGGAGCGTGGGCGGATGGTGTTGATGGCAGGCCGTGACGCGCAGCCGCCGTTTCCCGTTGGACCGTTCTACGTCAAAGAGTGTTCTCTGCACGGCTTCGTTATGTTCAAGGCGACTCCGTTTGAAATGCGAGCGGCCGCGGAAGAGCTTTCGCGAATGATGGCGACGGGAAAAGTCAAAGCGAACATCGGCGCGAGTTTCACGCTCGCCGAAGCAGCCCAAGCTCACGCACTCCAAGAGTCGGCCACGTTGGGGCAGAGCGATCGGTTGTGCGGCAAAATCATTGTTACGAGTAATCCAGAATCATGACTTCCTCTCAATCTGACAACGCACCTCAATCTGGCGACGCATCCCAATCGGGTGACGCATCCCAGTCCGATGATGCATTGATGCCCAACTTCGACGCGGGAGTCCTCTGCGACGCCAGTGAGGATCGGTTGCTGCCCGCGATCGCTCAGGACGCCCGTTCGGGGCGTGTATTGATGTTGGCGTGGATGAATCTCGAAGCGTGGACGGAGACGATGCAAACCGGGCGCGCGGTTTATTTCAGTCGCTCGCGGGGCAAGTTATGGCGCAAGGGTGAGACGAGCGGCCATCAACAGATCGTACGCAGTGTCCAAGTCGATTGTGATGCCGACACAATTCTTTTGCACGTCGACCAGACCGGTGCTGCGTGTCATGAGGGTTACGCAAGTTGTTTCTTTCGTAACGTCGATTCGGACGGCAGCGTCGATGTCCGAGAGCCTCGGCTCGTCGATCCCGCCGACGTGTACGGTTAAACGCGGTCAGCCCACGTGTCCGAGTCGTTAGGGCAATTATTCTGCCTAATCGTTTCAACCGATTTCTCGCTAACGGCAAACCTTCTCAACGTTCTGATTTCGGCTCAAGAACCATTGACCCTGCAGGGGCTGAGACGTTCACTTGCACCGGAACACGCTCGCCTCGTGGATTGAACGGTCATGGATTCAATGACTGTCATGAATTCAATGACATACGGTTCGACGGCGATCGAGTGGTTCCGATTTGCTCGTCTCGTTTTTTGACGCTAACCGCTGGAATGGCCAATGCCTGCCCGCCTGATCCGAACCAACCCTGCTCGAACGCATTCCGCCCGCAAACATCCTGCGCGTCGGGTTCTGTTCGCAATGATCGCGACTGCCGCGGTCACTGCTGCGCCATCGGCGTCAGCATGCTGCCTGACGGATTGGTTGTACGGTCGACAACCGGCATACGCGCTCGCGCCGCCGGTTCCGGTCTCGACCATCCCGATCACACCTGGAACACCGACGGTCTCGCCTTACGCGGCCGGATACACGCCCTACACGGCCGGTTACACACCGATCGTCACGGCCGCCCCGAATACGACTTCGTTGCCGCTGGCCGGTACGAGCATCTACGCTCCGTCGTCGCCTTACGCGGTTCAGCGACCTGCCTACGGCGCTGTGCCTTTGGACAACCCGTCGGTCTACACCGGTCAGCCGGTGATCTCGGGTTATCGTGGCGCCGCGACAGCGGGAAACTCGTTTTACGGCACCGGAAACGTTTACCCAAATAACTATGCTTCCGCGTCGCCGTCGGTGGTCAATCAACCTGTGACGTCCTATCGGGCCGACATGGGATCGACGGTTGCGTTGCCGATCGAGCGAACGTATCCGACGCCGATCCGCAGCGGTTTGGCTCGGTTCTTTAATTCCTTTCTCGGAACCGGATATCGCACGTCTTACTACACCGCCCCGATCACTTACTATCGTCCCGCGACGACAGTGGATCCGGTAACGGGAACGACCGTCACGGTTCAGCAACCGTGCACGTCGACGGTACAACAACTTCAACGCACGCCGTATGCCACGTTGCAACCGGCACCGTACGCCGGTGCGGCACCGATAACGGGTTCGTCGTGTGGCGTTGATCCCGTGAGCGGTATCGATCCGTGCAGCGCCCAATCCTATGGCCCGAGCGGATCGCTCTACGGTGCGTCGCCGATCCCGAGCACGTTACCACCTAGCAACCTGTCGCCCAGCACTCTGTCACCGGGCATGACGTCGCCGGGAAGCGTGGGACCGATCGGCGGTAGCGGTGATTTGCAGCCGGTATCGCCTCCGACGTTGCCTTCGACGTCAACCTATTCGGGGCGTCCGAGTTACTCGATGGAGCCGAGCTATTCGGAGCCGTCGTCGAGCTATCCGAGCACGAACCTGCAGCCGCTGACGGGCAGTTCGCCGAGTTACCAACCGTCGTTCGAGTCAGAAGACAGCGAACCGTTCCCGGCTCCGTCTCTGCAATCGGCTCGTCCCGCTTCACCGGATGCTTATTCGGACTCGAAGTCAGCCGACGACGCGTATCGTCAAGGTTACGAAGCCGGTCGTGCGGCATTGCAGAAAGAGGCCGAGGCGAAGCGTGATTCGGTTTACACTCCTTATGGTGCGAATCAAGAATCGTACAACGATTCGAATGGCTATGGGAATTCGAACAACTACGATCAATCCGACGCCGACCAGGGTGCCGATGAATCGACGCCGGAGTCGTACAACCAGCTCATGCCACCGGCCAACACTCGGCCCTCAACCGAGGAGACTAACCAACGGAGTCGTTGGGAGATTGAACGCGATCAACAGGACCTGCGCGAATTGACAACCGGTGTGCAACGGCCGAACGTTGATCGCCGGTATGCGACCGGATCGGGAACTTCGGCACCGCGTGTGCGACCAATCCCTGCACCGGAGGATTATCGCAATCCGTTCGATACGACTGAACGGTTGAAAGCACCTGATCTGTTGCCCGCGTTGCCGCCACCGACGACGCAGTTCAATCAGGGCGTGGATCGTTCGTCGGGTTACTCCGGCACGCAGCGGTTGAGCGTTCCGGTCCGGGAAGCATCCGTGCAGGGACCGCAAGATCGTGTGCCGACTCGATCGTACACCGAACGCCGCCAACCGGTTTCGACCCAGCGGCCCGCCGCACCGACCGGATCGGCAAACGATTGGCAGTCGAAGGTTCGCAGCCAATCGCAGGAATCGGGTTGGTACGTCAAGGACCGATAAACCGCTAGCCGCCCCTTGAACGCTCCGTCTGGGAATTCTCGACGGACGCGATCGGGGACGTGATTAGGTATGGAATTCTAAGTCTGCAGGTCTCTTTCATCCTGCAGCACGCACCGCTTGAGCCGAGACACGTGAGTGTTTGCGTTTGCTCTCGGGATCGGGAGCCGCCTGGGGCAGCGTTCCGGCAATTTGGTGGCCGCTCTGGTAAGAGCCTCTGGCGCTGCGGCAATCTTCGTTTCTGGAGCAGATTTTGGATCCGGGGCAATCTTCGTGCTGCGATGTTCGCCGCTGGAGTTCAACGGGTCAGCCAGCCGAATTGCGGACTCGAGATTGATTTGCTGGGTGAGTCTCTCGGTGGGGTTTTGTGGACGATTGGGACGATTCTGACGCCGTGCGACCGGTGTAATTAAAATGACTCGCCCCCCAGACACTGGTGTAAACTGCCTATCTTACGAGGGGCTCGCCGCTCGCGTCTGATGATCTGCATCCATTGACTTTTCCGACGAAACACAACATGCCTGCTGAAAACTCCTCACGCCGTGGTCTACTCAAGCGTTGGATCGAACGGTCTCGATCGGTCTCTGTCACGGCAACGGAAACGCGGAAACACAAGCGACGTCGGTTGTTCGAATCGCTTGAGAATCGGCAACTCCTGGCCACCGATGTCTTTGCGACTGCGGGTGGCGAGACGTTGGATGTGGTCATGGACGGGGCGGAAATCGTGGTCTCGGGAAGTGTCGGCGGTGAACTTCTGCGTCAGGACGCGGCGGCAATTGACTCGTTGCGAGTGGTCGGATCGGACAGTGACGACACATTGCGTGTGGATTACAGCGGCGGTTTCATCGGCACGCCGATCGTGTTTGAGGGCGGCGGACAATCGACGAGCGGGAGCGACTCCATCGAGTTGATCGGTGGCGATATTGACGGTGCGGCGGCCGAATCGATTCATCACACGTTCGTCAACGAGAACGACGGATCGATCGCGATCGAGGCGGCCGGCCAAACGGCAACGATCGACTACACCGGTTTGGAACCTGTTATCGATAACCTCAACGCGGTCAATCGCGTTTTCACTTTCACTGGCGGCGATGAGACGATTGCGTTGTCCGATGGTGGTGCCGCCGGCGACAACGTGAACCTGATCGACTCGACGTTAGGCGAGAGCGTTCTGTTTGTCAGTCCCACGAATTCGTTGACCGTGAATGCGGGCACCGGAGCCGACATCATCAACGTTAGTACGCTCGACTCGCTGTATGCAGCGTCGCTGATCATTGATGGTGGTGACTCCGATGACGACGTTTTGACGACCACGGATGTCGATCTGATCAATACGCCTGGACGGGGTTTGACACTCAGCGAACTGGAAACGGTTCTCATCAACGGCGGGATGATCTCGGGCAACTCGGCGACCATCGGTGGCGGTTTGCTGATCAACAACTCATCCGAGACCACAACGACAGCGACGCTCGACGGCGTGACGATTCAAAACAACACGGCGAGTGGTGGCGCGGCGCCGACCGACGGGGGCGGTGGCGTTTACAACGACGGTGCAAATCTCACTGTCCGCGGTGGCACTCGGATTGAGGGGAACACGGCGACCGTTGGGGCTGGCAGTGGAGGCGGCGTGTTCAACGCGGGGACGCTGACGGTGACGGATTCGTTCATCAATAACAACCTCGCGAATCGTGCGGGCGGCGGCGTGGAAACGGTCGCCGGAACGGTCGTCACGTTCACCGACGTGGAGATCAATGGTAACAACGCGGGCGTGTTGCCCGCCGTGGGGGCTCCCGGGAACGGTGGCGGTTTGCACGTGACCGGTGACGGGAATGTCGCGATTGTCCGCGGAACGGTTTCAGATAACGTGTCGGCGAGTGAAGGGGGCGGTTTGTGGAACGGGGCCGGCACGATGACGGTCACTGGTACCACGATTCAAAGGAATACCGCGAGCGGTGATGCGGCGGACAATGGTGGCGGTGGGATTTTTAACGACTCGGGCATGCTCGACATTGATGACGCCACCATCGAAGGCAACCAGGCCGATGGGGTTCAGGGCAGCGGTGGCGGACTTTTTTCATTGGCGGGAACCGTCACGGTTGATAATACAACGGTCGAGAACAATTCGGCCAACCGAGCGGGCGGTGGGATCGAAATCGTCGCGGGCACGATGACGTTGACGAGTGTTGATTTGCTCGACAACGATGTCGACGGCGGCGGCACCACGGCCACGACTCCGAGTCCCGGCAACGGCGGTGGCTTGCATGTCACAGGCCTCGCGGGCGTGACGTTTAGCGGCGGGTTGGTGCAAGGCAATCTTGCCCGAGAAGAGGGCGGTGGGCTGTGGAACAGCGATGCGGGAACCATGATCGTGAATGCAACCTCGATCAATGCAAACATCGCTCGGTCGGCAAACAATGCCGGGAACGATCAGGGTGGCGGCGGCCTGTTCAACAACGGCGGTGTGCTGACGATCGAGAACAACGCGGCCATCACCAACAACGAGGCGATCGACAACAACGGCAACGGTGGCGGTGTGATGACCGTGGGCGGGACGCTGGTGATTGATGACACGGTGATTGAAAGCAACGAGGCCGCACGCGCCGGCGGTGGTGTCGAGAATAACAACGGTACCGCAACGTTGACCAACGTCACCGTCGGTGGAGCCGCCGTTTTGGATGGCAACATCGCGGGTATTAATGGTGGTGGGCTGCACGCCAGTGGTGCGGGCGGTGTCACGACCGTCAACGGTGGCGTGATTCAAAATAACGTCGCGGCCCAAGAAGGCGGTGGGCTTTGGTTGGGCGACGGCAGCCTGACGATCAACAACACGTTGATCACCGAAAACACGGCGAACTCGGGCAACAACGCCGGCGACGATCAAGGCGGCGGCGGTGTGTTCAACATCGATGGTACGTTGGACATCAACAACGCAGCCATCACGAATAACCTTGCCACCGCGAACAACGGCAACGGTGGCGGAGTCATGACTGTCGGTGGAACCGTGACAATTGACGACAGTTCGATTCAAGGCAACCGAGCCGGTCGGGCGGGCGGTGGAATTGAGAACAACAACGGCAACGTCACGATCACCAACGAGACGGTGGGTGGTCCCGCGGTCGCGTCGGGGAATTTCGCTGAGGTCAACGGCGGCGGGCTCCACGCCTCTGGTGCGGCGAGCGTCACGACCGTTAACGGCGGTTTGTTCCAAAACAATGTCGCGAACCAGGAAGGCGGCGGTTTGTGGAATGGTGCGGGGCAACTGAATATCAACGGCACGACGATCACGCAGAACACGGCCAACTCTGGCGTTAACGCGGGTAACGATCAAGGCGGCGGCGGTGTGTTCAACATCGGCGGAACGCTCGACATTGATAACGCAACGATCGCAGAAAACATCGCGACTGCGGGCAACGGTAACGGCGGCGGGGTGATGACCGTGGGCGGGATCGTGATGATTGATGACACGACGATCCAGGCGAATGACGCGGCCCGTGCCGGCGGCGGCATCGAAAACAATGCGGGCAACGTCACACTGACGGGTGTCACGGTTGGGGGCCCGCTCGCGAGTGACGGTAACACCGCGGGAGTTAACGGCGGCGGGCTCCATGCCAGCGGAGCGAGCACCACGGTTGTTGATGGCGGAACTTTTCAAAATAACGCCGCCGATGAAGAGGGCGGCGGTTTGTGGAACGGTAGCGGCGTGATGACGATCCGCAACGGCGCCACCATCACGGAGAACACAGCCAGGTCGGGCAACAACGTCGGCAACGATCAGGGCGGTGGTGGAGTGTTCAATATCGGCGGAACGTTGGATGTTGATGAGGCGACCATTACCGAAAACGTGGCTGTTGCCGGTGATGGTAACGGCGGCGGTGTGATGACAGTCGGCGGTACCGTCACGATTGATGATTCCTTTATCGGTTCCAATGCGAGCGGTCGCGATGGCGGTGGATTGCACGCGAGCGGAGCCAGCGATGTGACGGTCACCGGTGGCACGTTCCGGCTGAACATGGCACATGAAGAAGGCGGTGGGCTTTGGAATGGTGCCGGGACGTTGCGAATCAACGGCACGACGGTAACCGAGAACACCGCGAACTCAGGTGACAACGCGGGCAACGACCAGGGCGGTGGCGGTGTCTTCAATGATGGCGGCACGCTCGATATCGATGACGCGACGATCACCAGTAACCTCGCTACGGCGAACAACGGAAACGGCGGCGGTGTGATGACCGTCGGTGGGAACGTGACCATCGACGGCGGTGTGATCGCGAACAACGACGCGGCCCGTGCGGGCGGCGGGATCGAGAACAACGCGGGGATGGTGACGGTTACCAGCGTTGATGTCGGCGGACCGACCGCGAGCGATGGCAACACGGCGGGTATCAACGGCGGCGGGCTTCACGCCAGCGGCACGAGCACGACGACGGTGAACGGTGGTTCCTTTCAGAGCAACATCGCGGCCGAAGAGGGCGGCGGGTTGTGGAACGGTGATGGGACGATGAACGTCACGGGGACCTTGATCGATTCCAACGAAGCGATGGGGGCGGGAGCACGGCAGGGCGGAGGGGGTGCGTTCAATGAGTCGGGGACACTTCGGCTCGATGGCGTTACGCTGACCAACAACGTCGCCAATACGGGATTGGCGTCGGGTGGCGGAGCGTTTAACAACTCCGGCGAAATGCATGTTTTGAACTCCGTCATCGATGGCAATGATAAGTGTGGTTTGTCGTATTTCAATCCCGAAGGTTCGATCGTCGATAACGCGTTCGGTACCAACGTCGGCGGGAACCTCTGCCCGTTGTTGGGGACGGACGGAAACGACACGATCCTGGTAACCAACGATACCATTGAAATCAATGCCAACACCTTGTTCTACGACGATGACACGCTTGGCTCGATCACGATTCTCGCGTTGTTGGGTAACGATGTCTTTAATATTCAGTCGACCGACGCGGACAATTCGATCTTTGCAAATGGCGGAGGCGACACCGACAGGTTCAATGTTTCATCGGACGCCGATGCGAATTCCGGAACGCTCGATGGCATTCTCGGTGACGTCTATGTGATCGGTGAATCGCACGCCGATCTACCCACCGCGTCGGCGAGCGTCACGGCACGCCGAGCACCACCGAGTTATTCAGTGAGCGTGTCGGCGAGCACCGTCGAGGGGGATGTGTTGGTCATCAGTGACGACGCGAGTCTTG
Source organism: Aporhodopirellula rubra (assembly GCF_014192335.1). Taxonomy (GTDB): domain Bacteria; phylum Planctomycetota; class Planctomycetia; order Pirellulales; family Pirellulaceae; genus Rhodopirellula; species Rhodopirellula rubra. Next base: position 96,770 of record NZ_JACHXU010000028.1, on the reverse strand, counting down.
CCGACAATCGTTACGTGTTGAGTTCGACGACGTTTCAACGCACCGCCGCAATGGCGACCGGCGTTGTCAATTATCAAACGGTCGAGACGGTCGAAATCGAAACCGGACAGGCCAACGACACTCTTAGCGTTTTGTCCACTGTCGATGACAACCAAGTCACAATTGACACTAACGCTGGTAACGATGCCGTCACGATCGAGACGACCGGCGACGACAGTATCCTGCGTTTGAATACGGAGCAGGGGCAGGATACCGTCACGATTCAAACGACGGGTGACCGAAGCGTGGTGTTGGTGGATACGGCCGATGGGGAAGATGCCATTTCGATCGTCGATCGGGGTGCGGCGTCGGGGATCGAGGTTGAGTCCGGTTCCGACGATGACATGATCACATTGGGAGACGCGACCGCACTGACGCCGGTTCAAACCGACGCGACTGCGGTGGTGAATGTTGACGGTGGTTCGGGAGCGGACGAGTTTATTGTCAATGAAGTGTTCTTCGAAACCGTTGTCGAACTCGGGGGTGGCGCCGATAATGACACGTTCAACCTCAACGCCGATGGAGCCGACGCGGCGGGCTACCTGGGCCGAATCAATGATGATCCGATCAATGTAGCCGGCCAAGACGAACAGGCTCGCACACGAGAGTTGTTGATCGATGGTGGTGGTAACGCAGCCGATACACGTGACTTTACCGAAGGCGTGTTGATCGACGCGGCGAAGCAAGCCTTTGATACGCAGGTCACGGGGCAGGGCGTCGGCGACGTGATCAATGTCAACGCGGATTCTTCGGTTGTGTCGTTGGATCTCCGCTACGTCATTACGGGAGCGGGAACCGGAGTCTTGGCGACAACGACGCCTGCAGCGGATCAAGCGTCTCGCGAAACAACGGGCAACGAGGTTGTCGATTCGGTCAGCGTCGAGACGATTCAGATTAACACCGGAACGGCCGAAGACACGCTGACGATCAGTAGTCTGATTGCGTACGGGATCGCAGGCAGCGACCAAGCGATCCGTTGGAACGGTGGCGGTGTCGCCAACGATGGCGTGATCGACCGACTCGAGATTGTCGGAACCGACAATGATGATCGCATCACGGTCGGATATCGATCCGGTGACGCGACGCTCGAACCGATTGAAACGGACAACGTTGAGTTCGTCCGGATTGATGGACTCGCCGGCGATGATCAAATCTCGGTGCGGCACGATGCCAAGAGCGTGATTAACGGTGGCGAAGGTGCGGACGACCTTCTCGGAGGCGTCGCCGAAGATGCTCTCGCCGGTGGGCCGGACGTGGATCGATTGTTCGGACGTGGCGGCAACGATGTGCTGTTCTCGGATCGCAACTTTGGATCAGACGAGAATTTCGACGAGGACGGTGAGTTCCTCGACGGGGGCGACCAATCGAATTTGAACCCGGGCGACATCTGCGTTCAACGAGGAGTCGACGAGGTGCGAAGCTGCGAGGTCCTCGTTGATGGCGGTGCCGTCAAGGATGTTCTGACATGGCTGCGGGCGGTGATCGTTGCGGACGTCACGATTTCGTTCGATGGTGACAACGAACAACTCGCGCAGTTCGGTCCGATCAAGGATCCCGGAGTGCCGCTGCTCGAGACGACCGAGCACAGTTCTTTGTCGCCCACGGGGGCGGCGCCTGTTACGGGTGGTGGGACAGCAGGTGGCGGGATCGGTGGTGGTGAACCCGCGACGCCGCAGCGTGGTGAAGGCGAAGTCGTCTATGACGTTAACCGTGATGGGTATGTCACGGCGCTCGATGCGTTGCGGATCATTAACCGGATGAACGCGATTGACGCTTCCGGCGAGTCGTCAGGCGTCACGGGATCGGAATCGGGCACGCTTCAGGACGAAGATGTCAACGCCGACGGGATGATTTCGGCACTCGATGCCCTGATGGTGATCAACTTGCTCAACGCGAGCGAAGCGGAAGGCGAGCCTGTCGTTTCGTCGTGGTCGTCGGCCGTGGATGACGTTTTTGACAACGTCGGTCTGTCAGACGACGACGAGGTGCTGGGGCTTGCGGATGGTTCGAATCTGTTTTGATAACGCGATGCAGATTCAAGGTCGCCTAAGTGTGTAGAACGGTTGTCCCAACCGTTCATTGAGTGCGTGGGTAGGGTTTTGGCGGCGAGTTTGTGTTGGGTGGATGTTGGTGGACGAACAATTGGGGCAATTGTTCTACAGAGTGTTCTACAGGCTCTGCGTTGATGAGTTTGAAAACGAAAGAAGCCGCCCGGATGAGATCAAACGGGCGGCTTCGGCGTGTTGTCGTTTTCGACCAATGAGTTGGCCGATGACGTTGTGTTTTAGATTTCGCGGGCGAACGTTGGGTTCCACTGAACGCGGTGTCCGATTTGGCGGAAGCTAGCGTTGGTGGACGGACGAGTGTTCCATCGCGTTTGCTTGTCATCGAGTTCTGGGGTCTCGATAGGCTGCCCATCGCGTGGGTCTGGCAACGTTTGGAGGTTGTCGCTGTCGTCAAACATCTCGTCGAGTTGTTTGGCGTCGTCGCTCGAGTCCCGTTCAGGGGCACCAAACTCAACGCCACCCATGCGAGACTGAGGTTCGAAATCGTCTGATTGAGCGGGCCCTTCGAGAACCGATTCGCCATCGTCCGTGGCAGGCCGATTGCTGCGAACCGAATCGCTGGGTTGAGTGACGATCGACGACGAACTGGGGTATTCCGTCGACGGGTACGAAGTGCTCGGGATCGGCGAGGATTCGATGATCGGCGAGAGCGACGAGTAACCGCTGCGGATCGCAGGGCTGAACGGGTCGACGTACGACAGCGGTAGACGCTGCACGATTTGACGCGGAACCATTCGCTGCACCGTGTACGGTTCGTACTTCGGTACCGTGACAGGACGCATCACTTTGCGGCGAACTTCTTCCTGTTCGTAGTAGTTGATCGTGACCGGCTCGCGACGCGTTTCGTAGACCATGCGGGTCGATTGTACGGGCACTTTGCGGACGCGTTCTTCGGCGACCCATCGTTTGTGTTCTACGGGAACTTTCCGAGTCAGTGTTTCCGTGACTGGCCGTTGAACCGTGTAGGGGATCTTGCGAACGGTGGTTTCGGGGACCATCCGGGTACGTTGAACCGGGACGTTCTGTGTGACGACCTCGGATTGCATTCGCTGCACTTGGACCGGCACGTTCTGGGTGACGACTTCCGATTGCATGCGAGTCACCTGGACCGGACGTTGGACCTGGTGAGTTTCAGGGACGTACGAGGTCTGAGCGATCTGTTGGTTGACGTAGTTCGGGCGGTAAACCATTTGGGTTTGCGCGACCGGTGGGGTCACCGTTTGGGCGATCGCGGGCGCACCACGGCGATAGGCGAGGATGCCGAGCGGGCCGGGGCGGTAGTAGGCGTTCGGGTTCCAAACCAACGAATTCTGAACCGCACCCGGGGTGATTGTCGTTTGAGGCACGTATCCACCGGCGTCAACGGTTTGTTGTCGCATGGTGGTGACCGGACGGTACGAGGTCACCGTTTGCGATTGGTACTGAGTCTCAGTGACGGGACGCTGAACCATGTACTGTTGCTGATACATTTGGGTTTCGGTGACCGGTCGCTGCACCGTGTACTGCTGTTGGTACATTTGCGTTTCGGTCACGGGACGGTAGGTGGTGACCTTTTCTTCCCGTTCGGCGGTTTCGTTGACGTACCGAGTTTGGGTCACGGTTTCATCGCGATAGGACGTTTCCGTCACGGGGCGATAGATCGTGTAGCGTTCTTCCCGGTAGCTGGTTTCGGTGACCGGTTTGGCGACCTTGTAGGTGCGTTCTTCGGTTCGCGTTTTCAGAACGGGTCGGTAGCTCGTGACTTCCTCTTCGACCATTTGGGTTTCGTAGGTGACGCGCATCCGCTCGACGAGCTCGGGCTGCATCACTGTTTCGCACTCGAGGCGGTACTCGGGCTGGAAGCAGCACGCGTCTTGGGCCGAGCTGATCGGTGCGCCCGCGATACCGATGGAAGCGGCGAGGGCAGCGAGTGAGGATTTGGCGAAGATTGAATCGAGCAAATTGGTTTGCGAGATATTCATGACAGTCAATTTCATGGTGTTCCTTGTTGAACCATCGTGGACCGTAACAATCGGACTGGCAGGTCAATCTTTTCCCCGGCACGCGGCTCCAATGCCGCGCGTACGATTATTAGCCTCGAGCGAACCGGAGGGAAATCCCATGGTCTGCAATTGTGGGGCCAGCGACCGTGCGTTTCGAAGGAAAAAACTGAGCCGCGAACGAAAATGTCCACGCTGTACAAGCCTAGGCAAGACTTGAGACAATTGTGGAAAAAACCTTCGAAAATCACGACTTTTGCACGCCCCATGATGGGACATTTTCGCCAAATCGCCTTGCCTGCAGACTCAACGCCACAGACGTTGCATTTTCGCAACACGCCCTGATTTACCAGGCCGTTGCAGACTGCCGCCGGTGTATGGGGCTTCACGAGGGTGGGTGGTCGGGTTGTGGCGATCTCGGGCTCGGTTGAACTGCACTTTTAGAATAACCGGACTGCTTTGGAGAAGCTCGCGCGAACCTGATCTGTCTTGCAATCGTCTTGACCCTTGACGATAATGTCGTCACCGGGTCGCGATACGCGTCGCGACAAAACTTCCGCACGTAGCCTTGTCCGTTCTGGTTGGCACCTGGATGAGGGCCACGTCAAACAATGTTTTCTAAAGGAGGTGATCAAGTGGATTATTGCTGTACTAGCCAACGGGGTGGAAACCCTTGACGAAAGTCGGCGGGCTGACGCTTGGGTCGGCCACCCCACTCGCGATCACACTCACTTTTTGAGCTTGTCTCAGTAATTGAGAACAACGCGAGCTTTGCCCACTTGCTGAGATGGTTACCTTGGTCTCAGTAAGTGGGTTTTTTCATGCGCGGTCGGGTCCGCGTTGTTTCAATCGACAGGGAAATTCATGCGACTTCATGCGACGGGCTAATTCATTGGATGGGCTGTCCTGCGGGGGCGGTTCCCGTCGGCGTCATCTTGCCGGTCATCCTCGCGTGAAAGAGTCCCGGCACGCGGCGGTTTGAGGGGCGTGTTTGTCAGGGAAGTGGCGTGTATGTCAGGAATGTCAGCCACGATGACGATCAGGTGTCGCTCTGATACTCTTTTTGGCGAACTCTCCGAGCGTTTTGCAGACCCCGCGATCGATTCCGACGTGTGCCGATTGTGAGTTTGGGTTTGCCTTCGTGAATTTTCGCCCTCAAACCTGCCCAGCCCATACCTATGCTTTTTGCCGTCGCACAACTTCTCGGGGGTTCTTTGCTGCTGCTCTTCGGAGGCGAGTGGGTCGTGCGTGGCGCATCGCGGTTGGCAATTCTGGCAAAGCTCAGTCCGCTATTTGTCGGATTGACGGTCGTGTCGCTCGGAACGAGTGCACCCGAAATGGCCGTGAGTGTTGCGACGGCGATGCAGGGCAAGGCCGATATCACGATCGGCAACGTCGTGGGCAGCAATCTATTCAACATGCTGATGATCGTCGGCGTCAGTGCGATGGTGTCCGCGTTGACGGTGGATCGGCAAATCACCTCGTTTGATGTTCCCGCGATGGTCGGGGCGTGTGTCGCAATGTGGGTTGTTGGATTCAACGGCAACATCAGCCGTTTCGACGGGATCGTGCTTTTGGTCGCGATGGTCGTGTACTTTGCGATCTCCTATCGATTGGGCAGGGGACACGGTACGGAGGAGATTGAAGAGTTTGTCGATGGTGTGGCGGGCGAACCTCTCGAGACACCGACATTGACTAGTAAAGTCGGCGCGGTCCTGTTGCAGCTCGTGGTTCTTGCCATCGGCATCGGCGCGTTGATTCTCGGTTGTGATTGGTTCGTCGATGGTTCGGTGACGTTCGCTCGGCGTTTCGGATTGTCCGAAGCGGTGATCGGTTTGACGATTGTATCCGTGGGCACGTCGTTGCCCGAACTCGTTACGTCCGTCGCAGCGACGCTCAAAGGCGAACGAGGTATCGCGATCGGAAATGCGGTGGGCAGCACAATTCTCAATGTTTTGGCGGTGCTCGGTGTTTCGGCATGCGTGTCACCGGTCGGCATCAACGTGTTGCAATCGATCGAACATGTTGACATCCCGATCATGATCGGTGCGGCGATATTGAGTTGGGTGTTCTTGAGAACCCAACGAACGGTGACGCGGATTGAGGGCAGCATGATGGTGTTGTTGTATTTCGGCTACGTCGCCTACCTGTTGATCTCTAGCGGGGCGTTGTTGGGTGAGGCACCCATGAATGGTGCGCTGTGATGGATGATCACGCTCGCCTGTCTCTATCGCAACGTGAGTCTCTGGCGCAACGTGATGATGACCGGCGGAGCCAGCCGCTGCGGTATTCCCGACGTGAATTAATTGAGATGGTATTCGGGGCGGCCGCGTTGTCGGGGGTGATGGCCAGCGGAGTCGGGTGCGATCAGCTCGATCGAATGTTCTCGGGGGCCCTTCCGCCCAACGGTGATCTGTTATCGCCCAACTATCAACTCGGCCATCGTTTACGTGACGCTCCTGCCGCGTCCGCTGCTGAGGCACCGAATGTCGACGAACCGTCTGAATCGCATCGGTGTGTGATCGTCGGGGCGGGTGTCGCGGGTTTGGCCGCGGCCCGGCATTTGTTGCAAAGCGGCATCGATGACTTTGTTGTGTTGGAATTGGAGTCGGTCCCAGGCGGAACGTCTCGCAGCGGTAAGTGGGATGGCGGGCGTTTTCCGTGGGGAGCCCATTACTTGCCCGTGCCCATGCCAGACAACAAACCCTTGGTTGAGTTTCTGATTGAGTGCGGCGTGTTGGAACCATCGGGCGAAAATTCCTTTGTCGCGGCGGAACGCTATCTATGCCGTGATCCGGAAGAACGCGTTTTCGCCGATGGACAGTGGCACGAAGGTTTGTTTCCTTTTGCCGTCGCAACACAAAAGGACCGCGACCAGTTAGAGCGTTTTCGGGCCGAGGTGACACGGATGGCGGTCCAGCGCGGCGAGGATGGGCGGCGGTGGTTTGCGATTCCTTGCAGTGAAAGCTCCGCCGATGCGAGTGTTCGCGAACTGGATCGGATCTCGATGGCCCAGTGGATGCGTCGAAACCAATTCGATTCCCCGTTGCTGATTTGGCTAGTCGATTACGCCTGCCGAGACGACTACGGTTTGCGGGCGGATCAAACCAGTGCGTGGGCCGGGCTGTTTTACTTCTCGGCGCGGGTCGCTGACGAGCACGGTGAGTCACAGCCCGTGATGACATGGCCCGAGGGGAACGGGTTTCTTGTCGATCGTCTGTGCGAACCTCTCGGCGATCGTTTGCGACTCGGCACAGCAGTCATGAGGGTTTCGCGAATCGATCCGGACTCGCGAGACTCGTCGTTGAGGCTGGATGTCGTGGACGCGTCGTCGAACATCGCATCGACGATTCACGCCGAGCACGTGATCGTTGCGGTGCCGCAGTTCATTGCGTCGCGAATGTTGTCATCGCAATTGGCGGACGAGCGAGGTGCCGCTACCAAACACGCCGGGCTTCAATCCCCTTCTGCTGAATCCCCGCTTGCCGAATCAGCGACACCCGAAATCGATCGAAAGGCTTTCTCGTACAGTTCCTGGTTGGTGGCAAACGTTCATTTGAGCGACCGACCGGCTGAACGGTCATTCCCAATGAGTTGGGATAATGTGACGTTAGCGTCAGGATCGCTCGGCTATGTGAACTCGACGCATCAAACCGGTCGGGATCATGGACCGACCGTGTTAACGTGGTACCAGGCGTTGCCGGACGATTTGCCGGCGGAACGTCGCATGAAACTGATTCAGCTCACATGGGCGGAAGCCGCCGAGACGGTGCTCAGTGATCTGGAACTCGCTCATCCCGATATCAGGGCCTTGGTCACGCGACTCGACGTGATGATATGGGGACACGCCATGCCGCAACCTCGCGTCGGTATGCTCTTTCATCCCGCGCGGCAAACGGCCGCCGAGCCGATCGGCAACGTGCACTTTGCCTGCACGGATCTCAGCGGGATGGCGTTGTTCGAGGAGGCGTTCGCACACGGACGCCGCGCCGCGTCGGAGATCAACGACGGCGAGCTGGACGCATCGCCGAGAGTCTGACTTTGAAAAAGTCGGCATCGCCCAGTGGGCGGGACGATTGACCGTTCAACGCGTTGCCCATTTCCTCGCAAGCCGACTCCATGCGGCTCGATCGTAAATCGCGTTTTTCCAAAAGATTCACGTGCGAATTTCGGCACCGCGTTAATTGGTGACACGAACGTGATCCTGGTAATTTGGGCGAACTCCGGGGTATTGGAAAGGAGTTCGCGGGGATCCGAGTCGACTTGAGCGGGCGTCCCGGGCATGCCGACGCAGAAGGGTAATGTTTCTTCGCGATTGTGCGGTCGGTTCTCGGCGGAAGGTCTGTGGTCGGTTCGCGTTGAGGCATCGACGGAAGGTGCGGAGGTTTGCAGCGGCGTCTGGAGTGCGGGGGTGCGAAACAGCTTCAGGACCGCTCGTTTTTAGCGGCGTGCGGAACGAAGTTGTGGCGTGACGCGGTGCCTCTAAATCGTGCCCGTTGGGTCACTTGCTGTGCTGAGAAGTCACAACCGACGATATCTCTGTGCACTTCGGCAGAGTCGCTCATGAGTGGTCGGGTGAGAGCCGAGAATCATCACGGACGCAGTCTGCTGCGATCCGGACATCAAAAAAGATTGGGAGATTTCAAGGATGAGACGCCGATTTCGGAACGAACGCAGGCGATGGCTGAGGTCTGTATTAACGGTTCCGTTCTACGGAGCATTGTTGGGATGGAGTGTTGTTTGTGGTGGCGGCATGAAAGCCGACGCACAGGAAGGTGAACTTCGCTCGACGTTTCAATCCGGCGAATCTCTTGTCGTGTTACCGGCCTCGGCGTCGACCAAGCCGGTCGCTCGTAGCAGTGCTGCGAAGATGACAATTCTTACCGACGAAATCACGTCGCAATTGCGTCAGCGGAAACTCGATCAGAGTCTGTTGCAGTTTCAAAACTACACCGGCTATCAGCTCAACCTTTCCACGGGCACCCGCCACGTCAACGAGGTCACCGGCAATTGTCGACTCTCGTGGTACGACGCTTTAATGCGGAACCCGTTGACGACGCCAGCGGAATCGGAAGGTTTCACGCGATATCTGTTTGAGTCGTTGAAGAATGAAAACGGTGGGCTCGATCGAACCATGGCGATGGCACGTTCGAAGATGGACGTACCGTTGAAGACGAAGGCGGGGATTCCGTTCGATCGTGAATCGGATGACCCGTTGGCGTTCGTCAACGCGGTACTCGAACGTGTGCAGCAAAGTCACTCTGAATCATTGGCGCCCTTAACGCCTGCCGAATTGAGTCAACTCAACCGAGAGCTGTATCCGCTGCTGGTTTCGCAAAACGATGTCGGTTACACGTTGGCCAACCGTGGCCGCGGTCGCAAAATCTGCGACATGTTAGAGAAAATGGATCGTGGTGCGATTCATGACGCCGCCGAAGTGATGATGCCGCTCAGCGACAAAGACTTCCTCGAGCGATTGAAACGAATACCTGATGACACTCGTGTTCGGGTGGAGGGCGTTTCCGGCACGGTAGTCAAACGAATCGATACGCCGTCGGGCAGTATCGTGATCGGTGGACGTGGGCCGAACACGTATGACCTCGATGCGATGTCGGATGTGAACGTGGTCATCGATCTCGGTGGGAACGACGTTTATCGTGAAGGCACCGTTTCGTTGGACCGGCCGGTCTTGATTACGCTCGACCTCGACGGCAACGATTCATATGTCGGGTCAAAACCGGGGATTCAAGGTGCCGCGATTCTCGGCATCTCGATGCTGGTCGACTTGGCCGGGAACGACCGCTATCAAGCGAAAGACATGGCCCAGGCGTCTTGTTTGGGCGGTGCCGGGATTCTGGTCGACCACTCCGGAGACGACCGATACTCCGGATTCCGCCGGGTTCAGGGGCAGGCGTTCGCGGGAATCGGGTTGTTGCTCGATCGGGACGGCAACGACCAATATCATGGGGCCATGTGGACGCAGGGCATGGGCTGCACGCTCGGTTTCGGGATGCTCGCCGACATGGACGGCCGCGATCATTACTACACCGGCGGTCATTTCATCTGTTCCTATGCCGATGACGAAGACAACCCGACCCCTGGTTACGAAGGTTGGGGGCAAGGTGTCGGTGCGGGATTGAGGTCCGTGGCCAGCGGCGGGATCGGGGTGATGCTCGATGGCGGCGGCGATGATATCTATGAGTTCGACTATCTGTCGCACGGCGGTGGTTACTGGCTCGGCCTCGGGTTCGCACGCGACTTCGGTGGCAACGATCAACGCGTGGGTGCGACCGTGAAGAGTTTCTCAGGCGGACGTCGCGGAGAACCTTCGTTCCAACGATTCGGGATGGGCTTCGGCTGCCATTACGCCGCTGGATTCTGTTTCGATGACGAGGGCAATGACACGTACAACGGAACGATCATGGGACTCGGTCACGCGTGGGACGCCTCGATCGGACTGCTCAGTGATTTTTCGGGCGATGATCAATATCGATCAAACGGCAAGACCACCCAAGGTAACGGATCGCAGGCGGGCCTCGGGATTCTGTTCGACTATGACGGAGACGACCGCTATCGCAATCACAGCCAAGGCTATGCGTCGAGTTCGATCAGTTATCACGAGATGCCCCATTGCGGCGGCAACTTTAGCTTCCTGATCGATCACGGTGGAACGGATGGCTATGGAAGTCGGGTGAGAAACAACAGCATCTCGCGCCGTGGCAGTAACGGAGGATTCCTGATCGATCGTTTCAGCCCTGAGGTCAAAGCGAAACCGCAAACGACCTCGAATACGAACACTCGGCGTCGCACCGCGACAACAAACACGACCCAACGCAATTCCTCACGACGCTAGCGATCAAGTACAGAACAATGTTATTGAGAAAGGACTCTTTGATCATGCAACGCCGGTGGACCGTCATCTTGTTACCGCGACTGTTAGTATGCCTACTAGGTTTCATCCTGGTGGTTGAAACGGCATCGGCCAGCCCTCGTGGTGGCTTCTTTGGGGCGATCCTCGGGGAAGGCGACGAGGAAGATAAACCGAAGCCGCCCGTTCCGCCAATCGGAAAAACGATCCGGCCACTCGTCGTGCTGCGTCCTCTACCACGCCCCGTCGCACCTCCGGCGGTCCCCGTGTTCGTCGAGAGCGAAGTCGTTGGAGACGAGGCGGTCGATGATGAGACTGTTGAGGATGACTTGGTCGATGAAGTCGACGTGATGTCCGAGATGGAAATCAGCTCGGCCGTCGAGTTGAATGAGCCGACGGAAATCAATTCGGCCAACGATTCCGGCGAAGTTGCGTTGTCGGCAATCGTAGACGAAGTCAGCGCTTCACCGGCGAAAGACAAGGCGGATGATTCGTTGGAGATTGACCGTTTGGACGGGGGCGTTGCGTTCAACGCGCCGATGACCAATTCGGAATCAATCGAGAATGTCGACGATGCTGTCGATGCCGAACCCGTTGCGGACGATGCGATGGATGCTGAAGAAGCGATGGGTGCGGAAGATGAGTCTGCCGTGGAGATGGATCTCGACGGTGCGTCGCTGGATGAGTTAGTGGAAGAGCTCTACGAAGATGCAATCGATACCACTGCAATCGAATCTGCAGATGATGACTCTTCTGAAGACGACTCTGCGGAAGATGTCTCACTGAGCGAAGAAGCCGAGACTGAGGAAGCGGAACTCGCAGAGCCGACCGCGGATGAACTTTCGTTGGCCGACCAAGTGCCGCGTGAATCATCGACCGATGCGGATGCTGACGAACTCGCCGAAGCCGTCTCGGTACCCGTCGTCGAATGGACGCCCGAGATGCTCTCGCTGCGAAAGGCGATCCGCGCGACGTTCAATCTTTACAAACAACCTCTCAGCACTCAGGTCATGCCACCCACGGCAGTGATGCACGCGTGTGTCGCGTTTGGCAGTGAGACAGAATTGGTGATCAACACACGGACTCGCCAACGCGTCAACGCGGTTGGTGCGTTGTGTTGGAATTACCCATGTGCAGGTAAACGGCTGCTGGTCGCGACGGAGCACAACGTGATGCCCCGTATCGGGCATGGGTATCAAACCAAACGCGGCGAATTGTTATCGACGTTCGCGATGTCTGCGATCAGCACCAAGAACGAAATCCGCATTGGCGAATCCAGTGGCACGGTGGGGGACCTCGTGCGATGGGAGCAAGCGAGCGTGCAGTCCGGAGTCGATTTGTCGCTCACCCTCTTCGGACTGAGCACGTATCTCGACGCCGACACCACTTGGACCAACGCAGCCGGGGAAACTTGGTCACTCGACCGAATCGCCGGCGAGGAACTCAGCCGCAAGGTGTCCGTCACCGAAGCCGACTCCATCGATCGATTGATGGGATTGACGCGGTACGTTGTTTGGGCACGCAAACATGATGTTCCTCGAACGGGGCGGCATCTCCAAGTGGAACGCTACATCGCCCGTTTTCACGAGCACGCGTTGAAGTTGCAAGGACGCGATGGATCGTGGGGACCGCTTTACCTGGGCTACTCCGGATCGACCGATCCTGCGGCGCTTGCAAGGCAACTCGTTGTGCCTGCTCGGCAAGAGTCTCTCTACAGCACCGGGAGCATCTTGTTATGGCTGACGATGTCGTTGACCCCCGAGCAATTGCAGTCACCCGAAATCGTGCGTGCAGTGATTCATGTCAACAACGGACTAGCCAGCGACCGGAGACGCGAAAAGTTGACGACGCTGAGTCCGCATGAATTGGCGATGTCAATGCGTTCACTCCGCGCCATCGCGGAGTACGATCGACGTGTTTTCGTAGCCGCGGAAAAACAACCGCTCGCCATGCGATAGATAATCAGCGTCATGCTTGAAAAGGGGACGTACACGCTACTTCGGTTTCGTGCGCGTCCCCTTTTTCGTTGGAATCGAACTTTTTGCAAATTGTCTCTTGGGGTTTTTCCAAAGTGAATCGCAGAATGTCGTCTGTCACCTTTTGGGCAACGACGCTTTGCACCTGCGATTTCCGACGAGGACGGTGGAGCGGTGTTCGTGCGGCGCAGACCCAATCCGCGAGAGACGCTCTTTTGCAACGAGCCAACTTCGGTGCGGCTGACTTTCGTTACACCCACTATTAGACGTGTCACTGAGATTGCAGGCCGCGTTTTCGGCCTTCGCCGGATTTCGTCGGGACTATCACGCGCGTGTCCCTCGTCCTCGTCGGTGGTTCATGGACGCCAGAGAAAGCGAACGCCGGGGTTGGGCGTTCTGGACTCATTGCTCTTGGCATCGTCTCCCACAACTCCACGTCTCCCAGAACTCCACATCAGAAATAGCTCTGAGGAAAGACGTCGCTTCTGGTGCCTACGGGTAGTCTTGGTAGGGGCAGAGCGATGGTCGATGGCAGCCAATGTCGTGCGTCGCTACGCAAATTTAGTGGTAAATGTTCCGCCAAAAAAAGCAAGATTTGGTGATTTTGAAGATTGTTAACACTTGACTGTTAACGGTTCGAGGTCTAATTTGTACGTATTGAGCGGTCCTTGGGGGACTGCTGGGCACATTAACTCGTCCGTCTTTTTGATTTTTACAGAGGTTTGATAACATGAAACGTCCTATTCGCACCGGCTTTACCTTGGTAGAGCTGCTCGTGGTCATCGCCATCATTGGTGTGTTGGTCGGTTTGCTTCTGCCCGCAGTTCAGGCTGCTCGTGAAGCCGCTCGTCGAATGAGCTGCAGTAATAATTTCAAGCAAATTGGATTGGCAATTCACAACTACCACAGCGCCTACAACCAGCTCCCACGCCACGGCAGTGGGACCGATGACCATGCCGCCTACGGCACCGGTGGAGATTGGTGGAGTCAATCGCAAGACGCCACCATGGGCAAATTGTCCGCAATGGGTGGCCTTCTCCCGTTCATCGAGCAGCAAGCGATCTGGGAGCAACTGGCCAACCCCAGCATTCAAAACGCGGACGGCACCACCCGTCCAACGACCGATCCGTGGCCAGCGATGGGCCCGAGCCCGAACTATTGGGTCAACGCCGGCGGATATGTGCCATGGGTTACCGAAATCCCCGGTTTCCGCTGCCCAAGCGACCCAGGTAAAGGACTTCCAGCGGCTGGCCGAACGAACTACGCCGTCTGCTTCGGCGACTCAGGCAACTACATGTATCGTGGCTATCGCCCACTGCCTAACGGCCGGCACTTGGACAAGATGGACAACACCGAAGCGGACCAGATTCGGGGATCGGCTCGAGGCGTCTTCATCAACTTCCACACCACTCGCTTCCGTGACATCCTGGATGGTTTGTCGAACACCATCGCGATGGGTGAAATCGCAACTGACTTGGGTGACAAGGACAAACGGACCATTTCGCAAACTTCCTCGAAGTTCTGGGGTGGTCAAAACATCGGCAACCCTTCGATTTGCACTGACACCGCCGGTTTGATCGACTCAGAGCGTCCACAATTTTGGGCGTCGGGAACGACTGTCTCGACTTCGACAAACGGTCGTGGTTACCGCTGGTTTGACCAACTAACCCCTTACACCGTCATGAACACGATCCTGCCACCCAACCGTGAGTTGTGCGGCTTCTCGCATGACTTCTGGTTGACGGTTGCACCACCATCGAGCCGTCACCAAGGTGGGGTTCATGTCTTGATGTCCGACGGTGCGGTGAAGTTCATTACCGACTCCATCGAAGCCGGCGACTCACGAAGCCGAGCACCGGATAGCAACTACCGCCCTGGTGACAAGAGTTCTTACGGTTTGTGGGGGGCTCTGGGTAGTCGTGCTGCCAAGGAAACGATTGACCAAGAATTCTAGGCAAAACTCTCATCGGGTTAGCCGCCTGCCGACTGCGGTAGCGTTCCTGCCCCGTTGATGCCTACGAGATCTCAAATGTTTTGCCAGGCTGTTGCCTTTGCTAAGGAAGCAGCCTGGCTTCGTCTTCTCGACGTCATGACTCGCCATTGCTGGCACCGTGGCTTCGATCAACGTTCTTTGAAAACCTCTTTACAATTAGTTGTAAGTCCCATGAAGTTGATTAAGTTGTTCCTGTTAATGTCCTGTCTGTGTCTCGCTACTGGTTGCAGTGAGCCGGCTCCGGAAAACATGCTCGAAGGTGCCGAGGAAACCCAGTTAGCAGAAATTCGTGCTGAGCTGGAAGCACAGCAAAAAGAACGAGCGTCTTCGACGGATCGCCCGCAATCGCCGTAGTCTGATTGCGTGAATCCAGGAGATTGGATGCCGACGAGCCGCGATCAAGTAGACGCGGCTTTTTTCGTGTTTGTTGACGCTCTGTCAGCCTCAACAATTGTCAGCATCAAAAACTGTTAGCATCAAAAATCAAGGTTGAGAACGGACGGCTCGAACCATACCGGTCCGATTTACGCGACACGATTGGGCCCGTTCCATGTTTAGGGCTGACGAGCGATGAGGACGTAGGTCTCACCCGGTTCGGTCTCGAATTCAATGCCACCGTCTTTAGTCGGTTTCGTACTGACGGTTGTGCCGTTGACGGTCACATCGACTTCGGTTTTGGGATTGATCCGACAGGTTTGGCCTTTCTTTGATTGAACTTCGACGCGTGTGATTTGATTTTGGTCCCACTGCATGTCCAGTTCGAAAGCTCCTCGGGCACACACGCCATCGAACCGTCCGGCGTTCCATGAACTGGGCAACGCAGGCAACAGGTCAATCACGCCTTCGTGGGATTGCATCAGCATTTCGGTGATCCCGGCTGCCACACCGAAGGTTCCATCGACTTGCAGCGGTGTGTTGCACTTCGCAAAGAGCTGGGGATAGGCTTGCTCCTTGATGTAGCCTTTGAATATTTTGTGAGCCCGCTCTCCGTCGTAGAGTCTCGCCCAAAGATTCATTTTCCATCCGCGTGAAAATCCCGTGCCTCCATCGCCGCGTTGCTCCAGCACCGCTTTGCACCCGTCGATCCATTGAGGGGTTCGTTTGGCGGAAATGACGTTGCCGGGGTAGAGGCCGTACATGTGCGAGAAGTGCCGGTGCTTATCTTCGAGTTGCTCGTAGTCTTCCGCCCACTCCTGCAGACTGCCGTCGCTTCCGATTTGCGGAGGCATGATTCGCGAACGAGCGTCGAGGACCTTTTTCGCGTAATCCTGATCACGCGAGAGGACCTCAGTGGCCTTTGCGTAATAGGCGAACAGATCCGTGATGATTTGCATGTCCATGCTGGCGCCGTAGCAAATCGTTGTGAAGTAATACATTCCCGTGACTTCGTCATAGAAATATTCATAGCCTGGACCCTTCGGTGGATTCTCGGGCGAATTGGAAGGGTTCGTGACCAATCCTTTACCGTCGGGATGTTCCACTAGAAAGTCCATGAAGAATTCGACGGAACCCTTGAGAACCGGGTAGATCTCCTCCAGATATTCTTGGTCGAGGGTGTAGAGGTAGTGTTCCCACAAATGAGTCGTCAACCAAGCTCCGCCAACGGTGAACGTGCCCCAGGTGGGACCATCCATCGGAGCCGCCACACGCCAAAGATCGGTGTTCTGGTGGAAGACCCAACCGTCGGCGCCATAGTGCTCGCGAGCCACCTGACTGCCCTGGTCGGTGAGTTCCTTAACCATTGTGATGAGAGGTTCAGCGCAGTCGGAAAGGTTGCCCGATTCAACCGGCCAGTAGTTCATTTCGGTGTTGATATTGGTGGTGTATTTGGAATCCCAGCTAGGGTTTTGGCTTTCGTTCCAAATGCCCTGCAGGTTGGCGGCTTCCGTCCCGGGGCGAGAAGAGGAAATCAGCAGATAACGACCAAAGTTGTACGCCAGTGCGGCCAAGGAGGGATCGTCCGCGGTTTCGAACGCGGCCATCCGTTCGTCGGTTGGCAATGCCGAGTTGGTCGTATTGGCGAGAGTTAATTCGGCTCGTTGATACAAGGATTGATAGTCGCGGATCGCGGCATCTGAAATCTCAGCGAAGCTCTTGTTTCGGATGTTGTTAAAGTAGTCATTGACGCGAGCAATCTGATCGCCGCTGATGTCGTTGTAGTTAACGAAGTTCGTCGCGGCGGCAAAAACGAGCGTGACCGCATCGGCATTCTTGATAAATAATTCGGCCCCTTTGACGTGCATCGATCCGCCTTCGGGAACCGCGTTGAGCTGCGCTCGGTATCGCAGCTTTCCTTCAATCCCGAGGTAGTCGGCGGATTTGCCGTTGACCATCAATCCATGATCGCCGACGCCGTCCATTCGGAAGTAGTCGGTGGCGTAGTTTGAGTGCGTCGAATTTCGCACGCCCCGCAGTTGTGCTCGGAAAGAAATCTGGCCCGGTTGATCGGCCGTCAATCTCACGACGATCACTTGGTCCGGCGTCGATGAAAGAACGTCTCGACGGAAGGTCACTCCATGTGCTTTGTATTGCACGCTCGATGTGGACGTTTCGAGATCGAGCCACCGCTGGTAGTCGGTCACTTCTTCGTCTTCAAAGAAGAGATGCAAATTCGCGAGTGACTGATACTTCATCTGCTCGACGGGGTATCCCATCATGTGACGCCCAAAGAGCTTGTGTGCCTCAAGTGGTTTGCCATTGAAGATCAATCGTTGGATCTCGGGCAGGAACTCCGCGCCACCTTTGACGACCGACGAGTAGGGGCCGCCCGTCCAATAAGTCTCTTCGTTAAGTTGGATTCGTTCTTCCGCGTTTCCGCCAAACACCATCGCACCCAGGCGTCCGTTGCCGACGGGCAGAGCTTCTTCCCAGACGCCGGCGGGTTGTTGGTACCAGAGGATAGAAGTGGGGTCGAATGACTGCTCGTCAATGAATTGGGAATTGGAGACTTTGGAATTGGATGCGTCTTGCGAATAGGCGAGTGGGCAAAACATGCAACTGCACATAATAAGAAGGATGTGTTTCATGTTCGTTCTTTCAATGCGATCTGATTGTTGCGGCAAAAGGTTTGAGAGCCGATCGAGTTGCCGACGGAGGGTGTGACGAGAAAACGGGGCAACGGTGTGACGGGGCAACGAGGTCGAGGCAACGGGGCGACGAAGCCCGCGCAACGTTTGCTGTTACTCTTTTGTTTTTGATAGGAGGCGATTTTGCCAGAGATGCCGGGGCGGGACTACTGGTGAAGTCGTCCGCACGACTGGGGCACATGCGACACATCGACGCGAACACCGCGAAGGCATCGTGAAGTCTTTGAAGCCGTAATGGATCGTCGTGGAAACCTTTGCGCCGAGATGATCGTTCGTGCATCGTGTTGCGCATGATCGCCCTGGCCGCGTGAATTGGCTTGTGCGCAACACGCCGCGTTGGTGAGGATCCGATATCGTCGACTTCAGAGCGTTTGCCTGGTTCGTGCGGCAAAAAGTTCTTGGCGAGTTTGTTATTTTTGCAAGGAAATTGTTTCGCCGGAGCCAGCGAAGTTTCCTTCAACCCGCATTGGCCGTTAACAGGAACGTCATAACGGTCTGCTAGAGTCTGCTGCAGAAGTGAAATTCATTTGACGGACGACCGGTTCGGTTTGGAGCATGCAATTCTCGTGAATTGGATTCGCGGGAAAAAATCGACCGGTTCCCCCATCCTTCTCTGTCAAGGAAGCGGACATGCAGCGGCCTGCCCCCACGCCGGTTCGAACTCTCTTCGTAAGCGACGTGCACCTCGGGTGCAAGCATTCACGTGCTGAGGAATTTTTGGCATTCCTACGTGGCTTTCAGCCCGATTCGTTGTACTTGGTCGGCGATTTTATCGACGGTTGGAAGGTCAATGCTGGTTGGCATTGGACGCAGGCGTGCGACGATGTGATTGCGCACTTGATTGAATTGACCAACCGGGGAACGAGAATCTACTACGTCGCGGGTAACCATGATGCGTTCCTGCGAAACCCGGCATTCCAATCAGGCTGTTTGGCCGCGTTCCCGCGTTTGGAGGTTGGTGACGAGTTCGTGATGGAGACGCTCGGTGGATGGCGGTTCTTGGTTACGCATGGCGATCGGTTTGACTGCGTGGAAGAGAATGCGCGGTGGTTGTCCAAAGGGAGTACTCTTTTTTATGACGCCTGCTTGAGTCTGAACCGGTGGTGGCATCAGACGTGGTTGTCGCACGATCGCAATCCGTACGGTGGTTGCTCGGTGTTGAAGGATCGCGTCAAACGTTGGATCCGTTTTGTCAGCGGGTTTGAAAATAAGATCATGGAACATGCCAAGCAAAACGGTTGCGACGGAGTTATTTGCGGTCACATCCATACTCCTGACATCGTTTCCGGTGATAACACGTGGTACTGCAACACCGGCGATTGGGTTGAGAATTGCACCGGATTGGTCGAACGAAAGAACGGACAGATTCAGTTGATTTGTCGCTACGACGAGGACATGTTCCTGCAGTTGCCGCCGCGCAACGTAAACGCGGCTTGCGCGTCCATCGGTCAGCAGGATGTCTTGCCGGCGAGTTTGGAAGATGCCGGGAAATGCGTTGGTCCGACGGTCGGAGGGTTTGTGGTGGCTAACGCGGCGAGTGATTATGCGGTATCGCGGTAGAACGCAACACGCATCGAGCGGGCAGACGGCGGGCTGTTTGATTCGCGACCATCATGCCGGATTGGCGGTCACTGGGACTGCCGAAAAGAGCGTGAATGTTCGCGAGATGTTTCTCCGGTGATTGAAAATGGTGAAACTCCTCAAGGATGGAACATCAATTGCAACCTCACCAGATGAGATCACTAACCTTCTGATAGGAGAACAATATGTCGAATCAAATGAAGTTCAATGACGAGCTTACCGTCGGGGCGCAGCCTACCGAGGCGGAAATCAAATCGATGGCTGCGGATGGATTCAAGGCGGTTATCAATTTTCGGACCGAGGGCGAAGAGGATCAACCGCTCTCGCCGGACGATGAGGGTGACCTCGTTCGATCCCATGGGATGGAATACTTGCACGTCCCGGTATCCATCGACGAGATCGACGAAACCAAAGTCGACGCGGTGCGCCGGCAATACGAGGCTCTACCGAAGCCCGTTTTCGCCCATTGCAAGTCAGGCAAACGGGCCGGGGCGATGATGATGATGCACACGGCGGTCGAGAACGACATGTCCGGCGATCAGGCACTTAAGAAAGCGAAGGAAATGGGCTTTGAATGCGATCAACCGGAACTGGAGAAGTTCGTCAAGGACTACGTCGATGGTCGTCAGGGTGCGAAGGCATCGTCGTGACGATCATTCGCCTGTCGCCGCCGTCGTCAGACGGTGGGACAGGTTTGGGTGAACATCACAACCTGCTGTTGGCCTGTGGCATTTTCGGGGAACGATTAGCCGGTCGTTCCGAGTCCTGATGCGACCGCGTTGACGCTGAGCAGAAGGCTGGGCAGGAGTTGATCGGCTTGCTGCTGTTCGCCCATTCTGCGATAGCTTCTCCATCGCCGCAGTAACGAAATCTGTTGGCGGTGGAGCAGACGCAGACCTTCACCGCGGAGTTGGATCATTCGTTCAACGTTGGGGCGTTGGCTGGCCATGGGGCCGCCGTAGACCTCTTCGACCATCGCGGTGGCAAGTCCCCATTCGGATTCGATTCGTTCGACGAATCGTTTGCGAAGCTTGTCATCCTCGACGAGGGTGCTGTATTCCTTCATCACGACCATGTCGACCGCCGAGACGCTGGTGGCGACGTTGCTGATCAGGTAGTGCAGCGGCGCCCAATCGCGAAGGCACTCGATGATCTTTGCAAACGCATCGGGTTGTTCGGTTTTGAGCCGCGAGAGTGCGGTGCCGACCCCGTACCATCCGGACAGATAACAACGTGCCTGTCCCCAACTGAAGACCCACGGGATCGCACGTAAGTCATCGAGGGTTTGTTGGCCGGTCCGTCGGGATGGGCGCGATCCGATACGGCTTTGTTCGATCGCGTCGATCGGCGTCGCGGAACGGAAGAACTCAACGAACCCGTCGGTATGGAGCAGGTCCGTGTAGGCGCCGCGCGCCCACGAGGCGAGTTCCATTAGCGTCGGTTCGAGCGGGTGTGGCCCGTCATTTTCACGCGAGTCCATCAACGTTTTCCGCGTCGCTCCCGCGAGGAATAGCTCGAGGTTGTAAATGGCGGTCGGTTCGTGAGCGTATTTTTGGGCGATCGTTTCGCCTTGTTCGGTTAGCCGAATATCACCCGCGAGCGTGCCGTCGGGGAGGCTCTTGATGAAGCGATGCGTTGGGCCGGCACCGCGACTGATCGTGCCCCCACGTCCGTGGAAGAAACGTACGCGAACGCCGTGACGGAGTCCGGTTTGGGTGAGTCGTCGCTGGGCTTGCCGAAGCCCCACGAGGCTGGCGAGGATGCCGCCGTCTTTGTTGCTGTCGCTGTACCCGATCATGACCTGGCCTACTTTTTGGTCTTCCAGCGATGACAGGTCTGCTGCGGTTTTCGATTCCTTGGCAGCGGACGTCAGGTCGATCGAGGCAATGCGACGGCGAGCGATCGCGGCCATGCTGCGTTGCGTGATCGGATGGCTCAGGAAGGTTTCGTAGATGCCGGGGGAACGGTCGAGGTCGTCGATCGTTTCGAACAAAGGCACGACAGGCAATGGGCAGACAGGGCCTTCGTCGGTTGGTTGGAGCAGGCCGACTTCGCGGGCGAGGAGATAGACCGCCAACAAGTCCGATGCGTTGCGAGTCATGCTGACAATGAGCGCGCCCAACCCGTCGATGCCGTAGGCCTGCGAGTGTTCTTTGACGACACGCAGTGCACCGAGAACTGCTTCGGCTTCGGCACCGGCGGAGAAGTCCGGGTGAACCATCGGCCGCGACGAACGGAGTTCTTGGTCGAGAAACTCGATCCGTTTGGCTTCGTCCCAACGCGAGAAGTTGGTGTCTTGGAAACCGGCGGCGTGTAACAGTTGTTCGATCGCGATGTCGTGCTTGCTGCTGTTTTGACGAATGTCGAGAACGGCGAGATGGAAGCCAAACGTTTGCGTGATCCGCATCAGGGGCGCGACCGCATGGACGGCGGTGTCAGACATGTCGACGGCCACGAGACTGCGATGCAGTACCCGCAGGTCGGCCAGCAATTCGTCGGCGTGTTGGTAAACCCAAGACGGTGGCGCGTCGTTTGGATTTGCGGGTGGTCCGTCCGATGGCAGTTTTGAAATCATCAGGTTGATGAATTGACGCCACGGTTCGTTCGGGTTGCGTGAGAGCGCGCGGCGTCCGACTTGGCCCATCGTTTCGGCTTGGGCGGCGACCTGCGAAAGGAACAAGTTCGACGGGGGCAGCCAATAGGCGGACAGGCTGACCAGGCGTGCCAACTCGACGAGTTGGGCGCGGAGCAGTCCGATCGCTTCGCTGCGAAGTTGGTAGAGCGTTTCGGCGGTGACTTGCGGCGTGACCAGCGGGTGTCCGTCACGGTCGCCACCGACCCAGGTTCCGAACGTCATTCGCGGTAGCGCGAGCGGGTCGGCGATGGCGGCGGGATCCAATCCGACGTCCTTCCAAGCTTGTCGGAGTCGCAAGTCCAATGGACGCAGCGCACGCGGGAAGACGTGCTTGAGGTAGTCCATCAGGTTGCGTCGTTCCGATTGTAAGTCGGGTTTGTCTAGGTAGATTTCGCCGGTTCGCCACAGGATATTCAGTACGGCTTCGATCGCGGCGTCGTTCTCGTCACGCTTCCACGGCGGCAGATCGCTGTCGTGGCGAAGTTGAAAGCGGTCGAAGAGGCGACGGTGATGGGCCAGCACGGTGGCCCGCTTGGCTTCCGTCGGGTGGGCCGTCAAAACCAATTCAACGCGGATCGATGGGAGATGTTGAGCGATCTGAGTCGAGGTCCAACCGGCGTCGATGAGTTGCCGAAGACTGTCTCCCCACAACGCGGGTAACGGATCGGCGGGCTCTTCGCTCTCGATCCGGTCGCGGAACCGGGCCGCGGAGCTTTGCTCGGCCATGCTGAGCAGTTGAAACGCGATCGAATACGCCTGAGTCAACTGAACGCTGTCCGACGGCGCGGCACTGTCGGAGAACGTTTTTCCGGGAATCGGCAGCAGGTCCGCGAGTTCTCCGTCCCCGCCGCGTTTGAGTACGGTCGCGAGTGACTCCAGTAGCCACTGCCAATCGCGATCGAGTTGCCCAACGTCGAGTGCAAGAACACTGGAAGAAACCATGGCCGAGACTTTTGAAAAGTGAAAGAAAGGGTGGAAAAGAGCCGCTCACATCCTATTGGCTCAGCAACGTTTTTTCACCGGGGCAATGGCTGAGGGGATATCGGGGAACCTAGTAGCGAGATAAGGGGGTGGAGAGGTTGGCAGGTTGCAACCAGTCGCCTGTCTTGCTGTCACTCAATCCCCCCACGACTAAAACAGATGCTTCACGTCGTTGTCGCGGCTTCGGAATTGGACTCGGTCGGTGAGTGTTGCGAAGAACGCGTCGACTCCTCGGTCACCATCGATCAGGTCCACGGCACCGTCGTTTTCGGAGGCTGCGGAGAGATCGTCGATCAAAGCGGCGAGGCGGTCGGCCGGATCGTCGGCGGATTCGGACCAACGCGTGAACAGCGTTTCGTGGTCGGTCTTTCCGTCAACGATTGCGAGTTCGTCACCGATCAGCAAGTCGTCGTCGCGTCCGCCATCGAGGCGATCGATTCCCCAACCGCCGACCAAGATGTCGTCCCCGTTGCTGCCGAGAAGGCGGTCTTCGCCCGCACCTCCGGAAAGATAATCGCCGGCTCCACCGCCACGCAGTTTGTCGTCGCCGACGCCTCCGAACAGGGCGACGGGGATGATGAGTCGGCGATCGGTCGAGATGTCATCGTCGCCGGCACCACCGTAAACTTCGACACGGCTGATGTTTTGATGCGTCACTCGGGTCCACGGGCCTTTGCCGTTTCGCGTTCGGACTTCGACCGAGTTCGGTTCGTTGCGAACGGAGAGCAACATAATGTCGTCATCGAGGTCCGTGCCGCCGATAACCAGTATCTTCATGCCCGGCGTTGCCAAATCGTCGGTGGTGTCCGTGGCGGCGAACGTCAGATCAAGCGTCGCGGAGCCGAATCCGGCTTCGGTGTCCGACAGGGTGACGGTTGCGGTGTAAGTGCCGCCGCTCGGCGGTGTGAAATCAAACGTTTCGCCTGAACCCTGGGCGATCGTGGCACCTTCGAAATCAGTGATTTGCCAAACGAGGTTCGCGACGGCAGTGACCGGCAGATCCGCGATGGTGACTGCGATTGTGGTCGCCTGTCCGATGACGGTCGACGCAGTCGGCGGAACGATCGTGAGTGTCCGTTCCACGGGCGTCGGCGGATCGACGTCGCCGTGATCGGTTTCGTTTCCTGCGTCGGGGTCCGGTGTCACGTTCCATTCAGCCGCGTTGTCCGCCGATGCGGCGGCATCGAGCAGGAGGCGTTGTTCGACCGACGTGGTGTTGGCATTGCGGTGCGTGCCAATCGTTTCGCCGAGATCGAGTCGTGGAACGTCGGCACCATCGTTGTACCGTCGGTCACCGGACATGACGATGATATGGTCGTCGCCGTTGCCGCCTCGAAGCACGTCGGATCCGGTTCCTCCAAAGAGAACGTCGTCGCCGATTTGGCCGAGCAATTCGTCGTTGCCGGCGCCGCCTTCGAGGTCATCTTCGTTGCGGTCAATGTCGACCTTTTGAAGGGCCGGATCGTCGAAGAAGGTCTGGGCGGCGTGGTCGATGTATTCGACCGAATATTCGGATCCGCGAAGCGAGTGATAGTAGCCGGTGTCGTTGACATACACGGGGCTGACGAGGGCTCCGTCGTCACCGAGCAGCACGTCGTTGCCGTCGTCACCGCGAAGGCCATCGTTCTTCAAATCCCAGTTGCCGTCGATTTGGTTGTGACGTGCTTCGGGGAGCAACACTTCGGCGCCTTCGCTGCGGAGTCGGGTTCGGCCGAGGTAGTTTTGGTAGTCGTTTGCGACGTCTTGGCGGGCCGCGGTCACGGTCTGCGTGAGCATTTTGCTGACGCGGTAATCGAGTTCACGCTGTTCGGTGACGTTGGTCGGCGTGTTCAGAACGAGGGGCCGGACGAGGAATCCGTCGTCGCCGAAGATCACGTCGTCACCGAGTCCACCGTTGAGTTCGTCTTGATCGATCTCGCGGTCAACTCGTGGAACGAGTGCGATCCGGTCGAGTGGAGTCCGGTCGCGGAGTTCGTTGGTGACGTTGATCACGCGGGCGTCGCGACGGGATTGAAGATCGAGTGTGTTGGCGTCCGCGGCGAGACGCAGCGTGTCGTTCAACGTGTCGAGTTCATCCGCGGTCAGGCCGACCGTGATTGGCGTTTCAGGGAAGTCCGTGACCGTGCCGGTGATGAGCGGCATGAGGAACAGAGCGTCACCGCCGATGATCGTGTCGTTGCCGGATGAGGTGACGTCGTCTTTGGCTTCGCCGTAAATCTCGTCTTCACCGATAATGAGGTCGTGCAAGAATACGTGTTGGACTTCGTTTGCCGAAAGGGCGGGGAGGCTAGGCCGGGTCGCCGCGGCATCGTCGAGCAACGTGTCGATGACGCCGAGGTGGGCCACGCCAACAAGTCCGATTGCGTCGGCGGCGAGGGTTTCGAGGTCGGCCAGGTATCGCTGCAGGTTGACGGCGTTTTCCAACGGTGTGCCGGAACCTCCGATGCCGCGGGTTGCGGGCAATTCAAACATGGCGTTATCGCCGACGATGGTGTCGTTCCCGGCATCGCCGCTGATCGTGTCACTGCCCACGCGGATGTCGCCACCGATCGCTTCGCTGTTGATGGACTTGCGAACCATTTCGTGATCGAGGGCAAGGCCTTCGAGGGCCTGCATGATTCCTGCCATCGCGGTCTCGACGGAGTTCAACGCCGAGTCGATGTGCTCGATGCCCGATTGCAGTTCGTTGTTAACGATCATGGAATCGCCGAAGAGCAGATCGTCGTCATCGCCACCGTTGAGCGTGTCGTTTCCGTCGAGGTCGCCTTCATGCCCGAAGAAGTGCGGGAGGGCGAGAAGTGACGGCGAGAGCGTCAGGTCGTTGGTGGTCGTGATGGAGTCTTCGTCGGCGATTTGAGCGAGGACGGGATTCACGTTCGAGACGCGGTCCCAACGAGGTCGTTCGGCGATCAGGTCACCGACTCGGGCGACCATTTCAGGGACGATCACGTGTCCGTCGGGGTGCAGACTCAATTCGAGCCCGGTCCAGTCGTCGGCGATCGCGTCGACCCCGATCAATCGGATCGCGTCGACCATTTGCGGTAGATCGGTCCAAGCCGGTGATAGGTTGATCCCTTGGTCACCGATAACGGTATCATCGCCAGCGTCGCCAAAGAGAATGTCGTTGCCGCGGTCACCGAGCATGACGTCGTTGCCGTCGCCACCGTTGACGGTATCATCATCGGCGTCGACAAGATCGATCAGAATCGCGACCGTTTGCCAAAGTCCGGTTTCGCTGTCGGAGAGTTTCGCTCCACCGGGAAGGTGCACGCCCGAGAACACGACTCGATCGGCGGCGAGCAGTTTCGCGGCGAGATCGGCGGGCGGGTTTTGCAGCTGAATCGGATCGATCGGCACGATGTCGCTGACGGTACCGATTTGTTCGGTGATCAGGTCACGGTGCCACACGCCGTCTTGGTTGAGGCGCGGCGTGCCGTCCTCGTTGAACGCACGCAGAATCTGTCCGGCATCGCCGAGAATGAAGTCAGCGCCCGCGTCGCCGTGGATTGTGTCGCTGCCGAGGCCGCCGACGATCTCGTCGGATTCGTTTCCACCGTGGATCGTATCGTCGCCACGTTGTCCGATCAGGATGTCTTGAGCGTCGTCGCCGTAGATCTCATCGTTGCCGCCGATTAAGTCGCGATCGTCGAACGCGTTGATTTCGCGAATGGCGATTGCGTCCATCGGTGCGAGGTAGTTTTCCCATGTGCCGAGTTGCGTGCTGAGCAACGTGCGAGAGATCAAGCCGTTGTCGCCGAGAATGACGTCTTCGTTGTCACCGCCGTGGATGATGTCGTCGCCGTCGGCACCGAAGGGAACGTTGTGTCCTCCGACGAGGTCGTCTTGTCCGGCACCGCCGCGGATCGTGTCACCGCCTTGTCCGCCGAACACGAAGTCATCGCCGTCGTCACCGTCGATGGTGTCGTCTCCGCCGCTATCAAGGGCCGCGATGAAGCGACTGATCACACGGCGGTCGACGGGGCGTCGAAAATCGACTTCGCCGTGGTCGCCGAGCAGGATGTCGTGACCGGCGTTGCCGTGCAGGATATCGCCCGCGGTACCACCGATGATGGTGTCGTTGTCGTCGCCACCGTTGATCGTGTCGATGCCACCGATCGTCGGATCAATCGTGATGATTTGATCGAGGGTACTGAAGTCGCCGTCGAGCGTGTAGTCGATGCGTCCGTTGTCGCCCATCAATACGTCGAGCCCCGCGTCGCCGTCGATCGTGTCGTCAGCGGCACCACCGAGTGCGACGTCGTCGCCACCGCCTGCGGTGATGATGTCGTTGCCGCCGATCGCGGTGTCGGTTGTTTCGATGAAGACCAGGTCGCCGGTTTCATTGAACGTGGCTCGTCCGTTGTCACCGAGGATCACGTCGCGGGCGTCGCCGCCGGTGATGATGTCACCGCCGAAGCCGCCGATCAGGATGTTGGTCGAGTTGCCGGCCGTGATGATGTCATTGCCACCTTCACCCGGAGTCGTGGTTTGCACGGTGGTGATGATGCCGGTGGTCGCGTCAAAGTTGGCGACGCCTTCGTCACCGAGAATCAAGTCAGCGACGGTGTCAGAACCGGCGAGCAAGCGATCGTCGCCGGCACCGCCGAGGATGATTTTGCGTCCCGCACCCGCCGTGATCCAATCGCTCGCTCCGTCTTCCCAGGCGATCGTTTCGGCGGTGATGAGAATTCCGAATCCGTCTGTCTCGACGACGTTGTCGACGTGGCTGAAGGTGAGCGATCCGGAGTCGCCGACGATGATGTCGAGGCCCGTTTCGCCAACCGGGTTGAGGACTTCGCCGTCGCGTGAATAGTTGACGTAGTCGCTGCCGAATCCGCCGAAGATACGGTCGTTGTCGGCATCGCCGGTGATCTGGTCGCTGCCGCCGATGTCGGTCGATTCGCTGCGGGCGTTGACGACCGCGCGGCTGGTCAACAGCAACAGTGCCGTCGATGCGGCGGTGTCGTCGGTGAGGATTTCCGGCGTGCCGTTATCATCAAACGGTCGGATCACGTCCAACGTGATGCTGCCGTGGTCGCCGAAAATCAGGTCGTTGCCGTTTCCGCCGAACAGGTTGTCGTTGCGGTTGTCGGCATCGCCACCGGTCATGTCGTCGTAATTGAACGCGTAGTCAGCGGTGGTGCGGTAGAGCGTCTTTTGCTCCGCTGTCAACGCGGTATTGTTGTGAACGATCGAGAGGATCGACGTCGCGAGATCCATCCGCATGGACAGGTCCGCGTTCAGACCCGAGTCGCCGAGGATCGAGTCATGCCCGTCGTTGCCGAAGATCGTGTCGTTGCCGCCACCGCCGAGCAGCAGGTCGTCGCCCGATCCGCCGTTGATGGTGTCGTTGCCGAGGCCGCCGTAGACGGTCACGCCGTTGGACGAAGTGATGTTGAAGACGTCGTTGCCCGCGTTCTCGTATCGAATCGCGGCACCGGTTCCGACATCGCCGGGTGCGGCATAGCGGGTTCCGTCTTGGAAGGTATCGCCGAGCAAAATCAGCGGCGCGTCGGTGTCGTTTTCGAGATTGATGTCTCCGTCGACGCCTCCGCCGGTGACCGTGAATGTGTCACCACCCATGACGGCTGATTCGAGCATCGTGTTACCGCCACCGTGGATAACGGTGATGGTTCCCGCGGCGGTGGAGTTGACGACGATGTTGTCGTTGCCGCTGCCCAGCATGATTTCGACAACTTCCAGGTCGCTGTAGTTGATGCCAGCGGGCAGAGTCGTGTCGGGCTCGCCGTCTTCGCCCTCGATGATTACGGGCGTGGTGCCCATTCCGATGCCGGAAATGTTGGTCGCGGTGACGGTCAAATTATCGTCGGTGCGAGACGCGTCGTTGTAGACTTCTAAACGGTCGGTTTGCGTTGTCTCGTCCGTCGGGTCGACGCCACGATCGACGTCGAATGCGGTTTCGTGAGGCAACATGACCGCGCGAGCGATGGCTTCGTTGCTCTCCGCACCGATACCGCCGATGAAATCGATCGGGCCCTGGATGCTGGCCGCTAAGTGTGCTGAATACGCGAACGAAAGTTCGGGTTGGCCGGAGGAGGAGAACGCCGCGTTGCCCGTCACGGTGACGGTGATTGGCGTGGACCAGTTCGTCGCGTCAAAGCGAAGGTAGCCGGGAGTGTCGCCGACGGCCGGGAACATGCCCGGAGCGGACAAGATGACTTGGCCGTCGTCCATCAAGGGAACATCGACGATGTCGGTGCCGGTCAGCGGTTTGGTCAAACGGATCGTGTACGAGTCCGTCAGCGTGCCGTCTTTGCTGACCAGAGTGTTCCCGTCGGACTGCACGATCAGGGCGCCGGCGGAGTCGTTGTCGAGCACGTCGATCGACACGGTCGGGCCGTCGGGGTGCGAGGTGAATTCGGACGGACCCGCGGTGATCGTGTGCGTGAGCGTGCGAGGTTTGATGTTCTCGACGTCGGTGTCGTTGATGGCTCGGACGGTGACGGATTGCGGCGTGTTCCAGTTGGCCGGGGTGAACGTCAGCGTCGAAATCTCGGTGCCGAACTGATCGAAGAACTGAACCTGCGCGACGTCGTCGTCGGGAATCGATTGGCCGAGCGTCACGGTGACGTCGGCGGTCGGTTGGCTAGTCAGTTGGACCGTGTAGCTGTCGTCGACCCGTTCACTGACCGTGTCACCTTCGAGGACGAGCGTGTTGTTTTCGGTCTCGTTGATGATCAGTCCGCCTTGATCGTCATCGAAGATCGTGGCTTGGACGTCCGCCAACGGGAAGCGATAGAAGTCGGCTTTGTTGGACAGAACCGAGTGATTGATTTGAGCGAGGCGTTGACCTTCCTCGGCGTCGTCGGCGATCCCGCGGACCTGGACCGTGTAGGTCTTGTTCCATTCGGCCACGTCGCTGCCGTCGAAGACAACCACGGCGGAGCGGACCCAAGTCGTGCCGCCGTCGATCGAGATTTCCAGCATCGCACCTTGGTTGCCGTTGTCGTCGATGTCGGTGGTCGATGCCCCGGCGGCGGAGATGGTGACGTACACGAACGCGTCGGTGTAGTCGTAGTTCTCTTCTTCGGTCCCGTCGCTCTTGGTGCGAGGGATGACCATCGCGATGGTGTACGTGTCGGTGACGTCAGGTTTCTGCGAGTTCACCTCGACGACGCTGGTCGCACCGCCAGATTCGGAGATCAGGATCGCACCGGCGACTTTGGTCTCGACGCTGCCCGAACCGGAACCGGCCACGGTGACGGGAATTCCACCGAACACGGCGAGATCGTAGTCGGAGTTGGTCAGGCTTTCGGTGCCGTGGTTTACGACCGCGGACGAACCGCGATTATCGGTCGAAACGATCGTTTGAGTGACATCGCCGCCGACGACAACGGTGTCGGATCCGAGTCCGCCGATGATCGTGTAAGCGACACCGTTGCGGGTGCCGAGGACGTAGAACGTGTCGTCGCCTTCGAGCCCGTCAACCTTCACTGCTTCTTCAACGCCGTCGATCGTCACGTTGAGTCCGGCGCCGAACACGCCGTCTTCGGTCAACACGAACGAGTCATCGGCTTCGGTACCGACGGCCGTCACTGTGTCGGTTCCGTCGCCACCGTTGATGCTAACGGGGGCATTGATGTTGTATCGGATGGTGTCTTCGCCGTCGCCGCCTTCGATGACGGTTTCGCCGTCGATGATGAAGGCGCGGATGATGAATTCATCGTTGCCGCCTTCGCCTTCGAGCCGGATCGCCGCCTTGTTGCTGAAGACGGTGAATTTGTCGCCGCCGTCACCGCCGTAGATCACCATTGGCATGGAGATACCGTGACTGAGGAAGTTGTCCCCTTTGAGATCCAACAACGCGATCTGATCTTCGACAGCCACGCCGCCGGTTTCGTTCGGGTTGCCGCTGAAGACCTGACCGATTTGGAACGTGTCTTTTCCGACGCCGCCGTCGAGCGTGGTGATCACGGAGTTGTCATCGGTGACGAAAGTGTCGTCGCCGGCGAGAGAGTTGACTCGCAAACGGGCGTTGATCGCGTCGGTGTAGTCGACGCGTTCGTAGGTGTCTTCGAGCCCGTCTTCGTCACCGACTTCATCGGTCGTTTGCAGAAGGGCGACGAATTTCTCACGCAACAGGAACAGATCGTTATTCGCAGTTCCGAGAATCAGGATCGAGTCGACGCCGTCATCCGGAGCCCCGGTGTCGTCGATCGAAATGCGTTCGCTGCCGGTGCCCGACAGGGTGATGTTGTAGACGTCGGTGCCGCCGGTGCCGTCGACGTAGTAGCGGTTCTCGTCGAGATACTCGATGTTGACGGTGTCTTCGTCGTTGCCGCTGGTGATGCGGGAGATCGGTGCGGCGATGTTTTCAAAGATGTCGATGACGGTGCCGATGTCGTCGATGTCACCGATGTCAACGTTGAGGATGAACTCACCGCTCGCGGTGATCGTCGAATCAGGATCGCCTTCCCCGTCAACGGAGATGTTGCGTGACATGCGGAAACTATCGCCGACGTCGAAGGTCACGTTTCCGTCCGTGGCGATTACGAGGCTAGCCACGTCGAGCAACATGTCTTCGCCTGTTGCCGCGGTGTCGGGCAGGGTGACGACGATATCGCCGGCGACCGTGCTGATGATGTCGCCAATGACGGCCGAACCCGCGGTTTCGGTCAGGTAGATGCTGCCCGTTGTCGTGGCGCCGAGACGTTCGGTCGGTTGACTGTCATCGTCGGCCTCGACGGTGTACGTCGAGCGAGTGTCGACTTGGATCGGATGTGCGAGCAGACCGATCGAACTGTGGGTGACGGCATCGATTGCGTCGGCGAGTCCCGCAAACAGTTCGACGGAGGTGCCGATCACGTCATCGGCGGAGGTGTTGTCGGCGTCGAGCAGATTGCCGGCGGACGACAGCGTGACGTTGCCCGAATTGCTGAGCACTTGTTTGACCATCAGCGGCCCGGCAACTTCGTCGATCCAAATCGATTTATCCGCCGTCGCGTTGAGCCATCCGCTGCCATCGTCGGTCGTGTCGATCAACAAGTGGTCGGCGATCGATCCGATCGTGGCGTCTTGGGTTGGCACGCTGGTGGCGTTGATCGAGAGCGTGTGGGTGACGATGTGCGCGTCGGTGTCCGGCGTGACGATGCGTCCGTCGAGAACACTGCCCGTGCTGTTGATTGTCGTCGTTGCCGATTCGGCATCGAGTTGAATGAACTTCAGTTCGCCCGTGACGCTGATTTGGAAGACGGTTCCTTCAACGGTCAACGCGAGTTTGACGTCGTTGTCTTCGTCGTCCTTCTCGTAACTGCCGATCGTCGTCGACACGTCGCTGCGGAGATAGGCGTCGCCCTGCACGTTGCCGCTGATGCCGCCCGTGATGACTCCCGTCAGGGCATCCGCGAACGCGTGGCTGATGCGGAGGTCGATGGGATTGGTGAGTGATCCGACGTTGCCGTCAACGTTCAGGACCAACTGCGGTGCGTACACGTTCCAGTCGGTGGGCGTTGCGGATGGCGAACCGTCGACGAGGTTTTGGTTGGTGGTCAGGGTGACGATGCCGAGGGCTTCGAGTTTGCCAATCGTCAGGTCGCCATCGGTGACGGTGATGTCCATGTTGCCACGGGCATACGCACGGGAAACGATCAGGTCATCATACGTGATGTTGGTGCCATTGGCGTCATAGGTACCGTTGCCTTGGATGACGCGGAAGTCGGCGTCGGATGATCCCGACAACTCTGCGGTCCGCGGAACGAGAACACGCAGCGGCGAGTTGACTCCGTCGACAAGGTTGACACCGCGGATGATTTTTCCGTTGAGGTTCACGTCCCCGGCGGCGATGACCGCGGCACCGTCGGCGGTTTCCAGGTCGACGAGGTCGCCGATCGAACGCACGCGCACGTTGCCTGCCGAAACGATCTGTTTGACAAACAGGTCACTGGCCCCGTTGAGTGCGACATCGCCATCGGCGGTCACCAACAGGGTGCCGTCGTTTTCGCCGTTGTGCGAGTCGGAATCCAGAGTTTCGATATTGACGTCGTCAACAATTTGGATGGTGACGCGTTGCAGGTCCGCGGTGTCGGAGACGAGTTGCCCGTTTTCGAGCGACAACGGAATGGTGGCTCCGTCGACGACGAATTCCCATCGATCGGTCTCGGTGAAATCCTCATCTGCGAAGGTGACGTCTTCGCTGTTGCCAGCGTCCACGCCGACGAATCGGTAAATCTTCAGTGCGGCGTCGGCGGTGACGACGACGGTTTGCCCGTGCGCGACCGAGGTGGCGGTCAGGAACGCGGACGCATCGAAGTCGGGGCCGAGTTGACGTGGCACATCGACATGACTTTCGTGCGTGATCGTCATCGGGGTCCACCGGTTCGTGTCGGTGAAATCTTCGGTCGCGAAGGTGAACGTTTCGCTGTGACCGGTGCTTCCGGCGACGAACTCGTAGAGTCCGTAACTGACGGTGTCGTACTCGACGAGGACCACGTTGCCGTGCGTGACCGTTTGTGCGATCGCATCGTCGGTGGTGTTGAAGTCCACCGTGATGGCTTCGAAGTCCGGGTGGGTTGCGAAGTCGACGCCTTCAAACGCGAACGTGCCGACGTCGGTGCCGGTGTAGCGGTAGGTGGTGTAGTGACGACCGATGACGTCGTCGACGGCCGTTCGTGCGAGGAACGATTTGCGTTCGCTCCATTCATCGAGTCGATTTTGGAAATCGCCTTCGGATTCGCCGACATCCTGTACCGGGATGCCGAGTCCTTGGGACATGTCGAACGTGTTGACGGCCGATAATTGGCCGATACGTCCCGATGGAGGTGCGTCGGCGTCGCCCGAGCCGTTGACGAACAACTCGATGTTGACACCGAGGATGTTGAGTGTCTCGGAGGTGTCAGCGGATGCGCCGGAGCCGATTTGTTCGGTGTGTGGGAACAGGAATCGACGCAGCGGTCCGGCCAACGGCGAGGCGAGTTGGGCGGCGGAGAGTGCTCGGTCGGTGCGACGGGTTTGCCGGTCGTCGAGCATCTCGGATTCGCTCGTCGGGCTCGGCACAGGATTCGTTTCATCGAGTACGAAGAAGTAATCTTCGTTGTAACCGCCGTTGCGGATCGTGCTGTTCAGGCCGAGGGTTTCGTCGGTGATTTCGGCGGCGTTGGTGGTGTAGTGGTAACGCAGGAAATTGAGCTGCGAGAGGTCGCCGAACCCGCCACTGATTTCGGGAAGATCGAGCGTTTTGCCGGTGAGGTAATCGGTCGAACCGTCGAACGGTGTTTCGGGATCGAGGTGTCCGCCGATGATGGCCGCGTCGGCACGGGTGATGCCCAATTTGAAGGTCGTCGCCGTCGATTCGGCGACGTAGTACGTGACGCCGGCGCGGAGACCTTGACGTGTGGGGTCAAACGAACCGGTGTCTGAGAGACTCGTTGCCGCGAGTTCAACGGCTTTGGTTTTCGTTCCGGAGTACTGCACCAGATTGCCGGAAAGGTCCAAGGCGTAATCGCCTGGCAGGAACTCGACGCGATCGGTGAAGTTCAGCGTGCGGGCGTCCAGGCGAATTGTTGAGGAGTTGAAATCGGAGGTGCTGAAGTTGCCCGATTGCAAATCGAAACCGGTTTCGCCTGTGCCGGTGTAGTGAATGAGGTCACCGCTGAGCAACAGGATGATATCGCCGGTGGCGAGGTTGACGACTTGGGTGTCGTTTTCGTCTTGCGTGTGGTTGATCGTTTTCGCGGTCCAGTTCGCACCGCTCAGTGCGTCGCGTGCTGGAACCAATCCGATGTCGAACGTGATCTCGTCACCGTCGGACAATCCGTGCGCTGCGGAGGTGGTGATGACATCGGTTTCGTGGTTCATCGACGTGATGCTGATCTCGGTCGCGACGTCGCGGCGGATCGAGTAGTCGGATGCTTCGACGGGGCCACCGTGCGAGAGGGGAACCAGCGTTGGGGTAACGGCTACGGCATCGGCGTGTGATGCGGCGAAGGCGACGCGTTCGGGGTTCGCGGGGTCGACGACGACGTAGTAGAGCCTGCCGTCGGTCAATCCGATGTCAACGAAGGTGTCTTCGGTGAGATTGAAGATCACCGCGTCACCGGTCGTGAGTCCTTGATCGGATCCGAAGACGAGTTCATCGTTGGCCGCGTCAACCGCGGAAGCGATCGATTCGGTGCGGCTGGCTCCTCGGGTTTCGGTCCAATAACGGTGATAACGCTCGGTCAGCCCCGACTCGAGGTTGATCATTCCGTACTCGACGGCCTCGCGGGCCTCTTTGTCCGTGATCGCGAGTTCGGCATTGAGGGCGTTGAGTTCGTCAATCGTCGGGCCCTGCAACACTTCTTCGATCCCGTCCCGGATGTCGCCGTGGAGGGTGGTCAGGTAGATGCTGCCGTGGAGCGAGCGGACGGAGATGTCTTTGCGATATTCGGAGGCGGGTTTGCCTTCTTTCGTCGCGTCGGGATCGGAAAGGTCCGCGGTCACTTGGCTGCTGTAACTCTTAGGCGAGAGCAGCACGAGGTTGCCGGTTTCCTCTTCGACGTGAATGTCGAGTTCAGCGAACGCCGATAGCCCGCCATCGCCGTAGATATTGCTGTCGATGCGGACCGGGCTATTGTTGGCGCCGATGGTTCCCGAACGAGTTTTCAGTTCGATGTGGTTGCCGCGAATGTGCCAGTTGGTGGCGGGTTCGGTCGTGGTGGTCGTGTCACGCTGATAATCGGCGAGGACGACGATTCCTTCGGCGGCGGTGATGAAGACGTCACCGGTGGCGTCGATGCGGTCGATCGTGATCGTGCCCGGGGTGGGCTCGGGTTCACCGGCACCGAAGCTCGCAAAGGCTGCCGGCGCGGGTTCGGCGGCGGGTGCGAGATCGTTGTAGCTTTGTTCTTCCTGTTGTTGCCGGATGAGTTGGTTGGTGATGCCGTCGACGCGGACGGTACCACCGGCGGAAATGATCAGCGGTCCGTTGTCGGTTTCGACGTTCACGTCGATGCTGCCACCGGTGTGGATTTCAGGCGTAACACCGTAGAAACCGACCGTGCCGGCGCCGATAACGTCTTTGCCGGCGCTGAACAGGATCGAACTGCCTTCGGGCGCGTCGATGTCGCCTTTGAGGATGATGTTCCCACCGGAGTGAATGTCGATTGTCGACGTGGCGTCGCCCCCGATGAACGAGATGTCGATCGGGTAGTCGGCTTTGAGCGTGTGCGTGTAGTAGTCCGTGACACCGGTGGCCGTGGTGATTTCGGTGTGGATGGTTTTCTTTCTCAGCCATCCACCACCGGTGGTCCAACGACGCGCGTTTTGGCTCTCGTTCTTAAAATCACTGCCGACGACATTGCCTGGGAAAATGCCACCCGAAGGTTTCGGGAAATCACCGGACGCAACGACTTCCCAATTGTCGGTGTTTCCGTAGTCCTGTTTGGAAAGTTCGTATTCGGCGGGAACGGTACCGACGTATTTGTAGTACTGGTTCGATCCGTTCAGTCCGTCGTGGTTGTCGCCTACGATATAGACGTGGGTTTGGTGGTCCACTTCGACGGTGGCATCGGGAGCTTGGTGATACTTGATCGTGTAGGCTTTGCCGTTGGCATATTGTTGGCCTAGTTCGTTGACGGGATAGCCTGCCTCGCCGACACCGACGAGGACTTCGGATTCGAGAATCGGAAACGCGTCGCGGAAGTTAACGGTTTCCCATTTGAAGGATCCGTCTTTGACGAGGAAGTCGCCGAAGGCGTTGTCACCGAACAGGTTGAATGAACGTTTCTCGTACTTCTGAACGACGACCTTCGTTTTGTCTTGGCCTTCGACCCAGACGTAGAGCAGTTCGGGAGCGGGATCGCTGCTGCCGAATTGGTTGACGATACCTGGACGGTATTGCATGACCGGGTTGGGACTGGCGTCCGTGCTGGTCGGATCGGTTGGGTGCAGTGAGTATTCAATGCGCGAAAGTGCGTCGACTCCGGATGCTGCGTCTGATTCGCCTTCGATGAACTCTCCGACGTAGTTGCGAGCCTCCATGCCGGAGTCGCTCATCGTGTAGACCGTTTTGGTCAAACTTTCCGTGTCGAGCAGAATGATTTGGCCGACGCGGTCGGTCGTGGTGTCGATCTCATTGAGGATGACGTCGTAACCGCTTTGGTTATCGATCTTAACGTTGGCGTGTCCATGAGCGGCGACGATGCGTCCGTTGCCTGTCGACATCAGCCGCCCGGCGAGTGTGATGCGTCCGCCGGTGGGAGTGATCGGGTTGAAAACAATCGCTTGTTTGGCCGCGTCGAAGTATCCGCTAACGGGGACGGAAACGGGTTCCGCGTCGCTGGTGAAC
This sequence comes from Aporhodopirellula rubra, assembly GCF_014192335.1. Classification (GTDB taxonomy): domain Bacteria; phylum Planctomycetota; class Planctomycetia; order Pirellulales; family Pirellulaceae; genus Rhodopirellula; species Rhodopirellula rubra. Next base: position 59,282 of record NZ_JACHXU010000028.1, on the reverse strand, counting down.
GTGATCCCGCCGATTCCGTTGCCGTTGCTGTCGGTCAGAGATGTCGTTGAGGAATTTTGATGGAATGTCGAAGGGACATTGACGGTGATCGTGTCGACGCCGGATTGGATGAGTCCGTTGACGTTGAGTTGACGAGCGGTAATCGTGATCGCACCCTGGGCGGTGATCGCGGATTCGTCTTCGTTGATGGATTCTTCGAGGTTGTTGCCACCGCCACCGGCGATGGGCACGTAGAACGTGAAGTAATGGCTGCCGAATAATCGAATTCGATAGACCTTGAATTGGGGGACACCGACTTCGTCGGCATCGTCGAACGTTTGGTAGCGTGGCGTTCCGTCTTTGTTGAACACGGCGCTACGGTAGTACTGATAGTTGATGTACTGCCGAGGGTCGCGATTGGTGTGCAGCCAGTCTTCACTGTTAAGGTTGAAGTCCTTGCCGGCCTCAATGTTGACCGACGCACCACGGACTTCGCCGCTGACGGTGATACTGCCGAATGCGTTGACGATGTGAACCGAGCCGTTCTCGTTGACGACGTCGCCGTTGATGTAAAGGTCGTTCGGCGCGGTGAACGTGGGGACGCCGTCGGCTAATCCGCCACCGTCCAATTCCGTGTTCGGAGTGGCAATGCCCGCGTCCGTCGGTGTCATCGTGTTGTTGGTGATCGTGATCGTCGAGGTACCGAAACTCGACGAGTTGTCACCGGTCGTCGCTCCGGCGTGTCCTGCAGGAGCATTCGGGTCGGCGACGGGGAGGACTTTGCGATAGTTGTGGTAGACAAATCCGGGTTCGAATTGCACGAGTTCATCGTCGATCACGACGACGCGTCGGTTGTCGCGGACGATGGTCTCGCTGACGATCGGGATGAACGGCGTGTTGTTTTCAATCGTGATGCTGGATTCATCCCGAGCCATCACGTTGGGGTTGTAGTCGAATGACGCAGTCGCATCGACGTAAACCGAACCAGGGGCGGCGTAGATGTTCGGCAGTTCGATGAACATCGCATCGAGTTCTTCGCGGACGACGGTGATCGTTTTCGTAACGGTGCCGTTGCTGCCTGCTTCTTCGATCGTGCGTTGTTCGGTGAGGCCGAGATCAGAAAGCGTTGCGTCAATTTGAGCGAGTTGGACTTCGTATCTCGCGATCGCTTCGGGGTTGTTCGAGTGGGCGTTCATCCATTCGATGACCTGCTCGCGTTGTTCGAGCAACAGGTTTCCGACATTGCGGTACGACAGCGTTGGCATGTCGATGTCGGGGTTCTTGATGACGTAGAACTTGTTGTTCAGGCTGGCTTCGAAGACAGCAGTTTGGCCGCTGGTGTAAACGACCGATTCGTTCGATGCGGTTTCGGCTTCAGATGGAGTCAGGGCACCGAGATGCTCCCACATGGAGGTGTCGGAGTAGTCGATGTTTTGCAGAACGAGTTGTTGATCGTCGAGCTCGGCACGGATGTTGCCTTGCGCGTCGACGGGCCGATAACGGTAGGAATGGCCCGCAACGCCACCGTCGTTGTATCCGCTCTCGACAGTGACAATATTCCCGATCGCGACGTCGACCGCGATTTGATCGACGGTCAGTGTCGCGAACTCGTATGGGATTTGTGAATCAAGATCGAGGCCGAGGAATTCAGCGAACTCATAGTCGCCGTCGGCTTCGACAAAGTTCCCGCCGTTGGGGTCGAAAACGTATCCGGCGGGAGCGGGTTCGGAGCCACCGGCGGCTTCGGTGATTTTTTGTTGGTCAAACGCAACGCTGCGGACCACCATCACGGATTTGTTGTAGATGCCCGCGGTGACGTGCGACGCACCCGCACCGGTCGATACGGTGACTTCGGACGTGCCGTTGCGTGAGGTGTTGCCACCGACATCGTAGCCATAGGGAACGAGCGAGAGGCTGAGTACGAGTCCGTCGGTGTCAACGCGAACGGGGATGTCGATGTTTTGTTCGGCTACGAACACGACGTCTTTGAAACCTTCGACGCTGGCTCCGTTCTCAAGTTCGACGCGGTTAATGTAGGTCGCGTTGGCGTCGGGCGTGCCGACGGCGACCGAGGGGCCGAGCGAGGCGGTCAAGACGTCGACGTTACTGCTGAGTGAAACCAGGTTGGGGATTTGGAAGTTGCTCCGCCCCGACATGATTTGTACCTGAGCACCACGGATCAGGCTGTCGTCGACGGTGATGGTGTTGTCGACGTTGGCGTTGGCGTTGGCATCGGCGCCGGCGACGACACTCACTCCTGCCGAGAACAGATTGCTGCTCGGGAAGAGGCCGACGTCGTGTACGGTCGCGATGTTGACGTCGCCCCGTTTGTTGATCAACGACGCGCCGGTGACGATGACGTTGGAGTTCGTGTTTGAGCTGATATCGCTGTTAGCGTGGGTGGCTCCGAAACCGGAAACGGCTTCGATCTTCGTCCGGTCGAACGCTTCAGCAACGACGATGGATTCGATGTCGAGCCGGCCGGGATTGTCGGCCGTTCCGCCATCGACTTCGATCAAGGCTCCGTCACTAATGGTGATCAAGGCTTCGACGTTATCGCTAGTCGTTCCGATGTCGGTTTGGCTCTCGAGGATGGTTAGCGAACCGAGCCCGACCGAACCGCTCTGTAGGTTGAATCCGTTGTCGATGCCGTCTTTGTGGACGCGGTTGGTGGCGCCGATCGAGAAGTGGTCGGCGTAGATTTCCGCGCCACCATTGATTTCTATGTCGGCATCACCGGTGAGCGTGTTGTGGGTGCCGGCACCGGCTCCGGTGGCGAGGCCTACCGAATACGCATCGGCTGTCGAGTCGGCGTGTTGTGTGTTGCCCGACGTGATACTGACGGGGCCAGCAATAACGACGACATCGGTGCCGACTTTGGCGAGCGTGCTCTGGTTGCTGGTGATGCTACTGTCCGATGCCGATGCGGACACGACACCGCCACCGGCGGCAACCGTGGTGGCGAGTAAGTCGTCGTAGGAGGTTGCCGACATGATCAGGCTGCCTGCCGAAATCGCCGATCCGTTGTCGATCATCGAAGTGACATCAGCTGCGGCGTCGGTGCCACGGTTGATTTCCGACAACATCACACCAACGGCGATGGCGCCGAATGCGCCACCGAGCGCGTCCGCACGGGCGTAGCTCTCTCCATCGGCGAGGATGGACAACTCTTCGGATGCGATGACGGTCGAGTCGTCGACGACCGCGTTGACCGTGGTGCTGAGGTTGGCGTTGGCCGAGTTGGCGGCGACTCCGACGAGTGACGCTGAAACGCCCGCGGTCGTGGTGCGGTCGATGTGGGCATCCGAGTCCGCACGAATGAGGATGTCAACGCCTTCGACGCGAGCCGATTCGACGGTCGCTTCCACGGTGCTGGCGAGATTGTTCGTGACGGTGGCGACGCCGATTGCGGCACCAAGACTGATCGCGACTGTGACGGCGGTGGCGTCCGCATCGACGTAGGCGTCTTCGTTGGCGCGGACGGTAACGGTTTCGTTGGACTGCACGATAACGCCATCGGCGATGCTCGCCTTGACGTCGTTGGCGATCGTGTTGGTAATGTCCATACCGCCACCGCTGGCTGAGACGAGGCCGCCGGAGACCGAGGCGACGACACCGGTGACTTTGTCGACCCGCATGGCTTCGGCGTCGGCTATCACCATGATGTCGCCGACCGCGATGACTCTTAGGGCTTCGTCGTTGGCGTCGGAATCGTTGTCGTCAATCCACGCTCGCACGTCGGCGTCGATCGTGTTTTCGATCAGCGTGACGGCAACCGAAACCGCGCCGAGTGATACCGCGAGCGAGGCGCCGACACCGGTGGCTCGTAAAACACGTGAATCGGCCGTGGCCTTCACCGTGATGTCTTCGCCCGCGCCGGCGGACGTTCGGCTGAGGTAGGCGTGTGTGTCGTTGGACAGCGATGTGTCGCTGGTCGTTCCGGTGGCGGAACCGGCGAATCCAATGCCCGCGGCAATGGCGACTCCACCGGCGAAGGACAGCGTGCGGACAGTCTCGGTACTCTTGGCAAGCACGTCGATGTCATTGCCAGCCGAGACCGTTGAATCGGTGATCGATGCGATCGTTTGGTGCGTGTTGGATCCTGACGCGGCGCCTTCGGTTCCGACCGTGTTGTCGGCGAGGGCGACGCCGATCGATCCGGCGCCGGCGACGCTGCCGCCACTGACAGCGGCGGCGACCGCGAAAACTTTCGATTCGATATGCGACGTGTTTTTGGCGTCGAGCAGAATGTCCGACCGGGTGACCCCGATGAGCACGGTCTCGGCAAGGTCAGGGTCGGGAGTGTCCAGAGAAGGTGATTGATCTTCGACGGCGAAAATCAACGCCCCGTCGGCGACCGCGAAGGAGTTGTCGATCGTCGTCGTGACGACGTTGTTGATTTCGTTGGTTGCGGTCGCTCCGGCACCCGATAGGGCGATGCCGACGGAACCAAACGCGAGCGACACGGCGGCGGCCACCGAGACCGATTCGATGGTCGCGTTTTCAGTCGCCGTCAGCGAAATGTCGCCTTCGTATTCGTTTTCGATCGTGTGCGTGAAAAAGTACACGGTTTCGCCGCTGATGTCTTCTTCGGTGCGCTCGGTCGTGACGGTTGAGTAACCGGTCGTGTACATGCCACGAGTCACGTCGCGGATCGAGGCGTCGACGTCGTTCTCGATCACGTTTGTGGCGAGCGACACTCCGATCGCGAGTCCGATCCCATTAGCACCGAATGCGGCGGCGATCGCAGCAGCACCGGCGAACGAATCGATTTGCGTGTTGTCGTCGGCATCGAGCGAAACGCTGCGGGTGTGGTAGGTCGGGAAGGATGTCGTAGAGAAGTTGGCGAGTTCCGCTGCATCATTCGTGAGGATGAACGCCCCGTCGGTTCCGCGATAGCCTTTGATTGTCGGTGCGGAGTGTTCGCCATCAATCGTCGAGGCAACGTTGAGCGTGATCTCGTTGTAGGAACCCACCCCGGCACCGGCCAAGGCAGCCGCGTTGGATCCGAACGAGGCGGCGACCGAGGCGGCGAAGACAAATGACTGGATCTTCGAACGGGCTTCCGCGTCGGCAGTCAAATCGCCCGTGGCAACGATCGCGGAGTTGTGCAGGATCGCACCGACGGCTTTGCCGATCGTTGGATCATTGATGTCTTGGGCGACAGGGGCGATGTCGGCCCGTTCCCATTTCTCACGGTCGTTGAAATCCAATCGAGTCAACCAATTTTCGTCGGCCGACGGATTGGGATCGCTCATCGCGGGGACGCCGATGTAGCGATAGACATCACCGGCACCAGGTCCCGCGGTGACTTGGATGGTTTGTCCGTTGGTGATCGTGATGCTGCGGTCTGTCAGGTCATGATCGATCGCAACGGCCACGTCGGCTTGACCGATGATGTTTCGAGCCAGCGAGATACCGATGGCGGCGCCGACGGCGTTGGATCCACCGGCGATCGCAACCGCGGCGGAAACGACGAACGAGTCGATCGCGGTGGATTGTTCGGCATCGACATCGACGTGACCGTTCGCGGACAGGCGGCTGTCAACGATCGTTGCGAGAGTCGTGGCGTTGATACGGTTGGTGGCTTCGGCACCGGCACCGGCGACTGCGACACCGGTGCTGCCGAAGCTCGCACTGATGGCGGCGGCTGCGGCGATGGCGTCGATCGAACCGGAGGAGTTCGCACGCACGGTGACATCGTTGACGGCGAAGTCGCGGACGAGATAGGTTTCTTCAGGGCTGCTGTCGGGGATGACGGTTCCCGTGTCCACGGCGCGTTCAAAATGGGCGTTGTCGATCGAAGCGAGCGTTTGTGACGTGATCGTGTTTTTGGCGAGTCCGACGCTGATGCTGACCGACACCGCGTTGCTGCCCGCGACGGCGATTCCGAGCGAGGCGGCTCCGGCGAGAGCGTTGATTTCAGATGTGTTTTCCGAAACCACGGAAACGTCTTGAGCATAAAATTGATGATCGGTTTCGTCCGTCGGCGCCGGTACGTTCTTGATGGCGGCTTCGGCGTCCGCGTTGATTGTGTTCTCAACCGAGGCACCGGCGCCGGCGAGTCCAACGGCGGTCGATGATGAGCCGCTGATCGCGACGCTGCCCGCGATGACGGTGGTGCTGATCCGTTGGCCTGCGATCGCGCTGACGTTGACGTCGTGCTCGATCAGGGTTTTCGAACCATCGATGATCGCGCGGGTCGAACCGAAGTTGTTCGACGAACTGGTGTCACCGATCGTGTTGTCGGCCACGGCGGCTCCGATGGCGAGCGATCCGCCGCTGGAACTGGAAAACGACGCCGATGCGGCGGCTGCGATTACCGTTGAGACGATGCCGGCTTGGCTGGTCGCGATCACATCGAGATTGCCGCTCGATGTTTCATCGCCATCGGCCACGTCGACAATCACGGTACTGCCGACGATGGTCGCGAGGACTTCGGTCAAAATCGTGTTGCCGGTCGAGGCTCCACCGCCGGACGCAGCGAGTCCGTTCTTGCCACCGGACGCGGCGAGTGATGCGGCCACGGCCACCGATGAGATCGACGATTCGCTAAAGGTAAGCGTTTCGCCTTCTTTAAAGATGATGTAAGTCTTGCCGGCGGTTTCGTCAACGAACATCCACGACGTTCCGGCGAGGTTGGCGTCGTCTTCCTTTTCGCTGCCGTCGCTGGCGAGGTCTTGTTCGTATTGAGCGTCCTCGTCGGTTGACTGCTGCGCGTCGCGAGCGGCTTTTTCTTCATCGGTGAGTTCTTCGTCGTCGGCGTCTTCGACCGGTTCGAGGGTCTCGGTGCCGAGTTGCGAGAGCGTCAGGACTTGTCCGGCCGGTGCGGGGACACCAAAGATTTGTTGGTAAAGCGTCGCTTTGATCGTCGCGTCCGCCGAACGATCAGTGTTGTACTCATTGGCGACGGTGTCTTCATCGTCGGAGTCGGCTTTGGCCGCGTCGTCGAGGTCGGTCTGGGAAAGCCCGCCACCGAGAGCTTCACCGGGACGGCCCAACGCTTGTGCGACCACGCGGACTTCGTCGTCACTGGTCACGATGCTGCCGGCGGAGATGCGGGCGATCGTTTGTCCTTCGATTTCGTTCTCGGCGATCGAGACCCCAACGGCGACACTGACGGCCGTTCCCGATGAACCCGACGCAAGCGACAACGCAGCCCCGACGGCGTAGGCACGGATGCCCGATTGATCTTCGGTGAGGACATGAACGTGGCCGGTTTCGGTCGTTCCGAGATCGCCGTCATCGAGACCCGCAGTGACGACCGAGGCGCCGCGGATTTCCGCGACGAGTTGACGGTCGAGTTGATTCATCATTCCCGAGCCCGACGCGGCGACGCCGACGGCGGCACCCTTCGTGGTCTTGGCGAGCGTGGCGGTGACGGCGGTGGAAACGGCGAGCAGGTTGGAGGCATCAATTGCCTGCACCAAGATGTCGCTGCCGGAAGTCACGTCTGCATTGTCAATGACCGCGAGGGTGTCCGAGTCGATCGTGTTCCAGGAGAACGAACCGGCGATTGCGATCCCGACGCTCGCGCCGCTCTTGCGATTGCTCTTCGAACCGGAGACTCCCGCGGTGATGGCAAGAATGTCGGATTCGGCATCGGCCGTCACACTGACGTCGCCATCAGCGTGGACGTCGGTGCCCGCGATCCACGACTGAGTGTCAAGTTCGAGATCATTGCGTGCGAACGATCCGGCCAGGGCGAGTGCGAGACCGCCGGCTTTGGCGGTGGCTACTGCACCGGAGACGGCGGAAATGCTGGTTTCGTTTTGGGAGGAAACCGTCAGGTCGCCGGTCGCGTCGACGTCGCCGGACGTGTTGATGTAGGCGAGCGTGGAATCGGTGACAGAGTTCCAGGTGACGTCACCGGCGAGGCCGATGCCGCTGGTGAAGGAGTTCTTCCCTTTGGCGCCGCTGCTCTTAGGCGATTTCGCGGTCGCGTTACGAGCTTTGGTTTTGCTGACTTTGGTGCCGGCAATGCCGAGCGTCCACAGCGATCCTGACGTGTTCGCGTCGACGAGGATGTCTCCGTCGGCATCAATGTCGAGAGTGCTACCTGATGCGGGCGGCGTGAGGCTGTTCCCTTTTTCGCCGACGATCGCTGCCGTTTCACGATTGACGTCTTGCACGCCGACCGAAATTCCAACCGCGGCAATGCCCGCCGTCTGCATCGCACCGACCAATGACACGTGCGATGTTTCGTCGTCGGCGAGGACGCTGATGTTTCCGCCCGAGACGACCGCGTCGTCTTTGATTTGCGCGATGGTGGTGTTGTCTTGGTTGAGCACGCTGACGCTGCCGCTGACACCGACCTTGCCCGCTTCGCCGCCCGCTTGGACGAGATCGTAGCTGACCATGACTTCGGTGGCCGACACGTTGACGTCGCCATCGTTGCCGGCCCGGATGAGTGCACCGTCGCCGATCGTGGCAAGAGTTTCGTTATCGATCGTTTGCAGGAGTGCCGATCCGCCCAGACCCGCCACACCGGCCCGATTACCGATCGGTGAAAGGGTGTCTTTGAGTTTCTCTTTGCCCTTGGCCACGTTGGCGATGTTTTCAGCGTAGGCGTAGATCGTCACGATACCGGCGAGATTCACCAGTTCGATGTTGGTCGACGCGTCCACGTTGACACTCTGTTCGTTCGTTTGGTAGGCGACCTTTTGGTTGATTTGTGCACCGTCGCCAATCGTTGCACCGGAGTGGTTGTCATAGTCGACGACGGCGATCGAGGCCGCGATCGTGTACTTGGCGGCGCCCTCGACTCCTGCCGGGTTGTTTTCAGGATCGGTCCCGTTGCCGGCGACTTGGGTGGACGCCCAAATGTTGACGGTCTCGCCAAGTCCCAAATCAGGACCCATCGACGTGTTCAGTTCCTCGCGGAAGTCAGTGGAAAAGAACGTCTCGGCATCAAATCCGTTTTCGATCGTCGAGCGTGTCAATTCGCCGAAGGGCAGTGCGGCGATCGGATCGACCCAGAACGGATCGGCGAGAATCGGATAGTTGAGTTCGCTCGTAACGTCGATGGCTTGTTTCGCATCGAGTTGGCTGCCGCCGCTGACTGTGGCGTCGACCGTGTTGGTGAAATTTCCGATCGAGAGCGCGAGTCCGGCGGCGAAGGTTTTGTCTTTGTCGCGGACGCGGCGTTTCTTGGGTTCGGTGTTGGGATCGCCGTCGTCGCTGGCTTCGTCGCCGCCATCGGAGATCACAGTGCCTTGCGATTTGACGCTGACCGATTGCTCGGTCTCGGCGGTGATCGCGATGTCTCCGTCGGATTCAAGTTCCGACAATGGCCCCGTCGTGGCGAGAACCGTGTGCGTGAAATCGCTGTATGCGACCGCACCGGCGATCGAGAAACTGCTGTTAATGTTGTCGACTTGACCGGACGCTTCACCGGCTTCGCCCGAAAAATTGCTCAGTCCGAAGTCGTCGCTGTCGGAATCGTCATCGTCGTCCCGTTTGACTTGGCGTTGACCCTTTGTGATTTTATCGCGTGCCTTTGGTTCATCACCAATACCGGCGCCCGTTTCAACCGCGTTCGACGCGGTCAGCGATGCGGCGACCTTAATGCCCGAACCCATCATCGTCTGCAGTGAATGATTCGTGGATGTGCCGCCCGAGACGGTCAGTTCGATCGGTGCGGACGCGAATGCGTCTGATCGCGTTTCGCTCAATCGGATGGTTCTGTCGTTGATCCGAGTGACGTAGTAGGTTTGTCCGCCGCCGAGGCCACGGATTGCCGAGTCGCCAACGGTGATTTGGCTGAGCCGTTCGAAGGAGTGGTTGTTTCCGCTCACATTTGTCGGGTCGGTCAGGTCAACTTCACCGACGCCGTCGTGCAATTTAAACGTTTCGCCATCGACATCCGAAACGGTGTACTGCGTCCCGGCAGTCATGCCGTCGATATCGACGCCGCCATCATTGAGGTAAGTGATCACGTCGCCGTCAACGAAACCGTGACCGGGGAACGTGATCGTATTGTCGGTCGCGTTGACGGTGGGGCCAGCGGTCGGATCGAATCGAACCAGACCAATGGTTTCGGTTGGCGCGGTCACGTACGGAGTGAACGTGATCTCAATATCGGAATCGTTGGCGGTCAGTCGGTGAGTTTGTCCCGCGGTCGCGGTGGTCAAATTCATCACGCTGCCTGATCCGACCGCGTTGTCACCGGTGGGAGCGACACGCAGTTTGATCTCATCGAGGCTGACGGCGTCGACTTCATAGGTAGTGTTGTCGACGAGCCCGAACAAATTCGAACCGTCGGCGTGGTAGGTAACGAGGTCACCCGTCAGCAAACCGTGATCGGTTAAGAACAACGTTTCGGTGTCGACATCGGCGTCACCGTAGAGCACTTCGAAGGCATGGAAGTCGGCACCGAGTGTGGCGCCGCCGGTGATCGTTATCGGCGCACCGGCGGTGGTTTGCAACTGGATCGTGTTCGCATCGACGACATCGATCAAATAGGTTTCGTTGGGGATCAAAGGTGCGACGGCATCGCCTCCACCGGTGCGATAGACGACTGTGGTTCCGTCAACGAGGCCGTGTTGGGGAATGTTGAATTGGTTGCCGTTAATCAAAGGCGAGGTGCGTGAACCGTCGAAGCTGACGACGACATAGTCGCTCGTGATAGCCGCACCGAGTGTGATCGTTCCTGGATCGCTCAGGTTAACGATGTTGGCTGACGGGTTGATCTGCGTTGTTGCGAGCTTGATCACGTCGCCGCTGACTTTGACGACGTAGTAATCGGTGCTTTCGGATAGTCCGAACGCCGTGTTGCCCGCGGCAGTGTACTGGACCGTTTGCCCGGTTTCGAAACCGTGATTGGGCAGCGTGATCTCGTTGGTGGCAGCGTTGATGATCGTCGAAGAGGAAACGCTGGTGGTCGTTGCCGGGGTGATCGCCGCTGCGGCCAGATACGCGGATTGGCCGTATGTCTGTGTGCCGACGTTGGTCGGGTCAGTGCGATAGGTGACTTGGTCACCGGTGACGAACCCGTGGTCAGCGGTGAAGGTGATGTGATCTGCGTCGTTGTCGACGGTCGTTGCTGGTTGAAAGCTGATCGGTGTGTGGGTAAATCCGAACGCATGCGAGTCGCCAACGGCACCCGAGGTCAGGTTGATCACGACGAGCGGATCGCCCTCGGCAACGGGCTTAGACAGTTTGATCGTTTTGCCCGTTCCGTCGTATTCGGCGACGATGTAAGTCTCGCCGTCAGCCAATCCGCCGATCGGTCGGAGTGAATCGATCGGCTGGGTATCAGGATCGGATCCACCGATGACGTACTTCACTCGTTGTCCGACCGTAAACACCGTATTGCCGACTGCAATCGTATTATCGGCCGTGTTGACGACGCCCGCGGCGGTGGGATCGATGACGATCGCATCGCTTTGTTGCAATGTGTGAGTCGTTCCGGCCTCAATCAATCTCGCATCCAGATCGATCGAACTTTCTCGGGTGAGTTGGATGTGGTCTTTGTCGATCACGACGACGCGAACGGTTTGTCCGTGCGTCAATCCGCCGATTGCAGTTCCAACGGTCGGTGAGTCACTCAGGTCGGTCGCGTCTTGAGCGAGGTAGATGAGTTCCTCGCCGGTTTCGAAACCGTGGTCCGCTATCTCGATCGTGTTGGTCATCGAGCTGACGGTCTTGTCGGCATCGGTCTTGGCGAATCCGATGAGGGAAGTCGCCGTGCCCGCAGTGATCTTGCCGTCAACGGTCGCGGTGATATTCGCGTCGTCGAGTCCGACGGCAACGCCGATCCCGCCGCGTCCGTCGACAAAGATTTCCAGTCCGCTGGTAGCGGCGTTGGTGACGTCGCCGATTGCGTGGATGTTCACGTTCCCGGCGGCGTTGATCGTCACGCCATGAGCGATGGTTGCGGTGCTGGTCGTCTTCGTGTTGGACACGGCGATCGAGGCACCGAGCGCGTTCGTATTTGCCGGCGAGGCTTCTTTCTTTGATTCGTCACCTTCGGCGGCTTCGTCTTTGTCGTCGAGTTCATCCGCATCGGCGTTGATTTCGGTACTCGCCGAAACTTCTGCGGTGGTGGTCGCATCGGAGATAATCGAGACGCTGCCGGTGTTGGCGGTGATCGACGCGCCGCCGGAAACGTTGATGATCGAACGCGAGGTCGCTTGGCTGTATCCCGCGCTGAGGTTGTTGGCTGCGGAGAGAATCTTTCCGAGCGCCGACTTTCCGGACGTGTCTTCGGTGTCTTTCACGGCGACCGCGTCTGTGGACGCGTCCACGGAGGTCGTCGAGTTGATTTCGATGTCGCCTGAGGCGGTGATCTGCGTTCCCGCGAGGTCGATTGACGCACCGCTCTCGCGGATCATCACCGATAAGGGGATGTTCGGCAGGATGCCGTCGTTGATGTATTCTTGAATGGGGCCAAAGATGTTGTTTTGGGCCCATTCGGGTAATTGATCGGCGAGGTTTTCGTCCGCTGCCGTGGCATTGATACTGACCGAGGCGGCGTCGATGTCTGCGGAGCCGATTCGGATGTCGACGTTCTTTTCGCCGTAGCCGAACGGTCGTTTGCCACCGATGAACGAACTCGTGCGGTTTGCCGATAGGTCCAATTTGCCGTTGGCATCGATCGTCACGTTATCACCGACCATGATCAGTCGATCGTCCAACGCGATTGAGATCGGCAAATTGTCCGTAATCCCTGCGCCTATCTCATCGCCGACGCTCGACATCGTGATGTTGTTTGCGGTCAGAGACGTCGTGGTCGCGACGTTGGTGGACGTGCCGGTTCCGCCGCCGGTGCCGTCGCTGCCGATGAAGATGGATTCACCGATGATCTGGAGGTTCTTCGATGCACCGATGTCAAACGCACCGTAGATGTGGATCGTGTCGTTGCCACCCAAACCGTCGATTTTCAGGTTGTCAAATTCGGCGATCGGTTTGGATGTTTGGGCGACACCGTCGAGCGACCAATTCAGGTTGCCACCCGACGTGCTGATCACGATTTTGTTTGAGAGGATGTTCCCCTCAATTTCGAAGTCACCCGCCAATAATTGCCGTTGCTCGAGCGATTCGATTCGTGATAGACGGGTGCCGAGTTTGCTCTGCTTGCGTTTGCGACTCGCGAGTTTGGAGTTCTTGCGAGTGGAGCGTGTACGAAACTGCTGGAGCAGAAAGTCGATATTCATCGGCTGGTGGCCCAAATCCGTTTGGGGTCATTGACGGTTTTTCAGTCGCCCTCATGGCGACCGCGTCTCGGTAGAGACGAACATCGACTTGAGCCAAAAGCGGGATTTTTGGCGAAATAAGACGATGTGCGACGTGAATAGTCAAAAGTGACACACATCGCTAGATGAGTTTCACGCAAATTCACATTCCGCACAGTATGAAATGACACTCCCGACATTCCGTCGATGCGGCGTTTTTTGATCTCCTCTCGGCGTAGGACTCTTTGGCGAACGAGCCGATTTGAATCCGCAAATCACAGTGATTTCTCGCGATTCACGGATCGGAACAGGAGCGTGGGGGGCATGGCAGTCGCCCCGGTTGCGGCGGGATTGCAAACGCGTTGGGGCGGAATGCCGTGCCTTTGCGACAGTGTGCGGAAAATGCCAGTTTGTGGTGAGCTTGGACCCACCCGCGAGTCGGTTTGTGCAAGAAATTCTGTCTGCTCGGGGCGCCGTGCAGGCTTCACTGTGCGGGCTTCACTTTGCAGGGTTTAATGTGCACCGTTCACTGTGCACTGTTCACTGTGCACCGTTCTGCCTTGCAATCTATCGCCGTGCACCGTTTCTTCACGTACTGTTTCTTCACACACTGTGATTTCAGCCACCGTGATTTCAGTTACTGTGATCACACTCGCTCGTCTCTGGTCGCGTGATGGCCGGACAGGTTTGCGCTCACGCCGTATCTTGGCGAGCCGCCGAGATGATCAGATCACACTGGAGTTCCACGCCTCGAGTTGGCAATCCAATCGAGGGACGTCGGGACGGATCATTTCATTTATCGTCGACGCGAGGTCGAGGTTGGTCGCCGAATTGACGCCGCCGTTGGCGTAGTGTGGGTGCGGCGCGCCGAGGGATATGCCATGATGTGCGTCGAATCTCTTCTCGTCTTCCTCGCAGCGAGCAAGATTCCTCTGGTCACGTTCTTATCGATTTTGCTTGGCTTCGTTCTCCGTGTTCAAACAGGGGCCGTGTTTCAGCAGGTCCTGATTGAAGTTGGCCGGTTCTCCAAGTGAGGCCTTACTAATCCTCCAACTCCGGAGAGGAGTCGAACACTGTTCCAGTCTTTTTTTAACCTGCACTTCGATGACCCGCTGTTAAATATGGCGACGGTCCTCATTGCGGGAATCGTCGGCGGCGAAATTTTTGCATTGGCCAAACTACCCAAAGTGACCGGGTGGATTGCGACCGGGATCATGTTACGAAGGCTCGCCCTTCCCGGCATGAACACCGAGGTGGACCCCGTCTGCCTCGATCGGTTTTTGCCCTACATGCATTTCGTGTTGGGGTTCATCGCGTTCACGGTCGGGGCGACGTTGTATTTCGCGAGTTTGCGAAACACGACCAAGCGGATCGGGTTCTTGCTGCTGGGCGAATTGCTGGTCACGCCGGTCGTTGTCGGATTGCTGCTTTACTTCCTCGGGCCGTTGGTTCCTGGTGGTGACGTGATGACGGCGAAACCCGCACTGGTGTTAGCAGCGATTGCGATCGCCGGTGCACCGGGCACGACGGTGTTGGTGATCCAGGAGGCCCGTGCGCGTGGAATCTTGACTCGTACTTTGCTCGCGGCGATTGGGCTGATCGACATGATCGCTGTGGCCGTGTTCGTATTCATCACGACGATCTTAGGTGACGAATCGGGGTGGTCGCATGCGTTGCAGAGTGTCGTGATTCAGTTCGGCGTGACGTTAGCGATCGGCGGTGGTTGTGGCATGCTCGCGATTTTATTGACACGGACGTTGGTCAGCCCCGCATTCTTGGGGCCGACGATGGTTGCGGCGGTTTTAGGCGCGTGGGGATTTGCCGCCGGGTTCGGGACCTCGGGCGGAATTCTGGCGTGCACGTTTGCTGGGATCGTGGTGACGAATGTCCGTCACGATTTGGTACGTTCCGGGGAGGCCTATCTGCAAACGATCAGCGGTGCGTTGTTCGCACTGTTTTACACGTTCGCGGGAATGCGTTTGGACTTCGGATTAGTCCCACAGGCAGCCGCCTTGGTCGCGTTGTATTTCTTTGCCCGTTTGATCGGCAAATGCGCCAGTGCGTATTCCGCGATGTCATTGGCTGGCGTGACCGCCAACGTGCGAGGTTATTTGGGGATCGCGTTATTGCCGCACGGGGGCGTCGCCGTCGGTTTGATTTTGTTGATATCAGGCGAGAACTCTGGGTTCAGCGAAGAGGTCCGAACGCTCGTCAATACGGTCGGATTGTCGGCATTGGCGATCAATCAGTTGCTCGGTCCCAGCGCGACTCGGTTCGCGTTGGAACGATCAGGCGAGGCTCACAAAGACCGCGCCCGGTTGCTGGACTTCTTGCAGGAACATCGTATCGCGGTTGGTCTGACGGGCAGCGATCGTGAAGCCACGATTCGTGAATTGACCGCGCAGTTATACGCAACGTCGAAGATGGAACTCAGCCAAGAGGAATTCATCAAACGGGTGATTGCGAGAGATGATGAACACTCGACCTGTCTCGGGAACGGTTTGATGATCCCGCACGCCATTTTGGACGAAGGCGAGGGCAACGAAATTCGAGGTGTCCTTGGCATCAGTCCCGAAGGTTTGGGATTCGACACGCCCGACGGACGCGTCGTTCACGCGGTGTTGTTGTTGGCGACTCCGGAAGTCGAACGCACCCGTCACTTGCAAGTCCTCTCGGCATTCGCCACCGCAATCACACGTGACGCGAACTTGGTCGAGCAGCTTTACCACGCGCGAAGTCCCGCTCACGCGTACGAAATTTTGCACGCTGACAAACACGCGGATATCAACTACTTCCTCGAAGACGCTGCCGACCAAGCAGGCTTGCGTCCCGCTTCATGAAGTTCGTTCGGTCGCGAGTCAGAGCTTCGCGGGCCGGAGCACGGTCTAAAAAAATGTCGCCGGACATTAACAGGTTCGTTGCTGGCGACTCCTGTGGATGTGACCGGGACGGTCGTCGTTTGTGGATACGCTTTAATCGCGAAAGTTCTTGCGGTACGCCAGCGGCGTTAGGCCGGTGACTTGGCGGAACCGTTTGGTGAAGTGACTTTGGTCGTAAAACCCGATCGCGCCACTGATCTCGGCGACCGAGTCTTCGGTTTCGGTCAGCAAACGTCGCGCGTGCTCGACGCGTCGAGCGAGTAAGAATTGAGTCGGAGTCATTCGCAACAGTTCGCGGAACCGTTGGTTGAAGTGTGTCGTGGATAGGCCCGCGCGTTCGGCCATCTCTTTCATCGAAATCGTTTGTCTGTAGTTGGCTTCGATAAATTCGATCGTGGGGGCCAGTTCGCGGAAGCTCGTCGATTGTTCCTCCGGTGTATTGATCGGGTACATCACGCCCGCCAATCCGATAATCATCCCGTTGCCGTCATGCAGCGGAGTTTTGGTCGATTTGTACCAATGCGGTGTGCCGCGAATGTGAGGCACTAACCAAACTTGATTGGCGATCGTCACACCGCCTTCCATCACCCGTCGATCTTCCTGGTGGTAGGCTTCGGCGAGGGTGGGAGGTTGGAAGTCCGAGTCGGTTCGGCCGATCAGGTCCAAGTCACGTTCGAGCCCAAAGACATCTCGCAGGACGGGTGTGTTGACGGCGATGTAACGATGATTCGCGTCTTTGGCGTAAAAGTAAACCGTCGGTAGGAATCGAAACAGCTCGATCACGTCATCGGCGAGCGGGCGTTTGGCGAAGAAATCGGCGGCGAACGTTTTCGCGTTAGTGAGTGTATTGGGCATCGTCAAAACGTACCAAAAAACGCCCCCGTTGTTACAAGACTGACGTTCCCTAACGATTAGAATGCGTCTATTACTAGCGAGGGCAATGGTCTCTTAAATGTATAGAAAACGGCCGTTTCGGTGCCGCTGCCTCCTCTCGCCCGAGTCGTGATGCCAACTGGTAAACGCGATCCCGCCTCCTTTCTCTCAAATCGTCAATCTCTATGGATTTCATCCGTTGTGTCTCCTTGCGGTTGGGTGCGTTGATCGTATCTGCGACCGCGAGTGTGGGTCTCTCCGTTCCAGTGCATGCCGAGATCGACTTCAACCGTGACGTTCGACCGATCCTTTCGGACAAGTGCTTTAAGTGCCATGGGCCGGATGCGGCGAACCAGGAATCGGAGTTTCGGGTTGATTCGTTTGAGAACGCGACCGCGGATTTGGGTGGCTACTTTGGCATCGTCCCGGGAGACCTCGATTCGAGCGAAGTGCATGCTCGGATTCACGACGAGGACGATCCCATGCCGCCGGTCGGTGACTTGAAAAAACTCACACCGGAAGACATCGAGATCTTGGACCAATGGATTTCCGAAGGTGCCCGATTCGAAGCTCACTGGGCGTTCGTGCCCCTGCCCTCGGAAGTCGAGGTTCCCGACGCCGGCGGCGATTGGGCGAAAGGACCGATCGATCGCTTCGTGGCAAATGTCGTCAAACAAAAAGGATTGACTCATGCCGAACCAGCCAGCCGCGAGAAGTGGCTCCGCCGGGTCACGTTTGACTTAACCGGTTTGCCACCGACGGTTCCCGAAATTCGCGAGTTTCTCAATGACACTTCTGAGGACGCCTATGAAAAGGTCGTCGACCGTTTGCTGCAGAGTACTGCGTGTGCGGAACGTCTGACGAGCGAATGGCTGGACGTTGCTCGTTACGCCGACACATACGGCTATCAACGAGATGACGAGCGTTTTGTATGGCCGTATCGCGATTGGGTGATCGACGCCTTTCATCGCAACATGCCCTACGACGAATTCATCACCTGGCAGCTCGCGGGAGATTTGTTTCCTAACGCGACTCAGGAGCAACGACTGGCAACCGCATTCAACCGTCTGCACTCGCATAAGAAAGAAGGTGGTGTGGCGATTGAGGAATTCCGTGTCGAAAACGTTGCCGACCGAACGCACACCGTCGGCGCCGCGTTTCTCGGCCTAACGATGGAGTGTTGTCGTTGCCACGATCACAAATATGACCCGCTGACCGCGGAAGACTACTACTCGATGTCAGCGTTTTTCGATGACATCGATGAGAACGGTTTGATCTCGTACTTCACCGACGCGGTTCCCACTCCGGCGATGCCACTGCCCGATGAAAAACAGGCTGCCGTGATCGATGCGGCGACGCGAAGTGTTGAGACCGCCGAAGCCGAATATCGCGAGTACGTGCAAACGGGAATCGACGAGGCATTCGATGCTTGGTTAGCACGCCGCCGGTCTGTTTCGCCGATGCCGGGACACGTCGTCGCACTGTCGATGGACGAATTGCAGAAGCCCGGTCCGGGCGAGTTGATATCGGAAACGGAAAAGAAGCTCTTGCCTGATACGGTTCACGCATTGCCCAACGAGGCGGCCGGTCAATCTGAAAAATTTGCGTTGACGCCTCTCGCCAACACGCACGTCGAAGGGAAATTCGGCAAGGCGATCGAGCTGACCGGGGACGACTCCATTTTCATGCCAGGTGAAGGACACTTCGAACGGCATGATCCGTTCTCGTTTTCGATGTGGATTTGGTCACCGGAGGTGGAAACACGTGGTGTGCTGATCCGTCGTTCTCGTGGTTGGGATGACGCCGGATCGATTGGGTACGAATTAACGCGTGAGGGAAACAAACTCGTCGCAAAGCTCTGTCATTTTTGGCCCGGCGATGCGATCGCGATCGAAACGACGGACGAACTCGTCGCCGAGAAATGGACTCACGTCGCCATGGTCTACGACGGTTCGAGCCGCGCCGATGGCCTGAAAATCTTTGTCGACGGCAAGCCCGCGGCAACGCGTGTGGTCGTCGACCACCTGACACGCAATATCACACAGTGGCGAGGCGGGTACCCTGATTTGGCGATCGGAGAACGTTATCGGGATCGCGGGTTTGTCGGCGGACGTGTGGATCAGTTCGACGCGTTCGATCGTCAACTCAGTGACCTCGAAGTCGCTCAGTTGTATGACGGAGAGGCGTTGTACGCGAACTTGATACGTCCGGTCGATCAGCTTTCCGATGAAGAGCTTGCCGAATTGCGTTCGTACTACACGTTGGCTGTTGACGCCAAAGCGGTTCAGTTGCGCAAGGCGTTGCGATCCGCTCGCGTGGAATTGAACAACGCGATCGATGCGACGCCTGCGATTTTGGTCATGCGAGAAAGTGCCACGCCACGCCAAGCTTACCTGCTCGAACGAGGCGTGTATGACCAACCTGGCAAACCGGTCCAGCCTCGAGGGCCGGAATTCTTGCCGCCGATGGACGACGACATGCCTCGCAATCGACTCGGGTTCGCGCAGTGGCTCACGCAACCGGAACACCCGTTGACCGCACGCGTCACCGTGAACCGTTATTGGCAAATGATGTTCGGTTCTGGATTGGTCCGCACGTCCGAAGACTTCGGCAACCAAAGTGCTCCACCGACTCATCCCAATTTGCTCGATTGGATGGCTCGAGATTTTGTTCAATCGGGTTGGGACGTTCGTCAATTGCTACGCAAAATCGCGTTGTCGGCGACCTATCGACAAAGCAGCGTCGTGTCCGCGGAAGAGCGGGATAAGGATCCTGAGAACCTGTATCTGTCACGTGGTACGGGACAACGTTTGTCAGCCGAAATGATTCGCGACAACATGCTCGCCGTCAGTGGCCTGTTGGTTGACAAGGTCGGCGGTCCGCCGGTGAAAACCTATGACGTGGCACTCGCGTACAATCCGTTGAAAGTCGATGAGGGGGACAAACTCTATCGCCGCAGTCTTTATACGTTCTGGAAACGGACCTCGCCGGCACCGGTGATGATGACGCTTAACACGCCGACCCGCGAGGTTTGCCGGTTGCGACGCGAGATCACCTCGACGCCACTGCAAGCACTCGTGCTGATGAACGGTGCTCAGTTTGTTGAGGCGGCTCGGGTGATGGCAGGGAATCTGCTGACGGATCACGGTGACGATGTCCATGTGATGGTGTGTGACACCTTTGAACGATTGACCAGCCGTCAGCCGTCCTCGCGTGAGGCAGAAATTCTCGAACAGCTCTATCGCGAACAACTCGACGGGTTTGCAAAGAGCCCTGAGCAGGCGAAGGAGTTTCTCGGTGTTGGACAGGCTCAACCTTCGTCGGAACTCTCGCCCGCTGAACTAGCCGCCGCGACCGTCTTGGTCAGTTCGGTCATGAACCTCGACGAATGCGTGAGGCACCAGTGAACACGACGCAAAATCTATCCAATCACTCACAAGGTAAATCGATGACTAAGAATATCTGTACCGGATTTGACCCATCGGTCTTATCGCGTCGTCAATGGCTCGGCCGTTTCGGGTATGGTCTGGGATCGATGGCTCTTGCGGAGTTGTTGCAATCCGACAGTGCGATCGCCGCGCCTTCGGCCATCACACCTGCGACGCATTTTGCACCCAAAGCGAAACGCATCATTTTCCTGTTCCAATCCGGTGCTCCGTCGCAGATGGACTTGCTCGATTACAAGCCGAAACTCAACGAGATCAACGGTCAGGAACTGCCCGCCTCGGTGAGAATGGGACAACGTCTGACCGGAATGAGCGCGCACCAAGCGTCGTTCCCGTTGGTGGGTTCGCCGTTCAAATTCACTCAACATGGTGAGAGCGGTCATTGGATGAGTGATCTTTTACCGCACACTGCCAAAATCGCCGACGAGCTGTGCGTGATCAAGTCGATGAACACGGAGGCGATCAACCACGGCCCCGGCGTGACGATGATGCAAACCGGTTCCCAGTTCCCGGGCCGTCCCAGCATGGGAGCGTGGTCGTGGTACGGACTCGGCAGCGAAAACGAAGATCTGCCTGCGTTTGTCGTGATGGTCTCCAGCAAGCGAGGTGGGCAACCGCTCACGGCGCAGCTTTGGGGAAGCGGGTTTTTGCCTGGCAAGTATGACGGCGTCGAGTTGCGTTCGGACAAAGACGCGGTCCTGTATCTGAACAGTCCCGCGGGGATCGATCGGACGAGCCGCCGGAAGGCTCTCGATCGGATCGGTGAACTGCATCAGTTGCAACTCGAGGCGACCAGCGACCCGGCGATCGAAAATCGGATTTCGCAGTACGAAATGGCATTCCGAATGCAAACCTCGATTCCGGAAGTGACCGATATCTCAGGGGAGTCGAAAGAGACGCTCGCGCTTTACGGCGACGAAGTCACCACGCCGGGAACCTATGCCGCGAACTGCCTGCGGGCGAGACGTTTGGCTCAGAAGGGCGTTCGGTTCATCCAGTTGTACCAACCGGGATGGGACCAACACGCTGGGCTGCCCGGCGGTATCAAGAATCAGTGCCGAATGACGGACCAGCCGACGGCAGGTTTGATCCAAGACCTCAAGAACCAAGGCATGCTCGACGACACGTTGGTTATTTGGGGTGGCGAATTTGGACGAACGAGTTACTGCCAAGGAAAGATTACCGCGAACAGTTTCGGACGCGATCACCATCCACGTTGCTTTACGATGTGGATGGCCGGTGGTGGTGTGAACGCAGGCCATTCCCACGGCGAGACAGACGAATTCAGTTACAATGTGGTGCAAGACGGAGTTCACATTCACGACCTCCACGCAACGATCCTACGCCTGATGGGAATTGACCACGAGCGTTTGACCTACCGATACCAAGGCCGCGATTTCCGACTCACCGATGTCCACGGACACGTGGTCGATCAACTGATCGCATAGCCAACACGACACGACACGATGCGGGCGTCTTTGCGTAACAATCCACGAAGAGGCGTCGATCGATGGAAACCTTCGAACAGGTCTGGGAGACGTCTCGCGTCAACGGTTACTCGTGGGTTTATCCCTGCGTGGTTTGGTCGGGCATCGCTATATTGATTCTTCTTTCGTTGATCCGCCGCACGGTGCTGCGCCGGATCGCGAAACTGATCGCGATCATCGGGCTGACCATTTTCGCGACGCATTCGTCCGCCGTTGAAATCCAAGAGAAGTGGCGGATTCGCGGGCAATGGGCGGATCTTCATTCCGACCAAATGTCCGAATCCGACATGAACGCGTTGATGGCCGATGGAGCCAATTTGGTCATTGGTCCTTTCTTCAACGGATTTGTCGCGATGTTAAATTTCAGCGTGGTTGCGCTCTCGCTGCTCGTCATTCGGCTGATCGTTGTCCGGTTTTGCACGCGAAAATGCTCCGCGTCAGAAACTGATGATTCGGTAACCTCGACAGGAACACCGATCGAAAGCGGCAACCCGTACCAACCGCCTGTGTAGAGCGTCTCTGTCAATGACGTAGGTTTTCAAAGGTAGCTACGTTCGCCAGAACGTGGTCCACCGTCGGGCGACGGTGGCTACAACGAAAATGGAAATGCACTAAGGTCCAGAGGAGATGCGACTCGATGGTCACCATCGTTGTTGCGGCGACGTTAAGCGTATCGCCAGCAGTCTTCCAGTGTATTAGCTGTGTTGGCCTGGACGCCAAAAAGTCGGCCTGACACAGGTCTTTACCTGTCCGTTTGGGGTCCGCAAATTGGAGCGATATCCCGACCGGGATGGAAGAGATTAGCCGGGGGTTGCTGCGCAGCAGCGCACCCCCGGGAACGAAAAAGCGAACCACCGACCCTGAAATGGTCGCAGAATCGATGAGTCCTTCAGAGTCAAAGTGATATCGATCAATCAGTTTCCATTGGTGTTCGCTTCGCTCAAACCACCGACTAATTTCTGACAATCCGAAAGAGGCTGTGATTGTTAGAGAGGTTGGAATCACGGGGCTCACACTTTGAGTGTTTTTTGAATTTCAGTCGAACCATCGACGAGCTTGCCGTGACGACCTTTTCAAAGATGCTGTGGATCCACCACTCGACTGGTTCGTCTATCGCTATCCGCTGATTCTTCGGATCATCCCAAGTGAAACGCATCGGCGGCGATGCCTCGAAAGGAAATCCGATCCAATCCAAGTGCGACCATTCCCGGACGATCAGCGATCGGGAATTTTGATGTGCCCGCTCGTGAATCAGGTCGACGGAACTGCGAACCGATTCCGAATCGTTGGGATCGGCCCCGTGTTCCAGAAGGAGTTGAAATCGTTCTGGCTGGTTGTCCACGAATGCCCAAAGCAGTGGCGTAACACCACCGTCACCGACTGCGTTGACATCGACTCCCTCGGCGATCAATTGTTTCATCTTCGCAACGTCGTTGGCCTCAATCGCATCACAGAGTTCGATCACCGCCGAGTCATTGAAGAAGTCTTCGGCTTTCCAACCCACCGCCTGATGAAAGGTCCGTTTCACGCCGGGGATTTTCAACGTGGTCAAATCTTCCATGCAGCCGGTGATCAAAGACAACAGCAACGAGAAGCAAATTAGCAACCACCAAGGCTGGTGATGAATGGCTTGCAAGCCCATAATCACTCCGCTTGCCTTTGCCGTGCTCGACGCCGCTCGGCATACCATTCGTCTTGAGTTTCCGCGTCCAGACTTGGGTCGGGACGAAGTCCCTGGCGAACTTGCTCCGCAATTTTGCGCTGGATGAAACGTTTCCTGCTACTGGGCACCCGGATTTCACGGATCTGACGAGAACTCTCTCGGATGGCTTCTAAGTCGTAACCGTCCTCTCGAAACCACTGCATTAACTTCTCATAGCTTTCTTTTCTACTAGGAGTCAAACGATCCTCATGACTCAACGCGACTCCAACTATGTTGGTGCTCTCGACAGGTCGGTAGTAATGAGGATCGACGCCTTGCTGCAAGAGCCAAAGGGCGAGTTCCCATTGCTGAAAAGCCCCGACTGCGGTAGCTGCAATGGTTCCCATGGAGTTTTTTTGATTGATGTCCGCACCATATTCCACTGCCATCAAAATGCGTTTCTTCTTCAACTCCTGAGAGATCGGGGCTCTGACAATGATGTGCAACATGGGCTGCTCGTGGGGGCCCACGATGGATGGATCTCCACCGTGTTGAAGCACCGCTTCATAAGGACCGACGAAATAGGAACTGGCGGCAAGTGTGGTCACTGAATCGCCGACGGCGAACGCATTGGGGGCATTGAGCCGGGTGGTGGTCTTGACGTTGGGGTCGGCTCCATTTTCAAGAAGGAGCTGAAATCGTTCCGGTTGGTTGTCCACGAATGCCCAAAGCAGCGGCGTGACACCACCTTCCCCGATCGCGTTGACGTCAACGCCTTCGGCGATCAATCGCTTCATCTTCGCAAGGTCGTTCGCCTCAATCGCCTTACAGAGTTCGATCACTGCCGAGTCATTGAAGAAGTCTTCGGCTTCCCAACCAATTGCCTGATGAAAGGTCCGTTTCACGCCGGGGATTTTCAACGTGGTCAAATCTTCCATGCAGCCGGTGATCAAAGACAACAGCAACGAGAAGCAAATTAGCAACCACCAAGGCTGGTGATGAATGGCTTGCAAGCCCATCATCACTCCGCTTGCCTTTGCCGTGCTCGACGCCGCTCGGCATACCATTCGTCTTGAGCTTCCGCGTCAAGGTTCGGATCGGGACGAAGTCCCTGGCGAACTTGCTCCGCAATTTTGCGTTGGATGAAACGTTTCCTGCTTTTGATCACCTTGATTTCACGCAATTGACGTGTCGTCTCTTGAATCGCTTCTAAGTCGTAACCGTCCTCTCGAAACCACTGTAGGAGCTTTTCGTAAGCTTCTTTTCGACCGGGCGTGATCAGCTCACCATGGCTAAGTGCAGACCCTACCATGTTGGTGTCATCATGGGGTGGATAGTAATGAGGATCGACGCCCTGCTGCAAGAGCCAAAGGGCGAGTTCCCATTGCTGGAAAGCAGCGACGGCGGTTCTGCCGATCGTTCCCTTGGAGTCTTTTTGATTGATGTCCGCACCGTATTCCACTGCCATTAAAATGCGTTTCTTCTTCAATTCCTGAGAGATTGGGGCGGCGACAATGACGTGCAACATAGGCTGCTTGTGGGGACCCACGATGGATGGATCACCTCCGTGTTGAAGCACCGCTTCATACGGACCGACGAAATAGGAACTGGCGGCCAGTGTGGTCACCGAATCGCCGACGGCGAATGCATTGGGGGCATTGAGCCGGGTGGTGGTCTTGATGTTGGGATTAGCCCCGTGTTCCAGAAGGAGTTGAAATCGTTCCGGTTGGTTGTCCACGAATGCCCAAAGCAATGGCGTGACACCACCTTCCCCGATCGCGTTGACGTCGACGCCCTCGGCGATCAATTGTTTCATCTTCGCAATGTCATTGGCCTCAATCGCATTACAGAGTTCGACGACCGCCGAGTCATTGAAGAAGTCTTCGGCTTTCCAACCAACCGCCTCATGAAAGGTCCGTTTCACGCCGGGGATCTTCGGCATTGTCAAATCTTCCATGCAGCCTGATAGTGGGAGTATCGAAAAAATAATGCAAACGCATTGTCGAAAACAGGTTTGCGAGACCCCATGACGTTGGTTCGTTTTCATCTTAAAACTCGTACCCATAAATATCCCAGCCCGTGGCTTCGTCGACGAACACGCCGTGTTGGTAGTATAGCGTATGGTGCCGCCCACCCGATGACCATTCAAATACGACGCACGGGGCCAAGTGGTATCGGATTTGTCAGAGCAGCCTGGCGGCACCTCTCTTTCAAAAGCGTATTCAACCGATGCGGCGGGAAATCGTGGCGGATACGATGAGGTTCAAGACGCCGGAAATATTTCGTACTCAGGCCCGTTAGCCGACTTTAGCATCGATGCGGAGATGCTCGAGGTTGCCGGTGAGGATGGTGTGACGAAGGAAGATCTCGCGGAGCTATTTGGTTTTCGGTGCTACGTGGAGCTGGACATTCGCAGAATCAAGACACAAATGAACTTGCATCAACTCAGGTGCTAGATTCCCGAGATGGTCCGCAAGGAGTTCTGGGTAACGATGCTTGCATGCAACGCGATCCAGACGACGGCCCTTGGTGGAGCTTGGGGACCGGTGTGAAGCCACGAGGGATAAGCGATGTCAGCTGTTGGCCGTTTTCTTGCAGCCTGGGACGTCGTTCTCGAAAAGACGGGCATGGCGCATCGCCAGTACTGTTGCGGCCGGATTGAGCAGATTGGCAAGTGCCTTGTTATCAGGAGGCCAGGTCGGTTTGAACCGCGTGTGCGAAAGAAACGCGGCAGCAACTACAACTTGATGATGCAACCCCACGAAGAATTGCGTGCCCGCTCGGCCAAAGGAGACAACTCGTTTGAAAACAAGTCGTTACGCAAATGACTGTGCCATTCATGTATCCCGCCAAACGGTCCAGAGCGATTGGTCGAAACGTGTCGTCGCGAAGTTGACTAGCAGGTGGTGCATTTTTTCTTGCATTGCCATGATCGCATCCGGAGTCGCCGCCAAGGTTTCCACGATTGCTGATAATGGTGTTTCCGTCATTCCGCCACCACGTTTGATCGCCTGTCGGTTGCAAGTTTGGTCGATGACTTTGCGACGAGTGGCCAACACCCAAAGTCGCCACAGGTCATCGCGATCGGCCACGCCATCAAACCGGCCCCGTTTGGCTCCATGGGCGAGCAATTTAAAAACGCTCTATGCTGTTGCGTCAGCACCCTGCGCCGGATCACGATCTGCATCGAAGCGTTGCCGAGCGAGCTGGACCAAGCGAGGGAAAATGTGTTCGTACAAAACGGTTTTTGCGTCCCGATCTCGCTCGCGAAGCGATGTGAACCAGTGAGTGATGGATAGTTCCATGTGGTCGGTCATCGATTACTATCTGTCTTTTACGTCACGATCAACACCGAATCCCCTTGCGGATTCTGGCGGGCCACACAAGCCGTCGCGTACGCATTCTAACGCGTTTCTCAAATCGAAAAGGACTGAGGGAACTCCAATTGTTTCCATCCGATTCGCAACATTCGTCGAGCGATCCGGGGACGACCACGATGCGTGGCCTGTTGGCCATGGACAATCTGCAGTGGCGGCGTGTGATCGATGGTTGTTTTCAACGCGTTTACCAGTGCTGTTTGGCGACGTTGCTGAAGACCAGTGGGTTGTGATTGGAGCGAACGGTCATTATCGCGGCAGTGAAGCGATCGACTCTC
This sequence comes from Aporhodopirellula rubra, assembly GCF_014192335.1. Lineage (GTDB taxonomy): Bacteria > Planctomycetota > Planctomycetia > Pirellulales > Pirellulaceae > Rhodopirellula > Rhodopirellula rubra. Next base: position 32,146 of record NZ_JACHXU010000028.1, on the reverse strand, counting down.
ACTTGGTTTATACTGTCCTGCTGGAAGACGGATCCAACCGCATTTTCACCCCGTCGGATTTCCAAGATCGTTTTCATTGGAAGAACGAATCCGACAAGGCATTTCTTGTCGGTCCCGCAGTAGATTGATGTGTGAACGGGCGAATGCACCTCACAACAGTGCAACAATCATGAATCGAATTTGGTGTCTACTGCTCTTGATCGTTTCGCCCATGATGTCGGTGGTTGCGGATGATCTGCGCGTGATGAGTTTCAACCTCCGTTATGGGACCGCCCGCGATGGCGGCAACCATTGGGACAAACGCAAAGAGTTTGTTGCTGAAACGATCGGAGTATTTTCTCCCGATTTATTAGGCACCCAGGAAACACTGGGATTTCAAAAAGACTATCTGAACGAAAAATTGCCCGCTTACACGTCGTTGGGTGTAGGACGCGATGACGGCGGCGATACCGGTGAAATGACGGCGTTGTTCTATAAAACCGAACGGTTCGAAAAGCTCGACGAAGGACATTTCTGGTTGTCGGAAACTCCAGACGTGACCGGTAGTATTTCCTGGGACAGCAGCTTGACACGGATGGCGTCATGGGTGCGACTGAAAGACCGACGCGGCCAATTTGATCGACCGATCTTGTTCATCAATACCCATTTCGATCACAAGGGCAAAGAGGCTCGCGAAGAATCGGCCAAGCTGATCCGGCAAACGGCCTCGGTGCTCGGCAAGGGGTGTGACATTATCTTGACGGGCGACTTCAACGCCGCTGTGGATAGTTTGCCATACCAACGGCTGTTTGACAAATCACAACGTCGTCCACCGGGATCCGATTCACCTCGCCCTCGCCTGTTCACCGACACGTATCGACAGGTGGCACCGAAGGACCAGCCCGGCGAAGCAACCTTTTCAGGTTTTCGCGCCGGCGTCGTCGACGGTTCTCGAATTGATTGGATCGCCGTGGCCGGGGGTATCGATGTGCTCGCGGCGAATATCGATCGCACGTCACGTGATGGACGGACCCCGTCGGATCATTACCCCGTGACCGCGATATTGCGACAAACGCCAGTCAAGCCTGAATCGCCGCAGTGATGTCCAGGACATCAAACGTGGATTCGAAAGGTTTCTAAGAACTCAACGAAACGATAGCAACGATCAAACCCGTCGAAGCTCGGTTTGCGTTTTCTTTGGCTATCGGGTGTCCAAGTGGCGTTTCGGAAATAGTGGCGTTTCGAAAACAAACGTGTGGTGAAAGATCCCAACGTGATCTGTCCTGGGTGCCACCCAACAAGTGTTGACGCGTCGGCAGCGTTCGATTTGATACCGGTCCCTACGGAAGAAGCTGCTCGCAAGATCCGTAACACACTGAAGAAGACGCTACCTGACAACCCTGCCTAAACGGGACAGTACGAAGCGAAGCCTGAAGCAGAAGCGAAAAAAGCTGGCTGGAACACTCGGTTCCTCGAAAACTCCTTTTTTTAGCATGGTTTTGATGCGATCGTCGTGGCATTCAAGGCTGTGTTTTCGGCCGACTCATACAAGGCCTGCGTCAGCAGATTGTTCCCCGGCGTCCAACGCATCTTCGACGTCCGGCAACAAGTCCATCGTTGCTTCGGCGGCAACTAAGATCGCTTGGGTCGGGGGATGGCATTGTAAGCAGTAGCGACTGCCGAACGGACGCTTCTTCGTTACCTGCTGATCACCAATGCGATCGAGAGCTCGTTCCGCACGACAGGTCGCAAGCTCGACCGTGTAACGCGTTTTCGGGCAGAGGCGGACCAAGCAAGCCGATGGCTTTTATGCGTTTTGCGGGAGGCCGAGAAAGTCTTCCGCGGGATCACTGGATGCAACTCACTACCACATCTGTTGGTAGCGTTGGCGAAACCTGAACCAAAACCGAGCTCAAGGAGATGGGGCTTGTTGCTCACTCAAACCCGATCACCTACGTTTTTACCACAGAGACCATTGCGAGTTTCAACAACTAACGGGACATCCCCTTTTCACTTCGATCAGGGCGTTATATATGGAGGCAGCAGGAGGCTAGATTATGACGCTGTATTTGGTTGAGATTGACAAGAGTCCCCTTCCTAACCTCGGAACTTTCTGATGAGCGTTTTTGATCTTTGGTTGCCGATTCTTTTGTCTGGTTTGGCAACGCATATTCTGAGCACGTTGAATTGGATGGTGTTTCCACACCACAAGCCTGAGTGGACGAAATTGCCGTCGGAAGATCAGCTTCAAGATCTGGTGGTCTTAGAAAAAATTCCGCCCGGGCAGTACATGCTGCCGTTTTGTGACCGTCCCGATGAGATGAAATCGGAAGCGTTTAAGGGCAAACAAGCCAAGTGCACGGGGACGTTGATCCTGTGGGACGCGCCGATTAACATGGGGACTGCGATCGCGAAAACGATTGCGTTCTTTTTTGTGTCCGCATTCGTAATCGGATATCTCGCTTCTCTCGCTTCTCTCGCGTTGGCTCCAGGGGCACCGTTTGGGAAAGTGATTCAATTCGTGGCGACGGCGGGATTGCTGACACACTGCGCCGCCCACTTCCCGCACGTGTTTTGGTTCAAGCGACGGATCGCGATGGAGATTCTCGATGGGGTCGTGTACGCCGCGGTTACTGGTTTGATCTTCGCCTTTTTCTGGCCTGCGGCCTAGCCGTTTGGATTGACTGGATGCAGGGGGCGTTCGGTGTTACCTGCCTGCGGCGCGGCGCCATAGACTGATCGCTCGCACTTGATTTTGGCCGGTCCAGGCGGGGTCGAATGGCGGCCCGCCTCCGTAGTTACTGCGCAGCAAATAGTCGCACATTGCACGGTGTGCGAGTGACGGTCCGGCGAGCCCGGTCAACAACAGATCAATTTGGTTCGAATTTAATCCGATCCTTTGGCGTAGGTTCTCGCACATTTGTTGGACTTGCGCAGTAGTGCGTGGTGAACGCATAATGCGGCTGACTCCAGCCCAAATCGCATCGTAGCGAGCGTCCCAGGCGGGCGTTTCGATCAATCGAGCGAATGCGGGGTTTCGGACTTCGGGTTCGGTTCGGCTGAACAAGCGTGCGAGGTTTTGATTCGACAGCGATGCCTGCCACATCGCCAGAGTCGCGAGCGTTCGTGCGTCGTTGGCGTTCCTGTTCGGCAGCGACGCGAGTCGCTTGGTTTGCCCTGCGATGTCGGTCAGCATGTTTTTCGACGTTGAGAGTTGAGCGAGCACGACGTTTGTCACGGGGATCGTGTCGATCGGGCGATTGACCCAGCCCGGCATCCGTTTCGCGTTGCCTTCGACGCGATGTTTGTCGTGCGTCGACAGGACCAGCAAGCTGTCTTCGAAGGCATCGTCATCGATCGACACGGTGCCAGAATGGACTTCAACAGCAAAACCGACAGGGAGGAAACCGATCACAACAGAACCGTCGGTGTCCCAACGCAGTTTCGCGATCGGTTGACTGGCCGCACGCACATCAACGACTGTCCCCGTAAGGATGTCGGCCAAGGCGACTGATCCGTGCAGGACATCGATCACACAGGACGCGTCACGTCGAACGGCAGCGATACCGGCATCGCGTCGCAGTTCGATTTGCGAGTCCGGTGCGAGGACCAAACGCCCGTTTTCTTGAACTTTGGCTTCGGCGCGCGACAACGGCAACGTCACCACGTTCAGGGAGGTGCGCTCGCGCGCATCACCCATCGAAGTGATGGACTCCTCGAGAGCAGACCATCTTTCACCACGACCGTAATCAAGACTTTCGGGGGCCTCCGGCTGAGTCGCAGCCAAGCCCGTGATGCGAGTCCAAACGAGTTGGTTAAATGGGGTGACCTCCCGAGTCGGAGCGGGAATGGGGGAGGGAGTCGGGGACGCAGGCGTGGCGGCAACTTTGTCGTCGGTGTTGCGTTGGTTATCCATTGCCGCCGGGAGTGACGGTCGAGGATTGGGTGTTTCGGTTGGGGCGAGATCAACCGGAGGAGGAGACTCGACGATTTGGAATTCGCGTCTACGTTCTTCGGGGAATGTTTCGGGGTTGGGAAGGTCGTTCGTTTCAGGGAGGCGTTCGACATCGGGGCCAGGGCTGTGAACGATTCGATTTTCAGGCGACGAAGACTCGTTACTCGGACGAATCGAGATAAACGCCAACCAGGCAGCCGCAGTTGCGGCAATTGCCAATGCGAGCCACTTCAGTGGTGATCGAGATCGAGGATTCGAGCGAGTGATCGGTTGAACGTCGGGGAGCGTTGACGTGATCGGCTGCGAAATCGTGTCGCTTGCCGCGTCCGCGTTTGAACGCGTGTCGATGCCACCGATTGCGGAGACCGTTGGTGGCCCCATTTTTAGAAGACGACTGCTGAGCGTGTCGGAAATGCTCGTCGTTTCGGTTTGGATTTCTTGTTTCGCCTTCACGGCTGCGACCAGTTCAGCGATGACGCTGTTGTCGACTTGGACAGCATTGAGGACCCATTGAGCTTCGTCGTCCGAAACGTTCCCATCGACGAACGCCGTCACCACTCCGATCGGAATGATTTGTGACCGGACATCGCCGGGAGGCGTTTGTTGACGAATGTCGTTTGCAACCAAACATACGATTTCGCTCAGCGTGCGCACCGGTTCGGTATCTCTGCGAGAATCGCTGAGGTGTCGGTGAATCGTTTCGAGGAGCGTTTGTTGGTTCACGAAAAAGAGGTTTCAGTCAGTCGAAGGTTGGTGTTGTCTTGGTTAGCGCGGCCGCGTTGGAGCGATCTACGATGAGTCGAACGAATCAGGTTCGAGTTTTCGTCGGAGCTGTTCTTCGGCACGCCGTAGGGTCACGCCGATGGACCCGATCGGCATGTTCAACCGTTCGCTAATTTCGGTGTAGGATCGACTCTCGAGGTGAAACAATCGAACCACCTGTTGTTGCTTTTCAGGCAGTTCGGAGAGAGTTTCGAGTAATCGTTGCTGTTGTTCTTTGAGGATGATTCGCCGAACGGGTTCATCATCGCCTCTTGCCGCTGATTCGAGCGACTCATTTTGCTCGTTGTCCGATACGTCGATACGTTTGCGAGCGAACCCGCGCGTCGCACAGCGGGTGGCGATCACCGCGAGGTAGGTCACCAACGCAGAGCGGCCTTCGTATGCCTGCAGTGCCGCGGCATCGTTCGCCAAGATGACGGCAAACACGTCAGCGGTTGCGTCATCAACGGCATCATCGTCATTGCCTTTGCCGAACGCCACCGCGACGTCGGCAACCCGGCTGCGAACGATCCGTCCGAAACGTGAGACAAACTCTTGCCAAGCGATTGCGTCACCGCGCAGCAGTCGATCCACCAACGCACGATCTTCGTCGTGTGAGGTTGGCGCGTCGACATCCGTGCAGCCGGCGGACCTGGTTCGCTGCAACTTAATAGGCCTGGAATTCGATCAAAGGGTTTAGAACCGCGATTGGAAAACAATGCTCACTCGCGGTGTTAACCGATGGTACACGATGTGGATACCGGAGACGCGGCGATTCTGGAATCACGTGACCTGCCTGTGTCGGTCGATGTTGTCGCGAGCAGTTGATGGGGGCCCGTTCGCTCAGCCTTGTTTGCTCTGCCTTGCGATGCTGGGGCACGCGTTGACCGAGCGAACGGCGTTGGTTTCGTGATACGTCAATCTTCGTCGACGTGGATCGCGATTACATCGAATCGGTCGACGCGAAGATCGTCAAATCCGTCGGTGAGAATGAAATCGACGACGCCGTCGCGGGCATTGATTTGATCACGCCCTTCACCGCCGTTGAGGCGATCCCGACCGGCACCACCGATGAGGACGTCGTCGCCCGCATCGCCATTGATTTCATCGCTTCCTTCACCGCCGCCAAGTTTATCGTCGCCGATGCCACCGTGGATTTCGTCGTCGCCATTGCCGCCTCGGATGCCGTCGTCGCCTGCTCCACCACGAATCATGTCGTTGCCGGCGCCGCCGTAGAGAAGGTCATCACCGCGGCCGCCGAGAATCTTGTCGTTGCCGTCACCACCATCGATCACGTCGTGGCCACGGTTGCTGTCCGAAAAATCGCGAGCGTATTCGACCGGATCCACGTATCCTTCCGGGTAACTGTTCGTTGCGTCGCCGAACAGCCAGTCGTCGCCATCGCCACCGGACAGTTCGTCGTTGCCGGACCCGCCGATGGCGTAGTCGTCGCCGTCGCCTGCCTCGATCCGATCGTTGCCCGCCCCACCAAACAGAATGTCGACTCCGGCGTTGCCTTTGATTCTGTCGTTTCCATCACCTCCTTCGATATAGTCGCCATCGGCCCCACCCGAGATGAAATCGTTGCCGGCCCCGGCGTGGATCGTGTCGTAGCCTGGTCCTCCGGCGATTCGATCGGCTTGTTTGCTGCCGAAGATCACGTCGTTGCCGAGTCCGCCGCGGATGCTCGTCGTTTGGCGAACGCTGTCATCGATCGTTACGATGTCGTCGCCGCCCGCAGCATTTATCTGAAGGTGCCGAACACGGGCGTTTGGGAACTCGGCAACTCGCCCGTCCACAGTCACGACGAGGGTTTGAGTTTCGCGGACGGTGTGAACCGAAATGTTGTTGTCTTGATCATTCGCTTGGATGTTCACAACACCATCGGAGAGCACACCGACGGCACTGAGTACCTGTCGATCTTCGAAGGTCTGGTAGAGCAACCGGCGACGTGAGTTTTTCGGGATCGGTTTACGACATTTGCTGCGAGCGATGTGGGGCATGTTGTTTTTCCTCAGAACGGGGGATGAAAAGCGGTTCGGACACCGAACACCCCGTTAGTGACACGCGTTGCCTCCTTTCTTACACGTCGTACGGAAATTTCACGAAATAAGAGAAAGAGGAAACGAATCGCCCCGTTTTGGTTCGTGCCGTCTTGAAAAAGAGGGCCATCATCGAATCGAAGATCATCGCGTTTGGTTTACAACCGCGGCGAACGAAAGAGCCCACGGAAATGCAAATGGAACGATAGCTTTGAATTGGATGCGGGTAATAACGGCATTGGGTTTGTTGTTGGTGAGCACGTTCAGTCTCACATCCGCACCAATGACGCCGGATCACCGCGGTACCAAAAGATCACCGTGCCGGCGCCAACCCTTCCTGAAAGTGTGAAGTTAGAGGGCAAACCGAAAGGCGTTGCGATCATGGAGATCAACGGCGATTCCGGTCATCCCGAAATCGTGATCATTCCAGAGTACGAAGCCCAGCTTTGGTATCTGACTTTGACAGGCGACGGCATGTTCCCGCGTGACTGGACGAGCACCTTGATGGACGTGCCCGGCCCGGAGTCGGGTAAGAAGATCGATAACGCCCACCTGGTTGATCTCGACCTCGATCTCAATGGCAATGGCAATGTCGACGGAGACACCGACATCTCCACCACCGAAGAAAACGGCGGGTGGGGCGTCGTCTGGTTTGAGAATCCGGCAACCGATGAGCGGGTTCGTGTCGGGCTGCGTTGCTATTCCGCGAGCGGGGCACTAGCAGGTGCTGTGAACGGAGCCCCAGTGGCTCCATAGGTTTGCCAGGCCTTGGCGAAGGATTCGTCGGGTAACCAGTTGGCTATATCTCGGTCGCCTGGGAAGTCCGCAAAGCGAGCAATTTCGAGCATTTGCATTCCGCCGGCGGAGCGATCATAGGCGCCGCCGAGCCAGCCCGATTGAATTACCGCGGGTTGCAATTCGGAGCGGTTCCACGTTTTGTCGCTGTCAATTTCATCGGTGGCCGCTAAGCGGATGCGAAGGCACGATTCGCAGAACGCGAGTACCAACGAAAAGGTGTGCTCTCGGTTGCGAGGCCAATGCCCCGACTCACCGTCGACCAGCAGTGCGATCGGCGCCTGACGTTCGCGTCGAAGGCTCTCGACGGCTTCCGTCTGTCCTTGATCGAAATAACTATCTTGGTTTCCGTGCATCACGAGCCCTGGGACTTTCTCGACACCGGGGAACACAAGATGCCAACTGCCGCCGGAGTGAAACGAAACCCAGCCGATGACTCGGTCCGGTCGCATCGCGGCGTAGGACGCGGAGAACCCCGTGCCGTTGGAGTGTCCGAACGTGAATGCCGGAACCGACGCGATTTCGGGATGGTTCACTTGTTGGGCGATGTCGACCAGGATTTCATCCAAGACGCTGGCCGGAAAGATTCCCCGTTGAATCGCGTTTCCTAGGACTCCGATCAATGCCAAGTGATGTCGGTCCGCAAATTCTCTGACGAGAGGATGTTCGATCATCGGGCCACCGACGCCGTGTTCTGAAATCAGGAACAACCCATTGATCGTGGGGACGCGTGGAGGGAGGTAGATTCGGAATGCGGCTTCCTCGGCGGGCTTTTCACCATAGCGTTCGACGATCTCTTGGTAGAGTTTCTCGTCCATCGCTCGATTCTCGTATTTGGCACGATCACGGCGGATCTCACCCAGACTGTGTGACATTGAGATCGGTTTGATCAGTCGTATCAATCCGGTGTCATCGGTCTTCGCGACGAGTGTGGCTTCGATTGGTTTGCCGAGCTGCGAGATCAGCATTTGTTTGGCGAGATACCCATCCTTGGACAAGTCCAACCGGATTGATTCAGAGGAATCGATCGCCAGAGAAAACGCCCCGTCTTCATCGGAACGGGTTGCGACCTCCGAGCCGGAAACTTCGATCGACACACCCGGCAAGATATTGTCGCTCGTATCGCGAACGATTCCACGCAGCGTGAACTCTTCAGCCGCGAGACGAGTGTACGTGGATGCCGTGATCAACGTGAAGAAGAGGAGTCCAAGTCGAAAGAGCGGAAGCGGTTTCATGTTTCTCGTTCTCGTCGTTTGATAGGTCGCGGTAGTACTTTCGAATAAGGGTTGGGAATATAGCATCCCGCGAATCGAGGAGCATTGAGGAACGTCTGTTCCCGGTGGTTGCGTTTCGTGGCAGAAAATGAGAGCGACCGATGCCCCGTGATATGCAGCAAGTGATCGCAGCGCAAGAATTAATGTCGTTTCCGAATGATCTTCCTAATACAATATCGTTTTGATCCATCCTTTAGACTGAGAACCGTCAGCATGAAAACGTGGCCATCGAGTACGATCGTTTTCGTGACGTTAGTGATTGGCATGGCAGGCAACCGTGCTGCTGCTCAGTTGTCGTACGAGCAGCGCCCGATCGAGTATTCCAAGGCAACCGCGACCGATCCTGTATCCGCGTTGCAGCAGCGTATTGAACGCGGCGAGAGCACGCTCGCGAGCGACACTCAATATGGATACTTAGTTTCGCTGTTGACCGAATTGGAAATTCCGGTGTCGTCACAGACGCTCGTGTTTTCCAAAACGAGCCTCCAGCGGCATCTGATCTCGTCCGCCAATCCACGTGCGATTTACTTCAATGACGATACCTATGTTGCGTGGATTCCCGGTGCCGAAACGATCGAGATTGCATCGACGGATGCGTTGTTAGGAACCGTTTTTTACACCGTCGATCAATCGCAACCGAGTACGCCGGTTCAGGTTGTTCGCAAGACGGAGCGGTGTTTGTTTTGTCACGCGTCGAGTGACACCGGACGAGTTCCCGGGCTGATGATGCAATCGGTGTTCGTGAATCGAAATGGCGATCGGATGTTCCCTTCCGATTCGATATTGCCCAATGCGGCCGGACCGATCGAAACACGTTGGGCGGGTTGGTTCGTCAGCGGTCGACATGGCAATCAATCGCATTTGGGGAACCTGATGATCGATCGGGGTAACGAGGTCAGCGGGGAGGTTAACCACGGTAATGGGAATGTGGTTGATTTGTCGAAGTGGTTCGATGTGTCGAAGTATTTGTCGCCGCACAGCGATCTGGTGGCGCTGCTTGTTTTGCAGCATCAAGTTTCGATGCATAATTTGCTCACCGAGTCCAACCATCGAGCACGAATCATGATTCATCGATCGGAGCAAAGGAGTCAAAAAAGGGGACAGGAATCGCTTGGGTTGTCAGCCGAGGATGAAATCATTTTGGATCAAATCGCTGAACGTTTGGTTGACGGGGTATTGATGGTTGGCGAAGTCGAATTGAGCGAGCCGGTGTCAGGGACGAGCGGATTTGCAGAAGCGTTTTCTGAACGTGGCCCCCATGATCGCAGTGGCCGCTCGTTGCGAGAGTTGAACCTACAACAGACCGTTTTTCGATATCGCTGTAGTTATCTGATCTACTCTGAATCGTTCGACGCTCTTCCACAACCGTTGCTCGACGCCGTGTATCGTCGGCTGAGAGAGGTGCTCCAGGGGAAAGACACTCGAGAGAAATACGCCCACTTATCGACGAGGGAACGAGAGGATGTTTTGGCGATCTTGCTAGACACAAAAGCTGAGTTTTCGGCCTATTGAACTGCCAACGCGGCTCGATAAGAACGAAGCCGCTTTGCCACTTTCGACGAGAGTTCATTAAAAGGCGAAACTGATCTGTCGGGGGGGGCTGGGTCGCTATTTTCGAGTTTCACGCGTTCTTACAAGGAGTGTACGATGAGACTGAATACAGGGAAACTGAATACAGGCGTTTTGATGGTGGTGATCGCTTTGTCGCCCGGGTTTGCTTCTGCTGCTGATTGGATAAACGGCATCGCACCCAAGCCCGCGGCAGAGTCGGAGAATTGCGAGGGGGCGCTTTTTGATTTTCCGATGTCTCGAGCCCTCGGATTCAGGTCATCCCACCAAGCGATCGATGCGGATCGCGAACGTACTTTTCATTTTCCGCTCGTGCCGTATCAAGTTTTGCCTATGCAGCATCAGTTCGACGATCCCGTTGCGCCTATCGGAGACTTTCCCGACAAGTCGGAACCGGACTACTGGAGCGGCTATACGATCGCGAGCCGATAGGCGGATTGCTTTGGTGCCTCAAGCGTCAGTCGCGGTTGGGGCTGGAGGTCTGCTGGGCTGGAGGTCTGCCAGAAGCCGATCCGCATTCGCGATGGTTGAAAGCATTTCCACGTCTTCTGAATCCGCCCGCGCTAGAGCATTTCCATTTGGTTGTAGCCACCGTCGCTCGGCGGTGGATCAGGTCCTGGCGAACCTCGCTCGTATGCAGAACGAAGTTACTCGCAAGGCTGCTCGTGCCGCCCGTTCTTATCGACGACGCATCGCTAATTCGAATCTGATTTGGCCGCCGGGGCACGGTAGAGGTGGTTGCCTTGTTTCGCGGCACGGTGGGTGGCGATGGTGTCTTGATCGATGCCGGGGTCGCCTTGAGATTCGAGCCAACGATCGAGTTCGCTGCTGAGTTCCTGGTGAATCGATGCCGTGGAATCGGAGCCGATTAGGTTCTGCATTTCATACGGGTCGCTGGCGGTGTGGTAGAGTGTTTCGGCGGGCCGATGTTGATAGCGAAGGACGAGATTGTAGATGTCCGGCGACGTCGTGGAGTCCCAAACCCAGGTGCGCCAATAGTTACGAGCGACGTTGGTTTCGTGCTGCGTGCCCATCACGTGTTTCTCGATATAGAGATTGTTGGGGCTGAGGTTGCGGATGTAGCGGTAGGTGCCGTTGCTGATCGAGCGAACCGGGTAGGGAGGTCCTTCAGGCACGTTGTTGTGCACGCCATAGACATATTGCCGATGCGTGTCGGTCTGTTGTTTGAGCACGGGCAGGAAGCTGGTGCCATCAAAAGCATCGGTGTCGACCGTACCGCTGGCAACGTCGACGAGGGTGGGGAGCACGTCGGCGTATTGGACCAACGCATCGGTGCGGACGCCGCGTGGAACCACGCCCGGCCATCGCGCGATCAACGCGGTATGCAGTCCTGTGTCCCAGTTCGTCCATTTGTTGCCCGGGAATTGTGAGCCTTGTTCGGATGAGAACATCACCAACGTGTCATCGGTGTGGCCGGTGGAGTCGAGCATCGAGAGCAGCTCGCCGACTTGGCCGTCCATGTAAGTGATTTCGGCGAGATAGCGTGAGAACGCTTCGCGTGTCAGTTCCGTGTCGGCGATGTTGGGCGGCAACTCCAGTTCAGCGGGCGGGTACTTCGACGCGTCGCCCATCACCCACGGCACGTGCGGGTCGACCAACGCAACGACGAGGCAGAAAGGTTCGTCGCCACTGCGTGTGATGAATTCACGCACCGACGATAGGTCATGGGGCCGAGTGGGGTTGTGCGTGCAGGCGGGTTCAAAGCCGTCGACTTTTTCGAACGGGAACGCTTTGCGAGGTGCGACGTGGACTTTGCCCGCTAAGCCGACTCGGTATCCGATTTTGCCCAAGTGATGAGGCATGCTTTGCGTTTCGCTGAGGCTAGACGAATGGTTCCATGCACAACCGTTTCGCATCGGGTACTGCCCAGTGTAAAGTTCCGCGCGGCAGGGCTGGCACATCGCCTCGGCGAGATAGGCGTGATTGAATACCATGCCTTCGGTGGCAAATTGATCGAGGTTCGGCGTCTTGGCATTCACGCCGCCGTAGACCGGCAAATCGTTGAACGTGCAATCGTCGGCTAAGATGATCAACGCGTTGGGAGGCGTGGTGGCATCAACTGTTCGGGCAGGTGCGAATAGTGAACCGAACACGAGAAACAAACTGAACGCCCACAGGGCACGAGTCGCAGCGTTTTGGGGGTGACGGTATGTTCGAGGCGGAGTCAGGAACGAAGGACGAATCCGAGGCTGGTAGCGAATCATCATGATGGTGGGGCGTGGGAATCAGGTGGGAATGGGGATCGGCAGGAAAGTGGACCACCGTGAGAAAGGGTTCACTCGACCGGCGTCATTGTATCTTGATGAAGGGAGGCATTGGTGAGTCTGCGAATTGGGAAGCCGGGGCAACGCATTGCGTTGGACGATCCCGGCGGGGCGTGTGTCTGACAACGAACGGCCTGTGATTTGCATCGCCGCGTCTTGAGTCGATGGTGCTCGGGCTGTGTGCGCGCATCGCTCAAAGGGCGGTGTAGGTTTTCCTGCCGAATGGTAGAGCAGGTTAAACCGGCGAATGGCAGAGCAGGTTTCAATGCCGAATGGTCTACTGAGAGTCGCGTGTGTGTTGACCCTCTCTAACAGTACGAATGAAATCCACTTATATAGGCAAAGATTTTGCAAGATTCGAGCGATCTTACTGGTGACGATGCGATGACGCGTGCGGGCAACGGCATGAGTAACGGTGCGGAGACCGCCGACGGCGGCGCGAGCGGGGATGCCGTGGAGACGCCCGCCGGTGCGTCGCGGTATGTGGCGGGAGTGGATTTGCCGGTCTCGGTGGAAGACGCGTATGACTACCACTCGCGTCCTGGTTGTCTGGGCCGATTGGTGCCGCCGTGGGAATCGGTCGAAATCGAACACAGCGACAACAGCCTCGCCGTTGGCAGTCGCGTGGTGTTGAAGACGGGGCTGTTTGGTGTGTCGCTGCGATGGAAGGCTCGCCATACGCTGTACGATCCTCCGACCCTGTTCGCGGACGTGCAAGATTCCGGTCCGTTCGCGTTTTGGCATCACCAGCATCGGTTCCAAGGCACGGGCCCGAATGCGTCGCGGATGACCGATGACGTGTCGTATCAGGTGCCCATGAAAACGTTTGGCGAGGTGCTAGGCGGATCGATGGTGCGATCGAAGTTGGAGGCAATGTTCGCGTACCGGCACCGCGTGACGCGAGACGATCTGGCGTTGATGGCGAAGTATCCGTCGGAACCGAAAACGATTGCGGTTTCGGGAGCGACGGGGTTAGTCGGTTCCGCATTGTGCAATCTGTTAACGCTTTTGGGGCACCGCGTTGTCAAGATCACGCGAGGAAAGACCGGTGGTGAGGATGAGATCGCGGCTTGGTCGAGCGATGAAGAGTTTGAAAAGTTCAACGATGTCGACGTGGTCGTTCATCTCGCGGGGAAGTCGATCGCGAGCAAGCGTTGGACCGATGACGTCAAGCAAGAGATCCGTGACAGTCGCGTTTTGAAGACGCGAGAGTTGTGCGAACGGATGGCGAAGCTGTCCAACCGACCGGAAACCTTGATTTGTGCATCGGCGACTGGATTTTATGGCAACCGCGGCGACGAGATATTGAACGAGACGTCCGCACCGGGCGACGATTTCCTCGCGGGCGTGTCGCAGCAATGGGAAGGATCGTGTGAGGCGGCGGCCGAGGCAGGCGTGCGAGTCGCGAACGCTCGATTCGGAATTGTGCTGTCGCCCAAGGGCGGGGCGCTCGAGCAGATGCTGGTGCCGGCGAAGTTCTGTGGTGGATCGCTCGGAAGCGGGCGGCAGTACTGGAGCTGGATCGCGTTGGATGATGTTCTCGGTGGGATCGTTCACTTGATCCACACCGACTCGGTGTCGGGGCCGGTCAATTTTGTTTCACCGTCTCCGATGACCAATCGTGAATTTGCCAAAACGCTCGGCCGTGTCCTTGGTCGTCCCGCGTTGTTTCCAGCACCGGCGGCGGCGTTACGGGTTGCGGTCGGTGAAATGGCCGATGCGTTGTTGCTCGCCAGCACGCGGGTGATTCCTGAAAAGTTATCGTCGAGCGGGTACGAGTTCCGTTTTCAGTCGCTCGCCGAAGTGCTGAGTTACTCGCTCGGAAAAGACCGGCTGCCCTCGGAAGTTTGAGGTCGCTCGTGCGTCGAAGTTTGATTCGGCCGCGAACTGAAACGAACCATACAAAACGATAGATTGAATGATCCCGCAACTCTTATTCGTGCTGAATCTGGTCTCCACGTGGTACATGGTGGGGCTGATTTGGATGGTGCAAATCGTTCACTATCAGATGTTCGACCGCGTCGGTGAGGAGGCGTTCGCGCGGTATGCGGTCGATCACGCGAGATTGATCACGCCGATTGTCATGGTTCCGATGCTGGTGGAGATCGTCAGTGCGGCGGGGTTGATTGTTTGGGGATCGGAGATTGTCCCGCGGTCCTGGATGGTGTTCGGGTTCGTGTTACTGGTGGTGATTTGGGCGAGCACGGCGTTTTTGCAGGTGCCCTGTCACTCACGATTGGCTGACGGTTTCGATCCACAGGTGTACCGACGTCTGGTGTCGAGTAATTGGATCCGCACGATCGCGTGGTCGATGCGAGGGGGATTGATGGCGTTTTGTTTGTGGAGGTTGGTTGGGGGTGACAGGTGACAGGTCGCTCGTCTCTCGTGGCTCGTCGCTTTGACGTGATTGAGGGGCGATTGGGGATGGGATCGTTGGGGGATGGCAAAATGTGCGATGGTTGACAATGAGGGGCTCCCGGCTTTATTCTCCCCAGGCTCGATCTAGAGCGGTTCGTCTATGGTCCTCGCAGCGTTTCGATTCGGTCGGTTTTGCATTCGTTTTAAGAATGCGTGCTGGCACCTTTCGGTACACCCAAGCGACGGCGTCCGCTCGATCATATAACCACTTTCGCGTGTTTCGTGGACGACCGTTTGACTCTCGTGTCGTTCCCCCAAAGTTAGTAAAGCGACCGAACATCTGATGAACGTTGATCTGGACGCAATCGCCCAACGCGGGCGTTGCGAGGTTTCGAGTTTACGTTTGGCCCTGCCGTTGATCGAGCAAGGTTACACGCCGCCATTTCTCGCCCGATACCGGCGTGATGAGCTAGGCGGTCTCGACGAACCCAGCCTGTGGGCCCTCTCCCACGCCGTCCGCACCCAACAACGGCTCGACGAGTACCGCGAGCAGTTGCATTCGGCGTGGAGTGCGACGCAATTGGCCGATCCCGCGATCGGACGGGCGATTTCAGGGGCGAAATCACGTCGTTTGCTCGACCGACTCAGTCGCCGGGTGAAGTCGGAATCGGGTGAGTCCGGCAGTTTGACTCAGCGTTTGGCGGTTCGCGTTTTGAGCCCTCAGAAAGGCGACGGCGATAATCTCGAGGCACTCGCTGGGGAGTTGATGCAGGCCGTTGCGACTCCAACGCCCGAAACGCCCAAGACCCCAGAGGCACCGTCGGAGTCGGATTCCGCGGCTCCCGTGTCCGAAGATGGGGCGACCCCAGAAGATTCGACTGAGTCCGGCACACCGTCGGCTCCTTCGGCAGAGTCCGCAATCGCGAAACTCGACGACGCGTTGGCGAAACGGATGAGCGGAGACCCGCGAATCATGGGCGCCGCCGTTCGTTGGCTGTCACGCCACGCCAAAATTCACATTCTCGAAGTCACCGACCCGCACGGCGGTAGCGACGAAGGCGACGAGCAGCCGGCTAAGTCGGGCAAAAAGAACAAGAAAAAGAAAAAAGGTAAATCGGCCGAAGCCGAAGCGAGCAAGACCGGCGAAGCCGCGAATGCTCCTGAAGTCACGGAACCCGCGAGTGATGCGTCAGTCAGCAGCGAGCCTGTTGCCGACGCCTCGGCGTCCTCGAATGAGTCCGAGCCAGCGTCGCCCACCGAAACTCCTGTCGCGGACGCACCCGTTGCGGATGCTTCGGCTGAAACGCCGGTTGCTGACGCGGTCGCTACCGATGCCCCGGCAACGGAATCTCCTGCTGCTGAAGCTGTTGCCGAGCCCGCATCCGAAACACCAGCGGTTGAAACATCCGTTGCCGAGTCGCCCGCAACCGAAAGTGCTGAGGCTCCTCACGCTGAGGAAGTGAAGCCGGAGCCTGCTGCCGCGACTGAACCGGTTGCCGCGGATGCCACTGAAACGCCCGCGACCGAAACACCAGCGGCCGAGGCACCAGCGGCCGAGGCACCAGCGGCCGAGGCACCGGCTGCTGAGTCGACCGAGCCCACCGCTGCGGAAGCGGCTCCCGCGACCGAGGCTGCGGCAGCACCCGCAGCTACGGCGACCGAAAAGAAAGCGGCTCCTGCGGCGAAACCCGCGAAGAAGAAAAAGGTGTCGCCGCGTCAACGTCGTCGTCGTTGGCTCGTCAGCACGCTCAAACCGCTCGCCGGCAAACGCATGCCAGCGAACAAACTGAGCGCTTTCCAAATCGTGATGTTAAGCCGGGCGTTGCGCAGCCAAGTGGCCACGTGTGCGTTCGACTACGACGCAGCCCAGCTCGTTGCGGAAGTTCAAAAGGCCGCTTCGAATCTGAACCGTCACTTCAGCGATCGGCTTGCTGCGATCGTTTTGGCGAACGAAGCCGCACTTCGTGACGCCGCCGAGAGTGCGTGGTGGGACGAAATTCAAGAGCAAGCCTCGGCTCGCCTCGTTGCGATCGCTGCAGATAATTTGCACCGGCAAATCAATCGCGGTGGCGTGGAAGCCAAAGTCGTGATGTCGATCGACGCAATCGGGCCGCGCACCGCAGCGACCTCGATCGTTGCCGCCGACGGACGCGTGTTGCACAACGAAGACATTCCTTGCCAATTGTCCGCCGCGATGCGAACCCTCGCGGTGACCAAGATGGGTGAGTTGATCCATCAGTATCACGTCGATCTGATCGTGATCAGCAACGGTCCCGCCCGCCGGGCGTGCATGATCGCGGTGGGTGAATTGATCAAACAGTCCGCCGACCAATCGGTTCGCTGGACGCTCGCCGATCGCAGTGGTGCTGACGCCTACGCCGGCAGTGCCGCGGGTGACCAAGAAATGCGTTCGACCCCGCGACGTTTCCGTTCAGCGGCGTGGATCGCGTTCTCGACTCTGCAACCGTCGCAGGCGATGGTTAAAGTCGACCCACTGAAACTGCGTTTAGGTTCCTTCCAACGTGAGTTGTCCGACCAAGCCGTTTTGGACGCGCTCGAAGACGTCCTCGTCAGCGGTGCCGCTCGCGGAGGTGTCGACGTGAACTCGACCACCGCTTCATGGTTGGAACGTTTGCCGGGTATGACGGAACAAACGGCCGCGAGGATCGATACGGAGCGCCGTGAAAAACTGATCGCCTCGCGTGACGATTTGCTCGCTCGTGCCGCGTGGGCCTCGCCGATTCACACGCGTCAGGCGTTGCCGTTCCTGCGAGTCTTCGGCAGCGAAGAGACTCTCGACGGTACGCTGATTCACCCTGAGGATTACGCGCTCGCCAAGCGATTGGCCAAAGCACTCGAGATCGAGTTGCCACCACAAACGCCACCGGGCTATGAACTGCCCGACTACAGTGAGCCGAAGCCGACCGTGGTCGAGACGATTGCGGACTCCGGTGCAGAGGCTGGTGACAAGCCAGCCGCGGAAGCTTCCGCGGATGAGGAAAAAGCGTTCGGGCCGAGCGATTCAGACGATTCGAGTGCGGAAGCATCCGCCGAAACCGAAACGCCTACGGAAGCATCCAGTGATTCCGAATCGGAGCCGGTTGCACCTGCGGATCAGACGGCTTCGCTCGATGCGGCTCCCGTGACCGAAGACGCACCTACGGAAGAGAAGCCCGCCGAAGAGGTTTCCGCTGATTCGACCGAAGGCGAGGCCGAATCTGCAGCACCCGCTGCTGAATCATCCGAAGACGCACCGGAGGAACAACCAGCTGCAGAGACTCCGGCCGCGCCGTCGGTTCCCGAGCCATTCCGTCAACCGAAGCCGGAGCGTGCTAAGGTCGACAAACTGATCAAAGAATGGCAGGTCGGCGTTCGTCGATCCAAACAAATCGTCGACTGGTTGTGCGAACCATTTGGTGAGGGCACGGTCAACGGACCGGCACCGGCCGTCATGACGACCATGCCAGCGTTGAATGAACTCAAGGAAGGCGACCAAGTCATCGGTGTTGTCGTCGGCGTGATGCCGTTCGGCGTTTTCGTCGAACTGACCCCCGAGTGCAGCGGGCTGATTCACGTCAGCCGAATCTCGGATGGTTTCGTCGAAGACCTTCATGAGGCGGTCCAGGTCGGTGACGTCGTGACCGCTTGGGTGACCGGAATTGACAGCAAGCGTCGCCGCGTCGGACTCAGTGCGATCTCGCCACAACGCGAAGCGGAGTTGCAAGCACGACGTCATGATTCACGTCCGCCACGCGGTGGTGATCGAGGCGGTCGTGGCCGAGGTGCAGCCGCAGCGGGTGCACGCGAATCCGGCGGAGCACCGCAAAGCCGCGGCGGAACCGCTGGTGCAGGACCTGCACGGGGCGGCCAAGGCAAGGGGCAAGGCGATCGATCGCGATCCGGTGGCGGCGGGCCACGTCGTGACAGCCGCGGTGGCGGGGGAGGACGTGACGGCGGACGCGGACGAGCCGGCGGTGGTCGACGCGACCAACAACGTGGCGGCGGACGCGGCCCACGGCGTCCAGAAGTCTACGAAGTCGTCGGGAAAGAACCCGATTCGGCTCCGCTCTCCGACGCGATGCAAGAAGGCAAAGAACCATTGCGATCGTTCGGTGACCTGATGCAACTGTTCAACAAGGACAAGCCGAAAGCCGAGAAGAAACCGGCTGAGAAGAAGCCGGCAGACAAGAAACCCGAAGCGAGCAAACCGGCCGAGCCAGAGGCACCCGCCGCTGAACCACCCGTCGCCGTTGAGGCTCCTGCCGAGTCGAAACCGGAAGCCCCGTCTGAATCGGCTGCCGCGACCGCGGAAACGAACCCTTCGGGGGAGAATGCGTGATGAGCGACGATTTCGAGTCACGGCTCGAGTCTGCGATCGAACGCGGTCGTCGTCGAGCTGAATATCAGGCATCTGAAGAACGCCGCAAGGAACTCAGTGAAGAGGATCTGAAGCGGCTGCATGCTTCGTATCGTTTGACGCTGTCGGAGAAGATCGAGAAAGCGGTGCAGCGAGTCGCCGATCACTTTCCCGGCTTCCGCACCGAATCGGTGTTCGGCGAAGAGGGATGGGGCGAAGCCTGCTATCGCGACGATTTGCGGCTCGATGCCGGTAAACGCAGTAACCTGTACAGCCGGCTCGAAATCGCGATCCGTCCTTACAGCGATCTCCGCGTGCTCGATCTCAAAGGTAAGGGCACGGTGCTCAATCGTGAGATCTTCAACCGTTCGTACTACGCCAAAATCGCCGACGTCGATCCGGACGAGTTCAGTCAGCTGATCGATACCTGGGCAATCGAATACGCCGAACTGTACGCCGCCAAAAGCAGCGCATAGCGACGAGGCAGACTCAACTCGCACTCGTCTCTTGCTAGCCTTTTCTGAGTGTTGGCGCGTCGCGAGCCTTTGTTCGTCCTTGGGCTTGTACGACTGAGGCGTTTGGGCCGGTGGCCGGTAGTTGCGACACCCAATCCGATCGGTCTGAGAACCGATGCCACAATGATGCCCATTCTGAGTCTACAAAATTTGGCGCCGGCACCGTCGACGGAGAGTGGGGCACGGTCCGGTGAACGTAGGCGCCTTTGAAAGCCTACGGCACTTGCAGGAAAGCTCGGCTAGCTTTTCAGGCTCTTGCGCTGGTCAGCGAAAAATACTCAAAAAAATGTCTCGACAGCGAGTTTGATTCTTTTCGGCGAAAACCCGCACCGTAACGGAATGCAGTGGCGAGTTGCTGGTCCTCGGGGGCAGCGATAGGCATCCATGCCGTCAAAGTTCTTTACCAGGGTTGCGAAAACGGCGAATCAGAAGGGGACACATTGTGTCTTTAGTGGCCGTTTCAGGGAGGGGACACGCACGCTGTTTTGGTGTGCGCATCGATATCGTTTTGGTGATTGTTTCTTCCAATAGCAAGACCAGCGGCCTGTCTATTGTTTGTCGCTGACGTTGGACAGTGGTGTTCACGTTCTTTCGATCTAGTGCTTCACCCCACGAGTTGCACGGTTGGTAGGACGAGACTTCGCGCGTTGACGTCATGAGAGCATTCTGGCTCGTTGTATCCCGGCAAACCTACATAAGAGAGAGTGAATTTTGTCTAGGCAAAAATTAGATCGTGGTTTCACGTTGGTGGAACTTCTCGTGGTGATCGCAATCATTGGCGTGCTGGTAGGCTTGTTGCTACCGGCCGTTCAATCCGCACGAGAAGCGGCACGCCGAATGAGTTGCAGTAACAATTTCAAGCAAATCGGCTTGGCGATTCACAACTATCACTCCAGTTACAATCAATTGCCCATTCAAGGCGGTGGGACCTCGACCCTGATCTCGGGGCGGGAAAAAGTTCCCGGAAGCAACAGTCTCGAATTGTCCGCGTTGGTAGGCCTGACACCGTTCATCGAACAGCAGACGCTTTGGGAACAGGTTTCCAACCCGTATCAAGTTCCCGCGGGGCTTCCGGGAGCGGGGAATGTTTACGCTCCGATGGGCCCTTACCCAGGCCGCGTGTTCAGCCGTCTCGTTGCATCCGATGCCGGTCCATATGATCCCTACGAATCGGATATCGCAACGTTCCGTTGTCCTAGTGATCCGGGCGTCGGGCTTCCCGCGATGGGGCGAACCAATTACGGCGTTTGCATGGGCGACTCGATTGACGCGACCAATCTTGGTCAGGTGTACAACACTAACGGAACGCCGAAATCGTCATCGATCTTTCAGGAGGCCAACGCGAGCAATCGAGGCTTCTTTAAGAGTCAGTTAAAGTCCGCCTTTCGTGATGTCTTGGACGGCCTTTCAAACACAATCGCGATGGGTGAAATGGTCACCGACATCGGTGACGATGACAAACGGACACGACCGGTGAACGGCACATCTGGGCCGACCGGGCCGTTGAAGTCGACCGGCGGTGCGGTGGCCTGTGAGTCATTCGTCGACGCGGAACGACCTTCGTTCTGGGACTCCGGTGCACCGTTCACCTCGAGTGCCGTGGACAATCGGCGTGGTTATCGTTGGGCCTGGGGCTTGCATCTCCATAGCGGTGTCTACACGGTTTTGCCACCGAACCGAGAGTTGTGCTTCAGTGCCAACTGGCACCAGGCTGAGGCAGTGTGCCCGCCGGGAAGCCGTCACCAAGGCGGCGCGCACGTTTTGATGGGCGATGGTGCCGTTCGGTTCATCACTGATTCCATCGACGCAGGAAATCTATCCGGTCGAGCGATGGTTTCTGTCGATAGCCAGAACGATGACACGTTGTCCGTTCCTGGTTCGGCGAGCCCCTTCGGGTTGTGGGGATCGCTCGGCACGCGTGGATCCAACGAAGTCATTAGCGACGAGTTTTGATTTAGATATCGCTCTGCTGAGCAACTGCTGAGGGATCAGCGAGAACCTAGCGAGCTGCGTCCGCAGCAATAGGCTGAATGAGTTGCGGTAGAGCAGAATTCAGACCGCGTAAGCAGAGAGCGTCCGAGTCACCCTGTCGATGTGGTTCCCGTCGTCGCGAAAGCTCATCTCGATCGGCACGGCCGAACGGGGTGGGCTTTTTTCGTGTTCACCGTCGACATCCGTTGGGAAATGCTTGAGCCAACGTCGCCGCCCGATCGCCAATGTTGTCAGGCCTCGGAGGCCGGACGTCTGAATCAGTCCAGGGACGTTGAAAAGCGGCAGTTCAACCTTTGCGACGTTCTAGGTGTACCGCACGTTTTGATGTTCGGGTTCGAAGAACGCGGGCAGCAAGGAGTCGACGCGTAGGAGTCCTTCGCGGGTGAGACGGATCTGATCGTCGTGAATTTCGGCGAGCCCTTGTTCGACGTAGCGATCCCAGACCTCACGCCACTGCGTCAGGATGTCGGCGCCGAACTTCTCTTGGAAATAGTCGCGTTCGACGAAGCCGCGTTTGAGTAAGAGGATGAGTTCTCGGACGAGTGATTGATGCGGCGTGGGCACGTAACCACGGCCCAGTGGCAGATTGCCCGCCTCGACGGTTTCGAGGTACTCGTTCATGTGCGGGAGGTTTTGGTAGTGCACACCGTGGACGTGTCCGAAACTCGCGATACCGGTGGCGATCAAATCGGCACCCCGCCACAAATTGTCACGGTAGGAGAAGTTCACTTTGCCGGTGTCTTTGACGAGCGTGTAACCGCTGCTGACTTTGTAGCCCGCGGCGATGAGTTCATCGAAGGCGAAGTCGACCCAATCGCGTTTGGTTTGCCATGGGGCGACCGGACTCTCGGTTTTGTTGCCGAGCATGTCTTTGCTGTAGATCGTGTTGAACGGCAATTCCATTTGGTAGATCGTGACGCTCTCGGGTGACATCTCAATCGTGCGCCGGATGTTGTCACGCCAGTTGTCCCATGTTTCGCCAACCATGCCCGCGATCAAATCAATGTTCACGTTCGGGAAATTTGCCGCTTCGATCCATTCCCACGCCGCAAAGACTTGTTTGCTGAGGTGGGCACGTCCGTTTTCTTCGAGCAACGCGTCGTTGAAGTTTTCGACACCGAGACTGAGGCGGGTGACACCGAGTTTTTCACGAAGAGTTTTGACTTTCGTTTCGCTCAGAGTGCCCGGTTCGCACTCGAACGTGACTTCTTCGGCGCCGTCCCATGTGATGTGTTCGTGCAGGCGGTCGGCGAGTTTGGTGAGTTGTTTCGGTGATAGGAAACTGGGTGTGCCGCCGCCGAAGTAAACGAATCGAAACGGTCGGTTGCCCATGACAGGCAGTTTGCTGACCATCGAGATTTCGTCGCACAACGCATCGACGTACCGTTGGACTTCGCCCGCGTTAACGTCCGTGAAGACTTTGAAATAACAGAACTTGCAACGCTTGCGGCAGAACGGGATGTGCAAGTACAGGCCGAGCGGGTTGTCGTTGGCCGGTGGTGACTGCATCCGCGTACGGACGTCTTCGAGAGCCTCGGCATTCCATTGGCTGTACGGCGGGTAGTTCGAAATAAAGACGCTGCCTACTTCGGTTTTATCGTCGCTGGAAGTGCTGGTCATCGATGGTGGCTCGGGGGTGCGGGTAGGACGTGAATCGCCGATGGAGTGTGAGCGATGGTGGGAGAAGGTTGGCGTTTTGGGGAGGCGGCGTGTCAGAGATTTTAACGCGTGTGTCTCATTCTAACGCGGGAGGCGATTGGACGCAGGATTGATTGTGTCCAGAGAACGTGTGGGGCGTGGTTTTCTCTTAACGTTAGGGACTCGGGGCGGCGAAACAGCGGACGAGGCCGTCGTCGTCGGCGATGATGAGACGGTCACCGAGGATCGCGGGGGCGGCAATGAATTTGCCACGCGATTCGAACGACCAGGTTTCTTCACCGTCGGCCAAAGACAAACGTTGCAGCAGTCCATCGGTGGATGCGATCCAGACATCGTCTCCGGCGATCAGTGGCGAGGCGTCTGCTCGGCGGCGGAGTGTTTTCCGCCAAATTCGTTCCCCGGTTTTGCGATCGAGGGCGTCGATGTGTTTGTTGTTACTGCCGACGATAATCCGGTCGGGGCCGATCGCGGGGCTGCTGCGGTATTCCTGCAAACGTTCCGGGTCTTCGAATTTCCATCGGATCTCACCTGAGGTGGGATTAAACGCGAACACGGCACCGTCCATGATCGGCAGAAAAACTTCGTCGCCAATCACTGCCGGGGTGCTGCCGGTCGGGCCTCCCAAAGGCATCGCCTCGCGGGCCGCTTCGCCGGTCGCTAAATCAACAATGTGCAACGCACCGTCGCAACCGCCCAGGAAAGTTTTTCCCGAACCGATCGATGCGGCACATCGGATCTGGTCTCCGGTTTCGTATTTCCAGACTAACTCGCCGGTGTGGGCGTTGAGGCAGTAAAGGCATCCGTCTTGGCTGGTTTGCAACAATCGGATTTCGAATTGTTCGGACTTCTCTGCGTTGCTCGAGGAAGGATCGCGTTGCAGTGGGACGGCAAAGAACGCGGGGGCTGCGTTGATTTCACCGTCGGTTGTGAATTTCCAAAGGGATTCACCGGTTTCCGGATTCATGGCCTCCACGTTTCCCTCCACGTCGCCGACGATCAGGAGCGGTTGTTCGAACCCCGATGTGCGGCCGGTTGTGTCGTCGTTGCTGAGGGGATCGGATGACGCGTCGGTGATGCTCTTTTGAACATCGATCACTGGGAGTTTCGCGGTTTCGATGGAGTCGCTCGGCGTGACCGACGAGGGCAGATAGAGGCCCGCGGGGGCGACAAAGCCGGTGTCAAAGGATCGCCGCCAGATCGATTTTCCGGTTTGCGCATCGAGGGCTTCGACGCTTCCCATCACATCGGTGATGTAGACGCGAACACCATCGCTGACGGGCGTGGTCTCGATGGCTTCTTCGGTTTGAGTCTCCCAGAGGATTTTCAAATCTCGCGGCAAGGTTTGAGGCACCGCGCCGCTGGCGCCGATGTCCGCCCGCGACATGGTCCACGTCGGTAATGGTGGTGACGCGACAGGCTGATTGTCGCTCGCGTGAAGAATGTCGTTCGCGCCGAGATGGAAAACACTCAGCACCGCCAATGCGGTGAACGTCAATCGAGCAATGGCTGCGGTCATAGATCGTGTTATTGGGCAGGTGAATGGGGGTGGGCTGGCGAATGGGTGGGATTTTGCGGTGGGGAGGCGTTTTCGCGAACCGCGGAGTTTTTTACGAGCCGATGGCATCGCAAATCATTAACGAGTGAACCGCTGTCGATCGTTCACGGTCTATTCGATTTCATACGGACTATTATAAACTGTCGGACACCGGGGACCGACCGGATGCCGGAACCAATCTGTTTGCCTTTCGAGTTTATTTTCAATGATTTGTGTTAGTCTTGGGCGTGCCCGCCACCAAAAAATGATTGCGGAACACCAATTTTTGGTGGAACAGGGGGCTGAGCTCGTCGAGTTACGTCTGGATTTCATCACCCGTGCGGTGAATCTGAAACGACTCGTCCAAGATCGACCGGGCCCCGTGGTTTTGTCCGTTCGGCGGAAAGAGGACGGCGGACGCTGGGAAGGCACCGAACAGGAGCGATTGGTTCTGTTGCGTAGTGCCATCGCGGCGGGCGTGGAATACGTCGACATCGAAGCCGACGTGGCGTCTCAGATTCCGCGATACGGGGCGACGAAACGGATTATCAGTTACCACGATTTCTCGGGCACGCCGGACGAATTGGAGGAACTGCACGCGGCGATGGCGGCCGAGGATGCGGACATCGTTAAGATCGCGACGATGGCGAACACGTTTTCGGACAACGTCCGGATGATTCAATTGGTCCAAAAGGCAACCGTTCCCACGATCGGAATCTGCATGGGCGAGTTGGGGATGCTGACGCGGATCCTCGCCAATCGCGTTGGATCGCCGTTCACGTACGCGACTTTCAGCACTGACAAAAAGCTCGCGCCGGGCCAGCTGAACTGGAAGGAGATGAACAGCATCTACCATTACGAGACGATCAATAAGGACACCGCGTTGTTCGGTGTGATTGCCGACCCGGTCGCCCACAGTCACAGCCCACTGATTCACAACGCCGCGTTTGTTGACGCGGGATTGAACGCGCGTTACTTGCCGTTTCGTTTGCCAAAAGACGATCTGCAAACGTTCATGAACACGTGCCACAGCATCGGCGTTGAGGGCATCAGCGTGACGATCCCGCACAAAGAGGCGTCGGTGGCGTACTGCACCCAAGCCGAAGCGAGTGCGACGGGGATTGGTGCGATCAATACGATGATTTTCAACGGCGAGGATCGGATCGGATACAACACCGATTATCGCGCGGCAATGGACTGCATCGAAGAGACGTTTGGATTGAAGCGTGGCCAAGAAAATTCGATGCAGGGTAAAGTCGCGATGATCCTCGGGGCCGGTGGTGTCTCGCGTGCTCTCGCGTGGGGATTGCGTCAACGCAAGTGCGACGTTTACATCGCGTCGCGAACGATGGAACGCACTCAAATGTTGGCCGGTGAACTGGGCTGCCACGCGGTCGAGTGGGACCAGCGGCATGAAACGAAGGCTCACTTGTTGATCAACGGCACGCCAGTGGGAATGCATCCGAACGTCGACAGTTCGCCGTACAGTATGACCGCGTTGAACGAGTACATGGTTGTGTTTGATACGGTGTACAACCCCGAGAACACGCTGCTGATCAAGCAAGCCAAACGTAAGGGCGCGCGCGTGATCACGGGCGTCGACATGTTCGTCCGTCAAGCAGCGTACCAGTACCGTCTGTTTACCGGCCAAGACGCACCAACGGATCTGATGAGGCAAAAGATCAAACAGGCAACCAACCCGGTGCAAGTTAATTAGCGAGATTGGTTTGGGAAGTTTGGGGACCGGCATGAGGCCCGGCAGAACCTTTGCCGGGGCCGTTAAACGCCGGTGAACGTATCCCTTCATCGCGAGAGGCCTGAAGGGCCGACACAAGGACGGTTCTGCAGCAGGTCGCTAAAGGTTGTATCGGCCCTCCGGGCCTGCCTGCGTCGTTGACTTTGTTGCCGGGGGTTGGCACCCCCGGCAGTGATTGTGTCGGCACGCCGTGCCTAATGGTGCAAGTGCTCAGCGGCGGCGAAGTACGTTGCTACACGTTCGAGTTCATCCGCAAAGCCTAGCGGTAACTCACGCAGTGATCTCAGGGGACATGAACGGCATTACTGACGACCAGAATGAGGCCCGGAGGGCCGGCAGAGCCTTTGCCGGGGCCGTTAAGCCCCGGTGAACCGTTTGAGGTTGCTTCTTACTTTTCCTCGGCATCGAGCATCTCTTCGACTCGGTCTTTCGGCGAGTCGTCGCCTCGGTAGGCGTTGAGAAGGGTGGTTGGATCGAGCATTCGCCATCCCGGGATACCCGCGTACATGGTCGCGACGAACATGCCGCCGCGGAGTGCCCACAGGACATATCCGATCGATGCGATGCCGAGCGTGGTGCCGACACCGCCGACCATGAATTCGTGTTCTTCAGCTTCACCCGTCGCGTGCTGGGTCGGGTTGGTCAGTGCGTACCAAGATAACAGTGAGTCTTCGTCGATTTCCAAAAGGGCATCGGCGAGTCCTTTTTGAAAGATTGACGCGACGGACATCATTTCGGTTTGCTGGGTCGATGAGGTTCGCAGTGTCGAGTTCAGCACGTGGTTTGAGTTGCTGCCGAGGATGGAGTCTCGCTTTTCGTTTGCCGTGCCTTCTTGTTCGTTCGAATCACCGTTTTGCTGTGATGGTCCGCGATTTGCCTGTGTCGTGTTGGCGTCGAATTGGCCGCGTGAATCACCAGCGATGTCGTTGGCGAGACCACCGATAGGCGTTTCGCCCGACGCTGCTGAATCGGTGGGACTTGCGTCGCCGCTTCCTCCGTCACCGCTGCCGCCGTCTCCGCTGCCGGAATCGCCGGAGCCGCCGCCGTCACCGGAACCGCCATCGCCCGAT
This sequence comes from Aporhodopirellula rubra, assembly GCF_014192335.1. GTDB lineage: Bacteria > Planctomycetota > Planctomycetia > Pirellulales > Pirellulaceae > Rhodopirellula > Rhodopirellula rubra. The sequence goes on along the minus strand of NZ_JACHXU010000028.1, from coordinate 4,244 downwards.
CCGCTGCCCGAGCCACTTCCCGATCCGCCTCCGGATCCGCCTCCGGATCCACCGCCTCCGGCTTGAACGTTGATCGAAACGGTAGCCACGTTATCGCTCAATAGCATGCCGTCGTCGCTGCGGTACGTGAACGTGTCGGTGCCGAAGAATCCCGATTGTGGTGTGTAAGTGATCACACCGTTGGAATCGATCGAGAGTGTTCCCGATGAAGGACCGGTGACGAGGAACATCTCCAATTCGTCACCATCAACGTCGGTGTCGTTGCCCAACGGATCGGGGGTCGTGAGCGTAACTGATTGTCCGGCGAGCGTGTTGTACGAGTCATCGTTGGCGACGGAAGCCTCGTTGATATCACGGATCGCGATGGTGTAGGTCTGGGTCACTTCGCTGCCGTCGGAGGAAACGCTCCGGACGGTGACGTTGTGGGAGCTGTCGACCTCGTAGTTCAGTGGCGCCGATGACGAGGTGATGATCTCTCCGGTGCTCGGGTTGATATCAAATCGTCCCCCTGCGTCATCGATCAGCGAGTGAGTGATCGTGTTGTTGGTTCCATCGGCGTCGCTGGCGGACACGGTAATGCCAACACCGACTCCGGAGTTGGCATTTTCATCGACTTCGTTAGCGGACCCGTCTGAGTCGCCATAGCCGACGACATCAAATTCGTCGATATCGTTGATGTAGATCGTGAATGTTTCGAGATAAGTGGCACCTGCAGTATCCGTCACTTCGATCGTGACGTCGTGTTGCGAATTGACCTCATAGTTGATGCCACTCGAGTTGATCACGATGACGTCGCCGGAGCTGTTGATGTCGAATCGGCCTCCTGCGTCGTCGGTCAATTGGTAAGTCGTAGTGTCACCCGTGTCCACGTCGCTGGTCGATACCTTGCCAGCGATGTCACCGTTGGTTGGGTTTTCGTTTATCGTCATTCCCACTGCGGTGAGATCGTGAGGTGTGTCGTTCGCACCTTGGATCGTGATCGTAATCTGTTGGCTCGATTCAGCGCCGTCGGAGTCGATCACAGTATATGTGAAGACATCGTCAAGCGTGTCCGCAGACGTCCGCAGTGCTTGAACGGTCGCGTTGGCGTTGTCGACGAGATAGGTGTAATTGCCATCACTATCAATTGTGATCGCTCCGTAAACACCGGTGACCTGGGCTCCCACCGAACCCGACGCACTCGCGGAGATGCCTGCAACGACTCCACTAACGTTTTTCGTATCGGAGATGTCTGCGTCGGTGTCGTTGTCCAGTACGTTACCCGAGGGATCCACGCCTGGGGTCCCGTTGGCAATTCCGCCGGCTTCGGCAGCTGTTGCAGTGTCGATGACTGCGACCGGGCCATCGTTGGTTCCGGTGATCGTGACGGTCACCGTTTCGGTGTCGCTCAGAGGCGTGGTGTCGTCGTCGGTCGCACTCAAGGTATAGGTAAGGATCAACGTCTCGCCGCTGGCAAGGAAATCGAAAGCTTCGCTGCCACTATCGAAAGACCATCCGAGGGAATTGCTGGTTTGGGTTCCGTTCAAAATCGCAGACGGCGAAACCGACAGGAAACCTTCCATCATGGTGTTGGTTAACGATCCGGGGACACTGCCGGCCCCAGTGCCACTGACGGTCAGGCTGTCAACCGCTGCGGTGACCGTGTCGGTCATATCCACGTCACCAATTGTTAGTGAACCGAGGCCGGTCAATCCGGAATTGGTTTCGGTTAACGCGAGTGTGTCCGGTCCGTCGGTAATGACAGGAGCATCGTTGCTTCCGGTGATCGTGACGGTGATGGTTTCGGTGTCGGTCAACGGAGCACCGTCGTCATCAGTGACGCTGATGGTGTAGGACAGAATGAGTGTTTCACCGGTTGCGAGGAAGTCGAATGCTTCGCTGCCGCTGTTGAAGTTCCAAGTCAACGATTGGCTGGTCTCGGTTCCGTCCAAAATGGCGGACGGCGTCAAAGATAAAAGGCTCTCTAGGGTGGTGTTGTCGAGTCCTGCCGGAAGGCTCGCTATTCCGGTGCCACTCACGCTGACTGCATCGACGGTCGCGGTGACGTTGTCCGTTCGATCAAGGTCGGTGATCGTTAATGTGCCGCTGTCTGTCAATCCGGTGTTTGATTCGGTGATCGCTGATGCGGTACTATCACCAGGTTCGATAGTGATCACCGGAGCATCGTTGGTTCCGTTGATGGTGATGACGACATTTTGTGTGTCGGTTGCTCCCTGACTATCGGTGACGGTGATGGTGTAGGTCAGCGTTAGCGATTCCGCGGTTGCTAGGTAATCGAAGGACTCGCTAGCGGAGTTAAACATCCATGTCAGTTGGTTGGTGTCTTCGGTACCATCGATGACGTTTGGCGTTGAGTTCAGCATCGACAAGAGTGCCGCGTTGTCTGACGGTAGGCCAGTGGTGGTCCCGCTCGCGACGACTCCGCTGACCGCGGATGTCACTGTGTCGGACAGGTTCATGTCCGAAACGGTGAGTGTTCCCGAGGTGCTCAAGGTGGTGTCGGTTTCCGTGAGCGAATCGGCTGAACTGTCACCTGTTTCGACGGTGATCACCGGTAGGTCGTTGTTGCCGTTGACTGTGATGGTGACATTCTGTGAGTCGGTGGTGCCTTGGCTGTCGGTGACCGTGATCGTGTAGGTCAGGACGAGCGATTCCCCTGCTGCGAGGTACTCAAAGTGCTCGCTGCCTGAATTGAAACTCCATGTCAACGTGTCCGACGTTTCGGTCACGTCGAGGACAGATGCGGTCGAGTTGAACATTGCGAGCAAGGCAGCGTTGTCCGACGCTAGGCCGCTCGTGTTGCCACTGGCGACGACGCCGCTGACCGTGGCGGCGGTGGTATCGGAGAGATCCAGATCGGTTGTCGTGAGGGTGCCACTGGTCGTCAATGTGGTGTTGTTTTCCGTCAGCGTGTCCGCGTTGCTGTCGCCGGTCTCGGTCGTGATATCGGGGGTGTCGTTGGTGCCGTTGATCGTGATGAGGACGTTTTGTGTGTCGGTGACGCCTTGGCTGTCGGTGACTGTGATGGTGTAGGTCAGTGTGAGTGACTCTCCGACGGCCAGATGGTCGAACGCTTCACTTGCGGAATTGAAGTTCCACGTTAGCGTGTCGGTGAGTTCGGTTCCATCGATGACGTTGGCCGTTGAGGTCAGCATCGCGAGCAGGGCGGCATTGTCGGACGCCATCCCTGCTGTCGTTCCGCCCGCGACAACACTGCTGACGGTTGAGGTCACGTTGTCGGACAAGTCGAGGTCGTCGACGGTGAGCGTTCCGGTGGAGGACAACGTTGTGTCGGTTTCGGTGAGCGTCACGGCAGCGCTGCCGCCGCCGATCGTCACATCGGGAGCGTCGTTGGTTCCGTTGATGGTAATGACGACATTTTGCGTGTCGGTTGCTCCCTGACTATCGGTGACGGTGATGGTGTAGGTCAGCGTCAGCGATTCCCCGGTTGCTAGGTAATCGAAGAATTCGCCAGCGGAGTTAAACGTCCATGTCAGTTGGTTGGTGTCTTCGGTACCATCGATGACGTTTGGCGTTGAGTTCAGCATCGACAAGAGTGCCGCGTTGTCTGACGGTAGGCCAGTGGTGGTCCCGCTCGCGACGACTCCGCTGACCGCGGATGTCACTGTGTCGGATAGGTTCATGTCCGAAACGGTGAGTGTTCCCGAGGTGCTCAAGGTGGTGTCGGTTTCCGTGAGCGAATCGGCTGAGCTGTCACCTGTTTCGACGGTGATCACCGGTAGGTCGTTGTTGCCGTTGACTGTGATGGTGACATTCTGTGAGTCGGTGGTGCCTTGGCTGTCGGTGACCGTGATCGTGTAGGTCAGGACGAGCGATTCCCCTGCTGCGAGGTACTCAAAGTGCTCGCTGCCTGAATTGAAACTCCATGTCAACGTGTCTGACGTTTCGGTCGCGTCAAGGACAGATGCGGTCGAGTTGAACATTGCGAGCAGGGCAGCGTTGTCCGACGCTAGGCCGCTCGTGTTGCCACTGGCGACGACACCGCTGACCGTGGAGGCGGTGGTGTCGGAGAGATCCAGGTCGGTTGTCGTGAGGGTGCCACTGGTCGTCAATGTGGTGTTGTTTTCCGTCAGCGTTTCCGCGTTGCTGTCGCCGGTCTCGGTCGTGATATCGGGGGTGTCGTTGGTACCGTTGATCGTGATGAGGACGTCTTGCGTGTCGGTGACGCCTTGGCTGTCGGTGACTGTGATGGTGTAGGTCAGCGTGAGGGATTCGCCGACGGC